>JBCBSC010000011.1:0-154251 GCA_039819385.1 Pseudomonadota bacterium | reverse complement strand
TGGTGCTGACCGACTCGGGCGGAGTGCAGAAGGAGGCGTTCTTTCAGGGCGTTCCGTGCGTGACGGTTCGCGACGAGACGGAGTGGACCGAGCTCGTGGACAGCGGTTGGAACCGCGTTTGTCCCCCGGTATCGAGTGCGGCCATCGTCGCAGCGGCCGAAGCATCGATTGGCCACACCGGGCAGGCAGTGTCGCCCTATGGCGACGGGCGTTCGGCGAATGCGATCGTGGACGTGCTGCTGAACGAGCCGGATACCTTGTTCAGCTAGATCTGCACCCGGACGTACGCGCGGAGAGCGCGCGGGCGGACGGGAGGTTTTTTGGCGTCCGCTCCTTCCCGCAGCGATCACGCTTAACTTTGTGTGCCCGGCTGGTATCATTCCGCCGTCTGCCACTCTACCCGGAATCGGAATGCCGCCTGTCTCGGCCACCCGCTGGACCGTTCTCCTGCTCCTTGTGTTTCCTCTCTCCGCGATCGGCGAGGTTCTGAGCGCGCCCGGCGATCTGCGGATCCGTCACGATATTGATCTTCTGAACGACACTCGTGCTATCGACATCACAAGCACGGCCTGGCCGATTGCCTGGGGCGAGATCCAAACGGCGTTGAGGTCTGCCGACAAGGACGCGCTCAGCGCCAGGGAATATGCCGCTTACGAACGCCTCTACAGACAGTCGCGAGACGAATTGGAGGCCGATTTTCTGACGGTCGACGTGCAAGTGTCGCTAGGTGAGAATCCGAGGTTTGTCCGGAGCTTCGAGAATACACCGAGAGACGAACGCGAGATCGCGGCGAAGTTTTCGTGGACAGGTAAGCGTTTTACGCTGAATTTCCAGGGTACTCTGGTCGACGATCCGTTCGACGGCGACGAAGTTCGGCCGGATGGCACGTTCGTCGGCATGGCGCTCGGCAACTGGATGCTGACGGCCGGCTGGCAAGAGCGCTGGTGGGGGCCTGGCAGAGACGGAAGTCTAATACTCGGAAGCAACCACCGGCCCGCTCCCGGAATCACGCTGCAGCGCAATAACAGTACCCCGTTCGCGACCGCGTGGTTGTCCTGGATGGGGCCCTGGACGCTGACCACGTTCATGCAGCAATTGGACGACGACCGGGCGGTCAACGACGCGCTCCTGTTCGGTATCCGGGGCAGTATCAGGCCTTTGCCGGGGCTGGAGATCGGTCTCTCCCGGAGCGCCCAGTGGTGCGGTGACGACAGGCCTTGCAGTCTAAGCACGTTTGGCGATCTGCTGGTTGGCCGCGACAATCGCGGCGTCAACGTGGATTTGGAAGACGAGCCGGGCAATCAGCTGGGCGGTTTAGACATTCGCTGGGCGCTGCCGAAGGGTATCCCCGTCGTCGCCTACATGCAGTGGATTGGCGAAGATGGCAGAGGAGGGGGTGGCGCGATTGGTCTATGGCAGCGTCTGGCCGGGCTGGAGTTGCATGGCAAGATCGGCAATCTGAGCCATCGTACCCACGTCGAAATCGCCGATACGACCTGCCGTGAAGGCGGTTTCGGATTTTCCAATGCGAAGCGGAATTGTGCGTACGAGCATCCGATTTACAGCGATGGCTACCGCTATAACGGCAAGTCGATCGGCCATGGCATGGACGGGGACGGATTGTCCTACTCAATCGGTTCAACGCTGGTACAATCCGCCGGTCATATCTGGAACATCTCACTTCGCCATATGGAACTGAATCGGGAGGGCGCTCCGCAGCCGAATCATACGGTCTCGCCGACTGCCCGGGACCTCACGGATGTTCAGGTTTCTCACGAGCGCCATACGGCCTTCGGCCGTTTCAGGGCCGCCGTGGGCTACACAGAAATCGACGACAAGCTGAGCGGTGTCAGCACGACTGACATGAGCTTCTTCGTGCAATGGCAATCCCGATGACACAGCGCTCTCTTGTCGTCGCGCTGACGTGTTTCCTGTGTCTTGCGGTACCGGCGCTGGCTTCGGCCCAGGCCATACAGTTGACCCCGCAACAGCGGCAAATGCTCAATTCACTGCCGCCCGCTCAGCGGCAGCAGGCAATGGACGCCTTACGGGAGTTCAACGCCGAACGCGAGCAGGGCGATAGCGATCAGCCCAGCATTCGCGACATGGCTGAACCGGAGGCTACCGACCTTCCTCTCGAACCGTTGCCGGAGATCGACGAGGAGCCGCGGGCCGAGGCCGGCAGCAATATCGTGTTGACGTTGACGCCGCGAGACGATCTGACAGCGGGGCAGCTTGCTACCGTCAGAAACGATCCCTTGCTCTCGGGGCTGCAAGGCAGCAACGTTTTCGAACTCGACAGCAACGGCGTCATGACGCTCGCAGGTCTGGAAGAGATTCCCTTGCTCGGCTTGCCGGAGTCCGACATCGAGAGGCGGCTGAGTGCCGTGCAGCTGCTCGAGTTCTTCGAGATCGAGGTGCGCCTGCTGGATACGGAGCCCACCGGTCAGGCAGCGCTGCAGCCGTTCGGCTACGATATTCTGTCGGCAACCGAAGGTTCCCTGAAGCCGCCGCAGAGCGGGCCCGTGCCGCCGGATTACATACTCGGCCCGGGCGATTCCGTCCGCGTGCAGCTGTTCGGCAACGTCAACGGCATCTATGAGTACGAAGTGTCGCGTGACGGTGTGTTGAACCTTCCGGAAGTCGGACCAGTGACGGTAGCCGGCATCCCGTTCTCGGAATTTCGAAGAGACCTGAACGAGCGTGTCCGCGAAACGCTCATCGGCACTCAGGTTAGCGTGAGCATGGGCCCGCTGCGGACGATCCGCGTCTTCGTGCTAGGCGATGTGAATCGCCCCGGTTCATACGTCGTAGGCGGGCTTGCGACGATCAGCAGCGCGCTGTACGAAAGCGGAGGTATCAGCAAAGTCGGAACTTTGCGCAACGTGCAGCTCAAGCGTGGCGGCCGGCTCGTCGGCACTCTGGATCTTTACGACCTGTTGCTCGCCGGCGACAACTCGGGCGACCGTCGGCTGCAGCCCGGAGATGTCGTTTTCGTTCCGCCCGTCGGGCCGACCGCGGGCGTTAGCGGAGCCGTTCGGCGCCCTGCAATCTATGAGACCAAAGGCCGAACGACGGCAAAGGATCTGGTCGCGTTGGCCGGCGGACTCTCACCCGACGCCTTCGGAAAAGGCACCCGAATCGAGCGTATCGCCGAGGATCACAAACGGCGCGTACTCGCCGTCGATCTGTCGAACCCAAACGGTGTCGAAGTGCCCGTGCGTGCCGGCGACGTAGTGCTTGTGCCGCAAGTACTGCCGGATTTGAGCGACTCTGTGGTGCTCACCGGCCACGTACAACGGCCAGGTCCCTATCAGTGGTTTCCCGGCATGCGCCTGGCGGATCTGATTTCGTCGCCGATGCAACTCAAGCCCGGTTTTGACGACGGCTACGTCATCGTTCGCCGGGAAAGAGCAAGGGGCGAACCCGTTCAGGTGCTGTCAGCGGATTTTGCGGAGGCTTTGCGCAATCCGTCGAGCGCCGAGAACCTCGAGCTCGGGTCCCGCGATACCGTTTACGTGTTTGACGCCACTCAGGACCGGCAGCGGGTTCTGGCGCCGCTGCTGGACGAGTTGTCCCGGCAGGCGACGTTTGAACTGCCGTTCCAGAAAGTGGAAGTGGTCGGCAAAGTGCGTGCACCGGGTGTCTACCCGCTGGAACCAGGGATGCGCATAAGCGATTTACTGCGTGCCGGCGGCGCTTTGCTGGAGGAGGCCTACGCGCTGGGCGCGGAGCTCACGCGGTATTCGGTGGACAACGGCAGCATAAGGCAGGCGGAGGTCGTCAACGTCAATCTGGAACGGGTGCTTCGCGGCGAGTTGGGTGCCGATTTACTGCTGCTGCCGCACGATCACTTAAGCATTACGCGCATAGCCGAATGGGAAAGCACCTGGTCGGTTCGTCTCGAGGGGGAAGTGACATTTCCCGGCGAATACAGGATCCGGCGGGGCGAAACGCTGCAGTCCGTGCTCGAGCGAGCCGGTGGTTTGACCGAGGCTGCGTTTCCCGAGGGCGCAGTGTTTCTCCGGGAGGGTCTCAAGCGGCGCGAGCAGGAGCAGGTTGAGGTTTTGGCCCGCCGCCTCGAGGCGGATCTGGCATCGCAGAGTCTGGCCTCTATCGATACCACGGGTTCCGAGACTCTTGCGACCGGACAGGCGCTGCTCGAACAGTTGAGAAACTACCAGCCCGTGGGGCGGCTGGTTCTGAACGTGGAACACCTCGTCGAGAGTAGCCGGAGACGCGGCGGCTCTCCCGTAGAGCTGCGTCACGGCGACAGGCTAATGGTTCCGCAGAAGTCGCAGGTTGTTACAGTTATCGGGGAAGCACAGCAGAATACGTCGCACCTGTATCAGCAGGGTTTGTCGCGGGACGACTACATAGACCTGAGCGGCGGACTGACGAGGAGGGCCGACAAGAAGCTCATCTACGTAGTCCGCGCCAGCGGCGCAGTTGTCACGAGGAATCGCTCGCGCTGGCTTGGCAGCGGGCAGAAACTGGTGATTCAGCCTGGCGACACGATCGTCGTGCCGCTGGAGACCGACCGAATCCGGCCTCTGACATTCTGGACGAGCGTCACGCAGATTCTGTATCAGGGCGCGATAGCGGTGGCGGCTATCCAGACCTTCGGCGACTAGCTGCCGGATTCGGCGCAGCAGCGAGGTATTGGTTTTGGATTTGCGGGCAGTAATAGGGGTCCTTTGGCGCGGTAAGCTTCTCATTGTTGCGGTAACCGCGCTGGTGACTATCCTGGCCGTCGCTTACGTCCTGCTTGCAGCGAGTGTGTACAGAGCCACCACGCTACTGTCGCCCGTCAACCAGGATCAGGCCGGGGGGCTGGCGGGGCTTGCCGCTGAATACGCCGGGCTGGCGTCCCTGGCCGGAATTAATCTCGGTTCGAGCGGCGGTGACAAGACGGCATACGCCCTTCAGGTCCTTCAGTCCAGAGCGTTTATCTCGGCGTTCATATCGAAACGTGATCTGAGCGTTCCGCTGATGGCGGCGCGCCGCTGGGACGCAGGGTCGGACGGGCTTGTGCTCGACGAAGACGTCTACGACGAGGCCGCGCAAAAGTGGGTTAGAAAAGCACGTCCGCCAAGGACTGCCGAGCCCTCCGAACAGGAAAAGTACGAAGCCTTCATCGATATTTTGTCAGTTGCCGAAGATACGCAGACCGGTTTCGTTTTCGTGTCGATCGCGCACTACTCGCCATCTGTCGCGAGAGACTGGCTGCACTGGCTGGTCGCGGATCTGAATGAAGAGATTCGCCGGCAGGATGTCGAGATGGCGGAGCAGGCGATCGCCTACCTGGAGCAGCAGATCGAACTGACTTCGCTGGCGGAAATGCGGGAAGTGTTCTTTCGCCTGATCGAAGAGCAGACCAAGACTGTCCTTCTGGCGAACGCCAACAGGGAATACGTGCTCAGGACCATTGACCCGCCTTTTGCGCCCGAAAGGCGCTGGCGGCCACAGCGGAAACTCGTCGTATTGCTTTCTTTCTTTGCCGGTGGCTTACTGGGTTGCCTTATCGTGCTGTTCAGAGTCGACGCTCAGCTTACTGGCCGGGAGCCGGAATCGCAGTGATGCGCGGCTTGTGGAGCGCGCGACCGGCTTGGATCCGGTCCTGGCGGCACCCGTGCGTTCTCAGACCCGGTTGTATCGTCGGGAAAAGTTAAGACTAGGGCGGCGCAATACTGTGACTATCCGTAATTCCGATGTCAGGGGCCGGCCGGCAGGTCTGCAAGTCCGCTCCGCCCGAAAGGCCCTTTACGTCGGCAATTTCGAGTTCCCCGACGGCAATGCCGCCGGCAAGCGGGTAGCCGGAAATCTCAAGCTATTGCAACGCGTCGGTTATCAGACCGCCGCAATCGGTGTAAGCCGCAACATGACGAGCGGAAGCGGCTTGAGTGAGGCGGTAACGATCGATGCCGTCGTAACCCGGAATCTTCCTTATCCCGAAGGCTTGAAAGGATGGGCGCGCGTCGGCAGCGCCTACAGGCAGGTACGCTCGTTTCTCGACGAGGATCCCTTTGGCCGCGAAGTATCGCTCGTCATTTTTTACGGGAGTCCGGTCGCCTCGCTTTTTTGTCTGCTGCTGATTCGCGCTTGCCGCAGGCGCCGAATCAGGATCGTTTCGGACTGCGTTGACTGGCTGAGCGTATCGACACGCAGCCCGGTGTTCGATGCAATAAAGTTTGCCGACAACCTGCTGCAGAAACGCCTTGCGAATACCAGGGTCGACGGAGTGATTTGCGTAAGCCGCTACCTCGCCGACTACTATGAGCGGCATGGGTTGACGACGATCGTCATACCGCCCACCGCCGGAGCCGAGGACAGCGTCGACGCCGTGCCGGCAAGCAGACAGGAGTCCCGCGAAAAACGCCTTCTGTATGCGGGCAAGCCGTTCAGACCGGATATGAAGAAAGATTCGGTGCGGGCGCTGAAAGATCGAATCGATGTCGTACTTCGGATTCTGCGGCGGCTGAAAGCGGAAGGGTGCAGCTTCAAGCTCAACGTTTACGGTTTCAGGGAAGGAGAGCTGTTAGACGTCTTGCCGAGTTTGACGTCGACGCTCGAGGCGCTGGGAGACAGCGCGGTCTTTCACGGGCAGGTTTCCAGCGAGGAGGTGTTTGCTGCGCTGGCGGTAGCCGACTTTTCCGTTCTTGTGAGGGACGTCAAGAGAGAGACCCTGTCGGGGTTTCCGACCAAGGTGGCCGAGAGTATTCGCCAGGGCGTGCCCGTGTTGGTGACGGATATTGGCGACATTAGCGAGTACGTTAGCGACGGTGTGCACGGCTTTCTGTTGGCGCCGAAAGACTTCGATGCACAATGTGCGGGCATAAGGAAGGCGCTCACGCTGACGCATGCTGAATTGGCCGGGATGAGAAATGCCTGTTTACACTCGATGGCCTTTCGCGAAGAGACTTACGCACCGCCGTTCGTGGATTTTCTTCGGGCGCTCGGACTGGTCTCCGAACCCGCGGGGCAGCACTGAATGATGGAACGCCCGTTGAATATTCCCGTTGCGCTTTTTCTATTCAAGCGGAAAGACACGCTGGCGAGGATTTTCGCAGAGATTCGCAAAGCGCAGCCTGCCAAAGTGTATCTGCTGGGAGACGGGCCGAGGTCTGAGCAGGAAGCCGAAGCCGTTGCCGCCGTTCGGAATTACGCCGTGGCACAGGTCGATTGGGACTGTCAGGTCGTAACGCGCTTCCCGGAACACAATGTCGGCGTGTACCAGAACATTGGCGCGGGCGCACAGTGGGTGCTGGAGCGCGAAGAGTCGGCAATCTTTCTCGAAGACGACAATTTGCCCGCTCCGACCTTCTTCCGGTTCTGTCGTGAATTGCTGGACAAATACCGCGACGACTCCCGGGTGCTCTGGATTTGCGGTACCAACTATTTGCAGGAATATCGAAATTCGAGCGCGGATAGCTACATGTTCACCCGGCATCTGCTCCCGTGCGGGTGGGCAACGTGGTCGGCGAAGTTCTTGTCTTCGTATGACGGTGGTCTCCGTCTCCTGTGCCGTGAGTCCGAGCAAGTAGTGCGGAGTACATACACCGACCTCCGGCTCTATCGCCAGGAGATAGATGTAATCAGGAAGACCAAGCGGCTGCTAGAAGTCGATGAGAAGCGTGCATCCTGGGACCGGCAAATGCAGTTTTCGGTAAGAGCCAACAGTCAGTTCGGCATATCGCCCGCGGTCAACCAAATCAGGAATATCGGCGTCGACGAGCATTCGACACACGGCGGCAACTCGCTGCGCAAGACGATGACGGCCAGATTCTGTGAGATTCCGACAGGCGCACTGGAGTTTCCGCTGCGCCATCCGCATTTTGTCGCGCCGGATCCCGGTTACGAGAAGCTGCTCGGCGAGACGATTCTATATCCACTGCGGCAACGTATCCTGCTCCGGATCATGCGCTTCCTTAAACCCCTGTTAGGCCTGCGGACGGACGAGAGTCTGGTTCTCAAGTTGCGGAAGATCCGGGAAACCTCGAATGCAAAGCGCAACTAGCATTCGGCATACTCCTTACGCGGCCAGCCGCGATTCGGGCTCGGCGGTCAGCCAGCTTGTCTCAAGCGCGTTCGTGTGGACCTGTCTGCTGACGACCAGCGGCTACGCGTTGCTGTCGGTGCCAGGGTATAACTTTCATCTTCTTCTCGTCGGCCTGATCGCATTCATCACCCTGTCACTTTCCCTCACAGCAAAATTACAGGTACTGGCTCAGCCGAGAATAGCGCTGACCTATCTACTGATACTCGTCGGCGGGGCTTTGCTGGCGACGATCGCGAGTGCCGACGCCGGCAACACTTCCAGTTTCGCGAAGTTTTTCCTCTCGGCCGTTTCCGCTTACATGCTCACCTGCTATCTGAATCCTCAGGTATTCCTGAAACAGTTCGTGTATGTCATGTCGGGGCTCGCGGTGATTTCGCTGCTGGTTTACGCGGCGGTCAACTTTCTTGGCGTGAGTCTTCCGCTGCCCACCTTCGTCAATGCGAATGACATGCCCTACAAGGCGGGCTTCCTGTTTTTTGTGTTCGACAATCATTTGACGTTCCGGAATACAGGGCCGTTCTGGGAACCGGGTATCTACGGCACATATCTGGCGTTAGCGTTACTTGCAACCGCAGCACTCGACCGGCACCGGCTCCTTTTCCGAGTGATACTGACGGTCACGCTGGTGTCGACGATGTCCACGGCATCAATTCTGTTCCTCGCGATCCTCGTCGGCATGTTGCTCATTAGCGGCACGAACAAGACATGGCAAAACGCGGCGTGGTGGAATTTTGGATTTGTAGCACTGGTTCTGTTCGTACTGAATCTGGAGAGCGTGCTGGGTCTGCTCGCGGAAACCTGGCCGCGCATCTTCTCGAAATTTACAGCGGCTCAGTCGATTTCCATTCTGGAGCGCACGACATCGCCTACGATCAACGTGCAGATCTTCGCCGAAAACCCGTTTTTCGGTCTGGGTCTGAACGGTGCGATTATCGAGTACACGCGCCTGACCTACGTGTCGCAGACTTCAACCGTGACTTTTCTGCTCGCGGCGATTGGTATCGTTGGCGGTACGTATTTTGTTGGCGTGGTTCACGGCGTTTTCCGGCAGTCGTCGTTTTCGCTCCTTGCACGGATAGCTCTGGTCGCCCTGGTGCTCAGTGCCATCAACAAGGAGCCCCATTACTACTTTACGTTGACCTACGTGTTGCTCTTCTATTCGGTGCAAACTACCTTTCGAAAGCAAAGCAGCCCGGCCAAATGAATTCGACGCACAGCGGGTAGTTGCGTCTTGTCTTACGACCAACTCATCAGCCAGTCGCACTTGCGCTGGAACCTAATCGGGACGCTGGTTCTCAAGTTCAGCTCGCTTGCGATCAGCGTACTGATACTTCCCTCATATCTGCGGTACTTCGAAAACAAGGAGGTGCTGGGGATCTGGTTCGTCGTTCTGTCGCTCGTGTCGTGGGTGTTGTTCTTCGATTTTGGCCTCGGCAACGGTCTCAAGAATCGCCTGATCGGCGACTTTGCGGGCAAGCGCTTCAGAGATGCGGTCTCGTCGATTACGACGACCTACGCAGGGATGCTTGGCGGCGGGCTGGTGATCGCCGCGGCCGTAGCGCTGACCATACCGATGGCGGGGGGGCTACGCCCGGCGGTGGCTATTGTCGTCAAGTCGCAGGATCCGGACGTCATCGCGGGCCTGATCGTCATCGCCGTCGCCCTGTTTTTTCAGTTTCAGCTAAGACTGGTATCGGCGATACTGCTTGCACAGCAGAAAAGCGCCCTGAACGCGCTGCTGCCGTTTACCACTCAGGTCATAGTCTGGCTGTTTCTTATTCTGGCTTCCGGCGAGGGACACACCGGGTCCTTCCTTAGCCTGGCTTACGCGTATTCAGCCGCGATGCTCGCACCGCTGCTGCTCGCCACGCTGGCGGTGTACCGGGACGTACGCAAGTGGGAGGTACCGCTTGGCGGTACCGTCGATGCTCATAAGTTCGTGAGTCTGGCTGGCAGCGGCGGAAAGTTCTTCTGGATTCAACTCTGTCTGCTCGGTATCAACGGTTCCAACGAGCTGTTTATCCTGCACCTTGCCCGGCCGGAAGAGGTCGTAACCTATCAGGCGTACTCCCGCCTGTTTTCGATAATCGTATTCGGAATAGCCACGCTGACCGTGCCGGTGTGGGGAGCAATGGGCCAGGCGCGGGCGCTCGGTGACGGAAGGCGCATAGTGCGGCTCGCTCAATTCCTCGGTGCCGCGCTGCTGCTGGCCGTGCTGACGTCTTTAGCCCTGGCGCTCACCGCGGATGCGGTGATCGTACTCTGGTTGGGCGAAGCGGCGGTCGAGTTGTCGGATACCGCGCGCTGGTTGTTTGCGATTTATGCCGCCGTCATGGCGTTGATTCTGTGCGCCGGCTGTATAGCCAACGCATTCGAGTCGCTCACGGCGCAGCTATGGTCGCTTACGCTGGCGCTGGTATTGAAACTAATCCTGTTGTTCGCCGTGTTCAGCGTCGAATCGTGGATAGACGTAATGATGGCGACAACTCTTTGCCTGCTCCCCGCAGCCGTCTGGCTTGGTATCGGGTCCGGAAAGCTGGTGGTTGGAGCGGTAGGCCGCATGGGAGAGCATGCGGCCCCGAACTCCTAGCCCGATTCGCCGGCGGCTGCCGCCTTTCTGGCGGCATACACATACGATGAGGCGCCGAGAAATCCGGCAGCGGTTTTTCGGGAGCGCAGGCTGATTGAATTTCTGAACAGATCGTTGCCCCAGTATACGATTCCGCCGCTGACCGGCTCTTCGCACTGCATGCCCGGCGAGGCGAAAACTCTGTTCCAGTAGCGGCGGCTGAAGAACCATGCTTCCGTGAGCACGGTGCCGCGTTCACCATGCCGCGGTGCATACAGTGCGTACCTTAGCAACTCGGCCCGTGAGCGGCCTTTCGCTTTCGTTTTGATCTCCTCCCCCCTGTTGCCCGTCAAGGAAGAGAGCAGCGTCCGCGCGAGAGCGAAGTAATGCATCAATGAAGTCATTACGCGCCAGGTGGGCGAAGGAATGACGTGAATCGACAATCCACCCGGTTTGAGAACCCGATGAATCTCCACGAGAAACGCCTCTATGTCAGCAACATGTTCGAGTACGTGGGAGGAGAAAACCACGTCGAACGATCCTGCGTCGTGAGGAATGGTCCGGCCATCATATTGAGTAATACCGGAATCCGAGTAGCTGTACGCGGAGCCTTCCACCTCGAGGCCGACTGCGTCCGGATAGCGGGCGCGCAGCAGGCCCAGCATGTAGCCGGTGCCCGAGCCAATCTCAAGTACGCGCGTTTCGGCCTCTTCGGGGAAACGGTCGAGAGCAACGGCAAGCTCGTGATCTCGAACGGCATGCAGCCATTCGAGCTCGGAAGTTGTCTTTGTAGTCAATTCGGGTTCGCTCGCATTCCTGTCGATCAGAATGTCGGAACATCTGCTGCCGCAGGGCTGATCTTTGCAACGGGTCGGTAGTGATTATTGTGTCGGTTGTTAACCGCGGTAAGAGGCATGGCCCTGTGTTTCGGCAGCGGCGGCAATGCTCCACCGGTTCGGGGCGCTATCATAGCTCGAAACTCGAACCAACGGCAGGCCGTCCAGCCAATGGCGCGGAACTTGCGCCTGGCGGTGTGTGCTCTCGACTATATCGCTCTGATATATTAACGGCGGCGGTTCATACTGTGCCCAGGACTCGATCCACCCGCATGGCGCTGCGCCTGGGAGGCGCAGTTCGACCAGGCACGCCAAGGGTTAGATTTGGATGACTCCTGGAGATATCATTGCGCAACAGGAAGTCGTGCTTGGGCGCGGCATTCTAGCCGTTGCCATTCAGGCGCGGTTTTTTTTGTGCTCGCAGGAAGTAATTAATGTTCAAGGACAAGGTGCTACTCATTACCGGCGGGACGGGCTCTTTCGGGAACGCGGTTCTCAAGAGGCTGATCAGCGAGGACTTCGCGGAAATTCGAATCTTTTCGCGCGACGAGAAGAAGCAGGACGATATGCGAAGACGAATCCTCGACGAGAGGGTATCGTTTCATCTGGGGGATGTTCGTAATCCGTCGTGTCTGCGGCCTGTCATGAACGGCGTCGATTATGTGTTTCACGCGGCGGCGCTCAAGCAGGTGCCCTCCTGCGAGTTCTTCCCCATGGAAGCGGTTCGTACCAATGTGTTCGGCACCGACAACATGCTCACGGCGGCGATAGAGGCCGGCGTTGAAAAAGTCATCTGCCTGTCGACGGACAAGGCGGCGTATCCGATCAATGCGATGGGGACTTCGAAGGCCATGATGGAGAAGGTTTTTGTCGCCAAGTCTCGCGAAGCGATACGCTCGGGGACCACCGTCTGCGGCACCCGCTATGGGAACGTTATGGCATCGCGCGGCTCGGTGATACCTTTGTTCATCGAGCAGATTCGATCAGGTAAGCCGATCACCGTAACGGACGGCGCTATGACCCGGTTCTTGATGAATCTCGACGAAGCCGTCGAGCTGGTGTTCTTCGCTTTTCAAAACGCATCCGCCGGCGACATACTCATCCAGAAGTCTCCGGCCTCCACCATAGAGGATCTTGCAAACGCCCTGTGCCGCCTGTTCGACGTCGAAAGGGAGATCGTCTCGATCGGAATTCGTCATGGCGAGAAGCGTTACGAAACGCTCATGACAACCGAGGAGAGTGCAAAAAGCGAAGACCTGGGCAACTTCTTTCGCATACCCATCGACAGCAGGGGGCTCAATTACGGCAAGTACTTCACCGAGGGTGTGGCGACCGAGTCATTGACGGCGCAGGAGTACAACTCGGAGGTGACCAACAGGCTGTCGGTCGACGAGATAGTCGAGAAACTGCAAACCGTGGATTACGTTCGCGCTCAGCTCGACGAGTGGAGAGCATAAGGTGAAGATCGTAGTCACGGGGGCAAATGGCTTCATCGGCAAGAACCTCGTCGTTTCGCTTCGACAGAATCCGGCGTTTACGATTCAGGAAATAACCCGGCAGACCTCGTTCGAAGAATTGAAGGAGTCTTGCAAGGATGCCGCAGCCGTTTTTCACCTCGCCGGTGTCAACAGGCCGGACGATCCGAAGCTTTTCTACGACGGCAATGTCGACTTCACACGAACGCTTATCGAAGCCGTCGAGGCCGCCGGCAGCAAACCCGCGATTGCCTACGCATCGAGCATAAAAGCTGCGGATTCCACCGACTACGGCATTAGCAAGGCCAGGGCGGAAGAGGCGTTATCCGCGTTCGCGGACTCGCAGGGGTGTCGGCTGGCCATTTACAGACTGCCAAACGTTTTCGGCAAGTGGTGCCGCCCCGACTACAATTCGGTCATCGCGACCTTTTGCGACCGCGTTGCCCGGAACGTGGAAATACAGGTTCACGACCGGGACGTTGAGCTATCGCTCGTGTACATCGACGACGTAGTTGCCGATTTTCTGAGTTTGCTGGAACGCGCTCCGGCTGCGGGATCGAAGTTTCGGGAGATCAGTGAGACATATTCGATCCGGGTTGGCGATCTGGCTGACCGGATTCAGAGCTTCTATTCGCCGGACCAGCGTCTGCTGATACCGGACGTCTCCTGCCCGTTAACGAAAAAGCTCTACAGCACGTTCCTGAGTTATCTGCCGAAGGACGGTTTCCTGTACGATCTGGAGATGCACGCCGATCATCGCGGCAGCTTCACCGAAGCGTTCAGGTCGTGGCCTTTCGGACAGGTATCCGTCAACGTTTCGAGGCCCGGCATCGTGAAGGGGGATCACTGGCACCACACGAAGGTCGAGAAATTCCTCGTCGTCCGGGGTGAAGCGAAAATCTGTTTCCGGCATGTTCTCGACGACGACGTTTTCGGCTACGAAGTGTCCGGCAACAAACTCCAGGTCGTAAACATCCCGCCGGGCTACACCCACAGCATCGAGAACACCGGCAGCGAGGATATGGTAACGATCATATGGGCGAACGAACTGTTCGACCGGGAGCGTCCGGATACTTACGCCGAGTTGGTGGCATGAAAAAGCTCAAGGTCATGACCGTGGTCGGGACGCGCCCCGAGATCATTCGGCTGTCGCAGGTCATCACGCGCTTGCTGGAATCGGAGAGTATCGACCACGCGCTGGTTCACACCGGGCAAAACTACGACTTCGAGCTCAACCAGGTGTTCTTCGAGGAGTTCGGTATTCCGGAACCCGATTTCTATTTGAATGCCGCGAAAGGCTCGGCAATTGCAACGATCGCAAACTGTATTGCGAATATCGAGCCTGTGTTGACGAAGTTCAAACCGGACGCGTTCCTGGTGCTTGGCGACACGAATAGCTGCCTGTGTGCGCTGGCCGCGAAGAAGCTGCGCGTTCCGGTGTTCCATATGGAAGCCGGTAACCGGTGTTTCGACATGCGCGTGCCCGAGGAGCTCAATCGGCGAATCGTGGATCATCTCGCCGATATCAACCTGACGTACTCATCCATATCGCGTGACTATCTTTTGCGCGAAGGTTTGCCGCCGCAAAACGTGGTCAAGGTAGGCAGTCCCATGCTGGAAGTGATCAACGCGCACCGGCACGCAATCGAGTCCTCCGATATTCATACGAGACTTGGGCTGGTCGCCGACGATTACTTTCTGGTGTCGGCGCACCGGGAGGAAAACATCGAGCCGCCAGACCAGTTCGGGAGGTTCGTTCACTGTCTGAACTCGCTGGCCGAAGATTTCGGCAAGGCCATTATCGTCAGCGTTCATCCGCGCACCAGGAAGCGGATCGAGTCCGAGGACATCCGTTTCGACGACCGTGTCCGCCTGGAAAAACCAATGGGGTACGCGGACTACCTCGCCTTGCAGCAGTCCGCTTTTGCGGTTCTGAGCGACAGCGGAACGATAAGCGAGGAGGCATCGCTCCTGCAGCTGCGCGCGCTGAATATCAGGGAAGCTCACGAACGGCCGGAGGCAATGGAAGAGGCGGCCGCGCCAATGGTGGGTCTCAACTACGAGCGAATTCTCCAGGCGTTGCACATGCTTCGCGAGCGTGATGCCGGCAGCTTGCCGCGGGTCGCGGATTACGACGTGCCGAACGTGTCGGAAAAAGTCATCCGGATTATTGTGTCGCACGTCGACAACGTCAGAACAAAGACCTATCTTCAGCCGATATAGACGAGCCGTGCCGATACCTGTTTCAGAGTGCTTCGCCGCGGCCACTGGCTGCCGGGCGAGCGTTGCGATTCTCCCGGCAAACGTCGATCGCTCGAGAGCGCGGGAACGATGAGCAACACGGAGTCGTGCATTTTTTTTTGCGGCGACCTTTTTGTCGGCCGGGAAATTTCCGGCGGGGAGGCCTCCAGGCTGTTCAGATTCGCCGGCGACGCACCCGTACTCGTCAACCTCGAAGGCAGTTTGAAGCTGAGCGATGCGAAAGCGAGGTTCGGCAAGGCTTGCCCGCTGGAGCTGCACGCATCGCTGGCAGACAGCCTGCCCTCGAACGTGCATGTGTCTCTGGCGAACAATCACTCGCTGGACTTCGGCCGCCGTTCCTACCTGCACACCAGAGAACGATTTGCGAGGAACCTGGTTCGGCACGAGCGATCCGAGGACGTCTTTCTGGACGGCGTGCCGATTCGGTTTTTGGCCGATCTCCGGGAGGAGTGCAAGCCCGGCCGAATCGACTGCTATCCGTTCAGCCGCAGTGTCAGCCGTAACCCGGCCGCCGTAAAAGACGCCGTGTTGTACGTGCACGGCGGTATCGAATATAGAAAGTACCCCAGCTATCTACAGCGAAACATCGCGCACGAACTGATCGACGCGGGCGCACGAGCCGTAATCTTCCAGCACTCTCACATCAAGGGTGTGTTCGAAGCCTACGGCGGCGGACTCATATGCTACGGTCTCGGCAACTTCTTCTTTTCCAGTGTGAACGGGCGGCATGGCGAAGACCGGATCGACGGTCAGGTTCTCCGGTATGACCGGGTGCCGGGTAGCTGGAGTGTCGCCGTCATAACGCCCGAGTACCTCGGGGGTAACGGCGACCTCCAATTCGAGCCGGTCGAAGCGGGTTTTCTCGAAACCTTGCCCGACGACTACAAGGCCTTTTACAAGGCCAGGTACCCACTCGATCGATCCCTGCGTCCGCGACAGCTGGATCGGTCTGAATGGCTTACCAATCTCAAATTTCTGGTGTGGCTCCGTCTGTCGAAACTCCTGATCCTGACCGGCCTCTCTGGCCGCGTTAAGAGCCTGATCGGTAAAGTGTCGAAGCGTCCGTCGTGACCGGTTTCGAGAGTTTCGTCCGGCAGCAACGCAACGCGCTCGTGCCGAGCGACTTCGTCGTGTCCAGGGCTGAAGCGCCGGCCGAATTATGCCGGGCGGCGATGTCGGAGGGCGGTGTACATCCGGTATCCGTCGCCGATGTCGTGGCTGCTGCCGTTGGACGTGCAATAGGTACGCGCAAGGTGGCGACAGTTCTTCTAAGCGGCGGTGCCGACAGTGTGTTTCTCGTTTCGGTCCTTCAGGAGCGGCTTCCGGGAGTGCGCGTATCCGCAATAGCGGCCAAAACCAAATCCAATGCCGGAGAGATAAACACCGCGCGGCAGCTTTGTGCGAAGCACGGAATTGAGATTAAGGTTGTTACGCCTGCCGAAGCGGATCTGCAGCAACTGTTGGATGAGTTTGTCGATGCGTTCGGCCGGCTGCCGCGCGATGTGGCGCAGCCGTTGCATAATCTCATTGTCCGGCAGGCCTACCGTGAGTGTGCCGATGCGCTGGTCGTCGACGGTCAGTACGCCGATACGCTACTGTTTGCAAACCCGCAGAATACTTACGTGGCGCTTTGGCGCCTGTTCGTTCGCAACACCGGCCTCGGCAAGATGCTGCGCACGCTGGGCTTGGACGGCTCGGCGAGCCTGAGCGACGGTCACGTGAGCAGGCTCGACGTGCTGCGCAGTCTGGCCATCGACGAGGTCGATCTGCTTCTCTGGTTGTGCCGCCTCGAGCGCAGCGAGGCTGTCGAAAGGCTCATCCGGGAGTTGCTTGCAGCGTTTCCCCTGGAGCTCGCTTTTCAGTCCGTGTTTTACACGTGCCTGCTCGAATATCGGGAAGCCGACAAATACCGGATGTACCCAGACGTGCTGTCTCCGTTCCGGGATATGGCGCTTTTTTACGACGCCTGGCGCCGGCCGCGTGCGTACAACGGTTTGCTCAAGCGGAAGAAGCCGATTTGGTCTTACATAGACGAGCACTACCCTGACCTGATCGACGGTGTGCGGCGGCGTTCGTTCGAACCGCGCTAGGGGCGCACTTTTTCGGGCTGCGGGGCCGGCGGGTGGAGCTGCCTCCCGGCCGTTGCCGATTCAGACCGAATACACCTCCTGGATGTAATTGAACAGGCCGGCCAGCGGCATCGTCGGCGGAGCATCGCGTCGCGGGATACCGGTATCCATAAGATACCCAATGCCATTGTGCTGTCCGTTCTTGAGCGCAACGAAGGCAACGTCATTGGCAAGACCTTCGTGCCGGTTGCCGTCTACGGTGTAGCTAAACCCGCGGTCGATGTCCTTCGCGTACTCGAGCATGACAAAAAGATCCGTTCCGCGGTTGTCGACCGAGAACAGCTCATCGCCGTCTGCAGCCGTTGCCGAACGCAGGACAGCTTCCGCGCGGGTTGCCTGATCTTCGCTCTCGCATCTGATCAGAAAGTCCCGAGACATGCGGGGTTCGACTGCTTCGAACGGCACGCCTATCTTTTTCAGATAGGCATCGTGCTCCCGCAGCCGCCAGTAATAAGTCAGGTTTGCGTGCGGATCCTGATGCAGCCCCGTTGCTATCATCAAACGCGCCTCGGGGAACGCGGCGAGCATCCGCCCGATTACCGTGTCGTAGAGTTCGTAAACCTCCAGGACCGGATCTTCGCCGCTGTCGACGTACCAGTCCGGATTGCTCGGACGACCGCGATACACCGCCGAATTGAACATGTAGTGGTGCTGAATGTGCGCGGCTCCGTTGAGAAACAGAGTCGCGAAATCGGGCTGGTGTCTTTTTACCTGCTGGATGAAAAGATTCGACAGCAACTTGTCAAGGACTAGAGCTTTGATCCATTTGCGCCGCCGCACACCCGCCATCCAGCGGCCATATTGCAGATAGTCGGCCGGTCCGGATACGGATGCGGCTCCTATTGCGAGCCAAAACAGCGAGCTCAGCTTGATCTGCGCGCTTGCGTTGTCGTTGACGACCTGGCGAACTGCTTGAAACAGATTCGTGACGACGGACCCGGCCGTCACGGGCGTATTCGTCCATGGATCGGGCACAAAAAAGGCGGGACGGTCGCTCTGGTTTTTCGCATTCATCGGACTGATAGCGCCGACCCGAAGTCCGAAACGGCTCTCCAGGCGCTCCCATATCTGCTCCAGGTCTTTCGTTTCTATGTCGCCGAGTCTGAAGACTCGATGCTCTTCCAGGCTTTTGCCCGTATGCGCCGTGACCCATTGTATCCACGGTTCAATGTCCTCATACTGTGCCTCGGAGGTTGTCTCCGTGACGCCATGCTCCTCGATCAGAGTCCGGAAGTTAGGCAGTTTCCCGAGCTTTATGTAGGCATCGAGAAACTCGAAGTTGACCTCATTGAGTTCGACAACTAGGACTTGCTGCATCAGTACATTTCTCCGCTACTGTTACCATTCCAGACAATGATTGCTTCGTTTCCCGAAAGTAACGCCGCCGGCTTTACGATTCGCTTTCTGTCGTCCGGTGCGTCCCGGATTGTCCACATCGCGATCGCCCGCATTGCCACCGTCGTCCGGCCATGAGTGACAAGTCCATCGTGTTCGTGTCGAACACGTCCGAATTCTTCGTTAGCCACAGGCTGCCGCTGGCGCGTCATCTGGCTGAATTGGGATGGAATATTGCAATAATTACGGACGATGGTCCATACGGAGAACATTTGCTCGCGGAGGGCTTCGACGTGTACCGCACCGGCTTTCGGCGGGAATCGGCCGGTATCTTCGGAGAAGTCAGGAACTTCTTGAAAATCAGCAGCATAATACGCCGGCTTGCGCCTGAATTTGTGCATAACGTTGCTCTGAAGTCAGCCGTTTTCGGGTCATTTGCCGCGCGCTGGTCCGGAGATGCGATCGTGATCAACGCGATCACGGGACTGGGATTGACGTTCGTTGCGGCCGATCGGCCGTTGCAGATTCGCCGCTTCCTTGTCGAGAGGCTACTGCGCCTGGCGCTGGCATCGAGTCGATGCTACTCGATTCTGCAGAATAGGGACGACCTGGAGTTGCTGGTGAGCAGGGGGATCATCGACCCTTCGAGAGCGGCCGTGATATACGGGTCCGGAGTGGACGCGGCCGACTACGCAGTTCCCGAGACTCGCGATACCGGCTCGAGACTCAAAGTGATTCTCGCGGCACGGCTGCTGTGGAGCAAAGGCGTCGGTGAATTCGTGGCGGCGGCTGACGAACTGAAGGAGACTTTCCCGCAAACCGACTTCGTGCTGGCCGGGAAGGTCGATACAGCGAGTTCCGATCACATACCGGAACACGAACTGAGGCGCTGGACCGAACGCGCCAACGTCACGTGGATTGGTTACGTGGAAGACATGCGGAGTTTTCTGCGGGAGGCCGATATTGTCGTGCTGCCGTCCTATTACAGGGAGGGAGTACCGAAAGTGCTCATCGAAGCCGCAATGGCCGGCCGGCCGGCCGTTACGACGGACTCACCGGGCTGCCGTGAAGCAGTTGTCCACGAGAGGACCGGGCTGCTCGTGCCGCCGCGCGATTCCGGCGCCCTCGCACAGGCAATCGCCGATCTACTTCGAAGTGAGAATTACCGGCGGAAACTCGGGGAGCAGGCGAGGGTGCATGCAATGGAGCGCTTCGAGCTGCAGCAGGTTCTGAAACAGACGACCGATGTCTACGAAGTGGCCGCGCAGAAAACCCGGAAGCGTCGCGACCGGCCGATGATATCGCCCTGATGCGTGTAGACGGCGGCAATAGCGGCTGCGATTTCACTGTATTCGTTTCAATCATGCCTCAAGTGAAGAACTATGAACTGCAGAATTTGTGGTAACGAGAAAGACAACAAGCCATACACAGGCAAAGACGTATGGGCGGGCAGCGACGAACTGTTTGACTATTTTCAATGCGCACAGTGCGGCTGCCTGCAAATCGTGGAGTATCCCGAGAACATTGCGGATTATTACCCGGATAACTATTACTCCTTCCAGGTAGCCAGAAAACAATCGGCTTTGTACAAGGCCCTGATCAACCGGCGGAATCACTATGCGGTTTTTCGTTCGGGGTTTCTGGGGAGACTGCTGTTCGAGAGGTATCCTACCAATCTGTACAACTCCCTGTTGTCGCTCGATCTCCACAAGGATTCGAAAATTCTCGACGTCGGCTGCGGAGACGGCAGCTTCATGAACAGTTTGCACGATATTGGATTCACCAATCTCCTGGGCGTGGATCCCTTCCTCGTCAAGGAGTTTTCCATCGGCGACGAGCTGAAGATTCGCAAACAGGACATTTACGATCTCGACGGCGAATTCGATTTCATCATACTCAAGGGCACCTTCGAGCATCAGCCTCATCCGCAGAAGTTGTTGTCGGCGATCAACAGGCTGCTAAGGCCCGGCGGTCGCAGCGTCATAAGAATTCCGGTTGTTTCTTCGTATGCCTGGGAGCATTACAAGGAAGACTGGGTTCAGTTCGATGCGCCGCGACACTTCTATTTGCACTCCGAGGAAAGCATGCGGATTCTCGTCGAACAGGCAAACATGGAGCTCGTCCGTTCGACATACGATTCCGACGCGCTGCAGTTCATCGGCAGCGAACAGTTGCGAAAGAACATTGCTCTGAACGATCCGCGTTCGTATCTCGTGAATCCGGAAGAGTCGATTTTCACAGACAAAGAGATATCGGCCTTTCGGCAGCGAGTGCAGGAATTGGACGAAAAGCGGCAGGGGGACGTCGTAATATTCGAGGTGAAGAAGGCCGCCGCGGCTTAGCCGGCTCGCTGGTTGTGAAGACGGTTCAGGTCGCGGCGCCGGCAATCGGGGCGCCGCCGCCGCGTTTCCGCCTGCGGGACCTGTCCGGATGACGGCACGACAAGGCAGACAGAAAGGCACAATATCGATACACAACTTTAATGTTTTGATAGCTCGATTAAAGCAATGTTCGACTGCAAAGCGAAAAATGTCGTCTAAGCCCGCCCTTGTTGCACGCCGACTGTTGCAATTGGGCGACAGGTATCACTTAGGGCCATTTTGATTTATTCTGTCACAAGTTCGTCAACCTTCGTAAAATCAATGCGTTGGAGTGTTGGAAACGCACACAGCCGAAACGAGCGATAGGGCCTAAAGTTTCGTTCGTCCAGGCCGATCCTCACTATCAAGCAATAAAAACGCAGTTAAATCAGTGTTTTATCTTAAATGAGCGAAACTTTACTTCTAGCGGAGATTACCGTCGCCTTGGCCGTTACCGTGGGCTTCATGTTCGCGCTGCGGCCGGTCGCGAAGAGCGTTCGCTTAATCGACAGGCCGGGCGGCCGGAAGTCTCACGTCGGCGTCGTGCCGGTGATTGGCGGCCTCGCGATGTTCGGCGGACTGTTTGCCGGCCTGTCACTGGCGGGTGCAGAAATTCAGACTCTGCCCAGCCTGTCGGTCGCCGCCATGCTGCTCGTCGGAATCGGTGTCATAGACGACAAGTATCCGGTGCCGGCCGGCGTGCGCATGCTGATACAGCTCGCTGCTATTCTGATCATGGCGTACGGTGCCGGTTTATCGCTGCAGACCCTCGGCGATCCGTTCGGCATTGGGCCGGTGAACCTGGGACCGGCTGCTCTTATCATGACGATCCTGGTGACTCTGACGGTCGTGAACGCCTATAACCTGATCGACGGGGTGGACGGGCTCGCCGGTTCGCTGGCGCTGATCGCGCTGCTGTCGCTGGCGCTGGTCGGGGGCATCGGCAGTCCCTCGACGACGATTGCGTTGAACCTGTTCGCCGCTGTAGTCGGTTTTCTGGTGTTCAATTTCCCTACACCCTGGAACCGCCGGGTCCGGGCTTTCATGGGCGATGCGGGCAGCACCTTCCTGGGTTTCATGATCGTCTGGGTGACTCTGGGGATCTCGCAGGGGCCGGAGGCGGCAATTTCGCCCGTGTATTGCCTCTGGTTCGCAGCGGTTCCCATATTCGATCTGTTCACCTGCGTGGTGCGCCGCAGTCTCGCGCGCAAGTCGCCGTTCAGGCCGGGACGCGATCATTTCCACCATACGCTCAAGCGGGGCGGAATGGGCGTCCGTCTGGTGCTGGCCACTCTGACCGGCATACAGCTGATCTACGCCGGCGTCGGCTTGCTGGGGTACTACGCCGGGATTCCGGAGCCGCTCATGTTCACGGCGTGGCTGCTGCTGGCGTCCACGCAGCGGCTGCTCATCTGTACGATCCGCAAACAGCATCGCATGTGGCTGATGCGGCGGCGGCGCGAACAGCCCGAGTCGGCAACCACGGGAATCTAGCTTCCGGCAGCCCGTTGCCGGCCGCCGCGCCAGCGTCGATTATTCACCCCCCTTTCGACACTCTATCCGTATAATCCCCGGTCTTCGATCAGGTATTTGGGAAACCCTTCATGCATCTCACCATCTTCGGCTCCGGCTATGTCGGCTTGGTTACTGGCGCCTGCATGGCCGAAATGGGCAATCACGTAGTCTGCGTCGATATCGACGCGGCGAAGATCGAGCGGCTCAACGCCGGCGAGGTGCCGATCTACGAGCCTGGGCTTGACGAGTACATTGCGCGCAATTGCGAAGCCGGCCGACTCGAGTTTACGACCGACGTTGCAAGAGGTGTGGCGCACGGCCTGTTTCAGTTCATAGCCGTAGGTACGCCGCCTGACGAAGACGGTTCGGCGGACCTGAAGCACGTTCTGGCAGTGGCCCGTTCGATCGGCGAACACATGGACGAGTACCGAATTGTCGTCGACAAGTCCACGGTGCCTGTCGGCACGGCCGACAAGGTAAAGGCGGAGATCGAAAAGACCTTGCTGGACAGGGGCAGGACAGTTGAGTTCGACGTCGTTTCGAATCCCGAATTCCTCAAGGAAGGTGCGGCAATCGACGATTTCATGAAGCCCGACAGGATTATCGTGGGTACCGACAACCCCCGTACTACCGAGCTCCTCAAATCCTTGTACGAGCCGTTTAACCGCAACCACGACCGCCTGATCAGTATGGACGTGCGTTCGGCCGAACTGACCAAGTATGCGGCAAACGCAATGCTTGCCGCCAAGATCAGCTTCATGAACGAACTTGCCAACCTCGCCGAGCGCTTCGACGCCGATATCGAGAACGTGCGCATCGGTATCGGTTCGGATCCCCGCATCGGTTATCACTTCATCTACCCCGGGGCGGGCTACGGCGGCTCCTGCTTTCCGAAAGACGTTCGAGCACTGGCGACGTCTGCGAAACGCGCCGGCTACGATGCGGCGTTGCTCGATGCGGTTGAAGACGTCAACGATCGTCAAAAGCATCGGCTGTTCGAGAAAATCCACCGGCATTACGACGGCAAACTCGACGGCAAAACCATTGCGCTTTGGGGGCTGTCTTTCAAACCCCGTACCGACGATATGCGCGAGGCGCCCAGCCGCGTGCTGATGGAGGCACTGTGGAACGCCGGCGCCACGGTAAGGGCATACGATCCCGAGGCCATGGACGAAGCTCGCCGTATCTACCCGGACCAGGCAGGGCTGACGCTGTGCGATGCTGCCTACGACACCCTGGAAGGCGCCGACGCACTGGCCATCATTACCGAGTGGCAGGAGTTTCGCAGCCCGGATTTTGCGGCAATCAAAGCCGCGCTCAAGGACCCGCTCGTGTTCGACGGACGCAACCTCTACGAGCCGGACGCAGTGGAGGCGCTGGGGCTCCAGTACTACGCAATCGGACGCGGTCGGCACTAACGTCCGGGTCAAAACAGGTAGAATCGGGCGCCCTAAAGAACAGCAGACAGGTTTTTTCCTATGAGCCAGATTCTTCCCGTCATCCTGTCAGGCGGCGCCGGCACCCGCTTGTGGCCGGCCTCGCGCGCGATGTACCCGAAGCAGCTCCTGCCGCTCGCGAGCGAGCAGACCATGCTGCAGGCGACGGCGCTGCGCAGCCGCGGCCTGGCCAATGCCAGCAGTCAATGCCTGGTCGTCAGCAACGAGAATCACCGCTTCACGGTGGCCGAACAGCTCGACGGCATCGAGATGAGTGCGCGGATTCTGCTGGAGCCGGAAGGACGCAACACCGCGCCCGCCGTCGCGCTGGCGGCTCTGGCGGCAAGTCCCGACGATCTCCTGCTGGTGATGCCGGCGGATCACGTCATCAAGGATCTCAATGCTTTTTCGGCCGCGGTCGGCGCGGGGGTTGCAGCGGCCAACGCGGGCAAGCTCGTAACCTTCGGTATCGTTCCCGACGCGCCCGAAACCGGCTACGGCTATATCCGGGCGAAGGCGGCCGGCAACGCACCCGTTCCCGTCGAACAGTTTGTCGAAAAGCCCGACCTGCCGACCGCAGAGCGCTATCTCGCGTCCGGGGAGTTCTTCTGGAATAGCGGGATGTTCCTGCTGAAGGCCAGCGCGTTCCTGGAAGAGCTCGGCGAACACGCACCCGTCATAGCCGCCGCCTGTCGCGATGCCATGGCCGACATGAGCGTCGACGGCGACTTCGTCCGGCCGGATCGCGACGTGTTTTTGAGCTCACCGTCGAATTCGATCGACTACGCCGTCATGGAGAAGTCGTCCAACGCAGCTATGGTGCCCCTCGATGCAGGGTGGTCCGACGTCGGCTCCTGGTCGGCGCTGCAGGATGTCTGCGACAAAGATGCCGCCGGCAACACTCTCGAAGGCGACGCGCACGTTCATAATTGCCAGGGTACCTACGTGCAGGCCGAAAGCCGCCTCGTGGCCGCGGTTGGGCTTAGAGACATGGTCGTGGTTGAAACCAAGGATGCGGTGCTGGTCGCCGACCGCGGGCAATCGCAGGACGTCAAGGCGCTGGTGGACCAGCTCAAGGCGAGCGATCGCGAAGAAGTATCGCTCGGCCGGCAGGTATTCCGCCCCTGGGGGAGCTATGACAGTCTCGAGAACGAGGACAATTTCCAGGTCAAGCGGCTGATCGTAAAGCCGGGCGCGGTCCTGTCGCTGCAAAAACACGCGCATCGTTCGGAGCACTGGGTCTGCGTCAAGGGCAAGGCGAGGATCACGCGGAATGAGGAAGAGTTCGACCTAAACGTCAACGAATCGACTTATATCGCGATTGGCGACGTCCATCGCATCGCCAATCCGTTCGACGAGCCCGCGCACATTATCGAAGTGCAGTGCGGCGATTATCTCGGCGAGGATGATATCGTTCGCCTCGAGGACAACTACGGACGCGAAGGAACCAATACCTAATGCCGGTCACCATCGACAGTTTCAAAGCTTATGACATTCGCGGACAAATCCCGACGCAGCTAAACCCGGATTATTGCTATCGAATAGGCAACGCCGCCGCGGCGTTTCTTAAGGCCGGGCGCGTGGTCGTAGGCCGCGACATGCGCTTGTCGAGCGAAGAGTTCGCAAACGCCGTGGCGGAGGGGCTTGTCGACGCGGGCGTCGAGGTTCTCGATATTGGGCTTTGCGGCACCGAAATGGTCTACTTTGCCACCACCGAACTCGAGGCGGACGGCGGCATCATGATTACCGCCAGCCACAATCCCGCCGACTACAACGGCCTGAAGCTGGTGCGCGAGGAGGCCAGGCCCATCAGCGCGGACTCGGGTCTTGTCGACATACGCACGCTGGCCGAAGCGGACAATCGCCTCGTTCAGGGTGGCGGCAAACGCACTGTCGTCGATGTCTTTGACGCATATATTCAGCACATGCTGAGCTACGTCGACAAGGCCAGGCTCAAGCCGCTGAAGCTAGTCGTCAACGCCGGCAACGGCTGTGCCGGCATTGCCGTCGACGGACTGGAAAAACACTTACCTTTCGAGCTCATCAAGATAAACCACGAACCGGACGGCCATTTTCCGAACGGCATTCCGAATCCGCTGCTGCCCGAGAACCGGCAGTCTACGGTCGATGCAGTGCTGGCGCATGGAGCGGACATGGGCATTGCCTGGGACGGCGATTTCGACCGCTGCTTCCTGTTCGACGAAGAAGGCGGCTTTATCGAGGGCTACTACATCGTCGGCCTGCTTGCCGAGAGCCTGCTTGGTTCGAATCCAGGCGGCAAGATCGTCCACGACCCGCGCCTTACGTGGAACACGCTCGACATCGTGGAGGCGGCCGGCGGCGAAGCCGTACAGTCGAAGTCAGGGCACTCCTTCATCAAGGAAACGATGCGCGCCGTCGACGGTGTTTACGGCGGCGAGATGAGCGCGCATCACTATTTTCGCGACTTCTCCTACGCCGACAGCGGCATGATTCCCTGGCTGCTCGTTGCCGAGCTGCTGTCCACGCGCGGTGAACCGCTGTCGGCGCTGGTCGGCGAGCGGCAGCGGCTGTACCCGGCGAGCGGGGAGATCAACCGCAAGGTTGCCGACGCGGAGGCTACGCTCGCAAAGCTGCATTCGGTCTACGCCGACCAGGCAAACGCGGTCGACGACACGGACGGCTTTAGTTTCGAGTTCGACGACTGGCGTTTCAACATTCGCATGTCGAATACGGAGCCCGTCGTCCGGCTCAACGTAGAGAGCCGGGGTGAGCCCGACCTCATGCGCGACAAGACCGAGGAGATCCTGCGGTATCTCGAAGTCTAGCGGCGATTGTCGGTTTTCCTTACAATTTGCTACTGAGGCGCGCTTGATCGATCGCATAGTCGTATGTTTTAGAAAGAAAAAATCACAGTTGGCACCATGTTTGCTTTATATCCGGCAACCTCTAGCAACTGTAAGAAATACGAATCATGAAATCACTCGTTCAGTCACTGGCACTTCTTGCTCTTGCAGCCGCACCGGCCGCTTACGCCAGCCCCATCATTGTCGATCCGACGGCAGAGACATCCAGCGTCGATATCTCGATCAACAGCGCTTCTTGCGCGTGGTTTAGCCCCTGCTCGATCACGGCGGAGCTGTCCGATACCCTGGACGACGACTTCGGCATGCTCGCTGTCGGCGACGAATGGTCGTTCGACTTCTTCGACATCCTCGTTGACGGTCTCGGAACGATCGGCGATGCCAGCATTAGCGCCACGCTCGGCTTCTCCGAACCGGACGCGCTGACGGCTTCCAGCGGTAACGGCAGCTTCTTCACCTTCTTCGGCGTCGTCACTGGCGGCGCGCTGTTCTGGGAGCAGCCGGATTACATCAATCTCGAAGACGGCTCGACGCTGGTAGTCGAATTCGACGACCTCGTGGACGTGACCTTCGGCAACGCCATCCCTGTATCCGCGCGCGTTCGCCGCATCGCTCAGGTTCCCGAGCCGGCAACGCTGGCGCTGTTCGGTGCAGGACTGCTGATGCTCGGACTGGCGGTTCGTCGTCGTCGCGGCGTCGAGCATCCGCAAAGCCTGCGCGCCTAAGCGTCCCCGCACAAGCTCGTACAAACCCGGCCGGGATCTGTCCCGGACCGGGTTTTTTTTGCCTCACCGCAGCTGCAGGTTGCCGATTATCAGCTTGTCGCCTTCGCGCGGCTGCAGCGCGAAGATGGCGACGTCGGTGATATGCCCCGCGTCCAGCTTACGGTTCCTCGGGGCGTCAACCACATCCGAGAGATCGACGATCAGGGACACGGTGCTGTTGTCTACGCTCAAGGTTTGGTTGAATCGATCGTCGAACCGGTAGTCGTGATTCTCGTCGATGATTCGCAGGACAACGCTGAGAGGGCCGGACGCGTCTGCTGCGAGCGAAACCTCGAGCTGCTCGTAGCCGCGCCAGTCACGTAGCGGCGTCAGCCGAATCCCGGAATAGCGGCTGCCGGTCAATCTGACGGTCATGAGCCCGTTGCCGGCCGTGCGCCTGTCGAATTCCAGTCGTTCGTCGCCGATCGTGTGCAGGATGCCGCGCGTCCACAAGGAGCCGAAGTCCGTCAACGCCGGGGCATTCTGCCGCACCGCCGTCTCGAGGTAGGCCAGCCAGCTCAGGTGCGACAGCGTGGCGGCGGTCAGGGCGACGGCAAGAGCAGCGCCGGCAATGCGCCGGCCGACGGCGCGCGAGCGGCGCCAGCGCCAATACGCGTCGATGCTCAGCGCGGCCGCGATTCCGAGCAGATCGCGGGCAAAATCCAGCATGCTGGCATCGCGCGGGCTGCCGATTTGCGCGGCTTCACCCACGATGGCCGTTGTCACGGCCAGAACGACCACAAGGGTGTGGCGCGCACGGGCTCCCCGGAAAACCCAGAGCAGGGCCAGCGTGTAGGCGGCAAACCCCGGTGCGTGCAGGGCATCCTGCAGATCCGGGCGGGTAAATGCGCCAAAAGGAGGCAGCCAGTTGTGGCCGAGGAATATCAGCAGGGCCAGCAGCCCGAACTGCCAAATAGCGGGTTTTAGCTTCATACTTGGGGCGGAGTGAGGGTAGCGGGAACAACCGGGTCGACAGTAGGCGGTGAGATTGTCGTCACGGAATACAAGAGTTTATCGAATTAGCATGCAAACGTATTAGAATCCGCTGCCTTCCCGACAAGCCAACGACGCGTCGCTCAAGAAAAAATGCGCCCAGGAACCAAAATTCGAGGTATTCGCACGCCGCTGTTGCTGATAGCGATCGGCGAAGCAATGGTTTTGTGTTCCTCGGTGTACGTAACCGCATACCTGCTCTACGACGGCCCTGCCGCGTGGCAAGCCGATGTCGGCGACCTTTTCCCGAAGTCCGTGGCCGTCACTGCGATCATGATTCTGTCGTTGATATCGATGGGTCTTTATCAGTTCCATCAGCGCCTGTACTTCAAGGAGGCGGCGATCCGGGTGGTCGTGGCGTTTGCCGCAGGCTCAACCGTGCTGGCCGCGCTGTTTTACCTGGCGCCCTCGCTGGAACTCGGCCGCCGCTTCACGACGATCGCGCTGCTGTACGCCTTTTTCGGAATTCTCGTACTGCGTTTCTGGTTCCTGCGCACGGTCGACGACAACATCTTCAGCTACCGGACCCTCGTCTACGGAGCGGGCGAGCGCGCGGGGAGTATCGGGGACCTCAGGCGGAAAGCGGATCGCCGAGGCTTCAAAATACTCGGATCGGTGCCGACGCCGCGCGACACCAGCCGTACCGAGGTCAACGGGCCGCTGTTCGAGGGCAGGGAACTTCTGGAGCTGGCGGAAGAGCTTGACGCCGAAGAGATCGTGGTGGCTCTCGACGACCGGCGGGGCAATCTGCCTATCCGGGACCTGCTGGCTTGTAAGCTTCGGGGTATCGAGGTTATCGACCTGCTCGAGTTCCTCGAGCGCGAAACCGGCAAGATTCGCGTGGATCTCGTGAGCCCGGGCTGGCTGATTTTTTCCAGCGGCTTCCGCGTTACCAAGCTGCGCCGCGCCGTCGAGCGAGGTTTCGACCTGTCGCTCAGCCTGCTGTGTTTTGCGATCGTCTGGCCTATCCTCCTGCTCGTCGCCTTGTGTATCAAGCTTGAGGACGGTCCTCGTGCTTCCGTGTTTTACCGGCAGCGGCGCGTGGGCCTGCACGGCGATTGTTTCGACGTACTGAAGTTTCGCAGCATGCACGAAAACGCCGAAGCGCCCGGGCAGGAGGTCTGGGCCTCGCAAGACGACGACCGCGTAACCCGGGTCGGCAAGTTCATCCGCAAATACCGGCTGGACGAGCTGCCGCAGATACTCAACGTCCTGCGCGGCGACATGAGCCTGGTCGGCCCGCGGCCGGAACGGCCGAAGTTTGTTGCCCAGTTATCTGAGTCGATTCCGTATTACGCGGAGCGGCACACGGTCAAGCCGGGAATAACGGGCTGGGCTCAGCTAAAATACGCTTATGGCTCCACGGAGCAGGATGCCGTCGAAAAGCTGCAGTACGATTTGTTCTACGTCAAGAATCAAGGGCTCATGCTCGACGTGGCTATCCTGCTGCAAACCGTCGAAGTTGTGCTCTGGGGTAAGGGTGCCCGCTAGGCTGCACGGCCGATCAGGCTGTAAGGAGCGTACCGGTTTCTGAGAATTCGCTAGCGTTCCTCGGGTATTGCATCGCGGCATTCGTTTACGCCGGCCTGATCTTCGTGCTTCTGCCGCGGTTCAGCAAAGGATCGGGGCGGTTTCGCCTGCTTGCCGTGCTGCTTGCAGGTGCCCTGTGGGCCGCGGGGCTTGCTGTCTCCACGATAACTGCGCTGATTCCAGCCGATCTTGCTTATTATCCCGAACTGGTGGCGGATGCTGCCTGGATCGTTTTTCTCTCCGCTTTCTTTTCCGGCGCCGTTGGTACGTCGCCACTGCTTTCAGCGCGTAACGCGAGCGTCGTGATCGTCGCGGCGATGCTCGTCGCCGGGCTTGTACTCGATCTGTTCGGTCAGACCTTCGGCTTTCCGGGCAGCGCCGCCGTGCTGCTGATTCCCGCCTCGGTCGTCACGTCGCTGCTGGTCATGTATCTGCTCGAGCAGATTTACCGAAATTGCCGCGAGTCACAGCAGCGCGCGGCGCGTTTTATCTGTCTAGGGGTCGGCGGGATATTTCTGTTCGACCTGTTCATGTACACACACGCGATTCTGAGCGGTGAGATCAGCGAGCTGCTGTTCAGCAGCCGGGGTTATGTCGCCGCAAGTTTCCTTCCTGTATTTGCCTACGGATTCTCCCGCCTCAGCGGATCGTTCTCGAAGTTTTTCGTTTCCCGCAAGGTCATCGGATACAGCGCGACGCTGGTAACGGCCGGGCTGTATTTTCTCATCGTCGGCCTGCTTGGCAGCTACCTGAGTTCCGTAGGAGGTCGGCTGGGGCTGTTGGCGCAGGTCATCGGGATTTGCGTCGCCGTACTGCTTTTTGTGCTGCTGCTGTTTTCGCGGCGCTTGCGTTCGACCGCGCGCGTGCTGATCAGCAAACACTTCTACGAGCACAAATACGACTACCGCGAAGAGTGGCTGCAGCTCATTCGGACGCTGTCCGACAGAGGCGATTTGCCGGCCGAGAAACGGGGCATCAAGGCACTCGCCCAGATTCTGCATTCGGAAAGCGGCTGGCTTTGGCTAATGAACGAACAGCAGGATGGCTACGAATGCAGCAGCGGCTGGAACGCGCGGACGGTCGCGGGCCGCGTACCCGCGTCCGGCGAACTCAACGAGCGCATGCGTACGCAAGGCTGGATTGTCGATCTGCACGAGGAACGCAGCGCAGCGGAGCGCTGTGGCGCGGATGCCGAGTTGCTCCGCATGCTCGAGAACTGCGGCGGCCGGTTTGCCGTGCCGCTCAAGGAGCGTAACGAGCTCATTGGTTTTGTCGTCGTGGCATCCTCCGGCGTGCCGGTCGAACTGACCTACGAGGACCTGGATCTCCTGAAGACCGTCAGTTATCAGGTTGCGGGCTATCTGGCACAGGAGGCCGCGACGGAAAGGCTCGCCGAGTCCAGGCAGTTCGAGGCCGTCAATCGCCTTTCGACTTACCTAATGCACGATCTCAAGAATCTGGTCGCCCAGCAGTCACTGATCGTGGAAAACGCGAGGAGGCATCGGCGCGACCCGGTGTTCGTCGATGACGCCATCGATACGATTGCCAACTCCGTGCAGCGCATGCGGCACATACTGCGGCAGCTCGGCCGCGGGGGACAGCCGAGTTCGCTGCGCCGCAGCAATCTCAAATACGCCGCGTCGAATGCGGTCGATCAGTGCCTGGACGGCAAGCCGTCGCCGGTACTCGTTTGCGATACCGAGGAGGCGTACGCTCTGGTCGATTCGGAGCAGCTCGCGAGCGCGCTCAGAAACCTGATCATAAACTCGCAGGACGCAACCCCGCCGGACGGTAAAGTTACCGTATCGGTCAGCGTTAACGCAGACGGCGCGCCGCAGATCGACGTCGTCGATTCGGGATCCGGGATGAGTGAGGATTTCATTCGTAACCGTCTTTTCAAGCCTTTCGATTCCACCAAGGGAGCGCGGGGGATGGGGGTAGGCGTGTACCAGGCCAGAGAGTACGTACGCGCCGTGGGCGGCGAGCTGTCGGTGTTGTCCGAGCCCGAGGCCGGCACGACCATGCGTATGCTGTTTCCACCCGCGGCGGAAGGCGCCTCACGTATTACTTAATGCCGCTCGCGCGGGCTTCGGCCGCGCCGGTCGGAGTGCCGGAGGCAAAAGTGACCTGCGTCACAAAAAGACGCGTGATTTTCGTCAACAACCGATAACTCAATCTCTATATAATACTGGGTTCAGTTTTCCGCCTCGAAAAGCAAAACGAACAGGGTGTATCTTATGCACGTTATGGTAACCGGCGCGGCCGGCTTTCTTGGTTCCAATCTCGTTACTCGTCTTCTCGAAGAGGGACACTCCGTGCTCGCAATCGACAACCTGTCGATGGGCCGGATCGAGAACATTGCCGAGCACGAGAACAATCCGAAGTTTCGCTTTGTTAAGGCCGACGTTACGGAAACGTCAACCTTCGAAGCAGTGAGCGAAGACATAGACTGCGTCGTACATCTCGCCGCATTCAAGATTCCGCGCTACGGCAAAACGATCGACACGCTCAAGATCAACCAGCTCGGCTCCGAGAATGTCCTGGAGTTCTGCCGGTCCCACAAGAGCAAGTGTGTGCTCGCATCGACATCCGACGTGTACGGCCGGAATCCGGACCTGCCGTTCAACGAGGAGACATCGAACCTCGTGATCGGCTCATCCAAATCGCCACGCTGGGCGTACGCCGTTTCCAAGATGTTCGACGAGCATCTCGCGCTCGCCTACCAGGATGCCTACGAGTTCCCCGTGACGCTGCTGCGTTTCTTCGGCTCCTATGGCCCGAACATGCATTTGAGCTGGTGGGGCGGACCGCCGCCGGTGTTCATCGACGCCGTGCTCAACGACAAGGTAATTCCGATCCACGGCGACGGTATGCAAACGCGTAGCTTCACCTATGCCAGCGACACGGTAGCCGGAATCTACGAGTCCGTCGTTCGCGAGGCCGCCAACGGCGAGATCATCAACATTGGCTCGCAGGAGGAAGTTACGATTCTGGACCTTGCGAAGGCGATCAAGCGCGTCAGCGGAACGCCGGGCGAACTCAAGGTCGAGTTCATTCCCTACGAGTCTTTCAGCGGCAAGAAATACGAAGACGTCATGCGCCGCGTGCCGGACAACTCCCTGTGCAGGGAGCTGCTCGGTCTTGACCGCTACGTCAGCCTTGAAGAAGGCCTCGAGAAGACTATCGCGTGGCAGCGTAAGGCGGCCGATCGTGGAAAGTTCGCAGCCTGACTGCATAGCGAATCGAGCAGATGAAGATTGGCGTCGTAGGCGGGGGCCTTTCCGGCTTCGCGCTTGCCTATCGGCTGGCGAAGCGCGGGCATAGCGTTACCGTCGTGGAGCAGGCGGCACAGCCCGGCGGCCTTGCAACCTGGCAGGATCACGGCGACTTCGAGTTCGACCGCTACTATCACGTCGTTCTTCCGACCGATCGTGAGTTGATCGGTTTTATTCAGGACCTGGGGCTCGGTTCGAAGCTGCGCTGGGCGACGTCGCTGACCGGTTTCTTCGTAGACCGGAAAGTGTACTCGGTGAGCAACGCCCTCGAGTTTCTGCGCTTCAAACCGCTGTCCTTATGGAGCAAGGCGCGACTTGCTTTCACCATTCTGTATTGCTCGCGGGTATCCAACTGGCAGCGCCTCGAGTCAATTACGGTTGAGGACTGGCTGATCAAACTGTCCGGGCGCAGCACCTACGAAAAGCTCTGGCGCCCTTTGCTGCTCGCGAAGCTGGGCGAGAACTACAAGCGTGTATCGGCGGTTTTCATCTGGACCTACATAAAGCGTATGTTCTCCGCGCGGGATTCGTCGGCCAGCCGCGAGCAAATGGGACACGTGGAGGGCGGTTACAAGACCGTGTTCACGAAACTCATCGAGGAGATACAGGGCAGCGGCGGCCAGCTCATGCTGGATACCTCCGTGCATGCCGTGTCACCGGCCGGCTCCGGTGAAGAAGGCATTCGTCTGGAGACCTCCGCGGGCGACCTGGATTTCGACAAGGTCGTATTCACCGGGCCGGTCAACGTATTGGAAAAAGTGGCCGATCCAAGTCTCGTCAGCGTGGAAAATTCGGGTTCGAACGTGGAATATCTCGGCGTGCAGTGCATGGCGCTGATAACCCGCCAACCCTTGACGCCGTTCTACGTCCTAAACGTTGCCGACGAGCGGATACCGTTCACCGGTGTGATCGGTATGAGCAGTATTGTGGACACAGCCGAAACGGGCGGCCATTACCTGACGTATCTGCCGCGCTACATGCTTTCCACCGATGCGCTCATGCAGCAGCCGGAGGAGGAAATCCAGGCGGAGTTTCTCGCCGGTCTCAGGCTGATCTATCCGGATCTCTCCGATTCGGATATCGTTAGCTCGAGAGTGTACCGGGCCTTCAAGGTTCAGCCTTTGCAGGTGCTCGGCTTCTCGAGCTTGATTCCGTCGACGGACACCAATCACGACAGCTTTTTTGTGCTCAATACGGCGCAGTTCGTGAAAAATACTTTGAACAATAACGAGGTAGTCCGCGCGGTCGACAGTTTTCTGGAACAGCACAAGGATGTCTTCCACTAGGCGAAAGAGGCGGGTGCGTGCTCGCTGAATACGTGGGGCAGGAGTATTCTGGCCCCACGGTACGCCGCGCTGACTTTGTGCAGTTCGGTGCGTTGAGTTTTTCGAGGCCGGGCCGCGTGCGGCATCCGACTTTGGCTCTGGTTAAGTGAGAACGGGTATGTCACGAGAAGAAACAGGCAAGGTGAGCAGTCTTTCACTGGATCTCGACAACCAGTGGTCGTATATGAAAACCCACGGCAACCCCGCGTGGGAATCGTATCCGAGCTACCTGGGATGGGCCGTGCCGCGTATCCTCGAGTATCTGGAGGAACGTCAGCAGAAGATTACGTTCTTCGTAGTCGGTAAAGACGCCACGTATGACGAGAGCGCCGAAGCGATGAAGAAGATCGCCGACGCCGGTCACGAAATCGGCAATCACAGCTTCAACCACGAGCCATGGCTGCATCTCTACAGCGAAGAGCAGCTCCACGAGGAACTGGAGAAGGCGGAGACCGCCATCGAGAATGCGACCGGGGTCAACCCCGTCGGTTTCCGCGGACCGGGATTCAGTTTGTCATCCGCTACCTTGCGAGTGCTCGCGGAGCGCGGTTACGAATACGATGCAACGGTGTTTCCGAATCTGCTCAATCCGCTCGCGCGCGCCTATTTCTTTGCAACCAGTTCGCTGACCAAAGAAGAGAAGGAGCAGCGCAAGGAGTTGTTCGGTACCTGGCGTGACGCCCTGCGGCCGAATTCCCCGTACGACTGGAAGCTGCCGGACAGAACTCTGCTCGAGATTCCGGTTACGACGATGCCGGTATTCAAGACGCCGATACACCTGAGTTACATCATCTACGCATCGCGGTTTTCCAAGGCTTTGGCAAAGGCCTATTTCTCTTTCGGTCTCTTCATGTGCCGGCTTACCAACGTAGAGCCCTCGATCCTGCTGCACCCGCTGGATTTTGTAGGCGGCGACGACGTCGAGGAGCTGAAGTTTTTCCCGGGCATGGACGTAACGCTCGAGCATAAACTCGAGATTCTCGATTACGTTCTCGATGCCATTGGCAAGTCACATCGGCTGGTTACAATGAAGGAACACGCCGAAAGTATTGGAACACCGCAGCGATCGCTCGAGCTCGAACAGAGCCGCGCATAACAACCGGAAACTAGTGATGAAAGAAGAACTGACCAAACTCGTTATCCAAACGGCGAAAGACCTCGGCGAGGAGGCCATCGACAACTGTGACGACTTTTCCGCGGAGACCCGCCTGTTCGGCGACGACGGTTTGCTGGACTCCATGGGGCTCGTTTCTCTCGTGATCGCCGTAGAGCAGAGCATCGAAGACGAGTACGGGCAGGTCGTAGCGCTCGCCGACGAGAAGGCGTTGTCGCAGTCGAATTCGCCGTATCGGACCGTGGCAACGCTGGTCGACTACGCGCACAGTCAGATGCCGGCGGGCGATTAGCCGTGAACGAGCCGGTCACCGTCATTACGGGCACCCGAAAAGGAATAGGGCGCTTCCTGGCCCAGCATTACGTTGCGGCGGGTCATCGCGTGATCGGTTGCAGCCGCAGTGAAAACGACTACGAAGACGAGCGCTACGAACATCATTGTCTGGACGTTGCCGACGAAAGAGCCGTCAAGGACCTGTTTCGCCACATACGCAAGACGCATGGCGGCGTAACCCATCTGTTGAACAACGCCGGCATTGCGTCGATGAATCATTCGCTCCTGACACCGGCGAGCACGGTGTCGAAGCTGCTTTCCACCAACGTGCTGGGCTGTTTCGTTTTCTGTCGCGAGGCGGCCAAGCTAATGCGCGGCAAGAAGTACGGTAGAATCGTGAATTTCTCAACGGTAGCAGTGCCTTACAAGCTCGAAGGTGAGGCGGTTTACGTCGCGTCCAAGGCGGCTGTCGAGGGTTTGACGAACGTGCTGTCGCGGGAATTCGGGGAGTTTGGAGTAACGGTGAATACGGTTGCTCCCGTACCGATCGAAACCGATCTGATTCGGGCCGTGCCGGAAGACAAGATTCGGGCTCTCATAGACCGGCAGAGCGTCAAACGGCTCGGTTCTTTCGAGGACGTTGCCAACGTGACGGACTTTTTTCTGCAGCCCGAAAGTGAAATGGTCAACGGCCAGCATATCTATCTGGGAGGAGCGTAGTGCACATAGACTTTCTGCTCGAGCGTTTCGAACAGGCCGGCGCCACTGACGCGCTCGTCTGGAACGACCAGGCCTATTCCTATCGTTTCCTGCTCGATGCCGTACGCGAGTCGGCCGCGCAGCTCGAGGCCGCGGGTGTCGGCGAGGGCGCCGTCGTGGCGCTGGAGGCGGATTTTTCCCCGAAGTCGATAGCGATGATGCTCGCGCTGATCGACAGAAGCTGCATCATCGTTCCGCTCAGCAGCTCGATAGAAGCGAAGAAGCCGGAGTTCATGGCAACGGCCGAGGCGGAGTTGAGGATCACCATCGACGCCGCCGACGAGGTTTCCGTAAGCGCCACGGACGTGAGCGCGGAACACGAAATCATCAAGGCGCTCAAGGCCAAACGGCATCCGGGCCTGGTCCTGTTTTCGTCCGGCTCGACGGGCAAGAGCAAGGCGGCCGTGCACGACTTCGTGCCGATGCTCGAGAAGTACAAGCTGCCGCGGCACTCGCTGCGTACCATCACCTTCCTGCTGTTCGATCATATCGGCGGCGTGAATACGCTGCTGTACAACCTGTCGAACGCCGGTTGCGTCATCACCGTTGCGGACCGCAAGCCGGAAACGATTTGTAGCGCGATAGAGCGGTTCAAGGTGGAGCTGCTGCCGACCTCGCCGACGTTTATCAACCTGCTGCTGGTCAGCGACGCGCACAACAACTACGACCTTTCCTCGCTCAGGACCGTTACTTACGGTACCGAGGTCATGCCGGAAAGTACGCTGCAGCGATTCCACGCGCGCTTTCCGGATATCCGCCTGCTGCAAACCTACGGGCTGTCGGAAGTCGGTATCCTGCGTTCGAAGTCGAAGTCATCCGACTCGCTCTGGGTCAAGGTCGGCGGCGAGGGCTTCGAGACCCGCATTGTCGACGGCATGCTCGAAATCAAGGCGCAGTCCGCGATGCTCGGCTACCTGAACGCGCCGTCCCCGTTTACCGAGGACGGCTGGTTTATCACGGGCGATGCGGTCGAGGTTGACGGCGAGTATCTGAAAATACTCGGGCGCAAGTCGGAACTCATCAACGTGGGCGGCGAAAAGGTCTATCCCGCGGAAGTAGAGAGCGTCATTCAGGAGATGGACGGCGTCGAGGACATCGCCGTGCGCGGCGAGCAGCACCCGATTACGGGCCAGATCGTCAGCGCGCGCGTCAAGCTGTCCAGTGACGAAACGCTCTCGGAATTCAGGAAGCGGCTGAACGGTTATTGCAGGGAGCGTCTGTCACGCTTCATGATTCCGCAGAAGGTGGAACTGGTTGACGACAGTCTGCACGGCGAACGATTCAAGAAAATGCGTTAGAACATGCTGCGAGAGACGGACAAACCCGCGCTGCGACTTAGAAACGTCAGCGCAAACGATGACGAAGGTTTAAAAGCTGTCTCCGCCATGCACATGGAGTTACTCGGGTTCGGGCCTATGGCCGGGCTCGGCCGGACTTTCGTCCAGGAAGTTTGCTATCGCAATCACATGCGCAGCGACCTGCTGTGGGTGACGCTGGCCGAGGTCAACGGCGAAGTCGCCGGTCTCGTCGCAACCACGCCGTACTCCAGCACCTTTCACCGCAAGGGGCTGAAGCTGCACCTGGCGTCTACCGTGTGGCACACCTCGCTGGCCATCCTGAAATCACCGGTACGCCTGATACGCATATTCCGCTCGCTCAAGGTGCTGGGCTCCCGGCGCGAGGAGATCCAGCGTATAGCGTCTTCGGTCGGCGAAGTCGTCTGTGTCGCGGTACGCCCGGAATTCCTGACGCCTGCGGTAACCCGCGAAATCGGTGGTCGCCTGAGTCAGCTACTGATACAGCATGCGGCAGACAGCCTGAACCGCTTTGGCGTGCAGTCGATGCGCATGCTGGTTGACGCCGACAATCGTCCGGCGCTCATGCTCTATCACTTGATGGGCGCGTCGTTCGAAGCCTGCACCGTCGGCGGCGAACCTATGACGCAGGTCAGCTTCGCGCTGGATAACGACGAGCGCGACGGATTGCCCGCGATCTGGCGCAAACGGGCCGCACCGGGAGCGGACGCCTCCTGGCAGGACTACTGGAACACCGTATCGTCGAAGCCCCGCGTCTTTGCCGTCGAAGCTGTTGACTATGCCGATCGCCTGCGGCGCAGCGTGGTGCTGGACGCAACGACGCGCATGCTCGATTTCGGCTGCGGCTTCGGCTACGTGGCGGAGCAGCTCGTAAACGACGTTCGGAGCATCGAGATTTGGGATGCAGCCGAAAACGTGCGCGGGCAGGCTTTGGTACGAACCGCGGGTATTCACAACATCGTCTACGCAGATCTGTCGGGCAGCGCCGATCCGCGGTCGGTGTTCGACCTGATTACGATACACAGCGTGATCCAGTACATGTCGCCCGAGGAACTGCAGGACTGGATGCGGCGCTGGCACACGATGCTGCAGCCGGGCGGCAAGCTGGTGATCTCCGATATCCTCGAGAAACAGGGCGACTCCAACGTCGAGATAGTCCGCCTCATGCGCTTTGCGGCGGCCAACGGATTTTTCTTCGACGCGCTGATCAACGGCGTCAAGGAGTTTTCCCGTTACTCCAGAACTCGCGGCAAGCGGGATCTCGACCACACCCCGCCGGAGCAACTCGAGAAGCTTGCAGAAACGGCGGGATTCGAGATGCAGGTCCTGGACGAAAACTTAAGTTACCGCGCCGATCGTTACACGGCGGTGCTGACGGCGACAGCGGGCTGAGCGCAGACGATGCCCGGCGGTCGCGTTGAGTCGGAGTACGAAGAAGCCCGCTATCTGCAGTTTTCAGCGGGCAAAGGCACGCGAATTGCGATGCGGGCCGTAGGTATCGCCTTCTGGCCGCTAGTGCTGCCGCTGGCACTGCTGAGCCGACTGTCAGATGCCGTGTTTCGAAGCTGTTCCGAGTTTCTCGCCATGATTCCCTATATCCCGGGCGTCATGATTCGCTACGAGTTCTACCGCTACACGCTGACGGGCTGCGGCTCGAACGTGCTGGTCGAAGGCGGTGCCGTGTTCGTCTATCGCGATGTCTGCATTGGCAACGACGTTCTGATCGGCCGCTACAGTATCGTGCATCACTGCGATATCGGCGACTATGTGCTGATCGGAGAGCGCTGCACCCTGCTGAGCGGTTCGCGGCAGCATCGCAGCGACGATGCCGAGCGGCCAATGGCCTTGCAAGGTGGAGAAAAGCGCCGCATACGGATCGCGGACGACTGCTGGATCGGTAGTCATAGCGTCGTGATGGACGACGTTGGGAAAGGTTCGATTGTTGCCGCGGCAGCGGTTGTCGCCGCGCCGGTTGCGCCGCGGTCGGTAGTCGGCGGTGTGCCGGCCAAACGAATCAAACAGCGGAGCTAGTCCTCGGTTGCAATCATTCTGCCGACTTCGAGATCCGTCTTTCTGAGACTGAAAATGCCGGCGATGCTGAGCGGAACCCACAGCATGATCTGGTAAAACAACGATGCGGCGAGCGCCTCGTCTTTTGCCACGCCGAACGGCGCAAGCGTCAGCACAAAAGCCAATTGGAACGTGCCGATGTAAGCCGGGCCCGAAGGCAGCATCATGCCGATGACCGCGGCGGCGAGCACAGCGAGCGCTGCGGTTGCGGATACCGTGACGTCAACGGCGAACAGGCTGGCCCATACGCAGCCCCACATCAGGATCCACTGGCCAATGGACAGGACGAGCAGGCGAATGAACCGGCTCGGCTGCTTGAGCACCGCCATTCCCTCGAGTGCCGCGTCGAGATGAGCCGTAATCGAGTCGCTCAGTTTGTCTCCCGCGAAGCCGGTGCACAGACGCACGAAAGCGTGCAGCTTTTCAGGGCGGGTAACGGCAAGCACCAGCACAAAAAGCAGTATCAGCGAACCGAGCGCCATGAGCATTCCGGCATACCACAGAGCGTCTCCCGCGGCGCTGTCGTAGAGGATCAGCACGGCAACCAGTGAGACAAGGCCGAAAACGTCGAAGATACGTTCGACGGCGAGTGAACTCAGCAGGGTCATGAACGGCATCCCGAGACGTCTGGCCGCGCTGTGCGCGCGGAAGACCTCACCGAGCTGCATGGGCATGATGGCCGTACCGAAATAGCCGATCAACACCGGTGGCAGGAGCCGCCGCATGTTGGCATGTTCGATATTGCTGAGTAGCTGGCCCCAGCGAATCGCTTTGACGACACAGAAGGTTGCGAGCATCGCGAGAAAGGCGAGCGTCCAGCTTCCGCTTGCTCCGGCAAGCGATTCGGTGACTGCGCCGGCGTCGGTGTTGTGCAGCGCAGCCCACGTGAAAACGGCGCTGAACAGCAAGCCGACGAGCACCCACAGATGACGGCGTCTCAGCATAAGGTACGAATTGCCCGAACGAGTTGTGACGGAGTTCCAGAAACGCCGTTTTGCCGACCGCTGGCGTTCGCGAACTGGTAGAGTCGGGGTTCTGCAGAGTTTCCGAATCGGACTGTATTTGCGATGCGTATCATCACTATTTGTTATCTGCTGCTACTGGTCGGGGGAAGCGCTTGCGCGCAGAATCCACCGCAAGCTTCGCATGAATCGGCCGCCAATAATATCGACGCCGTCACGTTGGCCAAAGGGAGTACAGCCACTCTCGCGAACACTGTGTCCGGCACCTCGTCGATCGTGTTCGGCGGCTCGGTGGACACGAGTTACGATCGAATTACGATTCCCATTGCAAACGGCGAGCCGGCGGACATTGGCGGAGAGGACCTGACGGTCGAGATCTGGCTGAATGCGTCGAACCAAAATACCGCCGGCGGCGCCGCGTTCTTCAACGGCAATATTTTCTTCGACCGGGACGACCTGGCCGGCACCCGCTCGCTGGTGTTTTCCCTGCACGGCGGCAGACCGCAGATCTACGTTCAATCAGGGGCCAGCGGCCTGCAAAACGCGAACACCGACATCCGCGGCGGCTGGGCGTGGCTCGTGTTCCAGCGCGCGCAGAGCGGTGCCGTACAGGTGTACGTCAACGGCAACCGCGAAGTCAACGCCAGCCTGCCGGGCGGGGACATTTCCTTTGCTCCCGGAGGACCGCCGAAGAACGGAGTTATCGAACTCGGCGGCGAGAAGCACGTGCAGGGCACGCCGGCTTACACCGGCGGCATGTCCGAGATTCGTTTCTCGAATACGATTCGCTACTCGGCCGCCACCATTGCGGTGCCTGCAGCGCCGCTGGGCGTCGATGCGGACACTGTGGCGTACTGGTCGTTTTCCGAAGGCTCCGGGACCCTGCTGGCGGACAGCGCCTCAGGGCAGAGTAACGCGACCGTGCTGTTCGGCGGTTCGCCGACGGCGCCGGAATGGTCGACCGATTCTCCTTACACCGGCGCCTCACCCGGGGTTGTGCAGTTCACGGCGGGAGCGGCGAGCGTCAGCGAGGCCGAAACTCGTCTCAACGTCGACGTCCGCCGCAGCGGCGGCGCGAGCGGCGCCGCCACGGTTCAACTCGCGACCTCAGGCGGCACCGCCACGCCCGGCGCCGACTACGACAACCTTACGACTCAGCTTGCCTGGGCCGATGGCGAACAGGGTATCCGCAGCGCGGAGGTCGTACTGATCCCGGATGGTACCGTCGAACCCGACGAAACGTTTACCCTTACCCTGAACAACGCGACGGGGGCTGCGCTCGGCGCAACGACCTCGCAGTCCGTCACGATACTCGACAACGATACGGCAGGTTCCGCCGGGACGCTTGCGTTCACGCAGTCTAACTTCAGCGTCGACGAGAACGCCGGGACCGCGTCGATTTCGGTCTCGCGAGAGGGCGGAACGACCGGTGCGGTGACCGCAAATTTCTCCACGTCGCCCGGTACGGCCAGTGCCGGAGCAGACTATACGAGCGTCACCCGGAGCGTCGATTTTGTGGACGGGCGGGGCGGCGAGCAGTCCGTAGGGGTCGACATAGCCAACGACACACTCGTCGAGAATAACGAAACCGTTCAGCTCTCGCTGGCCGGGGCCAACGTCGGCATGCCGTCGTCAGCCGTATTGACGATAGTCGACGACGACAACCCGATGCCGCAGCCGGGCACTCTGCAGTTTTCGATGGCTGCCGTGGGCGTCAACGAAAACGCGGGCAGCGCGGAGCTCAACGTAACCCGGATCGGCGGGTCGGACGGCGCAATCAGCGGCAACTACGCCACGGCCGACGGTTCTGCATCTTCGGGATCGGATTATCAGGCTGCTAACGGCAGTCTGAACTTTGCCGACGGTGACACCGCCGTTCAGCAGATCACGGTCAACATTACGGACGACACCGCGGACGAGGCCGACGAAACCTTTCAGGTCACGCTGTCCGGAGCGGCGGTCGGCAGTCCCGCCGGCGTCACCGTGACGATTAGCGACAACGACGATCCGACACCCCCGTCACCCCCATCGCCGCCGTCATCTTCGTCGGGTGGCGGTGCCATGGGAGCATTCCTCGGAATGCTGCTCGCCGCCACGCTCCTGCTGGCGTTTCGCCGCGTTCGTCAACGCTACCCGGGCTGAGGCCGCCCCGGGCCGTGCAGACCCCGAGGCGTTCCACGCTGCCCGCACCCAACTCCGTGCGCTTCGCCGTGCTGCTGTCCGCCTGCGTGGTCCTGTATGCGCCGAGCTGGATGCCGCTGCCCGGACTTTGGTTCGACGCCGACTCGCGGTACACGCACGGCTGGCTGTTGGCGTTCGCCGTGGGCGGTTTGCTATTCGCGAGCCTGAGATCCGCGGCCGGCCTGCCGCCGCGCCGCCAGTTGCGGGTAAGCCTTTTGCTGATCGTGCCGCTCTCCCTGGCATGGCTGCTCGCATTCCTGTCAGGGCTCACTGCCGGCGCGCAGGTGCTGGCCCTGTTCGTGCTGTCGACTGCGGCGTTTGCCGTGCTGCCGTTTGCCGCCGCGCTGCGGTCGGCTTCGCTGCTACTGGTCCTGTTGACCGCCGTCCCGATCTGGGATCACGCCGGCCCGTATCTGCAGCAGCTTACGCGCGACGTCGTTGCCGTCCTTATCGGGCTTACCGGCATTCCGGGCGAAATCGACGGTTACTTCGTGCAGCTGCCCGCGGGCGTATTCGAAATCGCCGAGGGCTGCAACGGCCTGCAGATACTCATCGCAGCCTTGTCGCTCGGCGGCTTGACGGCGTGGTTGTCAGAACGGGGCGTTCGCGGGCGGCTCGCGATAGTGCTGAGTTTCGCCGTCGCCGGACTCGTGGCCAACTGGCTCAGAGTCTACGTCGTTATCCTGGCCGGTTATCTGACGGACATGCAGCACTACCTCGTACGACAGGAGCACTATACGCTGGGTTGGAGTCTGTTCGCCGTATTCGCCGCGATCCTCGTGTTTACGTTCCGGCCCTCTCGCGATGCGCTGCAGTCTGCCGATCGGCCGGCCGGCCGGGCCGCGTTACCGTTCGCCGCAGTACTTGCTGCGGGCTGCGGTCCGGCGCTGCTCGCGCTCCTGGCTGTCGTGTCGAAACCGGAATTCGCCGAACTGCCGCCGCCGGGCGGGGACTGGCTGGCTGAACCGACGGCCAGTCTTGACGGCAGCTACTCGCTGCGGCAGACGGTCGCACTAAGAAGCGTCACGACAGGCAGGACGGCGTCCCTGTTCGTCGAACGCCACGCGCTGACGGCGGCCTTGTCGCCGAGAGAACGCCTGATCCGACAGGCCGGTTTCAGTTACGGCCGTGTGCTCGAGCGGCATCCGCAGTTCGATCTTCTGCAGGTTGTCGACGTCACGGGCAGGCAAGGGATCGTGCTACTTGCCTACCGCAGCAGAGCGGGTGTTGCGGGTACTTACCGCAACGTGCAGCTGCGTTGCGGGATCTCGAAGCTGCTGCTCGCCGATACGCCGTGTGCAAGCGTCATGCTGAGCGCCGACTGCAGTACGAGCTGTGCAGACGCAATAGCGGATACCACCGCGCTCTACGCGCGCTACTCCGAACATACAGGATGAGAATTATGCAAACACTTCGAGTGACGGCTCTGTTCCCGGCCGCGTTCGTCGCCCTGCTATTGACCGCGTGTGAGAAACCGCGTCCTCTTTCGGAGCAGCTCGACGCGGCGGAGGCCGCGCTGACGAACGGCGAATACGGGGCCGCCATGCAAGGGTTTCGCGAGGCGGTGGCGGGCGATCCCGAGAACCCGCTGGCGCGGGGAGCGCTCGCGCACGCCGAATATTGGCTGGGTGACCTCGCCTCGGCGGAACACAATGGCCGGCGTGCGCTGGAACTCGGCGACACCAGCGCGCGAACGGCCGCCACCTACTTAAGGACGCGTATTGCACTCAACGCGGCCGGCGATGCGCTGCGCGAACTCGAGGCCGGTGGCTCGCAGATCGGCGGCGACGAGCGCCTGGCGCTGCGTGCAGAGGCGCTGCTGGCGCTCGGCCGCTACGAGGATGCGCTCGATCTGCTGGCCGGCGCTGCGCCGGATCGCGACGCAGGTTCGCGGCAGTTTCTGGCGGGACGGGCCAAGCTGGGTCTGCAGAAGCCCGACGAGGCGCTCGCCAGCCTGTCCCGCGTAGAGGCGGCATCCGGCTACTACGGCGAGGCGCTGCTGCTCCTCGCGAACCTTGCGCAATCGCGGGGCGAACCTGCCGAGGCCGAGCAGTTCAGCAATGAACTCGTGGCGCTCGGCAGCGGCGTCCGCCTGCCGCTCCTGGTGGCGGCTACGCGCATGCAGTTCGACTTGCGCATGACTCAGGGTAAGGTCGCCGAGGCGCGGCAGCCCCTGTCCGAGCTCAAGAAACTCGTGCCGGACGAGGCCGGGACGCTCATATCGGACGCGCGAATGGCCATCGTCGACGGCGATTCGCGCCGCGTCATCGGACCGTTGCAGACCCTGCTCGGGCGCCACCCGGAAAACCCGCACGCGCGTCTGCTGCTCGGCATGGCGCTCATCGAAAACGGCAACCCGCGCCAGGGAGAGCAGCAGCTCAACTGGCTGCTCGCCAACAACCCGGACTTTTCCGCCGCGCGCGCAGCCCTCGCGCGGGCGAAGATCCTGCAGGGCAGGGTCGACGCGGCGCACAGTCTGCTGGCCGACGCGGGGCCAGTAACGGACCCGGAGCTGGCCGAACTCTTGGGACAGGTCAAGCTGCAGCTCGGGCACGCCGGGGAGGCCCTGGCCTACCTGTCCAGCGACACACCGATAGAAAACCGCAGCGACTCGGCGCTGCTCGACCTTGCGGAAGCGCAGCTTCGTGTCGGCAACACAAGCGAGGCCCGCCGCCTGCTGACGAGCCGCGAGTTCGGCCCCGCCATGGCCAGCAGGGCCGGCCGCCTCGGGTTCGTGCTGGAGGCGCTCGCGCTGGGTCCGCAGCAGGCCGTAAGGCGTTTGCAGACCGCGCTTACGGACGACCCTGAGGACGTCGAGCTAAGGTTGCTGGCGGCGTCCGTTCTGACAGGCTCGCTGGATGACCGGGAGCAGGCGGAGCGGGAGCTGGAGCTTGTGCTCGCCTCGCAACCGGAGAACGTCGGCGCGCTGTACCAGCTTGCGGACATTCGTCTTCGCGCTCGTGACTACGACGGTGCAGTGGCTCACCTGATGGCGATTCGGGAGCTCAACATCGACAGCGTGCCGGCGGTGACGACGCTTGCCTGGATAGCTACCGCCAGAGGCGAAGGCGGCGAGGCGGATCGCTGGATCGGCGAACTCTCCCGCATCGGCAGCCCGCGAGCCAACTACGATCTGCTGCGGCTATTGCTCGCACGTGGCAACGGCGAAGCGGCGTCGCGGCTTGCCGGATCGCTGACCGAAGAGGGCAGTTCCAGGGCCTCGAATACGCACCTCGTCGGGATCGCATATCTGCAGTCCGGGCGGCCGTCCGACGCCATGCCTTTCCTCGTCGAGTCTACGCGCATTGCGCCCGGCGTTGCGGAGTTCTGGTACTACCGCGCGGCTGCGGAGTTCGCACTGAACGAATACGATCTGGCGCTGAATTCGCTTGCGGAGGCAACCGGGTTGCGGCCCGGCTGGGCAAGGGCGCTGCGCCTCACGGTGCAGGCGCTCGTGGCCTCCGGCCGGCCGGAGGCCGCCATTGCACTCGCGCGCAAGCGTTCGAGTGGCGTGCGAAAAGACCTGGAGGGGCAACTGCTGCTCGCGGAAACGCTGCTCGCGTCAAAGCGCGCCGCCGAGGCCGACGAGGTGTTCGCGGAATTGCCGATAGCCGCGCTCAGCCGGGCAGCCGTCTATCGCTGGGCCACGGCACGGCGCGCGGCCGGGCTCGAGAATCCTAATGCACCGTACAGGCGCTGGCTGGAGCAGTTTCCCGGCGATGCGAGGATGCGCATGATTCTGGTGCAGGCGCTACACCAAAGCGGCGCCCGGGACGAGGCACGGCGGCAGCTCGAGCCGCTGCTGGAGGCAAGGCCCGACGATGCAGTCATACTGAACAATATTGCCTGGTATCTGTACGACCTGGATTCGGGCTCGCTGGACACCGCGCTCGGGTTTGCCCGCAGAGCGGCGGAGCTGACGCCCGACAACGCGTCAGTTCTGGATACGCAGGGCTGGCTGGAACTCAGGGCCGGGAATGCGTCTGCCGCGATCGGGCTGCTGGAGCGGGCGGCCAGCCTCGAACCCGATAACCGAACGATTGCCGAACACCTTCGTGAGGCCCGCCGTCAGCGCTAATTCCGATAGTGTGAACTCGGTCACAAAGTGAGAGGGACGCCCGTCACTGAAATGCTCCGATTTTGTCTCCCGGAGCGGTATTGGTAAACGAACTGCCATGCACAATGGCCGGTCAATACCTTACAATAGCGAGATCGCTTGGCGGGCAGAGCAGCCACTTCGGCTGCGGACATAGGTAGCAACAGACAAATGATTGGCCGGGTTCCTTCAAAACAACGGTTGTGGTTGGCGTCCGCGCTGCTCGCGCTGGTGTCTTTCGCGCACGCGCAGGACGAATCGACGCCACCGGAAGACGCGGCAGTGCGGGGCGTTTCCAGTGCTTACATCATCGGGCCGGGCGACAACCTGCAGGTTTTCGTCTGGCGCCACGCCGATCTGTCCGTCACGGTGCCCGTCAGGCCGGACGGCCGGATTACGACGCCGCTCGTCGAGGAAATGGTGGCGTCCGGCAAGACCGCGGCCGAACTCGCCCGGGACATGGAGGCGATTCTCGCCGAGTACATCCGTTCGCCGAAAGTGAACATCATCGTCACGAACCCGCAGAGCGTCATGAGCGAGGTCAAGATTGTCGGCCAGGTCCGCGCGCCGCAGGGGCTGCCCTATCGTGACGGGATGACGGCCCTCGATCTGGTGCTGGCGGTCGGCGGCATGACGGAATTTGCGGCTGGAAATCGCGCCAAGGTCGTTCGCCGCAGCGACGGCGAGACGACGGAAATCCGGCTGCGTCTCGACGACCTGATTAACAAGGGCGATCTGAGCAAGGACGTGGAATTGCTTCCTGGCGACGTCGTCGTCGTTCCCGAATCCCTGTTCTGAGGATCCGTCAGTGGACATGAACCTCACCGAAAAACTCGAACTTGTCGTCAGCGAGATTCGCGGTACCTGGCGCTATCGCTGGCTCGCCGTAAGCGTGGCCTGGATTGTCGCGTTCATCGGCTGGGCGGGCAGCTACTGGACACCCAATACCTACGAAGCGCAGGCAAGGGTGTTCGTCGACAGTTCGACGGCGCTGAGAACCCTGATCCAGGGACTCGCCATCGATTCCGGCGTGCAGTCGCAGCTTGACCTCGTACGCCGCAGCATGCTGAGCAAGCCGCAGCTCGAAAAAGTGGCTCGCGAGACGGATCTGCTATCCCGGGCGACTACGCCGGAGGAGCAGGAGTGGCTCATCGAGAAACTCGCTGAGGACATAACGATTACCAGCGAAGTCAGCCGCGGTAACGACAACGTGTACACGATGAGTTTCGTCGATACGGATCGCGAAAAGAGCATCGAGGTCGTGACGCGCCTCCTGGATTCGTTCATGGAGGACGTGATCGGTATCAAGCTCGAAGGCCAGGAATCGGCGCAACGCTTCCTGCGCGATCAGATCGCCGAGTACGAGCGCCGGCTGTACGAAGCCGAAAACCGGCTGGCCGATTTCAAGAAACGCAATCTTGGCCTCGTGCCGGGCGAGCGCGGCGATTACTTTACGCGCCTGCAGACCGAACAGGACGAACTCGACAACTCGGAACTGCAGCTACGCCTGCTGCAGCAGCGCCAGCAACAGCTTCAGCAGCAGTTGTCCGGAGAGGTACCTTTTATTGCGCAGCCCGGCCGCGACAATCGCCAGGGCGATACCACGACGGCGGGACGCCTGCGCGATGCAGAGGCCAGGCTGCAGGACTTGCTGCTGCGCTTTACCGACAAGCACCCGGAAGTGGTCGGTATGCGCGAAACCATCGAGCAGCTTCGCGAGCGTTACGACAACGAACTCGAGGCGCTGCAATCGGGTAACGGTTCCGGGGGTTCGTCGATTCCGCGCTCGAGCAATCCCGTGTATCAGCGTATCCAGGTGTCGCTAAACGATGTCGAGGTTGAGCTGGCCGCACTTAGCGCCGAGATTTCAGACCGGCAGCGGCGCATCCGGGATTTGCAGACTCTGCTCGACACCGCGCCGGAAGTCGAGGCCGAGTTCGCCCGCCTGAACCGCGATTACGGCGTTACCCGGGCGCAGTACGAATCGCTCGTGCAGCGGCTGGAGACGGCGCGAATCTCGGAAATGGCCGACGAAACCGGCGTCGTCAAGTTCGACGTCATCGACCCGCCCAGTTCGCCGACAATGCCGGTAGGGCCGAATCGCCCGCTGCTGATTACGGCGTCGTTGATTTTCGGTCTGGTCGTGGGCATCGCGCTGGCTTACGCGAGAAACGTCAGTAATCCGGTCTACTACGATGAGAAGCGCATCGAAAAGCAAACAGGCGTGCCCGTGCTTGGTTCGATCGGCATAGCGTTTCAGTCCCGGCTGCGCAGAGCGGCCGTCGTCGACCGGCGCTGGCTGACGTTGACGCTCGGCGGTCTGTTCGTTCTCTACATTGCCGCTGTGGTAGGTGCCGACTTCGGTTCGGCCTGGCTGCAGCAGCTAGCCGAAGCATAAGCTCATGGGAAAAATTCAGGATGCGTTGGACAAGCTGCGGCCGGAAGCTCCGGAACCGCTCTCGGGCAAGTCCCCGCTCGTGTCCGCATCGACGCTGGAAACCGCCGTTGATCGCAACGGCATCAGCGCCGCGGGTTTTGTGCAGCTCGACGAGGACCTGCTCCGCGAGAAGGGCTTGTTGCCCGAAGCGGCGACTGCAGCCGAGCTCAGCCAGCAGTACAGGCGCGTGAAGCGCCCGCTGTTGCGGCAGGTCTTTACCACCTATCCGGTCAGCGTCAACGAAACCGGCCGCGTGTTGCTCGTTGCCAGCGCGCTGCGCGGTGAGGGCAAGACGTTTACCAGCATGAATATTGCCCAGGCCATTGCCATCGAGCCGGAGCTGCAGGTACTGCTCATCGATGGCGACGCTCCCAAACAGGGTCTGACGTCGGCGTTTGGGCTCGACGGCAAACCTGGACTGCTCGATCTCGTCGAAGACCGTTCGATGGCAACATCGTCCGTCGTCTACAAGACGAGTCAGGAAGGCCTGTTTTTCATGCCGGCCGGGGCGCGCCGGAACAATTCACCGGAACTGCTCGGTTCGTCACGGGCGCAGCGCATCGTTTCCGAGTTGGCGCGGCGCTCCGGGCCTTGCGTGGTGATCATAGATTCACCTCCCGTGCTGCTCGCAAACGAGGCACGCGCCCTGTCGTCGGCCGCGGACAACACGTTGTTCATCGTGCGGGCCGGCAGCACGAGCGCGGGACAGGTCGACGCCGCTCTCGAGTCGATTGGCAGTACCGAGAACGTGTACGTCTTGCTGAATCAGTCTCCATCAGCCGGAGCGTCGGACTACAAGTACGGCTACGGCTATGGTTACGGCGTAACGGCGGACGACTCCGCAACGCGTGGCGGCTAATAAAACCAAAAGGGGAGACCACAATGATCAATCCGCGGAAGGCGCAACCTGTCTTGCGTGCGACGCTGTATTCCTTGCCGCTCGTGTATCTTCTTGCCGCTGCGGAGACGGCTGTCGCGCAGGAGAGCAATACCTGGATGAGCGTGGGACTTGCCGTCGAGCATACCGATAACATCGACCGCATCGAGGCCGGTGGGCGCGACGAAACGACGATCAGCGGTCTGTCCGAATTTCAGATTACCGCCTCGGGACGTCGCTACGACCTGTTGCTCGACGGAGTTCTCAACTACAGCACGTTTCAGAACGATACCTCCGACGACGAATTTCGCGGCAATGCCTTCAGTGAGCTGGTTCTGAACGTCGCCGGGGAGGGCGTGCAGTGGATAACCCAGGACAACTTCGGGCAGGTCCGCCGGGTCGTAACGGCGCCGGATACGCCGGACAACCGCGAAAACATCAACGTCTTTCGTACCGGACCGCGGCTCGCGACCCGTCTCGGTCAACGCGGCGCTCTTTCGCTGCAGGCGTTCTATCAACGCTCCCAGTACGAGGATTCCCTGCAGGATTCCGATAGCCTGGCGGGAGTTCTCGTGCTGGGCAGGACTATCAGTCCGCGAACGGATCTGTCCTTGAACCTGTCGGCAAGGCAGGTCGAGTTCGACGAAAGTGAACTGTTCAACGACTACGACATCAACGAGGCGTATTTCGGCTGGACGACGGCGGGTGCGCGAACCCGGCTCGAGTTCGAGGCGGGCTATACCGAAGTCAGCGAAGATACCAATGACGAAAACGGCAGCCTGTTCCGCCTGCAGCTCGCCCGCGACGTATCCAGCCGCTCGCGGCTGACGTTCGATGCGCGAACCGAGCTTACGACCAGCGAAGACGCTTTCAGGTTCACACAGCAGTTGGGCCGGCCGGAGTTGACGACGCAGGCGCAGGGCGCGGATGCCGAGCCTTTCCGCCTGAACTTCTTTGGCCTCGCCTGGCAGACTACCGGCGACCGGCTGGCGTTGAACGCCGAAGTGTCATTCGATTCGCGCGAGTTCATAGAGACGACTACCGAAGATCGCGAGCGCGCGTTGGCGCGGGTCGGCGCGACCCGGACTCTCTCGGGGAACTTTGCGCTCGGCGTGTTTGCGGAATACAGCGATGAGTCGTTCGACAACGAGGCGGAGGATTTCGACGAGTTCGTCGTCGGCCTGCGTATGGACTTCAGGCCGATCCGGCGGATGCAGGTTGCGGCGGTCGTGTCGCGCGTGGACCGGAGTACCGACGTGCAAAACCTGAGCTTCGAAGAGACCCTCGCGCGTTTGACGATCACTTACGATGTGTTCGGCGACCGTTCGCTCGCCGATCGGCGGCGACTGGGCCGCTGACACGCGGCTCCAGTGAGTTACCGCGCATGGCGCTGACGGTCTTCATGTATCACGAAGTTGTTCGTGCGGAACAGCTTGCGGCGATCGAGGGCAAAATCAATACGAACTACGTCGTTACCTACGACGTTTTCGAGGCGCATTTGCGGGCTATCCGCGATGCCGGCGCCACGGTCGTGACGCCCGACGAGATCAGCGAACGACTGGCGGCGGGCAAACAACTGCCCGACAAGGCCGTGCTGATTACCTTCGACGACGGTTTTCTGGGCAATTACGAGCTGGCTCTGCCGCTTTTGCAAACCTTCGGCTTTCCGGCGACCTTTTACGTCGTCACCAACAAGATCGGCGACGAGCGCATGCTGAGCTGGGATCAGCTTAGAGAAATGCATGCCGCGGGCATGACCGTGGGATCGCACACGGTGAGCCATCCTCTGCTGTCCACGCTCGGCAAAGAGGAGACCAGGCAGGAACTCGAGAGATCGCGCGACGTGATTGCGGAACAGCTCCGCACCGAGACGCGACACTTGTCATTGCCGAACGGCGACACGAACGAATGGTACCGCGACCTTGCAGCCGAACTCGCTTACGCCACGGTTTGCGGCTCCGAGTTCGGCCGCAATGCGTCTTCCATCGATCCGCTGTTCATCGAACGCATCGCGATCAAGAAGACCACGACCGCTGCACAGATTACGAAGTACGTGGAAGGGGACTGGGCCACGTTCGCGATGAGCGCCGTCAAATCCCTGCTCAAGAAACTCCTCGTAGGCTTGTTGAGCAAGCGGCGGTACGACGCGCTCTACAACAGATTGTTCGGTGTCGAAGACCAGCGCAAGGGAAGTGCGTATTGAAAATCCTGGCCGTGACCACCAAGAGCCCATGGCCGCTCAACGAGGGCCGGGCGCTAAGGACATACAATCTGCTCAAGGAGGCCGCGAAGCGACACGAGGTAACTCTGTGTACCTACGTGCAGAGTCAGGAGGAGCTGGACGGCATACCTGAGCTCGAGAAGTTCTGCAGTGCCGTGCACGCGGTTCCCCTGTACATGAAGTGGCCGAAGCTGTCGCTCCTGGCCGACGCCCTGCGCGAGCTCGTATCGCCGGCCCCGCTGCACGCGGTCAAGTACTCGAAGCGTCCAATGCGAGAGCTAGTGGGAGGCTTGCTTGAGAGCGGCGACTACGACGTGCTGCACCTCGACATGCTGCAGCTTGCCGAACTGGCGTCGGCCGGCGGCGACGTGCCCACCGTGCTGGTCGAGCACAACGTCGAGAGTCAGATTCTCGCCCGCCGGCTGGAGAACGAGAGTAATCCCGTACTGCGTGCCTATTTGCGCTACCAGACCGACAAGCTCAGGCGCTATGAGGCGCGGATGTGCAACGCCGTGCAGCACGTCACGACGGTGTCCGACGAGGATCGCGAGCAGCTCGCGGCGCTCGGCGTCGAAACGCCCGTCACATCCGTTCCGAACGCCGTCGATACCGAGTTCTTCACTCCCGCGGACGTCGAGATACGGCCCGACACGCTCATCTACGTAGGCAGCCTCGCGTGGTTTCCAAATGAGGACGCCGTCGGCTACTTCGTCGACGAGATCCTGCCGCGGATCGCGGAGAAGCGGCCGGGGGTCCGGTTCAACGTGATCGGCCAGACGCCGGATACCGCGAAGCTCAAACGCTGGACCGCAACCGGCAGGGTCGAGTTTCTCGGTTTTGTCGACGACATTCGGCCGCATGTCGGCTCGGCGGCCGTGTATGTCGTTCCGTTACGCATCGGCGGTGGCACGCGGCTCAAGATTCTCGACGCGCTTTCCATGTCCAAGGCGCTGGTTTCGACCTCGGTCGGCTGCGAGGGGCTTGGCCTCGAGCACGGCGTACAGGCGAAGGTGGCTGACGAGCCCGCCGCTTTTGCCGATGCCGTAGTCGAGTTGCTCGCTAATCCGGAACTTGCCGCCGGGTTCGGCCGTGCAGGGCGCCAGTACGTCTATGAGCACTTCCGCTGGCAGGAAATTGCGCTCAGGATGGAGGCTGTGTACGAGGCGGCCGCTGCAACCCGGCTGGCACGCTAATGTGCGGCATCACCGGTATCGTTGCGCCTCCCGATGCTGCCGTGGAGCTGAAGCGTATTCAGGCAATGTGCGATGTCATGGTCCATCGCGGCCCGGACGACGAGGGCAGCTTAATCAAAGACCATGTCGGTCTCGGGATGCGCCGGCTCAGTATTATCGATCTGCATTCCGGCAATCAGCCCGTGCACAACGAGGACAAGACTGTCTGGGTCGTACTGAACGGCGAGATTTACAATTACCGCGAGCTTCGCGACGAGCTCGAGAAAAAGGGCCACAGCTTCTACACGGAGTCCGATACTGAAGTTCTCGTGCATCTGTACGAGGAACTGGGCGATGCGTTTGTGGAGAGACTGTCGGGCATGTTCGGTATTGCGCTCTACGACGTCCCCCGGCAACGGGTCCTGATCGCGCGGGACCGTATCGGCGAGAAGCAGATCTACTACGCGGAGACCCCGCACGGGCTCGTCTTCGGATCCGAGATCAAGTGCGTGCTTGCGTCCGGCCGGGTCGAAGCCGATCTCGACGTTGCCGCGGTGTCCGAGTATCTCCGTTACCTGTACATACCGGCGCCGCGCACCATCTACCGACAGATTCGCGAACTTCCGCCCGGGTCGCTCATGGTCGTCGACAAGGGCCAGACGCCGCGGGTATCTGCCTACTGGACGCTCGAGAGGCCGGAAGAGCGTATAAGCAGCGAAGCCGAGGCTATCGAGAGAGTCAGGGATCAGCTGTCCCGGTCGGTTGAGAGCCGGCTTGTGAGCGACGTGCCGGTCGGCGCGTTACTGAGCGGCGGTATCGACTCGAGCGCGGTCGTGGCCAACATGGTTCGCGCGTCGTCCCAGCCGGTCAGGACCTTTACCATTGGTTACGCCGGCGAGGCGTCGGTCTACGACGAACGCAGCGACGCCCGCCTGATCGCCGAGCATTTGGGCACGGAGCATCACGAACTCGTTATCGAACCCGATCTCGAGGACGTAATACCCAAGCTGGTTCGCGCGTTCGATCAGCCGTTTGCCGATTCGTCGGCAGTCGCCAACTACTACGTGTTTCAGGCAACCAGTGAGCACGTCAAGGTCGTGCTGTCCGGCCTCGGCGGAGACGAACTGTTTGCGGGTTACGAGCGTCACCTTGCCATTCGTCGGCATGCAAGCCTGTCGTGGATTCCGCCGCTGCTCAGAACCAGGCTCATACCTGGCCTCGTGGGCCTGCTGCCCGATCCCAAAAGCGGTGCGCGCATCGTCGACAGGGCAAAACGATTCTCGGCCGCGCTCAAGCTGCCCGTTGCGGAGGCTTACGAGGCGTACATGACTTCGTTTACGCCGCCGCAGCAGCAGGCACTCCTGCACGGTGACGTGCAGGCGCAGCTGGCGTCGCAGGCGGCCGATACCCACTTCCTCGACAACTGGCGACGTTTCGAGGACATGGGCCCGGTCGAGGCGGCAACGAGCGTGGATATGCTCACCTATCTGCCCGGGGATCTGCTGACGCTGACCGACCGCATGAGCATGCAGCACTCCATAGAGGCGCGTGCGCCGCTCATCGACTACGAACTCATCGATCTCGCGATGTCCATACCGGGCTACCTGCGGATTGCCGGCGCCGAAAAGAAGCGCATTCTGCGCGAAGTGGTGCGGAAGGAGATCCCGCCCGAAATACTCGACCGGCCGAAACGCGGGTTTACGCTGCCGATCACCAACTGGTTCCGCGGCGAACTCAAGACCTATCTTCGCGACATGCTGTCCGAGCGGCGGATACGCGAGACCGGCATCTTTAACTATGCGGCGGTCGAGCGGCTAATCGACGAACACGTGTCGATGCGCCAGAACCACCACGCGAGACTGTGGGCGCTGCTCATGTTTGTGGTCTGGCACGAGCAGCAGGCCTGATTCGTGGGCTGCGGATTCAAGGATCGTCAGCCGGCGGGCGTGAGTAAAGCGCTGTGAGTGGCAAACAGGGTAACGCGTTTGGCAGCGCCGCGATCTATGCCGGTTTTCAGGGGCTAATACTTGCGGGTTCGCTCGTATCGTTCCCGATCCTCACCCGGGTACTGAGCGTGTCCGAGTACGGCATGCTCGCGCTTGCCAATACGACCATCATTATCCTCGTGGCGCTGGCCAAGTGCGGTTCCGCAACCTCGTTTCTGCGGCATCACGCCAAGGCGCTGAAGGACGGGCTGGATGCCGTGTCGTCGCTGTGCGCAACGACCTTCTGGATTGTCGTTGGCGTTGCGCTCGCGCTTTCGGCAACGATGCTGGCCGGCACCGGCATGACCTCGATTGGCGAGACGCTAATACGCGACGAGGTGCTGGTCGTCGTGGCCTTGCTGCTGATCAGCGGAGCGTTGCGGGACATGGCCTACGCGTTCTATCGCGCCAAGGAATCGCCGCTGCGCGCCAACGCCGTATGGACAGCGTTCAAGCTGGGCGGCGTGGTCGGCGGCCTGACCGGCATGGCCATCAGCGACGACAAGGTGCCCGGCTTTCTGCTGGGCATGCTGACGGTCGAGCTTGTCGTCGGCGTTTACGCCTGGAGCCGCTACGCGAAGCGAGGGCTGCTGCGCCTGAGAAACGTAAGCTTGCCCATTGCCGGCTCGATGGCCGTGTACGGCGCACCGCTCCTGATCTACGAATCGGCCTATCTCCTGAACGACTACATCGATCGCTACCTTGTCGCAACGCTGTTAGGTCTGGACAGCGTGGGCATCTATTCCGTCGGCTATAACCTCGCAACCTACGTACAGGCGATTTTCATCGCGCCCATGTGGCTGGCCGTGTTCCCCATCTATACGCGCCTGTGGGAGAGCGACGGCCGCGAAGCAACCGAACGTTTTCTGTCGAACGGCTTGAGAATCTATACGACGGTCGCCTGCGGCGTGTTGTTGCTGATCGTCGTCTCGGGGCCGGAACTCGTGCGCCTGCTGGCATCCGAAAAGTTCGCGGACTCGGGCTGGATATTTCAGGTACTGACGGGAGTGCTGTTGTTTCACGGTTCGGCGCACTTCCTGGGCGCCGGCTTCCATCTCGAAAAGAAGACCGGCTACATGGCCGTGCTGACGAGTATTGCGGCTGCCATTAACATAGTGCTAAACCTGATTCTCATACCGCGGTTCGGTTTGCACGGCGCCGTATACTCGAGCATTGGTTCTTTCCTGTTTCTGACTTTGAGTCTCGCGCTGTTCGGCCGGCGGTTCGTAAGGGTTCGCATAGCGTGGGGGCAGCTCCTGCTCTGCGTGAGCAGCGTGATCGTCCTGTCGTTGCTAATCAGCCGTCTCGAATTCGACAACCGGTATGTGTCGTTCTTCATGCACGGGAGCGTTGCCGCCGTTGCTTACATGGCGTTGCTGTACGCTTTTGACCGCGAGACGCGAGCGGCTCTGCACACTGGCCTGGGCTGGGCAAAACAACGGCTCGGCCGGGCATGATGCGCCCGCAGCCCGCCCGCTGCCACCCTGCTGCAGGATGTCGGACCGGATTTATGGTAACTGCTTACGGGGTGGTGTATTACGGGGCGGTGTACGCCTGATCCGCGTGAACCAACCGGATCGCCGTCACACGCCCGAACGTGACGGTGGGCGCATTTTTGCTATGCGGGAGGCTTTCCGGGACCGCAGGTGCTAGGGCCTGTCCCGCAAACTTGGTAACCTTGTCATTCTCTTCACCGCTTGCCGTGTTCTGGGCCCGAGGCCCGGGAGCCACCATGCTTGAAACGATATTCTGGATCTGCCTGGCGATCTGCGTATTTGCTTACGTGGGCTATTCGCTGTCGATACTCGTTATCGGTCTCGTTTTTCGCCGCAAGCTTGACCGTGAGGACATCGAGCCTGGCGTCACGCTCCTGATCACGGCATACAACGAAGAACTCGATATCGGGCGCAAGCTGGAGCAGTCGCTGCAACTCGACTATCCGCCGGAGCAGCTCGAAATTCTCGTCGCCTCCGACGGTTCGACCGACCGCACCGACGATATCGTCAGGGAGTTCGCGGACCGCGGCGTCCGGCTGCTGCGCGTCGAGGGGCGGGTTGGCAAGACGGGCACACAGAACGAGGCGGTGCCGCACGCGAAAGGTGAAGTCATCGTGTTTTCGGACGCTACGACGCGCTACGAACCGGACGCGATCCGCAAGCTCGTGCGCAACTACGCCGATCCCAAGGTCGGTGCCGTCAGCGGGCGTTACGAATACGTCGACGAGACGGGAGCGTCCACGGGCGCCGGGACCATTGCGTTCTGGAAGTACGAGAACCTCGTCAAGCAAACGCAGTCCGGAATTCGCACGATCACGGGCTGCTGCGGCTGTATCTACTCAGTGCGCAAAGCGCTGTACGTGCCGCTGCCGCACGACATCATTAGCGATCTGGTGCAGCCGCTGAAGATCGTCGCGCAGGGCTACCGGATAGTGTTCGAGGACGAAGCGATCGCCTACGAGGAAACCACTGAAGGCTCCGGTGAAGAATTCAGTATGCGGGTTCGCGTCATCACGCGCGGCATGCGCGGCATGCTGCACATGCGCGAGCTCTTCAATCCGTTCCGCTATCCGTGGATCGCCTATCAGCTCGTCGGCCACAAGGTGCTGCGCTGGTTCGTGCCCGTATTCGGCGCCGGCATGCTGATCTCGGCCGGTTTTCTGCTCGAGCAGCCGTTCTACCTGCTGGCGTTTCTCGGCATGCTGGCGATTCTCGCGATGGCCGCAGCCGGAGCTGTCGCCGAGAGGCTGGGCAAATGTCCCGCGGTGCTTCGCCTGCCTTTGTATTTCGTGATCGTCAATCTCGCGTCTCTTGCCGCCATGCGGCAGGTTGCCGTGGGTGTCAAGGCGGCAACCTGGGAAACCGTGCGGCGTTAATGATGATGAAAGTTCTGTTTGTTACCCAAGACGACCCCTTCTACGTGCGGGAGTTTTTCGATGCGCTGGCCGATATCGATACTAGCGACGTGGAAATTGCGGCCATCGCCATTGCGCCGCCGATGAACAAGAAAACCGTGCTCGACCTCGCCCGGTCAATGCTGGATTTTTACGGTCCGGTTGACTTTGTACGTATGGGGCTGCGCTACGTCGGCAGCAAGATAGGCGCGCGACTGCCGGCCGGAGTTCGCGGCGGGCGGACGTTTTCGGTCGCACAGGCCGCCGAGAAAGCCGGTATTCCCGTGCGCTACGTAGCGGAGCTTAACGCACGCGAGTTTACCGACAGCATCAAGGCGGAACGGATCGACGTTATCGTGTCGGTGGCGGCGCCGCAGATATTCCGCCGCGAGCTGATCGAAGCGCCCGCCGAAGGCTGTATCAATATTCACAACGCCACTTTGCCGGCCTACAAGGGCATGCTGCCGAACTTCTGGCAGATGTTCGACGGTCGCGACAGCGTTGGAGTTACCGTTCACCGTATCAACGAGAAGATCGACGAGGGTGAGATTCTGCTGCAGAGCGAAACGAAGATCGAGTCCGGCGAAAGCCTGGACAGCCTGATTCGCCGCACCAAACGCTCGGGCACAGGTTACGTGCTCGAGGTCTTGCGGGGACTGGAGTCGGGCACGCTGCAACCCGTTGTTCCGGCAGACGTGACGCCAAGCTATTTTACCTTCCCGAAACGCGACGATGTGCTGGAGTTTCGGCGCCGGGGGTACCGCCTGTTATGAAAAACGCAATGTCGATCGACGTCGAGGACTGGTTCCAGGTCGAGAACCTAAGGCCGGTTTATCCGCGTGACACATGGGATGCGCAGGCGCTGCGCGTGCAAATCGGTACCGACAAGGCACTCGAGATCCTGGATGAGGCGAATGCCAGGGCCACGTTCTTCGTGCTGGGCTGGGTGGCCGAGCGCTGCCCGGAGGTCGTACGCGCGATTGTTGCCGCGGGACACGAGCTGGCCTCGCACGGCTACAATCACGATCTCGTCTACGAGCTCGGGCCTGAGCGTTTTCGGGAGGATGTCAGGCGCTCGAAGTCGCTGCTGGAAGACATAGGGGGCGTTGAAATACTGGGCTATCGCGCGCCCAATTTTTCCATTACCAGCGAGTCGCTGTGGGCGCCCGAGATTCTCATGGAGCTTGGATTCAGCTACGACTCGAGCGTGTACCCGACGTCGATGCACGATCGCTACGGTCTGGACGATTACGGCGACAAACCCTTCGACTGGCCCTGCGGGCTCAGGGAAGTACCGCTGGCCGTCGCAACGATCGGCAAGTCGAACCTGCCCGTATCGGGTGGCGGCTATTTTCGCCTGTTCCCCTATAGCCTGACGCGCGCGGCGCTAAAGGGTATCAACCGCAAGGACACGAACTTCACGTTCTACCTGCACCCCTGGGAACTCGACCCTGGCCAGCCGCGTGAGAAGCGCGTGCGGCTGTCGCATCGGTTCCGGCACTATGTGAATCTCAAGAGCACGGCGGACAAACTGCGCCGGCTGGTCAACGACTTCGAATTCGACACGATCCGCGCGGCGTACTCGCTGTGACCGGTCGGCCGTAAGTTCATGCCGGCGCGCCGCAGTAAGGTGGTCTTCGTGATCGACCACTTCATACCGTGGAAGGCGGGTACCGAACATCAGCTGTCGATGCTGATGCCCGGTCTGCCGGATAATTGGGAGGTCGAAGTCGTCGTGTTCAGGCCGAGCGAGGCGCTCGACAGGCATGCCGCAGCCCTCGGCGTCACCCATCGCACGATCACTATAGACAACTTTCGCAGCATGCGATGTTACGCGAACATAGCGCGGCTGGTGTCCCATCTCAGGAGCGTCAAGCCGGACGTCGTGCACAGCTTTTTTCCCGTGGCGAACATCGTTGGAGTGCTCGCCGCAAAGCTCGCGGGTGTCCCGCGGATCTACTCGAGCCGGCGGGATTTCGGCGAGTGGATGTCGCCGCGCTACCTTCAGGCTACGCGCTTCGCCAATCGTTTTGTCAGCGGCGTCGTGACCAATTCGGGTCGCGTCAAGCAGCTGACGGTCGACGTCGAGGGTGTGCCCGAAAAGGACGTCCACGTCATTGCCAACGGCATCGATGTCGATCGTTTCGCGGCGTTGCCGGAGCGCAGTGCCTGCCGCGCTACGCTCGGTCTCGGCGACGACGCAGTCGTGGCCGGGCTGGTTGCGAATTTTCGGCCGATGAAACGGCAGGACAGCCTGATCCGCGCGCTTGCGCACCTCAAGGACGAGTATCCGCAGTTTCGCGTCGTGCTGGTAGGCATCAACGCGACCGATGAGGATCTGCGGCAGCGGGCGATGGATCTGGCGGAGGAGCTCTGCGTCCGCGATCGGGTAGTATTTACACACTCGGACGACGATATCCGACAACTGCTGACCTGCTTCGATATTGGCGTCAATTGCTCGGAAGGCGAAGGCCTGTCCAACGCGATCATGGAGTACATGGCCGCGGGGCTTGCCTGTGTCGTCAGCGACGGCGGCGGCAATCCGGATCTTATTGGCGACGGTGAGACCGGGCTTGTCTTTAGCCGCGGCGACGATGCGGAACTCGCGGCCAAATTGAAGCAGCTGCTGGACTCGCCGTCGGAGCGCGAAGTCTTCGGTAAACGTGCGCGGCAGCAGGTGGTCGAACGCTATTCGATCGGGACGATGACAGCGGAGTTCGTCGCGCTGTACGAGTCGGCCTGATCGCTGTGGAGTTTAAGCCCGGGCGAAGGTAATGACGGATCTGAGCTTCTCGATACAGACGGTGGCCGAGTGCTTCGACGAGGCGCTTGAGTTTCGTAACCGCAACCGGCCCGTTGCGCGGGATCCCGAATATTATCGCTGGCGATACCTCGAGCGCCCCTGCGCGGTGCCCGCGTATACGGTCTGGGTGCGCGAAGGCGAGCAGTTGCTCGGCGCCGCTACGGTGGCGCCGCAGGACTTTTGCGTGAACGGCAAACGAAGCTGCCTGGGCCTCGTCGGGGACATTTCCGTGGCGCCTGACGCACGCGGTAAAGGTGTGGGTTCGGCGCTGCTACGCGAGACCAGGACGGCGCTGCCCGAAGGCGTGAACGACGTGCTCGTGTTGCCCAACGCCGAGGCGGAAGGTCCGCTCAGAAACGCAGGCTGGACAATGCTGAGCGCCTTGCAGCGTCGTGTGAAGCTCATTCGGCCGCGCGCGGGCGCAGGTTTGCCGGCGGCGCTCGCGCAGCGGACCGTGGCTATGCTTGGCGCGGCAGGGCAGGCAGCGGTAAAAGCGCTGGGACCTGGCGCGACGATTCGTCTGGATCTCGACCCGGGTGACTGGCTCGACGAGCTATGGGCCGCTACCCCGGGGAAGGGTTTCGCCGCGGCGGTCAGGGACGCGCGCTTCGTCCGCTGGCGTTTTGCTTTGCACCCCCTCGAGCGCTATCGGATCGCGGGAATCTTCCGTGGCGACGTGCCGGTCGGCTACCTCGCGTTGCATACCGAGGATCGAGTGTGTTTCATCGACGATTTCCTGTTGCTCGATGGGCGCCTGCTTTGGGTTTTGGCGGACGCCGCTGCCCGCGCGGGCGGGGAGCGATCGGGGCTCGAAGCTGTACAGCTCAGACTAAACGGCGGCTCCTTGTCCAGAATCGCGGGTTTGACGGGTTTCATGAGGCGGCAGGATACGCAGTCGATCATGCTGGGTGGTAAGCTTTCGGCTGCGGGGAGCCCTGCTCAGGACTGGTTCTTTACGGCAGGTGATAAAGATGTCTAGAAAAACGGCAAGCGTACGCTGTCTGCCGCGTACAGCGGATGAGAATGCATGAACACGGCTGCTGCGCTAAAACTGCGTAATCTGTATCCGTATCTGACGGTATGGACCCTGGCCGCGGCGCTGGCATGGCTGACGTATCTGGCTCTGATCCGGGTATCTGCCGACGGCCGCATCGAGCAGGTTTTCCTCGGCTCGGCCATAGTTGTCGGGCTGGGTGCCGGGCTGCTGGCGATGACTGTTCTCGAACGGCGCCGGGCGCTGTCCGCGGCGGAGCATCGTTTGGTAATGCTCGTTGCGGGCTGGGGCGTCGCGGCGGCAGCGGGCTGGAACATTGCCGTCATGGTTGGCGGCCCGCTCAGCGGGCTCGTGACCTCGATATTTGCGTTCCGCCTGCTCGAAGGCCAGGCCTGGCGGCAGGCGGTAGTCCTCGTGACGGCGCTCGTCGCGGGCCGCGTTGCCATGGAGCTGCCGGGGGGTACGGAGCTGTTCTCGGGCGGTCTGTGGTGTTCGCTGGCTATCGCGGTCGTCGCGCCCCTTACATTGCACGTGCTGGGCTGGTCGCGCTTCTCATGGCGCCTGCCGGCGGCAATCCTGTGGTGGGGTGCCGCCTGGGTGTTCGCCTTCTGGGTCAAGAACAAGCTGGGCATGCCTGCCTGGCACGGCTACGGAACCAATTCGCTCGAGCTGGTCGTTGCTTTTGGTGTCGGCGGAGCGGCGGTAAGCCTCCCGGCACTGCGGGTGGCGCCGGTGTTTTACTGGGCGCTCGGCGGTGCCGTTGCGGCGCTGGTCGGCGTGCCGATCGACCTTGCGTTAACGTCGCTGCTAGGCGGCAGCGAGGCGGTGTTTAGCGGCCGCCCGGCATATCTCGACGCCGGACACGTGATTGGCATGGCGCTTGGCGCTCTGTGCGCTGCGCTGCTCTGGCAGGCTAGAACCAGCGGCGACGGCTGACTTCGCCGTCGACGACGGTCAGCTTGCGGGACACGCACAGCGTGTGCGTGCCCAGCAGATCCGGGCGCCAGTCCGGGGTAATGCGGCGCACGGTTTGTTCGCGGTATTCCGTCTCGGTCAGCGCCGTCACCCACTGCAGATTGAGCGCGCGGCCGTAGCGGCCGGCGCTATCCTGGGATGGCCGGTAAAGATTGCCGTTGTGCGTGAACAGCGGTCCCGCGGGCCGGGCCCTCGACACTGAGCTTATGACAGGGTTTGCGGGATGCGCGCGCCAGTCGGTACTCGGAAACTCGTCGGCGTAGAAAACGAACAGTTCGTCGAGCGGCGAGATGCCGGGATGTTCGAGCACGTTTGCGAACAGCCAGTAGCGGCCTTCATGCAACGTAATGGTAACGTCCACGGCCTGGATGTCTTCGATGAGTGTGCCGACCAGCCGCCAGTTGCCGGGCAGCTCGTCGCTCTCGTAGAGTTCCACACTGCGGTTTTCCATCGTTTCCGGGATCATGTAGTGCTTGCCCGCATGCGTGAACACGAACGGATACGAGAGATGGTAGGGCCGTTCGAGCACCGTTTCCGGTTTGCCGACGCTGCCGTCGTCGCCGATGTGCAGGACCGAAATGTGCCCTTTGCCTGTCGAATACGGCAGCTCCTCGAAGAACAGATAGGCGCCGGTATCGGTATCGAGCACGTGCGGGTCCGCCCAGAAGCGGTCTTTCGGCGGCGTGAGGGCCTCGAATCGCCTGAGGTTTAGCGCCGGCCCGCCGTCGGCGTTACGCGCGTAGAAAAGCTGCCACTGTTCGTGGACAAACAGGCTCCTGAGCTTCCGCCCGAGCACCCGCGCTGCCTGCCCGACAAGTAGACGGAGCATTCGGGCGTTGCCCGGCACCGTGTACAGCGGTCCGCTGTAGAAGTCCGGGTGAGCGTTGGCCCGCTCGACGTCGGCAAAAAACTTATCCGCGCCGTCGCGATGCAGCTTCGCGAGCATCCGCGGCACGAAGCGCATGGCTTTCCAGTTGTAGGCTTCCAGATTGGATTCGACAAACGGTTTGTGCGTGAGCGACGTTGACCGGCACAGCAGGCGCCCGCCGTCCAGTTCTTCGGACAGGATCTGCAGCACGACTCCGCTTTCCGGCCAGTCCTCCAGCACCTCCCAGAAACCCGGGGGCATCCCGCGGTTCACCCGGTTGTCTCCGTGATGCAAAGACCAGATGCCGTAGCGCGCGGCGTTCAACACGTCGCCGCGCAGGATGCCGAAGCCGAGCCGAACGATCACGTCGAGCTTGTAGCCCTCGAGCGTCTCGAGGTCGGCCGCGCCGAAGCGGTCGACGAAGCGCGTGGATTCGGGCTGTACTTCCAGCGTGTCGATGTTGTCAAGCAGTTCGCGGGCGTCCACGGCTTCGAGCGACGGTGCGCGGCGTTGCGCAAGGCGTCGGCTGAGCGCCGCGTAGGCAAGGTAGGCGAGGCGGCCGCGGTTGTCGGCAATGCGTCGCCACGCCGGCTTTTTCACCGCGGCCGAGGTCCTGACGACGGCAACGCAGAGCTCCGAGCACGGATCGTCTGCGATCGTCCGCAGCAGTTCGTGGCTCCATGCCGGTACCGTAGTGCTGTCGAGGAGGACGCCGACTCTTAGCGGTTCGGGAGGCATTACGTTTCGGAGTCCTGGCGACGAGTGGATGACGGAGGCTGAGAGTGCATGACCAGCGCCAGCTCTGCAACGAGCGCGTCAATGCGGCGAAACGCGTTGTCGGCGGCTAACGGGGATGCCGACACCGGGTCGCCGATTTCCGGCGGTTCCCCGCTGTCCGCCGTATCGTCGAGCGCACCCAGCATGACCGACCGCGCGAGCAGCTCGGGCCGTCGCGACAGCAGGTAATCCTGCTGCTGCCGGTCCATCAGCAGGATGAGATCGAATCCCGACGCATCGACCGTCTTCAGCGGCAACGAGCGGTGCGCTTCGGGTTCGAGACCGTAGCGTTCGAACAGGCGCGTGAAGCGTTCCGGCGGGCGCTGTCCCGTTTCCGCAGTGACGCCGGCCGACTGCACGCGGAAGCCCTTGGCGCCGTGTTCGTCGAGCCGTGCCTTCAGCCGCTCGGCGGCGAAGTAACTCCGGCACGTATTGCCCCTGCAGAGAAACAGCAGGCTCTTGGGCGGCTTCTCGCGCACGGCCCCGGCACTCATGAGTTTCTGTCCGCTGCGCTGCGCAATCCGCCGGGTGTGGCGTTTCAGCGTTTTCTTGAGCGCGCGAACGAAGCGGCGAAGCTGGGCAAACGCTGGCGCCGGGTCGCGCAGGTTCAGGTAGTCCCGGCCGACTTTGGGGTTGAGCTGATTAGCCGTTACCGACAGGAAGCGCCGGGTCCGGCTGGGCAGCTCGCGTCCCGGTTCCTCCCCTGCGAGCAGGTAGCGGCATTCGCCGGGATAGAAGTTGCCGCAGCGGCGTCCGGCGCCGTTGGTTTTTCTCGCGGGGGAAGGGCGCTGCTGGCCAAGGAGCGCGTCGGCAAGCCGGCCGGGCAGATTGATGTCGCACAGCAGGGCAAGCGAGCTGGAAACCGGACAGCCCGGCGTTATGCTCTCGAGAGACAGCGTGCGCTTGCCGGACTCGCGAAACTGTACGACGAACAAGCCGTCGAGATCGAGCCGGACAGCAACTTCCTCGGCCGCCGCATGTACGAAGCGGCGCAGATCGACCTCGCGCAGGCTCGACCAGGCGCGGGTTTCGTTGAGCGTGTGCACGGCGCGCTGCGCAAACGAGGCCAGCGTCCGGCCGTGGCAGCGTGACACGATGACCGTGATCAGAGTGCCCGGTGCTTCGGGAGCGGTAAACAGCGAGGCACCTTCGCTCGCGGACTGCTCCGCCAGCGCGGCCAGTTCCGAGGCGGACCGGACCAGGGTTTTGCGCGCGTTGACGAGACGGCCGCGCGGACTGACCGCCAGCGGCCGGTAGGCGGCAAGCGGGAATGCATCCGCCTCGAGCCTCGTATCGAATACGTGTTTGCCGTCGGAGATTTTCCGGATCGATAGCGGCGCCAGGCGTGACCCGGCGAGCTTTGCGTGCAGCTTCTCGAAGTCCAGCACATCGAGCAGCGCCTGCTCTTCGGGCATGGCGAAGCGCGTTGCCAGCTCCGGGTGTTCCGCGCGTACGCGGCTGGCGGCGAGCATGCTGGCCGTATCGGTCGGCATGACCAGAGCCGGTGAGCTGCGCCTTAGCGTATCTGTGAGCCAGGTCGTGTAGTCGACGAACGCCGCCCAGGGCGATGGCGAACTGAGCTTCCGGTTTGCGTAACGCGAACGGCAGCCGCCGAGCGAGAGGCCGCGCGCCGGAGCCGCCGCAACGACGTCGTAGCCGTAGCGGCCGAGGCCGCGCACGACGCCGAGACCGCCTATCTGGTGGGCGTCAGTAACGAGTACTGTGGGAGGCTTGGCTGGCACTGGATATCTACGGCAGTAACGGTCCGCGCCGCAACAAAGCCGCGCTGGCGGTCAACGGCGGCGGCGTATCGAACGACTCATCTGGCGAGCGCACGCGTTCAGACGGCCCCTTGTTGCCGCGGCCCCCACGCCGAGCCGAAGCCGACCGTGAAGTAGCGTGTTGCACCGATTCTGACCCAGAGGAACAGCGCCGCGAGATTGACCCCAATCGTGACCAGGTAAGCGAGCGCCCAGTACTGCATTGGCGGGTTGGCAAGCCACAGCCAGGACACGTACACGTGTTCCTGCACGAGGAACACGAACAACGAGTTTTGACCGATCAGCGTCAGCAGCGCCATGCTCTTCCGCAACCAGCCTTTCTGCTCTATATGGAACAGGCCCGCGAGCAGCAGCATCGAGATCGACGTGTTGTAAACGAAGTAGGCCGGGCTGGGCGGCCACTTGCGGTGCACGTCGGTCAGCGAATACAGCACGTAGCTATGCGTACCCGGAACCACGTCGCCGCTGAACTGACCCTGCAGCAGCCGCCAGCCGAGCTTCAGCGCGACTACCGTGGCAAAACCGATTGCGGCGTAGCCCAGCAGCAGCCGGATGACCGCGGCGTCGCCGCGCTCGATGCGCGCTATCGCAAGCTTCTGTCCCAGCGCGGTCGCAACGATGTAGACGCTGATCCAGGGCACCAGCGGGAAGTTGTAACCCCATTGGCTGCGCCGGTCGAGTTCAGCGCCGAACAGCGTGTCCTTGAGCCACTGCAGTCCCGCGCTGTCCGGATGCCACAGCGCAATCGCGAGCCAGGTCATCGCGAACATGCCGACACCGAGTGCAAGGCGTGCGCCCGCGCCCAGGCGGCTGATCAGTATGGGACCGACAATGATCGCGACGCCGATCGCGTCGATGATCTGGGCGAAGGTCACGGCGCCGGCGAGCCCGCCCGCATAAGAAAGATAAGCCAGCATGATGACCAGGTGGCCGGCCGTGAGCAGGAACATGCCGCGGTCGATCAGCTTGGTTGCAAACGCGCCGAGCTGCCGCTGCCGTTTCTCGTAGATGTAGCCCAGCAGCGCGCCGCTAATGAGCATGAAGGTCGGTGCGGACGGCTCGAAGTATGTCGAGAGCTGTATGCCGAGCGTGAACTCGGGGTGCAGCGAGGAGAATATCCAGCCGAAGTGCGCGGTCATGACGCCAAGCATTGCCAGCCCGCGGGTTGCGTCGATGAACTGTTCCCTGTTCCGCGTGCTCACGGCTCGAGTCTGAAGTGCTTGAGAAGGTGGCGGCGCAGCGCGTCGTACTCCGCCTTTTTCTGCGCCTGTATCGTCTTCGCAGAACGTTTGTCTTCCGCCCTGATCGACTCCATGTAGCCGGGCGGTTTTTGCGCCCGCCATTGTTCGACGACTTTGCGGCGGTAGTCTTCGGTGCTGCAAATGTGGCGTGCCGGGCAGCCGGCCACGACGGTACCTGACGGTACGTCGCGCGTTACGACAGAGCGGGCGCCCACCACGGCATTGTCGCCGATCGTGACGCCGGGCATGACCGTGCTGCCCGCACCGACGAAGCAGTTGTCACCAATGCGGACCGGCCCGAACTTCTGCAGGGAAGGGTCTTCGTCGGCGAACAGCCAGGCGGCGCCGTCGTGCGTCACGATGTCGACGTCGGTCGACAGCGTAACGTGCCCGCCTATCGTAACGAGGTACGGTTCCGAGCCGAGCGAGCGCACCTGCAGGCGGCAGTCGGGACCAATGCGCGCGCCCTGGCTGCGGAAGTGGTCGGCTATCGTGAAGTCGTCGTAGCGGGCCATTTCGAACTTATTTCGAACGGCTCCGAGCAGGCGACGGAGTTTGCTCAGCATAATGTCGATTATGTCACGTGTTGGAGACGGCGGAGGTGTTCGGAACCCGCGCTAGTGTACAATTGAGCACTGAACAATAAAAAGAACCCGTTCTCATTCGTTCACCATAACCCATGAGTCTTACGCTGCGAAAAACCAGCCTGCAACACGGGCGCGCTGTCGTGCCGCTGCTATTGCTGCTCGCCGTTGCCGTGCTGATCGGAGGCACGCTCGTCGCGGGCTTCGATCGCGTCCATCTTTATAACGACTCGTTCCAGCATGCGAGCGCCGCGCGCTCGCTGGCGGACGGCGACGGCTACAAGACGGCGATCGTCTACTACGAGCAGAATTACGCACAGCGCGCAATGCCGGTGGCGCAGACCGTCTGGCCGCCCGGGATCGCCGCGATGTCGTCGGTGTTCGTACTGGCCGGCGTCGACGCTGCGACCGCCGTGTTTACGGTGAGTCTGCTGGGGCTGCTGCTGTGTCCGTTCCTGCTGCTTGCAACGGGTCGGCGTCTCGAACTGTCGCGGGTTGCGACAACGGCCGTCGCGCTGTCGTCCGTGGCGCTCGGTCTGCTGGTATTCATTACGTCGCGCGCCGGTACCGAAGGACCGTTTGTCGCGGCGACGCTGCTCGCCTTGTTCGGCGCCGCGCGGCTCGGCAAGAGCGAGGTTCCGGCATGGCCCGGCCTTGCGGCGCTTGCGGTCGGCGCCACGCTGGCGGTCACGATCCGTTACAACGGTCTGTTTCTCGTGCTGTCCACCGGCTTCTGGTTCGTGCTGCTCGCAATCCTGCATCGCCGCTGGCTGCCGATCGTACACGCGTTTGCAGCGCTGTTGCCCGCCGCGGCGCTCGGCATGTTCATTCTTCTGCGCAACTATTCGCTTAGCGGCTCGCTTACCGGAGGGCCTGTCAGCGAGAGCTGGGCTGCGCCCGTTGCCGTGCTGAGAAAACTCGTCGAAGCGAGCATCTCCACGGTGGGTCTCAACCCGTCGCAGCCGTTGCAGCTCGCGGCGCTCGGCGTGCTCGCTTTGAGCCTGCTGCTGCTGGTCGTCTGGCTGCCGTCTTATCTTCTATCCTGCTACAGGCCAAAAGCCGAGACGCGCACGGCGCTGTACGGTCGGGGCGACGTGGTGCTCTTTTGCCTGTCGTACGTGCTGGTTTCCATGACCATGCTGTTACTCGTCCTTGCGCCGCGTGCGCTGGACGCGCTCGGGTACCGCTATCTGTTGCCCCTGATTCCGTTTGCGGCCCTGCTGTTCGCCCTTGTCGTTCGCGAGCGTCCCGGGCGGCTCGGTCAGGCCGGACTGCTGCTGTTCGTGGGGCTCGTACTCGTGGGCAACGCACTTGCGTTGTGCGAATCGAGGGAGCGGATGCTTGCTGACCAGGCGTTGACGGAGGTTACCTCGAGCCTGGATGCCGTCATGCAGGACGGTACGCCTCTCGGTGACTGGCTCGACGCTCGCGTGGGCCGCGACTCGCCTTTGCTGTCGTCGAGTTCGCAGCGGCTGGGCGGCCTTACGGGCTGGCCCATGCTTGGCCTGACGCCGGGCATGTATTCGTTGTCGGACTGGACAACACCCGAGGTGCAGCGCATTGTTGCCGATTACGGCGTGTGTTACGTCCTTCTGCACGCAAACGACACAGAATCGAGAAACGGCGGCGGCCGGCTGTTCTTCAGGGATCTCAGGGAACAGCGCGTACCGGCCTGGCTCGAGGCCGTGCACGAGGACGAGTTCCTGACGGTATACGAGGTCGACCGCTGTGCAGGCGGAACACGACGCAGCACAACACCGGATTAGGCAAGCATGAGGATTTGGCCGTGAACGAAACCCCGAAACCCCTGGTCAGCGTCGTGGCGCCGGCGTACAACGAGGCGGGCATCCTGGAGAAGAACACCCGGATCGTACTCGAGTATTTCGATTCGCTGGCCGACAAGTACGATTGGGAGTTGATCATCGTCAACGACGGCAGCGCGGACGACACCCGCAAGATTGCCGAGTCGCTCGCGGCGGAAGATCCGCGGATACGCTTCGAGAATCATCACAGCAACCGCGGCGCCGGCGAGGCGCTGAAGACCGGTATTGCCGCAACCCGCGGCGACTACGTCGTAACGATCGACATCGATCTAAGCTATTCTGAGGATCATATCGGCCGTATGGTCGAGGAACTGCGCGAGCACGACGCCACGCTCGTGCTGGCATCGCCGTACATGAAAGGCGGCAAGCTGTCCGCCGTGCCGAGGCTGCGCGAGGTCTTGAGTATCTGGGCCAACCGCTTCCTGAAGATATTCGCGCGCGGCAACCTGTCGACGATTACCTCGATGGTGCGGGCCTACGACGGCAAGTTCGTGCGCGCGCTGGCGCTCCGTTCCACGGGTCTCGACATCATGCCGGAGACGGTCTACAAGACCATGATCCTGCGCGGACGCATCGAACAGATTCCGGCGCACCTCGATTGGAGCGCGCAAGTTGCCGAAGGCGTGCAGCGGCGTTCCAGCATGCAGATTGCGCGGCAGATCGTGCGCACCGTGCTGGCGGGTTTCCTGTTCCGGCCATTCATGTTTTTTGTCGTGCCCGGCCTGCTCCTGCTGGCGTTTTCGGCATGGGTAAATATCTGGATGTTGATTCATTTCTTCGACGCGTTCGGCGATCCCGCAATAGTCGGGAGTCCCGGCCGCGCTTCGCTCGCCGTGGCGATGGCCTACCAGGAGCATCCGCACACCTTTATCGTCGGCCTGCTGTCGCTAATGCTGGCGGTACAGCTCGTCAGTCTCGGTATCCTGGCGCTGCAGAGCAAGAGTTACTTCGAGGAAGTGTTTCACCTGGGCGCGAGTATCCGTAACGACCTCGCCGACGCCAGCCCGACCGACGTCAAGGATTTGTTACGAGAGCTGCGCGAGCGTCGCGGCGGCAGCTAGTCGTCGCCGCAAACTGGATCGAAGAATCTAGTTGACCGTAATCGACGTCGTATTCGAGAGCGCGCTCTCCATGCCCGTCGAGTTGACGGACGACGCCGCGAAAAAGTACGTGGCCGGCGCCAGATTGTCGACGACGTAGCTCGTCATGCCGGCGTTGTCGATTACGATTTGCGAGCTGAGATTGCCCGCGCTCTGGCCGTAGTAGATTCGGTAGCCCGCCAGATCCGTTAGCGGCGTGCCGTCGGTCTGCTGCGTCGGCGCCGTCCACGACAGCGTCACGCTGCCGTTCGACACCTGGCTAACCGTTACCGAGAACATCGGCAGCGACGAGGACGCCTGTCCATCGGAGACCGTAATGAGGATGTTGTCGCTGATGCCGACGTCGCCGAGCGTCGGTGTGCCCGAGATGCGGCCCGTCGATTCGTCGAAGCTGGCCCAGCCGGGCAGCGAGCTTACCGAGAAGGTCAGGGGGTCGTTGTCGGGGTCGCTCGCGTTCGGGGTGAACTCGTAGGTATTGCCCATGACCACCGCGCTTTGCGGCGAACCGCTAATCGTCGGCGGCGCGTTGCCGCCCGGCGGGGGAGGCGACTGGGCGACGATTGTGTCGCCGCCGGAATCCAGGCAGCCGCTTGCAAGCGCCGCCATGGCCAGCAGGCTACCCAGTCTCATACTTGTCTTCGAAATCGTGTGCATTGCCAGTGCTCTCTTTGCCAAGCGGTGTTTCAGCAACCGCGTGCCGGTCGATTGACCGGGCTGCGATTGTCGCTACCGGAGTTTCTTTGAGAGAGCCTACTGAGAGACGTGTGAGAGACGTGTCCGTCAGCGTGTCGATAACACGCGTAACTTTTGCGGCTCCGCCGTCGTAGGTCAAACCCGTAGACCGGTAGCTTTGCGTCCCTGCCTTTCGACAGGTATGCCTTTGTCAGTTGTCCTTCGCGTTATACCAAGGACCCGACCTAAAGCAAGGACTCCCGTTCCACTCTTCTTCGTACGCGTTCAGGCCTTCGGGCGGCGACGTTTTCGAGCGGGTTCGAGGGTCGGTGCGTTATGCCAAGTGCGGTTCGCCAGAACACCGTTTCCCGGATCGAAACCAAGTGTTTATCACCTGGAAGCGCCGGGAACACTCATCAAAACGCGGCAAAATCCTAGCAACTCGAGAACACAGTGTCGTGAATTTGTCCTGCCGCTTGAGGTTATTTGTCATAAAGCGCGGCTAAGTCTCTGGCAGCTTTGCGCATAAATTTTGTCTCCGAATGGAGACGCTTGAAAAGAAAGGAAAAAATCTGCGCAAGTTTTGGGGAAACATAACGCCGGTCTTCTTTGTTAGCATGCGCATCCCGGAAACTTCTCGAGAGACTGCTGCATGTCCGTACGCACCCGCTTTGCCCCCAGTCCGACCGGCGTGCTGCACCTTGGCAGCGTGCGCACGGCGCTGTTTTGCGCACTGTACGCGCGCCGCCACGAGGGCCAGTTTATCCTGCGCATCGAGGATACCGATCGCGAGCGGTCAACGGATGCCAACGTGCAGGCGATCCTCGATGGAATGGAATGGCTGGGGCTCGATTACGACGAGGGGCCGTTCTTTCAGACGCAGCGTTTCGATCGCTATGCCGAAGTGATCGAGGAGTGGCTCGAGCAGGGCAAGGCCTATCGCTGCTACTGCACCAGAGAGGAGCTGGACGAGCGCCGCGCGGCGCAAATGGAGCGTGGCGAGAAAACCCGTTACGACGGCCGCTGCCGGGAGCGGAGCGAACCGCGCGACGGGGTGAGTCCGGTCGTACGTTTCAGGAATCCGCTCGACGGGGAAGTTGTGGTCGAGGATGCAGTGCGCGGCCGCGTCGTGTTTCAGAACGCGGAGCTCGACGATTTGATCATCGCCCGCTCCGACGGCACGCCTACCTACAACTTCACGGTAATCATCGACGACTGCGACATGCGGATTACACATGTGATCCGCGGCGACGATCATCTGAATAACACGCCGCGGCAGATGAATATGCTGGCGGCGCTGGGTGCCGAGCCGCCGCGGTATGCGCACCTGCCAATGATCCTGGGTCCCGACGGCGCGAAGCTTTCGAAGCGGCACGGCGCCGTGGACATTCGCGAGTACCGCGAGCAGGGCTACCTGCCCGAGGCCGTGCTGAACTACCTCGTGCGGCTTGGCTGGTCGCACGGCGATCAGGAGATGTTTACCCGCGAGGAGATGACGCAGCTGTTCGATATCGCCGACGTGAATCACTCGGCGTCGTCGTTCAATCCGGAAAAGCTCCTGTGGCTGAATCAGCAGCACATGATGGCGCTGCCGGCGGAGACTCTGGGCGGACTGTTGCTGCCCTACCTCGTGGCTGCCGGGCTGGAGCCGGTTGACGGTCCGGATCCGGTGCTCGTTGCGGAGGCCTTCCGCGAGCGTGCCGAAACTCTGCTGCACATGGCAGCGCAGGCGCGCTACTGCTACGAGGATTTCGAGGTCATCGAGCCGAAGTCGGCCAAGAAACACCTGCGGCCCGTCATCCTCGAACCGATGCGAAGCCTGAGAGCGCGTTTGGGCAAACTCGAGCACTGGGGCGACACGGCAATTTCGGAGGCCGTGAAGGACGTCGCCGAGGATTACGATCTCAACATGGGTAAGCTTGGCCAGCCGCTGCGCGTCGCCGTCACCGGCGGTCCCGTATCGCCGTCTATCGATGTGACCTTGAGGCTCGTCGGCCGCGAGCGCACGCTTGCCCGGCTCGACGAGGCGATCCGGCTGATCGAAGCGCGCGCCGCGCAGGCCGGATAGTCTTACCGAATACCTGTTTGCGAAATGACTTTGCAGGCAGGTCGGATCGGCCGGCTAGCGCAGATCGGCGAGGTCCCGCGGCGGGGCGAAAATCGAGTGTTTCCGTTTGTTACATAAGTATGTCGCCGCATTTTTCTTGTGCGGTCGTCACTTACGTCCGGCTGTCGGTTTACGGAGACAGGGCGAGGGCCAAGTATAAAAGGGATCTGTCTAGACGTTCCTTGACGGCGCTCGTTACGCTGTGCACCCTGATCGTCGCTTGGCAGCATTTTTTCCGGAGTAAATAACATGTTAACGCTTTCGTTTCCTGGCATTTTGGCGATGCTGAGAAAACGCCATGGTGTCGCTGCAGCGATCCTGACGCTTGCACTTTCCCCCGCTTTGGCTCTCGCACAACCTGTTGCATTCTTCACCGACCTGACCTCGGGTCCGAATACGGGCAGCGGCGACTATGCCGACGGCGCCTTCGTACGGATATACGGTTCCGGCTTCGGCGCAACTCGCGGCGGCGGCAGGGTTACCCTGAACGGTTCGGAGGTGGCCAGCTACGCATTCTGGGGCACCGATCCTATATCGGGATTGTCCATGATCGTCGTGCAGCCGGGTTCCGGTACTTCGTCCGGCGACTTCGTCGTAACCACGAACAACGGCGAATCGTCGAACGGGATTCGCTATACGATCGACAACTCGCGGAACATTCGCGAAGTCAACAACAACTCATCGCTGCAAAGCGCGGCGTCGTCGATTAGCGGCAACAACCGGCGGGACATCGTCTACTTCCGTGGCGGAACCTACTCGACGCGGGTCGGGCGCACGTCCTGGGGCGACGACGATTTCACCTTCGGCTCGGCATTTTCGAACACGGCCTGGATTGCGTATCCCGGCGAAACGGTAAACGTCGGCGACTGGCGGTTCTACGACGGCGCGGGTAACGCCGACGACGTTACGGTTGCGGGAATGTACGCAGTGGGCGGCTCGGACGTATTCTTCTCCGGCTGGGGCGGAACGGCAGGCTCGTCCAACGAACCCGGTCCGGTGAACAATCGAATCATCGGCAACGACATTACGACCACCTATACGCACAATACCCAGACCGGAGCGGTTCAGACGACGGGCGACGGCTTCCGCATGCTCGGAAACTTCGTTCACGACAACGGCGGCAATACGATCCACAACAACAACCACTCCGTGTATATCCAGCTCGGCGCGGACGACGTCGAGGTTGCCTGGAACCGGTTCTACAACGAGCGGCTCGGGCACGTGATCCAGGTGCATACGGACGGACCGATGCGGCAGTACGACAACGTACGCATTCACTCCAACGTTCTGCAGCAGGGACCCAACGGCAGCTGCCGCGGTATCAACGTCAGCGGATCTACGGCGTCTTCGACGGTGGACGTGTACAACAACGTCTTCGACAGCGTGGGTCAGAACTTCTCCGTGCACATCTCGTATACGGGGACAACGCGCTTTTTCAACAATACGATCGTCCGCGGTAACGGCTCGGATTCGTTCGACGGCCTGGTCAGGCTGCGCGGCGGAGAGGGCTCGCTGACCGTTTACAACAACATCTTCTGGGACGACGGCAACTCATCCAACTACGTCAGCGCCGAGAGCGGCGCGTCCATGGGCAGCGACCTGATCGTCGATTCCAATCTGTACTTCAATCGCGGCAACGGACCGTCGTCGGATTCCAATGCGGTCAGCGGTAACCCGGAACTCGTCAACCCCTCGGACAGCGTATGGTCGCGGCGCGACTACCGCCCGCTGCCGACAAGCCCCGCGGTCGATGCCGGGTCCGGTTCGGTCGGCAGTCTGGTATCGCGCGACCAGGCCGGTTCGGCGCGTCCCCGGGGTAACGGCTACGACCTCGGCGCGTACGAATCCGACGGCACAATTGCCGCGCGGCCGTCGCCGCCCCGGGATCTTGTCGCCCAATAGCCCGGACCCAATAGCCCGGAACGGCGTCTCAGACGCGAAAGCTACGAAAGTCACGGAAGTGACTTTCGTAGCTTTTTTTTGCGACCGGGGAAACTATACTCAGCACTTTCCCCAGTAGCGACGAGAAATCATGATCGGTTGGCTCAAGGCAATCGTCAAAGCACTGCTGCCCCTGGGTCTGTATGTCGGGACGATGGGAACCTGCGTGCTTGCGGTGGCCGGCTTCCCGCTGCTGGCAATCGCCGCGATCATCGTCATGTCGCCGCTGCCGAACGTCTGGTATCAGATTCACAGCTTTCCTCTCGGCAAGGACGCTCTGGACCTGCTCGTCATTTGTGCTTTTATCGGACTCTGGACGGGTAAACACATACAGGCAGGGGCACGGAACAACGTCCTGTTGATCCTGTACATCTTCGTTACCTACCTGGCCGTCTGGAATTCCTCGCTCGCTTACAATCTCTCGTTGCCGATTACGCCCAGTAATCCGGTGTTCGTGGCGTGGAAGAACTACGTGCAGATGATCATGCTCTATTTCATCTGCTATCACTCCTTGGGCGATGAAAAACGGCAGCAGCAAATCGTCTACCTGATGCTCTTTGTCCTGTTTCTGATTGCGTTCCGCGATGCGCGCAACTTTACTTCGGGCATGAGTTTTTCTTACGACAGCCGCGCAGAGGGGCCCTTCTGGCAGGTTGGCCTGGGCCCGAACCACTTCGGTGCCTACATCGTCCACAACGCAGCGCTTGCACTGGGTTTGGGTTTTTTCACGGTGCAGCGTTACTGGCGATGGTTTTTTATCGGCACGGCGATAATCTCAGTGAAGCCGCTTTTCTCGACCTACTCGAGGGGTGCCTGGGCCGCCGCGCTCGCCGTGATGGTTGTATTCGGCGTTTTGCAGCGTCGTTCACTGCTCGTCGTGCTAATAGCTTTAATGATCGGCTGGCAGACGCTGCTGCCGGAAGATGTCGTGGACCGCGTTTCGATGACGGAAACGACCGACGGCGAACTCGAATCGTCCGCCGGCGACAGGGTGGTGCTGTGGGGTCTCGCGTGGGACATGTTCCTGGACAATCCCGTGTTCGGGCGAGGACTGGACGCCTTCGAGCACTCCGGGGTAGGGGGGCGCTACACGAACGTGCACAGCCTCTATCTGGAGACGCTCGCCGAACTCGGCGTGATCGGCTTTATATTCCTGTTGATTATCCTGCTGCGTTCCATGCTGGCGGGCTGGGCGCTTTTCCGCAGAGGAGAATCCGATTTTCAGCGAGGTCTGGGGCTTGGCTTCCTGGGCTGCGTGATAGCAACGATCATCACCAATCTGTTCGGCGACCGCTGGTCCTACTTCGCAATGAGCATCAACTACTGGATCCTGTGGGGAATAGTCGAGCGGGCTCTCGCCAGCATTAGAGTACGTGCCCGCGAGCCTGCCGCGACCAGAGCCGGCGACGCGCCCCGGCCGGAACCCGCGTGACGGCGGTTCTGCATCTGCTTAGCAGTAACGGCTTCCACGGCGCCGAAAGCGTCGTACTGGAACTGTGCCGCGGACAGAATCGCCTCGGCCGGCCGGCTGCCGCTCTGCTCTTGGGCGATGCCGGCGCCGACGTTGACGATTTTCGCCATCGTTTTGCGGCGGCAGAGCTGCCGTTCGATACGCTGCAGGCGCGCGGCCGTTTGGATTGGCAGGCGGTTCGGTCGCTGAGAGCCCGGCTCGAGCGCGACGGCACAGGCATACTGCACAGCCACAAGTACAAGACTACCGTGTATGCCCTGCTGGCGGCGAGAGGGCTAAACGTGCGGGTCGTCGCGACCTATCATAACTGGCTGTTCGAGACCCGCATGCTTGCTGCATACGCGTGGCTCGACAAGCGTTTGGCCCGCTACCTCGACGGCTGTGTTGCCGTTTCGCAGGCGGTATTGACCGAGCTCGAACAGCGCACCGGAGCCAGCCACCCGGTGCTGATCCACAACGGCATCGATACCGGCCACTGGCAGCCGTTCGAGCGGCCGCCCGGCGCGGGCAGCGGTCCGCTGGTGGTCGGCTTCGTCGGTCGACTATCGCATGACAAAGGAGCGCCGGAACTGTTCGATGCGCTGCGGCGGCTTGCCGCTGTCGGTGAGCGGCCGGTGCACGGGCTTTTTGTCGGCGACGGCGATCTGCGTAGCGAACTGGAGGGCCGGGCACGCGAGGCCGGTCTGGAAGAACGCGTGGTATTCCGGGGCGCAGTGCGTGACGTAGCCCCCGAGTATCGGAATATGGACGTGCTCGTGCTGCCGTCGCGGGCCGAGGGTCTGCCGATGGCCGTGCTGGAAGCCATGGCCTGCGGCCTGCCCGTGGTGGCGACGGACGTCGGCGATGTCGGGGAGCTCGTCCGTTCCGGCGAAACAGGCTATCTCATTCCGGAGCCGGACGGAGCACTGCTGGCTGAGGCGCTGCGGTCCCTGTTCGCAGCGGCGGGCCGGCCAGCCCAACTGGGCGCGGCGGCGCGGCGGCTCGTAGAGACCCGGTTTTCGACAGGGTCGATGACCAGCCGTTACGAGGCGCTGTATGAGAATCTCGGTTGCGGCATGCCGAAACCGGCGTCGCAGTGCAGTGTGTGAACCGGGCCTCCGGAGCACTGAAAATCATCCGGACAAGCTGCGGCAATACGCGTTTAAGTGTTTGTTTTAAAGGCCAAGTGCAGGCCCTGGCCTTTTCCTTGACAGTCCAGGGCGCTGTCCGTAAAGTGCGCGGCTCCGTGGGGCTATAGCTCAGCTGGGAGAGCGCTTGCATGGCATGCAAGAGGTCGGCGGTTCGATCCCGCCTAGCTCCACCACGGTTTTTTCCGGCAGGCACTCGAGCGATATGGCCCGGACCGTAGCCAGTGCCGCCGCCGGCGCCCCGCTCCGGGCGTACCTGCCTCAGGTAACTCCGGCCGCTTCCGCCGCGGGCCGTCGAGTCTCCCGGACGAGCAGAACGTAGGCAAGGGCTGCGCCTATCCCCATGCCTAAGGACTGGCCAATGTCCATGCGGGATACTTCGCCTCCCGTTGCGGCTGAGACTCCCAGGTCGATAGCGACGCTTACGGCCGCTGCCAGAATACCGCCCGCTCCCCACGCCAGCGCTTTGCGGACGATGCCCGTTCCGATAGGCGACAAAGCGCCGCCAATCACGAACGCAATGACGAGTTCCGCTGCGTTGGTTCCGTAGCCGAACAGATCGGGCACGGTGACTATCCGTTTGCTCAGGAAGGCGAGTGCCCACGCGAGGCCCCATGCCGCGACCGTCGCCGCGAACATCGGCAGGACCTGCTTGTCGCCCCGGGTTACTACGATTGCGATGGCGCAGGCGCCGATCGCGGCGATGCCGCAGACGGCAGCGCCGACGAGCAGATTGCTGGTCCCCGGCGCCTCGAGTCCGATACGGGCGCCCAGCAGGCCGGCAACGGCGACGATCAGGAAGCTCCTGATGCGCTGATCGAATAGCGACAGCGCAACCAGCCCTGTCACGACGCCGCCGAACACGCTGCCTACGGACACGGAGAAGTACCATCCGGCGGCCGATGCGATAGTCCAGCCGACGCCGAGCTTCAGCATCGCGCTGTGCTGCGATGACAGAGGAGCGATCCCCTGGGCCAGGCGGGTGGCGACGAGTCCAATGGCGACGGATGCAGCGGTGCAGACGAGCCACAGGATCTGCAGATACCGGCCGGCGCCGAAGGCAGACTCCACGGCGGTGTAGGTATACAGCCCGAGGCCGCCGGCGACCAGCCAGATCGCAATCCACAAAAAGTAATTCATCGCATATTCTCGTCTTCAGGAAATCGTGTCGGGCCGAAAGGTCAAACGACCGCCCGTCGTGCTAGTCAACGTCGGATTCTATCCACGTGGGAGCGGCCGGGTCGCCGCCTTTGCTGACAAAGCCGGATGTGCGCGGGGCGGACGATTGCGCGCTATCCACCAGCGCCGTGCCGCGGCCTTCGTTGAAAAGGTACAACGCGATTGTCTGCTCGTCCGGGCCGAGCGGGTGCGGCGGCACTTCGAAGTCTTCTTTGTAGCGCAGTCCCGCGCTGATCCGAAGGTCGTCGATGGTGCCGGTGAAGCCCCGCCATTCCGGGCCCACGTCGTGTTTCTCGGCGCCCAGAACCAGAAACGGGTCGCTGAAGAAACACGGGCCGTCGCAATAGTCGGCCGGAATTCCGTTGTCGGGATAGCTGATATCTCCCCGCGGTCCGCGGGACCGTTCGTCGAGCCTGCCATCGACGAATATGGAAAGCCGGCCGTTGCGTGCAGCGCGGGTAACCGCGACGTGGTGCCAGCGGTTGTCGTCTACGACGGTCTTGCCGCAAATCGTGAAATCCTCGCCGCCAGGGGAGCTTACGCCAAACGCGATTTTTCCGTTTAGTACCGAAATGCCGAACGCGCGGCCCTGGCCATAGCGGTCGCGATCGACAACGATGTTGCCGTAGATCCAAGCGTTGGGCTGGCATTCTTCGAGCGCATGGCCATTGTCGTCGGCGCTGCCTCGCAGGCGAAACTCGATCGTAAAGTCCTCGGCGCCGACGTCGATCCGCGGACCGGGTTCGTCGAAGCCGATATTGTCGATCAGTATCTTGGCCCTGCCGTCATCGTCGCTGCCGCCGCCGTTGAGCCGCAGCGCGTAGTCCGTGCCGTGTTCCGGCCCAACCTGGATGCCGAAGGCAATCCGGTTTGACCATAATCCGTCGTTGTCGCGGGCCCGGTACGAGACCGTGTGCCAACCCGGTTCCTCGAAGCTGACTTCGAACTCGCTGTCGCCGGATGTGGTCTGCGAGTCCCCGGAGCGCCACTCGTGCCCGGCAATTTCGCCGTCCGGGTCGCGGGCGCTCGCGACCAGCTTCACGGACTGTCCGGGCGACGCCTGGATCACGAGGTTGTCGGAGCTGGCGGTAGGCGGCAACGGCATGTCCGGATCGATGCTTACGTCGTCGCGCGCCGAACAGGCCGCGGTCAACAGCGCCGCGGCGATAGCCGTAACTAGACGGATTGGCATGGGTCTTTTCCCTGTCATGACACGAATACGGGATTATGCTACTTTCCCGCGAGTCGTTCTCTATTGTATCCGACAATTATCCAATACAGAGAAGTAGCCCGGCGATTCATCTCGAGGCGGGGCCATCCGGACGATTCACCTATGGCCGAAAGAACAAAGGTCCCGAACTATGCTTGCTGACGGTCGAAGCTTCGAGGACCAGGCGGAACTGTCTACGGATATCTGCATCATCGGTGCCGGCGCCGCCGGCATCACCGTCGCCAGGGAACTCGCGAATACCAATATCGATGTCGTGCTGCTGGAAAGCGGCGGCACAAGTGTGTCAGTAGAAGGACTGCAGCTTGCGTCGGGAGAAAGTATCGGACGGCTGTATCATCCACTGGAAGCATCCCGTCTGCGGATGTTCGGCGGCAGCACGGGCCACTGGGCCGGGTGGTGCCGGCCGCTGGATGAGATCGACTTCAGGAAACGCGACTGGATACCGCACAGCGGCTGGCCGTTCGAACGGTCCGAGCTCATGCCTTACTACCGGCGTGCCCAGGTACTTTGCGATCTCGGTCCGTTCGCTTACGAGCCGGAAGCCTGGTCCTCGCTTGCCAACACGCCATGGGATTTTCACGGTGAGGACGAGGATGCGGATGCCGAGCCACGGATCGTCAATCGCCTGATCCAGTTCAGTCCTCCCACGCGCTTCGGCGAAGCCTACCGTCAGGAGCTGGAAGACGCGGCCAACGTTCGGGTGATTCTGAATTCGAGCGTGCAGACGCTGGATGCCGAGAGTCACGGGCGCGCGATTCGAACGGTGTCGGTTCGAACGCTGGACGGCCCCGGGTTCCGGGTTGCCGCGAAACGCTTCGTGCTGGCGGCAGGGGGGTTGGAAAATCCCCGACTGTTACTGCTCTCGGACGACGTCCATAAATCGGGGCTCGGTAACGAACGCGATCTCGTGGGCCGCTACTTCATGAATCACACCTGGTTCGAGGCGGGCGGCCTGGTGACGACCAGTCCTGAACTCAACGCCGAATTTTATCGGGGCCGAACCGAAGCGCTGACTGCGGCCGGTGCGGACACGCCGGTGCGCGGGTTCATGACGTTTTCGGACAAGGCTCAGGCCGAGGCCGGGATTGCGAACATTAGCCTGATGCCCACGCCGTCGTCCGCGAAGAACGTCGTCGTCTCGACGATGGAGAACGATGCCTGGTACTCACGGGTGGGCAGGGCAGCCGGCGAAATCGACGAATTTTTTCGCAGCGGGTTCAACTCGGTCCGCTCGAAGATGTCCGATGGATTCGATCACAACATCTACGAGTTCATCAATGTGACGGAGCAGGTGCCCAACCCCGACAGCCGGGTGACGCTCGCGGACAGCACGGATGCGTTTGGGCAGCGACGCGTGGCGCTGGACTGGCAGCTCAACGAACTCGATCTCGTAAGCGTGGCCAGGGGCCACCGGCTGTTCGGCGCGGAAGCGGCCAGGCTCGGAATCGGCAGAGTCATCGAGGCGATCGATCCGGAAGACGGCTGGCCCGCGGGGCAAATCGGTGACTGGCATCATATGGGCACTACGAGAATGGGCGATACGAATTCCGATAGTATCGTCGATGCGAATTGCCGGATGCACGACATCGACAACCTGTTCGTGGCGGGCAGTTCGGTGTTTCCGACCAGCGGTTACAGCAATCCGACACTGACGATTGTGGCACTTTCGATCCGGCTCGCGGATATGCTGAAGCAGCCGCCCGGTTCTTCGGAAGCGTAGGGAGACTGGATTTTGGACAGACGTAGCGTTGTTTTTCTTGTCGGTGCACTGGCGGTTGCCCCAAGGCTCGGCTTGGCGGAGCCGGTTCGCACATCGCAGGACCGGATTCCGGCGCTGCTGCGGGCGCTTGCGCAGTCGATCTCGGCCGATGCCGGGAAAATCGGCGAGCAGTACCTTCGAGACACGCCTGCAGAGTCCGGTCTGAGCACGCTGGTCCGGCTGCTGTTTCCGGAACCGCGGCTGCTGTCGAATGACTCGCGTGACGAGCAGTACCGGTTCCTGAGCGACACCCGGCGGCAGGACTTCGAGCTGGGCCGGACGGTCGAGGTCGGCAAGGCCATATTCAGCCGTACCGAGGCCAGGATGCTCGCCGCGCTGTCGCTGGTAGCGGCTTTCGCGGACGACCGGTAGGCGCCGGCGGCCTCCGGGCAGGGAGCGGCGCAGGCCAGGGAGCAGGGAGTTGACAGTGACCCGTACAATCCCTATATTCTGCGCGCTTCGCTGAAGCGAGTTGCGCTGCTGCTCCGCTACGATCGACGTCTTTCCGTCCCCATCGTCTAGAGGCCTAGGACACCGCCCTTTCACGGCGGTAACAGGGGTTCGAATCCCCTTGGGGACGCCATACAATAAAAATGACCCGCCTTGCGCGGGTCTTTTTTTATTAGGGGTCGGACCGAGATTTCTTCCCTCGCGGCCCTGGCTGATAACTTCGCGATATCGGGGTCTAACCCCAATTCCCCCTGCCGAGCACGAGAAGCACAATGCTCCCAGAGTCGTTTCTCTCTAGCCCATAATTCAAACATTTCCAAGGGGATGGCACGACAATGATCATCGGAACTCTGGTTACGCTCTTTTTTTCGTGGCTCTTGCTCCGCGTGATGGTGCGCGAACCCCTGACAGTCCTGGGTATTGTTCCGACCAAACGACGCATGATCGCGTTCGTGTCCGGATTGTTTTTTATGGCGCTCATAGGGGTCATCAACTTCGCGTGGCAGGCCCACTTCAAGGAAGTTTCCTACCAAGTCAATCCTGACTATGACCTGCACCAGCTGCTTGGCGGTTCTTTCTGGGTGCTGTCTGCGGTGCTCTACGAAGAATTGCTCTTTCGTGGCGCGCTGCTTTACCTGCTTATCCGTTACATTGGAGTTGTGAAGGCGTGTCTGCTCAGTTCCATTGCTTTCGGTGTGTACCACTGGTTCAGCTACGAAGTGTTCGGCTCGCGTCTGGTACTAATGATCTACATTTTCCTGGTGACCGGGGCCGGTGGCTGGATGTTTGCGTTTGCCTACGCCAAAACCCGCTCTCTATATGCACCAATAGGACTTCACCTGGGCTGGAACCTCGTGGCCGCCGTGGTCTTTTCTTCCGGCCCGATCGGTGAGCAATGGCTGATTCAGCAGGGTGAAGGGGTTTATAAGAGCGAGCGGGTAACTCTGCTGTTCTTTACACTCCAGGCAATCATCGCTCCCGGCTTGGTAACTTGGTACCTGCAGAGATTCTATCGCCCACGAACGGAGTAGCAGCTATAGGGCGACCTGGTAAGAGCAGTCCTTGGCCATCTGTAAGTCAGCACCCACCTACAGATCTCAGCCTTGTGCCTGCTCTTCATTTCACTTGATGAGTTCCGCTTCTAGCCGCGTCCTGCCCGTTTGGACTAGCACGTTCGTGCCACTCGAACGTCCGCTGTTGACAGGAGCTGACACCAACTTCGCGGAAAAGACCGCTCTCAAGCGTTCTAGCTCGGAGGCGGGGCCAGGGACTCCATTGACTAAATCATGCGCTGCTTGCCACAGATGCAAGCTTTCGGCGGATCTGTGGCCAGCTACTGCAGCGCCTTGCGCGGGTCTTTTTTTATTAGGGGTCGAACCGAGATTTCTACCTTCGCGGCCCTAGCTGACAACTTCGTAATATCGGGGTCTGACCCCAATTCCTGCCAATTCCCCCGCGCGAACTCGTTTTAACGCCAGTTCGAACCTCTTTGGGAGCGTCATGTGTTGGTGTTTGCCGCGGGTAGTCGTATTGTTATCGCCAGCACGTAGCGAAATTCGATTTCGAGCAGCGGCTATCGAGAGAGGCGATCGTCAGGCAGGGGCGCAAGTTTGTCAGTGCTACAGGATTTTTCCAGAGAATCGGATGTCGTCTCTGTCGACGATATACGCTCGTTGCCGCACAGAGCGAGTATCGCGTTCGCCGCACGATGTGCAAGAAAATGCGAATACAAAACCTGGGGCGTTAGTGAAGAAAGCGACAGACGGGCAGTTGCCAAGGTTATCGGCGGAATCGAGCGGCTTGCGGCGGGGGATCCCATCGATCTTGAAAGCGCCGATTTCGCAAGAGCGAAAGAGCAGGTGCGCGATCTGGAGGAGCGGCAGTTCGAAGACGAGGCACGTGCCTCCAGTCACGCGGGGCAATCCGTTTTAGCTGCTTACAGTGCAGCGATCAGTGACCGGGGAGAGCATTTTTTACCGGTTACCAATGCGGTAAACGAAGCCAGTTATTCAAGCTTTCGGTGGGTCAACGATCCTGCGCAAAGAAGGATTTACCCGGCGAAACTAGCCATTCAGCGTGAATTCGAGTTTTTGAGGAATACGGCACGAGAGAAAGCGTGGAACGATGAGAGCCCTGTGGCCCCGAAGTTCTTCGCGTTGGATGAGAGTATTGAGAAGCGGGTAGTACTTGCGATCAACGATATGTGTGTCGACCTGTGTACGCTGATCGCCGAATCCCAAAAGGCGTTGGACTTCCTGGAGTGGAGGCAGCTCGAGGAAGTCGTGGCCACTGCACTCGATGGCCTGGGGTTTGGTATAGAGCTAACGCCGCCAAGCAAGGATGGTGGAAAGGACGTGATTGCAACCTGCGTCATAAATGGGAAACTCCAGACGTACTATATCGAGATCAAGCACTGGCGGTCGGGTAAGGCCGTTGGGGTTGCGCCGGTTCGTGATTTCGTCGAAGTGAATATCAGAGACGAAACACACGGAGGCATGTTTCTTTCCACGTCAGGTTATACGCGCGAAATACACAGCGTAATCTCCGAAATCGAGCAACGCCGTATTCGGCTGGGCAATGACGAAACAGTAGTATCTCTTTGCCAAAGATTTGTCAGCCAGCAAGGCCGGGCGACCTGGCAAGCGCTGGACGTGCTGCCACTCGTGGATATAGGTTTCGATAAACTGGAATAGGGGTCGAACCGAGATTTCCGCCCGATTGTTTTCAAGAATCGCGGTTCGACCCCGTTTTTACGTATTCGAGGAGATCGCCCGGCTGGCAGGCTAGAACTTCGCAGATCTTTTCGAGCGTGGCGAACCGAACGCCTTTGACTTTGCCCGTCCGTAGCAGCGACATGTTTTGCTCGGTGATGCCCACTTTGTCTGCGAGCACTTTGCCTTTTATCTTCCGTTTGGCAAGCATCACGTCCAGGTTGACTCGAATCGGCACGACTGACTCCTAAACGAATTGCCGGTTTTCCGCCTGCAGTTTGCCGCCCTCGATCAGCAGATTGCTCACTACCCAAAACACGAGTGCGAGCGCAATCATTCTGACTTCACTGCTGCCGAAGGAAATCGAGAGCATCTTGTTCCCGGCGCCGTGGTTGGCGGATAGCAGTACGCTGGACAGGGCGAAGTGCACGGGTTTTGCCAACGCCTGCAGAAAAAGAAGTATAGAGAACCGGTGCAGGTCGCGGCTATTGGCCAAATTGAACAGCTCGCCGCGGGCAAAGTTTGCGAACGGCCGGCGCAGGAAATAGAGGCCGGCCAGGCCGATTGCCATGTATACAAACGTGACACCCCACAGGGCATACCACTGCCAGCTCACAACGGTGTCCCACTCGATGGCCAGGCCGAGGTTGTTCGCCGCGAGCGCGGCAAATGCATGAATGCTCAAGAGAAAATACAGAGCGGCCAGCGGAATCGCGATCAGTAGCGCAGTGCAGCTCCAGGAAATGAGTAGAGAAAATCTACGCGTCATGTCATTTGTCTCTTGAAATCATTGTTATATGGCTATAAATTATCGTGAAACAATAATTTTATCAAGAGGATCAATCGTATGAAGCTCCGCAGTATGGTCATGACTACCGTGTTGATCGGCTCATTCCTAATGTCCGGCCCCGCGCCGGCGCTCACGATGAATCAGTTCGTCAGCATTTGCGAAGCGGCCGGACGGGAATGCAGCGAACACCCACTCCTGAACGCCTACGTCGGCGGGGCGTTGGATCTCATTGCGATGCTTGACGAAGAAACCGACTACCTGAGCGAGGTTTATTGCAAGCCGACGAAGGAGCTGTTCGACGTGCCAGAGATTATCCGGTACATGGAGATCCGGCGGACCGAGTACGCCGACAGGAACGCGATGCTGGTACTAATCCGCTACCTCGAGGAGCAGGGCGGCTGCACGCCTGGCTGACCGGGTGGCCATGCAACGTATTCTCACAGGATTCCTCGTCGCCGTTCTGATCTGCGGGTGCACTTCGCGCCAGCTCTACCGATACGGACAGGAATACCAACGCGAACAATGCCGAATGGGCCCGCTATCCGAGTACGATGAATGCATGCAACGGGCGAACGAAAGCTACGAAACCTACCAGCGGCACAAGAGGGAAGCTGAGGGAAGAAAATAAACCCGGCCCCTTTTCCAGAGGGAAGAAAATAAACCCGGCACCTTTTTCACCGTAACCGTCACCCGCGTTCGAGGCGCAAAAATACAGCAGCGAATCCGGGTCCTCAAATGCAGATGCGAGCGCTTCTTGTTCCGCACAGTCGATCAAATACTTAGATGTGATTCCTGAGTCACAGTCGAGTCATAAATGGTAGTCCTTGCGCTAAAAAGACGAAGTATATTTTCTTAATGCTTTAAAGTTCTTTATTTTATATATTTGTCGAGTTATCGTTATTCGGGTAACTACCGGCGTGCCGAAGCACTGCAATTCAGGCATCGGGCGTCGAGACAGAAGTAGGGCAGTACGGCGCGTTCCGCGCCGCAGGTTCAGGGAAACAAAGGCAGCTACGGACCCGCGTCCGACGCTTCCGTACATCCCTGGCCGTCATCACAGCGTGTATGCATTCGCGGCTGGATTCTTGAAGCTGCGGCGGGTTCTAAGAATCGGGAGAAGCGCAGAAGATGAACCACCTGAAGCTGTACGTGTTGGCCGGCACTCTTTTGGTGCTGTTTTATTCTCCGGGCCCGTCAGAGGCCCAGGATCCCCCTGCCTCTCCAAGCACCGTGACCATTGAGGGAACGGTCACGCGGGTCTGGTTCAGGAACCCCAGCGTCCGCTATCTCATTGCAGTGCCGAACGGCAGCGGCCGGGACGACGAGGTCTGGGACGTGCGCGGTTCGCCCGTCGAGTCGCTGGCGCCGAAAGGCTGGGTTGCGGACACGATCCAGGTCGGCGACACAGTATCCGTGTACGGACAGCGCAGACGGGACGGCGTCAATGCGCTGTACATCCTCAACGTGACGCTGGCAGACGGCACTTTGCTCGTCGACAGAACACTCGAGTGACGCAAGCCCCGGCGCGGCGGGCCGCAGGCTGCCGGGCTGGTCAGCAGCACCCCTGACAGACGCAACACACCGACGAGTGTCGGGCATCGCGATCAGACGATGCACCTCGCTCCCGGGCGGATCCACACACAAAGAATTGAGACGGCGCTTTTGCCTGAAAGGCGGGGTCACGTTGAGGGAGATATACCCGACGTGCGCCGGCCGGCAAGCCAGCGCTACGCAAGCGAGCTATTTCCCGGAACGTGCAGGGTTCGTTCGCGACAAGAACAACGGAGAAGAACATGTCGAATACCGGTGTTGGACGTCACGTAAGGCAAACTGCGCAGCGGGCGTGCCGCTCGATCGTGCCGATGCTCTCAGCCGCGATTATTGTCGCCTTCCTGTCGGGCACGGCGCACGCGGATGCGCTATGGGTGGCTGAATCCGAGGGCACGACCAAACTTGACGCAGTGACTGGGAGCATACTTCTGCAGCTTCCCGAAGATCCCTACGGCACCGGCGCCGTGGGCGTCGATCACACCAACGGCAACGTCTGGACCTGGGGCGAACAGCGCCTGCGCGGCTTTGACGCGGCCGGCGTCAACTTCCTCGACATCGAATCGGCCGGCTACCCGATCTGGCAAAGCCCCAACGATCTGGTCGTCGACGGCTCTGCGAATCGGATCTGGCTCAACCTTGGTAACGACCTGCACCTGTTGGACATGACGGGCCAGATTTTGGGTTCGCTCATCAACTACGACTCAACCTGCAACTCGATGACGCTCGACCCGTTGCGTTCCCGGCTGTGGCTGTGCTCGTACACGGCAATCAAGGCCTACGACTCGAACTTTCAGGTGGTGGTGGACCTCGTGTTCCTGCCCTCGGACGTTTTTTGCCGTACCGCCTGGGACCCGGTCCAGGATCAGCTTTGGGTGGCGACGACCGAAAAAATCCGCCGCTACGATGCCAACGGTCAGATGACCTTCGACATGCCCAACCCCGCCGCATCCGTCGGAGACGGTTATACCTACTACCTGAAGCCCGACGGCCAGGGCGGCGTCTGGATCGGCAACCAGACCCAGTTCTGGCACATGGACTCGGCGGGAACCGTCGGCGCAACCATGACGCCGTACAGCGACTTCGCGGACCCGAGGGTTCGCGACGCCGTAGCGCACACTGGCGACGGCTCGATCTGGATTGCCAGGGATGAGTACGTGCGACGCTTCTCGCCCACCGGCGTGCAACTTCATGAGCAGCAGATTCTCGTCAACGGCGAGAAACATTACGTGAACAATATGGACCTGTTCGTCGATCCGGCGACTAACGGTCCTACGGCGGCGAACGACACCGGCACGACCAACGAAGACTCACCCGTAGCTCTGGACGTGCTCGCCAACGACAGCGCGCTGGTCGGCACGCTCGATCCAACGTCGGTCGTCGTGACGTCCAACCCGATGTACGGCGTAACAGACCTCAATGGTGTAGCAGTCGGAGTAATCAATTACACACCAAACGCCGACTACGCCGGCCCGGACGCCTTCCAGTATGTCGTGAGCGACGATCAGGGCAACGTCTCCGCACCAGCCACCGTCACGATCGACGTGCTGCCCGTCAACGATACGCCGATTGCGGACGATCTGACCGCCAACACGGTGGAAGAGGTTCCGGTGGCCGTCGTGCTGAGCGGGAGTGACGTGGACGCCGATACACTGACGTTTGCGGTCGCGGTTGGCCCCACGGACGGTGTGCTGACCGGTACGGCACCGGACCTGACGTACACGCCGGACGCTAACTTCAACGGCACCGACAGCTTCACGTACACGGCCAACGACGGAACCGTCGATTCGCCGGCGGCAACCGTAACGATTACGGTCGCGGCGGCCAACGATCTGCCAGTCGCCGACGACCAGCAGGTCTCCACACCCGAGGACACGCCGCTGGCCGTCACGCTGACGGCAACCGATCTCGACAGCGATCCGCTGACCTATGCCGTGCAGACCGGCCCGGTCAACGGCGCGCTGACGGGGACCGCACCTAACCTGACCTACACGCCGAACGCAAACTTCAACGGCACGGACAGCTTCACGTTTGTTGCCGACGACGCGACGGGTCCGTCTGCGCCCGCAACGATCACTATCGACATTACCGCCGTCAACGATGTACCACTGGCGAACAACCTCAACGTCAACACGAACGAAGACATCCCGGTTGCCATTACGCTGACGGGTAGCGACGTCGAAGGCAGCCCGTTGACCTTCGCGGTCGTAGCGGGCCCGACGAGCGGTGTTTTGACCGGCACGGCACCCAACCTGACCTACACGCCGAACGCCGATTTCAACGGCAGCGACAGTTTTACGTACACGGCCAACGACGGCACGGTCGATTCCGTGGCAGCCACGGTTACGCTGACGATCGTGGCGGTCAACGATTTACCTATTGCCAACGCGGCTTCGTTCACAACCGCTGAAGACACGGGCATTCCCGTCACGCTGACGGGCAGCGATCCGGAAGGCGTGGCGCTGACTTACGCCGTCGCGATGGGCCCGATGAACGGCAGCCTGTCGGGCACGGCGCCGAACCTGACATACACACCAAACGCCAACTACTTCGGCGGCGACAGCCTGACCTTTACGGTCAACGACGGCACGGATACGTCCGTTGCCGCCTCCATTACGCTGGTCGTCACGCCCGTCAACGATCTGCCGGTTGCGAACGACCTCAACATCGATGCCGTCGCCGACGTCGGCGTGGCCGTACCGCTGTCGGGCAGCGACATCGACGGCGACGCACTGACCTTCACGGTCACGGCGGGCCCGTCCAACGGTGTGCTGAGCGGTCCGACCGACAATCTCGTCTACACGGCCAATACCGGATACGTCGGCAGCGACTCGCTGACTTACACGGCCAACGACGGTACCGGTGCGAGCGCGCCAGCCACGGTGACTTTCAACGTCACGACCAACAACACGCCGCCCGTCATCAGCTCGACGCCCGTGACCGCAGCCGCCGTCGGCGTGGCTTACAGCTATCAGGTGGTCGCCACCGACGTCGACAACGACACGCTGAGCTATTTCCTGCCCGACGGACCGGCGGGCATGGGTATTACGAGTGCTGGACTTGTCGAGTGGGCCACGCCCACGGTGGGTAGCTATCCGGTTCTCGTGCAGGTGTTGGACGGTAACGGCGGGGAGGCCGAGCAACCGTACACGCTGATTGTCACCGACAACGCGGCACCTGAATTTGTACAGATCCCGGCGCCCAACGCTCCGCTCGGCGAGGCGTATCGCTCCGTCGGTCAAGCGGTCGATCCCGACGGCGACGTCGTAACGCTCAACCTGACGAACGGCCCGGCCGGCGCCGTGCTCAACGACCTCGGTGACGGGCGTTTCGAACTGGTTTGGACAGCGGCAGGCAACATTGGCGACGTGGAACCGTTTACGGTCACCGCTACGGACCCGGCCAACGCCAGCGCAACGCTAAATCTATCGGTGACGGTGACCGGCAGTACCGTTAACCGCACACACCTCGGAACCGACTTCTGGCTGGCGTACTCGCTCAACTTCAGCAACACCGGCTTCGGGCTCGGACAGATGCCGCTCGACGCTCCCGGGCGTGCGGTGCAGGTGATCGTGGGTGCGCCGGACGGCGCGAACGGTACTGTCACGATAGCCTCATTGGCATTCAGTCAGGCGTTCTCGCTATTGCCGGGCGAAACCGCGACGATCGACCTTCCGAATGAAACGCAGGTGCAGCGTTTCAACAGCACGGGCGGAGCAGGCGGTGTCAACGTCGTTTCGGACACACCAGTGACGGTTGCCGGTGTCAACTGGGCGTTCGCGACGACCGATGCCTGGCTGGCGCTGCCGACGCCGACGTTGGGCACCAACTATCTGGTTACCGGCTTCCTGGACGATCTGTTCAATCCGAGTACCGACGAAGTGCAATGGGCTGTCCTTGCCGTCGAAGACAACACGACGTTCACGGCTACGGCGATCGGCACGATACCGGAACGCGAAGGCCCCAGCGGCTACACGCCGCTCACGGTGACGTTGGATCGCGGCCAGTACTACGTAGGCACTCACTTCTATTCACAAGCCGCGGAGATCGTGACGGATCGGCCGGCAGCGGTGTTCGGTGGTTCGTCCTGCGCAGACGTGCCGGAGGGAGTGGGTCTTTGCGATCATCTCTGGCAGCAGTTCGTGCCGGAAAACACGCTCGCAAGCGAGTACGTCGCGGCGCCGATGGCAACCCGGACCGGAAGCCTTTATCGCGTCGTGGCGAGCGAGAACGATACGCTGGTATACCTGAACGGTGTGTACAGCGCCCGCCTCGACCGCGGAGAGAGCATCGATTCCATCTTACCCGGCGCCGTATCCATTCGCGGTTCGCGCCCGATCGTTGCCGTGCAGTACGCGCTTGGCGACGACTACGACGTCGATGTACGCGGCAACAACCTTGCCGATCCGTTCATGCTAAATCTGGCACCCGTCGATACCTTCCTGTCGAAATACACGCTCGTTGTGCCGAGCGGCGACGGCGTGTTCAGAGATGAGCCTAACGACATCGTCCGGCCGCCCATTACAAACCACTATCTGTCGATCGTCATCCCGTCCGACGTGGCCAACTCCCTGACGCTCGACGGCGTGCCCGTGGATACCTCCGGGTTCGAGCCGGTGCCGGAATCCGACCATCTTGCGGGCAACATCGATATCCTGCCCGGAACCTATCAGCTCGAAGCTAACGATCAGTTTGGCGTCACGGTCTACGGTTTCGGCTATCAGGAAAGCTACGGCTATTACGCAGGACTCATCTTCCCTGACGGCGCGAGCGCGCTGACTCTTGGCTTGACCGGACCCGTCGGTCCGCTGACGGCCGGCTCACAAGAGGCGTGCATCAACATCGTTACGAGCGCCGCCGGCGGCGCTCGCGTTCCCCGCGCGCGTTACCGGCTCGACATAGCGGGGGTGCTGGCATCGTCGAATGTCGGCTTCACGAACAGCATTGGCGAAGCCGAGTTCTGCTACACGCAGCCCGGTCCCGGGACGGATACCGTCACGGTAACGATTAACGGCGATACGGGAACGCTGAACGTCGACTGGTTGGCGGACACCGACCCGGGCACCAACGGCGCGCCGCGCATCGTCTCGCTGCCGGAACTCGTGCTATACGAAGCCGTGTACAACTATCCGCTCGTTACGCTCGATCCGGACAACGATACGATCACCTACAGCATTGCCGACGGCCCGGCAGGGGCCACGATTGCGGGCGGCGCGCTGGTGTGGACACCGCCGATTCCCGACAACCGGCAGCCGACGCAACACCGCTTTGACGTCGTGGCCGACGACGGTAACGGCGGCACCGATACGCAGTCGTTCGAGATCAAGGTCTACTACCCGGCGATTTTTGTCGATCCGTTGCCGCAGACGCGACGCTTCCAGCTCTGGAGCGGTAACTACACGCAGACCATGGGGCACCTGGGTGGCGATCCCGATCTGCTCATTGGCGAAATGATCGAAGGCGAGGGCACCGTTACCTTCGGCGGTTTTGCCGGCGCCCAGATATACCGGATCCGCGGGCAATCGCAGCTGATTCAGCAGGTCGAATACACCGACGCGCACAACAGCATGTGCCGGGCGCCGACGGCAACCCTGGGGCAGATACGTCTGCGGACGGCGTGGGAAGAACCCGTTGTAGAAGGGGTTAACCGAGTGGTCGCGGGGCCCGTCGTCGACAGCAACAACGACGGTGTCGTCGACAACTCGGATCAGATCTACGCGGCGTTCTCCGAGCAAACCAGTGCGGCGCTCTACAACGTCACGACGCGCGAGACGGTCTGGCGGAACCCGGTCCTTGCTCACGCCTTCGGTGCATACGGCGCAATTGCGAACGTCGATGCCGACATTGAGGCCGAGATACTGTTCGCCCACAGCACGGCGGCGGACAATATCCGTAGGTTGACGGCTTACAATGCCGACGGCTCGATAGCCTGGCGCAGCAGCCACTCGCCACTCGTGGGTGCCTATAGTCTCGGTTCGCGCATGCCGATTCTGCCGGTTGATCTCGACGGCGACGGCACGACCGAGATCCTCTATGGGCCGCACGTTTACGACAATAACGGCAACTTACTCTGGCAGTTCGACACCACGAGGCTCAGAGCATCCGCACAACAGGCCGTGCCGCTGGCCGTGGACCTCGATCAGGACGGCGTGCGCGAAGTGCTGTTCCAGGAGGAGGTGCGCGATGCCGACGGCAATCTGCTCTGGTCGATACCGTACACGTCAACCGTGCGCCGGCCACAGGTGTTTTACACGGCTGGCGATCTGACAGCCGACCCGGGACTGGAGATCGTTGCCAGCATCGCGACGACCAGCGCAGTGTTCCACGAAGCGTTTACGGCCGCCGGGACACGGCTGTGGGCCGAACCGATCACGTCGGTCGGACACGGCCGGCCGGTGATCCTCGATTTCGATCGAGATGGCGAGGTCGAGATCTTTCTGCCCGAGGACAAGGCGTTTGTGACTGTCGACGGCAGGATCACGAGCCAGGATACGGGATCGAGCTCGAACGCCGTGCCGTCCGTCGTCGATTTCGACCGCGACGGTGTGCCAGAGCTGCTGGAGTTCAGGAATACGCGCACCTTCGAGGTCACCAACCCGTATTCCCGCCGGGATTGGTTGAGCACAACCCTGAACCCGACCGGAGGCTTCAGCCGCGGCGAGATCTGGCAGGACGCACTGTGGATCGATCCCGATCACGACGGCGAGTCGGAGCTGTTTGTCGCCGGGCCTTCGGGACTTGCACTCTACGAATCCGCCGCGCACCCGCTGCCGCTGGCTTCGCGCCGTTATTCACAGGTTGTGGACTTCGATCAGCCCGTGGCCGGTTTTGACACCGACTGGGGCACACCGACCGCGACCGGCGTTGCTGATGCCTGGATCGGTCGGATTCGTCTCGATCAGATAACGGATCAGGACTTCTCGTTCAACGTCGAGGTGCGCAACAACGGCCTTCAGGCCATCAACGAACCGATCACCGTCGAGTTCTATAGCGGCCGGATTACAAACAACGTTCTGCTTGGGACCGCCGTGGTTCCGTCACTTCAGATCAACGAAGTAACAACCGCAGCCATTCCGGTGGACTTCGACGACCGCGCGCCCGTCATGAGCGCGCGCCTCGTGCTCGACCCCGCGACTGCACAGTGCGAGACCGGAAACGACGAAGTCGAGGGCGAGATGCACACGGTGGAATTGCGTGACGGCACTACGCCTTACCGCAGAGCGCGCTGGACCTATCTGCACCAGCAATATCACGTGCCCGGTGACGCCCGGATCACCACGGCTCCGGCGGACGTGACCGTTCAGCTAGGCCAGACCTACACTTTCGATGCGGACAGTGCGTTGACTGGCAACGACGCGGTCGGCAACACAATGTGGTTCGGCGCCAGCTCGGCGGCACTCGCAGCGGGTATGAGTGTCAACAGCACGACCGGTGAAGTCAGTTGGACGCCGACCGTCGACTATCTCGGCGTGAATACGTTCTTCCTGAATGCGTATACGACCGACGATTCGAGGGGTTATCGTTTTGACATTACGGTTGAGCCGCGTCCGAACGTAGCGCCTGTGATCGCAACCCAGCCGCCGGCGGGAATCATCATTGCCGGCGACAGCTATGTGTACGACGTCGATGCCACCGACGCCGACAACGACATTCTGTTCTACGAACTGACCCAGTCGCCGGCAGGTATGACCATCGATCCTGTCACCGGTGTCATCAACTGGCAGCCCACACTCGTGCAGACGGGTGCAAACGCCGTGACGGTTTCGGTCGACGACCGCTTCGGCGGCGTTGCGACGCAGGCCTTCACGATCGCCGTCAACACCCCGGGCAACGAGTCGCCCGAGATTACCAGCACGCCGCCGTTCTCGGCGAAAGCGACGTTTGCTTACCAGTACCAGATCGTCGCGAGCGACCCCGACAGCGATCCGCTTGTGTACACGCTCGAGGAAGGTCCGGCGGGCATGAACGTCGACGCAACTGGCCTTTTGACCTGGACGCCGACCGCGGCCGGCTTAGAAGCCGTGCGCGTACGCGTCAGCGACGGCTCGGCCTTTGTGGATCAGGGCTGGAACCTGACGATCAGCGACGCCGACATTCCGCTGGTAGCGGACGTCTCGGCATCGCCCGCGACGGTCGAGATCGGTGAGCCTGTCTCGTTGGTTGTCGGTTACTCGGGCGCCGCGGGTTTGGTCAACATCAGTCTGACCGTGGACGGCGTCACCGTGCCCGTCGATGCGGCCGGTACCGCGACGTTTACGCCGCCGACCGTCGGCTCCAGGCTGGTCACGGCCATCGTCTCCGACCCTTACGCCAGCGACAGTGCGAGCACGACGTTTACCGCGATCGATTCGAGCCTTGGCTCGGCACCACCGGTCGTCTCGCTGACCACGCCCGACTTCGAGGAAGAAGTCACGGCGCCGCGTGACGCGATAGGCTCGGTGACCGATCCGGACGACGACCTGTTGCGCTGGTTCCTGGCGCTGCAGCGCCGCGGGGCACCGTCTACCGAGTTCACCATCCTGGCCGAAGGCACCGGGCCGGTGATCGACGACGTGCTTGGCCAGATTGATCCGTCGATGCTCATGAACGGTCTGTACACGGTCATCCTCGAGGCGACGGACCTTGGCGGCAACATCGCGCAGGACAACCGTGTCATCCGCGTGACGGGCGATCTCAAGGTCGGCAACTTCTCGATTACCTTCGAGGACTTCTCGGCGCCGGTGGCCGGTATTCCGGTCACGGTGCTCAGAACCTACGACACGCGCCAGCGTGTTGAGGAGCTCGACTTCGGCTACGGCTGGTCGGTGGACTACCAGAACGTCCGCCTGCAGGAGTCGCGCGACATTGGCTTCAGCTGGAGCCTGATCGAAGAAGACTTCGGGCTGTTCAGCCAGTGGTGCGTGCGGCCGAACGGCGATCCGACGGTCACCGTGCGGCTGCCGGACGGCGAGGTCGAGACCTTCGTCGCGAGAGCCGTGCCGGAGTGCACGCAGTTTGTGCCGACCGTGGACGTCAACATTGCGTTCACGCCGATCGACGGCACGGACTCGACGCTCGAGCAGCGCGACTTCGGCAACGTCCGCATTATCGGCAACAACATCGTGGATCTAGGCTCGCCGGATACGCCGATCGATCCGGACTCCTACCGCCTGACGACGCCGGAAGGGTTCGTCTACGAGCTGGATCAGGGCTTCGGCGTGAGCCGGGTGATCGACACCCATGGCAACACGCTGACCTACTCGGATACGGGCATTGTGCACAGCCAGGGCTTTGCGCTGGACTTTATCCGTGACGCACAGGGCCGGATCGAGTCGATCGTGGCGCCGGACGGCAGTTCGATGGCGTATGGCTATGACGTCAATGGGGATCTGACGAGCTATACCGATGCCGAGAACAACGTTACGACGTTTACCTATACCAACGCGACGGATCATTATCTGGAGGACATCGTCGATCCGCGCGGTATTCGTGTCTCGCGCAATGAGTACGACGCCGATGGCCGTTTGATTGCGATCATCGATGCGGACGGTAACCGTGTCGAGTACACGCACGATATCGTGGGCCGCACCGAGACGATCCGCGACCGGCGGAGCAACACGACCGTGTATGTGTACGACGACGAAGGTAACGTGCTGGTCGAGACCAATGCGCTTAACGAGACGACGACGCGGACCTACGACCAGGACCGTAACGTGCTCACCGAGACCAACGACCTCGGCGAGGTGATGACGTGGACCTACGATGAGCGCGGCAACGTGCTCACGGAGACCAACGATCTGGGTGAGACGACCACCAGCACCTACGATGACCGTAACCTGCTGTTAACCGTGGTCGACCCGCTTAGCCTGCCGGTGATGACCAACGTCTATGCCGCCAACAACACCAACCTGGAGACGATGACGGATGCCCTGGGGCAGACCACCACGTTCTTCTGGGATGTGGGTGTCGGTGGTGGCTGCTCGACGGGTGCCTCCCGCGGTTCTCTGGATGCGGAGAACAACCGTACGACCATCCAGCCGCAGTGCTTCGGGCCGTTCGGTGAGCTGCCGGCTTGGGAGGAGGACGCGCGGGGCGTGCGGACGACGTTCGGCTACGACAGCCTGGGTCGACTGCTGACGGAGACGACCACCCGTACTGACGAGTTCGGTGTCGAGCAGACGCTGGTCACCACGATGGTCTACGACGACGAGGGCCGGTTGACGAGCGTGACCGATCCGGAGGGCAATGTCACGACGATCGAGTACAACGGTATCGACAAAGAAGGCGCGACTATCGATCCGGAGCTTAACAGGACCGAGTACGAGTACGACGACCGCGGTAATCGGATCCTGATACGGTACGCGGATCTGACGACTGAGACGATGGCCTACGACGAGGAAGGCAACCTGGTCTCGCAGACGGACCGGCTGGGTCGTACCACGCGCATGGTCTATGACGCGGCCAACCGCCTCACCGAGACGATCTACCCGGACGACACGCCGGGCAACGATCTGGACAACCCGAGAACTACCAACGAGTACGACGGAGCAGGGCGCCTGACGGCCTCGATCGACGAGCGCGGCAACCGAACCGAGTATGAGTACGACCGCGCCGGAAGGCAGGTGCTGATCCGCAATGCGCTGTTGGAGGTCACGCAGTTCGAGTACGACGCACGCGGCCAGAGAACCGCGATGATCGATGCGCTGAACCGCAGGACGGAGTACGTCTACGACGATGTTGGCCGTCTCATCGAGACGATCTATCCCGACGACACGCCGGGCGATCAGACCGATAACCTGCGGATGCTAACGGACTACGATGCGATAGGCCGCAAGACAGCAGAGACGGACCTCGCGGGCCTGACAACCACGTTCGAGTACGACGGCGTGGGCAATCTGACGGCCGTGATCGACGCGCTGAGTCAACGCACCGAGTACGGCTACGACGAGCAGTCGAACAAGATCCGTCAGACGGACGCGGCGAACCGGATCACGCGCTGGGGTTACGACAATGCTGGCAGAGTCACCTCGCGTACCTCGCCTCTGGGTCAGCGCGAGACCTACACCTACGACAATGCGGGCAACCGCACGGGCCATGTCGACTTCAATGGCGCGAGCCATGCGTTCGGATTCGATGACCTGAACCGGCAGACGACTGCCACCTATGCGGACGGCATCGTGGTCACGACGACCTACACCGACACAGGCCAGATCGACACGATCACGGACGACCGCGGTGCAACGGACTTCGACTACGACGAGCGAGAGCGGCTGACGCGGATCACCTACCCGACGGGCCAGACTATCGACTACGGCTACGACGACGCAGGCAACCGCACGAGCCTGACAACGGCCAACCAGTCGCTGAGCTACACGTTCGACGTGCTGAACCGTCTCCAAACGGTCACGGACGAGGCGGGCACGAGCACCTACGGCTACGACGCCGTGGGCAACCGTGCCAGCCTCGACTACGCGAACGGCACAAGGACTAGCTACACGTACGATCCGCTGTACCGCCTGACCGAGCTGAGCCACTTCGACACGATCGACGTGTTGATGGACCGGCACACCTACACGCTGGGCGACAACGGCAACCGCTTGCAGCACGCGGAGCTGAACGGCCGAACGGTCGACTATACCTACGACGATCTGTATCGCCTGCTGACGGAGACGGTCACCGACCCGACGCTCGGCAACCGCAGCGCAGGCTGGACCTACGACGCCGTGGGCAACCGCCTGACGCAGGTGGAGACGGATGCATCGGGCACGACGACCACCACCTACACCTACGACGATAACGATCGGATCGGTAGCGAAACAGCCGTCGGCGCAGCGCCGTCAGCGACGACGTACACCTACGACAACAATGGCAATACGCTGACGAGATTCGCCGATGGAGTCACCACGACCTACGCCTACGATAGCCGCAACCGCCTGATCGACCTCAACACGGGCCAGGTGACGTACCGCTACGACGCCAGCGGCATCCGAATGAGCGAGACGGCGGCGGGACTGACCACGAACTACCTCGTGGATCCGAACCGCGACTACGCGCAGGTGATCGAGGAGAGCTTCGATCTGAATGCGTTTGCAGAGGTGCGGTATACGTATGGAGATGATCTCGTTGCTCAGCATCGTAGAACCAGTCCGACGACTATCGAGAGTCGGACGTTCCATTACGACGGGTTGGGTTCTACGAGACTCTTGACCGATACGACAGGTGCCACTACCGATACGTATGCGTTTACGGCATTCGGGGGGTTGGAGGGTAGTGCTGGCGTCACGGTAAATGACTATCTGTACACCGGCGAGCAGTTCGATCCGAATCTTGGGTTCTATTACCTCAGGGCTAGGTACTACAACCCGGCTATCGGACGGTTCCCGACGATGGACGCGTTCCAGGGGCTAATGTTCGACCCAGTTTCTTTGCACAAGTATCTGTATGCGAACGCTGATCCGGTAGTGAATCTCGATCCAACCGGAGAGCTAACACTACAGGAGCTTCGAATTGGGATCACTTTGTATGCCAACCAAGCGGTAATTGCCGCAACTCCGTTTCTATATCTGACGAATCACGTCGTTACTAAGCTGGGCTCATCGCAGGTTGCGCAGATCATACAAAGAACAGCAAACGGATTCACAGGAGCAATAAGTCGAGCAGCACATATAAGCCCACAAGTTTTGCGCTTGCATGCCGGTAGGGTCTTCGAGAGGATACTTGATCCGGCAATGAGGCTGATTCGTGCTGTACCTCAGCAACCAATACTTAACGGTGCTGCGCGCCCAGATTGGATATTGAGAGGAAAGCACATTGTGGACGCAAAGCTGGGCCAGTATATCAATCCAAGTCAGCTTAGGGCGTTTTTGGAATTCGCAAGAAGTAACGGTGGGTCGATCACATATGTTACGTTGACGAGAACTCCGCCGCACCTGCAGAAAGAGATACAGGTAATTGCGAAGGACGTGACCGTTAGGTTTTTGTCCCTTACGCCATTCTAGGGTCCACAATGGACGATGTGACATTCCAGTTTTTCTCGAGAACCGTAGACTTCAAGTGCTTGCAAAGTTGTTTGGTCGTATTAGATGAATACCGCTCTCTAAAAAGCGCAAAGTTTCTCATAGCTGGAAATACCGAACCCGATGATCTTCGCTATCGGTTTGGCGATATCGAGGCTGGCGTATGTCAAGAGACATACGAAAAATTCGGGAGGCTCTTTTTTGAGCAAGACGATTTGCACGGTGGTGTTTCACGTCGTGACGGGTTTGAACACCTGACGTTTGTCTTCAAGAACTTGTCTGCTGAGCCGAATGCTTTAATCCGGCTATTTATGACGATCTCCAAGCTGACTTCGGCAGACTTTTCGTTTGTCTATGGAGAGAATCTAAGGTCTGAGAAGTACTTTAATGTTGCTCACTTTGCGCACGAGGAGGGGCTTGGTCTTGCTGCAGGCCTTAGGGACGTATATTGGCTGAATTTCTACGGCAAGTCGTTTACACAGTTGATTGGCGTTGAAAATCTACTCGAGCTATCTGTATTCGACGTCTCGGAGTTTGAAGATGGAGTATGCGTGCGCGTATCAGAGAAAATCGAGGATGCCTATGAGCTCAAAGATCTGGTCAAGAGCCAGGTTGGAGAGGAATATTTCGTACCAAAACGCAAGAGTACAGAGCAGGTTCGTTCGGGTGGTATCCTCCGATTTCTCGGGGTCTTATGGGCGATTGTTCGCGCTCCTAAGGATTTGGACACGGCCAAGGTAAGACCTCGTTTTGGCGGTGAATAGCGGCAGGCGTAAGTGTTCTGTGTCCGAGGAAATGCAATCGAAGCTGGAAAACTGTGGCGTGCGGACTGAATCAGGATAGGCACAGATGGACGACCGCGGCGCAACGGATTGGGACTGCGACTACATACAACATGGACAGGCATAGCCAGTGCTAGCTTGGGTAAGCGCAAATTGGGCAAGTGGTTTTGCTCAACTTAAAACGACCACAAAATACTGCGGTAACTGTCAGGCGTTCTTTGGCTTAGAGAAGCAAACTTGGACATGCACAGTAGGCTTGGGCCAGGTTCTGTATGTGATTAAAAGTCCTGTATCCATGAATAGGTTAGTGTTCCAGTGCCATGAACCGCACCTACGGGCGCAGGAAAGGCTCAGGCATGCAGCCTGATGTATCGAGATGACGGCCCTCAAGCCGGCTGTTTCAAGCGAAGATCGCCGTTCCAATAGTGATCTCGAAACGCGGTTGCCGCTGGCAACCACTGCTCTGCAGAGACTCCAAGTCGCGCGAGGATCGGTGCAAGAGCGGGACTTATTCGTCCACGCTTACCGCACACGCTGAGGCGACCTGCCGTATCGACGAGCGTCAGATAGTCGGTGCCTCGTATCGGTAGTGTGTCACTGGCTTGATGGGTGCTATCCAAAAATGGCATCAGCGGCCTGGTTGCAATATTCGTGTGCCTGAGGTCGCCGGAGTGCAGCATGCTGTACAGGGCGCTTGAAAGATCAGTCGTCTCGTGTTCCGCGACTCTGGCCTGGAGGCTCGTATAGTCCGATTGTTCGGGTTTATCGGCAAGACGCGCCCGGATAGGGTTCAGATCGACGTACGCCATTGCAGCAAGCAACGCCCTTTCAGTACACAGGGCCTGAGAGCGAAATCGCGCTTCCCAGAAATGTCCGGTACAACCGTCCTCGGCGTTGGCCTTTCGTGCGATGGGTTCATTGAGGCATTTCATGAACCAGCTCAGGTCGGACAACCTTGCGCGATACACGGCCGTAGTTGCGCGGAGTGTGTCAGTCTCGATCGGAGTCAGAGACTTGCCGTCTCGATACTGCTGTACCAGCAAAGGACCGCGAAACAGGGCGGTCCAGCGTTCAAGTACCTCATCGTCAGACCAGTGTGCCGCTTCGTCTGGTGAGAGTTTGACGACGAGGTGGTAGTGGTTGCTCATGATTGCATAGGCACATACTTTGATGCTGAACAGGGAGGACAGCACTCGCACCCGTTTTTCGATCCAGCCGCGGCGGTGTTCGTAGTCTTTGCCGCTGGTGTTGTCGGCGCCACAGAGAAATGCGCGACGGACACAGCGCGAAACGACGTGGTAGTACGGTGTGCTCGACACACACACCAGATGCTTGCGGGCTCTGGGCATGGCAGAGAGCATAGGGATGACTGGTCATAAATGGCAGGCTCTAATCTGAGCGGTTTCGCTTAGAATGTGCCTGTCCAACCTAAACGCCTCTGCTTCGACACCTGGACAATAAATGGTCGGGTAGCTCTCGAACGCAAAATCATGCTGAGTACAGCCACTCCCGCGCCAGAAAGCTGGCGCTTCTGGAGTTACGTCGAAAACGTGGGCGATTCGCTTAGCCTTGTCCTCCAAGATGGTTGCCGCTTCGGGAAACGACAGCAGCTTCAACCACCCCGGGTTGATTGGGATTCGACTCATTTTGGACGTAGGATATCCGGATGAACGACGAACGCGTAGCCATCATCACCGGCAGCAGCCGCGGCATAGGCGCCGCAACGGCCAGACTACTGGCGCAGGAGGGCTATCGAATCTGCGTGAACTACCGCGCTGACGAAGCCGCCGCCAACGCGGTCGCCAGCGAGCTCGCGGACTTCGGCGCAAAAGCGATTGCGGTTCAGGCGGACATCGGCAACGACGACGACGCCGTTCGTCTGTTCGAGATCGTGGATCAGGAGTTGGGTCCGGTGTCCGCGCTCGTGAACAATGCCGGCATCGTGCTGCCCCAGATGCGCGTCGAGGACATGGACGCCGAGCGGATCAACCGGATTCTTGCAACCAACGTTACGGGCACGTTTCTCTGCTGCAGGGAGGCGGTCAAGCGGATGTCGGTGAAGCGCGGAGGGCACGGCGGCTCTATCGTTAACGTGTCCTCGGCGGCGGCGCGTCTCGGATCCGCGGGAGAATACGTGGACTACGCGGCGTCGAAGGGCGCGATAGATACTCTGACGAGAGGGCTATCAGTCGAAGTCGCCGCGGAAGGCATACGCGTGAACTGTGTCCGTCCCGGGTTTATTTATACGGAGATGCATGCCGCGGGCGGCGAACCCAACCGGGTTGACCGCCTTGCGGATTCGATACCGATGCAGCGCGGCGGCACTCCCGAAGAGGTGGCGCAGTCGATTCAATGGCTGTTATCGGACGACGCCTCGTACGTGACTGGAACGTTTGTGGAAGTGTCGGGCGGCAGGTGAGGCGGCCCGGTCGAGTTAGCGGACGGTCTTGCAAACGCGCTCTTAGCCTTCAGATCCGGCTTTCTCGAAATACTTCGCCAGCGGTTCCCAGTACATCTTGTGCCAGCCGCCTTCGAGATGCTCCGCGCTGCCGTCCGGGAATCCGTCATGCTTTAGAACCAGCTTCGTGTTCTCCTCCGAGCCGCTAATATCGAACTGCACAATGGAGTAGCTGCCTTCGGGCCAGTTGCCCGCGCGCCAGGCCTGCACGATCCGTTCGTTGGGTTTGAGTTCGATCTGCCGCCCCGTGATCTGCCCGCCGAAACACGAGAACCCGGCGCCTTCGCTGGCATCGATCTCAGCGGGCGCGCCCGTCACCTTGCCAAACTCGTCGGCTGACATTAGCGCGCTGTAGACGTGTTCGGGGCTCGTGCTGAAGCTCAGTTCCTGCGTGATGCTCATGGCTTTCTCCTGGCTGTCGTTAGCAACTGTCGTTGTTATATTAAACCTTATGGTTTACTATATGCGTCATGTTGTCAACGCCTGTCCATAAGCACCCGGACGAAAACCTCGACCTCGTGTTTCGCGCGCTGGGCGACCGCACGCGGCGCCAGCTTCTCGGTCGCCTGAGTCAGGGTTCCGCCATGGTCACGGAGCTCGCGGAACCCTTCGACATGTCCTTGCCGGCCGTCGGTAAACATCTGCGCGTGTTGGAAAAGGCCGGTCTGGTGAAGCGTACGATCACGGGCCGCGTGCACCGCTGCGCTCTCGATGCAACGCCGCTGCGCACTGCGGAAGACTGGCTGGCGCACTACCGCGTGTTTTGGGGCGAGACGCTCGATGCCTTGGAGGACTACGTGCGGAAGGATGCCGTGGGAAAGAAACGCACGCGGCGGAAGGTGCGTAAATAGACGTGGCGGAAGGCGGGAGCGATTTCGAACGCCTCGAACTTCGCCGGGTTGTATCGGCAAGCCCTGAGCGTCTGTTCGATGCGTGGACCAAACCGGCCGAGCTGAAGCAGTGGTGGGGTCCAAGCGGCGTTCGTTGCATTGCGGCTGAAGTCGATTTAAGCGTCGGCGGAGAGTACCGCATTGGCAATGAGCTGCCCGACAAGTCCGTATTGTGGATTAGCGGCAGGTTCGAGGCGATCGAGAGACCGCGGCTGCTGGTGTACACCTGGATTGTCGACGGGGCTGCGGAAGAGCGCGTACGCGTATGTTTCGATCGCCACGAGCAGGGCACATTGGTCACAATCACGCACACGATGATGCCGTCCAAAGAGATACACGATCGCCATCTGCACGGCTGGACGGGCTGCCTGACGGGACTCGCGGAGTACCTCTGGCAGGAAGAATAGGGGTCGAACCGAGATTTTTGCCCTCGCGAATTCGGCTTTCCGAATGAGCGTACTGTTCTTGATGCTCAGCAATCGTCGTCTCATCCTGATGGTTTGAAGAATTGCGGTTCGACCCCCTTTTTTTCCGCATCATTTCCGATTGTCGCTTTATAGCCCTACCAGATCGAGTAGGGGCCGCAGCGGCCACATTCCTTTACTCTACAAGACCATGCCCCGGGCGGCAGTCTCGAGCGACCCGACAATGACAGCGGCGAACGAATTCACCCGTGCTTATCAGGTGTTGAAAGACAGCCTGGGTGACTATCAGTTACCGCCGGGCCGGCAGATTCCGGTCCGGGTCATCGCCGATAAGCTCGGTATTGGCGTGACGCCGGTGAAGAAGGCCTGTTCCCGGCTCACGTCGGAAGGCTGGGCGATCCCGGGTGCGGAAGCGGCCTATTTTGCGTGGTGTCCTGAAGAGAGTGCCATCGCCGGGCTGTATGACTGGAACCGTGCGATTGTCCTGTCGGCGCTCGACCGCGCGGCTGACGATCACGGCAAGGCAGATGCGACTATCGCCAGGCTGAGCCGAAAGCTTGTCCGTCACGGACTCAGCGACGCGACACTCGCGGCATACACTGGCGCGCTGTTCTTTGCGGTCGTCGAGCGCACCGGCAGAAAGGACATCCTGCAACTCGTGCGGGCCGCTAATGAGCGGATGCACTACCTGCGCGTGCTCGAGTGCCAGCGTTTCGACGATGTGACGGGCGAGCTTCGCGGCATTTGCGAACTGCTGCTGGATGATCGCAGCGCTGAAAACCGGGAGAAACTGCGCGATGTCATCGCCGCGTATCATGACAGCCGGCGCAAGCTGGTGCCGGAACTCAACGGGATGCTCGCCGGGCAATAGGCGGCGCAGTGTGTCTTTGCGGGCAACACAGGCATGACCCGATGTCTCAATGACGGCCAGTCCGTCGAATCGCTCACGCACCTCTTGTGTATCAACGCGACCATGGCTGGTCTCGGACCGGTTGTTTCGATATCATCACAGACAATAGTCGTTGATCGAAAGGAAGCGTGCAGGAGATGTCTGCCGACGACAACGAGATCGCCGCATCATTGTACGAAGAGCACGGTAAGTCGCTCAGAAGCTATGTCAGGCGGCTCGTTCCGGGCTATGAGCTTGCGCACGCGGAGGACGTCGTTCAGGAGACCTTCGTCCGCGCCATCAAGCACCTCAACAACGGCAAGGCGATCGACTCGCCGAAGGGCTTTCTGTACACGACGGCGCGTAATCTCATCACCTCGATGTTCTATCGCGGCCGCAAGCATACCGAAACCGATTCGATGCCCGACATGGACGAGTATGCCTTGCAGGCGAGCGTTTGCTCGCCGGAACACAGGCTTATGCTCGAGCAGAATCTCGATGCGTTTGTCGTTGCTATCGCTGCACTCCCGCAACGCTATCAGGAAGCCTTCGTCCGGCGGCGCATCTGGGGAGAGAGCTGCCGCGAGATCGCCGTGGCTACGCAGCTCTCGGAAAACGCGGTCTCGAACTACGCGGCGCTAGGATGGAAGCTGCTGGTCGAATATTGCGAAGAGCACGGAATTGTCCTGAACGATTTCGACGATCGGGAGTAGTTGGCCTAGCGAGTCTTAAGCCTGCCGAAGCCTGCCCGCGATTCGCGTACGCTACTGTCGAGACAGCCGCAGGGACGCGTGAAATCGGACCGAGTCGATGACCCCGGCCAATAGTGGCGAGGTTGCCGAGTGTCTGTACCACGAGCATGAGGACTGGCTGAGAGACTACGCGGTCGGACGCGTTCCCGGTCGCGAGATTTCGCATGCCGAGGACGTTGTTCAGGAGACCTTTGTTCGCGTAATAAAACACCTCAACAAGGGTAAGAAGATCGATTCGCCAGAGGGCTTCCTCTATACCACAGCAAGTAACCTCATCACCTCGATGTTTTATCGTGGCCGCAAGCACACGGCGATCGAGTGGGAGCCCGACATGGATGTCTACGCAGTGCCAGCCACTGTCTGTTCGCCAGAGCATCTGACGATCGCTCGAGAAAATCTTGAAGTTCTAAGTTTTGCGATCGATACGCTGCCGCAACGCTATCGGGAGGCCTTTATACGGCGGCGTATCCGCGGAGAGAGCTGCAGCGAAATCGGTATGGAAATGCAGCTGTCGGAAAGTGCCGTATCCAACTACGCCGCGCTGGGGTGGAAGCAGCTGGTGGAGTATTTCGTCCAGCACGATATCGTACTGGACGATTTCTCCAATAAAGAGTAGTCGAAGTACCGCGCCGAAGTACCGCCCGTCTCACCGAAACCGTCTCACCGAAACCCATAGGCCAGACTCACCCCATACGTTCTCGGGTCTCCAAAGGCCTGTGCGATGGAAACAGCCGGGTTGCCGACCGGAAACGCGAAGACGATGTACTCCTCGTCGGTCAGGTTTTCGGCCCAGGCCGAGATCTTCAGCGTGCCGCCGTCGCCGACGCGGATGTCTGCAAGGGTCAGGCGCGCGTTCCACAGCGTGTAGGAGTCGGTCCGCTGCTCGCCGACGAGCGGCCCATAGAAATAGTCGTCTGTCGAAGTCATGCCAAGGTGCGCGCTTAGAGTACCGAAACTCCACGGCTCGAACTGGTAGTCCAGAGTCATCGCTCCGGCATGTTTCGGCGCCAGCGGCACGTAGAACTGCTGCAGCAAGCCGCCGGCAACCGGATTGGGCTGCAGCGGCATGTTGTCGTCGAGGTAGGAATAACTTGCACCGACAAGCAGTCCTTCGAAAGGAGTGACGGTCAGGTCGATCTCCAGGCCGTCCACGTCCACCTTTCTGGCGGCGTTGATCGTTTCGAGAATTGTCGGGTTGACGGGGTCGAGGAAGTCGAGCTGCAGGTCGTCGTATTCCGTCATGAACACGGCGGCGTTGAGCCGGGCGCGCTGCCCCCAGAACTCGGACTTGAGTCCGAGTTCGACAGTTTCCGCCGTTTCCTCTTCGAACGGGGCGAAGCTCACCGATCGTGTGTTGACACCGCCGGCCTTGTAGCCGGTACTCCACTTAAGGTACGTGGACAGCGAATCGGTCCACTCATAGTCCACCGCCAGAGTCGTATCGAGATGCTCCGAGTCCTGGTCGGCCACGCTCAGCGCGGTTGCGAAACGGGTCGAGGAGCGCTCGTCTTCGGTGTAGCGCAGCCCCAGCGTCAGGCGCAGCGCGTCGCTGAGAACATCCGGGTTCCAGGTGGCCTGGCCGTAAGCGGCCACCGAGCGGGCTTCGGAGTCGATGATGCGCGGCGGCAGGAAGTCGCCCGAGGCAAGTGCGTCGAAGGTTGTCGGCGGCGTAATAGGGCTTAACGGCGGGCCGCCGAAGACACCGAAGAGATCGAGCGTAAACCGGCTCTGCAGGGTCTTGGACAAGTCTTCTCGCAGGTAATAAAGGCCTGCGGCCCACTCGACCCGGTCACGCGTGCCTATCAACTGAAACTCCTGCGAAAACTGATCCTGGTCCATGACAGATGAGTCGTTCAGACCGTTGAAATACAGCACGCCCAGATAGTTGTTGTTGCTGTCCTCCTCCAGGTCGCGGTAGCCGCTGATGGACTCGAATCTCAGGTTTTCCGCGATATCCCAGCCAACGGTCACGCAATGGCCCGAATGCTTGCTGCGGGTCGGTTGCAGCGGCAGCCCGGGAAGGCGGGTGACGCTCTGGCGCTCAAGCTCTTCGCCGAACAGGCCGACCCTGTCAACGTAGAACTGGAAGTAGTTCTGTGCCGTGCTCGCGTTCGACATGTCGAAGCTGTAGTCCACGGACACAGCGTCGCTTGCCTGCCAGTAGAGCGCCAGCCGCCCGCCGTCCTTGCGATATTCCGTGTAGTCCGCCTGCCCGGGAGCCGTGTTGTCCACCCAGCCGTCGCGCTCGGAATGCACGTAGTCGAGCTTGGCGCTGACGTTGCCGATCTTCGGCAGGTCGATACGGGTGACGTGCCGCAGCTCGTCGTAACGGCCGAAGTCCACGCTCTGCCGCAGGCCGAATTCGCCGGTAGGTTTCTTTGAGACCAGACTGACTGCGCCGCCGATCGCGTTGCGGCCGAACAGGCTGCCCTGGGGACCTCGAAGCACCTCGATGCGTTCGAGGTCGATCAAATCCATGCCCAGTCCCTGGGAGCGCGCGAGGTAGATGCCGTCCAGATACATCGCGACAGCCGTATCGCGGGTTACTTCGCTCGGATCTCCGGGCGCGTTGCCGCGGATGGCCACGATAAGGTTCGAGGTCGTGTTGCCGACCGGTACGACACGCAGATAGGGAATCGCGCCGGCCTCGAGTGCCTTAATGTCGCCGATGCGCTGTGCTTCCATTTGCTCGTCGTCCATTACGGCAATGGCGATCGGCGCTTTCTGCAGCGATTGTTCGCGTTTTTGCGCGGTTACGATGACCTCATCGAGACGGTGTTCCGTGTCTTCGGCGGCGGAACCTGCAAACGGCAGCAAGACCAGCGCAGCCGTCACTGCCGTAAGAAAGGTGTGTCTCGTGATTCTGCATGCGTGCATCGCTATCCCCCAAGGTCATCAGAGTCAGTAAAGGCGCCAATAAAGGCGGCGCTAATATAGGCGCGCTAATAAAGGCGTATTGGTAGTTCGGAAATGCCGTGCAAGAACAAGGTATGAACCCGGCTTATCCTGTCGTCAGGCGGACAGTCGATATAGGTATAGCTGCCGAGCAGTGCTTCGAGCGCAATGCGCAGCTCGAGCCTCGCGAGGGCCGCGCCGAGGCAGGTGTGAACCCCGTAGCCGAAGGACAGGTGCCGCCCGTTGCGCGGGCGGGCGAGGTCGAAGCGATCGGGGTTCGGGAAGGCCGACGGATCGCGGTTGGCCGACGCGACTATCGGCAGGACGGTTTCACAGGCGGGTATCTCGACGCCCGCAATTTCCACCGCCCGGGTTGTCGTCCGCACGGTCGCGAGCACAGATGGAGCGAAGCGCAGGAGTTCTTCGACGAACGCCGGGATCGACTGCGGCGAGTCTTTGAGCAGAGCGAACAGGTCGGGTTTCCGCGCCAGCAGTACGATCGCATGGCTGAGCATATGCACGGTCGTGACGAAACCCGCAGAGACCAGCAGGCGCAGCAAGCCGCATATCTCCTCGTCCGAAAGCCTGCGGCCATCGACTTCTGCCGTGACGAGCCGGGTCACGAGATCGTCTCGGGGACGTTTGCGCCGCTCGTTCATGACTACCGAGAAATAGCGGTTCTGCCTCGCCGTCGCGGCATCGAAGGCACGGTTGAACGTCTCGTCGGTCTGCGACAGTGAGACGCGCTCTTCGAGCAGCAGCCACTCCCGCAGCTCGTTCGGATCTTGGCGGTGGTCTTCGAGGCCGACGATGCGGTCGATGATTGTGCGAACGAAGGGGTAGGTGAAGTGTTCGACGAAGTCGAGCGGCGTCGTCGTGTTGAAATTGCCCAGCAGCGACTGCGCCGTTTCGAGCATGAGCGGGATCAGCGGCTTGGTTGCCTTGTCGAGGAAGGCTTTGTTGACCAGCCCTTGATACTTGCCGTGGTCGGGTGGGTCCTGGGAGCTGATCAGCCGCGCGGGAGTGCGCTCGTCCTCAGGTAATTCGGTGTTGTAGAGCGCGTTGGCCGCCGATGCGGAGAAGATGTCGGGATTGTCCAGTACGAACTGTACGTCCTCGAAGCGGCTGACCGCCCAGATGCCGCCAGGCTCAACCCTGCAGACCGGATGCTTGTCCCGCAGCCAGGCGTACGTGGGGTAAGGGTCTGCCGCGACTTCCCTGGATAGCAGGTCGATGCCGGGACGGGCGGCCTCACCGTCCGTCGTATCGTCCTTCAGTGGTTTACCGAACATGCCGTCACCGAGTCGAATACCGCTACTTGTACTCGATGAGCTTGTTCAGAATGCCCAGCTTTATCGCCGCATGGTTGGTCTTGACGCCGAAGGCTCTTCTTGCGGCCTGCAGATGCCGGTTGGCGGTAACGACGTTGATACCCAGCTCGCCCGCCACCTCGGTGATGTTGAGATCGTTGTTGGCCAGCATGTCGAGCACCACCAGCGGCCTCGGGTTGATCTTGATCTTGCGCGACTGGTCTCGCTCCTCGCCCAGGAGTTCGCCCGGAAAACTCCGCGTCGATACGAAGTCGATGGCATCGCACAACAGCTGCAGGTCGGAATAGCAGTCTTTTATCTTGCGCTTCAGAGCCGCGGGCGGCATCCCGCGTCGCGTGACCGACAGCACCACGTTGCCCTCGCCGTTCTTTGCCTTCGAGGGGATGTTGTAAAAATCGTAGTAGCCGAAGGAACGGTTCAGTTCGTCGGCCTCGATCATGCAGCGCGTGTGATCGCAGCTAAACGGCATCTGGAATACGTGCTCGTTGATTACCGAACGAAAGAAGTGCTGGGTTTGCTGGGCCGCATGCTGGATGGCCATGTCGTGTTCGTAGAGTCCGGCCTTGTAGTAGGCATCCATGAGTTCCGGAGCCACCGTGACCAGCTTGCCTGAGTCTTCCGCACCGGACAGCCGCACGAACGCAAAGTCCGAAAACCCGAGCCGTTTTACGGCGTTGTCGATTTTTCGCTTGAATTCGCCAACGTCGCTGGCCGATGACAGTTCGATGTAGTAACCGTATTCGGCGGTCAGACTGTCTTCCGAGAACGCGCTCTCCAGATCGGCCTGTATCGCGGCGGAATTGGACATAGTGCGCGCTCCGTCGTCCAGGCTCGACACTTGCGTTTGAAAACTGTCGTTACGCGCGGTTGCTTTGCTCATTTTTAGCACCTCTTACTTCTAGGACGTTACAAACCGAGTAATCTCACTAACTTGGCTCGTAACGCCTTCGGGTGCATTTTATGGTTCGTGTAGACCAATATAGAGCTTCGATTGTGCCGTCGATTCCTGGGCGATTCGGCAGGCGAGAGGGCCAATAATCGGTTTATCTCAAGTTTTGTGACAGATATAGCGCTTCGACACTATTAAAAGAGCACTCCACAAGAAAAAAGGATGAACTGCCTGTTATTCTCCGGTTGCAGGTAGACTGCGCGTGAGTACGCAATTGCACAGACAGCAACAAGACTGTTCGGAGGAAGAGGCCCCGGTGATCCAGGGCAATAGCGAGGAAGTCGCCGCGTCCCTTTACCGTGAGCATCAAAACTCACTGAAAAGCTATGTTATTCGGCTCGTACCCGGCTATCAGGTATCGCATGCTGAAGACGTAGTTCAGGAAACCTTCGTCCGCACGATAAAACACCTGAACAACGGCAAGGTTGTCGATTCGCCGAAAGGCTTTCTATATACGACGGCGCGCAACCTGATTACGTCGATGTTCTACCGCGGCCGGAAACATACCGAGACAGACTCGTCGCCCGACATGGACGACTACGCGTCGAGTGCGCATGTCTGCTCGCCGGAGAACCGGGCGTTTATGCAGCAAAAACTCGACGCTTTTAGCACCGCCATCGCGGCGCTCCCGGAACGCTACCAGGAAGCGTTTGTGCGCCGGCGCATCTGGGGCGAGAGCTGTAGCGAGATTGCCGTCAAGATGCAGCTCTCTGAAAATGCCGTGTCGAACTACGCTGCGCTGGGTTGGAAACAACTTGGTGAGTACTGCGATAAACATGGGATAGTATTGAACGATTTTTTCGATCAGGAGTAGCGGGGCAGAACGCCCGGAGCGGAGCATCCGTTCCGCAACCCGCTTGATTTGTCATGACCGGACTCAAACACTCAACAAAACAATCGGTGACCATCGAAGCCAAGCGCTGGGTGGTCAAGCTCGACGAGCTGACGCCGATTGAGCACAAGCGCCTGGAGCGCTGGCTCAAGGAAAGCGCAGAGCACCGCGAGGCGTTCGCTACGGCGAAGCACGAGTGGCAGTCGCTCGAGTTCTTGCAGCAGCTTCGCAAGGAACCCGTTACGAAGGGTGACCCTTGGGTAGCGAAGAGGCGGATTCGGCGGAAGCGAAATCGCCGGTACGCCTTGCCGCTGGCCATGGCTGCGACCGCCGCAGCAATGGCGCTTACGATCGGATGGTCGCTGTGGCCGGGGACCGGCTATCAGGCCGAGTATTACACGGCGGTCGGTGAGCAACAGGAAATTTCGCTCCCGGACGGCTCATCGATACTGCTGAACACGAGCACCAGTCTGAACATTCAGTACAGCGGCGAGCAACGCAACGTTTTCCTCGACGCCGGAGAAGCTCACTTCGATGTCGCACACGACTCCGCACGTCCGTTTGTTGTGATTACGAGTGTGGGCGTCGTGCGAGCCGTTGGCACGGCGTTTACGGTGCATGTGCACGATGAAAAGGCCGAAGTCACGGTGACCGACGGTCGTGTCCAAATCGCAAAAGCGCCTGAGAACCTGATCGCTGCGGTGCCGACTGCGGAGCTGCCGGACAGCGGCGCGGGTGCTGTGCAGACGCTCGCCAAGGGTTACAACGCGACTATCTCGGAGACGATCGAAGAAGTCGCCGCGGTCGACACCGAAGTGCTCGAAAGAAAACTCTCTTGGCAATACGGCATGCTCGAATTCGTGAACACACCGCTCGGTGAAGTGATCGACGAAGTGGGTAGGTACACACCTAAAACGTTGGTCATCGAAGATCCGGAACTCGCAAATTATCCAGTCACGATCATTGCGAGGACTGACAACATCGATGGTCTTCTGAGCAACCTCGATATCAGCACCGCCGCGTTTTCCGTTACGCACACGACTGAAGACCGAGTACTCATTTCCACGCCATAGGCGTCGCAGTAAACCACATACAGACCCAGAGTGGATATTGCTTGCTAAAACGTCTCCCTTCGTAAGCCGTTGTGTTGACTATCGTCAACCGCGTGTATGAACGAAAAAAGGGGAAGCGGAATGCCGCGGTTGAATATATTGTTGCAGAGATGGTGTGGCACGTTTCTAACGTGTTTATATGTTCTTAGAGGGCGGTTGGATGCATCGCTGCGGAAAACGACAGGGTCAACGACGTGGCTTATGAGTTTTTCAAAACATACGTTCCATGTTGTCGCCAGTAGACGGTCACAGTCCAATTCGCTCTTGCGAAAGTGTGCGGAAGCGATACAAGAAAGATCACGTGAACTAAGAGTTCATTTGGGCGTATCGCTAAAGAAAAAGAAAGGCTCGATTGCACGGCGTACGTGCCTATATAGGCGGACGATACTAATTGCTGTTTTTAGTATGGTCTTTTCGACTGCGGGCTATGCTCAATCTGAAGACGAGACGGTCAATTACGACATCCCCGCATCGACCCTCCCACAGGCTCTACGCGAGTTTGCAAGGCAATCGCGAATTGAACTCGTCTTCGCTGAGCGCGGTTATGACAATGTAAGAACGCAGGCGGTCATCGGGTTATTCCAGAGAGAGCGCGCTTTGGAAATGCTGCTCGCTGGCACTGGACTGCGAGTGGGCTTTGGTTCGGGCGATAGCGTGATCGTACAGCGTGCGGAGTCGGTTGAGGCGACGACGGAGCTTACGGTCGGAGGGCTCGATGAGGATCCGTTACTGATGGCGCGGGCGGCTATCGAGGGCTCGGAAACGGCTGCGAAAGATATTGGGGACTACGCTGGATCCGAGGGCCAGCCGCCGCTGCTAGCTAATCAGAGCAGCCCTGGAGAACGATCTCAGAGGGTAGACGAGATTACGGTTACGGGCTCGCGGATCCGAGGTGCGCAGAGTGCGTCTCCGATCGTAACGATCGACCGGGCGGAGATCGACATGGCAGGTTTCGCGACCGTAGAGGAAGTTGTCGAGAATCTTCCGCAGAACTTTGGTGCGGGAGCCAGCTTGGATGCTGATCCGGTGACCAATAGCTTAGCGGTAGGCGGTGATGTGAAGGATTTCTTCGGCGGCACTTCCGTAAATCTCCGAGGTTTGGGCGCTAGCTCGACGTTGGTCTTGCTAAATGGTCGTCGCATGAGTCCAAGCGGCAACGAAGGTCGGTTCACCAATATAGCTTCGATCCCGGTAACGGCAATCGACCGCGTTGAAGTGATGACCGATGGTGCATCCGCTGTCTACGGCTCCGACGCTATTGGAGGTGTAATCAACTTTATTCTGCGCGAGAACTACGAAGGTGCTGAAACACGCCTTCGATATGGTAGTGATGGTAGCGGCGACACTTCGAGTGTTCAATTGGGACAGTCTTTCGGGACTTCCTGGAACAGCGGCAGCGTGTTGCTTAGCTACGAGTACTTTGATAGCGGGGCCCTAGAGAGTAGCGATCGTGACTTTGCTCAGAGTAGCGACCTAACTCGCTTCGGCGGCACGGACTGGCGTCAGCCTGGTGGCATTCCGGCAAACATACGGGTAGGCCCGTCAGGTGACCGCGTTTTCTACGCTATCCCCGATGGGCAGGATGGTACAGGGCTCACACCAGCGGATTTTGCAGATTTAGAGAACAGTCAGAACCTTTTTAACGAGCGCGTAGCAATAGACATCACGCCGGACGTGGAGCGACATGCCGGCTTTCTGCACGCGACACAACGCGTCGGTGTGCTCAATCTGTTCGGCGCCGCGCGCTTTTCCCGAGAGGAGAATATAGGGCGTAGCGCAGCATCACTACTCATTGACTTCCCCAGTGTAACTAGTGCGAGCCCCCATTTTGTCGATCCGACCGGTACCGGGCTCACCGAAGTCCGCATCGATAACTATTCCCTTCTTTCAGAGTTAGGACCGCAAATCCAAGTGTCGGAAATCGAGTCTCTCGGAGCGACCTTGGGCGCACAAGTTGAATTCGCTGACAATTGGTACGCTGAGTTGTCGCTCAACTGGTCTGCGGAAGATGGCCTGAGACGGCGCACAAATACACTTGAGCCCGCTGGTCGAGCTGCACTTGTGGCTACTGTAAACCTCGCGGATGCTGCTCTTGCGTTTAATCCATATGGTGATGGTTCCAATTCGAGTAATCGTGCGATTATCGAGCCGCTTATCAACCGATCTAAGCTACCCGATAATAAGTCGGACAACGAGCTATGGTCCGTCGATCTTGATCTCAACGGCGATGTGTTTGATCTCGGTGGAGGTGCGGCGAAACTCGCTGTGGGCTCTCAGTTCCGCAGGGAGTCGCTATCGACGGAAAGCTACTCATCAGCCGGACTTCAGTCAGTCGAACTTTCGCGCACAACCGACCTTAGCCGCGACATTGTTGCGGTCTACGCGGAACTTTTCTTACCTTTTGTCACGAGGACAAATGGTAAAGCAGGCTTGCAGCGCCTCGAGGTTTCGTTAGCCGCACGCTACGAAGACTATAGTGATTTCGGCAATAGTATAGATCCGAAAATGGGGCTCTTGTGGTCACCGCTGCAATCGCTAATCTTAAGAGGAACGATCGGCACGTCATACCGGGCGCCCTCATTAACTAGCTTGGATGACAATACTCTATCGCCAGTTTTTTACATTCCGCCCGCCTTTTTTGGAGACGGAATACTCTTTGCGCAGGGGCGGAACTCAGATCTTCGGGAAGAGGAGGCAACCACTTGGACGGCGGGATTCCAATGGAGCCCAAAATACTTGGATGGCTTTTCTTTTGATGCCACCTATTTCAATGTCGAGTTCACGGGGCGTATAGAAACACCTTCGGCCAATCCCTTTGCTGCGATCGGTGATCCGCGATTTGCGTCAATCGTGACGCGAAACCCAGCACCTGAGCTAATCGCAGCATTAGTAAACGGTCCGAATTTCCAACCAGACCGGTTTGCACCAAGTTCTGCCGATGACCTCATTTCTGGAGCAGTGCCTGTTGATTTAATCCTTGATAATCGCCTAACTAACTTGGCCGAGTCCGTAGTGACCGGGATTGAGGTACAACTGTCATATGCTACCGACACGGAGATTGGGGCTTTTGCCGCCGGCCTCAATGGCAACTATCTCATCGACTTCAAACGGAAGCTTCTCTCAGCGGACCCACTCGTGGATGAAGTTGACACGTTTGGTCGCCCGGTTGATTTCCGTGCGCGTGGCAACGTCACTTGGAGCCGCAATGATTGGTCGATCACAGGATTCGTGAACTACACGGATGGTTACTCCGATACGTTTAGTAGTCCCGCAAAAGAAGTGAATTCTTGGACTACGATGGACCTCACGGTTGCCTATGATTTCGACAACGACTCAAGCTTTCTGAGTGGTGCCCGACTGACGTTGACGACTCAAAATTTGTTCGACGAAGATCCACCGTTTGTCGATACACCAGGTGGTGTCGGGTACGATTCTATTAACGCAAACCCACTAGGTCGCTTCTTCGCTTTCCATCTAACGAAGACCTGGTAGGTAGACCGTGGTCCACTTGCGGTGTCTTGCCGCCATGCTGTCTGCCGGCGTGGTTGCGGTGTTCCTGTCTCCATGCTTCGCGAGTGGAAACAGCACAATCGAAACACATAAATTCACCTGGGAGATTGGCCCGCAGCCCCCTGATTTCACGCAGCAGATGCCGAAGTTGCCCGTGCGCTCGATCGATTTCGACACGACTGAGGGAACGTTCATGAACGTGGACGTGTCTCCTGATGGTCGAACCATAGTTTTCGATTTGCTCGGTGATATCTACCAGCTTCCGATAGATGGTGGTGATGCGGTCGCGTTGACCAGCGGTACTGCCTGGGATCAGGCGCCGCGGTTTTCTCCTGACGGCGCATACGTCTACTTCGTTAGCGATCGGGTTGGGTACAAGAACTTATGGCAGCTTACATTGGCCGACCAGTCATTGACGCAGATCACAAGTCTTGATCGCGATGTTGTCGGTACACCGAATTGGTCTCCGGCTAACAATCAGTTGTTGGTCGGCATCGACGCCGCGAACGAACTGGCTGGCCACCGCGACATGATCCTACATTACGTCGATCCTGTGAGCGGCGCGATCACGCCAATAAACCCTCCGAGCGGGCCGCAAAGAAACTCAGCAACTCGGGAACGGCTGCGCGATCCGGTGAAGACATACTCTGGCGTTGAGTCATTCGACGAAGAAGTCTTCTTTTCCGAGTCCTGGTATTCGGGAGATTGGAGTCGAGGTTACGCACAGTTGTACTCTTTTAACCGTTCGACCCGCACGCGCTCCGCGTTGACATCGGAAGTCACCGAATATAACGAGTACAAGCCACAGCTCTCCCGTAGTGGCGAGTTTCTCGCCTACTTCCGCCAATACACTCGAGATACACGGACCGAACTGAGAATTGTCAATCGGAGTACGAAGCGTGATTATGCTCTCGTAGATTTCGATGTTGCTGATGACGCAACAAAACCGAGTGAGGATTCCCGACCGAATTATGCGTTCACGCCCGATGGGGAATCCATTGTTTTCTGGCACGACGGGAAAATTCACCGAGTGGAGCTAGTTGATGGAACCCTTGAGATAATACCTTTTAGGGTTGTCGTTAAGCGACAAGTTGTCATACGAGCTAAGCCGAAAGCGCAAACTGTTGACGATATCGAGAAGTCGGCTATCATCCGTTGGCCAAGTCTTTCGGCCGATGGGCAGACAATGGTGTTCGCAGCGATCGGCTTTGTTTGGGTGATAGACATAGAGACCGGTAAGATCCGACGCTTAACAAATTCTAATGAACTTGAGTATATGCCAGCGATTTCTCCTGATGGGCTGCGCGTTGCCTACATCAGCGTTTCACATGCTGACGGCGAATACGGGTTCGGCCGATTAATGGTTGCTGACATTCACGGCCGAGAGTCCAGAGAGCTGCTTGCCGACCCAGATTCCGACTATCTGCTACCGGAATGGTCAGATGACGGGTCCAAAATCGCTTTGATTCGACAGCAAAACTGGTCAGTTGCCGGTAGGGAGGTGTACGGATTTGGATGGACATCAGCAGCGAAAGGCTATTTCAACGAAGTCAAAATTAGACCTGCTCCGCCAGGTGATTATTCAAGATACTTTATCTTCGCGTTCTCCATTCGTTTTAATGAAGCGGGTGACAAACTGCTTTTTAGTTACCCGGAATCGATCGTAAGGACAGTACTAGAGGAGGCCGATCTCAATGGTCTGGGTTCACGGACGCTAGCTTTCGGTTCGTCTGAGGTTGGAGGAATCGCGCCCGCCCCAGATCTACAGCATTTAGCTTTGACGCGGCGAGACGGTTCGGTGTGGATTGCCCCCTTTCATAGTGGGATCGACGGTCCCGGAAGTGTGTCTTCGCTGGCACCTGAAGCATTTCGGGCTAGTGCGAACGCCGGTTACTACGCAAACTGGAGTAGTGGTAGTCAGTTAACGTTTGGGTTTGGCACGAACGTCTACAAGTACCGTCTCGAAGATGCAAGTTTGTACTCGCTTGACATTGATGTGCCGATCACGATGAATAAGCCCTCACAATACTTGGCCTTTACTGGCGCACGTTTGGTTACGATCGCTGGCGATACTGGCGCAGGGCCGATCATACCGTCGGGCACTTTGGTGGCACGCGATAATCGAATTGTAGCTTTAGGGCCGACAGACGCCGTAGAGATTCCTCCCGGAGCAACGGTAATCGATGTAACTGGAAAGACTATTGTGCCGGGGTTCCTCGACACCCACTATCACCGGATAGGTGGGTCTGCCTCCGCGTTCGGTCTGCCGAAGTCTGGCATTTCCGATATGTTCTCGGATAAGTCTGCGATTGCTTTTGGGATTACTTCGGCTTGGGAGCCTGGCGGAGTCGCTGATGATGGGGCTCCCGCCGCCGCTGATTTACAGCTGGCTGGACGCACCGTCGGGCCTCGATGGTCTCACACCGCAGCGGGTCGTGTAGGCTTCCCCTATGAGTTTCTAACCAGCTACGCTGCCGCGCTGGCTTCGGTCCAGCAGCGTCGAGATCTCGGCGTAACCTTGTTAAAGGAGTATGACGCGCATACTCGACAACAGCGGCAGTGGCTTCTAGCGGCTGCGCGTGCGAATGGCCTCGGAGCCATCTCTCATTTAGAGACGTTTGACGGAATGATGACACGTGTTTTGGATGGCTACACAGGTGGTGACCATCCCTACTTGCCGACGCCTTTCTATCGTGATGTTCATGAGCTACTAAGTCGAACTGGTTATATTTGGACCCCGAACATAGCGATCACTGTAGGCTCGATAGGCCAAATATCCGACAGGAAGGTGTTTTATTGCAACGCTGTCTTCCAGGAAGAAAACCAATACTATCGTGAAAAACTGAAAACCTACTCGGTTTGCGACCATGACCAATCGACCCCAACCGTTGCTTACGAAGCACATCGGATCGGCAGAGTTGCAGAGCAAGTTGCGCTCGCAAGAAATGCCGGTGTGCACATCGGTGTCAGTGCACACAACATGCCGGGCTCGAACCTTCACAGGGAAATGTGGTACATGCAGAAAGGCGGTATGACGACCGAAGAGGTGCTACGCTCTACTGCGCTGGTCAACGCGCAAAAGTTGGGCCTTCATAAACGAATCGGCTCGCTTGAAGTCGGAAAAATCGCTGATTTCCTGGTGCTGGACGAAGACCCATTGGATAATATTCTGAACACCCTTTCAGTAAAGTATACGGTACAAGGGGGCGTCGTCTACGATAGTAAGACCGGTAATCGTTTTGAGGTCTCGGAGATGGCGCTTACTCATGGTCGAGAATCAATGGCCCTTCACTAGCCGAGTCGGCAAAGCTCCTCATCGGTAGCGTATTTATCTTCGACGCCCAAGATCAACTTCCTAGACGCTGTCGCAATGACGGCCAATTCTAATGATCGTTTCGCAAATCTGAAATCATGTGTGCCCGCGCCGTTACGAGTTGCCTCGAACACAGCGTCAAATCGGGCAATAAGGGTAGCCCTCTTACAGCACAAGTCGTACTTTCAAGTTACGTACGGTAGTGCTTTCCGTCACAGTATTCACCAGCGCAAAAAACGCACCGTATCGAGAGCGGTGACGGGGTGTCGTTCTTGCTGAAAGACACAGATCGAGCGCGTCTTTGTTGGATGTGTCTACGCGCCAGGTTTGCAGGTCGAACGCTTCTACGGATCCAGGGAGAGAGTGTCTCTTTGGGGATATCCGATATTTTTGACAACCGTAAGGCTCACTCTTTAACTTTGACAGGATAACCTGAATTAGTAGTTCTTAAACTAGAACAGATTTTTTTGACGCAACCTCATAGGCTGCTCTAGTCTTTTCTACGCCAGACGATGTGCTGGCAATCCTACCTAACTAACTTGGAGATCGCTATGAATGACGAAGTCTTGATCGACCTTGGCGCCGTGTCAGAAGAAACATTTGGTCTGGTCGGTGAGCGCCTTGAGAACTTCCAGTGCACTAGCCAGGAAATAGTTAACCCCGAATGCTAGTCAGCAAAGACGACTAGTGTCGTCGAATCAACGACGATGTGGCTGCGCAGCCCGCGGGCTGCGCAGCTTTCTGACTTACTTCTTACCCAAAGAATGAGTTGATATTCATGAGTTGGGATTCATGAACAGCTTACCGTTCCCCAACTAGATCTAAAGGTGAGGCCGATAATCTCCGGCACTGCTATTGGATCGGACGGCGATGCCACGCAAATGGGGACAAGGGGCTCATGAGCGTACGGCGGGAAATAGGCGATGAGAGCATGCATCGATTCCGACAAGAGTGTCGTGCAGAAAGGCATGATCATGAAGCTGCCGCGAATGATCTCTCATGCGGTCTGGACATACCTTCTACTGTTGACTTGGCGGCCTCCATTGCCCGCCGGTGAGTTTTCAGATCATGAGTGCAGCAAGTCAGCGCGCACCCTCTACTTATGCTATTGCTCGAAATCGTGTCTAGGAGCGGGTTTGAGTGACGCGTAGAGCGAGACTTATCTTGGTCATGATCCCTACGGTTTCAACTGTCATACAGGTGAGGACCCCAATCAATGTATAGATACGTAGCCTTTGGCTGGAGCGCAACTGATCAGGCGAAAGCAGTGGAGGCCGAGCGTCTGACTCGACTTCTCAAGTCTAGTTCGTCGAGTTGGGAACAAGTGGTTGATATTCCTGGTTTGCGTGTGCTTCACGTAACTCTCTCTCGGGGGGCCTATCGTGCGTACGTTCTTACGAGGAATCGGGGGGTTGTTTTGGGTAAGCTCTTTTCCAGTGATCTTGCTGAGGGCTATGTTTCATCAAATCCGAATTTTGACGATACGGAATCGGAGCGTGTAATCGGGTCGCAAGGACGACACCTGGTAGACCATTATTGGGGCTACTATGTCGCGTTTCTCAGGACAGCAGAAGGCAGAGTACGGTACGTACTTAGGGATCCGACTGGGGGCATTCAATGTTATTTGGCAGAGTCAGGCGGTGTCGATGTTGTGGTCTCAGACATAGAGGACTGTATTAGGCTTGATTTGCCGCCATTTTCCGTAGATTGGAGTCACGTAAACGGATTTTTGCAGCAGTTTCGATTGGTCACCCGAACGACCGGTTTTAAGGAGGTATCACAGCTACACGCCGGAGAATGTATCTCCATCGAAGACAACGCCGTAGCCCCCCGGAAAGTCAGTTCGTTTCATTGGGATCCGGTCGAGGTAAGCGAGGCTCGTAGTTTCGAGGATCCAAGCGAAGCCCGTTTACGGTTGCGGGACGTTGTACAGCAGTGTGTTAGTGCGTGGGCCTCCAGCTATGACAGCATCGTACACGAGTTATCCGGTGGTCTCGATTCATCGATAGTTGCGGCGTGCATAGCCAAAACCGACGTCCGTCCTAGCGTGCTCTGCATGAATTACTTTACGGAGATGTCCGAAGGCGATGAACGTTCTTACGCGCGTATGGTCGCGCGAAGGGGCGGGTTCGAACTTGTTGAGACTATGGTACCTGCTTCAGAGCAGAAGCTTGAGAAGCTGCTGGATAAGACCAAAGTCGCGACCCCCGCGCTGCTAGGTTTCTTGGCGAGGTCCGAGCTGTCGAAACAACGATTTATAATCGACCGGGATGCCGGTGCCGTGTTTAGCGGGCAGGGTGGGGATCACCTCTTTCAACAGAGTAGAACAAAGCTAATCGCGGCGGAGTATGCGTATCGCCACGGAATACGGCCACGTCTCTTTCGTATTGTAGAAGAAACTAGTCACCTAACTAGTGAATCCGTCTGGTCCGTTTGGGGTGCGGTAGTTCGATACGGACTGCTCCGACGGTCATTCGATCCCTACACCCGATATGAATCGCCTTCTTTCTTAAACGACGATGGTTCTTCGACGATGGGGGCTTCTGCACACGCCCACCCATGGGTGACTAGCGCGCATCGGTTACCATCCAGCAAGATTGGGCAAATATTCAACGTTATTGACTGCCAGCGCTTTTTCGGGTCACCTTGCCCAAGCGCTGAGCAAGTACACCCGCTCATTTCGCAGCCCATTATCGAGTGTTCTCTCCAGATTCCCACCTATCTCCTGGCGCACCGTGGGAGACCTCGGGGCTTGATACGAGAGTCTTTTGAGCGAGATGTTCCCGCGAAGATTGTTGACCGCTCATCAAAGGGTGATACCACAGGTTATGTTGGTCAGCTGTTTGCGGGGAGCTCTGGATACCTAAAAGAGCTGCTACTCGACGGGGCACTAGTGAGTGAAGGTCTACTCGACCGACAGGAGTTGGAGAGGGCTCTATGTGAGCGCGAGCTAATACGGGGTAAGGAGCTGCGCTCGATAATTTCGGCTATGGTGGCTGAAACATGGCTAAACAGCTGGGCTGACGTGAGGCAGCAGACGGCTGCCTGATATGGCCGCAGGCCTCCGTCAACCAGCGCGGGGACAACAAACGCCCAACGCGGCGTGGGTGTCAGCGTTTCGGCTGCTCGTACAAGAGACCAGTAATCGCCTGAAAGTCATGTTCTTGCTCGCGTTGCTCGTCGTGCTAGCCTCTTCCGCGCTAGCGACCCTGTCGCCGGTGATCTTAAAACTAATCGTCGATCGTCTGACTGACTCAGAAGCACTACCCGGAACATATCTAACGGTTGCGCTGCTGGTCTTCGCGTACGCAGCTAGTCATTGGTTGACTCGACTTTTCGGCGAGCTGCGTGCGCTGACGATAGGTCTAGCCGACCAGCGGTTGCATCGAAACCTTAGCCTGCGGCTTTTCAAGCATGTGATGACCTTGCCGTTGCGTTTCCACGTAGATCGGAAAACCGGTGCGTTGAGTCAGACTCTCGCCAACGGCCTGAATGGCTATCGAATGGTAGTTCAGCATCTGGTCTTGACAGTGCTGCCTGTCTTAATGGAGATAGCTATGATGAGCACGGTACTAGTCGTGCTCGGCCAACCAGTTTTTCTGGGCATCATTCTGGCGACGCTAGCGTGTTACACGATCGCTTTTGTGATAGGTGCTGCGAGACTGATGAGCCCTGCGCGCGCGGTGTCCTCGGCTCATATCGATGCGAACGCTTTGCTAACGGATAGTATTATCAATTATGAAACTATAAAGTCCTTCGGTGCTGAACCTCGTATGCATCAGCGTATGGATGACGCCTTCGCACAGACGGAGTCTCGTTGGGCTCGCTTTTTTCGCCGTAAAGCAATGAACGGCATGTTAGTAGGAACGATTTTCGCAATCTCGCTTGGTTTTTCTCTGTACGTGGCTGTGAAAGAAGTGCAGCAAGGTCGCATGAGTCTCGGTGACTTTGTGCTGGTAAACGCTTACATGCTGCAAATATTCAGGCCAATGGAGATGCTTGGTTTCGCGTTTAGAGACATTGCGCAAGGTTTGGCTTTCATCGAGAAGATGATTGACGTATTTCGCGAGGACCCGGAGCAAGCGGCGGCAAAGGATGGGAAAGAGTTTTTGATTAGCTCTGGGGAGCTGGTTTTCGAGAATGTATCATTTGCATACGATGACGATCGCACGATTCTCAAGGATGTGAGTTTCAAGATTCCCGCAGGCAAGACTGTTGCACTCGTTGGCGCCAGCGGTTCGGGAAAATCCTCCCTCATTCGCTTGCTTATGCGGTTCTGGGAGCCCAAAAGTGGCCGCATTCTGATCGACGGTTTGCCCATCTCTGAAGTATCTGGTGCTAGCCTTCGGAATGCTATTGCCATTGTTCCGCAGGATACCGTCCTGTTCAACGACACTATCGCGTACAACATCGCAATGGGTTGCGCGGAGAGCTCTGAGGAAGATATCAGAGAAGCAGCGAAACTCGCCGATATCCATAACTTTATCGCCGCACGCCCGGACGGCTACAGAACTATGGTGGGTGAGCGCGGGCTTAAGCTTTCCGGCGGAGAGAAACAGCGCATCGCGATCGCCCGGGCCGCGCTAAAGAAGCCGAGCATATTTGTGTTTGACGAAGCGACATCGTCACTCGATTCGAAGACCGAGCAGAGGATTCTCCGCAATATGGAGGAGGTTTCGCGAGGCACGACAACGCTAGTAGTCGCACATCGACTGTCCACGATCGCTGACGCCGACGAAATACTGGTTTTAGAACGGGGGAGCGTAATAGAGCAGGGCACTCACCGTGACCTCATCCGGCAGAAAGGAGTCTATCAAACGATGTGGGATACGCAGCAGCGTGAGCCGGAGGAAAAATTTGAGGAGGCAGTTTGACTGAAAAAGGGCCTGTTTCGGATCCTTAGTATCGACAGTGAACGAAAGCATAGTGGAGAGAGTAAACGTTGACGCTTGTGACCCCAGGTTCCTACCCAAGTGAAGAATTCCAGATATTTTTTGGTTCTTCCGAACGCGACGTTAGCATCAAGATTCTTCGAAAAGCTATCAAGGGAGTCCGATGATCGATCGAGAAGTGTGCCGGGCAGCGGTGTTCTTCGTAGTCTTGTTCTCCTCCGCCACAGCGGTTTGGGCTACGACTCCATCGCGGCTCAGCGAAGAACAGGCGGCAGCGGCGGCGGCAAATTACCAGCAATACTGTGTGCTTTGTCATGGCGAGGACCGTCAGGGACATGCCAACGATCATGCGCCGTCACTTCGATCGCAGTCGCTGATGACATCGGGTAGGTACGAAATGGCTCTAGCAACTGCCTATGGTAGGTTAGGTACACCAATGGCTGCATATCTTGATGAGATGGGCGGGCCAATGACCATTGGCGAAATTCGACAGCTAATAGAGTGGCTGCGGGGCCATACAGTTGTAGACGCATATACGCCTACATACGATCCGGTTTTGGGTGATATCGAACTGGGTGAAGCTATCTACTCTGTGCACTGCGCCTCGTGTCATGGCAAGAACGGCGAAGGAGGCACCGGAACAGCTCTGGGCAATCCGGCGATGTTGTCACTGACTACGGACAAGTTTATCAGGTATGCGATCGAGCACGGACGAGACGGCACGGAGATGGTGGCGTTTCGTGAGATTCTGTCAAGCGAGGAGATCGACAGTGTCACCGCATTTCTTCGCAGTCGCGCTACCGGTTGGACCGTCGACAAACCGGCTCTGCGCTCGCCACCTGACTCGCAAGACTATGTGATCAATCCCGACTCGCCGGCGGCGGAGTTTTATTTGGAAGACGGCCTTTATGTTAGTTCGCCAGACTTGCTGGAGGCGTTGCAGGAGAACAGGCGAATGGTCTTGCTAGATACCCGGTCGATGTCTCAGTGGCAGGTATTCAACATCGAGGGATCCGTCCCTATTCCATACTACACTGACTACAACAGTATTGGCGATTTCTTAGAGGACCTGCCCGACGATGGCACGATGATAGTGACCTACTGCGAATGTCCGAGGGCTGCGGCCGAACGTGTCAATACTATGATCCGAGAGCAAGGATTCACCAACACCGCGGTGTTGTGGGAAGGAATAAGAGGATGGGTTTCGCTAGGCTACCCGGTTTTTAGAGGTAAGACGAGTGGGAACGCTAGCACGGCAGTAAAAGATACAAACCAACGTGACGATAATGATGATTCATGACCAGCAGGACGGTCTTTCTGCATCGATGGCGCCTAAAGAGACTGTATCTGAGCAGCTGCAAGCATCCACGACTGTCCTTTTCCCTGCGAACTTTGCAATGCTGCCCGCGCACGTCAGGTGATCGTTAGTTCTACGACAACAATTGCACTGTAGGGGCCGGTAGGAATTTCCGAGAGTATCCTTGCCGTGCAACCGTTACCGTAGGCGTAGACATCGCTATACATGGTGTAGTAGCCGAGTTCGATATCCCAATCGATTGAGCACACACCGTAGGTTAGATAACCTTCTTCATAGAAGCCGAACGTCCACGTAGCACTTGCTCCGATACGCGTGCTCGCCGCTATGGAACTCAGAGGTACGTACGTAAACGCTCCACGCGTTGCGGAGCCGCCCAATGATACCGCCGATGACGTTTGATTGTCGACAACAGCCCAGACTTCGATCCCTGCTTGAGCCGCATTGGCACTGAACATGACAAGACACGCCACGAGCGCCGCGAATTTCCTTAGATACATGATAACCGCCCCCAGAAAGCCAATAAGATGTACCCGGATACTAGAATTTCCGCCACTTACGCAACATTCCCCGTTAGAACTAGCTACTTATGCCTAACCCGATCAGGTTAGCCCGCCGTATCTAGCGACACCCGGCACTACTTCTCCGCCCGACCATCTGAAAAAACCGAAGACAAACGATGCCCAACGGCCGCAGCACGCCCCCGCGTGGGTACCTCCAGTACCCTCAACACGGCGGAGACATGCGCCTTGACGGTGTTGACGGAGATACTGAGCTCAAAGGCAATCTCGACATTCGAGCGCCCATCGATGAGTAGCTCCAACACCTCTGTTTGCCGCGGTGTGAGAGAGTTTGTTCTTGGATTTTTTATCACGTGATCACGACCTGCCAGGATGTGCGTTGCAAGGAGTTGTGCCGTTTTGTTTTTTCTCGAGCCGAACGAGGCCAGCGGCGCGAGTGAGAGCTTCACCCAGCGCGCTGCGTCGTCTTTTTCGCAGTTGATGGACCTCGACGCTCAGTATGAAGAAACCGCCTCGCCGGGTCAGCTACCTGAATGAGTAGGAAAATATCTAAACCGTCTACTCGGTAAACCGTATCAGCGCCCGCTGTTGCCGGATAGAGCAGGTATGTTCGCGTTGCACACTATTCCGGGGGCTCAATCTCCCGCACGATCTCCCCAACCAGCTTCGCAGCTGAATAGTCGAGCCCGCGACTAAGCTTCAGCACCATCTCAAGACTTGGCCCGCGCTCCTTCAGCTCGAGCCGCCGGATGGAGCTGGCGCTGCAGTCGGCTTTTTCAGCCAGCGCTTCGCGCGAAAGGTTCGACTTCTTTCTGAGTCGCTTGAGGATGTCTGCAAAGACCGCTGTTGAGAGGTGGGTAGCCACACGCAGAGACTACGTGCCTTCGACTATTGTCCGTACAGACAATAGTCACTTTGTAAGCTGGTCGCCTTAATGGAGGCGATCGATGACGTGTGAATCGGAGTTGCACAGGTGGTCGGGAACCGGATCGGCGCACAGCAGGCTCTTTGCTATCTGCCCGCCAGGTGTTGTGAGGGATTTTCAAGTACACCCAGAGCCTTATCGGCTTGCGCGGCGACTCCACACCGCACCCGGTTTATACTACAAAGACTCGATAGAGCAGGGCGGCCCCATCGTTGCACACGAACAACCCACCTCAACCCAACGCCGCCTCAGTCTCTCGCACCAACTTCCAAGCCGGACAATCCAGCGCATAAGCCAGCCTCAACATCGTATCAAGGCTCGGATTACGCAGGCCGCGCTCCACCAGGCTAATGTACGTAGGATGGCAGGACGCCTCGTCGGCCAGGGTTTCCTGCGACATCTCGGCAGCCAGCCGTCGCCGGCGGACAATCAGGCCAAACTCTTTTGCAGCGGTGTTCTTGCTCACACCGAAACCCTAGTCGCTGGCGACTATTGTCTGAACAGACAATAGTCGTTATTTTCCTATATCTGACGATGATAGTTTTATAGCATTAGGGGTAATAATGCCTGATTACTTACTAGTAAGCATTTGAATCACAAACGATTGTAAGCTGCACACGCGATATATATGGGACCGAACGTCCCGCCTTTATGGGTAGGTGCCAAGCGTAAGGGTAGGCCTATATAGTCGTTGTATGAATATACACAGACACAAAACAGTCACAGTCGCGCTGCGCGCAGGCTCCCAAACCAGGCTGCCCCTGATGAGTCCTCTCTGATGGATCGGCAAAACACCCCCCTCGAGGAAACCTCCGCACAGGCCGCCGAGTCCATTGCGGACGCGCTCGAATTCCTCCGCGGGGAGGCGGATGCGGCCGGACTGTCAGACGTCAGTGAACTGATTCGGCAGGCGTCAGCCAAATCCCGGCAACACAGCAGCAACTTGTCGCCCATTGCCGGCGCAACGCCAGACCCCCGGGAGGATCCGGCTTTAGTCCGCCCACGCCCGCAGCGTCGCTACCATATTCCACTGGCCGCAGCCGCAGGGCTTACCGCGGTTGCCGTCGGCTTCCTGCTATTCTCACCGGCACCCGTCTACGAGGCGAGCTACCACACGGCCGTCGGCCAGCATCGGGAGTTTACGCTCCCGGACGATTCGGTCCTGACGCTCAACACCAACTCGCAGGTCGTCGTGCGTTACAGCGGCGACGAGCGGCAAGTACGCCTGAAGCGCGGCGAGGCCCATTTCGACGTCGCGCCGGCGCCGGCGCGGCCGTTTATCGTGGCGGCGGGATCGGGCACGCTGCGTGCCGTAGGCACGGAATTCAACGTGCACCTCAACAACGGCAAGCTTGAGGTCATCGTCGAGGAGGGTGCCGTCGAGGTGAAGGCGGACGCTCAGCTTGCGGCAGCGCCGCAGCTTCTGGAAGAGGGCCAGATGCTCGAGTATCGCGACACGATCGGTATTGTGTCTATGATCGACGACGACGAGATTGCGCGCAGGCTGGCGTGGCATGACGGCATGCTGGACTTCCAGGACAGCACGCTCGCCGAGGTCATCGAGGAGGCCGGCCGCCACACCTCCACCCGGATCGTAATTGTGGACCCGGAGCTGGAGAGCCTCATCGTGACCGGCTACATACGCGCGGGAGACATCGACACGCTGCTCGGAATGCTCACGCAGAACGAGCGCATTTCCGTGCACCGGCTCGGTACGGAGGAAGTACACCTTACGGCGGTGCTGGACTCTCAATAGGAGTCGTCCAATAGGAGTCGCCGCGGGGGAGGGCCCCGCCGCCCGCAAACCAGCAAAGACGTGCCTGCGCTTGCGGTCACGCTCCGTCACAAAGACTGCGGCGCCGGCAAACAAGCGGCGGAGTCCGTCCGCACGGTTCCGCACACGTTTGCGGCAGCCTCTAGGTATATCCCGCGATTTACCGCCTGCCGCACCGACTCTACGCTGAACCGAATTCAAAAAGAGTGCCGGGATTCATGCAGAGCGCCCACGAGGATTACGCTTTCCAAACCGGTATTGATTTCGCGCTTGCTGCGCGAACACCCACTCCTGCCCGTAGATCTTCGCCTGTCTAATAATGCACAGCCATCTAGACCTGTTTGCCTACGTTCTGCTGGTGATCGGCCTGATGACCCTGTTTGCGCTGATCGGGCGGGCTCTCGCGAAGCACTTCGGCCAGCCGACCGTCGTCGGCGAGCTTCTGATTGGTGTCGTCATCGGCAACATTGGCTACTGGTTCGGCGTGCCGGCTTTTGTCGCCATCATGCACCTCAACGAGCTCGGCGAAATCCTCCGCAGCTTCATAGCGACGGGCGCTTTGCCCTGGCCGGCGGTTGCGGAGCTGTCCGCACAGCAGGCGACGCCGACGCCGATCAGCCAGTTCATGATCGGCGAAGACGCCGCGCAGACCTACGTGTTCGCAGGCGCCTTGTGGCTGTTCGCAAACCTGGGCGTGGTCTTCCTGATGTTCACCGCGGGTCTGGGTTCGAGTATTGGCAAGCTGAACTCCGTGCGCGGACCGGCGGTTGCCGTCGGCATCGTCGGCGTGCTGCTGCCCGTGCTGCTCGGATTCATGGCAATGACGTATCTGCTGCCCGAAACGGACGTCATCCTGCGCCTGTTCGTCGGCGCGACGCTGGCCGCAACCAGCGTTGGCGTCAGCGCGAGCGTGTTCGACGAACTGGGCGTCACGAGTTCGCGGCCGGCGAGTATCGTGCTTGGCGCCGCGGTCATCGACGACATCCTCGCGATGGTCTTGCTGGCGACGGTCATGGGTGTCGTCGTTAGCGGTGTCATCGACTACTGGCAGATCGCGACTATCCTGCTTCTCGCCACCGGCTTTCTCGGCTTTATCGTGATCGCGGGCGATCGTCTCGTAAAGCTCGGCATTCCTCTGTTCGAACGGCTGGACAGGCTGCATGTAAAACTCCTGTACGCCATCTTCGTCTTGTGCGTGATCTCGATACTGGCGAATGCGCTTGGTCTCGCGATCATAGTCGGGGCGTTTGCGGCGGGCCTGCTGCTGCGCGACGAATACTTTCATACCGGCGAGAGCCGCCCGATCAAGGAACTGATTGCGCCGCTCGAGATCATTCTTGCGCCCGTGTTTTTTGTCCTGATCGGTATGCAGGTAAACCTGCAGTCCGTGGTTTCGCTCGACACCCTGGCACTGATTGGCGTGCTTACGGTCGCGGCGGTTATCGGCAAGCTTGCGGCAGGGTTTGCCGCGAGAGGCGAAAGCAGCAGGCTTGCGATTGGCGTCGGCATGATCCCGCGCGGTGAGGTCGGGATTATCTTCGCGGGCATAGGCAACGCGGCGGGCCTGTTCAGCACGGAGCAGTTCACGGCCATCGTAATCGTTATCTTCGCGACCACGGTTATTGCACCCGTGGCGTTAAAAACATGTTTCTCGAGGTGGCCGCCATTAGAATCGCTTTGAACAAGGGTCTCGATATCCGTCTGGCGGGTGCACCGCAGCAGTCGCTGCGGCCGGCGGGCCGGGTTCGCCAGGTTGCGCTTCTGGGCGGCGACTACGCAGGGCTGAAACCGCGCCTTAAGGTTGAGGTCGGGCAGAGCGTGGGGCTGGGCGAAACTCTGTTTGTCGATAAACGCGATCCCGACGTGTGCTACCCGTCGCCCGGCAGTGGGCGCGTAGTCGAGATCAACCGCGGCCGGCGGCGCGTCCTGCAATCCGTGGTCGTTGCGCTGGATTCCGGCGCGGCGCCCGAGGCGTCCTTCGACGTATCGAAGAAGTGCGATCCCGCGGCGATCCGGCAGGTCTTGTGCCGTTCCGGCGCGTGGACCGGTTTCAGGACACGGCCTTACGACCGGGTGGCGCTGTCCACGTCGTCGCCGCGGTCGGTATTCGTAACGGCGACCGACACTCGTCCGCTGGCGCCGGATCCAAAGGTTGTCATAGCCGCGCGCAGGCGTGAGTTCGAAGTCGGCATGCTGATAGTGAGCCGTCTGGGCGACTGGCCGGTGTACCTTTGCACCGGCGCTGACTGGTCGGGTCCCGATATCGAGTACGAGCGCGTACGGCAGGTCGAGTTCAGCGGCCCGCATCCGGCCGGCTTGCCGGGTACGCATATTCATCACCTGGCGCCCGTGGCGGGCGATCGCAGCGTCTGGCATATCGGCTATCAGGACGTCATTGCCATTGGTCATCTCTTCGAGACCGGGCGCCTGCTCACGGAGCGGGTCGTGTCGCTGGCGGGTAGCGGCATTGCAAAACCGGGTCTCGTGCAAACGCGCCTCGGCGCGGGCATAGCAGACCTGACCGACGGCGAAATGCTGTCCGGCGCGGATTGCGTCGTGCTGTCCGGTTCGGCGCTGGACGGCGTGGCCGCGGAGCACAAGCTCGCGTATCTCGGCCGCTACCACAACCAGGTATCCGTCATAGCAAAAACACCACCAAGGCGGCCGCCCGGGTTCATCGCGCGTGCCTTGAAGAACCGTCAGTTGAGCAAGTTTGCGCCCGGCCGTAACGGACCGCTCGCTCCCATGGTCCCGGTTGGCGCTTTCGACCGCGTCATGCCGCTCGACGTCCTGCCGGTGCCGTTGCTGCGGGCACTGCTCGTGAAAGACACCGATGCCGCCCAGGCGCTGGGTTGCCTCGACCTTGCCGAGGAGGATCTGGCGCTGTGCTCTTTCGTGTGTCCCGCGAAGCAGGACTACGGCGCCGCTCTGCGCTTGAACCTTGACCAGATCGAGAGAGAAGGCTAGTGGCCTGTCCCGCAAATAAGTTGCTTGAGTGGCGCGCAGATTCTTGTGTCTGGCAAGGCGCGTCGACGAAACATATCGGGAATATGCTGAGGAGGCGCAACGCCGCCAGGCGCAAAAAGATGCCGCGAATCGTTCATCGGACAATCGGCCGACTTATTTACGGGACAGGACACTAGGCATGCGTTACGAACCCTGGCCCTTGCTGCGCGACTATTTTCTGAGAGCGGCGCCCACCGGCGCCCGGGCCGCGCCGTTCATTCGCGATTCCGCCAGCGTGCGGGGCTTGTCGATAAAACTCGTGATCGCAACGCTGCCGTGCTGGCTGATCGGATTGTGGAGCGTGGGCTATCAGTCCAATCAGGCTCTGGGCGAACTCGGCATGACGACGCTGCCCGGCTGGCGCGGCTCGCTGATCGATACGCTGGGCGTTGGCTACGCGTTTACCGATCCCTGGGCCTGCTTTTTCTTGGGCTTGCTGTACTTCCTGCCCGTATTTCTCGTCGCTCTGCTGACCTCCGTTAGCTGGGAGCTGGTCTTTGCCAGCGTCCGCCGCCGGCACATGAGCGAGGGCATCCTGGCTTTCGCCTGGCTGTTTGCTCTGGTGCTGCCCGCCGGTGTGCCGCTGTATCAGGTGGCGGTCGGAGTCAGCTTCGGCTTTATCGTCGGCAGCGCCATCTATGGAGGCTACGGCTATTACCTCGTCAACCCGGTTTTGCTCGGCCTGGCGTTTCTGCTGTTCGCGTATCCGGATCTCGTATTCGGTCCCAACACCTGGGTCCCGGTGCCGGGATTCGAAACCTCGCCGCCGCTGCGGCTGGCCGCCGCGGGCGGCATCGAAGCCGTCCACGCCGCGGGCATGAGCACCTGGGATCTGTTCCTGGGACTAAGGCCCGGGCCGCTCGGCGCCACCTCCGTTCTCGGCTGCCTGCTCGGCGCGCTGTATCTGGTTGTCACCGCCACCGTGTCCTGGCGGATCATGCTTGGCGCGGCGCTCGGCATGACGGTGACGGCGCTGCTCTTCGACGGTTTTGCGGCCGACACCAATCAGCTGGCGACGATGTCCGGGCACTGGCACCTGTTGCTGAGCGGCTTCGTGTTTGGCGTCGTCTTCTTTGCGACCGACCCTGTCGCCGCGGCCAACACGCGGGCGGGGCGCTGGATGTTCGGCGCGCTGGTCGGCGTGCTGACCATCGTCATTAGCGCGAGTAACCCTTCTTACAACGAAGGCGTTCTGTTTGCGGTGCTGCTGGCCAGCCTGTTTTCGCCAGTGCTCGATTTTCTGGTCGTCGAGCGCAACGTCCGCCGCCGCCGCCGGCGCCTGGAAGAAGGTGCAGCATGAACAACGATAGCGCACTCAAGGCACTGCTCGTCGTGGGTCTGACCTCGCTGTTGTGTTCCGTTGTCGTCACGACGGCCGCGGTTGCGCTCAAGCCCATACAGCGGGCTTACGAGGACCTGGAACGCAACCGCGTGCTCGTCGGTATCGCCGGTTTGACGGAAGATGCGGCCGCCCTCTCCGACCGCGAAGTGGTTAGCCTGTTTCAGGATCTCGAAGCGAGGATCGTCAATCTCGATACCGGCAAGTTCGACGACGGCTACGACGCCGACACGTTCGACGGCTCCGCCGACCTGGCGCTGAGCGTCCCCATACCGCCGGAACAGGATCTGGCGACGCTCGGACAACGCTCTCGCCTGATTACCGTATTCGTCGTTCCCGACGGCGACGGGTTTAGCCGCATGATCCTGCCGGTCTACGGTCAGGGGATGTGGTCCACGCTGTACGGTTTCATCGCGCTCGACGCGGACCTGAACACCATCGCCGGCATTACCTTTTACCAGCAGGCGGAAACGGCCGGCATTGGCGACCAGATCCTGCGGCCCGACTGGCAGGCGCTCTGGCTCGGCCGCAAACTCTACGATCCGGAGGGCAATCTCCGCTTCCGCGTGTCGAAACAGGCCGTGGACCCGGCTTTGCCCGCCGCGGCCTACCACGTTGACGCCATCTCGGGCGCCACCGTAACCACCGATGCCGTCTCGAATCTCATTACCTACTGGTTTGGCGAGCACGGCTTCAAGCCGTTCATCGATTCCCTTACGGAAAGGAGCGAGTCCTGATGTCCAGAACCCGCGATGCCCTGTTGAATCCGCTGATCAACGAGAACCCGATAATGCTGCAGGTGCTCGGTATCTGCTCGGCGCTGGCGATTACCAACTCGCTGCATTCGGCGCTGGTCATGAGTCTCGCGCTGACCTCGGTGCTGGCGTTCTCGAACGTCTCGATCAGCCTGATCCGCCGGCACTTGCCAGATTCCGTCCGCATCATCGTGCAGATGACGGTGATTACCACGGGCGTCATTGTCGTTGACCAGATCCTGAGAAGTTACGCGCCCGAAACGGCCCGCACCTTGAGCGTGTTTATCGGCCTCATCGTGACCAACTGCATTGTGCTGGGGCGCGCCGAGGCGTTTGCGACGCAGAACAGCGTCGGCATGAGTTTTCTCGACGGTCTCGGCAACGGCCTCGGCTACAGCCTGGTGCTCATTGCGGTTGCGATTGTGCGCGAACTGCTCGGAACCGGGGCACTGCTGGAGCAACAGATACTGCCGCTGAAGGCCGACGGCGGCTGGTTCGAACCGAACCTCATGTTCCTGCTGCCGCCGAGCGCGTTTTTTATCATTGGCTTCCTGATCTGGGGTGTGCGCAGCTGGAAAACGGCGCAGGTCGAGGAACCGGACTATCGGCCAATCTCCATGACAGAGAGCGGCGCGGAATGATGGAAAACCTGATCGGCATATTCGTCCGCTCGATCTTCGTCGAAAACCTCGCGCTGGCGTTCTTTCTCGGCATGTGCACGTTCCTCGCGGTCTCGAAGCAAATCAAGACCGCCATTGGGCTCGGCGCCGCGGTGATCGTGGTCGAGGCCGTTACCGTGCCCGTCAACAACCTGATCTACACCTACCTGTTGCAGGAAGGCGCGCTGGCCTGGGCCGGGCTTGGCCATCTCGATTTCAGCTACCTGGGTCTGATTACCTATATTGGCGTCATCGCCGCCATGGTGCAGATCCTCGAGATGTTCCTGCGGCGCTACTTTCCGTCGCTGTATTACACGATGGGCATCTTCCTGCCGCTGTTGACAGTCAACTGCGCCATTCTCGGCGCCTCGCTGTTCATGGTGCAGCGGGACTACACCTTCGCCGAAAGCGCCGCTTACGGCTTTGGCGTCGGGGTTGGCTGGGCGATCGCACTGATCGTGCTTGCAGGTCTTCGCGAGAAGATGAAATACAGCGACGTGCCGGACGGTTTGCAGGGGCTGGGGATAAACTTTGTCACGGTCGGATTGATGTCTCTGGCGTTCCTCGCCATGGCCGGCATCCAGTTCTGATGGCTGGTTCTCATGCTTAAGGAAGTTATCGTCGGCGTGGCCCTGTTTACCGGCGTTGTGCTGTCGCTGGCGCTGCTGGTGCTGTTCGCGCGCTCACGGCTGGTGCCGCGCGGCAGCGCGGCGATTACGGTCAACGACGCACGCGAGCTGACCGTCCCGGTTGGCGGCCGCCTGCTCGGTACGCTGGCGGCCAACGATCTGTTCGTGCCGTCACCCTGCGGCGGAGGCGGCAGCTGCGGCCAGTGCCGCGTAACCGTTCTGGAAGGCGGCGGCCCCATCCTGCCCATCGAGACCTCGCACATTACGAAACGCGAGGCGGCGGAAGGCCAGCGCCTGGCGTGCCAGGTCGCCGTGGATCGCGACATGCGCATTCAGGTTGCCGAGGATGTGTTCGGTGTAAAGCGCTGGGATTGCAAGCTGCGCTCGAGCAAGCACGTCTCTACCTTCATAAAAGAACTGGTGCTGGAACTGCCCGCGGGCGAGACGCTGGATTTTCGCGCCGGCGCCTATGTGCAGCTCGAGTGCCCGCCGTACCGGCGCGCGTATGCGGATTTCGATGTTCCCGAGCAGTATCGGGCCGACTGGCAGCGCTTCGGTTTTCTCGATCTCGAGGCTGGCGCGGATGAAGCGACAACCCGTGCCTACTCGATGGCGAGCTACCCGGAAGAGAACACGATTGTCATGCTCAACGTGCGCATTGCGACGCCGCCGCCGAGAATGCCCGCGGACACGCCGCCGGGCGTCGTGTCTTCGTACCTGTTCGGTTTACGGGCGGGAGACACGGTGTCGATCTCCGGACCGTTCGGCGATTTTTTTGCGAGAGAGACGAATGCCGAAATGGTCTTTATTGGCGGCGGCGCCGGCATGGCGCCAATGCGTTCCCTGATCTTCGATCAGCTGCGGCGGCTGGATAGCACGCGGAAGATGACCTTCTGGTACGGCGCCCGCAGTCTTCGCGAGGCCTTCTACGTCGAGGACTTCGAGCGCCTTGCCCGCGAGCACGACAACTTCGACTGGCATCTGGCTTTGTCGGAACCGCTGGCCGAGGACAACTGGGACGGGTACACCGGGTTTATCCACGACGTATTGCGGCAGCACTATTTGCAGGAACACCCGGCACCGGAGGATTGCGAATACTACCTGTGCGGCCCGCCCATGATGAATGCGGCCGTACTGCACATGCTCGACGATCTGGGTGTGGACGGCGAAAACATCCTGTTCGACGATTTTGGCGGCTAGGCAACTAGCAAACGGACACGGGAGAAACAATGACGGTCTTTGTAATCGGCTTCGGAGTGTACTTATTGACCGCTCTGGCACTGGCTGTTGGAATCTTGTTTAGAGGCCGCGCAATGCACGCGGGGTGCAGCAGGCGGCCGGACTCTGATCGATGCAGAGCAAAGCCGCCATGTGCGGGCTGTACGGGCCGTGCGGGAACTGGCCGGCGGAGTCGATGATGTACCCGAACGTCAAAGTACGCGATTGCATGGCAACGGAGCTGGTAACGCTGGATCCGTCCACGGAAATACTCAGAGCTGTACATATCCTGATCGACAACGACATTGCGGGGGCGCCGGTCGTGAACGGCAAAGGGGAGCTGGTAGGTATGTTGACCGAGCGGAATTGCATCGAGGTTTTATTACATTCGGGTTACCACCTGGAACACGGTGGGCCAGTGTCGGATTACATGAGCAGCCCGGTCGAAAGCATCGCGGCCGACGACAACATCGTGGACGCGGCGAAACTATTTCTCGGCGATCGTTTTCACCGGTATCCGGTACTGGATCATGGCCGCCTGGTAGGGCAGGTCAGCCGGCGCGACGTCATGCGGGCTCTCGGCAAGCTGTGGGCCTGACGGTCTTTGCTTACGGAACGGTCATAGTCTTTAAGGAGACGAGATGCGCATTCTTATTCTTGTAGTAGCGGTACTGGGTATGTCCGTCGCGTGGGCGGGCGACGAAGAGCCGGGTAAGGCCGCGGCCAAAAGCTGCCTCGGGTGCCACGCCGGGAAACTCAGCCTGAAGGGCCGGGGCACGGAAACCCTGGTCGAGCAGATCACCGCAATTCGCGCCGGCGAGAAGGCTCATCCGCCGGGCCTTGCCAAGTTGAGCGAAGAAGACATCGCCGCCATTGCGGCGTATCTCGATCAAGCCGAATAAGCTGCGGTTGCCTGGGGAGGTCAACGCGATGTTTCTAACCAGCATGAAGTCGGTCAGACTGCTTGCCTGTTCTCTGTTCCTGGCGCTGCTGGCCGCCTGCAGCGGCGATGACGGCGCCGCCGGTCCGCCCGGACCTCCGGGGCCGCCCGGACCTCCCGCGCCGCCGAGCGTTACGGACATTGGCGATGCCTCGGCAGTTGTCGCCTCGATATCGGGCGCGGCGGTCAATTCGTCGTTTGTCCTGGACTTTACGCTCGCCGACGACAGAGGCAACCCGGTAGTCGGCCTGCCGGCCGGCGCTATCAACTTCAGCCTGGCGAAACTCGTGCCGGGCAGCGACGGCAACAGCAGCTACTGGCAGAGCTATATCAATCGCACCGAAGCCGCCAACGGCATTGGTCCGGGGCTGGTCGATCAGATACAGGCAGCCACCGAGAGCGGCGGCGCCGGTGTGCTCGTCGATAACGGCGACGGCAGCTATCAATACACCTCTGCGCTGGATATCACGACGGTTGCGGACGTTACGTACGAACCCGAACTGACCCACCGGGTCGGATTCGAAATCCGCGGCTTTGTGCCGATCGACAACCCGGCCTTCGACTGGCAGCCCTCGACCGGCGCGACGGACAACCTGTTCAGCCGCGAGATTGTCAGCGACGCGAGCTGCAACACCTGTCACGAAAAGCTTGCGCTGCACGGCGGCGCGCGTTTCCAGAATAAGTACTGCGTCGTTTGCCACAATCCCGGATCGACCGACGCGCAAAGCGGCAACACCGTGGACATGACGGTAATGACGCACAAGATTCATCACGGCAGTTCGCTGCCCAGCGTGCAGGCCGGCGGTGAATACGCTATCTGGGGTTTCTTCGATCGCAAGTTCGATTACTCGAACGTCATTCATCCGCAGGACATTCGCAACTGTGTGAACTGCCATGACGACAGCAACCCGGAGACGCCGGAGGCGGAGAACTGGTTTCTTGTATCGACCGTGGAGTCCTGCGGTTCCTGTCACGACGACGTGAATTTCGAGACCGGCGAGAATCACGGCAACGGCATCTCCGCGAGTAACGCGGAGTGTTCGATCTGCCACGCGCCGGGCAGCCCGGTCGGCGTGCAGGAGTCGCACACGATACTGCGGCAAGTGGCTGCGGAAAGCTTCCGCTTCAACATACTCGGCATCACGAACACGGCGCCCGGAGAGTTTCCCGAGGTGACCGTGTCGGTTACCGATCCGACCAACTCGGATGCCCCTTACGACTTGCTGAACGATCCGGCCTTTGCGGGTAGCGGCCGCATCGTCGTCGATCTCGCCTGGGATACGCTCGAGGTCAGCAACCGCGGCAGCGGCAGCGGCAGCGGTGCCGGCGGCAGGCCCGCGCAGCCCATTGGCCTGGACGTGCTGGCGGCCGGCGCCGACAACGGCGACGGCACTTACAGCGTGACGTCCGCAACCGCAATACCGGTTGACGTCACAGGTTCCGGCATTGTCGCGATGGAAGGCCGCGCGTCCGTGGATACGGACGGCGACGGCAGTCCGGAAAGCATACCGATTACCGGCGCCTCCACGATCTTTGCCATCACGGACGGCGTTCCGGTGCCGCGCAGAGAAATCGTCGAACTCGCGCGCTGCAACGACTGCCACGAGTCCCTGAGCCTGCACGGCAGCAATCGTACCGACGACCTTCCGCTGTGCGTGACTTGCCACAACCCGAACGCCACGGACATCTCGGCCCGGGTGCGCGGCGGTGCCGACAGCTCCAACTCGCCTGACGGCAAAAACGAGGAGACCATCGAATTCAAGTCGATGATTCACTCCATTCACGCCGGCGCGGAGCTCGACGCGGGCTTTTACGTGTACGGTTTCTTCGGCACGCCGATCGACTACAGCGAGGTCGTGTATCCCGGCAAGCTCGAAAACTGCGCAAGCTGTCATCTGCCCGGTACGTACTATCCGGTAGGCGCATTTGCGCTTGCCACCACGACCGGCACTGGCGCCGATCTGGAAAGCCCGGACGACGACGTCAACACGACGCCGAACACGTCGGCCTGCGGCAGCTGCCACGACCGTCCGCAGGCGTTCGCGCACATGCGGGAGCACGGCGGTGCGGTCGATGCCGCGCAAACGGCAGACGGAACGCTGGTGTCCGCATCGGAGGGAACGGTGATCGAAACCTGCGACGTCTGCCACGGGCCGGGCCGCAGCTCGGACACGGCGGTACTGCACGGAATCCAATGACGCCGCGAACTTCTTTGCTGCACGTCGTTGCGGTCAGCGTCCTGTGCTGGGGCGTGGCACTCGGCACCGCAGGAGGCGAGGAGGCGCCCGCGCCGACCAATGACGAGATGCATGGCGACGTGCATGGCGGGACGTACAGCGAAGAGGGCCCCGATGCCTGCCTTGGCTGTCATCAATCGCCGGGCATGTCGGCGATTTTCGGCTCCGTACATATGGCCACGTCGGACGCGCGCGCACCGGGCGGCCAGCATCAGTGCGAGAGCTGTCATGGACCAATGGGCGACAGTCTGCCTATGCATGGCGATGCCGTAATCAGCTTCGGTGCCGAAGCGGCAACGCCGGTCGAAGAGCAGAACGAAGTTTGTCTCGGCTGTCACCAGGAGACCGCCGCGGACTGGAGCAGCAGCGCGCACGCCGCCGATGACCTTGGCTGCGTCTCCTGCCATACGATCCACAGCGATCACGATCCCGTACTAACGCTTACGGAACAGCCGGAGCAGTGTTACACGTGTCACCTCAAGGAACGCGGACAGATGCAGCGGCCGTATGTGCACCCCGTGCGTTTCGGCAAGATGAACTGCAGCACCTGTCATGACGCGCACGGCTCGCCGACGGAGTTTGCGCTCAAGCACGATACCCTGAACGAAACCTGCTACAGCTGTCACGCTGAGAAGCGCGGACCGTTTGCGTTCGAACACGCGCCCGCAGCGGAAGACTGCTCGCTCTGCCATGAGTCTCACGGTTCGAGCCACGCCGGCATGCTCACGAAGGCAGCGCCAGTGCTGTGCCAGCAATGCCATTCGCAGCGCGATCACCCGAGCATCCGGTTTACTTCCGAAGGGCTCGAAGACGACTCGCGGTCTTCGTTCATTCTGGCGAGCGGCTGCATGAACTGTCATAGCGGCGTGCACGGCTCGAATCATCCCTCCGGCATTACGCTGACGAGGTAGAACCGTGAACCGGGCGCTCACAATTGCCGTCGTCCTGAGTGTGCTGCCCGTGGCGGCGGACAGCGCGGAGACGGCTTCGAACGTAGCCGAGGGCTGCGAACTCTGCAGTTTCCCCAGCGGCTGGCTGCTGGATACCGACCTTGGAACGGCGTTCGTCTCCGACGATTCTTTCAAGTTCGGCGACTACACGGGCATGACCGACTCCGGGGCATTCCTGATCGGCAACCTCGTGGCCGACTACCGGCGGCCCGGGGGCCAGCACTGGCGTCTTGCGGCCGCGGATCTCGGCCTCGACTCCCGAGCCGCCAGCCTGAACGGTGGACTGCCGGGACGTTACCGTTTGCGCATGAGCTATGCGCAAATTCCGCACAACCTGTTCGAGTCGGGGCAGACGCCGTTTACGCTGTCGGGCGCCAACTTCACCTTGCCACAGGACTGGCAGACGGCGCCCACCAGCGGCGCAATGAGCGGTCTAAACGCCGCGCTCTCGCCCGTTGCGATTCGGACCGAGCGCGAATCGTTTGGTCTCGGGTTCTCGTTCGTGCAGAACAGGGCGCTCGAGTACGATCTGGACTACCAATACACGAACAAGACGGGTAACGACATTTTCGGTGCGAGCTTTTTGAACACCGCAACGCTGTTGCCGCGTCCCGTCGACTATGCAATGCATACGCTCGACGCCGGCGTTTCCTTTCGCGCCAGCGCATGGAGTGCGCGCATCGCCTATCTGGGCTCGCTGTTTCGTAACGAGACGCCGTCCCTGAACTGGCAGAATCCGTTTACGCCAGTGCTGCCGGGTGCCGACGCGGGGCAGGCGGCGCTCGAACCCGACAACGAGTTCCATCGCCTGGCGATCTCGGGGCAGTACCGGCCGCTGGCCGCAACCCGCATATCCGCGAGCGTTGCGGTCGGCCGTATGACCCAGGACGAGGCGCTGCTGCCGTATACCGTCAATGCGAATCTGCAGTCACCGCTGCCCGTGCAGTCGCTGGATGCGGAGGTGGATACCCTGCACGCCGATTTTCGAGTGGCGTCGCGCATTGGCCGCAAGCTGCGGCTGCGTGCGTCGTACACGCTCGACGACCGCGACAATCGCACGCCCGTGCGCGAGTGGTCGTACGTCGTTGCGGACACACTGCCCGCAGCGCCCAGGACCAACAGCCCTTACGATTTCGAGCGCAGCCGCATTCGTCTCAGCGCGGATTACAAGTTGCCGTTCCGCATGAAGGCGTCCGGCGGGTGGAACCGGGATACTATGGATCGCAACTTCTCCGAGGTGGACCGCACCGAGGAGGACGAGATCTGGGGCCAGTTGAAGGTAAGGCTCGGACACAATGCGGATCTTACGGGCAGATATACGTTTAGCGAACGGGACAACGACGGCTACCGTCCGCTCGACGACGTGCTGTCGCCGCAGAACCCGCTGCTTAGGAAATACAATCTCGTGGACCGGGAGCGGAGCGGTTTCGAGCTGAACGTCTCCGTCCGCCCGCTCGACAACATCGATCTCGGTCTGGCCGCGGAGTTCACCGACGACGACTACACCGACAGCGTACTGGGCCTCGTCGGCGCGGACTACGAGTCGATATACGGCGACGCCGTGCTGACGCTGCCGGGCAAGGCGTCCGTGAGCGCACACGGCGGTTACGAGGAATACCGATCCGTGCAGACCGGCAGCCAGTCTTTCTCGGCGCCGGACTGGCAGGCTGACAACAAGGATGAAACGCTGTTTGCGGGTTTGTCGATCAATCTGGACGAGACTTTCGACCGGATCGACATGCGGGTCGGCTACACGTTCTCGGAAACCACCGCGGCCATACAGACCCGTGCCTTTGGCGGTTCCGACGCGTTTCCCGACCTCAAGACGCGCCTGCATCGCTTCGAAGTCCACGTTGACTACCAGTGGCGCGAGAACATCGACCTGCGTCTCGGCTGGCTGTTCGAGGATTTCACCGTGGATGACTGGACGCTCGACGATATTGGCGCCGACTCGGTGCCGCGCCTCGTCGGTTTAGGCAATCAGTGGCTGGACCACGACGTAGGCGTGTTCATGCTCTCGCTCCGATACCGCAACGACGCCCAATAGATCCCGTTTTACCCGTTTCCCTCGACTCCTCTTGATCTGGGTCAAGGCGCCCGCGTGACCGTCGCAGGACAATCCTCGAAGCGCGGGGGAGCGTCCCGGCGCCCTCAAGGCAACGAGACGGAGTCACCATGGCTGAAGTATTCACCAAGAGCATGGCGCGAAACATGTATTACGGCGGGGGGCTGTTCTTCTTCCTGCTGTTTCTGGGCCTCACCGTCGACACCGAGCTTTCCTCCCCCGAGCGGGACAATCGCGGCGCGATCACGCCGCAGGTCGAGCTCGGCAAGAAACTCTGGGAAGTGAACAACTGCATTGGCTGCCACAGCCTGCTGGGTGAAGGCGCCTACTACGCCCCTGAGCTCGGCAACGTCTACGAGCGTTTCGGTAACTCGACGATCGCGATCAAGGCTTACATACAGAGCCGGCCGAAAGAGGGCATACCGGGCCGGCGCAGCATGCCGCAGTTCAATTTTTCCGAGGAAGAACTCGACGCTATCGCCGAGTTCCTGAAGTACGCGAACGGCATCGATACGGCGAACTGGCCGCCGAACATCCAGGGGTGAGGAGAACACTATGAAGTATCAATCTCAGGCCGTTGCAAAACCGTATTTCATAGCGGCGATCGGGCTCTTTATCGGCCAGATCGTGTTTGGGCTCATCATTGGCCTGCAATACGTCGTCGGCGATTTCCTGTTTCCGGAGATACCCTTCAACGTCGCCCGCATGGTGCACACCAATCTGCTGATCGTCTGGCTGCTGTTCGGCTTCTTCGGCGCGGCGTATTACCTCGTTCCGGAAGAGGCGGAGCGCGAGCTCCACAGTCCGAAGCTTGCCATGATCCTGTTCTGGGTGTTCCTCGTCGCCGGCGCGCTGACCGTGCTTGGCTATCTGCTCGTACCTTACGCGACGCTTGCGGAAATCACGGGTAACGATTTGCTACCGACTATGGGCAGGGAGTTTCTCGAGCAGCCAACGATAACCAAGATAGGCATTGTCGTCGTCGCTCTGGGTTTTCTCTACAACATCGGCATGACGGTGTTGTCCGGGCGCAAGACGGTCGTCAATCTCGTGCTGCTTAGCGGCCTGATCGGGCTTGCCCTGTTTTTCCTGTTCGCTTTCTACAACCCGGTCAATCTCGTTGACGATAAATACTACTGGTGGTGGGTTGTGCACCTGTGGGTGGAAGGCGTGTGGGAGTTAATACTCGGCGCCATACTCGCTTTTGTCCTCATCAAGACGACCGGCGTGGACCGCGAGATCATCGAGAAGTGGCTGTACGTCATTATCGCGATGACGCTGATCACGGGCATCATCGGCACGGGGCATCACTATTACTGGATAGGCACGCCCGTCTACTGGCAGTGGTGGGGATCGATATTCTCCGCGCTAGAACCCATTCCGTTCTTCATGATGACGGTGTTCGCCTTCAACATGGTGAGCCAGCGCAGGCGCGACCACCCCAACAAGGCCGCCGTGCTGTGGGCGCTGGGAACGGCGGTCATGGCGTTCCTGGGCGCTGGCGTCTGGGGTTTCCTGCATACGCTGTCGCCGGTCAACTACTACACGCACGGCACGCAAATCACCGCGGCGCACGGCCACATGGCGTTCTACGGCGCCTACGTCATGATCGTACTGGCCATCATCTCGTATGCGTGGCCGAAGATGCACGGCCGGGAGGCGGCGCCCATGCGGGCGCAGGTTGTCGAGATGTGGTCGTTCTGGCTAATGACCGTGTCGATGGTGTTCATTACTCTGTTCCTGACCGGCGCCGGCGTGCTGCAGGTCTGGATGCAGCGCTACTCGGAGACGCCGGAGCCTTTCATGGTCGTGCAGGACAAGATCGCGGTGTTCTACTGGGCGCGCGAGGCGGCGGGTGTGGTCTTCATGATTGGTCTGCTCGTGTATGTCGCATCGTTCTTTGTCAAAGGCCGGCCGGAGACCGAGGCCAAGGCCGTGGATGATGCCGAGCTTGCGTCCATCGCTGCCGAGGCTAAAGCTTGAGCGCGGACGCGATGAGTTCCGTCCCGACCGCCGCCGCCGGCCCGATCATCCCGTGGTATCAGCCGCAGGGCAGCGAAAGCGAGCTGTTCCTGAGTGCGTGGAGAAACCGGCTGCCGCTGCTGCTCAAGGGGCCGACGGGCTGCGGCAAGACACGCTTTGTCGAGCACATGGCTGCGCGTCTGGGACGGCCTCTTTATACGGTCGCCTGTCATGACGATCTCACGGCCGCCGACCTGATCGGCCGGCACCTGATCGGCGACGGCAATACTTACTGGCAGGACGGGCCGCTTACCCGGGCGGTACGCGAGGGCGGCATCTGTTATCTCGACGAGGTGGTCGAGGCGCGCAAGGACACGACGGTCGTGTTGCATCCCCTGTCGGACAACCGGCGCATCCTGCCTATCGACCGCACCGGCGAGATTCTCGAGGCGCCGCCCGAGTTCATGCTGGTCGTGTCGTTCAACCCGGGTTACCAGAACCTGCTGAAAGGCATGAAGCCGTCGACGCGGCAGCGCTTCGCGGCCGTCCGGCTCGACTTTCCCGCGCCCGAACTGGAGCAGGCGATTGTCACGCGCGAGGCTGCCGTCGATGCCGTCACCGCGGCGAGGCTGGTCAGGCTCGCAGGGCAGCTGCGCAAGCTCAGGGATCACGACCTCGAGGAATCCGCGTCCACGCGCCTGCTGATTTATACGGCCACGCTAATGCGCGATGGACTGGAGCCGCTGGCAGCCTGCCGGGCCGGGCTCGTCGAGCCCCTTAGCGACGATGAGCTGACGATCGATGCGCTAATGGAAGTGGTGCAGGCAAGTTTTGGTTCCTGACGCGCACAGCGAGGGCCGGGGTCTGGCGATTACCGCGCAGGCCTTGTATCTCGTCAACCTGATGCTGCTGCCCGGGCTGGCGTTTCTTGTCCTGCTGCTGATCTTCGCCGTGAGTTACCGCAACGCGCCGGTGCTGGCGCGGAATCATCTGGCGCAAACGCTGGGCGTCAGCGCGCTAGGCGGCAGCCTGATCGTGCTCGTATTGGGCGCAATTTATTTCGGCGGCGGTGCAGGGCCCTATGCGTGGCTCTGGGGAATCATGTATTTCACTTTTGTGCACACGAGCCTGATTTTTATCGGTGTCTTCGGTTTCAACAAGGCGATGAACGGGCAGGAGTTCGTGTTCCCGGTGGTCGGCCGCCTCTTCAAACAGTGAGTGGACAGGGCATGAGCTGTCCGGGCGTAAACGGTGCAAAGGGTGCAAAGGGTGCAGATGGCAGGCAAGGGCAGCGACTGCTGTTGCGCAGTGCTTTCTTTGCGCTGTTTCTGCTTGCACCGGCTCTCGATCTGTTTCGGCTCGATCTTACGCAGGGGCATTTTGTCGTGCTCGGTCAAGACTGGGTGCTCGACGTTCGCGGCGTTACTGCGGAGCAGGCAGCCTGGCGTTTGGTGACGCGCGCATTCCTGCCCCTTGCGATAGTCATTGGCGGGTTTGCGTACGTGTCCTGGTGCTGGGGCCGGCTCTACTGCGGGTGGCTGTGCCCGCACTATTCAGTCGTGGAAACGATCAACGCGCTCATGCGGCGCGCCATCGGCAAGCCGTCGCTGTGGCAGAACAAGCGGCTGCCGGAGCGGCAGCGCGATGGCACGGTCGTGCAACAGAGCCGCGCGTGGTGGCCGCTCGTGCTGCTGGCGGTGGTGTTCTTCGCGTTGTTATGGGCGATCACTCTGCTGACCTATCTGCTGCCGCCGGCCGTCGTGTGGGGCAATCTGCTGAACGCCTCGTTGACTCCGAACCAGCTAAGCTTCCTGGCCGTCGCCACAGTGCTGCTGATGCTTGAGTTCGCTCTGACGCGACACCTGTTCTGCCGCTACGGCTGCGCGCTTGGTCTGGCGCAGAGCCTCGTCTGGATGGGCAACGGGCGGGCGAGGCAAGTGAGCTTCGATCGCACGCGCGCCCGGTCCTGCGCGGCCTGCGACGCGTCCTGTGAACACGCGTGCCCAATGCGCCTCAAGCCCAGACAGATAAAGCGCAGGATGTCTACCTGCACTCAGTGCGAGCTGTGTGTGCAGGCCTGTGAGCGGGTGTCTTCTTCCCTGGGTCAGGCCGCACCGCTCGCGCTCGGGCGGGGGGAGGCGGGCAGCGCGCTACCGCGCCGCGTCCGGCCGCCGGCCGGCAGCACGGCGGGCTAAGTCATGGAAGAATGGGTTGGCAAAACATGGCACCGTCTCATCACCCGCGCCTCGAACGTGGAGTATGCGGACGCAAGCGTTGTGCTGGAGGAGATTCGCCTGCCGGCGACCCTAATGTTTCGCGCGCTGGGTGGTGACGGCGGGCTGCGGCTCGAAGCGGCGACGGAGTCCGCTCACCGTGCCCGGCGCGGGTTCCTGAGCAGTCTCGCCGGCAGCAACGCAACGATCGAACTGGCCTGGCGGGACGAGGAGACCCTGCGCCTGCCAATGCATATTGCCTGGTTTCCGAATCGCGGGCTCAACCGCGAGCTGTATTTGTGGCTGGCGGCGCTGGCCGCAAATGCGGGCACCGCAACCCGGGACAGAGGCGCATGGCTTGCGTGGAACGCCTCTGCAACCGCCAAACTCATCGAGACGTTTCCGGGTTTGCGCGGACGCTACCGGCGTCTGCTCGCCGCCCATCTCGAGCAGCGTCCCGATCCCGCAAGCCTGTCCGGCGACGAAGGCATTAACGAAACGAACTTGCGGGCTGTGCTTGGCGATCCGGCAGCTCAACGCTCGCAGGTGCGCGCACTGCTGGCTGCCCGCAGGGATCCGGCGCCGGTGCCGCTCTGGCTGCATCCGGAACCGCCGCTGGTTCGGCGGGTTACGGCGAGCGCTGGCAACGATGGCGACGAAGGCAATGCCTCGACCAACAATGCCCGCGATGTCGAAGCCGACAAGCGCCGGCGCGGCGAACGCGTGGACGAACCCGACGGCAAGGGAGGCCTGCTGGCTTTCCGTCTGGAAAGCCTGTTTACCCGGACTGAATTTGCGGCCGTCGATCGCACCGAAACGGAGGACGAGGACGAAGACGCCCGGTCTGCCGTAGAAGATCTCGAAGTGTTGAGTGTCTCCCGCCGCCGCGAGCACAAGGCGGCCCGGCTGCGCTTCGATCTCGATCTGCCCGCCGCCGATCAGGACGACGCACGGCTCGGAGAGGGCATCGCTTTGCCCGAGTGGGACTACCGGCAGCAGCAACTGCTGCCCGAACACTGCCGCCTGCAGCCGATGCTGGCTCGGCGCATCGGGGATTCGGACTTACCCGTACATCTGCGCGCGCGGGCGCGCTCGCTGCGCAGGCAGTTCGAGATGTTGCGGCCGCAGCGGGTCTGGCTTAGTGCGCAGACCGATGGCAGTGAACTCGATACCGATGCCGTGGTGCGCCGTGCAAGCGAGCTGCGGGGCGGCGCCGCCAGGGCGGATGCCGGTTTGTATCGTGCTTGCGAAAACCGTGAAAGAAGTCTTTCCTGCCTCGTGCTTGCGGACTTGTCGCTATCTACCGGCGCGCATGTCAACGACGACCAACGTGTCATCGACGTGATTCGCGACGGTCTGCATTTGTTCGGCGAAGCGCTGGCGGGTTCCGGAGACCGCTGTGCTTTGTATGGCTTTTCGTCCCGCTATCGCAGCCACGTGCGCTTCCATACCCTGAAAGAATTCGATGAGCCGCACGGTGCCGACGTGCGCGGGCGGGTGAACGCGATCAAACCTGGCTTTTATACCCGCATGGGTGCCGCCCTGCGCTACGCCGCCAGGCTGCTCGACAAGCAACAGTCGGTACGCAAACTGCTGCTGATACTGACCGACGGCAAGCCCAACGATCTCGATCGTTACGAAGGCCGCTACGGAGTGGAGGACAGCCGCGCTGCGGTACGCGAGGCGAAGCGTCTCGGTATCGATCCTTTTTGCGTCACCATCGACAGGAAGGCCGGCGACTATTTGCCTTACATCTTCGGCAGCGGTTCGTACGTGCTCGTGCGCAACGCAGCCGAGTTGCCGTCGCGACTCCCGGCACTGTACGCACGCCTGGCATCCTGAGAGCAGCGTGTTCGCCGCTTAATGTAACAATGTGTAATCGCTAACGCGCACTCGATCGGCTGTCGCGTTGCGTCGGTTACGAGTGTGTCAAACAATTGACGGTCACGAGAGTTGTGTCACCGTCGGAAAAGCGTTGTAGCGTCGGTGTCTGGCGACATTTTCTCGCTTGTTACATAAGTTTCGGTCTGCGTTTTGCGACATTTTTTCGTTTACGAAATAAGTAAAACGTCGGCATTCGGAGACAGGTTTTTTTTCAAAAACATCGTGCTAGCCTGTGCGCGATTGTTTCCTTTTGCATGCATGAAGCATGCGTTGAAGCTCAAGGAAGAAACACGCTGAAAAGGGCAAACCAATCGAAAGATTGTGACGCAAAGCCACCGGTCTACGGATGCACTCTCAACGAGTTAGCAACTACGACAGCGGAGCTGCCAGAAAGTGAAGTCTGTCTTTGTTCGCCGGCATTTGTTTTTCAAGAAAGCACGCCGGCTGCGAAGATCGAGCTAAAACCGGTGTCGTTAATAACATAACGTTCCGGTTACTCACCTGAAGGTAGTCACATGAAGATTGGTTTGCACCACAACCTGATGTCAGGAGTTACAGGTGCGACCAAACAGATCTTTTATTACCCGACTGCCGCTGCTGGCTTGTTCCGCACTCATCCTCGGCGGTTGTCTTTCGGACGATGAATCGGCAAGCGTAGACGAGCCGACCAGCGTTACCTTCGATGTCAGCGGCAGCGTCGGCGACGGACCGATTATCGACGCCGACATGCAGGTGCTCGGCGCGGACGACGCTCTGCTCGCGCAGTTTCGCAGCGACGGATCGGCTGGATACCGCATCTCTCTAAACGCCGCTACGGCCCAGCTACCTCTGCGCGTAACGGCGACGGGCGGTACCGATCTTGTCACGGGACTTGCCCCGGACTTTGTCATGCAGTCGGCCCTGTTTGCGTCCAACCGGGACGCGACGGTGAATGTGAACCCGTTTACCACGCTTGCCGTCGAGGCGTCCAAAGACATGGGCGGCTTATCGCAGTCGAGCTATGACTCGGCCATCGACATTGTCGTTCGGGAGCTAAACGGCGGCCTCTCGAGTCTCGCCAACGGCGGCGTAACGACGCAGCCCGTCGGCTCTTCGAATATTGCGGAGATTGTGCGTGCTTCCGAATCCGTTGGAGAACTGATTCGGCGTGTTCGCGACGAGTTGAACAACGCCGGCTTTGCGACTGACGGTGACGCCGTGCTGGCCTCGCTGGCTTCCGACCTTACGGACGGTGTCGTGGACGGGCGCGGCGGTTCGCGCGCCGATGCGCGCGTGGCTGCGCTTGCGAACCTCCTCTCCGCGCAGGTTCTGGTCGAGACGCTGCGCGGTGAATTGAGGGTGAACGGCGTTAACGCCATGGCCACTATCGATGCGGCTATTGTCCAGGTCTCACCGGCGCCCCCATCGCCGACGCTCGATGAGCTGGGGGCAACTCAGGCGATGCTGCAGTCGACTCGGGTGGGCCTCGTTGCCGCACACGCCGTGTCGAGCAACGACGAACTGATTGCTCTGCTCGACTCGGCTACCGGAATTCAGGTTGGTATGGACTCGGGTCTGGTTCGCGCGCTGCTGCCCGCACGCGCCGCAACCGTTGTCGGTGACAGCGTGGCGCTGGTGGCGGCCGGTAACGACTCGATGTTCGAGGTCGTCAACCGGGTGGCGCGGGACCGGCAAACGACCATCTCCGGCGGCAACCGTCCGCCAAGCATTGCGGGAACGCCGGCCAGCATGGTTTCGGTCGGCAATGCCTACGCCTTTACGCCCAGCGCGACCGATCCCGACGGTGACGCGCTGAGCTTCAGCGTGTCGGGTCTGCCCGCCTGGGCGAGTTTCGATACGGGCACGGGTGCGCTGACCGGTACGCCGGCTGCGGGCGACGTGGGCAACTACGACGACATTGCGATCAGCGTAAGCGACGGCGAAGCGGAGGCGTCACTCGCGGCGTTTTCGATCGGCGTTCAGGCGTCGAACATGGCGCCAAGCATTTCGGGCGATCCAGCGACAAGCGTTGCTGCTGGCGTCGCTTACGAGTTCACGCCAACGGCTGCAGATCCGGACGGCGATACGTTGACGTTTTCGATTCAGCGTATGCCGCGCTGGGCGTCCTTCGACAGCGCCACCGGGCGTCTCTCAGGTACACCGGCTCAGGCGGATGCCGGTAATTACACCAACATTCGTATTGGCGTCACGGACGGTGAACTGACGGCGAACCTGCCTGCCTTTGCGATCACCGTAAACGGCAGTGTGAACGGCGCGCCGGGAATCAGCGGCAATCCGCCGGCGAGCGTCGTGGCGGGTACGGCGTACACGTTTACGCCGCAGGCATCCGATCCGGATAACGATACTCTTAGTTTTACGGCCGTGAATCTTCCCGCGTGGGCGAGCTTCAGCACCGCCACGGGCCAGATCAGCGGCACGCCGCAGGCGGGTGACATCGGTAACTACAACGGCATTCGCATCACGGTGAGCGACGGCATGGCCAGCGACGAGCTGGGCCCGTTCTCGATCGAGGTTCTGGCGGTCACGCTCGGCTCGGTGACGCTAAGCTGGACGCCTCCCACCACCAATAGCGATGGCAGTCCGCTCAACGACCTGGCCGGCTATCGGATTTACTGGGGGAACGGCGGCGGTAGCTATCCGCAATCGGTGACAATCAACAACCCGAGCGTCTCGAGCTACGTGGTCGAGAATCTCGCGCCAGGCGACTACGAGTTCGTGGCAACGGCACTCAACGCCGCCAGCTTCGAGAGCGAGTTCTCGAGCCCCGCAACCCGAACGGTGCAATAAACCAAAAAAATGGGGCCGGGTTTATTTTAAAAAAGGGGCCGGGTTTATTTTTGCGA
>JBCBSC010000010.1:0-156724 GCA_039819385.1 Pseudomonadota bacterium | reverse complement strand
GGAGGAGAATACACTCGTCCGCCTGCACTGCATTTCCGGCCCTGGTCCCTGGCAGGACTGCGAGTTGACGTTCTCCTTCCGGCAGGAATCCGGCCATGTCCGGGTTGACCTGATTCACGAAAACGACGCTGCGACGGATGAAGATTTTCTTTATTTCAGTACCAAGTGGACATGTTACCTGCTCAGCCTTCGCGATCTGATCGAGACCGGAAGCGGAAGACCTTATCCGAACGACGTGAAGATTCATCCGGGCGACTAGGCGTTGCCGCACGAACTTTCAGCGGGCATGCCGATCAAACCGCTGGGCATAACAAGCGCCAAGATTAAGGGGGAAGCATGAACACAAGACGCGCACTGGCATTTGCGGTTCTAAGCCTTGCAGCCACAATCCCGGCGGCCTTCGCCGACAACGCCTGCATGGACGGCCCAATGGCACAGTTCGGCCGCTACGTGGGCGACTGGAAGATCGAAGACGAGTCGCTGGCACAAGACGGCAGCGGTTGGAGTCCCGGGAAAGGCGCCCGCTGGATATTCGAGTGTATTGGGGACGGCACCGCGGTGCAGGATTACTGGCTGCCGAACGGCGGCGGCTACGGCACCAATCTGCGCACCTACAACCCGGACACCCAGGCCTGGGAAATCGTGTGGGCCGCTCAGCCGCAAAACGGACTCATGCATATTGCGGCGAAGCTGAATGACGAGGGCAACGTCGTCATGGACATACTGCAGCCCGAGCAGAATCCGCCGCGGCGCATTGTGTTCTTTGCCCCGGACGAGGGCGGCTGGTCGTGGGTACAGCAGTGGTCGTTCGACGGCGGTGAAACCTGGAGGGATGTTTACCGCATAAGGGCCACGCCGTTCGATCCGGACTAGACCTTCAGGCGATTGCACCCGCCCCGTTCAGTTTCCGTGGTAACGCGGCGCGCAAGCGATCGCGTTGTCTTCAGCACTGTTGCAATATGGCGACAGTGTGGAATGACGGCATAACCGCCCGGATTTCAGGCCACTAGCGCTGTCAGCGCGCGGAGCCGGTTTTACCCCGACGGAAAGATTCGAACGCAACCAGGGTTCTCTCTACCATCTCCCCATCATGAGCGATGATCGACGATGTGAGCGGCAGTGAACAGCAAGCACCTGACAACTTTCTGGCAGTCGGCTCGCCGGCAGTTCCTGCGGGCGCCCAAACGCTTTCTGGCGCTGTTCGTATTGACGGCGATCTTGCTGTATTCCGTATCGCTGGGTTTGCGCGTCGTCAACGAGTTCGAACACCGGCGGTGGGACGTGCCGGCGCACGTCTATGCGGCGCCGCTGGAGCTTTACGCAGGCCTCGAGCTCAATCGCGAGACTCTGGCCGCTGAACTCGAGCGCACGGGCCATCAGCGCGTACCGGCATTGCAACGCCCCGGGGAGTTTGTCACGAGCGCCGGCGAGCTTCGCGTATGGACCCGCGCGTTTACGTTCTGGGACGGTGAAGAGCCGTCGCGCCGGCTGCGTTTTGCGTTCGACCGCGGGCGCATCGCTTCTATTGCCGATGACGCAGGCGCCGCTATTCCGTTGCTGCGTCTGGAGCCAATGCGCGTGGGCAGCGTGTTCAACGCGCATCACGAAGACCGCATCCTCATCGAACCCAATGCAATTCCGCCGTTGCTGATCGAGGCGCTCAAGGCCGTCGAAGACCGCAAGTTCGATCGTCACCACGGCCTCGATCTGACCGCCATCGTGCGCGCGGCGCTGGTCAACCTGCGCCACGGAGAGATCCGGCAGGGCGGCAGCACGCTGACCCAGCAGCTCGTAAAGAGTTATTTCCTCGACGGCCGAAAGACGTTCCGGCGCAAGTTCCGGGAAGCAATCATGGCGGTTGCACTGGAGCTTCGCTACGAGAAGGCGGCTTTGCTGCATGCCTATGTCAACGAGATTTACCTGGGTCAACAAGGCACGCGGGCGATTCACGGTTTTGGCCTCGCCAGCGAGTTTTACTTCGCCAAGCGTGTCAACGAGCTTGCGGCGCACGAACTGGCGCTGCTCGTGGCAATCGTCAAGGGACCGTCTTTCTACGACCCGCGGCGGCAGCCGGAGCGTGCGACCGAGCGCCGTAACCGGGTGCTCGATATTCTTGCCGAGCGCGGGCTGCTCGACGAGCAGACAGCCGCCGACGCCCGTCAGCAAAGTCTGGGTGTAACCGCCCGGGCCGGCATGGCCCTGCGCTATCAGCCGGCTTACATGGATCTCGTGCGCGCACAGCTTGCGGACGACTACTCCGCGGACGATCTCGCCACCCAGGGTCTGCGTGTCTTCACCAACCTCGATCCAACGATCCAGACGACGGCCGAGCGCGAACTTGCGCTGGGCCTCGAGCGCCTGGCGGAGACACCGCCAAGCGATGCGAATCTCGAGGAGACCGACGCCGAAGTAGCTGACGCGAGCCCGCTCGAGGGCGCCGTGGTGGTCACCCGCCCGCAGACGGGCGACGTAGTGGCCCTGGTCGGCGGCGGCGACGCTGTCGTAAGCGGCTTCAACCGTGCGCTGGATGCGAGGCGGCCGGTAGGCTCGCTGATCAAACCGCTGGTTTACCTTGCGGCGCTCGAGTCGGGCGAATACACGCTGGCGAGCCAGCTTCTCGACGAAGCGCTGGATGTCGAACTGCCGAACGGCACGGTCTGGTCGCCGCAGAACTTTTCGCTGGAATCGCATGGCGAAGTATCTTTCGTCCGGGCGCTGGCCGAGTCCTACAATCAGGCGACCGTGCGCCTGGGTCTCGACGTCGGGGTCGAGCACGTTGCGGCGCTATTCGAGCGCCTGGGGCTCGAGACCGCACCGGCGGCGTATCCTTCGCTGCTGCTCGGCGCGGTGGACTTATCGCCGTTCGAAGTGGCGCAGCTCTACAACAGTCTGGCGAACGGCGGCGACCGCGTGCCGCTGCGCGCGGTGCGTTCGGTAACCGGTGCAGACGGACAGGCGCTGACTCGCTATCCGCTCGAGATCGTGCCGGCGGCCGAGCCGGATGCCGTCTATCAGTTGAATCAGGCGCTGGTGCAGGCCGTCGAACGGGGCACCGGCCGAACGGCGTATCGATGGCTGCCGCCCGGGCTGACCGCGGCGGGAAAAACCGGCACGTCCGACGACTACAAGGATAGCTGGTTTGCAGGGTTTACCCAGGACCATCTGGCTGTGGTGTGGGTTGGCCGCGACGACAACACGCCGACGGGTTTCACGGGATCCGCCGGCGCGCTGCCCATCTGGGCGCCGATCGTCGCTACGCTCGAATCCACCGCGGGCTTCGATCCGGTCGTCGCCGAATCGCTCGAAACCCGGTGGGTCGACTACGAGTCCGGATTGATGACGCGGCGCGGTTGCGGGGACGCCGTATTGTTGCCGATCCCGACTGCGTCCGACGTGGCGCGGCGGCCTTGCGGACTGGGCCGCGCGTTAAGAGGCTGGCTGGACGGGCTGGAGGGCAAACGATGACCCGATCCTTGTTGCTGGGCATACTTGTCATGAGCGTGTCCGCCTGCGCGTACAACCCGCTGACGCCGCCGAATGACGAGGCGGAAACGGGGCCGGCGCCGCCGCGGTCTGACGGTGAGGTCGGCGAAGCACCCGGCGGCGCGGCATCGGCCGGCGCGACGCTGGTGGCTCAGGGCCGGACGCAGTTGGCCGCAGGCGATACGACGAGAGCCGCGGCATCGATCGAACGCGCCTTGCGTATCGAACCGCGAAACAGCGGCTGGTGGGTCGAACTGGGCAACGTGCGTCTTGCCGAGGGCAACGTTCAGCAGGCGCTCGCGCTGGGGCAGAAAGCGCGGCGCCTGGCCGGTAGCGACCGGGCCGCGCAGGCGGCGGCAGAACGGCTCATCGATCGTGCCGGCGGCCGCTAGCGCGCAGCCGCGATCGCGGATATCCGACCTGTGCCTGTCACCTGCGCCCCCACCTGCGCCCCGTTTCAGCATTCGTTCAGCCGTATCCATCCAAGCTTGAGGCCAATGGGCTAACCCTGAGCGGAACAGCGCTCGTGTTGCGAGGTGGCAAGATGAAAAAACCTGTACTTTCAACGATCACTTTGTTGTCTTTGCTGTCGCTGGCGGCGTGCGCCAGCCATCAGACAACGACCGTTGCCGCGGTCGCGAAGCCTGGACCGCCTGCGCCACAGCCGGTGTCACGGCGCGACGTCGAGTGCATGGCTCTGAACCTCTACTGGGAGGCGCGGGGCGAGGGCCGCCAGGGCATGCTTGCAGTAGGCTGGGTAGTGCTGAACCGGGTTGACAGTCAGCACTTTCCAAACACGGTTTGCGGCGTCGTCTATCAAGGTGGCGAGCGACCGCCGTGTCAGTTTTCCTGGTGGTGCGACGGACGCGGCGACCGGCCCCGGGACGGCGCGAGCTGGCGCGCCGCAATGTCGGTCGCGGAAGAACTGCTGAGCGACCCGCCGCCCGACATTACCCGCAGCAGTCTCTTCTACCATGCCACCAGTATCCGTTATCCGTGGAAACGCAAACGCGTGCAGACTGCCCAGGTCGGCCGTCACATCTTTTACAGATAGCGATGACGGGCCCTAGAACTTATGCGGGCGGAGTATCTCCACTTCCTCGAGGTAAGTGATACCCGAGTAGTCTTCGAAAAAGCGTTCCGCCACCTCGTCGGCGATCTGGACTGCCGTGTCCCGGTTTGCCGCGATGACCTCGAACTTCACATTACTGAGGCCGTCGACAACGGCAGCCCGGCCCGAGGCGCGCACGCCGCGGCTGCCTTTGCCGCCGGCGGCGAGGATCGTGTAGCCGCTGGCGCCGGCCGATTCGATCACCTGCGCCACTTTCTCGACGAGCAGCTTTTCCGTAATGATGACGATCTTGGTTGCCTTGTGGATCATTGGCCGTACCTCCTGCTGCCTGGTGTAATCGTTATTGTGATTCGTCGATTGCCCGAAACGAAACGCGGCGTCATAGACCGAACACCGCCTCGGCGAGCGCAATGTACAGCGGGATACCAACGGCGATGGCAACCGGCGTGCCCACGCTGGTCGAGGAACCGATATAAGTTGACGGGTTTGCGGAAGGAATGGCGGCACGCAGCGTCGGCGGACCCGAGATATCCGAACTCGAGCCGGCCATTACCGCCAGCAGTATTACGCCGCCGGGGCTGAAACCGGTGAACACGTGAGCCACGTAGCCAAGCCCGAACGCCACCAGACCGTTCATGAGCGGCGCAACGGCGGCGTAGACCGCATACCAGTGCGCGACCTTGCGCAGTTCATTCAGCCGCGTGTAAGCCTCCATGCCCATGATTAGCATCAGCAGCGACAAAAGCCCGCGAAACAGCGGATCGTAGAAACCCTCGTAGACGATTTCCGGGTTCGTAAACAGGCCCAGGGCGAGGCCCAGGAGGAGTGCCGAAAGCGCCGAGCCGCGCAGGCTGTCTCTGACGATCGGCCAGATCGCAACGGCGGTCCCGCTACCCTTGTTTTTCTTCGTGAGGTACACGTTTGCCAGCACGATGGCGACGATCAGCGCCGGTATGTCCATGAACGGATAGAGTGCGGGCGCCCAGGCTTCGTAAAATACGTCCTGTTCCTCGAGCATCACCATGGCTGCCGCAAGCGTCGACGCGCTCACGGCGCCGAACAGGCCGGCGGTCGCAATAGCGTCCTCAGCCTTTACGCCGGGCAGGGCCGCGAGCGTGAGCCGGCCCACGATCACGATGCCGCAACCGACGATCATCGCGATTGCCGCCGGTAGCAGCATGTCGACGAGCTGTGCCTCCCGGATCTCCATGCCGCCTTCGAGCCCAATGCGCATGAGCAGCATGAACACACAGAACTTGTAGATCGCGTCCGGAATCTCGAGCTTGCTCTGAGCCGCTGCGAGCAGCATGCCGCCGACCAGGAAGGCCAACGCCGGAGACTGGAACTGCAGCAGCAGGCGGGCAAGAAAATCAAGAATGAGGTCGATTGGATCGCTCCGAAGTGTCAGTCGGCGCCGCATCTTGAAGATCCCGGGGCTATCCGTAAAATAGAATCATTAGAATAAATCGTTCTATTTATGAGAACAGAAACGCTACGCCGGCTGAACTTCCGTCACCTGCATTACTTTTGGGTAGTCGCAAAAGAAGCGCATTTGACCCGTGCGGCTGAGCGGCTGCACGTCTCTCAGTCGGCGGTCTCATCGCAGATTCGTCAGCTCGAAAGGGAGCTCGAGCACGATCTTTTCCTGCGCGATGGCCGCGCGCTGCGTTTAACCGAAACCGGCAAGCTCGTCCTCGGTTATGCCGAGAGCATCTTCAACCTTGGTGCGGAACTGCTCGAGACCGTGCGCGGCGACGGCAAGGATCTGCCGGAACTGCGGGTTGGCGCGGTCGCAACCCTGTCGCGAAACTTCCAGCAGAATCTCCTTCGGCCCGTCATTGGTAACGAGAATCTGCGGCTGGTTCTCGAGTCGGCGAGCCTCAACGAGCTGCTGGAGAGGCTGCGTGTGCACAAGCTTGACCTCCTGCTTTCCAACCGGCTGGTTACCGCTACGGAGCACTTCGCTCTGCGCTGCCGGCGGATTGCCCGGCAGACGGTATGTTTGGTCGGTCCGCCGCGTGGCCGCCGCCGCTTTCGTTTTCCGGAAGATCTGGCCAGGACCGCTCTGCTGCTCCCAGGCCATGGCAGCGAAATTCGCGGTCAGTTCGATCTGCTGTGCGAGGACCTGAATCTCGAACCCGGAATATCGGCGGAGGTCGACGACATGGCCATGCTGAGGCTGCTGGCCCGCGACTCGGGCAGCGTTGCGATGGTGCCCGATGTGGTCGTACAGGACGAACTGGAGGAAGGAATCCTGCAGAAGTACTGCGAACTGCCGGATATCTATGAGAACTTTTATGCGATCACTGCGCGTCGCAAGTTCGAGCCGGCTGCGCTGAAGGTCGTTCTGGACGGTGTGGACGAGGGCTGAAGTCGGCGGGAACTGGAAGAACTGCCGCAGCGAATCCGCTCTCAGGAGTCGGCTTGCTCGCGCTTGCCGGCAGTATTGTCTCTGATTTCGAATACGTCCAGCGCATCGTCGAATGACGCCGATCGATTGGCTCAGGTTTAGTAGCTCCGCGGAAAGGAAAACCGTTGGTATTGATGACGGCACCGGCCGAACTCCGGTGTGCCAGCTGCCCGGCCCGGCGCTGTGTCCGGCTCAAAACGCGACTGCCATCTACCCGATTTGCGCGTACACTCGCCGTCGTATGTCCCAGCAGGCCGTTTTTACAGCACTCTCTTCTATGGTTACCACGCCGCGCCGCGTTCGCCACACGACGCTTTTGCCCGGTGTCATGCGGCAGATTCGGGAGATGGCATGACAGGCGCCAACCCCATCAGAGTGCTGCTTGGCCCGCAGTCGCCGGCTCCCAACATTGCCGACGCCGTGGCCAACGCAGGACTCCCGGACGGGCCGCTTGCAGTTATCTCGGCGGCCTGGCAGGAGGCTGAAGGCGACCTTGGCGAGCTGGGGGAACTGCTCGCAAGGCCGCTCGAAGACCTTCACCTCTACAAGCGCGTCGAGGATTTGATGGCGGGTGACCCGGCGCTCGAGGCCGCCGCACGACTGCGGCAGGACCGGCTTGTCGAGCAGCAAAGGCTGTACCGCCTGCGCCTGAAACAGCTGAGCGTTGCGGCCCGGCACATGCTGAATGCGAAGGGCGACGCGGACGCGATCGCCGCCGAGCAGCGCCACGCCGTCGCACAGCTGCGCGCTCTCGATCGGCACCACCTCGACCGCAGCGAATCGATATGGCAAACGTTCGTTGCCGCTTACAATCCCGACTCTTACCCGGCGCTTGCCGCACAGGTCCGTGAGCTGGGCGACATCGTGCAACGCTGCGCTGGTGTCGTCATAACCGGCGGCAACGTGGCGGTGCTGATCAACCGCATGCGGCTGCTCGGACTGGACAAGCTGCTCGAAAGCCGCAATATCGTTGCGTGGTCCGCCGGCGCGATGGCACTCACCGAACGTATCGTGCTGTTTCATGAGCGCTCGCCCGAGGGGCGCCGGGATGCCGAAGTGCTCGGCGCCGGCTGCGCGGTGATTCCGGACTACGTGGTATTGCCGAATGCGAAAGGGCGGCTGCGCACGGGCTACAGGCAGCGCATGGGACTACTGTGCCGGCGGTTCTCGCCCGCCGCATGCGTGACGCTGGACAATGGCGCGTCCCTTACGCTCGATGCATCCGGGGTGAAGTCCGCCGACGAGGCGCGCCGGCTCGACCGCGGCGGCCGGCTTGTGAGGCTTCGTCCAGAATGAACCGGCAACTTCGCAAACTGTTTCGCAAGGGCGCGCCGGACAGCGCGTCAATCGATGCCTTCATTGCCGAAACCGAGTTTCCGCTGGTAGACGGCAGCGACGTCACGTTTGTATACCGCGGCGGCGCCGAAGCGGTTTACCTGCGGTGCTGGATTGCCGGACTCGATACGGCGCAACCGTTCCAGTCGCTGGGCGGGACCGATCTCTGGGCGACAACCATCGAGTTACCGAAGGGTTCGCGCATCGAATACAAGTTCGAGGTGCTGGCGAACGGCCATAGCGAATACATTGTCGATCCCCTCAACGACGTGCTCGCACGCGACCCCTTCGGCGCCAACTCGGTCTGCCAGGGCTACGGCTACGAGCGTCCTGCGTGGTCGTTTCACGACCCGGTCGCGCGTGAGGGCGAACTGCGGGCGGCGCGGATCGAAAGCGAGGTCTTCAAGGGTACGCGCGACTTCCAGGTTTACCTGCCCGCGCGCTTTCGCAGTAACCGCCGTTATCCCTTGCTGATTGTCCACGACGGCGCGGACTACCTGAATTACGCAGCGCTCAAAGTCGTGCTGGACAACTTAATACACGCGCTCGAGATACCGCCGCTGATCGTTGCGCTGATCCAGTCTCCGGACCGTTTGATCGAATACGGCGCCGACGATCGGCACGCGCGGTTTATCGGCGAGGAGCTCCTGCCGCACATGCAGACCGGCTATCCGCTGATCGACGAGCCCCGGGCACGCGGCATCATGGGCGCGAGTTTTGGCGGCGTCGCATCGCTGCACGCCGCCTGGCGCAATCCTGGTCTGTTTGGGCGCTTGCTGCTGCAATCCGGATCTTTTGCGTTTAGCGACATCGGCCGCCACCAGCGCGGGCCGGTCTTCGATCCTGTCGCCGAGTTCATGAACGAGTTTCGCGAAGCGCCGGGCAATCCCGCCGAACGTATTTACATGAGCTGCGGGATTTACGAGTCGCTGATCTACGAGAATCGCTCGCTCGTGCCAAGGCTGCAGGCCCAGGGCATCGACGTCCGCTACGAGGAAGCCCGCGATGCGCACAACTGGGAGAACTGGCGGGATCGCCTGCGTAACGGCTTGTCCTGGCTGTTTCCGGGGCCGCTATGGCTGGTCTATGAATAAGCCGTGTCAGGGCCTATAGTGGCGAGTGGGCTGCTCGATAAATTCGTACGCTTTCAGCGGGCGCCGCCGTCCAGCGGGCCGGCAGCGCCCGCCCGAAGGGAGCGGACAGACAGCGCCACTCCGGCGTTGCGAGCCGCGGCCATAGCTGTGCTATGGCCACAACTCGCGCTTTGTATTGACGCTGTCTGTCCGCTTAAGAAAGTGTACGAATTTATCGAGCAGCCCACTACATCGCTTAAAAGGACAAGAAACCGATGGCGACGAGAACGCGACGCATAGGCCTGTCGCTGGGGGCCGATATCTGCTGGCCTGTGTGCTACGAGGCGTTGCTTGAAGAACTCGATCTCGAAATCGAGATAGGCGGCGAGACCGTCGATTTCGAGGTGGAACGCGTGGGTATAGAGCCGTTCGACCTGCGCCAGCCCTGCGACTACGACGTAGTCGTCGACCGCCTGACGCACTGGTATCACACGTCGCGCGAGTGGATCAAAAAAGCCATCCTGACCGACGACCTGTATGTCTTCAACAATCCGTGGTCGCTGCAATCCATGGAAAAGCATACGAGTTACTGCGCCATGATGCGGCTCGGTTTTCCGGTGCCGGATACGTGGCTCGTGCCGCCGAAAGCCTATGTCGAGTCGCCGGACCTGCAGCCCACCCTGCGGAAATACGCGAAGCTGTTCGATCTGGAGGAAATCGGCGAGCGTATCGGCTATCCGCTGTTCATGAAGCCTTACGACGGCGGCGCGTGGGTTGGCGTCACCGCCATTCACGACAAGGATGCGCTGCTCGAAGCCTACGATCAGAGCGGCACGCGCCTTATGCATTTGCAGAAGGGCGTGCAGCCGTTCGATGCGTTCGTCAGATGCGTGGGCCTAGGACCGCAGTGGCGCTTCGTCAACTACGATCCTTCCGCGCCCCTGCACGACCGCTATTGCATGGACCGCGACTTCCTGTCGACGAGCGACGAGATCACACTGTCGAACATGACCATGGTCATCAACGCCTTTTTCGGCTGGGACTTCAATTCCTGCGAGGCCCTGCGGCGCAACGGCGAGTGGCTGCCGATCGATTTCGCCAACGCGTGCCCGGACTCGCAGGTGACGTCGCTGCACTATCACTTTCCCTGGCTGATCAAGGCCAACCTGCGCTGGTCGCTGTTTTGCGCGGCGACGGACCGTTCGATGCACGCGAACCTCAACTGGCAGAGGTATTTCGATATTGCCGCCGAGGACAAGCCGTTCGACGAAAAGCTCTCGGAGTACGCGAAACTTGCGCTCGAGCATTTCGAAGCCGAGCAGTTCTACGAATTCTGCGATCGATTCCTGCCGCACCTGGACGAAGTCGCTCACGAGTTCTTTGCATCCGACGTCGTCCTCGACGCAATTCGGCAAAAGGTGGAATCGCTATACCCCGCACACGAAGTCGACCGGTTCACGGAAATGTTCTGGGAGCGGATTCAGACCTGGCGACAGGACAGCGCGGCCTGAAGATGCAAAAGGACGTAACGCGCTGGTACTCGCCGCGCCTCGAGCAGGAAGTGCAGCTCGTGCGCTGGGGCCACTACGGCACGCCGGTGCTGCTGTTTCCGACCGCCGGCGGCGACGCCGAGGAGGTGGAGCGCTTTCATCTGATTCGCACGCTGGGGCCGCTGATCGACGAAGGCCGCATCAAGGTGTATTCGACGGACAGCGTTGCCGGGCGCGTCTGGTTCTCCAGGGAGCATTCCGCCGAATTCTGTTCGCGCATGCAGAACCTGTTTGACGATTTCATCTATCGCGAGGTGACTCCGGCAATCCGCAGCGACTGCAACTCCGACGACATCGAAATCATTGCAAGCGGCGCGTCGATCGGTGCCTTCAACGCCGTGGCGACCGTGTGCCGTCATCCGGACGCCTACAGGCTGGCCATCGCCATGAGCGGTACCTTCGATCTTTCCAAGTATCTCGAAGGGCGTATGAACGAAGATTTTTACTTTTCCTCGCCGCTCCACTATCTGCCCGGTCTGGACGGATCGCAGCTCGAACTGCTTCGCACCCGTTTCATACTGCTGCCGAGCGGCGAAGGCAACTACGAAGACATAGACGAGTCCTGGCGTATCGCCAACCTGCTCGGCGCCAAGCGAATACCGAACCGGGTCGACTCATGGGGGCCGCAGTGGCACCACGACTGGGAAACCTGGCGCGCCATGCTGCCCAAATATCTGGACGAATTTGCCTGAAGGACACTACGTGACATAGCGCCATAGCGGCGCCGACGAGCCAGTAAACCCGATATGCCAAAAGAGAAACAAGCACTCAGGATTTGCCTCGTCAGTTCAGAACTCGCACCGTTGGCCAAGACCGGCGGACTTGCCGACGTCTCCGCCGCGCTGGCCGCGCACCTGCACGGCGCGGGCCACGACGTTCGCGTACTGATTCCCCGGTACGCCCGTATCGACCGTTCCGGGTTCGATATCGAACCCGTCGAGGGACTGTCCGAACTCTCGATGCGCCTCGGCGCACATGAAGTCCGCTACTCCATCGACAAAACGGTCATCAACGGCACGCCCATCTATCTGTTGCACTGCCCCGCGTTCTATGGCCGCGACAGCATCTACACGCAGGACGAAGACGAGTATCTGCGCTTCGTTCTCCTGTCGCGGGCGGCGATCGAGATGTGTCAACACACGGGTTTTGCGCCGCATGTCTTCAGCTGCCACGACTGGCAGACGGCGCTGATTCCGCTGTATCTGCAGACGACCTACGCCTGGGACCGGCTGTTCAGGGATACGAAGTCCGTGCTGACCATTCACAACATCGGCTATCAGGGCATGTTTCCGGCTTACGTGCTCGAGCAACTCGGACTGACCGGCGCCGAACACCACCTGCACCAGGACGATCTCAAGGACGGCGTCGTCAATTTCCTGAAAACCGGCATCCTGTATGCCAACCTGGTTACGACCGTGAGCCCAACCTACGCGCGGGAAATACTCGGTGAAGACTACGGCATGGGACTCAACGATCTCCTGCGTCAGCGTGCGCAGAGTGTCGTCGGCATCCTCAACGGGGTTGACTACGAGGAATGGAATCCGGCGACGGACGAGCTCTTACCCGCCAACTACTCGATGGAGGACATGCGCGGCAAGCGCTTGTGCAAGCTGCGCCTGCTCGAGGAGCTTGGATTGCAAGAGGAGCCCGAGCGGCCCTTGATAGGCATCGTCACCCGGCTGGTCGGGCAAAAAGGTATCGATCTCATTGGCGAGGTCGTGCCGCGAATGCTGGGCGAGCGTGACTTTGCGCTGGCCGTGCTCGGCAGCGGCGAGCCGCGCTTCGAAAATCTGCTGGAGTCGATCGAGCGGCAGTTTCCCGGACGGGTCTGTTTCTACCGCGGCTACAACAACAAGCTCGCGCACTGGATCGAAGCCGGCAGCGACCTGTTCCTGATGCCCTCGCTGTATGAACCCTGCGGCCTGAATCAGCTGTATAGTCTCAAGTACGGCACCGTGCCCATCGTGCGCGAGACCGGCGGGCTGGCCGATTCGGTGCAGCAGTTCGACGCCGAAACCGCGACGGGGACCGGTGTGCTTTTTCGGGATTACAACGCCGCCGGGCTGGCCTGGGCAATCAATCGGGCGCTCGATCTGTTCGAGGACAAGGCAACATGGACAAAAATTGTCGCAAACGGCATGGCGCAGGACTTCTCCTGGGAGCGCCAGGGCGCGCTCTATGAAGACCTCTTTTATGAACTGACCGGTCCGCAATGAACGTCATCTTCATCGAACCCGCCTTTCCCTACAACCAGCGCGAATTCGTGCGCGGCCTGCATGCGGCGGGCGCAAACGTCATTGGCATTGGCGAAGGGCCGGTTTCGCAACTGTCGGCGGAACTCAAGAGCTGGATGGGCGACTACGTCCAGGTAAGTTCGGTCGTGCACGAGCCGTCCCTGCTCGAAGCCGTCAAGGCAGTGCAGGCGAAGCTCTGGGTGGACCGGCTGGAAGCAACGGTCGAGGCGCACATCATGGCGGCCGCGGCGGTCCGCGAGGCAAGCGGCATTCCGGGCATATCGACCAGGACGGCGTTCCTGTGCCGCGACAAGCCGGCCATGAAAGAGGCGCTCCGGCAGGCCGGCGTACCCTGCGCGCAGTCGGCGCGGGCGAGAACGCCCCAGGACGCGCGCGACTTCGCCGCCGCCGTGGGTTATCCCTTGATCGTCAAGCCGCCGGACGGCGCCGGCGCGTCGGGTACTTACCGGGTGGGCGACGACGACGAACTCGAGCGGGTGATTCAGGAGTCGGGCCTTGCGGAGGGGCATGCCGTGGCGGTCGAGGAGTTTATCGAAGGCCACGAAGGCTTCATCGATACCGTAGCGATCGACGGCGAAGTCGGCCACGAGTTCATTACGCATTATTATCCCAACGTGCTCGAAGCGATGCGGCACCGCTGGATTTCGCCGCAGATGGTCGCGACCAATCGCATCGACGAACCCGGCTATGAAGAAGTGCGCGAGCTGACGCGCAAGGTCATAAAGATCCTCGAGATCGGCACGTCGGCCACGCACATGGAGTGGTTCTTCGGCCCGAAGGGGCTCAAGTTCTCGGAAATCGGCTGCCGGCCGCCCGGCGTCGGGCAGTGGGACGTTTACAACGCCGCCAACGAATTCGATCTGTATTTCGAGTGGGCGTGTGCGATCGTGCACGGCAAGACCCATACACAGCCGTCGCGCCGTTTCGCCGCTGGCATGATTGCTCTCAGGCCCGAACGCGACGGTCGTATTCAGGGCTATTCGGGCGCCGATGAGATTGCGGGGCGTTACGGCGATTGTATCGTCGCCGCGCACCTGCCCGAGTCAGGAACGCCGACCCAGCCGGTCGAGGCCGGCTACATGGCAAATGCCTGGATACGCGTGCGGCACCCCGATTACGACGAGCTGCGTAACATTCTCAACACTATTGGCGAGAGCGTGAAAGTCCACGCCGGATAGCCGGGAGCGGCGACGCTCACTGCTTGCATACAGAGGTTCGGTTACCTGACCGGGTCGTTTGCGCGGGCGAGGCAGGTGCTCTATGGCAAGCCGCTAATCATCCAGATGGAGGTACACGCGGCGATTCTGCCGGCCCTTTTTCTCGACTTTCCCGATCCGGACTGCGCCGACTTCTCCGGTCGACCGGACGTGAGTGCCTCCGCAAGGCTGAAGGTCGACATTGAGGATTTCCAGCAGGCGAATATCGCCGTTGCCGCGCGGCGGTCGGACCGACATGGTTCGCACCAGATCGGGGTTGTCTTCGAGTTCGCGTTCGCTGATCCACCGGCAGGTCACCGGATGGTTGGCGGCAACCAGCTCCTTGAGAGCGGCCGTGACTGCAGCCTTGTCGACCGGGTCCTGCATGGCGAAATCGAGCCGGCTCTTCTCAGCGGAAATATTGCCTCCGGTGACGCCGTACCTGAGTACGGCGCCAAGCAGATGCATGGCCGTGTGCATCCGCATGTGAATGTAGCGGCGCTCCCAGTCGAGCGTCAGCTCGACATCGGTCCCGGGCGGCGGCGGCCCCGCATCCGATTCGAGTATGTGCCGGATACCCTTGTCGTCAGCGCGTGTATCCAGGACCCTGGTTTTACGACCGTCCCAGCCGATCCAGCCGGTGTCGCCGGGCTGTCCGCCGCCGAGCGGATAGAACACGGTCTGATCGAGGTAGACGGCGTCATCGTCCAGCGCCGTGACGGTGGCACGACAGGACTGCATATAGGCATCATCGCGAAATAGAAGAATGCTCAATCTTCGTTAACATCGTTGCTGGAGAGACCGAGCATAATGATAGCCCAAAAAGCGAACAGTCGGTTCGCAGCACATCACTCAAGCCTGCATCTGGACCGGGCATCGACTTGGATGCCAGACTCACGGGATGACCTTGCAGCTCGATCATTGCTTCGTCCTTTGCGACCCTCAAGCACCGCAGGCGGACCTGCTGTCCGACCTGGGGCTGATCGAAGGTCCTGGCAACGATCACCCGGGTCAGGGCACCGCGAATCGCCGTTTCTTTTTCTCCAACACGATGTTCGAGTTCCTCTACGTGCGCGATGCGGACGAAGCGGTACATGGGCGTGCGAAAGGCTTGCGTTTACCGGAGCGTGCGATGAGCGCCGCTGCATCGCCGTTCGGTTTGATTGTAAGATCGAGCGGAGGGCTGGCCGACACGCCCTTTCCGGGATGGCCTTACTGCCCGGAATACTTTCCTGCAGACCAGTGTTTCCATGTCGGTGAGAATTCGGATTTGCTCGAGGAACCGCTGTGCATCTGCATGCCCCACAACCTGCCAGTGCCAGCATCCCGGCCGCGCCGTGCCAATGCCGATATGACCTTGACCGGGTTACGTCTTGGCGTGCCGGTGAGCCGGCTGTCTCCTCCGCTGGAAGCGATTGCGGCCTGTGACGGAGTTTCGCTGCAGTTGAACGAGCCGCATCACCTGGAACTCGTTTTCAATGAGGAACGGGCGGGCCGTTTCGAGAGTCTGCTGCCGGCGTTACCGCTGACTGTTCGCTGGTAGGGCGCAGCCGCATCGTTTCTCAGGCCCTCGCGTGAGACGGTGCTGCCGGCGCTGATGCGGCGCAGCGGTATCGACACATGGATCGTCGTTTCGTGCGAGTACAACGAGAATCCCGTCATCCGCACGTTTCTGCCCTGGAGTGGCAGTCCGCGCGCCGCGCTGCCATTCTCATTATCCACGATCAGGGCGACGGCGCCGCGCTCGAGACGCCGGCCGTCGCCCGCTGAACCCGCGGCAGCCGCCCGTGCCGCGAGAGCTGCCGGAGGTTCAGTATTCGGCAACTCTTGGCATACTCAATTAGCGCGCCGGTACCCAGCGGCTTCCGTCGATGCGCCGTTTAGTACCCGCGCAATAAACGTCTCTATCAACGAGGCCGTCTTTTCCGGCGGGACGTGATGCCCGTCGCCCTGAAAGACCGCGAGCTGCACGTCGCTGCCGTGTCGTCTCAAGTGTTCCTCGAGGCGTATCGCCTGCGTCACTGGTGTGTTGGGATCCTCCGTACCGTGAATGACCAGACTCGGGACCGGAATCCCGCGATCGGTTAACAGTACCGAGCGCTCGATGAACACTTCATCGGTTTTACCTGCCTCCAGCTCGATATTCGCGGCGATGTATATATAGGGTTCCGTGTTCTGCTCGAGCAGACTCTCGTATTCAGAGCGAAGATCGTAGACGCCGCTCTCGAGGATGACGCCGGCTATGCCGGTTTCACCCATGGCGACCACGCTGGATGCAACCGCGCCGCGGCTGCGGCCGTGCAGAAAAACCCGCTCAGGGTCTACGGCGGGGTGACCGCGCAGGGCGGCTATCGCCGTGGCGATGGCCTGCTGGCTGAGCGGACCGCAGAAGTCCAGCGGTCCGTCCGTGTTGCCGTAGCCGGCTTGAGAGACCGCCGCGACCAGGAAGCCTTTCTGCCGGAACATCTCGTACAGCGGATAGCGGGGCGGCACCTCCAGCATGGCTTTCGCCCCCGGCGCGAACAGCATGTCCGCTTCACGGGGCTGGAAGCCGTGGACAAAAAGGACGGCCGCGAAAGGGCCGTCGCCGCTGTCCGGTGCCTGCCACAACATCTCGACCTGACGGCGTTGGTCGGTGATATCGGGTAACAGCTCGAAGGTCGGTTCCTGCGCCGCCGCCGCGGCGGCAAGGGCGTAAACGCCGAGTAGGGCCAATCTGAGTCTCAGGGTCTTTCTGCCAGTTGTTCTCGTCTCGAACATGTTTCCTTGCTCCGTCATGTGGGGCGCGCTGTGCGCGGGATTCGAGCGCACGGTGCCGGAGGGCAGGATGGGCGTCCTGACCATTACATGACCAAACGCGGATATTTTTGTGGGGGGCGTGAAACGGTAACGATTTCAGCTGCTTTAGAGCTTGCGCCTGATTGCTCGTCAGACGCTGTCGAAACAGGCGTGAGGAGTGGCTTAAGGCTGGCCGGCCCGCGCTACCAGATCGGCCGCCCGGTTCACGGTGGATTCACTCCCTCCGCCCTCGATGGACTGAACCCATAATGCCTTGGCTTTGCGGTCCGCAAGGCCGCGGTCGATTTTTCCGATGACGCCCTCCAGCGCGCTGAGCCTCTCCGGCATTTCGTAGTGTGCCTCGTTGTCGGCGACGGCGAGCAATGCGTTGGTAGCAACAGGCCCGTTCAGCGTTGCGAAGTACGGGATAATCCGCTGCGCGTTGTGCCGCATTACACCAGCACCAAGAACACCTGCCAGATATTGAATGGACCGCTCCGTATCCAGTATCACGAGCGCTTCGTAGAAGTCGTCGTCGAGGACACGTTCATTCGGGTCTTCGCTTTGCGGCTCGTCGTTCGTGTACTCGTCGAAAACGTAGGCCGTGGCTTCTCGCTTGAGCGGACCATCCTTGGCCGTCGTCAACGCCGCCGCCGCATACAGCCTGATGCGCGGATGGGCGATGGCGGACCGGAAGATCTCTTCCAACAGGGGATCGTCGGGTTTGTTACCGATTCTTGCCAGGACCAATAGTGCGTGCGTGATGAGCACTTGCTCGACTTCGTCCGTGAACGGTCGCCTCTTCTCCAGGAAATCCAGCAGCGGCTCGGTGGCTCTGGCATCGCCAATGACGTCGAAGGCCCTCACGTACTTCAACGGGAACGGCTCTTCGTCGCGCATCATCGCCCGGTGGAGTGCGGGAATGGCCGCCGGTCCCAGCGCCGCCAGTTCTTCGACGAGTTCCCCGTCTCTCAGCTGACCTTTTGCGACGACCGCCATCACGGCCCTGTCGTAAAAGTCCGCTTCGTCACTGCCGGCTCGCCCGTCTGCGTATCCGCAGATCGAGACCGCGAGAAGCATGGCTGCCATTGTCGAACAGACGCGTTTCATGCCCAGCTCCCTAAAATACGGCGAATACTCTGTACGCTGCGGTCGTAGAATTGCACGATCGGCTCTGGATTTCGCGACGCCGGCTTTGGCTGCCGAACGCATTATCGCGTAGCTTATCGGTAATATCGAGCTGCCGGCTCGAACCGTGGGCCAGAGGTTGACGTGTTACGATCGCAAAGCGACTCACGAAATCACTTTCTCGTATGCCATTCACGGATCGTTACCGCAGACATCAATGGCCAGGATTCTAGATTTCTTCAGGCGTCGTCGCTCCAGCGAGCAGCCCGCGGGCCGTTCGTTCGAAGAGATTCTCCAGGATGTACAGCCGTATTCGGTTCCGGCGTTGATGCTCAGGAAGTCGGACGGCTCATCTAAATCTTACCTGGGAGGCGATCCCTGCCTGCCCGCGGACATCGAGTGGCCGTCGAAGGACGGGCGCGAGCTGACTTTTCTGGCGTCCGTCGATCTCGGGGAGGCCGCGGTTTCGGCGGCAATAAGCTGGCTTCCGGCGACCGGCAAGCTGCTTTTCTTTTATGACGCGGAGAAACAGCCGTGGGGTTTCGACCCAGCTGATCGAGGCGGTTGGTCGGTTGTCCACGTGAACGAAACCGGTACCGCCGAAAGCGCGCAGCGCCCGGGCTTGCCGCAGTTTTTCGTGGAGTTCGAGGAAGTCGAAAGTTTGCCCGACTGGCAAAGATTCGATGCGCTGGGAATAGAACTCGATGAGCAGGAGGCCGAGACGTATATCGACGGCTACTTCGAGTGGCGCGGAGACCGCGCGAACCATCAGATGGGTGGCTACCCAAGCCCCGTTCAAGGCGACGATATGGAACTGGAGTGCCAGCTCGCGTCGAACGGACTCAACTGCGGCGACGGGACCGCCTATCAAAGCGACGAAGGTAAGCGGCTCGCAGCAGGAGCAAAAGACTGGCGTCTTCTGCTTCAGTTCGCCTCGGACGACGATCTCGGCGTAATGTGGGGCGACATTGGTGACCTGTATTTCTGGGTGAAGAAAAAGGATTCGATCAAGGCCGATTTTTCCAACGTATGGGTCGTCTTGCAGTGTTCCTAGCGGCCTCGGCTTCCCGCCGACGACATTTCCGGCAGCGAGTTGCCGGTCGTCAGCATTGAGCTATAGTTTACGCCCCGTGAACCTCAATTCGGACTTCGACCAGCGAGTGCTCGTGCACAGCGAGCAACTGGAATGGCAGGCGTCTCCAATGGCGGGTGTCGAGCGGCGGATGCTGGATCGCATAGGCGGCGAGATCGCCCGCGCCACCTCGATCGTGCGCTATGCGCCGGGCAGTCATTTCAGCCCGCACACGCACACCGGGGGAGAGGAGTTTGTCGTTCTGGAAGGCGTCTTCCAGGACGAGCACGGCGACTATCCTGTCGGCACCTACGTACGTAATCCACCTGAGTCGAAGCACACGCCGGGCTCGGAGCCGGGCTGCGTCATCTTCGTCAAGCTGTGGCAGTTCGATCTGGCGGATCGTACGCCGGTCGTCGTGGACATGAACGAGTCAACGGCTGTGCCGGACCGGAATCGGTCAGGCCGGGCGGTGGCGTTGCTGCATCGTGACGAGCGAGAAGCGGTGAGCATGGAGTCCTGGAGCCCGGGCGCCGAGCTTGCGCTAGATACAACGGGCGGCGCGGAAATCCTCGTCCTCGAAGGAAGTTTCGAGGAGGGCGGTGATACCCTCGTGCGTCACTCGTGGCTACGGCTCCCGGCAGGCCACAGGTTTCGGGCCAAAGCCGGCACCAGCGGCGCCCGGGTCTGGATAAAGACGGGCGGTTTACGCTGTACCGATTCGCCGGGTCACATGACGTCATGAGCGAAAGCCGCAAGCCGGCGTACAGCGTTATCGATTTTTGCATATAGCCGGCCAGCGGGCCGGCCAAGTTCACACCGACACAGAATACAGGAGCGTCGTATGGATACCCTCTCTAGAACCGGTTGCCGCCTCTTCCTTGTTTTGGTTTTCGCTTTCGCCAATGCGAACGCCGAAGGACCGGATCGTACCTACGTCGCCAAGGTCGAGACGTTCTTCGAGTCGGTAGGCAACGGCGAAGAGCAAGAAGCGATCAGGGAGTTGCCGGCAAACAGCCCCTATGCGGAAGAGATGTCAGCGGAGCTCGAGAACGTGGCCTTTCAGCTCTCGAATCTCGGCCGTACTCTCGGTGAGTATCGGAACCACGAGCTGCTGATCCACGATGTCGTTGCCGAACGATTCGCGTACATGATGTTCTTCGTAGCTTACGATCGACAGCCGCTAAAGATGGAATTCCAGTTCTACCGCCCGGACGAAGACTGGGTTTTCCTGAACTACAGTTTTTCGGGAGACCTGGAAAATGAGCTTGTCGAGGTGGCAAAGTTCAAGTTGATGAATTTCATTCCCTGACCTACCGGCATTCGAACATCGAGACCTTGCCGGATGGCGGGCCGGCGGCTGCGATGAATCGACGGCGTCTCAGGAACGGCAGGGCAAACAACCGGTATCCCGGATTTTCATGCGCGACGAAGCGAATGGTTCTGGCTGGATGAAACCAGACAGAGCGCAATGGCGAGTCCGGCCGCACGGCTTGCATCCTGTGATTATCGATCCGTTGGCTCCGCAGCGCGGCGGAACAAGAGACTCACGGCCATCTTCCCGACAGCGCCGGCTCCCGGGTCTGGCCCAGTCGGGCGTGAGCATACACAACCAGAAAAGCGATCGAGCAGGCGAGCATACAGATTAGCGGGACGTGTTCGAACCAGGGTACCGTCACGTCGGTCGCCTGAGCGACGATGATCAACGAGACCTCGCCGAAAACGAACAGAGAGTTCAAAACGACGAAGGCAATCACCAGCCACTGCGGCAGCGCCCGCCATAGCGACTTTAACCCTGATCGAACGCCTTCCTTCGATCCCACGACGATTATCGAAGTCAGCGCCGCAAGCAACGCCAGCGGAATAGCCGTAAGCTGCAGACTAAGGAGCGAACGAAAATCGCTCGCGCCCTGCGGGCCGCCCATGAACACCACCATCATGGACACAAGGCAACCCATGATGACAAGGCCGAGCACGGCGAGGGCGACGTATGCTGACAATTGCCTCACTGCTTCAGGCCCTCGTGTCTGGCGCATTCATGACGGACTCGTAGATGGCAAATCGAACGGCAATCTAGCAGATGGCCACGCCTGTCGGCAAACGACGTTCGAGGTACAATGGGTATCGCCCGCCGGACGCCGGGGCCGTGCCTGGCTTGTTGCAGCGGGTCGCTAAACGGGATGCGCGAGTGAAAAATCTGCCGCTTTGCCTGGTGCTCGTATTGGCGCTGTCCGCAACTTCGCCGAGAGCGCATGCCGAAGACGTCGTTGCCGTGCTCGATCTCAAGTTTATCGAGGATACGGGCGATCCGGCGAGATTACTTTGTCTTGATGAGGTTAATGACGACTGTATCACCTGGGCGACGTTCTACCTGTTTGAGGCGAAGGTAGACCGAGTGGTCAGCGGAGATCTGCCCGCAAAGAGATTTCTGGTGTTGTTCGGCCGGCATGCCCTGCCGGAAAAAAACCTCCGCAACGTCGTAGCTCTGCTCACCAAGCTGAAGACGGACGATCCCAACCGCCCCCGGTACCAGGTAACTCAAATCGGCGATAAGCGCGAAGTGTATTGTTTCGACCGCCTTGCCGGCCAGGAGGCTGAGATCGAGCTCGACGGCGAACGTCCACTAAGGTGTTTCGACCCGGATCGCTCCGACTGAGCATTCGGCGCCGGCAGGGACCTTAATCTGTCTTCGGCTGCGTCGGCGCCCGCCGGGTTGCCGATGCCGCTCTTATCGATGCCGCTTACAGCGCGTCCAGCGGGTCTCCCGCGAACGGAAGCTTCCGGTAGCGGACCTTGCGTTCTTTACGCGTTCCGTCAGGCCCCGTCTCCACGCTGATCGAGTCGTAACCATCGGCCGTAATGTTCTCCCAGGACGAGGAAATCGTAATCGTCGCGCCATTTGGGCCTGTGTAAGACTCGTCCGGAAAAGCGATTTTCCCCGAGTCCGGCGTTGCCGTGCCGGTGCTCACGCCGCCGTACGAATTCCAGTAGACGTACGCGATTGTTTGCCGGTCCCCGCTCCAGGAGTAAACGGTCTCGCCACGGTATGTCGTCGCGCCGCCGGTCACGGCGTGGCGGTCGCGAAGATGCATACCCTCGAATACCGATTCGTAGCAGTGCACGTCCGTCCGCGCACCGTCCGGGAACTGCCCGGCCCAACAAGCGCCGATCAGAAACTGCAGCGGCTGCAATTCGCTTCGCAATCCGTCGTTCGTCTCCGCGTTTGCCCCGGTCATAGCCAGCGCGAGGGCCAGCGAGATAGCTGCATGTTTCATAGTCGTCTCCCTATAGCAGGCCGAAAATCAGGCCGAACAAGATGTACTGCGCAGTGTGGTAGCCGCCGTTGATGAGATACAGACCGCCTGCGCGGCCTTCGAACAGGTAGCTTATCCAGATGCTGCCGGCCGCCCATGCGATGCCGGCCCCAAGCCCTGCACCGAGTGCGAAACCGAGCTCGGGATCGGGCCCGAGAAAAGCATGAAAGACCGCGGCGCCCAGAAGTATCAGCAGGAAAGCGCCGCCGTAGACGATCGCCGGGTTTGAAGTCTCTTGGTCCTCGCGTTTGCTTACGAGCCGCCGCCACCGGCTTTCGAACAGCAGCGGCGAGTACCAAAGCCCGCCCAGCAACATTGCGGCACCGGACGCAACGAGCACGGCAAGTACGTTGAATTGCGCATCCATAGCGACTCTCCATGATCGGATGTGTCGAATCGATTGGGGAGGCTATCTGCTGCAGCGGGGAACGGATTGGAAAAATGTTACCGCTGCCGTCTGTCAGCGTTCGGGGCGCTCGGTAAAATTGACGCTCTCGCCGTCCGGAGCCCTGGTCTTCAGGAAAGAGGCCGGCGTTTCTCCGGCGAACTGTTTGAAATCGCGTATCAGGTGCGCCTGATCGAAGTAGCCTCTGTCGGCCGCGATGTCGGCCCAGGCGTCAAGCGGTTCCTGCAAGCGGCTCAACACGGATCTGAAGCGGGTGAGCCGCGCGTAGGTCTTCGGCGACAAGCCGGTCGCGGAACTGTAGGCCTTGTTCAGGTGTTTGCGGCTGATCCCAAGTTCGTCACACAGTTGGTCGATTCGCAGGTCCCCGTTTGAGGCGAGCGTGCGGCCCATCGCCCATACGGCGGCAAACGGTGCCGGCCGCGCCCGGGTCTTGCGTTGCAGCCGTAGGAAGTCGGCCAGTGCGGCGAACCGCACACTCGTGCGCGACGTTTCGCCCATACTGTCGCGCAGCGATCGAATACCGTAGCCGACGAGGTCTTCGGCGTCGATTACCCGGCCGGCCGTGTCGATGGCGTCAGTGCCGAAGAGTTCGCAGACACCTTCGGGTCTAAGGCTTGCACTTACAAAGTGTGTCGTAAACGTATCGGCGCCGTGCGCGGGTGCGGTTAGCAACGGTGCCTGCTGAATACCGGACAGCCATGCGTGCCGGAAAGTCGCGGGATTGTCATCGGCCGGCCGCTCGAGGACGGATTGCGGCGGACCGAGGTTGAGCATGAATTCGGCTGTGCCGCTGGGAAGCAGTTTTTCGTAACCGTAGCCGACGGTTCCATAGGTCTCCCAAAACGATTCTATATAAGGCGCTAGATCGAGCGGCGGCGGGCAGGTGGTGACGCGCCATTCACCGAAGGGTGAGTCGAATACGACTTCGTTCATGACGGCAGTATAGCGTGAGCCGCGAGTCCTCGGTATCTCCGGGTTTCGGCCGGTATGCGGCGTCATGATCGTTTTCGTAATACAGAGTAATCGATTAAATCAATTAATTATTAACATATATACGAGTTATTCTATGACTGAGACGTCCTGGTTCTCGCCTGATGGGAGTAATTCAATGCTTAGACGATCAATGCCTTTACTAGGCGCCATGCTGATCGCGTTATCGCCGCTGGTGCTATCGAGCCCTGCTTCTGCTCAGGGTGAGCCGAAGTCGAATCAATTCTGGTGGCCCGACCAACTCGACCTCAGTCCACTTCGCCAGCACGCCGGCGAGTCCAACCCGATGGGCGAAGACTTCGACTATGCCGAAGCGTTTGCGGCACTCGATCTCGATGCCGTCAAGCAGGACATCGAGACCGTGATGAAGACGTCGCAGGACTGGTGGCCGGCGGACTACGGGCACTATGGACCCTTCTTCATTCGCATGGCGTGGCACAGTGCGGGAACCTATCGCGTGGCTGACGGCCGTGGCGGTGCCGGCGGCGGACAACAGCGGTTCGAGCCGCTGAACAGCTGGCCCGACAACGCCAACCTAGACAAGGCCCGGCGCTTGCTGTGGCCGATCAAACAAAAGTACGGCAGCAGCCTCTCCTGGGCGGACCTCATGGTTCTGACCGGCAACGTCGCGCTGGAATCGATGGGTTTCACGACCTTCGGTTTCGCGGGCGGCCGTGAGGACGACTGGGAGCCCGATCTGGTTTACTGGGGACCTGAAAACGAATTTCTGGCCGACGAGCGCTACAGCGGGGACCGCGAACTCGCGAAGCCTCTTGCCGCTGTCCAGATGGGCTTGATCTACGTCAATCCCGAAGGGCCGAACGGCAATCCCGATCCGCTCCTCGCGGCTAAGGACATTCGTGACACTTTCGGCCGCATGGCGATGAACGACGAAGAGACCGTGGCGCTTATCGCCGGCGGGCATACCTTCGGTAAAGCGCACGGCGCCGCGAAGCCGGCCGATTGCACGGGCCCCGAGCCGGCGGCTGCCGGTATCGAAGAGCAGGGCTTCGGCTGGACCAGCAACTGCGGTTCCGGCAACGCGGGTGACACGATCACCAGCGGTCTGGAAGGTGCGTGGTCCGCAAATCCGATTGCGTGGACGACGCAGTACCTCGACAACCTGTTCGGTTTCGAGTGGGTGCAGACCAAGAGCCCGGCCGGTGCAATCCAGTGGATTCCCGCCGACGGAGCCGCTTCGAATCTGGTGCCCGATGCGTTCGATACGTCAAAGCGTCATGCGCCGATCATGTTCACAACCGATCTTTCGCTGAAATTCGATCCGATCTACCGCGAGATATCGCTGCGCTTCAAGGAAAACCCTAAGGAGTTCGAGCTTGCTTTCGCCAAGGCCTGGTTCAAGCTGACCCACCGCGACATGGGGCCGCGGGCCCGTTACATCGGCACCGATGTGCCGGATGCGGAATTGCTCTGGCAGGATCCGGTGCCGAGCGTCGATCACGAGCTGATCGACGCCCGGGATGTCGCGGCGCTCAAGTCCGACATCCTCGAGACCGGGCTAACTACGTCCGAGCTGGTTCGGACTGCCTGGGCGTCGGCAGCGTCGTTCCGCGGTACCGATTTACGCGGCGGGGCCAACGGTGCTCGTATCGCTCTGGCGCCGCAGAAGGACTGGGACGTCAACACTCCCGACGAGCTGGCGAAGGTGCTCAAGCGCCTGGAGGCTGTTCAGCGCGGTTTCAATCGCGGACAGTCGGGCGACAAGCAAGTCTCGCTGGCTGACCTGATCGTTCTGGGCGGTGCGGCTGCGGTCGAAGAGGCTGCCAGACAGGCCGGTTTTGACGTAGACGTTCCGTTTACGCCCGGACGTACGGACGCCACGCAGCAGCAGACGGACGTGAAATCGTTCGCGCTGCTCGAACCTTTCGCAGACGGCTTCCGCAACTACTTCGGCGAGGGCAACTATCGCTCACCGGCGGAAACGCTCGTCGATCGGGCGAACCTCCTGACGCTTACCGTTCCTGAGATGACCGTGTTGGTCGGCGGCATGCGGGCGCTCGATGCCAACGCGGGCCAGGCAGGGCACGGCGTGTTCACCGACCGTCCGGGTACTCTCAGCAACGATTTCTTCGTCAACCTGCTCGACATGTCAACGCAGTGGTCGAAGTCGGACGAATCCGAAGGGATCTATGAGGGCCGCGATCGCCGGACGGGCACGGTCAAATGGACCGCCACGCCGGTCGATCTGATCTTCGGTTCTAACACCGAGCTGCGGGCCATTGCGGAAGTCTATGCAGCGAACGACGCCCGCGAGAAGTTCGTGCGCGATTTCGTCGATGCATGGACCAAGGTGATGATGCTCGACCGGTATGACGTGACCTAGGTCCCGCGCGCAGGGGGACTCGAGCGCGGTCTGATTCGGCCGATTGCGAGAGCCCCATAAGCGGCGCGCGACTGGCCGCAGGACCGACATGTAACGAACGGCGGTGTTAATGACACCGCCGTTTTTTTGTACATCCGCTCTCCACCGGCGCCGCTCGCGCCGAAACCTGTGCGCCAGTTCACAGATTTGGTCCAAATGTTACGAAACTTCGTAGCAATCGGGCCGAATAAGCTGTATATTTTAACCCTATACTTTGTATAGGCAAATGCTGTGAAATCGATATCGCTTGGCGCAAACGACTTTACGGTCACTCTGGCCTTCTTCTTCGGTACCCTGGGTATCGAGCTGTTCATCATGGCCGCCGTCTTTGTGTCTGGCGGCCCGGCGGCCGACGTCGGCAGCGGTTATTGGCTTCGAGTGATGGCCACAACGGCGGGTATCGCAGGTATGTGCGGCCTGCTGGTGGACTGTTTACGCCTGCTGGCGAACCGGTACTGGACCAAGAAGCCAAAATTCCGCATCAAGCTCAAGAAGATCCTGAAAACCCATCTCGCTTGAGTCTCGCGCGCTCCGACAGCCGCTAAGGCGAGGATTCGTAGCGAGGACTTCTTCGCCGCTTCCTCTGGAAAGGCTCGTATCGTCAGAAAGAGTCGAACCAGCGTATCCCCTCGGCCCAAATGTCTTGCGCATTCGAGCGAAAGTAGCCGACGTGTCCCAGCGAATTCATTCCGTATCGACCGGGCTCGAGGTGCTGTCGCTCGACGTTTGGATACGCCGCCATCATTGCGTCGACAGCCTCCCGGGTGCCCCAATCGTCATCGGCGACGCTGTAGGCGAGGACGGGCGCGGCAAAGCCGGCATAGCGATCGAGCGGCAGGCTCCGGTCGCCTAACAGATAAAGCCGATCCCGACACCAGCGAGACCACTCGAGGGCTACGCCCCTTGGCAGATCTTCGCCCGGGCCGAACCAGCTCCAGGGCATGTAACCGAGCACGCTGGCCAGAAGCGGCAGTGAGACGTGCACGTGCAGAGCAACCGTCAGCTTCTGCATGCCGCCCTGGATCCGCCAGTGCCCGCTTTGCGCGGAAAGCGTAAGCATGGCGTCTACCGATTCGCTGTTGTCCAGCAATCCGGCGAGCTGACCGCCGACGCTATGACCAACCATGAACAGGCGTTCCGGCCCGAAATTCGAACCGGCCCAGTCGACGACGCCCGCCATGTCGAGCATACCCCAGTCGCGCATCGCGGCCTTGAAGCCGCGCAGGGACGGCGGCCGCGATTCGCCGATGCCGCGATAATCGTAGGTAACGGCTATGTAGCCCGCGTCGGCGAGCGCCCGCGCATAGTGACGATAGAAGCCTTGCGGCACCGCCGTTGCGCTATTGACGATGACTACACGGTTCGCGGCGGGATTGCTTCGATACACCGTCGCCGTCAGAGGGAACCCGTCTCTGGCGGGAACGTTCGTCGGTTGTGCTGCTGTCTCGCGAGCGTTCATGATTCTCCAGGCCCTGCTTGCGCGCGGCGAAAAAAAGACCCGAGCCGAAGTCGACCCGGTCGGGCAGCAAATACTCCACGAAACCCGGCCAAAAACTCAATACCCCCCTGAAACCAAAACAGGGGTCGAACCGCGATTGCAAAATAGAAAATAGGGGTCGAACCGCGATTCCTGCCCTCGCGGCCCTATCTGGCGACTGTGAGACGTACACTGTGCTTGGTAGACCGGCAAAAAATCGTCTTTCTGAATGAACCTGCCGTTTTTGATGCTCGGCTACAACCGTCTCATCTGATTGATTTCAAGAATTGCGGTTCGACCCCATTTTTTCTCCGGTCGGGGCTAAAGGCCCAGCACGTCTTCGCGCACGCCTTCGACAACCGCCAGAACCTCGCTGACCAGGGCCGGTGCAATACTGAGATCGGCCAGGGTGGTCGCCAGGATGTCGACAATCGCATCGAAGTGTTCGGTGTTCAGTCCGTGCTCCCTGACCAGTTGCTGGTGAGCTTCGCGCAGCGCTCGGCCGGTGTAGGGCCGGGTTCCGCCAAACGCGTAGGCCATGAAGTCCTGCTGGTGTTTTAGCAGTCGCTCGCTGTCCACTTCGGCGAACAGGTGCGCAATTCGCTCATCCTGAAAAACGTTGAAGTAGAACGCGTGCACGGCCGTGCGTAGCACCTGATCGCCGCCGAGCCGCTCATGCAGGCTCGCAGCCGATGTTGGTGGAGTAGTCATGCCGATATCCTCGAGGGCCCCCTGCGGGCGAGTAAAAAAAAGCGGCCGGTGACTGGGGAGCGCCTCCGGCCGCAAAGGCTCAAGCCTGAATAGGAGCTTGCATTGGCCGAGCCGTCTGAAGTCAGTTCTTGAAGATCCCCGCGTCGCGGGAACTGCCAACCATTGCGCGGCGCTGTTCGATGACTTCGTCGAACTTCAAATTCTGCTCCGGCGTCAGCAGCTTGCGTATGTCTTCGTTTTCCGAATTGCGGATAGCGCGGAGTTCGGCCTGCAGTTCCGCGACGATTGCCTCCTGCTGAGCTATGACGGCGCTGTCGTTGTCCGCACGAGCCCGGCGCAGCTTGCGGCTTTCGCGGTTCATTTCCTGCCGCTTGGCAGAGAAGCTGCGGCGATAACTCTTTTGAATTAGCTGCACTTCGCGTGCCTGATCCGTGTCGAGCCCGAGCGAACTTTTTAACGGCGCATCGGCGCTGGCCGCCGATCCCATCAGTAGCAGCGTCGATGTCAGCAGGATAGAGAGTGTGTTTTGCATGTGCTTATCCTCATAGGGGTTTTTCGTAAACGATTGCCTGTGTATGACTAAAAGCGAAAAACACACGAGGAAACGACACGCGGCCGCAAATCTTTTTTGTCCGTTCCGGGCTCCGGGAGGGGTTTGACGTACGGGTCTGGTCGGCTACCGGCTGGGCAAAGGCCCGCAGGGACCTTGTTCGTCAACAGTACTTGCGCCGGCTGCGAGGTCGCCTGCCGCCGGCGTGGGGAATGCCGCCAGTATGGATCCCACCGGCTCTGAAAAGCGCGTGTTCAGCAATTCCCGTGTTGTTGCGGCGATATCGGCCGCGGCTTCAATCTGCTGCTGCAAATTGGCTGGCGCGACGCTCGGCGCGGCCAGCCGCTCAAACACCTTTAGCATACGTTGCCGATCGAGAGCGTCGAGGGACACGAAATCGGATGAGCGGTAGACCGACATGGCCTGCGCCAGCGACGTCGCGTCGTTCGCAGCGGCGGGCAGAGAGACATAGGCGTTCATCAGCAGCTCCCAGACTCGATAGTGACGGACGGCGTCACCTGCGTCCTCATCGCCTTGCGGAGCGCCCGCGAGTTGCCGCTGCAGTGCCGACCGGTCGCCCAGGGCACACTGCAGGCGCAGCCCGATTCGCCGGCTGCTGAGCGAGCCCGATGCTTCCAGGCGGTCGAGGTTCGCGCGCGCGAGTTCAGTGTGGCCGATATCCAGCGCCGCTTCCGCCAGCGCGAGATGCGTCGCGTCCGGTACCTGCGGCGCGTCCGCGGCGGGAAGCAAAAGAGACAGCGCCAGCTCGCCGCGGCCTGCCAGCGTAAGCAAGCGGCTGAAGTGCGCGAGCATTCTCTGCGTCAGCCGGGAGTCGGCGCCAAACTCCGCAAGCGCGAGAGACAGGCCCTCTACCGCGGCCTCGAGGCTTTCCTCGACCCGCCCGGCTATCAACGCGTAGTCCGCCAGACTCAGCAACACGACGTAGCGGGTGTAGTGCTCCTCTTTACCGTCGAGGATGCTTAGTGCCGTGTGCAGCCTGTCGATCGCCGCGCCCTGCCGCCCCATGCGAATTAACAAACCCGAATAGGTGCGTAGAACGCTGGCATGCGTGGGATCGTCCGGAGCATGTTGTTCAAATACGCCAAGCGACCGCTGAAAGACGGCGTCGGATTCCTCGTAGCGGCCGTTCTGGCCAAGAAAAATCCCCTGGTTACTGAGCGTTACGGCGAGCGCAAACGGATTATCGGCGTCGAGCATGTGCGCAACGGCGTCGTTCCAGTGCCGGTCGGCCGCATCCAGGTCGCCGGCACGAGTAGCCCGGCCGGCAAGCAGCTGGCTAAGACGACCGCGGCCTCTGGGCGTATCGAGGCCAAAGCGGTCGGCGGCGGCGGCCATTTCGCCGATTGCACGATCGGCGCGTTCGAAATCCCGCAGACGGGTCAGGGCGTTGACCTCGGCGTATTTTGCGGCCAGCCAGGCTCGCGCCACGGCAGGCGATTCGATCTCGCCGGGCAGCTCGCGGGCAAAGAACTCCACGGCCGCCGCCGGGTTGTCGCGGACCAGTACGTTGCCGAGTCCGGCGACAGCCGTCACGACCTCGCGCTCGTTGTCGCCCTCGAGCGCGCGTGCCGCTGCGAGAGCGGATTCATAAGCAGCCTGCTCGTCTTCGACCAGCCCGAGGCTCGAGAAGATTTCGCCGAGCGTGTTATTCACCTCCCATGCCAGCTTGTCGTCGCCCTCGAGCTGCTCGGCGATTGACGGCTTCGCGGCGACCAGTGCATCGGCGAGCGTAACCTCGCCCCCGGCGTTGCCGTATGGATCCGCCTGCTGAAAGACGTCCGCCAGAATCTGCTGAGTCTTTTGACTGCGCTCTGCCTCCGCGCGAGCTTCATCGGCCATGCGCAGCGACACGGCGGTCGCGGTCGTCAACGCGACGGCGACCAGGGCCAGAAGGCCCACCGTGGCGAAGTTGCGTTGTACGAAGCGTTTCGCGACATACCAGCCGGACTGAGGCCTGGCGCCGACCGGATAGCCGTCCAGATATCGGCGGATGTCGCTGCCGAGAGCTTCCGCGGAGTGGTAGCGCTCGGCAGGATCTTTCCGCAAGGCGCACAGCACAATGGCGTCGAGGTCGCCGGACAGCTCGCGATTGAATTCGCTGGGTGGAGGAACCGGCTGTTTGCAGATCCTGTCGAGGGTTTCACGCAGCGACTTGTCGGCGACGTAGAACGGCGGCCTCCCCGCAAGCATCTGATACAGCAGGAGACCGAGCTGGTAGACGTCGCTGCCGACCGTTATGACCGAGCCGTCGACCTGCTCGGGGCTTGCGTATTGCAGGGTCAGCAGCCCCGCGCCGGTGCGCGTGCGCACGCTGTCCTTGAGATCCCCCAGTATCGTCGCCACGCCAAAATCGAGAAGCCGGGGCTGGCCGGATTGGTTCACGAGGATGTTCTGCGGCTTGATGTCGCGGTGCACGATCAGCCGCTCATGCGCGTACTGGACGGGTTCGCAGATAGCGAGGAACAGCTCGAGACGTTCCGCCTCCGGCAGGGTGGCCGCGTATTCGGCCACGTTGGTCCCGTCGACATACTCCATGGCAAACCAGGGCCGGCCGTCGGCGAGCAGCCCGCCGTCGAGAAAACGCGCAAGGCCTGGATGATCCAGTGAGGCGAGGATTCGTCGCTCGCGGTAGAAGCGCGCCTTGAAACTCGCATCCGCGCGATGCGACCACAATACTTTGACCGCCGCCTGCTGCGCATAGTCGTCTTCCTCGCGGACCGCGAAGAACACCTGACCCATGCCGCCCGAGCCCAACTCGTGCTTGAGCTGCCAGCGGCCGGCACGCGGAGCTGGCTTGTCGGGAGCCTGGGGTTGCTGCGAAAAAGCCGAGCGCCTCGCCGTTTCCGCGATTTCGTCCACCTCGGTCGAGTGGGCGCGTTCGAGGAGCGCCTCTATGTGTCCGCGCTGCTCTTCGTTTAAGGTTTCGAGGAACTCGCGGAGCGCCGAGCCCTCGAGCTGGAGCGCCCGATCGAGCAGCGCATCGAGTTCAGCAAAACCCGCAGGCATCATGGGCCGGGTATCGCTCACAGCGGGCAACGCTGCAGGGGTCGGTAGAGCACCTATTCGCCCGCGTCGAGGAGATGACCTATCCAGGCTTTTGCGCGTTGCATCTGCCGCTGGACGGTTCTCAATTCTTCGCCTCGCAGCTCAGCGATTTCCCGCGTGGACAGGCCGGCAAAACAGGCGAGGTCAATGATCTCCACGAGCGCGCCGTTCTCCTCGGCCAACGCATCCATCGCCTGATCGAGATTCAGCAGGCGCTCGGGATCGGCAAGGTCCGCAAGGTGGTTCGTACCGAGTTCTTCGACGGCCAGACCGCCGCCGCGTTTGGCCGACATTTGCCGCCGGTAGGTATCCACGACAATTTGCCGCATTGCACGCGACGCGATGGCAAAAAAGTGTCGCCGGCTCGTGAAGTTCTGCGCTTGTCCGCCTGCGAGCTTCTCGTAAGCCTCGTGCACGAGCACGGTCGTGTGCATGTGCTGACGAACACCGGAGCGCCCGAGCTGGGCTTTTGCGAGAGATTTGAGTTCCCCGTATACGATAGGCAGCACTTCGTTAAGCGATTCCCGGTCGCCCTCGGCGTAGAGCATTAGCAGCCGGGTTACATCCCCGGGCAGCGCTGGCCGCTCGCCTCCCATATCTGGCTCTCACAGATCCGCAACCCGTCAAGCATAACGCGCCCGCGGGGCAAAGACAGGTTTACCGCGCGGCTCGGTGAATTCGCAGGCTGCTAGTCGGTCAGGCATTCCGGATCGAACGCGAACTCGCCGCCTAGCCAGGCAATCACTTCAGCGGCCTCGCGCTGGTCCGCGAACGGTGCAAACTCGGTGAGCATCGAGCGTATGCGATCCGGCGCAAGTCCCGGCAGACCAAGCTGTCTGAACTCGAGGTCGTAACGTTGCAGTAACGCGGCCGTCCCTGACGGAAGTTGCGATGTCTTGCCGACTGCTCCGAGTCTTGCCGCAAACGCCGTCAGAACGTGCCGCGAGAGCCAGATTTGATTCATCGGGTTTACGGCAATGCCGGCCAGCTTGTTGCGATTCGGCAGGACCGTGTGCCGTTCGAAGTCCAGATTGAGAAACTGCGTGGCAAGGCGCCCGTCGTTGGCAAACACGTTGTCCCAGAGGAAGGGCGGGCGCCGAAGAAGAGCGCCGATTTCGTCGAGGTGGGCGTCGCTGACGGCTGCGGACGCGACCTGCGGGCCCGTCCAGAACACGTCGACGCCGCCGTCGAGCCCTTCGCCGAGGCGCTGCAGGTAGTCTGCCGGCCGCTCGCCGAATACGCGGTCCAGAGTGTCGTCGAGGCTGTAGTAGGTCGGACAAACGACCAGGTGTTTAACCCGGGCGTGGTCGGCGACGTAGTCGACGATCTCGATCTGCAGGCGCGCGAGGTCGGCTTTTGCGCCGTGCATGTCATCGAACAAGACGCACAGCGTGTCGATTTCGATTGCCGCAAGCTCGTGGAGTTTGTCCGCGAGGGCATGACGAGTCGCCGTATCCCAGGACTCCCAGATCTGATGCGGGCTAAAACCGATTCCGAATTCGAGTTGGTCGTCGGCGCAGGCGCTGCGCAAGCTGCCAAGATAACCGCGCTGCGCCGCTGAAAAGCTCTGCTGCCAGTTGCGTCTGAGGCTTCGGTCGGCCTTCGGCGCATAGTAGTAGAACGACGCGCCCGTTGCGCTCAGCTCGCGTATGAAGTTCAGCCGGTCGGCGCCCGGCCAGGGTTTACCGTAGAAACCCTCGATGACCCCAAGCTTCGCCGGCCGCGGGGCCTGGCCGCAATCGGTCACTGGTTTATTCGGGAAAGCTGAGTTTGCCGAGCGTTATGGCGGAGTCGTCACCGCCCATGCCGCCGAGCTGAATGGCATGCCCGGCAACGCACTCGTTGGCGAGCACCGCAAACACCACGGCCTCTTTGGAGTCCGGTTCCACGCCCAGTCTATCCGTCGATTGGATATCGAGATCAGGCAGTTGCTCCTCAATGTGTTGTATTAGCAGACCGTTGTGGACACCGCCGCCGCTCGAGTAAACGCGAACCGATTTCAGTCCTCCTACAACCGTCTGAATGGCTCCGGCGATGGTTTCCGAGGAAAAGCGGCACAGCGTTGCCAACTGATCTTCGTTGCAGAGATCCGTTGTGCCGCTCGCGCTCAGCGCGGCGGACAGGTAGCGCAGGTTGAACAGCTCGGGCCCAATGGTTTTCGGCAAGGGCATTGCCAGAAAATCGTTTGACTTCAAAGCGTTCAGCAAGGGCGCCGAGACGCGGCCCTGTCGTGCCAGCGCGGAGTCCTCATCGTAGCGTTTCCCCGGGTAGTGCCGCTGGACAAAGGCATCCATCATCGTGTTGCCGGGTCCTACGTCGGTGCTCATGACTTCCGCGGGGTTCTGACTGTCGGGCAGCCAGGTCAGGTTGGCAATGCCTCCAATGTTGAGGAGTATGCGGTTCTCTCGAGGACTGCTGTAAATCAGATAGTCGCCGTACACGGCAAGCGGCGCGCCTTCGCCGCCGGCAGCCAGGTGCTTCTGACGAAAATCGCTGCAGGTGACGATGCCGGTGCGACGCGCGAGATGGTCGCCGTCGCCGATTTGCAGCGTGGCATTGGGGTATTCCCGCCGCTGATGAAAATGCCGCGGCGCGTGGTAGATGGTTTGTCCGTGGCTCGCGAGGAGGTCGATGCCGGCGGCGTCGATCTTCCACTTATCGAGGCACGCCAACACCATCTCGGCATGCTGCAAACCAATCCAGGGATTGAGCACGCACACGGTTTCGAGGTCCACGTCGCGCTTCGAAAACACCGACAGCACACGGTCGCGGTAGTCGTCGTCATAGGGAATCGTTTCGAATTCCCGCAGTTCCAGCGCCGTTGCGCTGCCGCTGCCGCGGATGCCGCACAGAGCCACGTCCAGACCGTCGAGCGAGGTGCCGCTCATTAGGCCTATGACTTGCCTTTCCCGCTGGCCCGCGATGCGATACAGATTGGAAATGTTCGGATTCATGACATTGAAGCATACGACGTAAGCGGCCGCCCGCGCTCGGGGCGCAGGCGGGAGGCGACTGGCCTTTCTTCAAATAGGTATCAGACCAATTTTCCGCAGCGTAGCACAGGCGGTGCCCGCGACGCACCGCTTTTGGCAGCTTCTCCTTAAAAGCTATGGGTTACAGGGACTTGAGGCCCCAAAAACAGCGCTGTGCGCAGACGGCTGGGTGCATCTGCAGCCGAAAAGTGGTATTACGCTAGCTCGAAGGCAGCAAGCGGCGCAGGTTTGCCAGGGCGGGGGCGCGGTAGTGAAAGACAATAATCGGCTGGTGTCGCTCGACGTGCTTCGCGGCTTCACGATGCTCTGGATCATCGGTGGCGATACGTTCTTTCATCTGTTTGCCGCGCTGAGCGACTGGTGGGTCGTCGGCGTCATATCGAAGCAACTTACCCATGTGCCCTGGGAGGGTCTGCACGCTTACGATCTCGTGTTCCCCGCATTCATGTTCGTGTCCGGCATGTCGCTCGCCTACTCCTTCGACGCCCACGAACGGCGCGGTGCCGCGCGCTCCGGGTTTCTGCTCAAGGCAAGCCGCCGCGCGCTGATACTCATGCTGCTCGGTATCGTCTACAACTTTGGCTGGGACGTAAGCGCCGACCGGTTTCGCGTAGCCAGCGTGCTTGGCCAGATTGGAGTCGCCTATTGGGCCGCTAGCTGGGTTGCGGCCTGGTCGTCATCGATAAGGCTGCCTCTGCTGGCTCTGGCGAGCGTATTTGCGCTGGTCGCAGGGCTGCAGCTGTGCTTTCACGTGCCGGGCATAGGTGCCGGCGTAATGACGCCCGAGGGGATTGCGAACGGCTGGTTCGACCGGCAGTTTCTGCCCGGCCGACTGTACGGCGGCAGTTACGATCCGGAAGGTATCCTCTCTACCGTATCCGGCATTAGCGTAACCCTAATGGGTCTGCTCGCGGGACGGGTTCTGCTCGGCGTCGGTTCAGACCGGCAGCGGCGCGCGGTTGCCGGACTGGCGATACCCGCTGTGCTGCTGCTGGCGATCGGGTGGGCATTGTCAACGGTCTATCCAGTGATCAAGGCCGCCTGGAGCGTACCGTTTACGATGTTGGCGGGCGGCTACTCGCTGCTGCTCTTCATAGCGTTTTTCTGGCTGTGCGACGTGAGGAAAAACGCCGTATTCGTGGCCCTGTTCGTACCCATCGGCATGAACGCCATCGGTATTTACCTGGCGGCCAGGTTTTTCGTGTACCCCGTGTTTCAGCAGTTGGGACCTGACGCGGCGATCTCGAATCTGCCGCTGGCAATTGCGATCGTGCTGCTCTTGCTGCTGACCCAATGGCTGGTCTTGAGGTACTTCTATCTGCGCGGCAGGTTCCTATCCGTTTGACTCGCTGCCGGGGGTCTTTGCGGACCGGCCGAGCACGCAGACGGCAAAGGCGGCCGCCGTGCCGACGCAGAGCTGCCAGGAAAAAGCGGTACTCTTCCAGGCTTCGGGCAGCCCCAGCGTATCGACTACATAACTCTGCTGCAGCACGGTGAAGATAAAACCCGTAAACAGCGCGAGCACAGCGGACCTTGACGAGCCCCGACGAGTAAAAACGGCCGTGAAGAACACGCCTAGCAGCCCCGAATAGGCAAAAACCATGACGGACAGCGCAAACTCCAGCAGCGGCATGTCCGTGTAGCGCTGCCAGTAGAAGCAGAGCACCGACATGCCGAACAGCGCAACACCGACAAGGCCCATGCTGACCCGTCCGGCGTTCACATAATGGCTTTCCGCCATCGGCAGCGCCGTCGCTCCCGATTCGCGCCACGGCCGGTAGAAGTCCTGCACGATAACCGACGACATTGAGTTGAGGCCCGAGTTGATCGTGGATACCGACGCGGCGATAACGCCCACGGTCACGAGGCCTTTGAGGCCAGCCGGTATTTCGTCGAGGATAAACCGCATGAAGACCGTGATTCTCTCCCCGGCAAAAACCGAGTCGACACCCGTCGTTGCGCCTGCGGCCATGAGTTCGGGCCGCTCATAAAAAATGTGCAGCAGCTGGCCGATAAACACGAAGAGAAAGATGACAGGCACGGCCGCCACCGACGACACGATCAGGGCGCGGCCGCCTTCGCGCGGGTTGTCGCAGGTCAGCAGGCGCTGCGTCGTGTCCTGGTCCATGCCGAAGTTGCCGATGTTGAGCAGGACCAGTCCGGTCAGTATGGAGATGAGCGCAAACGGGTCGGAAAAATCCCAGGCGAAGTTGAAAAACCGAAGTTTGTCCTGTCCGTCCGGCGCGTTTTGCAGCGCAGCGATAAGCTCCGGGCCGTCGAGCGGTATTAGCGTCAGCAGGAAGTACATGACCGTTACCGCGGACGCCGTATAAATCACGAACTGCAACAGGTCGCTCCAGATGACGGAGCGGATGCCGCCGAAGAAGGTAATGACAAAGCCAAGCATCATCATGATGAACGAACCGGCAATGATGCTCGCGGGTTCTATGTTCGAGTACAGGATCATCGACACGGCAATGGCGGCCAGATACAAGCGTGCGCCGCTCGCGAAGACCCGCCCGATCAGATAAAAACCGCCGGCCGCGCGCATTGCGGTCTCGCCGAAGCGAACGCCGAGCAGTTCGTAGACCGTCGCTGCTCGCATCGCATAAAACTTCGGTATGAGTACCCGGGCTACGAAGATTGCGGCAATAACGGCGCCGAGATTGGCCGCCACGTAGGAGGAATCGCCCCGGAAACCCTGATCCGGGCCGCCCAGAAAGGTGGCGGCGGATTGTGTGGTTGCGAGCACCGAAACGGCAACGACCCAGAGAGACATGCGGTTTCCGCCCAGGAAATAGTCGCGTGCGTCTTGCGGAGCATTGCGTTTGGAGAACCAGCCGAACGCCAGCAGTATGAGCAAATATCCGGCAATAACGAGCCAGTCCAGAAGCGCAAATCCTGTTGTCATTGTTTTCCTTAAGGTCTTGTCCGGGCCGCTCTCGAGACCCTGTTGCGGACGCATTTAAAACGGCTGTAGGTTTGCCTTAGCTCTTATTGGTATCAAACCACTTCATGGATCTTTACCCGGGTTTCCCGAGACAGGTTTGTTCCGCCGCCCTGTATTCCTGACTTCTACCGGCATCTTCCGCTATTTCTCTAGAGATAATCCTGCCTGAGCTTGGATATTGCAAACCGGGACAGTTTGATACCAATTTACGAATGGTATATCTTCGTTAAGACCAGTTGCGCAAGAGGTAACTGTGGGCATCGACATATATCCGTACAGGAAGGGGGAGTGATGAAAACCCAAACGAGATGGAGGGCGGCTACGCTTGCCGTTGCTATTGCTGCTGCGATCGCACCGGGCGCCGGCCCGGCGCAGGCGCAGACAACCGAGGATCCGGACGCTATCGAAGAGATCCTGGTGACGGGCTCGAGGATTGCCCGCACCGAATTGACCGAGAGCAGCCCGGTATACACGACGAGTAAGCAGCAGCTGCAGCTCGACCGGGCCGTCACTGTCGAGGACATCGCGCGCAAACTGCCGCAGCTTGCGGGCGGCGCGAACAGCACGGGCGCCACGGTGGGCGATTCGCTGGGTTCGTCGACGCTCGATTTGCGCGGACTTGGCCAGAACCGCGCACTGGTTCTGATTGACGGCAAACGCGCCGTTCCTTTCAGTTTTCGTAACGCGGTTGACGTCAACTCGATTCCCGCGGGTCTCATACAAAGCGTCGAAGTACTGACCGGCGGCGCCGCCGCGGTCTACGGCGCGGACGCCGTCGCGGGCGTCGTGAACTTCGTGCTGGACGACGAATTCGAGGGTTTCGAACTAGGCTTGAGCTACGAGTTTCCCGAGGATGGCGGTGAGCTGTTGAACCTGGACGCCATATTCGGCACCGATTTCCAGGACGGCCGCGGCCACGTCACCGGTTACATCGGCTGGGCGGAACGCGATGCGCTGCTGGCCGGCGACCGTTCCTTCACAGCCGCAACGCCAACGGTCATAGCGGGCGAGGGCGGCAACTTCACGGATGTGGCATCGGGCAACTTCTTTGCGTTCGACGACAACGGCGCGTTTACGACCGAACGGCAAACGGTGGACGTAACGCCAGAGCGTTATCTCATCCAGCCGCTCGAACGCATATCGACCGGCGTCTTCGTGGACTACGACCTGTTCGAGGATTCGGTCGAACTCTACGCACGTTCCATGTACACGCAGGTGCGGATTACGGGCGCCGGTTCGACCGGCCAAACGCCGCTAACCGTCAACGAAGAGGTCACGATCTCGCAGGACAATGCTTTTCTGCCGGCCGAAGCGGCGGCGCTCCTGACCTTCGACGGCGACGGCAACGCGGTCGTCAACGTCGAGCGGGGACTGGGACTGGGTTTGCAGGAAACCGAGACGGTGCGCAACACGATGCAGTTTGTCGTCGGCCTGCGCGGCGATCTCACGCCGCATGTAGGCTGGGATGCGTATGGCCAATACGGCCGCACGGACGGCCGCGCGACGGTATTCAACAACGCGATACAGAACGACGGCAGCGGCAACAGCCGTTTCGGCGCCATTGCCAATACGGTCGACATCTTCGGACCGGACGCCGATCTAAGCTCGCTGAGCGCGCCGATTCTGCATTCCGAGCGGCAGCGCGAGCAGGTTGTTGCAGCTGTCACGCTGTCGGGCGATTCGGGCGATCTGTTCGAACTGCCCGCGGGCCCCGTCGGTTTTGCTCTCGGCTTCGAGCATCGCGAGGAGGATGCCGTGCAGCGTCCCGGCACCGCGCTGCGCGAGGGACTGGCGTTTGGCCTGGGCGGTATTCCGGACATCGACGCCGGCTTCGATTCCGACGAGGTGTATGCCGAAGTTCTCGTGCCCGTGCTGAGCGATCTGCCGTTCATCCGGGAGCTGTCCGTCGAAGCGGCGTGGCGCACATCGGACTACACCAACACGGACGTCGACGATACCTACAAGTACGGTCTGAGCTGGGCCGTCAACGAAGACCTGCGGTTTCGGGCCACCCAGCAGACCGCGGTGCGCGCACCGAACTTCGGCGAGTTCGCCAGTCCGGAAACGCAGCTGTCGCTGGCCTTGTTCGATCCCACCAGCCCGAGCTTCATTCCCCGTCTGGGCGGGCGCTTCGACGGCGATCCGTGTCTTGACGGACGTGGCGATGCCGCCCAGTGCCAGCGGCTTGGCGCTGCTGCGCCGGGCACACCGTTCGACACTTCGGCCGCGATCTACTCGTTCGGCGGCAACCCGGATATCAAGCCCGAAGAAGCGGAGTCGCTAACCGTCGGTTTTGTGCTGACGCCGAGCTTCCTGCCCGGTTTCGCGGCGACTGTCGATTACTACGAAATCGAGATTACCGACGCAGTCAGTCAGATTCAGCCGATCTCGGCGCTCACCAACTGCTATATCGACAATCCCGTCGAAGGCAACCCGCTGTGCGGGGCCGTGCTGCGCGATCCCACTACCGGCCTGATCAGCCAGGCGCTGGTCAACGACTTCAACCTCGCGCGGCTCGAGCAGAACGGTTTCGACGTAGGCTTGCGCTACGAGTTCGACGCGCCGGCCGGTTTCGGCGAGACCGTTGCACTGAGTTACCAAGGCAATATCGTCGTCGATCAGCTGCGGCAGAACAACGCGACGGTCGAGCCGCTCGACTGTAAGGGTACTTTCGGCACTTCGTGCACCGGCGACTTCGCGAGCATCCTGCAGGCGGACTACCGGCACCGTGCGAACGTCGACTGGTTCAACGGCGATTTCAACGTGCAGCTTTCATGGCGGCGCATCGGCGAGGTCAGCAACGTGCTGGATCCCGCGGACACGATATCGGCACAGAACTATATCGATCTGGCCGTTGCCTGGGACGTGAGCGAACGCTATCTGCTCACCTTTGGTGTCGACAATCTGTTCGACGAAAAGCCGCCAGTGCCCGCGTCGAACGGCAACCTGTTCGGCACGGTCAGCGACTACGACGTCATCGGCGCGACGTTTGGCGCATCGCTCAGGATTCGTTACTGAGTTAGCGACGGACGAAGCCGGCTGCCGCCGGCCCGAGATCGAAATCCGGCCCGCACGCAGACGAGGGCGGGCCGGGTTCGATCGTGTCGGGGTTAAGCGGGCGCAAAGGAAACCGTTGCGGCAACCGCGAAACGCTGCTGAGGGACCGAAGTTCATGACCGAAAACCTGTCCGCGAGATTTGCCGACATCGACCTCTGGCCGACGTCGGAAGCGCTCGAAGCGATGTACGAAGGTCAGCTTGCCGCGCTGGCGGCTTTTCAGCCGCGGATCGATGCGCTCGCCCGCGCGGCCGACGCGGCGGCGAAGTTGCTGCGGGGGCACGGTCGCCTGGTGTATGTCGGTGCCGGTACGTCCGGAAGACTTGCGGTACTCGACGGCGTCGAACTCGGACCTACCTTCGGCTGGCCCGATGAGCGCGTGCTGTTTCTCGTCGCGGGCGGCCGGGAAGCGCTGACGCTTAGTGTGGAGGGCGCCGAAGACGATGCCGGACAGGCTGTCGCCGACTTCGGGAACGCGAAGATCGATGAGCACGACGTCGTGATCGGCGTTGCAGCCAGCGGCACGACGCCTTACACGGTCAGCGCGCTGCAGGCAGCCGCCGCGGCCGGCGCTTTGACGATCGGTATTGCGAATAACCCGGATACGCCGCTGCTGAGTTCCGTGCAACATTCGATACTGGTGGAAACCGGTGGCGAACTCGTTGCCGGTTCCACGCGTATGAAGGCGGGCACGGCGCAAAAAGCGATACTCAATATGCTGTCGACGGCAATCATGTTACGTCTGGATCGGATTTATAAGGGCCAGATGGTTGATATGATCGTCTCGAACAACAAGCTCGAAGACCGGGCTGCCCGGATCGTCAGCGACATCAGCGGCTGTGCCGAGACGGTTGCGACGCGGTCACTGACTGCCGCGAACCGGAATATCAAGCAGGCGGTGTTAATCGCCCGGGGGCTTAGTCCCGCCGACAGTCAGAGTGTCCTCCGGAGAGCGGAAGGGAGTCTTCGACGCGCTCTCTCGGAGATCGATAACCGTAAACAACTATAAGAAGCGACATGCGTTCCAAGCTCAAGAGAATAGAACCCAGTTCGTCCGCTGAAACTCCGCTGTACAAGCAAATGGCGGACAACCTGCGGCAGCTCATCGTCGACGGCGAAATCGTCGCGGGCGAAGCCCTGCCGTCGGAGCGGAAGCTGATCGAGATTACGGGCACGTCCCGCGTGACCATCCGCAAGGCCATCGATCAGCTCATCGAGGAAGGTCTGCTGTTCAGGCGCCAGGGAGCCGGCACTTACATTGCCGAGCAGATCGAGCAGTCGGGCGAAGATCTGACCGGCTTTACGGCGGATGCGAGGGACCGCGGCGAATCGCCGACCTCGCTGTGGCTCGTGCGCGGAATTTCTTCGCCTACCGAGGACGAAGCCAGGCATCTGCGTCTGGGCGCCAACGACAGCGTCGTGCGCCTCGGCCGCGTGCGCTTGTCGAACGACGAACCTCTGGCGATCGAACACGCCGTGGTTCCCGCTTCGATGCTGCCGGATCCCGGCGCGGTGAAGGAGTCGCTGTACGACATCCTGAAGCAGACCGGGAATCATCCGGTGTCCGGCACACAGAAGCTGCGCGCCGCATTGGCGACCCCCACCGAGGCGGGTTTGCTGTCGATCAGCGAGAACAGTGAGATTCTGCGCATCGAGCGCAACACGTTCCGGGCCGACGGCACGCCGGTCGAGTTCACACGCTCGGCCTACCGCGGGGATCGGTACGCGTTTATCACCGAGCTGCATCTGGGCGTCGACTAGCAGCGTGTTGAAAAAGCCTCAGCGGCACACCCGCGGCCGTGATGCGGAGCTTGCGCGCCGTGCTTCCAGCTTGTTCGCGGGAGATGCGTAGTGTCTGTCGTCGTCGATGAAATCGAGCGCCGCATCGGCGCAGCGGCCGTGCTGCGCGGCGACAGCGTCGCCGAGCGGGCCGTTGGGTACTGGGACAGCTCACCCATGTCGGCGCTGGCGATCGTGCGGCCGCGGACCACCGGGCAGGTGTCGGAAATCCTGTCGCTCTGCTACGCCGCCGGTCAATCGGTGGTTACGCACGGCGGACGCACGGGCTGCGTCGCCGGCACGACCAGCTCCGCATCCGATCTCGTGCTGTCGCTCGAACGCATGAATCGAATATGCGAGATCGACCCGCTCGCCGGCACCGTGACCGCGGAAGCCGGCGCGGTCCTGCAAACGGTGCAGGAGGAGGTCAGGGCGGCGGGCTTCATGCTGCCGCTCGATCTGGGCGCCCGCGGCTCCTGCACTATCGGCGGCAACCTTGCAACCAATGCCGGCGGTATCAACGTTATCCGTTACGGCATGGCGCGGGCTATAACGCTGGGGCTGGAAGCCGTGTTGCCCGATGGCCGCGTGGTTTCATCGCTCGACAAAATGCTCAAGAACAACGCGGGCTTCGATCTGAAGCAGCTTTTTATCGGTACCGAGGGGACGCTCGGTGTCATTACGCGCGCCGTGCTCAGGTTGCAGCCGGCGCCCTTGAGTAAAAACACGGCGATGGCGGCAGTCGCGGACTTCGACCGCCTGACGCGTCTGCTGAACCGTCTGCAGGCGAGGCTTGGCGGCAACCTGTCCGCGTTCGAAATGATGGAGGGTGCATACTTTCGCGCCGTGACGGAGCCCGGATGGCACACGGCGCCCATGGACAGGCAGCATCCCTACTACGTCATCTGGGAGGCTGACGGTTCGGACCCGGCCAGGGACGACGAGCACTTTCAGGAAGTTCTGGAAGCGGCCTTCGAAGACGGTCTCATCGAGGACGCCGTATTGCCGGCTTCCGAGAGTCAGCGGCAGCATCTCTGGGCTATCCGCGACGATTTCGAGGCGATCCTGCAGCCCGAGCCGGTGTTTCTCTATGACGTCAGCCTGTCGATCGGATCCATAGAGCGCTACGTGAGCGAGGTGAAAGGGGCGGCCGAGTCGCTGTTACCCGGCTCCACCGTGTACGCGATAGGGCACGTTGGAGACAGCAATCTGCACTTCTTCGTACAGGCGCGCTCGGATGCGGCCGACGCTCGGGAGCGCTCGGACCGCGCCGTCTACGAGCCGCTGAAGAAATACGGCGGTTCGATTTCGGCGGAACACGGTATCGGCACCGAGAAAAAGCGCTGGCTCGAGCAGAGCCGCAGCCCGGAGGAGATTGAACTCATGCAGCTCTTGAAGCGCGCCATCGACCCGCGCGGGAGTCTCAACCCTGGCGTCGTGATCGATTAGATGGTGTTGCGCAGGGCCGCCGATTCGCCGACGCGCGCACCTGAGTCGCCGCCTTGGAAATCGTAATACTTCCGACTCCGAACGACGTTGCGGAATTCGCCGCGGCCAGAGTGTGCGAACTGCTCGGGAAGAAACCATCGGCCGTGCTGGGCCTCGCTACCGGCAGCACGCAGATACGCCTGTACCGCAGGCTCGTTGCGCTGTACCGCGAATCGCGGATCAGCTTCCGCGGCGTGACGACGTTCAATCTGGATGAATACCTTGGGGTCGCGCCCACGAATCCGCAGAGTTACCGCGCCTACATGCAGCGCGAGTTGTTCGACGCCGTGGATATCGATCCCGCGAAGACCTGGCTGCCGGTTTGCCGCGAGCATGCCGATCCGCGCGCTGCGGGCGCCGAATACGAGCGCCTGATTCGGCAGGCCGGCGGCATCGATCTGCAAATCCTGGGGCTTGGCCGGAACGGGCATATCGGTTTCAATGAGCCGGCCTCGAGTCTTGCATCGCGCACCCGCGTGAAGTCTTTGACCGCGGACACGATGGCGGCCAACAAGCGGCTCTTCGCGGAAGGTGAGCGTCAGCCGAACATGGCGATGACGATGGGTGTGGCAAGCATTCTCGACAGCCGCAACGTCATGTTGCTCGCAACGGGCGGCGAAAAGGCCGAGGCGGCGCTTGGGGCGATAGAAGGGCCGGTGTCAGCTATGTGTCCGGCATCGGCTTTGCAACTGCATGCCAATGCGAGCCTCGTCCTCGACGAGGCGGCTGCGGCAAGGCTTGCGGGCATTGACGACTATCGCCGGATGCATGCTGAGAACAGCCTGCTTGTCGAAAGGCTGGGGCACTTTTCGCGATAAAACTGCCGTTTCCCGGAAACTCGAATTGGAGGACTTCGGTTCCCGTGCGTTTTCTTCGGCGCAGGGATAGTCTGCGAAGCTGCTCCGGTTATCCCGGAGCTTACCATCCAAGTCGGAGCTCGGCTTAAGCCTCGTAACGTGTTTGCCTGCCGTCTCACCGCCACCTGGCAATAGATGCTGCCCGCTAGTCCATCGCGATAAAGTCCTTAACGGTCCGCTTTGGCTATTTTCTTGCGCTGAACTTCTCACGACGGAATGAGACGGTCCGTTCTGGAGGATGACCGTCGTTCGGCGGATCTCCCGCGGCTTAGCGCCCTCCAGGCATTGTCTCGCCTGGCCGCACTCTCAGTGTGGCATTGACCTGTTTGCGACGGAGTTTCAACAATATGCACTTGACTACATATGATTTTCATCCCATATTACTACGGTGACATGGGCCGTAGAGTTCGCGGACGAATTCGAGGTCGAGTTCGATACGTTTACAGCGCCTGTTAAGGTCGAGTTGCTTGCCCGGGCGAGGTTCCTCGCAAGATTTGGCCCGACGCTCGGGAGACCTTACGTAGATACTTTGTATGGCTCGCAATACAGGAACCTGAAAGAGCTTCGATTCAATGCCGGCGTTGAAGTTTGGCGTGTCGCGTTCGCATTCGATCCAGAGCGCAAAGCTATTCTGCTTTGCGGCGGGAACAAAGACGGCAAGGATCAGAAACGGTTTTACCAGGATCTGCTCAGAGTCGCCGACAGGCGTTTCAAGTTGTACCTCGAGAGTCTCGGTAAATGAGGAAGCGCCGTCATGGGCAGCACACTACAACAGAAAATTGAACAGTTATCTCCGAAGCTCAGGGCCGAGGTTGAGGCCCGCGCTGACGAATTGATTCTAGAGGAGCTGTCGTTGCGCGCCTTGCGCAAGGGTCTCAAGCGGACGCAGGTAGAGGTGGCCGACGCTTTGGGGATTGGCCAAGATACGGTATCCCGCCTCGAAAACCGCGGCAACATCACGCTGTCGACGTTGGACCGATACATAAAGGCAATTGGCGGCGAGGTGTCGATTGTCGCGAAGTTTCCCGGCCGGCCGCCGGTCAAGCTCAGGTTCGACGAAGTATAGAAGGATACGGGAGAGGGTACGGGAACCGAGAGGAATAAGCGTTCAGGCGATCGTTGACGCGTCACCCTGAACTGCAGCACAGAGCACGCTTAATTTCGCTCAGGCCGGGCCTCGTTGGCACGACCTGATAGTGCTGCCCAGATCTTGTTGACGACCGACCGATTGTTTGACGCAGCCCTGAAGGCGCTGATCTGCATCGGTGCCTGCCACTTTTCGCTGACGCGCTTGAGCGACCTTGCACGCGCATTGGAGGCAACAACGGTTTCCGGCAGCCATGCGAGGCCAAGCCCGTTGGCTGCCGCGGTACACAGACTCTCCGCGAGCGAGCCGCGGTAAACGCCTCGCAGGCGCGGGCCGCAAGGCACGGACTTGAGTGTGTGCTGCACGACGCGCGACAGAAAGGACGTGCCGGCATACTCCAGATACGGAATAGCAGGCCCTTCCGGCGATTCGAAATCGATATCCCGGCTGTCAGCGGCAACATACGGCAGCATCCTGTCCGTGCCAATGTCGATACGCGGGAAATCCGCCTCGTCGATATCGAACGGAAACGCCTCGTGCCGGTAGCAGACGAAAAAGTCGCTGCCGCCGTTGATCAGGCTCTCGAGGTATTCCTCGATGCTGCGGGTTTCCGCAATGATCGACGCCTCGAACGGTCCGACCGTGCGCCGCAGTTCAGCCACCAGCGACGGGATCTGGAACAGCGCCAGGGTGTGCAGGCAGGCGATCGTGACGCCGGTCTTTGCAATGCGGGCATATTCGCTCGCTTCGCCGCGTGCCTGATAGGAAATGCGAATCATCTCCCGCGCGTGCGGCAGAAAGTCACGACCGGCCGGCGTCAGTGAGACAGGGTGTTGCGAGCGGTCGATCAGTTCGGTGCCCGCCCAGATCTCCAGCGACTTGATTCGCCGGCTAAACGCCGACTGGGTAATGTTCCTCGCCTCGGCGGCACGAGCGAAGTGGCCCTTCTCCACGACACTTACCAAATCTTCTAGCCACTTGATGTCCAGAATCTGCTTCCTAATCAGCGTCTTGCGATTTTTGCATCAAGACTGTCCAAATCCGATTTTGATGTCAAGTGACATAGGTTCAGTCTTGGAGTTCGGGGGCATAACCAGAAAACCAAAGTGGCGGAGGGGAGCATGACATCACTATATAGGGTATCGCTGGGCGTGGCGCTCGCTTCGTTTGGACTGATCTCAGGCCAGGCGCTTGCGCAGCAGAACGAGTCTAATGAGGAAGGCGCAGACGATCTGGAAGAGATCGTCGTTACGGGTTCGCGTATTCGGCGAACTAACGCACAGTCGGCAATCCCGCTGCAGATATTCGGGCTGGACGAACTCGAGGAGATCGGCACGACCGACCTTGCCGAGGCCATGACGCAGCTGCCTGGCGTCGGCAACGCGATATCGCCGTCGAACAGCAACACGAGTATCCAGAACGCCGGCTTGTCGACCATTAGCCTGCGCCGGCTTGGTGACGACCGCACGCTGGTGCTCATCAACGGCAAGCGCGCGGTATCGAATTCCGGTAACAACGATCGCGTGAGCCTCTCCACGCTGCCGGTCGGATTCATCGAGCGCACCGAGATAACGACGGGCGGCGCCTCGGCGATTTACGGCTCCGACGCCATCGCGGGCGTCGCCAACTTTCTGCTCGAGGACGATTTCGAAGGGTTCGAGTTCGACATGCGGACGAGTACGCCGGAGGCTGACGGCGGCGATGAGCCCAGACTCAACTTTCGTGCGGGACAGCAGTACGCCGACGACCGCGGTTATTTCCTGTTCGCGGCAAGCTGGCGCGACGAGGAACAAATCGTCGCCGATGCATCGCGCCCGCTGACCGTCAGAGCAATCGAGTTCGACAATCCCAACACGTCCGACTCCAATTCGTTCGCGGACGAAATCAACACTCCGGGTTGCGATCCGTTGAACGATAATCGGCATTGCTTCCTGCCGTCTTTCAGCACTAACCTGCCCGGCGGTGTCTTCGAAGGCGGCGACGCATGGTTCTCCAACGGTCAATGGTTCAACGACCAGTCCCTGCAGCCGCCTGATCGCAGCGGAACGCAGGACTTTTTCGCCGACTTCGACGGCTTCGATTTCCGGCCAGGACGGACGCTCGAGGGTTCGCGGGAGATACTCAACATCGCTGCGACCACAAGTTTTGAATTCACGCCGGATGTCGAAGGCAGCGTGACGCTCATGTACTCGGACATCGATTCGCAAACGTCGAGCGGCAGCGAGACGCTCAATGACGACGACGCGTTCGGCATTCTGGACGTGTTCGAAGTCGGCAACATTGCCTCGGACCATCCGTTTATCCCGCCCGAGGTCGAGGAGACCCGCAGCGGCAGCGTCTCGTTCGACCGCCGCCTGATCGAACTCGGTATCCAGTCACGCATCAGTAACCGCAAGACCTGGCGCATGATCGCCGACCTTCAGGGCAGCTTCGACAACGGCCACAACTGGGAGGTCTACACGACCTACGGCAAGTTCGAGCAGGAGCAGCGCAACCCGAACGAAGTCAACTTCAGGAACGCGCAGTTTGCGCTCGATATCGAGGATGACGGCAACGGCGGATTTCAGTGTGTCGACGCCGCCGCGCGCGCAGCGGGCTGCGTGCCGCTGAACATTTTCGGAGAGGGTACGATCAGCGCGGCTGCGGCCGATTACATCCGCTACAACGGTTTCGCCACTCAGGAACGGGACCAGATTTCGGCTGGCGCCTCGATCAACGGCGATCTGTTCGAAATCCCGATGGGAGACGTCAAGTTTGCCGCCGGCGTAGAGTACCGGCGCGAAGAGCAGAGTACCGAAGGCGATCCCGACGGCGATATCGTCGGCGGCATTGACGGCGATCCCGCGACCGACGACGTGTTCATTACCTCGCTCGCGACGTTCCCCAGCATCACCGCCGACTATCAGGTATTCGAGGGTTACGGCGAGATCGACGTGCCGCTGATTCGCGACGCCTTGAACCTGCAGGCGGCGGTTCGCGTCGGCGACTACGATACGGTCGGCACGATCACGAGTTTCAACGTGGGCGCGGTCTGGACGCCGCTCGAAGACATAAGTTTCCGCGCGCAGTATTCGCGCTCGCAGCGCGCGCCGAACCTGACCGAGCTGTTCTCGCCGTCGCGGCCCGACAGCGACGACCTTCGCGATCCCTGCGACGGGCTGGAGGCGGACGGCACGGGCATTCAGGAGCCGGACGGTACCGGCAGCGAAAACGCGGATCTTGCGGTCGTGACGGCAAACTGCCAGGCGGAGCCGGGCATCATTGCCTTCTTCGATGACCCGGACAACGCCGGCGCGGCTTTCGAATTCGACAGCAGCGTGCAGGGCCCCAACGCCGGCAACCTCGATCTGCGTGAGGAAACCGCGGATACGTTCACTGCGGGGTTTGTCCTGCGGCCGCGCTTTCTGGATAACTTCACGCTGATTGCGGACTACTACCGGATCGAGATCGAGGACGCGATCACGTCCGTGTCGACCCAGGATACGGTCGATCTCTGCTACTCGGCGGTGGACTTCCCGAACAACCGCTTTTGCGAAGTGGTCACACGCAACCCGTTCAACGGTGAAGTGGTCGAGGTCATCAACTTTCAGGAAAACCTGAACGAGGAACTCGTATCGGGCGTCGACGTTACGCTCGCGTACGTTGCGGAGTTCGGTTTCATACCCGGCGAATTCGATTTCGATTTCCGCTATTCGCAGTACTTCGATCAGGAGGTGACGTTTGCCGGGATCGGCGGTGTGCTGCTCACCACGTCGCCGCTGGGCGAGATAGGCGACGGCGAGGAAGAATGGCGGGCCAGGCTGCGCTACTCCGTGGGTGGATTCAGGCTAACGTACACTACCGTCTACGCAAGCGGTGGCGTTGACGACCTGGAAAACGATCCGAACCCGGGCGACGACCGGTACTTTGAGGTGGGTGGCGAAACTTATCACAACGTATTCTTGTCCTATCGCTTTGGTGACGACAATCGCTATCGAGTGTACGGCGGGGTCAATAATATCTACGACAACTACGGCCCGTTCCTGCCGGACGGTCTTGACACCGGCGGTACGCGAAATATCACCAACGACTTGAACGATGTCGTCGGCCGCGAATTCTTTGCCGGATTGCGCGTGCGGTTCTGATTGGCGGGCACCGACGGACCGTGGCAGTCCGGTGTGTCCGGGCTGCCACGCCGCAAAGGGTTGTTGTTCTTCATGCGTGAACTTACCAAGAGATCCGGACCGCGAGCGGTGCTGCGGTTTTTTCTCGTGATTCCAGTTACGGCAACCGCGTTGTTGCTCGCGGCTTCGGTGCAAGCGGAGCCTTTGCCAAGGCCAATGACCGCCGTCGACATGATCGAACTGCCGGGCCTGTCATCGCCGAGCCTGTCCCCCGACGGCAAGCACCTCATCTACCTGCGCACCGACACGGACTGGCAGGAGAACAAGCGCATCCGCCGCTACCGGCTGCTGGATCTCGAGACGGGCAAGGCATTGCCGCCACCCGAGTCCGAGTCCGCGGACGAGTCTTTCGACGATGTGCAGTGGCGGCCGGACGGGTCGGGATTTATCACGCTGCTCGAAAGGGAAGGCGACGAATTCGATCAGATCTATTTCTATTCGCTCGAAAGCCGGAGCTTTTCGAGGCTGACCGATCACGGCTCGTCGATTTCCAGCGCGTACTGGACGCCGGACGGCAACACCCTGGTTTTTGTAGCGCCACGTCAGGACGATGCCGAAACCCGGCGGCTGCTTGACGACGACTGGCTCTTAAGGCCCTACGATTCGGCCCGCAATCGGGAGATCTGGCGGCTCGACACGGCAAGCTCAGAGACCGAACCCCTGGTCGCCGGCGATTTTTCGGTCCGCTCCGTGTCTCTGAGCCGGAACGGCCGATACCTGAGCTACAGGCGTGTGCCAAACCACCTGCTGGAAGCGGTACACGACGGCGATGTGTGGACGCTGGATCTCGAGCGCGGCCGGCAAACGCGCTGGACGGACAACCGGCACAGCGAATCGTCGCCGAGCCTGTCGCCCGACAATCGCACGCTTGCGTACATGGCGACCGTCAACGCAAGGCTCGAGCCTTACTACGAAGACAAGGTGTTCGTGCACCGCCGCGGCGCGCCAGCTCCGCGGCGCCTGCTGGCGGACGTGGCCATGGAAGCGGTCGACTACGCGTGGGATGCGAGCGGCAAGGGGCTGTACATCCTCGGCAACACCGGTCTGCGCAGCGATCTCTATCACTTCCGTCTCGACGACGGCGCGCTAAGCCGCCTGACCGACGGCGATCATGTTATATCGAACTGGTCTTACGATCCTGGTCTGGACGTGCACGTCGCCCGTATCACAAGCGCGGACGACCCCGGCGAGATTTACGTCATGCGCGATCGCGACGAGGGCTTCGTCAAGGTCACCGGCGAATACGCCGAGTGGCGCAAGGCGTTCCTGCTGCCGCACCAGGAGGGCGTTAGCTGGAGCGGTCCGGGCGACGTCGAGATCGAAGGCCTGCTGGTCTATCCGCTCGGCTATGAGTCCGGTAAGGCTTATCCGCTGGTAACGATAACGCACGGAGGGCCGCGCTCGTCTTCTCAGTTCGGCTCCTGGAACACGTCCCGCTACGTCTCCGTGCTGGCCGGGCAGGGCTACGCGGTGCTGCTGCCGAATCACCGTGGCGGAACCGGTTATGGCGATGACTTCGTGCGCGACATGTACGGCGCGTATTTTCGCAACGCTCATCACGACGTCATGGCCGGCATCGACGCGATGATCGAGCGCGGTATCGCCGATCCGGAACGCCTCATAAAAATGGGCTGGAGCGCGGGCGGTCACATGGTCAACAAGCTGATAACGCTTACAGATCGCTTTCGCGCCGCGTCGTCGGGCGCGGGCGCCTCCGAGTGGCTGTCGATGCACGGCGAAAGCGACGTGCGTCACAACCGGCAGTGGAATTTCGGCGGTTTTCCGTGGCAGGAGGACCCGCCGTTGGCTCAGTACCGCCGCGACTCTCCCTTATTGCGCGCATCCCGCGTAACTACGCCGACCCTGTTCTTCGCCGGCGAAAAGGACGTTCGGGTGCCGCCGACGCAGTCCATTCTGATGCATCGCGGCGTGCGTGCTGCGGGTACGCCTACCGAACTGTACCTGGGAGACAATCAGCCACATCAGTTCTCTAAACCGTCGTTCAGGCTGTTCAAGATAAACACTGAGCTGGCCTGGTATGCCCGGTACGCCCTCGACGAGTCCTACGAGCCCGTCTTTCCGGCTGTTCCCGAGCAAAGCGGCGACGACGATGCGACCGCAGCCACTGCCGTTCCGTAGCCGCATGCGCAATTCGCAAGTCATTCGGCCCCGGCGATCGTTTCCGGCGTGAACCAGCCAGACAAACTGATACTCGGCATCAGCAATTCCGAGGCCGTGTTCGTGCCGCTCTGGAGACCGCCGGAGTATATGGAACTCATGCTGCGCCTGAGCCGCAAGGCTCACCCTAAAATATGTTACGTCGGCGCGGCCAGCGGCGACGATCCGCGGCGGATCGTCGACTTCACGGCACTGTGCGAGCGGGTGGGCTGCAGCCTGAGCTGTTTCCGGGTTTTCAACATGACGACAGACCATCCCGGCAGATACTTCGACGGCGCGGAGATCATCTTCATAGACGGCGGCTCGACGCGCAATCTGCTTGCGCTGCTCAGGGAATGGAGCGCAATCGACGCTCTTGTCGCCGCGTATGAGCGCGGCGTGCTCATAGCCGGCGCAAGCGCAGGTATTAGCATGCTGTTCGAACGGTGCATTAGCGATTCCGTGCGCACAAAAATCCGGCCGGTCAGCGGTATCGGTCTGCTAAAGGGAACCGTGTGCGCGCACTACAACGCGCGCGAGGAGCGGCGCGACGTGCTGCGATCCCTGGTCAACGGTAAGCGCCAGTTCCTGCCGGCCTACGGGCTGGACGACGGCGTGGCCGCGCTGTTCGTCAACGGCCGCCTTTCGCGCAGCTATACCGTTACAGAGGGCGCGCGGCTGCACGAGTTCGTCGTCCGCGGCGATAGCGTCGAGCACCTCGTGCAGACGCCCTGAGGCAGCGATCCTTAGCCGTGACCGTGAGCACACGCACAGAGAAGGACTTTCTCGGACCGCTCGATATTCCGGCCGACCGCTATTACGGGATCGAGACGCAGCGCGCCTGCCGCAACTTTCAGATAACAGGCGTCCCCATTGCGGCGATGCCCGAACTCATTGTCGCGCTCGCCTGGATCAAGAAAGCGGCCGTTCGAACCAACCGACGGGCTGGCGATATCGACGTTGCGCGCGCCGCGGCAATCGAACAGGCTTGTGACGAACTGCTGGCCGGCAAACATCACGACGAGTTTGTCGTCGATGTAATCCAGGGCGGCGCCGGCACGTCGAGCAACATGAACGCCAACGAGGTCATCGCCAATCGCGCGCTCGAGATACTGAATCGTCCGCGCGGCGCTTATACCGTCATTCACCCGAAAGACGACGTAAATCGCTGCCAGTCGACCAACGACGTCTACGCCACGGCTATTCGTTTGACGGTAGTTCAGCTCAATCACCGCCTTATCGCCGCCGTGCAGAAGTGTCTGCGCGCTTTCCAGGAACGCGCGGGCAAGTTCGACGGCGTGCAGAAGCTCGGCCGTACCCAGCTTCAGGACGCCTTACCAATGACGGTCGGCCAGGAGCTGCGCGCGTTCGCCATATCGCTTGCCGAGGACGTCGCCCGCCTCGAGGAGACGCAGCCTTTGCTCCTCGAGGTCAACCTGGGCGGCACCGCGATCGGCACCGCGGTCGGCGTCAGCGACTATTACCTCGGACATATCGTGCCGGAACTCGCGCGCGTCTCCGGGCTGGCCGTTACGCCTGCCGGCGATCGAATCGAAGCCACGTGGGACACCGGGATCTTCGTCTTCTACAGCGGCCTGCTCAAACGTCTTGCGACCAAGCTCTGCAAGATCGCGAACGACCTGCGCCTGCTCTCGAGCGGGCCCTTCGGCGGCATCGGCGAACTCAGGCTTCCGGAAAAACAGCCGGGTTCGTCGATGATGCCGGGCAAGGTCAATCCGGTCATCCCCGAGGTCGTGAATCAAACCTGCTACCGGGTGTTCGGCGCCGATACGACGGTTACGTTTGCGGCCGAATCGGGCCAGCTGCAGCTCAATGCCATGGAGCCCGTGATCCTCTGGTCGATCTACGAGGCGACCAGCAGTCTCATAGCGGCTGTGGAGACGCTCGTCGACAACTGTATCGTCGGCCTCGAAGTGAATACCGAACGCTGCGGAGCTTTGCTGGCCGCGAGTCCGGCCCGGGCCACGACGCTAGCCAGGGAGCTGGGTTACGGGGTCGCTGCCGAGGTGGCGCTCGCGATGGTGCGGGACGGGCTCAGCTTCGAAGCGGCCGTGCAGCGCGTGCTCCCGGACACGGCGAACGCCGTGCTTGCGTCGCTGGCCTCGTCCGGCCCCTGAGCGCCTATTCGATCAGGTCGCCGGAGGCGGCGGCAATGCCGCCGTTCTTGTGGGCCACGCCCTGCACGACCCGCATTTCCCAGGCGAAGTCGGCGTTTAGCTGCTCGGCCGAGGCCCGCGCTGTCTCGTAGAAGGTCTTGCCGCGAGCAAAGCGGTGCGTACCTTGCAGATCGGCACCGGCCGATCGCCGCAGGCTTTCGTGATTCGGGTCGTTGTCCTGGTCGCCGAGCAGCACCACCACGTCGTTTTCCAGGACTGCCCTGAGCTGCTCAGGCGTAACGCCCGTGCCCTTGAGCCCGTAGGGGTACTCGATATCGAGATCGGGCATCGTGTACCAGCCCGCGTTGGCGGGTAAAAAACGCTTTACCCGGGCGTCGGGCACGAAGTACATGTAGCGGTGGGCGAACTGCGAGCCTGCGGAGTGGCCGTACAGGGTATAGCGGTCCTGCTCGCTATCGAGCCCGGCAAGCACCAGATCGAAGATGGGCTCGAGCGTCGAAAAGGTCCAGTCGCTTTGCGCGTGCCGCTCGAGCGTCCCCGGTTCGAATACCCGGCCGCGGTTGTACGAGGAGGAGCTTGGAAACAGAGCTTTGCTGAATTCGGGCGCAACGACGATAAAACCTTCCGCCTCCGCGACCTGGTCCCACTCCGACAGATAGCGTGCCGCACCGCGTTTGGCGCCGTGCATCATAAACATGATCGGGGCGCTTTCCGCTTCGGCGCTGAGCGGTACATAGACCCAGACCGGCACCTCCGGTCCCGGCCAGCTACGAAATACAAAATGATTGAGGCCAGGAGTGAGTGACGGGGTTGGCGTCGGCTGTGCATTGGCGGGCGAGTATTCGAATTCAGGAATTACCGCTCCGGTCGTTTCGTCGGGCGCGGGGGAACAGGCTGTAAGAACAGGCAGCAGCAGCAGTGCGTATCGCAACATCGTCATCTCCGTGGACAGCCGCCAAGCTTAATGGGCATGGCCGGGGCAGCGGTTGAGAATTCCGCATGGGCCGAGACGCTTGTTGCATGAGGTATCGCGGCTTCTGCTTGCCGCCCGGAGTGTGCCTGTGGCGTCGCATGCTCCGATATGCGCTGTTGACATAAGCCGCGGCCGGGCCGGCCATCCGCAAATAGGGGGTATCCGCAAGCAATACAAATAGACGTTGAGTATCGTCTGTATATACACTTGGCTGCCGTTGACCGCGCTTCGTCCGCGAAGCGCTCAGCCTGACCGGTAGTAGAGCGTGACAGTCAAATCCAAAGACAAGAAAAAGAACAAGGATGCGCAGCTCGTACTGCGCCTGGACCGCGAGCTCAGAGATAGATTCGTGCGGGCCTGCAAGGATCTCGACACCACGGCCGCGCGGGAGGTGCGCCGGCATATCAAGCGTTTCCTGAAACGCTATGAAAAGGGCGAGCTGGACGACCGCTAGCGTCCCGCCGGCCCGCGCCGCGAACTCTACGATCTATCCCCGTCCCGGGCCGCCGCCTGGCATTGGTGCCGTGGGCGGGATATGCCCGCAGGTTCCTGAATCCCCACTCGTAAACCGTCCGTGGGACCGTTCCTGGTCCGGATTTTTATTCGCATCGAGCAAAATCCTGGGAGGCTTGTCACAAAAATGTAATAAAACTGACAAATAAACTTCAAAAAAGGTATGCTTTTGCTAAACAAGTGATGTACAGTGTATATACGTTTTACAGACAGGAGCGGATTTATGTACCGTCCTTTTAAGAAGTTCATAGCACCTCTCGTGGGAATCGTGGCGGCCATCGGAATGTCCGGCTGCTCGACGACGGCCAGCATCGAGTCCAGCGAACAGCTGGCAAAGCGCGCGGATTCGGGCGAAACCGTCGTATTCGGCAAGCTCCGGCTGATCCGTAACGGCGACGAGGCGAAGTTGGGCTCGGGCCTGTTCGCCAGCGGCGCAAACCTGCATCTGGTCAATCTGGCCGGCGGCGGCGAGTTGATCGCGAAAGTTGGCCGCGACGGCGAGTTTGCCTGGGCTCTGGAACCCGGCAACTACGAAGTGACGGCCATTGGCTTCGACAATCGAGGCGAGCATCAGCAGGCCGACACCAGCTTCACGCTGGCCGTATCTGCGGAGCATGCCGCGGTCTACATTGGCACGGTGTCGCTGGAAGCGTCGTTCGAGTCGGGTTACTACGGTTTCAACGGTACGGTTGACGATTACACGGTAAGCAACGACTGTGCGGCGGATTGCGCGGCGCGCCTGGATCGACTCGGTCTGTCGCACGACGCAATGGCCGTGGCCCTGCTGCAGGAGCAGTACCACGTGGCAAGGAGCAACTAGCGCCTGTTTTGAACCTTGGCCGGGAACCAGACGATCCCGGCCACTTTAGAACCGCAGTACCGGTAACGGTGTTGCGGTTTTTTTTGCGCCGCAGCATTGCGGCAAGCCCTTATTCTGCCGCCCTTCGGGCTCGGCTAGCCTGTGTTGCGGCACTGGAGAGGGCGTATGCGAATTGTTCTGGTTCACCCCAACTATCACTCGGGCGGTGCGGAGATTGCGGGCAACTGGCCGCCCGCGTGGGTGGCGTATCTAGCCGGTGCCCTGAAGGCTGCGGGCTTCAGCGACGTTCATTTCCTGGACGCGATGACCAATCATCTCAGCGATGACGAACTCCGGGAGAAGCTTGCCGAACTCAAACCCGACCTGGTCGGCACGACGGCGATCACCCCCTCCATCTACACGGCGGAGCGCGTACTCGACATTGCCCGTGAGGTTGCGCCGAATGCTCTAAGGGTGCTCGGTGGAGTACACGCCACGTTCATGTACAAGCAGGTGCTGAGCGAGTCCGACGCGGTCGACGTGATCGTGCGCGGCGAAGGCGAGGAAATCATCGTCGAGCTGGCGAAGGCGCTTAAGGAGGGACGCTGGCCGGAATCGCAGCAGGAGATCAAGGGCCTCGCGTTCCGCCGCGACGGTAAGATCGTCGCCACGCCGGCGGCGCCCACCGTCAAGAATCTGGACGCCATTATCCCGGACTGGTCGCTCCTCGAGTGGCAAAAGTACATCTACGTGCCGCTGGGCGTGCGGGTCGCCATTCCCAGCATGGCGCGGGGCTGTCCGTTTACCTGTTCGTTTTGCTCGCAGTGGAAGTTCTGGCGCGACTATCGCGTTCGCGATCCGATCAAGGTGGTCGATGAGATCGAGACGCTGGTCAACGAACACGACGTAGGTTTCTTCATTCTTGCGGACGAGGAACCGACGATACATCGCAAGAAGTTCATCAAGTTTTGCGAGGAACTGATCGCCCGCGGTCTCCCGGAGCGCATCAAGTGGGGGATCAATACGCGTGTCACCGATATCCTGCGCGACGAAAAGCTGCTGCCGCTATACCGCGAAGCAGGCCTGGTCCACGTATCGCTCGGCACCGAGGCGGCAACCCAGCTGAAGCTCGATCAGTTCAACAAGGAGACGCGCGTCGACGACAACCGGCGTGCGATAAAACTGCTGCGGGACGCCGATATTTTTGTCGAGGCGCAATTCATCGTCGGCCTGGATAACGAAACGCCCGAGACGCTCGAGGAAACCTATCGCATGGCGTGGGACTGGCAGCCCGATCTCGCCAACTGGGCCATGTACACGCCGTGGCCGTTCACGCCGCTGTTTCAGGAACTCGGCGACAAGGTGGAGGTATTCGATTTCTCGAAGTACAACTTCGTGACGCCGATCATGAAGCCTGAGGCGATGGAGCGCGAAGAGCTGCTCGATCGCGTCATGAACAACTATCGCCGCTTCTACATGAAGAAAGCGCTGTTTCACTATCCGTGGCGCGGCAGCGGATTCCGCCGTCGCTATCTGCTCGGCTGTCTCAAGGCGTTTGCGAAAGCCGGGTTTGCACGCACCTTTTACGACCTCGGTAAAGTCGGCTACTGGGGACCGCAGTCGAAGAAGAAGCTGGATTTCCACTTCGACAAGTCCAAAAAGATCGCCCAGGCGCAGCTCGACGACTGGGAGTCGGCGGCCGATCGGGCGGCGCGCCTGCGGGCGGCCAAGGCCAGCGAAGCGGTTCAGGAAGTTGCCGTGCCGGTCGAGTCGATCAAAGCCTGCGGCGGCGGCCGACAGCAGCTCGAGGACGCGCCGGACCGCGACGCGGTGCATTAGAGACAAAGCGATGCAGGCTCGCATTGGACCCAATGCCGTTCTGCAGCTAATCCCGGTCCTGGATGAGCATCTGGGTGTGGCCGGCCGCGATCGGCTGCTAACTCAGGCGGGCCTGTCGGGTTTACCCAGCGGCAAGCGCATGATCGACGAGGCGCCGGTTGCGAGGCTGCATCAGGAACTGCGGCGCCGGCTGCCGGAAATGGCCGCCCCCCTGGCGCGGCAGGCCGGCGAAGGAACCGGCGACTACATTATCGAGCATCGTATCCCTGGGCTTGCGGTCGCGCTTTTGCGCTGGCTGCCCCGCGCGCTCTCGGCGCGATTGCTCGCGCGCGCCATCGAGCGGCATGCCTGGACCTTTGCAGGTTCGGGAGATTTCAGCGTAATGTCGAGATCGCCGCTGGTATTCGAGATACGCGAGAATCCCATCGTTCGCGGCGAGCGTTCCTCCGCGCCGGTCTGCGACTGGCATTCGGCCGTCTTCGAACGTCTCTACCGGCGGCTGGTAGCGGACGAGTATCGCGCAGCCGAAGTCTCCTGCCGGGCGCGGGGCGACGGTGTCTGCCGCTTCGAGATAGATTTTAGTCCGCCGCCTTGATGTTTTCGGCGAGGCCGCGCTGCAGGTATTCGAGTGCCTCGCTGGCGCGGCCCGAGTCCTTGAGCGTATCGCCTAGCATCAGGTAGGCGGCATTGCGAATCGCCTGGTTACTGCTGTCTTCCAGAACCTTCTTCAGAATATCCACCGACTGCGCCTTGTCGCCGCGTTCTTCGTATACCTCCTGAATCTTTTGCATCTGCATGATCGCGGCTTTTTCCGGGTCCGCGCTAATGTCGTGTGTCGACTCGATGATCGTGTAGTACTCGCTCATGAGTTCCAGGAAGCTCTGCATCAGCGCTATGTCATCGACGCTTTGCGCCTTGCTTGACGGCGCAAACGCGAGTCCTGCGATTACGGCCAGGCTAAATACAGCCGTCTTAAATCTGTGCATGGTTGTTCTCCTCAAAATTTCGGGTAGTCGAGTTGTCCTGCTCCGCTGGAGGCTTGAGCTTTGGCTTGGCCGGCATGCCCGGCGAGGGCAGGGTCCTGATTTGCGACAGACGCGGCCGCTGCACGGCGGGCCGCTCTACCGAGAGCGCTGCAAGCGTTGCGAGGGACGGCGTTGCAGGTCTTGTTTCGGGCGCTGACGAAGACTGCCAGAGTAAGGGTACGAGTCCGATCAACACGGCTGTAAGCGCAGCGCTTGCAGTAACCGGCAGCCAGCTTCCGTTGCGAACCGGACGGTTCGCAACGCTCGCGCGAATGCGAGTCGCCAGTTGCTGCGGCGCTTCGATTTGTCGGTATCGGCTCTTGAGATCCGCCAGTTTATCGTCCGTCGTCGTATCGCTCATTACTGTTTGCGTCCCATGAAACCCTGTGTGTGCATGCTGGCCTTGAGATTGACCGTCGCTTTGTGCAGCAGGGCCTTGACGGTCCCCTCCCGGCAGCCCATCGCCCGGGCCGTGTCCCTGACCGACAGTTCCTCGAAGATCCGGAGGAGTACTACCTCGCGTTGCCGTTCGGGCAGCTTCGCCACGAGCGCGCGTACGCGTGCTGCGATAGCCAGGTCGTCGACCAGCGTCTCGGGCGGCTTGCCCGTATCCGCGTAGTCTTCGTCGAGACTGTCGGTTTGCCGGCGGCGGTTGAATTCGAGGCACACCAGGCGGGTAGTTCGATACAGCCAGGTGAACGGCGCCGCGCGAAACCGGAATGCGCGAAGTCCCTTGTGACCGCGAATGAAAACTTCCTGAGTCACGTCCGCCGCCTGCTCCGCGTCGTACAGCGTCGCGGCCGCCAGTCGATAAATTCGATCCTGAAAGCGCCGCACGATCGCGTCGAACGCGGCTGCGTCGCCGGCTTTGAAGTGTCTGACGAGATCGGCATCGGATAAGTCTTCCCAGTTCATCGAGCGTTATCTCGCCTGTGCTGCGGTGGGCAAAGCGCCCGCGCCATGCGTCAGGCGGAGAGGAATCCAACAGGCGGAATGGCGCTTTCGGGCGTGTAAAACGATCTCACGTTCGGCAGGACCTGGTCCAGTTCCGACGGCGGCACGCCAAACCACGTCGCAAGCTCCGCAAAATATTCATCGACGGACGTTGTCGGCGCGTATACCCCCCGTCCCACATCCAGCGGGCTGCTCGGGGACAGGGTGGGATAAAGACCGTAGATGCTGCCGCCTTCTACCGCGCCGCCCATGGCGATGTGGTGGCCGCCCCAGCCGTGGTCCGAACCCTTGCCGTTGGACGTGAGCGTGCGGCCGAAATCGGAGCTGGTGAACGTCGTCACCTGATCGAACACGGCTAGCTCGGTCAAGGCGTTCCGGAACTCGCTGAGTCCAAGGCTGATCGCCGGCAGCATGGCAGCCTGGTTCTCGACAACGTCGTCGTGATGATCCCAGCCGCCCACGGTGACAAAGAAGGTCTGGCGGGAGGCGCCGAGCGCATTCCGGGCGCCGATAACGCGTGCGATCTGGCGCAGCGCCCGGGAAAAGTAATTCGTCGAAAACACGGTAGTGAGTTCGGGTGAGGTCTGCATGGCGTCGACAAAAACAGCCTGCGCATCGATGGCATTGCGCAGCCTTTGGGTGTACTCGCGGCGAAAGAGGTTCGCCTGCCGAACGTTTAGCAGGTCGTCGATCATACGCTGCCGCAGCAGGCCGAAGTCAGTGCCGTCTGCGTATGCGTTAACGCCGGGCGCGCCGTCGTCTTTGGCTTCGATGCTGTATTCGCCGACCTCGGCGCCGTTCTGAAACACGTTGCTGCCGGAGAGCGAAATATTCATCGAGACGCCGTTGGCGAGGTTGACGTCCCGCAGCAGATCCGCGGCGCGCCCGCCCCAGCCTTGTGCAATGCGCGCGTCGGGTACCGCGGTTTGCCATTGATTGATCTGATCGGCGTGCGAAAAGAGTCCAAGCGGCAGCCGTGCCGTGCCGCCTTCGAATGCCTGAAGGTCAAAAGGCTCGAGTAGCGTGCCGACGTTGGCGATCAAGGCAGCATCGCCGTTCGCGTAGAGATCCCGGAGTTCGGGCATGCCCGGATGCAGGCCGTAACTGCGCCCGGCGGCGGTCGTGCCGGGCAGCGGCAGCAGACTTGCCTGCGGCAGCGCCAGGTCCGAACGGATGGCGCTGTACTCGTCATACTGATCGTTGTCGGTTGGTACCAGCATGTTGTAGGAGTCGTTGCCCCCCGCGAGCAGAATGCAGACCAGCGCGCGGTAGCCCGGCGCCGCTTGCGCCGCGGCGTTTCTGGCCAGGCCAAGGGTGAGAAGGCTGCTCGTAACCGTCGCCGAGGCAACGCCGAGCGAGCAGCTGTGTTGTAAAAAACGTCGTCGCGTAAGCATATTGACTCCTTACAGCCGGACCGCGTAGTCGGCGGACACCAGAACCATGTAAACGGCTACTCGAACCCGGAATTCGGGGTCGTCGATGTCACTCAGAATCGACTCGATGACTCCTCGAGTTTCGGTAGCGAGCGTGCCGGCCGCGAAGACGAGCGCGAGTCGCTCGACGAGCGCGGCGGGATTGTCCGCAAGCGGCATATAGTCGGCATAGCTGAGCGAGACCTGTGCGAACGGTTCCGGCGCGTCGGTGACGAAGTCGGCCGACACGGCAAAATCGATCAGGTTCGTCATGCCGACAATCGTGTTGCTCGTCAGGATCTGGAACTCAGGCCCGACGAGTCCGGCGTTCGCGATGTCACCCGCGGGTGAGTGGGCCGGCAGATAGAAATTGAACACGCTGGGTGCGGACAGCGGGTGCTGCTTGCCAAGCTCCTGCAGCAAATAGCCGGTGTTGAAGATATAGCCGTCCGCGCTCTCGGCACCGAGCTGTCGGAGTAGTGCCGCGTAGCGGACTACGGGCTCTCGCAGCTTGCCGAAGTTTGCTGCCGGGTTCGGCGGGGAAGTCGCTTCTGGATCCAGCAGTACGGCTCTTAGCACGGCTTGCATGTCGCCGCGTACGCCGCCGCCGTTGTCATTGAACGCGCTGGCGACCCGCTCGATATAAGCCGGTGACGGATTTGAGGTAACCAGTCGTTGAATCAGCTGTTTGCCGATAAACGGTCCGACGTTCGGGTGCCGGAACAAGTTGTCTATCGCGGCATCGATGTCCTGCATGCCGGTCTGACCGGCGGGAACGACGGTTCCGTTCAGGAGAAACTTGGGGCCCGGCTCGTGCTGCTCGTCGAACATTTGCATGAGGGTCGAAAAGTTGGGCTGTTCGTTGCCGAAGAATCCCCCCGGCCCGCCGTACGACAGCCCGGTAAAGACCTTTGCAAACTCGCGTATTTCGACGTTCGAGTAGGTAGGCATTGGCTCGCCGTTGTCGAGTTTCAGACTGCCGTCGTTGTTGAGTTCGAACAGACCGATCGAAAACAGCTGCATGACTTCCCGGGCGTAGTTCTCGTCGGGAAAGGTGTTGTTGGCGAGATCCGACTTGCCGTTGTTGAGATGGCTGAGATAGAAGCCCATCGCGGGATGCAGCGTGACGCCGCGCAGCAGGTCGCGAAAATTGCCGAACGCATTGTCGAGCAGCAAATCGTAGTACGTGCTCAGGGCGCCAGGGTAGACGAGCAGCGTGTCCACGTTGTCCGAGACGACAAATATTTCGCTCAAGGCAAAAGCGACCCGTTGCCGAAGCTCGTCCGGCGCCGTTACCGTGTGATGCCACCAGGCGAGGCGCCGGGAAATTATCAGGTATTCGATGTCTTCCTCGAACGCGTCGAACTCGCCGTTCTCGCGTCGCTGTACGAGCGCGTTCACGAGCGGAGAGTGCGTGGTTGCGGGCATGCTGAACTGGCGGTCGAGCCAGCTCTCTCTGCCGTCTTCGGCTAGCCGGACGATACCTGCGTAGTCCAGACCGAAGGTAGCGTTGTCCGCAAAGCGCGAGGCTGCGTTGAGTTCGCTGACGGTTGGCGGTGTTGGCGGCGCGGCGGCCGGCGGCGGTGGCGACGCGCTGCCTCCGCCGCCGCAAGCGGCTAGCGCCAGCAACGCCGCGGCGAGCGCTGTGGACTTGAACGGTAGCCGGTTCGGGCTGCTTGCAGACATGACGATTCCCTCCTTCCTGCCGCGTTAGTGCAGTCAGCGACGAATCGGTTTACTCATGACTTGACATAATGTTGGCCGAGTGAGGGGAGGCCCGGCGCTGGCCAGGACCCGTTTTGAGGCAGGTTCCAATCGGCATTCGATTCGCGCGGATTCAGGGTAGCCAAAAAGCTCCGGAATCCACTCTAGAGCGCAATAGCCAAAATGCACGGTGCGGCGGGCAAAAGAGCGCGTAAGCGGGGAAAAGAGATGGCGGTATCGATCACGGCTCCAGTATTTGGTGCTTTCGAGTTGCGGGCCTCGCGGGAATTCGCCGCGGGCAGTGCTCGGGCCGGCGTTACGGATCGGCCGCCGGCACTATCGGAACCGGATCGGCGCCGGAGTCCGGGATGTTGAGCTCCGGGAATGCGGGAGACGGTCAGCTCGCGATTCCCGATGCGATAGCATTGCTGAGCGGCGCGCGTCGTCTTTCGAGCGTCATCTCGAGCGCGCTGCAATCCACGCGGCTGCGACCCGAATTGTGGCTGGTCCTGGAGGTAGTGGCTGAGCAGCCGCGGTCGCTGGGGCGCGTTGCCGCCGCTCTTGCGGCGCACAAGGGTACCGTGTCGCGCTGGTTAGCGAGTCTGGAGGAGCAGGGTCTGGTGGACTGCACGGTCACGCAGGGCGACCAGCGTCTCAAGATCACCTCGCTGACCGCGCTCGGCAGTTACCGCCTGGAGATTGCCCGGACGCGCATAGCGGAGGCGCTTGCGCAGCTGGGCATTCCGCTGGAAGCGGGCAGGCGGGCCGCCGTGCACGGAGTATGCCAGGGCTTGAGCCTTGCCGACCCGCCGGCACAAGGAGCTGGCCGTCCGGACGTTCTGAGTACTAGCGATCGACGATAGCCGGTTCGCGGTCCCGGCCGTCTCTTTGGAGGGGCAGGTTTTTGACCGCCGATGGACGTGCGTCGCGGAATTGCGCCCGGTCGTCTTTTTTAGAGGTAGCCAAAGTGCCGTTCGTGGCACACTTTGATAAATCGTGAGTCCGTCATGGCGAATGACGGTGTATCCGGGGGAGTCCGCATGTCGAGTATCGCAATACATCTTCACAGCGCAGTTGGTCGTTCGTCGCGCAAGCCGTTTCACAAGCTGCCCGACGCGCTGTCTTGTGCGCTTTTCCGGACTGCAGCCGCGCTGCTACTCGTTTTACTCAGCGCTTGCTCTTCGGAACAACCGTCTGCGGTCGACGAAAGCGGCGCTCAAGCGGAGGTCGAGAATGGATATCTCAACGGCACGCCTGGCATCAATTGGTTCGAAGGCGACGTCGACACGGCGTTTACGCACGCCAAAGCCGAGCGTAAGCCGCTGTTTCTCTATTGGGGCGCGGAATGGTGTCCCTACTGCAAGCAGGTCAAGGCCACTGTCTTTACCCGTCGCGACGTCATCGATCGTACCCGCCACTTCGTAGCCGTAGCGCTCGATGGCGACGATCCGGCGGCGCAGCGCGCCGGTGAGGAATTTGGCGTCATGGGTTATCCAACCATGATTATTTACAGCCCCGACGGCGAGGAGCTGACGCGTATTCCAAACGGTCTGGATCTGGATGCCTACGCCGGGGTTTTCGATCTGGCTATGGATGCCGTGCGCCCGGTTGCCGGATCGGTCGCGGCCGTTCTGGCCGGTGATACGCTGGACGACGATGAGTGGCGGCGGCTTGCAGTTTATTCCTGGGGACAGGATAACGCCCGTGCGCTCGGTGAGCGCAGTGTCCGCGAAACCTTCAAAGTACTTAGTGAAGCGTGTCCGCGGCACGTAGCGTCCGCCTGCACGCGTCTCGAGCTGAGTCATCTCGAGGCGGCGATCGACGAGGCCGGCGATACACAGCTCGATACGACGACAAAAACCCGGGCGCTGGGAGTACTCAATGCCATGCTCGCCGATGAGCAGCTGATTACAGCGAATCTCGACGCCGTGCTGCACGGCGGCGGCGCGTTTGTCGGCGCAGTGACCGAGCCGGGCTCGGCTATGCGCACGGCGCTCGTCAACCGCTGGGAGTCGGTCGCGCTCGGTCTTGCCGACGATGCGCGACTGTCGACCGTCGATCAGTTCTACGCAAGTTACGTGCCCATCGAGTTTCTGCGTATGGACGACGCTGAGGCAGGTATTCCCGAGGCAACCCGAGTGGCGATCCGCGAGCGGGTAGCGGATGCGCTGGCGCGAACTGCGGATCCGGTCGAACGTCATCCGGTGGTGACGACAGGCGCAAGCCTGCTGCGTGCCGCGGATCTGCCGGGTGAGGCAGCGACGATGCTGGAAGCCGAACTCGCGGCGTCCAAACAGCCGTATTACCTGATGTCCGCGCTCGCGAGCACTGCCGCCAGCGAAGGCGACAACGCGACGGCGCTCATGTGGCGTAAGCGCGCGTACGAAACCGCGAGCGGCGAAAGCACGCGGTTTCGCTGGGGTTACGGCTACGTCTCCGAAATGCTGCGCCTGTCGCCGGAGGCGGTTGATGACATCGAAACCGCGACGGCCGCGATCTTCACGGAGTTCGACGACCCGGCAACGGCGTTCTACGGCGGCACGCACTCGCGCGTTGCTCAGCTCGACGAAAAACTCAAGGCCTGGGCGGACACGCCGGAGAAGGTGGAGGTCCTGGTACGGCTACGTACGCGCATCGACTCCGTCTGTGCCAGGATTCCGTCGGGCGACAAAGGCCGGAGCCGGTGCGACGCATTTCTTGCGGCATCGAGTGGCTGAGAACCGCCGGCCCGGAATGGATAGGGTAACCCGGTAGTCGACCTTAGGGCAGTGGACCTCAGGCGCGTATCCAACCGATACGGCGCGGTCGACGGCAACGGACAAGCGGCGTGGTTCCTCTGACGAGTTGTGCTCGCGTTGCGTTTCGACGGCGCATTCGAAACCTCAGCCGGTACGATCGGTTTCGATAAACGTGCGCAGTCGCTTGCGGCAATGCGCCAGGCCCGTAGCCAGGTATTTCTTCACCATGGCCTGCGACAGGTTCATCTCGCCGGCTATTTCGGCAACGCGCAGACCCTCCGACCATCGTAGCCTGAGTACCCGCCGGCATTTCGGCGAAAGCTCGTTGGCGGCCCGGTTTACCTGCTCGCGCCGAATTGCCGTGAGTGCGTGCTCATCGATGGAAACGCCGCCGGCTGTGAGCGTATCCGTGTCAACGTCGCTACGCGACGGTCTTTGCTGCTCGGTTGCGTAATGCCTGTAGAGCAGGTTGTGAGCAATCCGGAACAGGTAAGCGCGGGGATTACGAATCTCCTTGTCTTTCTTGCGTTCAAGCAGCAGCTTGATGCAGGCCTCCTGCGCAATGTCTTCAGCGTCGTGAGGGCAGGCGAGTTTGCGGCAAAGATGTTGCTGCAGTCCCTTAGCCCAGCGCGCGACCGTGTCTTCGGCGTCGATATCGGAAGGAACTGCTGCCACGGGGTATCCTTAGAGGCGCAATGAGCGGGCAATAGCAAGTAAGCAACGGTGTCCGGCGGATTTTCAGACCGCTTCCAGTAAGACGATTTAACCCGCCAAATCCTTAGTAAGCTGCTCATACGGCCAACGGGCGCGGCCGTTCCACTGCGCAGCAAAGTCCGGAAAATTCGGACACACGGCACTTCCCGACCGTGCTTCGCCGTCCGCAGGCGGGAGAACCTCGTGCTACCGCCGCAGTCCGGAAGCGGGCGCGTGAGACCCGGACATTAGCCGAATCCCGTTTCGACGCGAGTGTCCCTGGTTCCTGCCTCGCTGTATTAGTTGTCTCGAGCGGATTCGGTCAGGCAAACGAAAAGGCGTGGCACCTTTCTATTTCTTGCGGTCTAAAGACCGCGTAACAAAATATCGCTTGGGCAAGCGGGTCTATTCGAATTTGCAATAGACCGATGACGTGGCGGCGCAGCGAACAGTCTGTTTCCGCACACAACACATATCCTTGTTACAGTCCGCGCCCCTTCGCCGCCAGCGTGGTGAGGGGCCTGCTCGCTTGGGCGAGCATTGATCATTCACCACATCACTATGGGGTATTTCAATGCGTACTGTTATTTGCAGTTTGTTGCTGATCCTGTCGTCGCCGGTATTCGCTGACGACCTGAACTACAACTTCTTTCAGCTAAGCTTCGATCGTGTAGAACTCGACGACGACTTCGGCCTGGACGTGGATGGCGATAGCTGGGCATTCGCCGGTTCGTTCGAAGTTGCCGAGTCCTGGTTTGTGTTTGCCGATTACGGCATGGGCGATTTCGATTTCGGAGTCGATCTCGATCAATGGTCGGTCGGCGGCGGGTTTCATACGCCGGTTGCGAACAACGTCGATTTCGTCGCGACGGCGGCTTACGTTGGCGCCGACATAAGTGCGGGCGGACTGTCCGTTGACGACAACGGTCTCGGAGCATCCATTGGATTGCGTGCCATGGTAACGCCCAACGTCGAGCTTAACGGCACGATCAGCTACGTCGACCTGGGCGATTTTGGCGATGACACTTCGCTGTCGGGATCTGCCTGGTGGAATTTTACCGAGCAGTTTGCGCTTGGCGTCAGGGCGGGTGTCGCAGACGATGTGACGCAGTACGGCATAGGCGGTCGTTTTTACTTCGGCCGTTAGACTCGATCCAACGCTTGTAAACCATATCGTGACGTTCGTCCGATCGGCAAGGCCTGGTCGCCAGATCAGGCCTTGTTGTTTGCCGACAATGACTCGCGGCAACGAGTCTGCAGTACCGGCTTTGGCGTATTCCGATACCGCGGCAAACGTTTGTAGCCCCTGCGTCGTTGATCGAGTGTAGAATTATGTCGAGCTGGCGAGCCGATGTTACATATGACCTCGAAAGCAGGGTTTCGTCTCGCCGGCAACCGAAAGTGTCGGCGCTGCACTCTTATTAGGTTCGGGTTTGAGCTAGTTTGGCCAGAGCTTAAGGTTTCTTGAAATCCATCCGGCCGCGGTCGTCTTTCGGGAGTGATTGTGAACCCACATAGACTAATTCTCGATCTCCCATTGCCCCGAACCCGTTCACGCACCTCGCGGTGTCGTTGCTCGGATTGCTTGCAACCTGCAGCCGTACACAGTGTTCATGCTCCCGTTGTGACACTGGTTTAGTACGATGACGGCCGCGCTTGTCAAACTGACGATCGAACCATCAGCAGCGCTGCTCGCATGTCTGTGCGCGCGGGTTTCCGGCAGAGAAGGGAGCGACATGAGCGACGCCGATCTCAAGCCCTACAGTTTTGCGCGCGAACGCTTCTCGCACGCGTGCAATGAGCTTGCGAAGACCGATCGAGCGGCGTCCGAGCGTTTGCTGGATGCGGTCATTGCACTGTCGCCACTGCGCCCCGAAGACATCCCACGCTCTTGTCAGTTACTGTATGAAAGGTTACAGGAACTCATAGGTTCCTCGCTGTGGGCGGAAGACGTCGCTCCCGGTGCGCTGCCGGCCGCCGTTCGTTCGCTGCCGGAACAGCGTAGAAACATCGCAATGGATTTGATCGCAATGGCAAGCGAAACACTCGACAAGCACTGTGGTGTGCAGCCGGGCAAATCCAAGAGAGCAAGTAACGAGACGCAAGAGAACTGATTATGAGGGCATTATTTAACATAGTCGTGGAATTACCGTCATCTCACAAAACACAGACGTCATGATGTCGTATCGCGCGCGTTTACCGTTGACTCATTTAGCGCTGATGAGAAAGATAGGCGGCCTTTTGTTCGTTGCGCTCAACAAATAAGAAAAACGATCATGCACACAGAACTACCGGACCTCCACATATTCGCTCGGGTTGCCGAGGCTGAGAGTTTTCAGCAGGCGGCACAGCAAATGCGAATGGCCCGTTCTTCGGTCAGCACGCGTATCGGCAGGCTCGAAAAAGAGCTTGGCGTTACGCTGTTCAATCGCAGTACCCGGCGCATCAGCCTGACCGACGCCGGGCGGACGCTGTACGAGCACTGGCAGACTATTGCATTGGAGATCGGAGATGCGCTGGCGGCCGTGCGCGGCGCCGACCAAACCCCGATGGGCCGGCTCCGGGTCAGTATGCCGTCGAGCCTGGGCGCCATACTCACGCCCGCGCTCGTTGCGGAATTTCTCCGCGACTGGCCTGAGCTTACAATGAGTCTGGATTTTCGCGAGCAGCATGTCGACGTAGTCGGTAAGGGGTTCGATGCCGTCATCCGGGTTGCTCACAAGCTGCCGGATTCGCGCTTGACGGCACGACGCCTGATCACCACGCAGCGTGTCCTGGTAGCCTCACCGCGGTACCTGAAGCAGCATGGAACGCCACGGACAGTGAAGGATCTCGCCGGTCACTCCTGTCTGGGGCTCGGTTTTCGCTCCGAAGAGAGAATGACCTGGGCTTTTCAGGGCACCGGAACACAAACCGACATCGTGTTGAAACCCGCGTTTGCCGCAAACAATGACCTTGCGCTGATTCTGGTTGCGTGTCTCGGTCACGGCATCCTGCATGCGCCGCGCTTGTTGATCGAGAGCGAAATCCGCTTTGGCCGGCTCAAGGTGATCGAACTGGATGGCGTAACCGGGCATGAACTCGGTGTATTCGCGGTCTATCCGCAGCCGAAACCGCCGGCGAAGGTAAAAGTATTTGTCGAGTTTGTGGATTCCTGCCTAAGCCGCCTGGCGGAGACGGACCGATGGGCGCCGCTGCAGACGTCCGGTCGGTATCCGCTCGATGGCGGTGAACCGGCACAGTAACGGCTAGCGAGCTGCGTTGCGCGCAGCCCGCTCACGGAGTCCGGAAAGCCGTCCGCTCTTGGCGTTCCCGCAAACATTCGGTGAGCGGCCCGGTTTCGCCATCGGCTCTGTCCAGCCCGTCGGCCGCGTCATCCGGAGCGTCGCACAGTGGCGGCATGTCCTCGATGCGATCTGTGTCCGGCAGGTATTCGACGATCGTCGTGTCTTCTTCGGTGTCGTGCGTAGTGTTCATCAAAGTCTCCGAAACGAACTCGGGGCGTCGCATTCGAACGCTGTCCCGCTGTGCCAGATCCTGACTATAGGTCTGCGTCAGACATTCGTCGCGACGAGCGTCACGTCCGCCAACCGAACACAGTGTTCTTGGCTGGCAGCCGCCGCTAGTTGCTAGACTTGAGCGCATCGTCACCTTACTACACTGCCGCGCGTGCCTTCGGTGTGGTCGGCACGCGGGACCTCTTGCGCCACACCGTATTTAGTCTGCACGTCCTTTGGGCGTGCAGACGTTTTTTTGCAGCGAAGGTTTATCGGGGAGCCCGGGTCCCGATCCGTTAACTCGTTGAAGCCATCGGCAGCGAGTTAAGCGATCAGGACACTAGTCGGGTATTTCGAAAACGATCCGGGTCATGACCCGCTGGTCGACCGGGATTTCCTCGATTTCGCGCGGCTCGAACAGCCACTGGCTGGCCGCTTGAACGACCGCCTGATCGAAGATCTCCGGCGGCTCTGAATTGAGGATTTCGATGTCGGTGGTATTGCCGGCCGTCGTAACGGTAAACGCCATGTCTACCCAGCCGCCAATGCGCTTGCGTTCCGCGCTCCGCGGATACACGGGGGCCACTCGATTGCGGCGGGTAAGGTCACGCGGCGATATGGGCGTAGCGGCAAGCGCCTGAACCCGCGCCACCTTGATTGCGGTGGCTACCGTGTCGAGCTGTGGATTGCCGGGCTCGAGAACGCTCGCGGCCTCGAGCAGTGCCGCCGCCGCGTCCAGATCACCGTCGCCGGCAGCGCGCTGGCTGCCGTTCAGGAGTGCCGGCATGAGTTGTGCCTGAAATTGATCGGCCTTATCCCCGTCACCCTGGTTCAGATACGCGAGAGCATTGTCGCCCTCCGGGGCAATGAGCCGGCCTTCGGCCAGTGCAGCGCGCCCGCTGACTAACCAGGACGGTACTTCAAGTGCCCTCGCGGCGGCAGCTTGCGCCTGTCGTTCCGCTGCGAGACGCTGCGTTTCATTAGCCGCAAACTCCGCGAGCTGCGAGTCGACGTCGGCGCGGGCCGCCGCCAGCGCGGCGGGGTCTACGCCCGGCAAGATGCCCGCTTCGTCCAAACTCTGTAATGCGGCGTCCCGATCGCCTCGAGTGGCCTCGGCGACGGCTTCCGCGAGTCGCTCGGTCTGCACCTCTCGCAGAGCGTCCGCCGTGTCCGTAACGAGCACGTGCTCGGGCCGCAAATAGGCGACCTGCTCGGCAAGTCGATGTGCGGCCGCGTATTCGCCGGCGCCCAGGAGCTCCTCTGCACGTGCACGCAGCGTTTCCAGGATGGCGTCGATTTCCTCGTTCGCCTCGGTGTGGCTGTGATCCTGGTTGAGCACCAGACCGTAGAAGTACAAAGCGTTCTCGCCGGCAGGGTCCGTCAGCATATTGGCCTCGGCGGCCAGCCGCGCCTTGTTCAGGCTGGCGTCGAGACGCTCGTTCAGAATCGGAGCAATGTCGTTATTGGGAGCGGCCGCGGGCTCCGGGGCACGCTGCGGGGCAGCGGCTGTCGTACTTGCGGTCGAATCGCGGTATTCGAAAAAGGTCCAGGCGCCCGCAAGGCATAACAGCGCGATCGCCGCGTAGATCAGCAGGGCGTTGAACGAGGTGTCGGTTTTTGCATCAGTCATAGCGGGAACTCAGCGATCGATCCGTCGCCAGGGGTTGCCTAGCTGTTTTATTCGGCCAACGAACTGTATGAAGCCGGTATCACCGCCATCGGCAGCCGGCTGTTCGACAACCGCGTGGCGCTGCAGCAGCTCGGGATGCTCCAGCAGTTCGACATGTTTGAGGGTAGCTGCATTCACGTCGTTGAGAAATCTCGGCATATCCAGAGGCTTGTCGACGTAGCGGAATACCTGGCCGTAGTTGATCAGGGCAATCATGTCGCTGGCATCGCGGTTTTCGCTGACCACTATGGTCACCAGTTCCGGCAAGACCTGCTTCAGGGAACCGATCATGTTGCGTAGCTGATTCACGTTGTCCGTGTAGTCGGTGATCAGCACGCCGGCGCGCTGCTGCTCCAGCACGTCGAGCACGCGCGCCAGATTAGTGGCGAGACTGACTTCCCGTTTCGGAGAGAGTGCGCGTACGGTGGTTTCCGCAAATGTCGGGTCGATGCTGAACACGGCTATGCCAATGTCCGACACCACGTCTTTGCTGCCGCCCGCGGTAGTCTCTGCCTCGGAGGCCGAATCGCCCGACATGACGATCTCGGTGTTGAACCCTCCGTCGGGCGTGGCATCGTCGGCAGACGGCGGTTCTGCCGCGAGCGTCGGGATGATCTGGCTGCCGCTGACAGCTTCCGGGCCGCTATGCGCCGGGCGGTGAGCGGTCTCGACCACCGGACTCGCTGCGGCAGCGGCGGGAGCCGCTTTGGCTGCTGCCGCTGCGGTGATGGCCGCTGCGGCGCTGGCGCGGGCTGTGCTGACCGCCTGTGTGAGCGTTTCCCGAAGCAGCGGGGGCGGGCAGGGTTTACTCAGGAACCTGAACACTTCGCCCACGTTGATAGAGCCCTCAATGGCGTCCAGGTCGGCGTAGCCGGTCAGCAGGATGCGTACTGTATGCGGCGAGACGGCTTTTACCTGTCCGAGCACCTCGACCCCGGTCATGCCGGGCATACGTTGATCGGCCACGAGTACGTCGATCGACTCTCGTTCGGCGATACGCACCGCTTCCGCGCCCTCCGTCGTGAGGAACAGCTCGAATTCGCGGCGGAACAAGCCCCGCATCGCGTTCAATACGCGTTGTTCATCGTCGACAAACAGAATGCGAGCTTTATCCGTCATGCGGCGGGTGCTGCGAGATTTGGTGTCGTGTCAGCCAGCGCGGAGTTCGGCGGTGACTCGAGGACCACGGTGGCGACAGGGTCGAAGTTGTCGGCCTGCTCGCTGGCCGCGCTGCCGTCGAGGCTCTCGTTAACGGTGTCCTCAGCCACGACGGCCCCCGCTGCATCGACCGGCAGAGCTACGGTAAAGGTCGTGCCTTCGCCGGGCGCCGACTCCACTTCGAGCGAGCCGTTATGCGCTTTGATGATCCGGTCGACGATCGAGAGCCCCAGGCCCGTGCCGCTGCCGACTTCTTTGGTCGTGAAAAACGGGTCGTGAATCTTGCTCAGTATGTCTTCCGGAATGCCGCTGCCCGTGTCGGCAACGCTGATCAGCACCTTGTCATCCTCGAGCCGCGTGCGAACGGTAATCTCGCCGCTGGTTTCGATCGCATCGGCCGCGTTAGTAATGAGATTCAGGAAGATCTGGTTGATCTGCGAGGGCGAGCATCTTACGGTCGGTACTTCGCCGTAGTCCTTGCTGACGGTCACCTTTTCCTTGAGCTTGTTCTTGGCAATCAGCAGCGTCTTGTCGAGTCCGTCGTTCACATCGAAGTCTCCAACCGGCGCGCGATCCAGTCGGCTGAAGTCCTTCAGACTTTGTGCCATTTCAGTAAGGTCGTTGAGGCCGCCAATACAGTCTTCGATCAGGTCGCCGGCTTCTTCGATGTCGTCGTCGAGCCCGTCGGCGTACATCTTGTCCAGCGCTTTCAGGCCCTGACTGAGCGCCTCTCGGGCATTCTCACCGCTGCGCACCTTTTCGAGCATCTCCTTGCTTACGGAGGAGAGTGCTTTGACCGCACCCAGCCGTTCCTGAATTGTGCTGGCGTTGCTGATCAGGTACCACAGAGGCGTATTGATTTCGTGGCTAATACCTGCAACCAGGGAACCGAGCGAAGACATCTTTTCCGCCTGCACGAGTTGCACCTGCGATTCCTTGAGTTCCGAAAAGGCTTCCGACAGCTCGGCGGTACGGTCGCGGACCCGTTCTTCGAGACTGCTGTTCACCCGCTCCAGGGCATCGTTGCTGTCGTTCAGCGCCCGGTAGCTCTGCCGCAGGCGCAGGCCGACCATGGCAACGCCGCCGAGCAGGAAGACACTAAGCATCGCCAGCAACAGGCGTGCCCGCTCGGCGCGACCGACGGTCAGGCGGTTGCTTGCCTGCAGACTGTTGAGAAGATTGCGGCTTGCGGCGGCGGTCGCGGTTTCATTGACGGCGTCCAAAGCCGAGCTGGCGAGCGCTCGCTGCTGGACGACAGTACTTGCCGCTTGCAGGAATGCGTCCATGCGCCCGGCCATTTCCGCGTCGAGATCCGTGTCTTCCCGAAAGGCGCGAACGCGCTGCCGTAAATCGCTCTCACGGACCCGCGAGTTGCTGGCGGCGTAATCGATCACGTCGAGCGTCAGCGAAAATACGTTCTGTGCTTCGGCATCGCGCTTGAAACGGCGCAGCGTTTTGACGACGGTTGGCGATTCGTACTGCAGCGTGGCGAGAGCATCCGTGAGCTGTTCCTGATGCGCCATGAATGCGCGGCTCGCGCCGGCAAACTCCGTCAGCGCCGCTGCGTAATCCGCCGAGCCCGCCGCGATAGCGTCGTTCTCGAGGGCAAGAGCCGTGAGGGACTGTTCCAGGGCCAACTGACCTTCCAGCAGTCTGCCCAGTGCGCTCTGCACCGGGGTGGCAACCGTGCGGCCGTCTTCGTAGGCACTTTGCAGGCCCTGTGTAACGGCCGTGCGATCCGCATCCGCATTCAGCAGCAGGTTGTTGCGTGCGGCATGGCTCAGGTAATAGTCTTCATTCACGGTTCTCGATTGCAGCACCAAGAACACGAGCATCGCCACGAGTGCGAGGGCGATGCCGCCGCTGAGAATATTCCGTAACATGATCGCAAGCCTTTAACGTCTCCATTTCGTCGCACACACTAAGGGCTGTCGCCTATTGGCGACGTGATTGACGTCGCAGCCATACATAAAACGTAGTTGAACACTGTGTTCGTAAATGTTCGATTAACCCCTTATGTTCAAAGTCCAGGGCCAGCTTCGGAATGTGGTAGGCGTGCGCATTGCACGCCATTGCTCAGCTGACGCCGTTCTTCGGAAGCAGGCTAGTGTCCTGATTCGTTCATTCGTCGAACCATTCGCCGCGTCTTTTTGCGTCTGGCGGCGTTGCGGCTCCTCGCCATAGCGCGCTATGACTCGTCGCCGCGCCTTGCCAGCCACAAAAATCCGCTGCCGACTGATTCAACGAATGAACGGATCAGGACACTAGAAATCGGTTGGCGCCGGCGGCGCCTCGATCGGCTTGGCAGCGGTCGGGCCGAGTTCATCGAGCAGGTGGCGCACGGCGCGCTCGAGCGTCGGATCCTGTCCGCTCGCCACGAGTTCGGGGCGATCCAGCACTTCTATGTCCGGAGCGACACCTTCGTTCTCCACGGCCCAGTTGCCGTCAGTGTCGATAAACCTGAAGGTCGATGCCAGGATGCCGCCGCCGTCGGCGAGCATGGGGTTGCCGGAAATGCCGATCAGCCCGCCCCAGGTTCGCGTGCCGATGAGGGGGCCCAGGCCAAGCTTCCTGAAGTAGTAGGGAAACGCATCCCCGCCCGAAGACGAGTAGCCGTTGATGAGCGTCGCTTTCGGGCCCGTGTGCGAAATGACGGGCGTCGCCTGCGGATCGAGACCGCGGCGTTTCCAGTAGTTGAGCGGCGTGCGCGCGACGATTTCAATCATTCGATCCGGAATGAAGCCGCCGCCGTTGTAGCGGGCGTCGATAATGAGTGCCTCCTTACGGACCTGCGGCAGGAAGCGCTTGAACAGTTCGCGGTTGCCCGCGGTGGCCGTGTTCGGCAAGTGCACGTAACCGATTCGTCCGCCGGAGAGCTGCTCGACGCGACGCGCGCGCTCCTCGACCCAGTCGAGGTAGCGGAGCTGGGTCTCGCTGCTGATCGTTCTGACCAATACGTCGCGCGCTCCGCGTTCGCGGGCCGCGCCGTTGATCCGCAGGCTTACGACATCGCCGCCCGTGTTCTCGAGCAGGCTGTAGAAATTATCCACGCCCTGAGTGGATACACCGTTTACCGCCAACACGTAGTCGCCTACGTTGACGTCAACGCCCGGTGCCGCCAACGGCGAGTAGAAGGCGGCATGCCACGCCTCGCCGGCGAAGAGTTTACTGATCCGGTAATAGCCGTCCGCGGCTTCGAATTCGGCACCGAGCAGTCCGCCGTTACGACGTTCCGTCGCGGGTTGATCGCCGCTCTGCACATAGATGTGGCCGGCATTCATTTCGCCGGCTATCTCGCCAAGGATGTAGTCGAGATCCGCGCGGTGCGCGACATGCTCGACGAGCGGCAGGTACCGGTCGTGTATTGCCTGCCAGTCCTGGCCGTGCATGTTGGGGTCGTAGAACCAGTCGCGCAGTATGCGCCAGCCATCCGTGTACATTTGCCGCCATTCGACCTGCGGCTCGATACGCAACTCGAGATTGTCCAGATTGACGTGGCCCTTGTCCGCATCCTGTTCGGGTTCGACCTTGGCTATACCCCACTTGTCGCCGCTGGCAAACAGCAGTTTTTCGCCGTTTGCCGAGAGCGTGTAATCGTCGATTCCTTCGAGGACGGTTGCCTGCTCTTCCGATTCGACATCGAACAGGTGCAGTTTCGCGTCTTCGCCTTCGCCCGACAGGTATAGCGGGCCGCTGGCCGTCGCAGACAGGCGGCTGTATTCCCCGCCCGCATCCTGCAGCGCCACTACGCGTGCGGCGAGACCGTCGTAGTCTATGCGGAGACGCACGGCGTCTTCGGCGCCGTTATCGTCATCTCTGTCTTCGCCGCCGTTGTCCGCATCGGCATCGTCCAGCGAAACTTCGTCGCTCTTCGGCAGGAACAGCGCCGGCTGATCGGCGTTGAGCTGCGCGGCGTAGACACGAATCGAATTCGTGACCATGTAGTTGAATTCGACCGAGCTGAATTCGAGGTCCTGATCGCGGGACGAGAGAAAATACAGGTAACGGCCTTGTGGGTCGAAAACGCCGTTGAAGTCGTTGCTCATGTCGCTGGTGACCTGCCGTGTCGAGCCGTCGGCGGCCGCATAGATCCACAGGCTGCCGAAGCCCGCGCTATTGTCTTTGGTGTAGACGACAAAACGGCTGTCCGGCGACCACGCGTAGTCTTCGATGTCGTTGTTGCGTGACGTGTCCACGACGCTGACCCGCCCCGAATCGACCTCGACGATGTTGAGCCGCTGGCGCTTGTCGCCGAACAGCAGCTTGTCGCCGTCGGGCGACCAGACGGGCGCAAACCGCCAGGTATCCCCGCCCTCGGTTACCTGCCGCGCGCTGCCGCTGCCGTCCTGCGGGCGCACCCAGATTTCGTACTCGCCGCTTTCGTCGGACAAGTAGGCCACCTGGCGGCCGTCCGGCGACCAGGTTGCGTCGATTTCGCGCACCGCCGGGGTTCGCGTCAGCGCGCGGACCGGGCCTTGCTCCGCCGGCACGGTGAATACTTCGCCGCGCGCGCTGTAGACGACGCGCTGACCGTCCGGCGACAGATCGGCGGACTGGATGAAGCTGCCGGCTTCGACGATACGCGGCATGCGTTCCGGCAGATCGCCTGCTATTTCTATGTTGAGCCGGTTCGAGGTGTTGCTCGCGGGGTTGTAGCGATACAGCCAGCCGCCGTTTTCGTAAACGATCGCTTCGGGTCCCGCGCTGGGCCACAGAACGTCGAAGTCCTCGTGCGACGTGAGCCGCTCTGGATTTGCGTCCTGCACGTGCCGGTACAGGTTCAGCGTATAGTCGCGGTCGGACACGAAGAAAATGTCGTTACCGACCCACAGCGGCTGATGGTCCGTTGCGCGATTGTCGGTTAGCTGCGCGGCGGTGTCGTTTTCGAGGTCGTAGGTCCAGACTTCCTGAGCGCGCCCGCCGCGATAGCGTTTCCAGGTACGAAACTCGCGGTCGACGGGCGTGTACACGAGCTGTTTGCCGTCGGGGGAGAACATCCCGCCGCCGCCTTCGGGTACGGCCAGGGGCTGCTCGTCGCCGCCGTCCGCGGGTATCAGATAATAGCGTCCCATACGCACGCCCCAGGGCAGGCGGTTCGCGCGTACCAGGATGTGTTTGCCATCCGGTGTCCAATCCAGCACCCGGTAGTCGAAGCCGCCGCGCGGCGGCATCGGGCCGACGTCGTTGTACCAGGTAAGCTGGGTTGGCGTGCCGCCCGCAGCCGGCATTACGTAAACCTGGCGAGTGCCGTTGTACTCGGCTGAAAAGGCGATCCGGCTGCCGTCCGGCGAGAATTTGGGAAAGAGTTCGAGCCCGCTATGCGAGGTGAGGCGCCGTGCGACTCCGCCGCTCGTCGAAGCAAGATAAACGTCGCCCGCATAGACAAAAACCACCTGGTCGCGATGGATGTCCGGAAACCGGAGCAGCCGAGTGTCGCCGGATGCGTTTGCAAACGTGGACAGCGTGACCCCAAGCAGGGCGAGCGAAACAAGAATTCGGTAGGGCATGACGTGAAAGCTCGAATGACGGGCCCGAGAGTGTAGCCCAGTAGTCGCCACCCGCGAAGCCTCGCGCCGCGCTAGGTACTCCGGTCTTCGAAAATCTCTTCGATAGTGGTCTCGAACAAGCGGGCGAAACGAAAGGCGAGCGGCAGGCTGGGGTCGAACTTGCCTTTCTCGATCGCGTTGATCGTTTGCCGGGATACGTCGACCGCGGCGGCCAGCTCTGCCTGTGTCCAGTCGCGCTGGGCACGCAAAACCTTGAGGCTGTTTTTCACCGGACTCTCCGCAGGCCGAGCGCGACCGTAACCATGAAGACCACGGCGACCAGCATGACGAGATGACTTATTTCCGCATCGAAAGAGATCAGGTTGACGACGTCCAGCGTGGAGTACGCGAGTCCGAATACCAGTCCGACGCCGAGTGCGACGGCCATTGCCTCGATCTGTATTTGCCGCTGCATTTCGTCGAGCCCGTTGAGGAGCCGCCCGTTGGCGACAATCATGCCGATGCCGAGAGCAACGTTGACGACGATGCTCGAGAGACTCAGCGACGAATGGTGGTCCCACAGAAATTTCGGCCCGAAGTTCGCGAGCGCGAGACTCACGAGCCAGGCGCCAGTCCAGATCCTCAGATTTTTTGTGTTCCTGCCCTGCAGTTTTGCCCAGCCGTCCGATTCCGCGTCTACCTTGTTCATGTGTGTGTCCATCCAAAAAGTAAAGTGTGTTTTACATTATGCTAAGCTTAGCCAGACACTAAGTAAAGTTTTATTTACAAAAAGACAAGGTTTTTTGTCTTCGACATCCACTCAGGATCTACCGCCGCCGCAAGCTGCGGTCGCGGCGGTGTCTGGAAGGGTCTAGTCTTATGGCAGTCCGCCGCTCATAGCGGCAGGCCTTGGAGGAGGGTGCATGAAACTCAAGGTGAACGGGCGCGATCACGAAGTCGATGTAGACGGCAGCATGCCGCTCCTTTGGGCGCTGCGCGACGAGTTAGGCATTACGGGTCCGAAATACGGCTGCGGTATTGCCATGTGCGGCGCATGTACGGTGCACGTGGACGGCCGCGCCGTGCGCTCCTGCGTGCTGCCGGTGGCAAGCGTTCAGGGCGAGGTCACGACTATCGAGGGCCTGGGCACGCCCGAGAGTTTGCACGCCGTGCAGGCAGCCTGGGTAGAGGAGCAGGTTGCGCAGTGCGGCTATTGCCAACCGGGCCAAATCATGTCTGCCGCGGCGCTCCTTGCCGGCACGCCGTCGCCGAGCGATGCCGAGATAGACCGTGCGCTGTCGGGCAACCTGTGCCGTTGCGGAACCTATCCGCGCATTCGTGCGGCGGTACACAGCGCGGCAGCGCGCCTGCGCGAGGAGTAACGGCCATGGGAGGACAGTCATGGGACGCGCTCTGAAAATCACTCGCCGGGTTCTCTTGCTGGGCTCCGCCGCGGTTGCCGGCGGCGTGGTTTTCGGCTACTGGCGGTACAAGACGCCACATGACAATCCTCTGCTCGAGAATCCGCAGGCGGGCGAGGCCGTATTGACACCCTATGTGCGCATCGACGCGGCGGGCGTTACGATTATCACGCCGCGCGCGGAGATGGGGCAGGGGGTTCACACGACGCTGGCGGCAATGGTGGCGGAAGAACTCGATATTGGGCTCGACAGCGTGCGCGTCGAGCACGGTCCCGCCTCAAAAGCCTATTTTAATGCGGCGATCTTCGAGGAAGCCGTACCGTTTGCGGCAACCGACCTGAGCCCTGTGGCGGAGCGCGTTCGCGGCGTGACCCGCGTGCCCGCGAAGTTCCTCGGCATGCAGCTCACCGGCGGATCTTCGTCAACGCCCGATGCATTCGTCAAGATGCGCAAAGCGGGCGCCGCGGCGCGCGACGTCCTGCTGACCGCCGCGGCGGAGGCACTCGGCGCGGACAAGGCGTCGCTGCGGACGGAAAGCGGGACCGTCGTGAGTCCGGACGGGCAAACGCGGAGCTATGCGAGCCTCGCGCCGCTTGCGGCCGGGATTACGGTGCCGCGGGATCCGGAGCTGAAACCGCGGAGCGAATGGAAGCTTCTCGGCCGCTCGCAGCCGCGCGTCGACATGCTGCCGAAGTGCACGGGAACAGCAGAGTTCTCGATCGACGTCAGGCTCGAGAACATGCTGTACGCAACCGTGCGGCGAAATCCGCGGCTTGGCGGCGGCATGCGGGGTTTCGACGACTCCGCGGCCCGTTCTATGACGGGCGTAAAGGACGTCGTGCCGCTTGCCGACGGGGTAGCGGTCGTCGCGAGCAACACCTGGTACGCCCTGCAGGCAGCCAGGGCGATGAGCATCGACTGGGAGCCGGCAGCTTATCCCGAGGACATCGAGCAGCATTTTTTGGCAGTCCTGTCCGCCTTCGAGGGCGACTACGACAGCCGTTTCCATGACGAAGGCAATGTTGATGCGGCGCTCATCGAAGGCGCGGATCTGGAAGGTGAATACCGGGCTCCCTATCTGGCGCACGCGACGATGGAGCCGGTCAACGCGGTTGCGTGGTGGCGCGACGGAGAACTCGACATCTGGGCCGGCAACCAGGCGCCGACGCAGGCGGTGAAAGACGCGGCCGCCCTGGCGGACATCGACGAAGACAAGGTGCGTGTCCACACGACCTACCTGGGAGGCGGCTTCGGCCGCCGCGCCGAGATGGACTTCATAAAGACCGCCGTTGCGGTGGCTCTGGCCAACGAAGGCATTCCCGTGAAGACCACCTGGTCGCGCGAAGAGGACATGACTCACGACGCCTACCGGCCGCTTGCCGTGGCGCGGTTTCGCGCGAAGCTCGACGAGGAAGCGGCAAGCGCTCTCGATCTGAGTCTGGCGGCGCCCTCGGTCTTCGAGTCGCAGTTCTCGCGCCTCGACATGCCGACCATGGGACCCGATATCTCCATAGTGCAGTCTGCTTGGGATCAGCCCTACGGCATTCCCAACCACCGTGTGACCGGCTATCGTGCGCCTGTCATGCTGCCGGTCAGTTCGTGGCGCTCGGTCGGGGCCTCGCAGAACGGGTTTTTTCACGAAAGCATCGTCGATGAACTGGCGCATGCGGCGGGCAAAGACCCGCTGGATTTCCGCCTGGAGATGCTGACCGACGAAGTCAGCCGGGGTGTGATCGAAGCCGTGGCGACACTTTCGGACTGGGGCGCGCCGTTGTCGCCGGGCCGCGGCAAGGGAATGGCGTTTGTGCTGTCTTTTGGCGTGCCGACGGCGGAAGTTGTCGAGGTCGTCGATACACCCAACGGCATTCGCGTGCTCAACGTCTGGGCGGCGGTCGATGTCGGTACCGCGCTCGATCCGAAAAACATCGAGGCCCAGCTTCAATCCGGCATTAACTTCGGACTCAGTGCGGCGATCATGAGCGAGATCACCTTGAGCAACGCCGAGATCGAGCAGAGCAATTTTCACAACTACGACGCGCTGCGTCTCGCCCAGGCGCCGAACATCGAAGTCCAGGTGCTCGAGAACGGCCACCGCATTCGCGGTATCGGCGAACCCGGAACGCCGCCGGCAGCGCCTGCGCTCGGCAATGCCATCTTTGCGGCTACCGGCCAGCGTATTCGTGAGCTGCCGTTCAAGCGGCACGTCCGCTTCGATCTGGCGTCCTAGACGGCGCAGAAAAGCCCCGGCAGGGCATCGTGCGACGTGCGGCCACGCCGCGGCTAATGCAGTTTGACCTCGGCGCGGGTGGCTTTGTAGATCCTGTCGCCCAGCATGATGAGTAGCGTGGAAAACGGACCGTGCACCGCGGCCTGATGCAGTCGGTACAGCGACAGATAAACGATGCGCGCGACCCAGCCCTCGACGAAGACCGTGCCGCGAACCAGATTCCCCATGAGGTTGCCGATGGTGGAGAACTTGCTAAGGCTGACCAGACTGCCAAAGTCCCGATAAACGAAGGCTTTGGCTGTCTTGCCTTTACGCGTTGCAATGATGTTGCGGGCAGTTCTGGCCGCCATTTGATGCGCCGCCTGAGCGCGCGGCGGAATTTCCGTGCCGTCCTCCGCATGGCATGCGCAGCAATCGCCCAGCGCGAACACGTCTTCGTAGCCCTTGACCGTCAGATCGGTCTCGACTTCGACGCGCCCCAGCCGATCGACGGGCAGGCCGCTGGCCGCCAGCCAGGCAGGCGCTTTGACCCCGGCTGCCCAAACGCTAATGTCGGCGGGTATGGGCTCGCCGTCGCTCGTGACCACCGCCTTATCGGTTACTCTGGCGACCCGCGTGGCCACCCGAACCTGCACGCCGATTCGTTCGAGTTCGCGTTTGACTGAAACGCCGATCCGATCTGGCAGGCGCGGCAGCAGCCCCGGCGCGGCTTCGACGATACTGACTTTGAGGCTGTCGCTCGAAAAGTGATCGAAGCCGTATTCGCGCAGACGCTGCACGACATTGTGCATGTCCGCCGCCAGTTCGACGCCGGTTGCGCCGCCGCCGACAATGGCGACCGACAGCACCGAGGCCGAGTCGTTCTTCGAGTTGACCCGGTGCAGGGCGCCGGTAAAGTCCTTGTGAAACGCTTCCGCCTGCTCACGCGAATCGAGCTGCTTGGAGTATTCCCTGACGCCCTCGATACCGAAGTCGTTGCTGTGACTGCCCACGCAAACCGCGAGCGTGTGATAGTCGACGACGCGTTCCGGCATCATCTCCTGGCCGGAGGCATCGGCAACCGACGCGAGCGTGAGCCGTCGCCCGTCGAGGTCTATTTCGTCCACGCGGCCGAGCACGAAGCGGAAGCCGTGCTTGCGAGCGAGCATGCGGTAGCTTGCTTCGTCGTGGTAACTGTTCATCGAGCCCGTGGCGACCTCGTGCAGCAGAGGTTTCCAGATATGCGTCGGGTTCCTGTCGATGAGCCAGACATCGACATCGGGTTTTTTGCGGTACTTGCGGCCGAGTTTGACGACCAGTTCGAGCCCGCCCGCACCGCCGCCGACGACGACGATACGTTCGGCCGCATTAGCCGCGCCCGCCGCAAGCACGTCCGTGCCGAGCAGCGTCTCGTTGCGAGGGTCGATCGTCTCTGCGTTCTGGCCTGCGGTGTCCGGGGCCGGGCGTGTCATGCTAGATCCTTCCAAATCCGACCCGGAGAGTGTCCCTTACGATCGCGTGCAGCGCCATAGCAAAGCGTAACAAATCGCGTCTGCGGCGAATTTGGGGCGCGCGCCGCGACGTAGCCCACGTAGCGGCGGGTAGGCCAGGACCTGTCGATACTTAATGAGCGGCGCCTTCCGGGGCTCAACTCCATCCTTGATCGACGCAGGGGCCGGGTCGAGGCCGTGACTCCGTCGCTGCGGCGCTCGGACGCTTGTGTCGAACTAGAATCTCGTGTCCTGCCGAATGCAGCGCATGGTTCAGTCGGGCAGCCTTCGCTCGCGCCGCGCGGCGTACCGCCGGCACCATGTCGATTGGGTTATGCCGACCTGGGTCAATCGAACTTGGGTCATTCGTAACCGGGTCGAGCCGGGCGGTCTGCCGCTCGCCATCCGTCACGAGCAGCAACTCGAGCAGCGCTTGCTCGCCTGCCGAGAGCCGCGGCGGGATCTCGTGCAAACTGTCGTCGCCGGCCGGGAAACCGGCAGGGTCGAGATCTTGCGGAACGAGGATGGATAACAGCTCGCCAAGCTCCCGATAAACGGCGCCGAGCCCGATAGCCGTAAAATTCCGCCATACCTGCGGCGTAAGCATGCGTCCGTTAACAAAAGAGTGCACCCAGTGACGTGCAGCCCAGACGACCATTTGCCCCGCCGGGCTCAGATCGCCGAGCCGCAGCTTTCTTGTTGCATCGCGCATCGCTTTCATCAAATGAGAATAGTTCTCATTTGAGTTATACCGCGAACAGGAAACAGCTTGCAAGCCGGGGTTCGAAGTCCCGGGCGTGGTGGCGATCAGGGGCAGCTCCGCACGGCGGAAACTCAGGGCGCTGCGGGTCGGATACCGTGTATTCTTGGCGTGGCTCGAGGAAGCGCCAGGCCCCTACCATGGCAGGAGTGGAAAGATGTGCAGTGCAGAAGCGAAGCTTAAGCCGTCGAACGACGGCAATGAACATCTGCGGCAACGCAAGAACGAAGCGATCGCTCGCGGACAAAGCGTCATTGCGGCGGTATACAGCGAACGTGGCCGGAACACCGAGCTATGGGATGCACTAAGGCCGTAATTCGCACCAGTCCGCATGCCCCTCATCTCAGAACTACAGCGTCGAAACGTATTCCGTGTAGCCGCCGCCTATCTTGTCGTCGGCTGGCTGCTGACCGAATTACTGACGGCAGTCCTGCCCACGCTCGGCGCGCCCGGCTGGGTGCCCAACGCGGTGATCTGGGTGTTTGCGCTGGGCTTCGTGCCGACCCTGATACTGTCCTGGGTCTTCGAGCTGACCCCTGAAGGACTCAGGACGCAGGAGTCGCTCGATAGCGAAGGACACCGGCGGCGGCGACAGGTTTCCAAACTCGACTACTTAACGATCGCGGGTATCTTTCTGATTGTGGTGCTTGCGGGCTTCTTTAGTGCGACGCGGACGACCGAGGCACCTAATACCCTGCTTGGAGATGTGCTGCCGCAGTCGGTGGCGGTCCTGCCCTTCGTCAATCTCTCGAACGATCCGGATAACGAATACTTCTCCAACGGCCTGACCGAGACGCTACTGCACCGGCTCGCGCAGTCGCCCGAATTAAAGGTGGCCGCGCGAACCTCGAGTTTCGCTTTCAAGGGCAAAAACATCGACATTCGCGAAATCGCGGGAACGCTCGAGGTCGCACACATATTGGAGGGCAGCGTTCAGCAGGCGGGTAATACGGTGAGAATAACGGCGCAGCTAATTCGTGCCGATGACGGCTTCCACGTCTGGTCGGAAAGCTACGATCGCACGATGGACGACATTTTCGGCATTCAGGACGAAATAGCGACGCGTGTTGGCCAGGCGCTGTCCGCCACGCTGCTCGGCGGCGCGGTAGCGCCCGCGGTGGAGCAGGGCACCCCGAACACGACGGCCTATGACCTTTATCTGCTCGCCCGCAACGAGCGCGTCAACTATTCGTACGGCAGTCTGGAGGCTTCGGAGAAATACCTGAAAGCAGCGCTCCGGGCGGATCCGCAGTATCTCAATGCCAAGTCGGAGCTGGCGAGCAATTATCTTTATCAGCAGGAAACCGGTCTCATGGCGACCGAGGATGCGTTTGCGATGGCGGGGGCGCTGACGCAGCAGGTGCTCGATGTCCTGCCCGAAGACCCGCTGAGCCGCGCGGTCGAATACTATCTGGCCGGCATGCCCGACGGCAGCGAACGCGAGCCCGCCGCCGTGTTCGAGGCGATCGAGGGTCTCGAAGCGCTGGTCGCCGAATATCCGGACGAGTATGAAGTGCGCTCCCTGCTGTCGCGCCTGCTGGTCGCGGTTCAGCGTTACGACAGGGCGCTCGAACTCGAACTCGAGGCGCTCGCTCGCGATCCACTCAACGCGCGTATCCTGTACGAAGTGGGAGGGCTGTACCTCAATCTCGGTGAATTCGACGAAGCCAGAAGTGCGCTGAACCGGTCCCTCGAATACGAGCCCAATCAGCCCAATGCGCACTTGCGGCTGGGCACCATCGCCTTGCGGACCGGCGACGGCGTCGAATTCATGCGGCAACAGCTCGAAGCCATGCGCGACGACCCGCGCGACTATGAGTTGCCCGGGTTCATCGCGATGTTTCTTTACCGTCTGGATCTCGTCGCGGAAGGCGACGATTTCAGGAATCTGGTGGTTACGGAGGCGCCAACCAGCGACTTGGCCTATTTGCTCGATCTGCTGCGCGCCAAGGCAACCGCGGACGAGGATGCGGGTATGGCCGCGGCACGGCGCGCAATCGAAGATGACATAGGCAACCGCAGTTTCGCTTACGCGAGCGCCGTCGAGTATCTGCTCACTGCGGCGCGGCGCGCAGGTACGCTCGACGAAGAAATGCTGTGGCTCGAACAGCAGGCGCCGGACATTCTGAATGTCGATGCGGCCGTCGTGCCGACCAAGTATCGCGCCGCGCAGCTCGTGGCGGTCGACGCGTGGTATGTCTCTCTGTCCGAGGATGAGTTCATGCGTCGCATCGAACGGCTGAGCGAACTCGCACGGTCGTTCGGCGTCGATCCGCTTGCCGATCCGAAAGTGCGCTTGAGCGCTCTGGCGCTGGAAGGCGAGACGCAAAAGGCCGTCGAGCTGGCCCTCGCCGAGGTTTTCGCTCAGCCGGTCACAATCAACCTCGACTATTGGGACAAGCTCGCTCAGGCGCACTTTGCCGAGATTGTCGCCGACCCGGGCGTCCAGGCGGCCGTCGAGCGCTGGAAGGCCGAAAAGTCGGAACTGCGCCGCAGCGTCGCCCGTTTTCTCGCGGAGTTCGGTGAGGCGGACCAGGACCTGTCTTGAGAGCCGCTTTGCAGTCGGGCGCAACGTTAACGATGCATGCGGAAGCGGGCGTTCGGCATGGATCCGGGTACGCCGCGCCGGCGCCCGACGCACGCCAGAGTGACAGGGCTTACGGGGAACTAGGTAAACTCACTCGGGGAGATCGCCGTTGACTGAAGACAGGTCCCATGGCTGGGAGGCGGTCGCCGAGAAGTTCATGGCGCTCCGCTCGGACACCGGACTGTCCATCGTCCGTGAGTGGGCAGCCTCATTTCCTCGCGGTGCCTCAATACTCGATATCGGAGCCGGGGCGGGCGAGCCGGTAACCGCGGCGCTGATCGATGCAGGCCTCGCCGTCTCGGCGATCGATGCCTCACCGACGATGGTTGCCGCGTTCCGGCGACGCTTCCCCGGCGTTGACGTCGCTTGCGAGCCGGCCGAACTCAGCAGCTTCTTCGGCCGAAGCTTCGATGGCGCCCTGGCCATCGGTCTCATGTTTCTGCTGCCCGCGGACAGCCAGCGCACACTCATTCGCCGAGTCGCCGGCGCCCTCGAGCCCGGAGGCCGGCTGCTGTTCTCGGCGCCGCGCCAGATCTGCACCTGGGACGATCTTCTAACGGGTCAGCCGTCGTCATCGCTCGGCGTTGAGGAATACCGTCGCGTTCTCTCGAACGCCGGACTGCCGCTGATCGCCGAACATGTCGACGAGGGTCAAAACCATCACTACGAGGCGCAGAAGGCTAGCGGCTGAGCGACCGGGTTCGCCGGCCGGCGTGCGGGTCGCAAAGCCGCGGGCAAGAGGTCAGCCGCGGGTTGTGGGTTCGGAGCCTAATCCTTGTCCGCGGCGCGGACCGGATGCCCGCCGAATTGCTGGCGCATCATTGCCAACACCCGCGACGAGTAATCCTGCTGTCCCTGGCTTGCAAAGCGGGTCATGAGCGCCAGGCTCATGACCGGCGTCGGTATACCCTGTTCTATGGCTTCGAGAGCGGTCCAGCGGCCTTCTCCCGAGTCGGCCACGAACGGATCTATGTCCGCGAGTTCCTGATCCTCGGTGAGGAGTTTGGCGGACAGATCGAGCAGCCAGCTACGGATGACGCTACCGTGCCGCCAGGTTTCCGCAATGCCGGCCAGGTCGAGATCGAAGTCCTCGCGCCCTTTCAGCAGCGCAAAACCTTCGGCGTAAGCCTGCATCATCCCGTACTCGATGCCGTTGTGAACCATCTTGGTGAAATGGCCGCTGCCGGACGGGCCGGCATGAATCCAGCCCCGCTCCGGATGCGGCGCAAGCGCGCGCACGGCCGTGTGAATATTCGCAACGTCCGCATCGGTTCCACCGAGCATGAGCGTATAGCCGTTTTCGAGGCCCCAGATGCCGCCGGATACGCCGGCATCGACGAAACCTATCCCTTTTCGGTCAGCTTCCGACGCTCGCCGCATGGAGTCTTTGAACCACGAGTTGGCGCCATCGACGATGAGATCCTCAGGCGAGAGCAATTCGAGGAGTTCGCAGAAGACCTGTTCCGTGATTTCGCCGGCGGGCAGCATCAGCCAGAGCTTTCGCGGCGCTTCGAGTTTTGCCACGAGAGCTTCGATCGAGTCGGCCTGGGTCAGGCCGATTTCGTCGTTCAGCAAGCGGCTGACGCTTGCGTCCTTGTTGTAACCGACGATGCGGACGCCGCCGGCGCCGAGGCGGCGCGCCATATTACCGCCCATCTTGCCGAGGCCAATCATTCCTAGCTGCATGCTGTTGTCCTTTGAAGCGAATCCTGCGCTGAATAGGTAAATCCTAACGCAGTCGCCCCCGCCATATCCTGTTGGCTTCGCAGAGGAGGGATAGCCGCTGCAGCGAGATGCCGCTGTTATTCGACACTATCGGGTTTGTTCGCCGGAGGGCTGATCGAGGCTTCCGCCGCCCCGGTGTTTGTCGCCGTATCGTCCGCCGCGTCGGCGCGACCCCAGGCCTTGACGCGGACCGCATCCAGCGGCAGCAGGGTCTCGAGGTCAAGCAGGAGGGCGTAGTCTTCCGTGAAGCTGCGGGCCGGTATTAATCCCAACGCCGGATGTTCGTCTTCGAAGCGAGCCCTTGCCTGCAGTATCGCGTCCCTTTCCTCAGCCGTTGCCGGGCTGAACTCGCCGATACGGATCGCCTGCGCACGGATTTCGCCGGCGCCGTTTGCGTACGGCTCGAAGTATTCAGCGCGCCGTTCCAGGTCGCGCTCACCCTCGAACAGCACGCCTTCGACGAATGCGCGGTATTCCTCAGGGTCGGTCGGTGTGCGTGCGAAAACGAGTCTGGCGCCGTTTGCGGGGGGTTCCCGCAGCTCGTCGTAGCGCAGCGCCGATCGATCGATTTGCCGGGCGGCAATGGCCGTGAAGCTGTCCTTCGCGAACACCAGAAACTGCGGCCGTTCCTGATACAGCGTCCAGGAGCCGTATACCAGCGCAATGAGCTGCACCGTAAAGATGAATCCGAGATCGAATTTGAGGCCGGGTTTGCCTTGCTTGTACACGACAAATGTCAGCAGTGGACCGAGCGTTACGTCGACGCCAATCATGATCAGCACGGGGTCGATCGCACCCGCCAGCGGAAACAGGAATCCGGGATACCAAACGAAAAAGACCACGGCAAGCACGGCGCCAACGGCGCTGGCGCTGACGAGCAGATGGAGAAGTGCGGCGCGGGTTTTGGTCATGCGTGGTGCTGTAATACCGTTAGAATCTGAGCCTGATAACGGTATTTTGAGCGAAAAACCGGAGCTGTGTCGATATTGCGGCGAGTAGTCTGTGAACGCCGCCACGTTTTTCGGCGACGCGGGCTGCGCGCGGGCCCGCGTCGCCGGCCAATGGCTGTCCCGGCTGCTACAGGCGTCCTCGCCGCCAGGGGCCGCGGATGGCGAAGGTAACCCCTGGCGTCTGGATGTTGACGAACAGATAGCGCCCGATTGGCGAAAACGTGGCGCCCGCAAACTCGCTGCTGCGGTAATCCGCAGCAGCAATAAACGGCCGGCCTTCGGGGGCGGTGTCGAGCGCCATGTTGTTTTCCGCGAAGGGATAGGAGCTGCCGTCCCGGTTGATTCCGATGAGCCGGGTGCCGCGAACGAACTGCCCGTTATCGCTGACGCCGCCGCCGTCCTCGCAAACGAGTATGCCGCCGCGGGGACTTACGGTGATGTTGTCCGGGTTGTCGGCCGTCGCTTCGTCGGGCGACACGAACAACGCTTTGAGGCGGCCACAGTTCGGCCAGCGGCGCGAGGGCTGGTATGCCCAGACGACGCCCTTGCCCGCGGCACCTCCGGTCGTATCCACAAAGTAGACGATGCCGTAGCGATACCAGCAGCCTTCGCCGCGAACGAAGCGGGCGCCGCCGAGCGCTTCGCCCTGCAGATACGGACCCGACTTGCCAGCTCCGGCAATGTCGGGCAGCACGCCGGGTTCGGGCGACACGAGCAGTTCCGGATCGGCGTTCGGGTTGGCAATCGGTACCCATTCGACATCGAAAGTGTCGCCAGTCCTGACGTCGCCGAGGTCCGTATTGATTTGCCCGGTGACCTTGAGCATTTCGAGCGTGCCACCCGCTTCCAGATCGCCGGGACGCCGGCAGCGGCGCCTGGGCGTAAAGCGGTAGAAGCCCGAATGCGGACCGTTATCCTCGGTGACGTAGACGTGGCCTCGCAGGGGATCGACCGCGACCGCTTCGTGATCCATAAAACCCATGTCCACGATGGGCCGCGCACTGGCCAGGCCGTCCGCCGGGCTCGGCACCTCGTACACATAGCCATGGTCGAGCGCGCCGATCAGTGAGCCGCGGATCGTGACCTCTTCGCAAGTGAGCCAGGAACCCCAGGGCGTCGGTCCCCCCGCGCAGTTTGTCAGCGTACCCGCAAGCGTTGCGTGCGAGCCCCTGAAGCGGCCGCGGCTGAAGGACAGGGCGGAGGTCCCGCCGCCAATGCCTGCAATGAGGCCCGGCGCGGAAAACGGATCGTAAATGGGGGTTTCGGCGTTGCCAATGAACGGCAGCGGATTGCCCGGTTCCGTCGCGCCGCGCTCATGGTTACGCATGAGGATGAGTTCCAGGCCTCGCCGGCGTCGCCATTTCACGTCGATGACCGCCATGCCGTCATGCCTGTCGGGCGTTAGCGTACCGTCGTCCATGAGGTCTCCGGTCCAGCCGAAACTCTCATAGCGAAAGCCCTTCGGCAGTTTGAGCAGGGGCAGGCCAGTGTTGTCGTCCGGCACGGGCTCGAGTTCGCCGTAGCCGTGGCGTGGATTCGGGCGATAGCCGCCGACCTGCCGCGCTTCGAGTTCGGTCAGGGGCCCAGCAAGCGCAATACCCCCGGCCGCCGCGGCCGTGTTACGCAAAAAGGCCCGGCGTGATGTGCCGTTCGTCTTCTCTTTGTCTGTCATGTCTGTCCCTGCCAGCTGTCATAAACCCGAACAAAAGTCTTGCGTGCCATGAGGTCGGCGCGATGACAGGCGCGTGAACTTGAGGTTTCGAACGGCCGACGGTTGCCGGACATGGGCTTGCCGACGCAAAAAGACGTTGACCGCTGTAAACAGAATGTATATTCTGTATTGCATGGTCAGGACAAGGCAATTCGATCCCGCCACGGCTCTGCAGACCGCGGTCGAGCTGTTTTCCGCGAAGGGTTACGCGGAGACCTCGATGGACGATCTCGTCAAAGCGACGGGCGTCAGCCGCTACGGGATTTACGGGACCTTCGGCAACAAGCGTGAGCTATTCGAGAAAGCGCTCGATGTCTATGCGGACAGGATGGGCCGGCGCGCGTTCGAGCGTCTCGCCGAACCGGGGGCGCGGCTTGCCGATATCGAAGCGATTTTCGCAGATCGCGTCGCGGATATGTGCGACAAACACGAAAGCAAAGCCTGTCTGTTCATTCACACGGCGATGGAACTGGCGCCCCAGGACGATGACCTGCGCGAGGTGCTGAGGCGCTTCATGGTCGGAATGGCCAAGGCGTTTGCATGCGGCCTCAAGTCAGCGCAGCAGGCCGGTGAGGTTCGGGCGGACCTGGATCGTCGCGCGGCCGGAGAGGAGTTGACCAGCACCATGTTTGGCTTGTCCGTACTCGCGCGCGTCGGTTTCTCGAGGGCGAGCCTCGATCGTATCGTCGATGTGACCCTCGCCTCGCTGCGCAGCTGATTTTTTTTGCTTAATTCAGAATGACTATTCTGGAAATAGCTATTCGTGCAAACCAGAATAAATATTCTGATTTGCACCTTACGGGCCCCCGGGTCCGGTCACAAAAAGGAGAGAGCAACATGTCTACGTACCAACGAGCGCTAAACCTGCTGCCAGTACTTCTGCTGTCGATCGCCGGCAGCGCGGCGGCACAGCCCATGCTCCCCGTCGCGCCCAGCGCCGAAGCCATTAATGCCTGCGTTGCCAAGATCCGGGAGCACGCGGACGTGAGCGGCGCCAACCGCATCCAGCATCACGTCGAGTCTCAGCCACGCCGTTCACTGGGACACAAACTCAGTATCTCGACCACCGTATTGAGTCAGTCGGACGAGGTTCAGCCGCGGGCTTATCTGACGGTGTGCACGGTTACGCACAGGGCCGAACCGCTGCGCTTCGAGATCGAGGAGCTTTAGGCCGGGCGATTCCGGCTAGCGGGATTCGGGGACTTCCCGGTCGGACCAGGCGCTGTCCCCGCGGCGAGTAGAGGCGGACACCTGCCCCCGCACGGGCGGTTCGTGTCTGCCTTCTCGTAGCGCCCGAACGGCTGTGCTGACCCGGAACCCGGCGCAGAGGAAATTATCGGTTTCAAGTCATAGAATCGTCATCGAGAGGCCGCACGATGCGGGCTGAACCTTGAGTACCCGCCGTCATGACATTGAAGCCAGCAGCACTCGTTCCCCACTTCCTGGTCCTGTTTCTGTTGCTTCCGGCGCTGCTGTCGGCGGCCGGCAGCGGTGGTATCAACGCGCCCGATCAGCGCGATAAACCGTATTTGATACTGATTTCGATCGACGGCCTCGGCTGGGATGCTCGAGGCCGCACCGATACGCCGGCGCTCGACAGTCTGGCCGAGCGCGGCGTCGTTGCACGGTCGATGCAGCCGGTCTGGCCGAGCCTTACATTTCCGAACCATTACTCGATTGCGACCGGACTTTATCCGAGCCAACACGGTCTGGTCGGCAACCACTTCGCGAGCGCTGACCGGCGCGGCTGGTACACGACCGGCAACCGCGACGAGGTTGAAAATCCCGTGTGGTATGCCGGCGAACCTATCTGGGTGAGTGCGGAAAAGGCCGGCATGGTTTCCGCCGCATACTTTTTCGTAGGTACCGAAGCGCCAGTGCAGGGAATACAGCCGAGCCACTTTTTTCTGTTCGATTCGAGCGTCACGGGGCAACGCCGCGTCGAGCAGGCTATCGAGTGGCTGTCGCTGCCTGAAGACCGTCGGCCGCACATGATTGCGCTGTACTTCGAGCATGTGGACGAGGCATCACACGACCACGGGCCCTCGGCTCCGGAGACCGCGGCGGTGATACGCCAGGTCGACAACTACATTGCGACGCTCCTCGAAGGTATTGACGAACTGCCTTTCGGCGACGAGGTTTACGTCATCGTGGTCGCCGATCACGGTCAGTCCGCTTATCTCGCACCCGATGAAGCCTACGTGCTCTCAGAGCACGTCGACATCGGCGAGGCGCGTATCGTGCAGGGTGGCAACTATGTGCTCCTGTACTACGACGATCCCGACGCGGCCGCGATCGACGAACTCGTGAGCGGCATCAACCGGACCTGGCAGCATGGCCGCGCGTACGCGCGGGCCGAGACGCCCAGGCACTGGCGCGTAGCGGACGACGGGCGTTATCCGGACGTGTTCATCCAGGCAGAGCTTGGGCACGCGGTGATCACGGATGAAGCGTCACGCGGGGCCATTCACGAAGGAGCGCACGGCTGGCCTCCCGACTCGGTGGGTATGGGTGCGAGTTTCATTGCCGCGGGCGGGCGTCTGCCCCGAGGCGTGGAAATTGGGGAGATTCACGTGGTCGACGTCTATCCCCTCATGCTCGAGATACTCGAATTGCCCGCGCCGCAAGGCTACGAGGCCGAGCCCTCGGAGCTCGGCGGCATCCTGCTGCCGGAGTAGCCGGCATCCCGACCGCACACTGCAACCTGCCCGCAACAAGACTTAAACAATCCTGAAGCAACTTGCGCCTAGCGTAAGCGTCCTTTCTCTGGCCTCGAGCCTTTCTGGAGATTCGCAATGCGGGATGCGTGGCACTACGCAGGTATTAGTATCGTGGCGGTCGCGTCACTCGTTTGCTCGGCTTCGGCCCGGGCCCAAACCGGTGACGAGGAGACCATCGACGTCATAGTCGTCACGGCGCAGAAGCGCGAGCAAAGCGCGCTGGAAGTGCCGCTGACCGTGACGGCGTACTCCGGCGATTTCCTGGTCGAGAACGGCATAGAAGAGTTCAATGAGCTCGGTGAGTACGTCCCTGGGCTCGTCGTACAGGAACAAAGCGTCAACAATCCCGGTTTCGTGATCCGCGGGATTACCTCGGACAGCGGTTCGGCGCAGATAGCGCCGCGCGTGTCGATCTATCAGGACGGGGTCGACATCAGCCGCTCGCGGGGCTCCATTGTGGAGCTGCACGATTTGGAGCGTGTCGAGGTGCTCAAGGGGCCGCAGGCAACGCTGTTCGGCTCGGGGGCGAGCATAGGCGCGATCTCGCTGATCTCGGCGCGGCCAACCGAGGAGTTCGACGGCGAAATTCTGCTCGGCGCCGGTGACTTCGGTCTCATCAAGACGCGCGGACACGTATCCGGGCCTCTGAGCGACACTCTCAGTGCGCGCTTCGCCTGGATAAGCAAGGAGCGGGACGGCTACGTCGAGAACATCGACGGTTCGAATCGCTCGCAGCAGCCGCTCGGCCGCCAGGCCGAAGACCTCAACAGCACCGACACCTGGGCGGTGCGCGGTTTCCTGAACTTCGCGCCGAGCGAGCGCCTGTCGGTCGATCTGATCGTCAATTATCAGCGCGACGAACCGTCGGGCACGTCGTTCAAGAGCGGCACGATCCCGCCGACGGGCGGCGATACGAATCCGTCGTCGTTCGCCGAACTCGGACCGACCGGCGCGATGGGCAACGATTTTCTGGGCGGGCCGCTCGGCATCGAGCGGGAGGTGACGAGCGTCACGCTCGAGGTGCAGTACCTGCTCAGCGAGAACTGGCAGCTCACCTCGATCAGCAACCGGCGCGAGTTCGACTCGCTCGAAGTATTCGATGCCGACGGCACGGCTGCATACTGGCTCGAATTCGCCGAAGATGCCGAAGGTGAGCAGTACAGTCAGGAGTTTCGCTTCAATTACGACACGCCCGGACGGTTCTCGGGTTTCGGCGGCGTCAGTTTTTTCTACGAAGACGGCGAGCAGCGGATTCCTTTCTCGACTGACGAAGGCGTATTTGCGGCGTGCAGCGGTCTTGTGCCGGGTGTGCCGTGCGTCAATGCGGACGGCTCGGTCAACTCCGTGTTACCCGTACCGGTTATCTACAACGAAGTATTCGCCAATACCGGTGAGAACCGTACCTGGTCCGCGTATATCGACGGCACCTATGCGCTGACCGACCGGCTCAATCTGACCGCCGGCCTGCGCTACATTCGCGATGAGAAAAGGAGCGGTTTCCTCGCAACCGGCAATCCCGCCGCGCTCAATGTTGGCACGCCCAACGAAGGCGCGCCGCTCCTGCCCTTCGGCAACACGGGCGGGCAGCTGGTGGAATCGCAAACCCTGGATTTCGACGACGTGACGCCGCGTGTGCTGCTCGATTTTGCCGCGACCGAGAACTTTCTGGTCTACGCGAGCATCGCGCGCGGCCGGCGCGCGGACGTGATCGACGTTGGCGGCACGGGCGGCACCGACAACCCGACGCCCGTCGTCAACGTCCTGCCGGCCGAGAAGATCTGGAGCTACGACGTCGGCATCAAGGGGCAGATCGGCGGTATCGTGTACGACGCCAGCGTCTATTATCAGGAGTACGAAAACTTCCAGACGTCGGTGATCGATCCGGATAGCGGCGACACCACACCCGTGAACGCCGGGGCGGCAACCAACACGGGTTTCGAGGGTTCGCTGAGCGGCCGGATGGGAGACGCGTTCAGCTACTTTGCGAACCTTGCATATATTGACGCCCAGTTCGACGATCGAGATTCGAACGGCGCACCCCAGGTCTTTGCCGGCAATCGCTTTCGCCTGCAGCCGGAGTGGTCGGCATCGGCCGGCGGTACGTATCGCCAAAAGCTCGGCAATGCGGGCAGCTTGTTCGCGACGCTGACCGGCAGCTACCGCAGCGAAGTGTTCTTCGAGGACGAAAACGCGCCTATCGCCGGGCTCGAGATCGCCGAGGACGCCATTACGCTTTACAACCTTCGGATCGGCTACGAAGCGCTGGATGCCCGCTGGATGCTTGGCGCGTTCGCCAGCAACTTGCTCGACGAGGAGTACATCATCGACGCGGGTAACACGGGCGGCGTTTTCGGCACGCCGACTTTCATCGCGGGGCCGCCGCGGATGTACGGGGTCGAGGCGGTCTATCGCTTCTTTTGAAGCGCGCCGGACTCGGCCCGGAAACGAGCTTCCCTAGTTCGCGCCTATGCCGACGAGTTCGATCGCGAAGGTGAGCGCCTGACCGGCCAGCGGATGGTTCCCATCGAGGGTAATGTTCTCTTCGCTGACCTCGGTAATGACGAAGTGCTGCACCTCGCCGCTTTCGCTCTGTCCCTGCAGCTGCATACCGACTTCCGGTTCCAGCTCCGCGGGAATGACCGAGCGCGCCACTTGCTGGACCAACTCGGCGTGCCTGTCGCCGTAAGCGTCGCCGGCTTCGATCGTGACAGTCTTGCTGTCGCCAACGGACATGCCCGTTACCGCCTTGTCGAAGCCGGGGATGACCTGACCGCTGCCGAGCACGAACTCCAGCGGATCGCGGCCCGCCGAAGAGTCGAACTGGGTGCCGTCCGTTAGCGTACCGGTGTAGTGAATGCGAACGGTTTCGCCGCTTTGTGCCTGGCTCATAAGTGTTTTCCTTCGACGTACTGGACGGTCATTATGCGTGGTAACTCGAATCCATCGAGCGCGGTTCGACGCCGCGGGAAATCGCGGCGGATTCTTGCAGCGGGCGGAGGATATCATGGCGGGCCTTTCGCGGCCCGCGGTTTCCCGCCCGGAGCCAAGCCTGCTACTCTCCGCGATTAGCGGCGAGCGAGCAGTATGGCAATCGTAGTTCCCTTCACCCCAAAGCCTCCCGGCAAGTACCCGGAAGCGGCTGTCGTAGCTCGTACGGACAGCCGAACGAGCCGCCAGTGACCCTTGCGCTCAGCATCGTGGCCCTGTTGCTCGGACCGTTCGTTTACGAATTCGGCCGCCGGAGGCCGACGCTGCGGCAGCTGCTCGACGGCCTCGTATTCATCACGATCGCAGGCATCGTTTGCATCCATATAATTCCCGAAGCAATTAGCGTCGGCGGCGCGGTCGCGATTGTTTTCCTGCTGTTTGGTCTGGCTTTTCCCGTCGTGCTCGAACAACGCTTCCACGATGCCGTGCCACAGGCGCACGGTTTTATCCTGCTGCTCGCAGCGCTGGGAATGACCGTGCATGCGGCGCTCGACGGAATAGCGTTACTTCCGGCCGGCGACGCCGCGGGTTGGGAGGATCATCAGCTTGCGGCCAGCGTCATTCTGCACCGTTTGCCCGTTGGCATGGCCATCTGGTGGTCGCTGCGGCCGAACTTCGGCTCGCCGCTCGCGCTGGCCGCCTTTGTCTTGATCATCGTCGTGACCGCGCTTGCCTACTTCATCGCCGGTCCCGTCGTGGCGCTCGCGGAGGCAGAAAGCGTTGCCTGGTTTCAGGCCTTCGTGTCGGGCTCGCTCGTTCATGTAGTGGCGTTTGGCGTCAGTCACGATCACGCGGCTCAGCCCGCCGCGAAGAATCGCGACTGGGCTTACCGGGTCGGTATCCTTATCGGGCTGCTATTGATCTTTACCGTGCCGCACGTGGTGCTGCACTAGGCGGCTCTGCACGAGTCTGTCATTCTTGCGTGTTGCTTCGGCCGCCGCTATTCAAGCCGTCTGAGCCTCTTTCCAGGCCGCGCGTATCTCCGAGGCGCCGGCCGTCCAGACCGAATCGTGCGCAACAATGTGCTCGAGCGCACGCTCGAGCTGGCCAATACGATGCGGCTGACCGAGCAGCCAGGGATGCAGGTTGAGCGCCAGCAGCCTGCCGCCCTGTTCGTTCGACTCCTCGTGCAGAAAGTCGAACGCATCGATGATCTGCTCCGCGTACTCGCGCTCGGAGTGCAGGTTGTTCATCAGGATGAAGCGGTCTTCGAGTTCGGTTGACAGCGGCATTGCGGTAATCTCGCCTTGCTCCGTCCGAAAGGCGTAAGGCATGTCGTCGTTGATCCAGTCGCACATGTACTCGATCCCGTGCTTGGCAAGGAGTTCGGGCGTGTTGCCGCTCTGCGATTTGCCCGGACTCAGCCAACCCGTTACGGGCTGCCCGGTAGCGGTTCGCAGCACCTCGAGCGAGCGGCGGATCTGCTCGTCTTCCACGTCCGGGTCCAGGCCGCCGAAATGCGGCGTATCCATGTCCCAGCCGTGACACAGTATCTCGTCGCCGCGCCCGGCGATCCTCGCTGCCAGGTACGGGTAGCGTTCGGCCAGTCGAGCATTCATCGCGAAGGTCGGGCTTAGCCCCAGGCGGTCGAATGCCTTGAGAAAGCGAAACACTCCGACCCGGTTGCCATAGTCGCGCAGGGTGTAGTGACGCAGATCCGGGTAGGCCGTGCTCATACCGCCCGGCGGTGGAAACGGCTGGCCTTTCTGATTCAGCGGAAACGTTTGCAAGGCTACGTTTATCCACAGCGCAACGCGCTTTCCGTCCGGCCAGGTAACCTGCTTGCGGTCGGTCAGCATCGACCAGTCGTAGCGATCGTGATCCATGCCGTAGCGGCGCTGCGGATACTCGAGATATTCCTTGTCGAGCGTCATGTGACCGCTCCCCGGCGCTGGATGTCGAGCACGGCCTCGTCGTAGCAATGCTCAATGTAGTACTCGGCAATTTCGCGTCCCGTCGTCACCCAGACGTCGGAGTGGCCGGTAATGTATTCCAGCGCTTCTTCGAATGCCTTGAGACGATGAGGGTGGCCGACCTGGTAAGCATGCAGCGGCACGCACATGACAACGCCGCTGTCCGCGCCTTCCGCATACAGCCGGTCGAAATTGGCTTTGATCATTTCTCCGTAGCGGCGCGGTTCGATCTTGTTGACGACGTATACGATCGTGTCGTTCATTTCGAGCGAATACGGCACGGAGATGAATTTGTTCCCCGAGCGCACGCGAACGGGAGTGGGCTGATCGTCGTGGAAGAGGTCGCAAGTGTAGATACCGCCGGCCTCCGCGAACAGATCCATAGTGATCTCGGTGTGTGTGAGTGCAGGCGCGAGATAACCGGCGCACTGCTGGCCCGTGTGCTGTTTGATCGTTGCGACGGCGTCTTCGATCATCGCGCGTTCCTGCGCTTCGTCCATGCCGTAGGTGTAGCGCGTGTTATAGATCCCGTGGCTGAAGAACTCCCAGTCGCGCTCCAGGCACAGTTCGATGATCTCGGGGTGGTGTTCGCAAAGGGCCGTGGATAACGAGATGGAGCCGCGCACGCCGTATTTGTCGAGCACCCGCATCAGGCGCATGTGGCCGACGCGATTGCCGTAGTCGCGGGTGGCATATCCGTGCACGTCTGGAACCGGTTTGGGCCACGCCGCGCGGTGCGGGTTGACGGCCGGATCGAGTTCGTAAAACTCGATATTCGGGGCTACCCAGAAGGCGACGCGCGCGTCATTGGGCCAGCGAATTTTTGGCCGGTCTTCGTACGGCCAGTAGTCGTACAGTCCTGGATCTTCCTGCATGCCGTGTTCTCGCTCGCGCCTAAAACGAAACGCCGCGCGCTTTGCGAACGGGCTCGCACCCAGGGTGCGACCTGAGCCAGTCGCGTACGGCGGCGTAGGGTTCGACATCCGCGTACTTGAGCATCATGTCGCACAGGTTCGCGAAGTGAGGTATTTCGTGTTTGTCCGCGACGCACTCCTCGGGAACGATGGTTCGGTAACCGCTAGACAGCGAGGCCACGCAGGAAGCGCGCACACAGCCGGACGTGCTGCCGCCCGTGAGGATGACCGTGTCGACCTTGTGCCAGACCAGCATAGACGGGATGAGCGTGTCGTGAAACACGCTGGCCATGCGCTTGTTGATCAGCGCATCGCGGCTGTGGTCGATTTCGAGGCGCGGATCCATCTGTGAGCGTTCGTCTCCCACCTTGATGTTCTGCAGCGAATCCGCCGTGTTGGTTCGTGTGCCCCAGACTCCCGCGTCGTCGGCGTTGTCCATGTACGCGACGTAGGTCCAGATCACCGGCATATTCCTGTCCCGCGCCAGTGCCGAGAGTTCATTGACATAATCGATCTGCTTCGGGTCGGTTTCGTAGGCTGTCTTGAAGGTTGCGACGTCCGTATAGGCGCGCTGCAAATCGATGTTGATGACGGCGGCCTTTTCGCCGAAACCGAACCTGGCGCGGTTCGGGTTGGCCTTGACCTGTTCCCAGTACTCCCGGGGCGTCAGGTCGGAGGTCTGCATGGCAGGCATATGAACTCCCAGTGGTTGCCGTCGGACGCCGCACACATTAGCGCGGGGCCGGGCCAGCGGCAACCGCCGGGCAGGCGACGGATGGCCGCTGTGGTAGGCTGGGATACGCCCGACCGAACAAGCCGGCAGGCGGAATCCCGTGAACGCCGACCGGGAGTGAACAGGAGGAATAGTATGGACGTATCCTGGATACAGGTTTTTGTGCTCACCGTCAGCGAGTGCGTGGCGCCCGCGGGCAAGACGATCTGTCAGCAACAGGAGTTCGAGCTGACGTTTCTGACGGAAGCGGATTGTGCGGTCGCCCGCGAGCAATTCATTGCTCTCAAGGAGGCCTCGGAGTCGGTGATCGTCAATGCCGACGCAACCCGCTGCGTGGCGACGGCCAGGCAGCGGGAAAGCTTTCCGAGCCTCGCCGCCGTAAACGCGGCCTCTGCGGGCCGGGACGACTACCGGCCCCCGAGCCGGTCACAGGCGGAGGCAGACTCACTGGAGCTGGCCCATCAGCAGCGGCTGGAGCGGATTCCGGAGTGCCAGGACGGCAGGGAGGCCTACCCGTGCCGCAAAGGCAAGATCATTATCGAGGCCCCGGCGCCCAATGACGTCGAGATCTGGCGCGTCGAGTCCGATTAACGGGACGTCCCGGACGGCGGTGCGCTTCGCGCCGGTCGCAAGAGGCTGGCCGCAAAGGGTAGAATGCCGGCTTGATTGCGAACGCGGGTCCTACCCGCCGGTTTAAGACGCGTTTGACAAATAATAATCAGTGGCTGCCGGACGAGATGTTCGGCAAGGCCGAGCACGACGCCCGCGACTACTCCGTTTTCCCCGGTAACAGGCCACCGAGCGTCAGCACGCCGATCGAGGCGCTTCTGAATCCCGAGTTCTGCCTCTCGCGCGCAGCCGCGCTGCACGAACTCGAAGTCGACGACTACATTAGCCAGGTGCTCGAACCGGCCGAGCTGCCATCGCGCACCAGCGCCCGACTGGTCGTGAATCAGCTCAAAGGCAAGCTGATCGTCGAGCACAGCAACGGGCCGCTGTATGCCGCCGAAATCGATCTCACGTTCGAATCCGGTACCCGCAGGGTCGGCTTCATCGTGCAGGATCGTGAGATCAACAACGGCGTGTGGGGCGCGGAACATCACGAAGAGGCTGCGAGACTCGTACGCGGCTTCGGCGATCTGTCGATGCCTGTCGTGACCTTCATGGACACGCCCGGCGCCGATGCGGGGGCGGAAGCCAACCGCAACAATCAGGCGCACACAATTTCGCGCTTGCTGGCGGAAATGTGCAACCTGCAGGTGGCGACGGTCGGCATCGTTTACGGACTCGGCTATTCGGGCGGCGCGATTCCGCTGGCAGCCACTAACGTTCTGCTGTGCGTCCGCAGCGCAGTGTTCAACACCATTCAGCCGAAGGGGCTGGCAAGTATTGCCCGCAAGTTCAACCTGTCCTGGCAGGAATGCGCGCGCTACGTCGGCCTGTCTTCTTACGAGCTTTTGAGCAAGGGGGTGGTCGACGGCGTCATCGACTACGCGCCCGACGATGCGGAACCGGATACCGCGTATCTGCAGGCTGCGATTTGCAGTTCGATAGAGTCGATCGAGCAGTCTTCGCGCAACTTCGCGGCGCAGGAGCCCGTAGTTCTGCGGCAGTACGATCGCGCTGTCGGCCGATACCTTAATCCTCCGCCCGAGCTCGAGCAGGTCAAGTCGATGTCGGCGTTCTCTTTCGCCGATGCGAAGCGCGCCGTTCCGGACGTATTCGGGCTCAGCATCCGGCACCTTCGCTACGTCGGTCTGCGCCGGAGGATCCGCACATCGACCGTAGAAACATACGGCCGTCTCGCAGGCGTCGAAATACCCGCGGGCGATCTGGAAGAGCGTACGACGGCGCTTAGGGAGAGCGCCTTCGACGAGTGGCTCGAAGACCCCGACCGCATTGTCTATAACGAACCGCTTGCGAAAGCGCTCAAGACCTACCGCCAGCGTAAGGAAGGCCTCGACAAGGAGCGCAACCGGCTGACTGCCATTCTGCTCGGCGAACCGCAGCGGAACTTCGACAATGCCCGGACCGATTTGTGTTTCCGGGTAGGCCTGTATCTGTACAACCGCTGGAAGACCGCCTCGCCGTACAACTTCCGCCGCCTGATCGACCTGTTGGTCAGCCGGGCGCGTGAAATCCCGAGCGAGCGCGTCGACGCGATAGCAGCCAACGAGATCACCGTTCGCGATGTCATCTTCGATACGGGGCTGCGCGAAGCACTGACCAGCACCTTCGTCAATCTGCTCATTTTCGATGCGCTGTACGATTCCATCGTCAACGATTTTGCAAACATCGCCGAAGAAGCCCGCCGCACGCACAAGATATCGCAGGAGTCTCTGCATACCTTGCTCGATACTTCGCTGGCGGGCGCCGCGCAGCAGGTGAAAGGCGACGCGGAGACTGGTGAAACCGGCCGTTTTCTGGCGGCCAACGCCGATGCGTTTTCGGACTGGATACGCTACTTCGTGCGCTTCGGCGGGCGCGGTGCGTTCCTCAAGGATGTCGAAGAGTGGAAGCGCGTCGCTTTCACCCGGCTTTCCGACGCCTTGCTGGTGTTGATTACCTTCATGTTCGAGTCGCTGATACCCGATTTCCTCAAAGCCCAGGAAGGGAAGGGCAGCTACGACGGGGCGATCAAACCCACTCGAATCGGCAAGCGCAAGGACTTCTGGAATCAGCTCGATATCGCCTACAACGACGTGCTCGTGCAGCGCGTCATCGATACTCACAAGGCGCAGAAGCTGACCACGGTCGAGGCGATACGCGACCGTTTTTTCAGCGATTTCGAAGAGCTGAACGCAAATCTAATGACCGCCGATCCCGTCGGTTTTCCCGGCTTCCGGGTGTCTGTGGAACGTGCGCTCGAGAAAGGCCAGACCCCTTGCGGCGTCGTTACTGGATTCGGCAGGCTCGCCTTCGGTTCGGGCGCGCGGGTTGGCGTGCTGATATCGAACGTAGGCTTTCAGGCCGGGGCTTTCGACATGGCGAGCAGCGAGAAGCTGTCCCGTTTGCTGACGGAGTGTGTCGAGCACCGCCTGCCCGTAATTTGTTTTGTGTCCTCGGGGGGCATGCAGACCAAGGAAGGCCCGAGCGCGCTGTTTGCCATGGCCGTGTCGAACGATCGTATTACCCGCTTCGTACGCGACAACGACCTGCCTGTGCTGGTATTCGGTTTCGGCGATTGCACTGGCGGCTCTCAGGCCAGTTTCGTCACGCACCCGCTGGCGCAGACCTACTACTTCAGCGGCACCAACATGCCGTTCGCAGGGCGCGTCGTCGTGCCGTCCTTTCTGCCGTCGCAGAGCATCGTTTCGAATTACCTGTCGACCAATCCGGGCTCGATGCGCGGTCTGGTCAAGCATCCCTTCGCGGCTACCCTCGATCAGGAGCTTACCGAGGTCGATCCGCGGATACCCGTGCCGACGGAGACCGTCGAGACCGTCATTGAGCGCGTATTCGGCGGTTCGTGGCTGCCTCAGGCTGTCGAAGGCGACGACGACGAGGAGGCTGACGGCCGGCACCTGATGGGCCCGATCGATCGTGTTCTGATACATGCGCGGGGCTGCACCGCGGTCAAGTTGACGCGCATCGCCAAGCGGCGCGGCACGTCGGTCGTGCTCGTGCAGTCGGACCCGGACATGGACTCGGTTGCGGCGGACATGCTCGGGGAGGGCGACGAGCTGATCAGCTTGGGCGGCCAGACGCCCGACGAAAGCTACCTGAACGCCATGAGCGTGTTTAGCATTGCCGCTCGCGTGAGCGCGACCGCGCTGCATCCGGGTATTGGCTTTCTGTCCGAAAACGAGGAGTTCGCGCGCGCCTGCCGCGACCGGGACATCAATTTTGTGGGCCCCTGGGCCCGCAACATGGCGGTCATGGGCAACAAGTCCAACGCGATCAATACGGCCTTGTCACACCGCGTGCCCGTCGTGCCGGGAAGCCACGGTATTCTGACCAGCGCGGCCGCAACGGCGCAGGTCGCCGAGGAAACCGGCTATCCGGTGCTGCTCAAGGCGGTGCATGGCGGCGGCGGCAAGGGTATCAAGATCGTGCGCACGCCGGCCGAGATCCGCGAGTCGTTCATGACGGTGTTTGCGGAGGCGAAGAGTGCGTTCGGCAACGGCGATCTCTATCTGGAGAAGTTCGTCGAGTCGCTGCGGCATATCGAGGTGCAGATACTGCGCGACGCTCACGGCAACACGCGTATTCTCGGCCTGCGCGACTGCAGCGTGCAGCGCAACAATCAGAAAATACTCGAAGAGTCCGAGTCGGTCATGCTGCCGGAAGAGCTCGAACGGGCGGCATACGCCCACGCGGAACAGCTCGCCGACGCAATCGACTACCTCGGAGCGGGCACCGTGGAGTTTATTTACGACCTCTCGAGCAATGCCCTCTACTTCATGGAGATGAATACCCGTCTGCAGGTCGAGCATCCGGTTACCGAATGGACGACGGGAATCTCGATTGTCGACGAGCAGTTCAGGATTGCGGAAGGCCACAGCATCGCCGAACTGGAAGTGAATCGTCGCGGCTACGCCATCGAAGCGCGGATTACGGCTGAAAAGGGCGCGCGCGACGCCGCAGGCGATATCGATCTCGTGCCGACGCCGGGCAAACTCAGCCTCTGCGTTTTTCCGCAAAGCGACGACGTCGAAGTGATCGCCTCGATCGCAAAAGGCAAGACCGTATCGCCTTTCTACGACAGTCTCGTCGCGCAGGTTATCGCTTATGGTGAGAATCGCGAAGACGGCATTCGCAAGTTGAAGGAGTATCTAGACTCTGTAGAGATACGCGGAATCTGCAGCAATATTCCGCTGCTGACCCGGGTGCTCGACGACGCCGTTTTCCGAAAAGGCGAATTCGACACGGGTTTCCTGCCGGACTTTCTGGGTCGTACCGACGCGGACGCCATGCTCGCCGAGATGGAGGCAACGGGCGCCCGCGGCGAGTCGGCGTCGATCGAAATCGAGGGGTCGAAAGAACTCAAGGTGCTGTCGCCGCAAACCGGCCTTTTCTATTCCACGGCTTCGCCTTCGGATCCGCCGTACGTAAATCCGGGTGACAAGGTCACGGTCGAGAAGACGCTTTGTCAGATCGAAGCGATGAAAATGTTCACGTCGGTCTCGCTTGCGAGCTTTAACGGCGACGACTCCATGTATCCCGAAGGCAAGCAATACCGCATCGTGCGTATCAATCAGGTCAACGGTGCACAGGTGAATGCCGGCGACCTCTTGTTCGTGGTCAAGCCGCTGAAGTAAGAGCGCTCGAATCCGAGCGTCGAACACGCTCTGTAGCGCCTAAGCAACAGCTTGGGCGCTGTATTGATCGGTGCCGAAACCCCTGTTTGCGCTCCAATTTGTCCATAAACGGGCAATTTCTACATAATTCGACTAGACTGCCAGTGACGGTCCGTTGCTTGGAAGACACACTTTGAGCGGTTGCCGCTCGGCAGTGTCTTCCGCGTAAAGCACTCGCTCGGGCAAGGCGATGGGCCACTACATAGCAAGGGGAGAGACTCATGATCCGTACTATTTCCGAAAACGATTTGTCCGCGCTTCGCAGGCAAACGTTTGTATTCTCAGCTGCGTTCACCGCCTGCTGCCTGCTTATCGCCGATATCGACGTCGTGCACGCGCAGGACGACGACGAGCCTATCGAAGAGATCGTCACGCTCGGTACCCGTGCTCCCGGGCGGGTCTCGGCCGACCTGGCCGTGCCCGTGGACACGTTGCCGGCGGAAGCGATGACCGCTACCGGCCAGACGGAAGTCGGCCGCATGCTGCAGACGCTGGCGCCTTCGTTCAACTTTTCGAGTTCGTCGATCTCTGACGGCACCGACGCACTGCGGCCGGCCACGCTGCGAGGACTCGGCCCGGACCAGACCCTCGTGCTGGTCAACGGCAAGCGCCGGCATCAGGCCGCGCTCATCCATATCAACAACTCGGTGGGCCGCGGTACGGCCGGCACCGATATGAACGCAATCCCGGCCGCCGCGATCAAGAGCATCGAGGTCCTGCGTGACGGCGCCGCGGCGCAATACGGTTCCGACGCCATCGCCGGGGTCATCAATATCAACCTTCGGGACGATGCCGAAGGCGGCTCCGCGCTGGTATCTGCGGGACAGACCACGGAAAGCGACGGCACGGTCTACAACGTCGACTTCAACAAAGGCCTGTCTCTGGGCGACGACGGTTACATGAACCTGTCGCTCAACTATCGCGATCGCGAGCGGACCAACCGCGCCAACCCTCAGGGCGTCTGCCTGTACGGCGGCTGCGTCGATACCGACGGCAACGGCTTCCTCGAGCCCGCGCCCGGCAACGAAACCCGTGAGGTCAGCGGCCCGGGGCGCGATCCTTTCCGCATCGGCGACGCGGACTCGGAACAGTTTGCCGCCGTCATCAACGCCGGCTACGGTCTTGGTGACGGAGAGCTCTACGGCTTTGTCACTTACGCCCGGCGCGAGAACAACTCCGGCGCGTTCTATCGCAATCCGTCGAGCGGCAGTGCAGCTCTCGATGACGGCGAGAACGTCATCGTCGACGGCTTCCTGCCGAACATCAACTCGGACATCGTCGATCAGTCCGTCAACGTGGGCTATCGGACCGAATTCGACGACGGCGCATACCTCGACGTCTCGATTACCGACGGACGCAACCGTATCGACTACACGACCAGCAATACGGTCAACTATTCGTTTGTCAACGAGCTGAATTTCGGCCGCGCGCTTTCGGACGCGGACATTCGTTCGAGCGTGCCGCGCGAGGCATTCGCGTATGGCATCGAGCTGAACCTGCAGACGATCAATGTCGACTACAGTAAGCCTTTCGGTGACGTATTCGTGGCTATCGGTTCCGAACTGCGCACCGACGAGTACAAGATCATTCCGGGCGACGAGTATTCGTACCGCGATTTCGACACGCTGGACGGTGTCTCGCTATTCGCGCAGGACGGTCCGGGCGGGACGCAGGGTTTCGGCGGTATTGCCCCGGAGAGCGCCGTTGACGAAAGCCGCAACGTCATTTCCTTCTACGGCGACGTCGAATGGCAGGCGCTCGACAACCTGCTGGTCAACGGCGCGGTGCGCTACGACGATTACGACGGTTTCGGCGATACTACCAACTTCAAGCTGGCGGCCAATCTGGCCGTGACCGACACGGTGCGGCTGCGCGGTGCGGTGAGCACCGGTTTCCGCGCCCCGTCGATGCAGCAGCTGTTCTTCAACAACATCAGCACGCAGTTCATTGGCGGCGAACAGATCGAGACGGGCACGTTTCGTAACGACAGCGCGGTGGCGCAGGCGATCGGTATTCCCAGCCTGAAAGAAGAGGAGTCGACCAACTTCAGCGTCGGAATCGTCTGGGACATTACCGACAACTGGGACATTGCCATCGACTACTATTCGATCGACATCGACGATCGCATCGTTATCAGCAACAACCTGGGCCGGGGTCTGTCGCCGGCGCTCGACGCGGCACTCGATGCTACCGGCTCCGGCGGCGGTCAGTTCTTCCTGAACGCGATCGATACCGAAACCGATGGCTTCGACATCGTGTCCACGCTCAGTGACATCCGCCTGGCGGGCGGCGACCTGTCGCTAACCCTTGCGGCGAACTTCACGGACACCGAGATCGCGCGAATCTTTTCGAACTCGCCGACGCTCGGGGCGATCGCACCCGACGTGATCTTCGGCGGTTTCCAGCCGTCGGTCATCGAAACCTGGCAGCCGGACAGCCGTATTAGCCTGACCGGTAACTGGATTCGCAATAGCTGGTCCGTCAACCTGGGCCTGCAGAACTACGGCGAATACACGACGGTGGACTCGGGCCCGCAAACCTACGGTTCCGAGCTGCTGACGGATCTGCGCGTGAGCTACGACTTCGGCAACGGGATTAACGCTTTTGTCTCGGGTATCAACATCTTCGACGTGACGCCGGACGAAGTGACCAATTCGGGCTCGCGTGGCGGACTGTTCGAATCGGCGCCAGGCGCTGAAGATCTCGCAAGTCCGACGGTGTTTCGCTACTCGCGCCGTTCTGCGCCGTTCGGTTTCAACGGAGCTTACTGGTCGGTTGGCCTGCAAATGAACTTCTAGGTTACGACGCACCGGTAATCGCCCAGCGCGGCGTCGGCGGCTCGAGTCCGCCGGCGTTGCGCTCGCCGGAGCAGCGGAAGCGCGGCTATTGCGCGCGCAGGATGTGGGTTACCACGGTAGCGCCCGTGCCGCCGATGTTCTGCACCATGGCCGTTTCGGCGTTCTCGATCTGATTCTCACCTGCCCTGCCCGTAAGCTGCTGGACGGTTTCGACGAGCTGGTAGACGCCAGTGGCGCCCACGGGATGGCCGCGAGCCTTGAGTCCGCCCATGGTCGCGATCGGCAGCTTGCCGTCGATCGCCGTGACGCCTTCTTCGCCCAGCCGGGTGCCTTCCCCGGGTTTTGCGAAACCCGCCGCCTCGAGACTCAGGGTCGTAATGATCGTGTAGGCATCGTGCAGCTCGAACAAATCAATGTCGGCCGGGCCTACGCCCGCCTGCCGGTAAGCCTTGTTGCTGGAGATTTCGGCGCCCGCGAGCTTCAGCTTGTCCGTGCGCCGGTCTATGGCCAGTGAGTCGGTGCCGACCGCGGAGGCAACGATTTCGATCGGCTGCGCAGCGTGTTCGCCCAGGGCTTTCACGACGTCTTCGCCGGCGAGCACCAGTGCGGCGGCGCCGTCGCAGGTCGGCGGCGCATCCATGATTCTGACCGGCGGCACGAGCACTCTCGATTCGAGATACTTGTCGAGATCCAGGGGTTTTTTCAGCAGCGCGTTCGGGTTGTGCATGGCATTGCTGTGCGCGGCGATGGCGAAAGGCGCAAATTGCTCGGGACGCGTGCCGTACTCTTCCATGTACAAGGCCATTAGCCGCGCGTTCAGCGAAATGAAGGATTCGCCGCGCACGCCTTCGAGTTCCCAGTCTGCCGCGGTGGCAAGCGCCAGGGTAATGTCTTCGCGCGGAGCCTGGGTCATCCGCTCCATGCCGCAGACGACCACGAGGTCGTGCAGACCGCCGGCGACGGCGGCATAACCTACGCGGGCGGCCGCGGCGCCGGAACCGCAGGCGGCCTCGAGCGTCATGGATTCGATGCCGCGCAGGCCGGCGGCGTCGGCGTACAAGGGCCCGAGCTGCTGCTGGTGGCCCAATATGCCAGCCATCATGTTGCCGACGAACAGCGCCGAGACGTCGCTGGGATCAACGGTCGAATCGGCAAGGGCGGCCTGTATCGCGTCGCGGGCCATGTAGCGCCCGCGCTGATCGCGGCCTTTGCTCACCGGGGTTTGCCCGATGCCGACAATAAAGACTTTTTTCACGCGCCTTCCTGTCCTGTGATGCCGCGCGTGTACGGCCGGTTCAGCCGGCTACGCCGCGGCGTTAGCTTTTCTTTAGTACGTAGCTGCCCGGGGCATCTTCGATAATCGTAAGCTTGCCGCTGCCCGGTACGCGTGCCGGTACCTGTTCGCCTGCATACTGCGTGAGCCAGGTGTGCCAGTCGTTCCACCATGAGCCGGGGTGAGAGTCCGCGCCCTTGACCCACGCGTCCAGGTCTTTGGGCTGCTCCTCGTTCATCCAGTAGTTGTATTTATTGGCGGCGGGCGCATTGATAACGCCCGCGATATGCCCCGAGCCTGCGAGCATGAAGCGCACCGGTCCGGAGAACAGGTTTACCGCCTTGAAAACGGACGGGTAAGGCGCGATGTGGTCTTCTCTCGCGGCTTGCAGATAGATGGGCGTTTGTACCTTGCCGAGGTCTATGGGCACGCCGCCCAGTTCGATGCCGCCGGGTTTTGCGAGGTTGTTCTTGAGATACATTTCGCGCAGATAGAACATGTGGAGCTCACGCGGCATGCGTGTCGTGTCCGAGTTCCAGTACAACAGATCGAACTGCAGCGGGTCTTTACCGAGCAGGTAATTGTTGACGTAAAACGACCAGATCAAATCGTTGGCGCGCAGCAGATTGAAGGCGGAATACATGGCGTCGCCGTCGAGGTAGCCTTGTTCGGCCATGCGTTCGTCGAGACTGTCGAGCTGTTTCTCATCGATGAACACCTTGAGATCGCCCGCTTCGGAGAAGTCCATTTGCGCGGCGAAGAAGGTGTTCGCCTTGACGCGGTCGTCACCGGTTTCGGCCATGTAGGCGAGCGCTGCGCCCATGAGCGTGCCGCCGATGCAGTAGCCTATCGTCGTTACCTCACGTTCGCCCGTCGCCTGCTCGACGGCATCCAGTGCCTCGAGTATTCCATTCTTCAGATAGTCCGTCATCGTCTTGCCGGACTGCTCCGCGCCGGGGTTGGCCCACGATGCAACGAACACCGTGTAACCCTGGTCCACGGCCCAGCGAACGAACGAGTTTTCGGGTTGCAGATCGAGGATGTAATACTTGTTGATCCACGGCGGGAAAATCAGCAGCGGACGGCGAAAAACGGTTTCCGTACTGGGTTCGTACTGAATAAGCTGGAAGACATCGTTCTGGAAGACGATCTTGCCGGGCGTCGTGGCAATGTTCTTGCCGATCTTGTAGGCCGCCTGATCCGCCATTGTGATCTTGAGCTGTCCGTCGCCCGCTTCGAGGTCGCGTTTCAGATTGTTCAGGCCACGAATCAGGTTCTGACCGCTGCTGTCGACGGTTTCCTTGATGACGTCAGGGTTGGTCAGGAAGAAGTTACTCGGTGACAGTGCATCCGCGATCTGCTGCGTGTGGAACTGCACCTTGCGGGCGTCCTCGTCGCTCAGGTTGTCGATGTCAGCCATGGTTTTGGTCAGCCAGCGACTGGTGATCAAATACGACTGACGGATGATGTCGAAAACCTGGTTGTTCTCCCATTCTTCGGACTTGAAGCGACGGTCTCCCTTGTCCGGCTCGGCAACCGGCTCGGTGTCCTCGCCGAGCATTTTCTTGGCGGCGTGCTCCCACAGGTCGAGGTGCTGCTGCCACAGCTCCAGGTTGGCTTTCATGATCTTTTCGGGGTTGCCGGCTAGCTGTTTTGCCCCTTCGGCAAACGAATCCATGACGTTGAACGGATCCATCATCGATGCCAGCGTCTGCTGCGGCGCGGCCATCATCTTCCTTAGGATTTCCTGATTCTTGCTGAGGATGTTCATGAACTCCTCGGACATGGCTTCGAAATCAGCTGATTCCTTATTAGACGATTCTTTTGCGGTGCTGCGGTCTTCTGCCACGTCGCTACTCCGGTTTACTGTCTGACTTGCGGGTTTTGCCGAGCATGGCATCCTGCATGGCCTGCCAGGCTTTTAGATTGGATTCAGTGAGATCCTGCATCGTCGACAGCGGCGTGTTTTGCATTGCCTCGCGCATTTGCTGCTGGTACTTCGCCTGCTGGCCCATGAACGTTTCGAAGCTGTTGTTCAGGAACTCGCCGACGAGGTCCTGCATCGGGTTGCCGTAGAGGCGGATGATGCTCATGAGGAACCCGGCATCGAGCATGGGTTTGCCGCCGAGTTCGCGTTCGGCAATGATCTGCAGCAGGAGGCTACGGGTAATGTCTTCGCCGTTCGTGTCGTCGACGATGCGAACGTCGGTACCCGATACGACCAGGTCCCTGATGCCGTCGAGCGTAATATGGCTGCTCGTAACGGTGTCGTAGAGCCGGCGATTGGCGTACTTCTTGATGAGGTGAGGTTCAGCCACGGCAACGTACTCCCGAGATTCTGCGGTTTGGCGAGGCAAGGCTCCCTATCATAACGGTAGAAAAGGGGCCGGGTTTATTTTTTGATTTTTTGCAGGGCAAGACAAACCTGATCTCTTTCGGTCGTAAAAAAATAAACCCGGCCCCTTTTAGCAATAAAAAAGGCGCCCGTTGCCGGGCGCCTTTGATTACGTCCAATCACGGTTTGAGGATCAGGCCGCTTTCTTGGTCGCCGCTTTCGCCGCCTTCTTGACGGGCTCGACGAAGTCCTTGTCGAGCAGCGAAGCGGTGCTTTCTTTGAGATCGTTGCCGAGTTCGACGTATTCGCCGGCGCGCTCGGTTACGAGTTCGGCGAATGCCTTGGAGGCTTCGATCTGGCGCTCGACCAGTGCTTTGGGCTCGTCGATCTCAAGCGGCAGGCGGGCCTGCGCGACGGCGAACTCGACCATATCACCGGCGAGTGCGTAGTTTTTGCGAGCGATCTTCTCGAAGGCGTCAACGTAAGCGGTGGTCAGGTTACGGACCGGCTCCATGCCCTGCTTGGAGAGATCGGAAAACTTATCGAAGCTGTCAAAAAAAGCTGTCATTGGAATGGCTCCTGCTAAATCGGTCATAAAGAAATCAGTAAGGGGTTTGGCTATGTTGCGTTGCAAGATACTACCATGATCTTTTTGCGTTGCAACAGGAATTTGTTAGATGAGACATAATTTTCTATTAATATTAATAAAAACAATAATTTAATAAATTCTTAATCTCTTCGTCACTCTCGCGTCGCAAAATCAGGCGATTCTTCGGCAAGAGGGAAAGCTATGCACCGTCCTGGTACAACGCTTCTCGGCGGTTGCACGATCTCAGGGCTCGGAAACAACGCGGCTAACTCATAAGTGATTGAAATGTAACGCATACACTGTATGGCACGGTGTTTGCAAAACTGTTTCCGAGACGAGCAGGGCGCGCCATCACCACCGACTTATGCTTGAGGCAATGATATGGCTGACTACGAAGAGAACTTCTTTCCGAGCGTGACGCAGGTTCGCGGTTCAGTGACCGACCTAGCGCTGGACGACTGTCTGATTATCGACGGCTACGTCGTGGCGGGCACAGAGGCAGGCGAAGCGATACCGGGTATCCCTGGGCGTGCGGCGCCGATCTACGAGACCCGGGCGGCTGCCTGAGAAAACGCGCGCCTTTTCGCGCAATTCGAAATGGCGCGATTTGAAATCACGCGCGGTGCCGGGCAGGTTATGCTTGGCTTCTCCTGGTCCCCCGGTGGCGCCGACTCGTGTACGCCCGTAAGCCCATTTATTCACACGCGGAAGAGTCGTTCAACGCCGCTTCGCACGCATTCGGTTTTGCGCTGAGCTGTCTTGCGCTGGTACTGCTGCTGTTGCGGGCGCTGCCGCACGGCAACGGGCTTTACGTCGTCAGCTTTATCGCTTTCGGCATTTCCCTCGTGCTGCTCTACGGCGCTTCGACCGCCTATCACAGTGCGCGCACGGACAACATGCGCAGGCGCTGGCGCGCGGTCGATCACGCCGCGATTTTCCTGCTCATCGCAGGTACCTACACGCCCTTCGCGTTGATAACCCTGGGTGGCACGGTCGGCTGGGCAATTTTTGCGGCGAGCTGGTCGCTGGCGGCCGTTGGGGTCGTGCTCAAGTTGTTCTATGCGGGGCGCTTCAGGATTACCTCAACCGTTGCGTACGTTGCGATGGGCTGGATGATTCTGTTTGCGATCGATCCCTTGCTGGACGCCTTCGCGGGAGCGGGGCTGTGGTGGCTCGTCGCCGGTGGGGTCACCTACACTGTCGGCGCTCTGATCTATGCGATACCGGGTCTGCCATGGGGACATCCCGTGTTTCACATCTTCGTTCTGGGCGGCAGCACTTGCCACTTCGTGGCCGTGTATGGCTACGTATTGCCCGCCATATGAGCCGACACGCTCGCGGCCGGTGTCACCTGCCTGGTTGATTCGACGAACTGATTCGACGAATAGCGGCCACGCGTCCTAGGAGGCTCGACGCCTGGTCCGCCTGTCGAAACCGGCCGGTTCGGGGAGTTGAATGCGCTGACCTGCGCGCACCGTACGAAAACCATGGCCTTCCAGCGTATCGGCTTCCGGGCCGGAACCGTAGTGATAGCAGAGGATGCGGTTCAACAGCTCCGCCGGATACTCGTTGAGCAAATCGACAAAGCCGGAATGAGCGGGGTTTGCCCGAACCCCGCAGTCGTGGAACACGACCTCGCCGGCGGCGGCAACGAGCTTCAGGACCTCGGGGATCGGCCGCGTGTCGCCAGTGAAGACAAAACTCCCCGGTAGCGCCAGTCCGTAGCAGAAGCGCGGTTGCATATGCCGCGACTCGAACACTTCGAACCATTGCCTCTCGAGCCAAAAACCGCGGCCGACAGGCACGAGTTGAAATGCGTCCCAGAAGTTGACGTAGCCCTCGGCGCGAATGAACTGATTGCACACGAGCCTGTCCTGCAGGGACGGCACCAGATTGGCGTGAACGAAGAGTCGGATTCGTTGTGCCGGGTCTGCCCGCACAGCTTCGATGGCATGGTGAAAGAGTTCTTCCATGCCGCCGATATGGTCGAGGTGCGTGTGCGTTAGGTATACAGCTCGGGGAGGCTGGTCGTAGCGCGCGAGATAGGCGTCGAGCATGCCGGCCGAACAGTCGATCGCCAGCAGCGGTTGTCCGCCTCTCTCCAATATTGCGACAGGCCCAAGTTCGGCGCCTGGCCCGCCCGTGCCGAGAAATTCGAGGCCAAAATCCGACGGCACAAGCTGCGGCCGCCCGGAAGTGTCTTGCTGTGTGTCAGACATCAGATTGCTCAGGATCCGAAGTTCGTAGCATAGCAACGAAAGTACAAAGCCAGTGTGACGAAATCATGAAGGCCCTGGATCGGGGCGCGGCGGCAGCCGCTGCAGGCTCTGCGTCATCCGGGTTCTGCGTCATCCGAAGGGTCGCTAGGTAGTTTCCCTAAGGTTCACGCAAAACGCATCTTCTACACTGATTAAAACAACAAGTCACCGCTGTCGCGGTAGACACGACCGACCGGTAACGGATTCCGGCGGCCGCAAATGCCGACGACACCAGAGGGGTACTCCATGAAGATGTTCCGCGGGCCACTTTTACTCATTCTCGGTAGTAGCGCCTTGGCATCGACTGCCGTCGCGCAGCAAAGTGTAGAGGATGCCGTCGATATTCAGTCCGACAGCATTGAGGCCAGCGCCGCCGTGCAGCGGCGCATCGACGAACTCGACGACGCTACCCGCGAAATGCTCGAGGAGTACCGTCAGGCAATGGCGCAGGTCAGCGATCTCGATGCCTACAACACGCAGCTCGAAGGACTCGTCGCTACACAGCGCACCGAACTTGCGGACTACGAACGCCAGTTCGACGAAATCGAGATCACCAAGCGGCGCATACTGCCGCTGATCGTTCGGCAGATCGAAGTACTCGAGGAATTCGTCGGGCTCGATATGCCCTTTCTGGAACGCGAACGAGCCCTGCGCATCGACGAGTTGCAGAAGCTCATGAGCCGGCCGGAAGTGCCGACCTCGGAAAAGTATCGTCGCGTGAGCGAGGCTTATCAGATCGAACTCGACTACGGCCATACGATCGAGGCCTACGAGGCTGAGCTGAACGATAACGGCGACACGCCGCGCACGGTTAACTTTCTGCGCTTCGGCCGCCTGGGCCTGTATTACATGACGCTCGACGGTCTGGAGATCGGCTTCTATAACAATGTGAGCGATCAGTGGGAGCAGTTGGGCTCCGAGTATTTGCAGTCACTCGATCGTGCGATCCGGATTGCGCGCAAGCAGTTACCGCCCGACCTGGTTCGTCTGCCCGTGACCGCACCGGAGAACCGCGAATGAAAGCGTTCAAGTCCAAGCTTCTGTACATCGTACTCGCTGTAAGCCAGCTTTTTCTGGTCAGCGCAAATGCAAGCATCGAGGAGATCGACCAGCTCGTCGAGTCGGTTCGTCAGGAGGCGCTGCGGGAAGCGCAGTTCGACGAGGAGCGTATCGAGCGGTTCCTTTCCGCGCGCGAGGAGCAGACGGCATTGCTCGAGGAGGCCCGGAGCGCGCTTGCGCGCGCCAACGCACGTGCGGACGAACTGCGGGTCGAATACGAGGGCAACGAACAAACGCTGACCCGTTACGAAGGCGAGCTGCGCGAGCGCGCCGGCGATCTCAACGACTTGTTCGCGATCGTGCGGCAGGCGGCGCTAAACGCCAACAGCGTGCTCAAGAATTCCCTGGTCGCCGCCGAACAGGAGGAACGCTCGCCGTTTCTGGAGCGGCTGGGCAAAGGGGAGCAGCCGCCGAGCATCGAAGACATCAAGCAGCTTTGGACCAGCGTCCTCTCGGAAATCAGCGAGTCGGGAAAGGTGGTAACGTTTAGCAACACCGTGATCAAGCCGCAGGGTGAGGAGGTCGAGCAGGCGGTGACGCGTGTCGGCGTATTCACCGCCGTCAGCGACGGTGCTTATCTTCGCTACCTGCCGGAATCGGGCAAGCTGGTCGAACTCAGCCGGCAGCCGCCCACGCGCTTTCAGCGCATGGCCGCGGATCTGGAGGATACCGACAGCGGGGTGACGGCCATGGCGCTCGATCCGTCCAAGGGCGCAATCCTGAGCCTGATGGTGCAGTCGCCGGATGTCGGCGAGCGCGTCCAGCAGGGTGGCGGCATCGGCTACCTGATCCTGATTTTGGGCGCCGTGGGCGTGCTGATTGTCGTGCGCAGGGCGCTGGGCTTGTTATTCGCGCGGCGCGCGGTCGAACAGCAGGCAAACGCGGAGGCGCCGGACGCGAAAAACCCGCTGGGCCGCCTGCAGCAAATAGCCGCCGAACACAAAAGCGACGACGCCGAGGCTACCGCAATCCGGCTCGACGAGCAGCTCGCGGAAGAAAGCTCTCTGCTCAATCGCGGACTGCCGACACTTGCCGTACTTGCGGCCGTTAGTCCGCTGCTCGGGCTGCTCGGCACGGTGACGGGCATGATCGAAACCTTCCAGTCCATTACCCTGTTCGGCACCGGCGATCCGAAGCTCATGTCGGGCGGCATCTCGCAGGCGCTTATCACGACTCAGCTCGGACTCGCGGTTGCGATACCGCTCGTATTGCTGCACTCGCTGCTTACCGGTCAGGTCAATCGCCTGGTCGAGAAGCTCGGCAAACACAACAGCGACATGTTGACCAGTCATGATCTGGGCTAACTACGTCGAGGGATTCTCGAGCCTCTTCGATAAGGGGGGCTACACTCTATGGGCAATACTCGTCGCGTCGATCCTGCTGTGGCTGCTGATCGTGGAGCGTTACTGGTCGCTGTTTCGGGAACTGCCGCAGTTCAAGTCCAACCTGCTGAACGAGTGGCAAAGCGCGCCGGCCGACAGCGCAAGCCGGTCTTTCAGCCGGGTGCGTGCGCTGGTCGCGGATTTGCGTGCGGAAGCGGGCCGCAACCTGCCTGCCCTGAACGCGCTGACCACCATCCTGCCATTGCTGGGGCTGCTCGGCACGGTCTCGGGAATGATCAAGGTGTTCGATGTGATAACCGTATTCGGTACCGGCAATACCCGCGGCATGGCCTCCGGTATTTCCGAGGCGCTCGTGACGACCATGGCGGGTCTGTTTACCGCCTTGTCCGGTCTGTATTTCGTGGCCGACCTGGAAAGCCGCGCGGACGATATGGCGCGGCGCTTCGAGGCGGAACTGGTGGACAGTCAATAATGGCGAATAACTAATGGCAAATTGCTAATGGCAACACGCGATCATCTCAAGGCCGAGGGAGGCCCCGCAGCGCTGAACATTACGCCGCTTATCGACATGGTGTTCATTCTTCTCATCTTCTTCGCGGTCAACGCATCCTTCATCAAGGAAGCGGGCGTCGAGATCGAGCGGCCCAGCGCGAGAACGGCGCAGACCAAGCAGCAGGCCAACATCATGATTGCCGTGACCGAAAACGACGAGGTGTGGGTCGATCGCCAGCGCGTCGATCCGCGCAGCGTTCGCGGCCACGTCGAGCGGCTGCATGCCGAAAACCCGGAAGGCGCGGTGGTTATCCTGGCTGACGATCAGTCCCGAACCGGCCTGGTCATCGAAGTGCTCGATCAGGCCCGCCTTGCCGGCGTCGAGAACGTTGCCGTAGCGGCAACGCCTCCGGGGCAATAACCGTGCAGGGCGCCTTGCCATTCTCTTTACGACCGGGTGCGCGCCTGCCGTTGATTATCGTAACGGCACTGCTGATTAACCTGCTGCTGTTTACGGCGATCGAGCTCATGGTCGGTTCGAAGCGCGTTCGTCTGACGCCGACCGACGACTTCGACATCGCCAACTTCATCCGCATGCAGGAGGAGTCGCGAGACGTGCGTTCCCGGCGCGATCCAAACGCGCCGCAAAAGCCGCAAAACGAGATGCAGCGCGACTTTGAACGGCTGTCTTCCGCAGGTTCGAGCGGCCTCGGCGATCTCATGCTCGACGTGCCGCAGTTCGACATTGACTTGGGGCTCGAGCTTGGCGGCGTTGCGCTTGCGCGCGAATTGACGCCGCTGGTCCGCGTGCCGCCTGAATATCCCATCAAGGCTCTGACCGAGGAAATCGAGGGTTTCGTGGTACTGCGTTTCATCGTTACCGAGACGGGATCGGTGGAAGACCCCGAAGTCGTGCGCGCGGATCCGCCAAGGATCTTCGACCGCGCGGCGCTGCGCGCCGTGACGCGCTGGAAGTTTCAGCCGCAGATTCGTGACGGGAAAGCCAGCCGGGTTGTCGCCATTACCCGGGTTGCCTTTGTGCTGGCGGAGGAATAATGAAGGCCCTCGTCGTTTTGTTCGTGTTCCTGCTGTCAGCGACGGCCGGCGCCGCGGAGTCGAAGGCGTCCCGTTCCACCTTCGTCAAGCTTATGGACGTGCAGGAGCTATGGGAAGAGGAACGCTACGATGAGGCAATTTTCGAGCTGGAGGAACTGATCGAGTCGGCCCGCTCCCGGCCGCACGATTTTGCGCTCGCGAACCAGTATCTCGCACATACCGCCGTCATGATGGGGGAGCAGGAATCGGCGCGGGCGCCGCTCGAGGCTGCGCTTGAGATGTCCGGCCTGCCGCCGGATCTCGAGGGCAGCCTGAAAATGTTCTACGCGCAGATTGTGCTCGCGGACGAGGAGTACGATCTCGCCCGGCGGATGTTCGACGACTGGCTGGCCATCGTCGAGGAACCGCCGAAACCGGCACAGCTCTTCTCGGTCGCTTATGCGAACTATCAGTCGGGTTACCTGGCCGAGGCGGATACTTACGTCACCCGTGCGATCACGGAGTCGTCCAACCCGCCGCAGAACTGGCTGCGCCTGCGGTATCAGATACTGTTCGATCTCGAGGACTATGCGGCTGCCGAACGGGTGGTCGTGGAACTGCTCGATCAGGCTCCCGGCAACGAACAGTACTGGCGGCTTCTCGCCAGTCACCACATGCGGCTGGAAGACTATGCGCCGGCGCTGGCGACGCTGGAGGTGGCGGGCCATGCCGGCGCGCTCAGTGACGAATCTGACCTGCGCCGGCTCTCATCGTTATACGGAAATTTGTCGGTTCCTGAAAAAGCCGCGCGCAAGCTCGAAGCATGGCTCGAGGAGCAGCGCATTGAGAACGACGGCGAAACCTGGCGGCAGGTGGGCGACCTGTGGATGCTGGCGCGTGAGCGCGAGCAGGCCAAAGCGGCGCTGTGGAAGTCGGTCGAGCTGCGCGATGACGCGAAGACTTACGAATTCCTCGCGAGTATTCACTTCGAGGACGCCGAGTGGGACGAATCGTTCCAGGCTTTCGAAAAGGCGCTCGGCATGCGCGAGGCTGAAGGCGAGGCGCTGCACCGGCTGGAAATGCTGACTGGACTGACGGCAATGCGCGCGGGAGACGACGACAAAGCCCGCGAGTACCTGAAGCTCGCGGAACGTTCCGACACGCTGCGCGGGCAGGTTCGAGGGCTGCTGCGGGAGCTCGAAGGCGGCTAAGCGCAGCTGGCGGCCTTGGCGCGGCTCTAGAAGCGCGCGCGTACACCCAGGCCGTAGCCGTCGCCGTCCGCATTTGAATTAGGCGGCGCGTCAAGCTCGATCGTATCCGCTCGGGCGAACAGCTCGAAGTTCCGGGTTGCAAACCAGCTCAGGAAAACGCCGTAGCGCGTATTGTCGTCGAATGCCGATTCGATCGGCGCATCGATATCGATGCCCAGTGCGAGCGAGCGGCTCGGAAACAGTGAAAAGCGTGCGCTGACCTGTCCTTCTTCTCCGAAGCGCTCGACCGTAGAAACTGCAAGGTCGAGGCCGTATTGCCAGTCGGCGTTGAGGCCGGCAATGTGTGTGAAGCTCAAGACGTACTCCGTCAAGCTGTCGTCAAAACTCTGGTCGAAAAGCTGTAGTTCACTTTCGACGTGCAATACGGCGAGATCCAGGCTGCTGGTTTTGCCAAGATACTTACCGGCGCCCGCGATGAAACGGCTCGTTTCCGCGTTGGTTTCGAAAGTCCCCCCACTCAGGCCGGGCTGTACGACGTCGGTGTCGGCAATCGAAGCCGAGCCCAATAGATACCAGCCGCTTCGCTCGAATACGTGTCGTACATCTAGCGACACAACGGTGCCGTCGTTGCGCGCGGCGACCTCGCGCGAGGACTCTATCGGCACCGGACTGAACAGGGGTGGCGGTGTTTCGACCCAAACCGTGCCCTCGCTGTCGGAGAACGATAGCGACACCGATGACGCGCGGCTAACGAACCCGGCGCGGCTCCGCGGACCGGTGGCAGCCGATGCGCCATCGTAAAACCATCGCGCAAAGAAGTTCGTGCTGTCCGTCTCGGTGTCGCTTCTGAACACGGATATCTGATCAGCTCCGAGAACCTGAACGTCAGGGTTAAGGATTGCCGTTGACGCAGATGTTTCGCTGCGATCGTAGGCAACGCCGAGTTCGATGCTGAACGGTTGGGCGGCCGTCGCTACGGACGCTGCAAGGCACACGGTGCCGAGCAGCGCGGCAAAGCAGCGGGGCAGGGCATGTGAAGCAGAGTGGGTTGGCATGATTCGGTCAAGTTCCCAGTGAGTGTTGACGGAGGTGACGAATACGGAGCCGCGATTGTAGCGCTCCAATGCCGCCGGCGTCGCGATTCGGCGTAGGTAGAAGCCGCAGCCGGCGCATGACCGGCTTCAGAGTTCCGCGGACCCGGCAGCCTGACAGCCCGGACACCAGTAGGTAACGCGATGATGGCGTCCCATGCGCCGGCTGCGAACGGGTGTGTTGCACTCGTAACAGGGCTTGCCGGCCCGGTTGTATACCCAGAGTCTACCTGCAGTGTCGCCGTCAAAACGGGTAATCCGCTTGCCGCCGCCGAGGTTGCGGCGAAGCAGCGCTGCTGCCGTCGCGAAGCATTGCTGTACCTCGTCGTCGTCGCTGTCGGAGAGTGCTTGCGCAGGTGACAGCCGTTCGATAAACATGACTTCCGACTTGTAGACGTTACCTATTCCCGCTGCGATGCGCTGGTCGAGCAATGCGTCGATCAGAAGCGTATCGCCGTTGGAGAATTCGCGCGCGCGGCGCAGCAGCACCGTGCTGTCCACGCTGTCCGCGATGAGGTCCGGCCCGAGTCTTGAGCGTAGCACGCGCTCACGGACGCTCCGGGTATCCACGACCTCTACTTCCTTGGCGTTGAAACAAACGTAGTGCTGCCCGCCGGCATCGATGATCAGCGAGGCCTGCCAGCTCGGTTTTTGCCAGGCGGCATCGCGAGGGTATGCGTGCCAGGAGCCGTGCATGCCCAAATGACTGCGGATCGTTTCGCCGGAATCGAACGTGAGCCAGAGATGTTTGCCGCGTGCGCAAACGCTGGCGACGCGCTCGCCGCGGAACCTGGGTGTCTTGTCGCCGCTGCCGAAGGACACGCCGAGCAGTCGCTGTCCCGTGAGCCGCGGCGACAGGTAGGCTGCAATCTTGTGGATCGTATCGCCTTCAGGCATGCCGCTGTTCGTTATCGAGACCCGGCTGTTTCGGTGACTGCCCCGGCGGTCGCACGTCGACCAGGCCGCGATAATCCGTGCCGAACTCTGCCGTTTTGAAAGCGGGTAACAGCGGCGATTCGAGCACGTTGACGCCGTCGATCTTCTCGATGACGAGCAGGCCGCGGCGCGTGCCGCGCGGCAGGTTGCGCAGCGACTCGATGGCGGCTTCGAGCGCTCCACCGGCCTGCAGGAACGTATCCGGAAACGAAATCAGTGCGCGGCCGTTGCGCGCCGCATAGAAAGCCGGCTTGCCGCGAACGAGTATGAGCCACGCGCCGGCGACCCGGCGCGGCGTGGCGAGATCGGGTGCGGCGACGGGCGGCCAGGGCAGCTCGGAGCCATAGGGATTGGCGGGATCCATGACCGCCAGTATGACGATGTCGGCGGCGCCAACTGGCGTGTCGCGGTCTTCTGCCTCGTCGCGGCAGGCGCGCAGCCGGTCGATGGCGCCCGCGTAGGCGAACTGGGCGCCCTCCAGACCGTCGACAAAATGCCCGCGTCTTACCTGGCCCTGTTCTTCGAGTTCGCGGTAGACCTTGTACAGTGCGGAGAAGCCGCCGGGTACGTTCTCAGCGGCGGCAATGCGCCGGCTCACGATCCCGTAGCGTTCGAGCAGCAGCCGCGCCCGTGCGATGGTCTCGCGGGTCGGGTTCGGCGTTTTGCGGGTAAGTTGCCGAACCAGGGACCATCGTCCTCCAGCCGCGGGCGATATGGCGCTCAAGCGCGACGTTCGGCGCCGTGTGCTCTTGCGGCGAAGATTCATGAGCGGCGCAAAGGTATCGTTGCAGACCTGACCATCCCAGACGAGATCCCACAGCGCGGACTGCAGTGCCTGCCGGTCCAGGGTTCCCTGCTCGTCTTCGAGCCACTCTTCGATGTCGAGCAGAAAAGACGCGCCGCGGTCGTCCAGACATTTGAGTATCTGTGCGTGCAGTTCGGTCGGCGCTGCATAATCGCCGCGGCGTGGCAGAAGGTCGCGGACCTGCTCCCGCAGATACAGCGCTACCCGGCCGTCGCTGCCGCGGCTTGCGCCAGCGCCGACCCAAACGAGTTCGCCGGATGCCGCCAGCGTATCCAGCATGTCGCTGCGAAATCCCGCAACGCGCGCGGGCAGAATAACGGAGTGCAGCAACGACCAGGGCAGAGGCAGCGCCTGCAGTTTGAGTACGGCTTCCCGCAGCGCGGGGAGGCCGGATCGCCGCTCGTTGACCGCCTGCCAGCGCGGCAGAAACAGGGCGAGTGTCGCGCCATCCACGGCGGCGACGTCGTCGCGAAGTTTCGCGAGATTTCGCCGCTTGAGCCGCCGCAGCACTTCCGCATCGCACCAGTCCGTCTCGGCGCCGCCCGGGCGTATTTCGCCCCGCTTGAGGAGACCCGCCGTTTCCAGGGCATCGAGCACGGGCCGCAGCAGCGCCTCGGGCAGCGCAAACCGGTGCGCGATATCCCTGGTAAGGAACGGACCGTGATGCCTGCCAAAGCGTCGAACCAGCACGGTCAGGGGATCGTCCACCGGTTCGAGGAAAGCATCCGGGACGCCGGCGGGCGGCGCCACGCCCAGCGCGTCCCGGTATAGCCCCGCGTCTTCCGCGGCTACATAGCGGCGCTCGCCGGCAACCGGCAGCGCAATGGCGCGCCGTTCTTCGACCAGCGCGGCGATCCAGGGTGCCGGGTCGTCCGTCGCGCGCCGCTCGAGTTCGGCGGCCGACAAATCGCCGAGCCGCCGCAGCACGTCGTGCAGTTCGTCGGCATCGCGGGCGCGATAGCGCTCGCTCAAATATTGCAGATCGCTCTCGAGTTCGTCGAGAACCTCGATATCGATCAGATCCCGCAGCTCGCTCTGGCCGAGCAGTTCCGACATGAGATTCCGGTCGAGCGTCAGCGCCTGCGCCTTGCGTTCCGCGAGCGGCGCATCCTGCTCGTACAGGTAGGCGGCGACATAGGCGAAGACGAGCGAGCGCGCGAAAGGTGACGCGCTGGATGTTTCGACGTCCGTGACCCTGACGCTGCGGCTGCGGAGTTCGCGCAGCAGGTTCTTGAAGCCGTCCATGTCGAAGACATCGGCCATCGCCTGGCGGTAGGTTTCCATGACGATCGGAAACGACGGGTATTTCTGTACCGTCGCGAGCAGGTTTTGTGCCTTGAGCCGCTGCGCCCAGAGCGGTGCGCGCTGTCCAGGGCGGCGCCGGCGCAGGAGCAGCGAGCGCACGGCGTTTTCGCGGAACAGGCCGGCGAACAGCGACGTGCTCGCGAGTTGCTCCATGACCAGGTCTTCCACCAGTTCGGGATCAGGGATCAGGTTGTCGAGCGGCGGCAGTTCTTCCGCATCGGCGAAGCGCAGGACAATGCCGTCGTCGGTGTACATGACCTGTATTTCATAGCCGCTGTCGTCGGCGAGCAGGCGCTGCAGCGCCATGCTCCAGGGCGCGTGGATACGCGCGCCGAACGGCGTGAGGATGCAGATGCGCCAGTCGCCGAGTTCGTCCCGGAAGCGTTCGACGGTAATGTCGAGATCGGTGGGCAGCGTGCCCGTCTCGTGTTTTTGTTCGGCAACGTACGCGGCGAGGTTGCGCGCGGCGTAGGCGTCGAGCGGCGTATTCGCCGTGAGCCAGGCTTCGGCTTTCGCCTGACTCATCCGGCCGAGCTTGCGCAGGAAAGCGCCAATCGCGCGGCCGAGCTCAATGGGCCGCCCGGGCCCGTCGCCGCGCCAGAAGGGCAGACGGCCGGGTTCTCCGGGAGCCGGTGTGACGATCACCCGGTCACGCGTGATCGCTTCGACGTGCCAGGTACTGGCGCCGAGCGTTACGTTGTCGCCGGCGCGCGTTTCGAACACCATTTCCTCGTCGAGTTCGCCGACGCGCGGACCGTCTTCGCCGAGATGCACGCCAAACGCACCGCGGTCGGGAATCGTGCCGGCGTTCATCCGGGTTACCAGCGCGGCTCCGCGGCGCGGCGACAAGGTATTGTTCGCGCGGTTCCAGGACAAGAGCGGTTTGAGATCGGCGAAATCATCCGACGGATAGCGGCCCGAGAGCATGTCGAGTGTCGCTTCGAGCAGACCGCTCGAGACTTCCCGGTAGGACCACGCGCCGCGCACGATGCTCTCGATGTCTTCGACCGTCCGCGGCTGATCGCAGCACATGGCAACGATCTGCTGCGAGAGTACGTCCAGTGGATTGACCGGTACGGCAATGGCGTCGAGTTTCGCATCGAGCATGCGCGAGGCCACTACGGTCGTTTCGAGTAGATCGCCGCGAAACTTGGGATACAGCCGGCCGGCGCTGACTTCACCCACGCCGTGGCCGGCGCGGCCGACGCGCTGCAGGCCCCGCGCCACCGAGCCCGGCGATTCGACCAGCATGACGAGGTCGACGGCACCCATGTCGATGCCGAGTTCCAGAGAGCTGGTTGCGACGATTCCACGTATGGCTCCGCTCTTGAGTCCTTCCTCGATTTCCGCGCGCTTGCCGTGCGAAATGCTGCCGTGATGCGCGCGCACGAGTTCCTCGTCCGCCAGTTCGTTGAGTTTGTGTGCGAGTCGTTCGCAGAGCCCGCGGCTGTTGACGAAGATGATGCTCGAACGGTTTTCTTGAATGGCGGTGAGCAGCTGCGGATAGATCGACGGCCAGATACCGCGCTCTTTTGCCGGCGTGCCCACCTCTCTGGCGTAGAGCTGGCCCAGTATCGAGCCGCCCCCGTCTACGGCCGGGCTGGGCGGCTGCTCCATATCGGGCACGGGCACCGTGACTTTGAGATCGAGTAACGGTGCGCTCGAGCAGTCGACGATCTCGACCGGACGCGTGCCGCCGAGGTATTGCGCAACCGCGTCCAGCGGCCGGACCGTCGCTGACAGGCCGATCCGCTGAAAAGGTTTTTCGGTGAGCTGCTCCAGGCGTTCGAGCGACAGCGCCAGGTGTGCGCCGCGTTTGCTCGGTGCCAGGGCGTGTATCTCGTCGACGATGACCGTCTCCACGGTCGCGAGCGTTGCGGCGGCCTTCGATCCGAGGATAAGGAACAGCGATTCCGGAGTCGTTACGAGGATGTCGGCGGGGCGTTTCGCCTGTTGCTGACGCTCCTTCTGTGGCGTATCGCCCGTGCGCACGGCCACGGACGGCTGCCGGAAAGCCAGGCCTAAGCGTTCGGCCGTGCGGCTAATGCCAACCAGCGGTGCTCTCAGGTTCCGTTCGATGTCGTAGACCAACGCTTTCAGCGGTGACAGATACAGGACCCGCACGCCCGCCGCGCTGTCGTCCGGCCGCCTTCCGAGACGGTCGATACCTGCAAGAAATGCTGCGAGCGTCTTGCCGCTGCCGGTCGGAGCTACCAGCAACGCGTGCCGGTTTGCCTGGATGCTCTGCCAGCCTTTGCTCTGAACGTCAGTGGGCGCGTCGAAGTTGTCGGCAAACCAGCGTTTGGTGGCTGCGTCGAAGCCGTTGATTTTCATACGCAAACCTGGCTACGTGAGGCTCCGGTCATGATTGAGTCTGCCAATTGAACAGCTGTCGAACCGTCTCGATCGTATCAGCTTCCGCCGCCGGCTTATCGTCCCGGTAGCGTTTCACCCGCGCAAACCGCAGCGCCATCCCCGCGGGATACTGGCTGCTGGCCTGAATCTCGTTGAGGGCAATCTCGACGACCAGTTCGGGCCGGACGTACACCGTGTAGTCATCGCGCGAGCGTTCGCGTTGCAGCAGTGCGGCGGTCTGCCAGCGCAGCGTTTTGTCGGTGAGTCCCTTGAAGGTCTTCCCGAGCATGACAAAATCGTCGCCGTCACGAGCGCCGAGATGCAGATTAGAGAGATAGCCTTTGCGGCGGCCGCTGCCCCACTCGGCGGCAAGCACAACCAGATCGAGCGTGTGTGCGTGTTTTACCTTGAGCCAGTCCGAGCCACGGTTACCGGCTGCGTACAGGCTCTCCGGGTTCTTCACCATGACGCCTTCATGACCACCGTTGAGTGCCCTCGACATGAACGCCGCTGCCTCGTTTGTATCGCTGCTCGCGAGCTGTGGAACCCGCATGGCGTCGCCTGCAATACGCGATAGCGCATCGAGCCTTGCGGCCAGCGGCCGGTCGATGAGTTCGGCGCCATTCAGGTACAGGCAGTCGAACAGAAACACGCTGAGCGGCAGCTCCGTTTCCAGCCGATCGTCGGGGTGCTTGCGGCCGAAGCGGCGCATCGTGACCTGGAACGGGTGCGGGCGCCCGTCGTCCTTGAGCGCGATGACCTCACCGTCCAGTATCGTGCTGTCGACTCGCAGGTCGCGGACGGCGTCGACGATCTCCGGCAGCGCATGCGTAACGTCGTTGAGCTGCCGGCTGAACATCCGGATCTCGCCGCCGAGCTTGTGTATCTGTACGCGAGCGCCATCGAGCTTGTAGTCGACGATGGCTTCGGGAATCGTGTCGAAAGCGGCATCGATCGATTCGGCCGGCTGCGCAAGCATGGCGCGGACCGGCGTCATGGGTTCGAGCCGGAACGAGGCGAGGCCCGCATCGCCTTCGTTGAAGGCAACGCCCGCAACCGCCGCCGGGTCGGCGGAGAGCATGGCCGCGCGCCGTACCGCGCCGTCGTCCACGCCGGCCGCTTCGGCGATACTCTCGAGGAGTACGGCTTCGAGCGCGCCCTGGCGCAGCTCACCGAGTATTAGCCGCAACAGGAAGCTGCGCTCGTCGTCAGAGGCGCTGTCGAGTAATGCCGCCAGCAGCCGCTCACGCCGTGCCGTGGCGCCTTTGCCCGCGGTCTCGGCAACGCGGTCGAAGCAGGCGTTGACGTCGCGCAGACTCAGTGTTCCGCCGGAACCGCCGGCATCGAGGGTCTTTCGTACCCGATTCAATATCGCCGGTCCCAATCCGATCCGGCCCTGCGGCAGCGTGCCGCAAAGGTAGTTGACGACAAGCATGACGTCGTTGTGGTCCGCGCTCGAGAGCAGCTCGGCGAGTATCCTGCGCTTTTGCAGGCGGCTGCGCGTGGCCGCTACGTTCCGAGAGGCTGTTTCGAGTTCTGCCAGTAGCATCTTGGTTCCGGGTTCCGCGCGTAGGTTACCAGACCCGGGCAGATAGCCGGGCTGCCGACTTCGGACCCGTGCGGCAATACGCGGGCTCCTGCGAGGGCCGGGTCTATCCCCGGGCGCAGCGATGTGCGGTTAATGGCGGGCGTGGTTACCCGCTTGCCCGGCAGGCAGGCACGTCAGCCCGCAGGCGCTAGACGTAACGGTAGTACTCGATACCCACGTCCTGGAAATGCCGTTCTTCCGACTGGCCAACCCGTTCGATGACGAACTCATCGGCGGGCACCCATTCGAGCCCGCTCACACGACGGCCGTCGTGGAGGGCTTCGTATTGCTCGCAGGTCAGGTCGACCGCGCCTTGCATGGCATCGGCGAAATGTATTCGGTTTGCGGCGTCCCGCCAGCGTTCGCCGACGAAAAACGGAATTACTTCCGCGGCGTCGCCGCTGCCGTAGCCCATGGTCAGCAGTTCCGATCCCGTCAGAGACAAGTCGCTGTCCAGGGCTTCCTCGAAGCCGGCAGCCAGCCAGGCCGGCAGTGCCGCCGTGTACAGATTGCCAAGATCGCGGATGGCGTCGCCGCCGAGAGATAGCTTGTCGAGTACGTCGGGCTTGAAGCGATCGGAGCCGCGAAATGCATGCAGCACGGCCATCGTCAGCGGGTAGGCATCGTTGTTGAGCGCGTCAGGCGTGGCGAAATCCTGAACGTCGACCGCGGCGTTCATTTCGCGGGCCAGGTCCTCGAACGATATGCCGGCCGTTTCGCAGTAGCCCTCGATCTGACGGCGGTCGTCGGCGTTGCCCCGGGCCAGCGCAAACAGCCAGGCGATCGCCCAGCCGTTTTCGGGCATACGCCGGTACGGGCGGTGCATGAATACGTGCTTGAGCGAGCGCAGGTAGTCGCTCGGCGCAAGACCGCGCTTGGTGTACAGCTCGTCCAGAGCGTGCAGGGTCTCGTCGATGTAACAGGTCGTCGAGTACTTGCCGTTGAACACCGGGAAGTCCTGAATGTGGTGGCTCTCGCTGCGATCCTGGCCGCAGAAACGCAGCATGGGCTTGCGGAAGTCGACCACGCGGTAGTCTGAGGCCGAGCCCGATAGTCCCAGATCGATTGCGGCCAGCGCCGGATCCCGCTCGAGCAGCATGGCGACCGCGCCCGCACCCTGAGTGGGTTCGCCCGTGCTGCCGCGCGCGTATTCGGCAATGTCCGCGCAGACGACCACGGCTTTGCTGCCGGCCCCGTCGAGCGCCAGATAGCGCAGCGCGCCTTTCATCGCGTAGACGCCGCCGAGACAGGCATGCTTGAACTCAGGCACTTCGCAGCTGCGGGCCAACGGCGCGCGACCGCTGGCCTTCAGCGCGCGGTCTACCATGCCCTTGACGATAATGGCGCCGGCGGAGTTATCCGTGCTCGATTCGGTACCGAGTCCGAGGAAGCCGATTTCGGCGGGGTCCAGCTCGTACTGGTCGATCAGCCGCATGACCGCGGTGGCCGCCATGGTGTACACGCTTTGCTTGGGGCCGCGCAGACGGAAGCTGTTGCCGACCACGTTTTGTATTTTCGACCACGGGTTGTTGGTCCATTCGCACCAGTCCTGCAACTGGACCCTGAACGGCGGCATGTACACGGCGAGGCCGCTCAGGCCTATTGCCGATTCGTCTGATGACATGCTCGGTGTGGTGGTAGTCATCCTTCGCCCCTTTGTTCCATTGCCGGCCTTTTGAGGCCGCTTCTTATTCGGTCCGTAGCAGTCATCGCGCACGGTCATGCAAACGGTCGGTTGCGCCGCACGACGGCGGCATTCAGCACGGCGGCGAAACTGACCCACGCGAGGTAGAGCAGCAACAGCCAGCCGGCCCGGCTGTCCAGCCGCCCGCAAACGGCAATCAATACCGTCACGGACAGCCACAAGAGCAGCACTTCGAACAACGCCCAGTCCGGGCGGCGCAGCCTGAAGAACAATGCGCTCCAGGCAACGTTTAGGATTGCGTTCACGCCAAAGGCGCCGAGAACGAGAGAACGGTTCTGACCGGTGTTCCAGGCAAGCACGCCGGCCGTCGCCGTGGCCGCAAAAATCAGCGTCCACGCGGGCCCGAAGGCCCAGTCGGGCGGCTGCCATGCCGGTTTGTCGAGCGACACGTACCACTCGCCGACATCGGTCAGCACGGCGCCCAGGACCGCAACGACAATCGCGATGCCCGCGGCAACGCCAATGACCAACAGCTTGTTGTCGCCGCTGTCCATTAGCGCGGATTCAGCCCTACCAGATGCGCAAGGTCCTTGAAGAATATGCGTACGTGCGCGGCGGGTTTCGCGCGCACCAGCTTCTTGTTCATGTATGCGTCCCAGGTCAGCCGCTGCACGTCCGGGTCGCGGCAGATATCGACGAATTTTTCGCGCCGCTTGTCGCTCGAGTACCAGTAGTACTGCATCACGCCGAGTATGAAGAACACCCAACGGTGGGAGGCCATGAAGTCCTTGCGCACGTTGGCGAGCTTACGGGCGTCGCCGGTCTCGACGAAGGCCGCCACGGCACTGGCCGCTGATCGGCCGCTCGACATGGCGTAGTAAATGCCTTCACCCGAAGACGGCGCCACGGCGCCCGCGGCGTCGCCGACCAGAACTACATCGCGGCCGTTGTCCCAGCGCTTCAAAGGTTTTAGCGGCAGGGGCGCGCCTTCCGAGCGGACAATATCGTTGTCGTCGAGGCGTGAGTTGTCGCGCATCAGTTTTACGGCGTGCCGCAGGGAAAAACCCTTGATCGCAGACCCGGCACCGACGCTCGTGCACTCGCCGTGCGGGAAGACCCAGCCGTAGAAGTCGGGCGATACCTTGCCCTGGTAGTACACGTCGCAGCGTTCCGGATCGAACCACGGTGTCTTGCCGTTCGGCGAGCGCACTATTTCGTGGTAGGCGAACACGTGTTTCATCGTTTCCTGATGACTCATGGCCTGCTTGCGGACCCTGGAGGCCGCGCCGTCTGCGCCGACAACCGCCTTGACGCGGGCCTTGCTCACGGCAGCCGACTTGCCGCCGATCCTGTAGAGCACCGACAGCTGACCGTCCGTGCTGCGTTCGAGGTTTTCGAAATGCCCCTCGACATAGTCCGCACCGGCTTCGGCCGCGCGCTGCCGGAGCCAGTTATCGAAACTGCCGCGGTCTACCATGCCGACAAAACCGCCGATCTCCATGTCGACCTCCGCGTTCGACGGCGAGACCATGCGGGCCGAACTCACCTTGGCTTCGAGTCGTGACTCGGGTACGTCGAATTCGCGCAGGAGTATAGGCGGCACGGCGCCGCCGCAAGGTTTTATCCGGCCGTTCTTGTCCAGGAGAAGGACCGACAGCCCCTGTCTTGCAAGTTCTTCTGCGGCGGTGGCGCCCGAGGGGCCTCCGCCGATTACCGCCACGTCATAATGCTTCATGGAGCTTTATCCTTGACCGCAGTTTCAGCTTGCGGCCTGCTGTGGAAGGTTACGGAAGCCGGCCTCCGGCCGGCTGCTCAGGCGTAGTGCGAGCACAACCGCTATTGCGAACAGCAGCCCTTGCGCCAGGAAAACGATGGAGTAGGCGTACAGTGCGGAGCCGCTGAGCCAGCGGACCAGATCGACGGCCGCCGTGCCGAGCGCGCCGCCGAGTCCGAAGGCAATCGCCTGGGCTGCCCCCCAGATACCCATGCGCACCCCGTCGCGTCGCGCTGCGCCCTGCGACACGAGGCCCATCATTGCGCCGATAGCCGCAACCGCGAACACGCCGTTGGCAATACCCAGCAGGAACACGTTGGTGTACAGCGGCCAGTTACCGCCGGAAAAGCCGGCGATCGCAAGGCCCGTCAGGAGGCCGGTCGAGGCCAGACAGCCGGTAACGACGAACGCGCGCATGAAGCGCTCGCGGCTGAGCCCGAGCCGGGTACCGACGACGGCCACGAATAGCATGCCGAGCAGGACCCCGGCGTGCTGCAGGCCGCCGAGCTGGGTGGACTGTCCGGGCGTCAGGGCAAAGATCGCGCCGGCAAACGGCTCCAGAACCAGGTCCTGCGCGCTGTATGCAAGCATCGACACGAAGACGAACAGCGCGAAGCGGCGGGTATGCCGTTCGGCGAGAACTTCGGTCAGCGCCGCTTTGAAGCCGGGTCCGGGCGCGCTCTGGCCGCCGTCGATCTCAGCCGCTTCGCCTTCGAGCCCGCGCAGTGCAAGCACGGTAACGCTTAGTGCCGTCAGCGATACGATCGCGGAAATGACGATCAGGCGCGTGTAGCTAAACGGATCGAGAAACGCTCCGACCACGCCCGCCGTGACCGCGAAACCCATAATCATCATGATCCAGGTAATGCTTGCAGCCGCGGCGCGCCGCTCGGCCGGAACGCTGGCGGCCAGCAATACCAGGAGACACGTGCCGCTGGCGCCGACGCCCGTGCCGATCATCAGGAACGCGACGACGGCGAGCGCCGTTCCCGCAACGGGGGCGCTTGCCATCCAGCCCGTTGCGGCTGCCGCGACCACGCCGCCAAGGCCCAGCAGCGCCATGCCGGCGATGATCCAGGGCGTTCGGCGTCGCCCCGCATCGGAGCCATGGCCGAAGCGCGGCCGGGAAATCTGCACGAAGTAGTGTATGGCGACAAGAAACCCGGGCAGCATGGCCGGCAGAGCCAGTTCGACGACCATGACGCGGTTTAGCGTCGAGGTCGTTAGGACGACAATAGCGCCCAACGAAGTCTGGACGAGCCCAAGGCGAACGACGCCCCACCAGCCGACTGTCCGGCTCACAGCGTGAGCCCCCGAACCGCAATGGCGCTTGCCAGCATGCCCAGCACGTAGAGCGTGACGCCAAGAGCGCTGTACCAGGTTGCGCGTTCGACCGGCGCTCCCAGGAAACGCAGCATCATGGCTGCCTGGATCACGGCCAGAGCCGAGACCACGGCGGCGGCAATCGTGAGCTGCCAGTTGAGAAGCAGGCCAATGACGACGAGTTGCGGGATCAGCATGACCCCGCAGGCGACCTGCGCGGCGCGATCCGCTCCAAGCTGCACCGGTAAACTCCGTATCCCGAGTTTTTTGTCGCCTTCGATGGCCTTGAAGTCGTTGAGCGTCATGATGCCGTGGGCGCCGACGCTATAAAGGAGTGCGAGCAGGATGATCGGCAGGGGCGGCAGTCCCCCCAGTATGGCCGCTGCGGCCGTAAACCACGGGAGTCCCTCATAGCACAGGCCAACCGCCGCATTGCCCCACCAGCCGTTTTGCTTGAGCCTGAACGGCGGAGCGCTGTATGCCCAGGCCAGGGCCACGCCGACGACGGTGGCAACGAACACCCAAACGCCCAGCACGGAGGCGACCAGTAGTGACAGCGCGGACCAGACGAGTGCGAAATACAGTGCCTGGCGGCCTGGCACGCGCCCGGACGGTACCGGCCGTTGCGGTTCGTTGATCGCATCGACCTCGCGATCGAACCAGTCGTTGACGATCTGACTGGCGCCGCAGACGAGCGGCCCCGCGAGCAGGATGCCGGCGAGCGCAAACGGCCACCGCTCCGGCAGCGATTGGCCGGTAGAAACAACGCCGCAGCCGAAAGCCCACATTGGCGGGAACCAGGTAATTGGTTTCGTCAGCTCAAGGTAGGCCGTCCATTTTGGACGGTCGGCCGGCAGCACGCTCGTCGTCGCACGTCCCATTGACTGACAATAATACTTGACACATCAAAGCGTCAACTAAAAATTACAGTTTTCAGGGAGGTGTTTCTACGTATTCGGTATTTACGAGCGCTCGATCAGAAAAAAACGCACCGGGGTCGTGTATCCGCAACCGGCTTGGCCGGGCGGTGGCAGGGGCTGGGGGCTAGGCGCCGCCTTCGGACTCGTCCTCGCCAATGCCGTAGCGGCGAAGCTTCACGTACAGACTCTGGCGGCTCAGGCCGAGCATTTCCGCCGCGGATGCGCGGCTCTGATCGGACATTTTTAGCGCCGCCTCAATGCACATGCGCTCTATGATGTCGGTCGTTTCGCGCACCAGTTCCTTCAGCGGTACGCGGCCGACCAGTTCTGTCATTTCCTTCAGGGAGTGCGGCAGGACCGACTCATCGTCCCCGGCGGGCTTCGCTTTCTTCATCCGCCGGCGAATCACAAAGCCGTAGCAGGGCTCGTCGCTATCGAGGGCGGATACGCCTGAGAGCTCGACTTCGATGGGTTCGCCGTACTCGGGGTGAAAGGTCGTGTCGTACTGGCGGATTTCCGAGCGGTCTTTCAGATTGCGCAACAGCAGGGACACGTCGACCCCGGTGCGGCCGAGCCAGCGGTCGAGCGGCTGTCTGCTGACCTGCAATACCGTCGCCATAGCAGCCAGATTGAGGAAAGCCTTGTTGGCAGCCTGTACGCGGCCGTGCGGATCGGTCACGACAAACGCGTCCGGAGAGCGGTCGATAATGTCGATTACCTGATTCGAGTAGCCGTTGTAGCCGCTTTGATCGGCAGACTGCATCCGAATAAGAAAGTAGGGGCCGTCGTCGCGCCTGACGAGTGTCGCATTCAGGCGGATCGTCGACTCGCCGTCGCCGGTCTTGGCGGACTTGATAATGAGATCTTCGCCGCCGCCCGCCGCGCGCACGCGGAGCAGCAGATCGTCGATCGCGTCGTGACTGTTGTCGGTAAAACCTCTTGGGAAAGTTCGGTTTACGAGCTTATTCGCTGGGCGGTCGAGGAGTTTGCCGGCGGCCGGGTTGGCTTCGACGATCTTGCGGCTGTCGGCATCGACGAACAGAATGGCTTCGGTCGCCATGGAAAACAGCATTCTGTAGCGAACTTCTGCCTGGTGCAGCCGTGCGTAGTCGCGTTCCAGGGAGTGCTGAACGTCGAGCAGCCGCTGCTGCAGTTGCGATACCTGCCGCAGATTGCGGCCGATCGCAACGAGCCCGGCATGGTCGTTGAGCCGCAGCGTTTTCCAGGTGACGGGCAGGTCGTCGGTGGATTCCGTCGGGTGGTTGATCTGCCGCCACCGGGACGTAATGCCGTCTGTAGAATCCGCCAGCAAATCTTTGATTTTATTAGCACTTTCAACTGAGGCCGTGTCGAACCACGACTGGCCCCGCCAACTGTTCGCAAGTTTCAGGGATTTGTCGTCGGTGCCGAGGAATACGTCGGTAATGACGCCGTCGTTATCGAGCATCAGGCAGATGTCGTTGGCTTCCATAATCAGCTGCGACGCCGATTCGGCCGTTAACCGGTCGGCTAACGTGTCCGCTGACAAAGACTTGCTCACGCCTGTACTTCCCCTACATCGCTTGGCCGGCACCATACGATGCCCGCAACCTGGCTGACCGTCGTTTACGTCAGACCAGGGTGCCGCTTGCCGGCCGTCTTGCGCAGGACTTCGTTCGCGATCCGTACGGCATCCTGTCCGTCCCGGGCCATCGCGTCGGCGCCCACTTCTTTCACGAGTTCGGGGTGGTCGAGGAAGCAGCGTCCGCCAACCAGTACGGTGGCGTCGGAGCTTCGCTTCAAGTCGGCTATCAGCCGGCTGGTTTCATCGAGGTTACGATCCGCGCTGACCGAAAGTCCGATCAGGTCGAAGCGCTGTGTTGCAGCGAGCCTTAGGAAATCGCGCTTGGTCGTCGGCGCGCCGCTGAAGCATGTCCAGCCCTCACGGCGCAGGAATTCCATGACCATGAACAGCCCGAAGGTGTGCTGTTCGCCCGGCGCCGGCGCAATAAATGCGTTGTGGCCGTTGTTGCTGTCGCGATCGCTGGCATCGAAGCAGCGGCTGAACTCCAGCAAGACCTGATGCATTCGGCATACGCCTATCGTGACATCAGCGAAGGAGAGGCTGTCTTCTTCCCACATTTCGCCCAGGCGGCGCGCGGAAGGCGCCAGCAGATCCAGGTAAAGCGTTGCGAGGGGAATGCCCTCGGCTCTTAGGGTATCCACGTAGCGAACCGCAATGTCGGCTTCCTGCTCGACGAGCAGCTGCACAAAATCCTCGACGTGGTCCGCCAGATCCGTAAGGGGCGAACCCAGTGTCTGGTGTGGCGTGGTATCGAATGCCAGCATAAGCCGCGGTATCAGGTCGTTCTCGATGGTTCGACCCAGGCTGTTCAGCATGTTGCTGCTGAAGTCGCCCAGTGCACTCTCACTCCTAGTCTTAAAGAAGTCCGAGTGGCCGAAATCCTGAAAGTGTCCCTGCGCGGTATTGTTCGGTGCTTGATCCGGGTCTTTTGTTTTCATTCTCGTGTCCCACCAAGAGCCACGAGGATCTTACCCTATTGTCAGCCTGTCCGAACATACCCTTGCCACGGCGGCCCGTCGCTACGCCACGTGCCGCTGTAAAAAGTTGCGCATCGAGAGCCAATAGACTCTTGTTGAACGAAGATGTCAAGATATATTTACGTAAGGCTAAATTGACACTATACTCAACGAGCCGGTCACCCGTATGGGCGGGTCTGCCGGATACAACATGAGAGGTTTGCCGACACATGGTACAAACCCGGCCTTCCGGACACACGCCAGATCCGCTGTATACGAGCGATGAACGCAGACGTCGCGATCTGTCGCCCTGGACTACGGTGCAAGGGGTCCTGGCACCGCTGCAGTTTGTCGTATTCCTTATCAGTGCCGTGCTCGTGTGGCGCTGCTTGCAGAGCGGGCAGGGCGCACTGCTGGCGCAGATGTCGGTAGTCCTCAAGACCTTCATTCTCTACGCGATCATGGTGACCGGAGCGCTTTGGGAGCGCGACGTGTTCGGCCGCTATCTGTTCGCGCCGGCGTTTTTCTGGGAAGACGTGGTCAGCATGGGCGTGATCGCTCTGCATACGGCTTACCTCGGCGCGTTCCTGTTCGGCTGGTTCGGGCTCGAGGGGCAGATGATTCTCGCGCTCGTGGCGTACGCGGCCTATGTCGTCAACGCCGCGCAGTTTCTGATCAAGTTCCGCATGGCGCGACAAAGCGCCAATGCCTCATCCTTTGCCGGAGCACGCTGAAGCCGTGAGCACAACGTCGCTTGCAACGCCCATGGCTGCCGCCGACGCGGAATCGATTATCCGCGAGCGTGGACAGCGCGAAGTGTTTTGCGGATTGACCGGCATAGTCTGGCTGCACCGCAAGATTCAGGACGCATTTTTTCTGGTCGTGGGATCGCGTACCTGCGCGCACCTCATACAGTCGGCGGCCGGCGTCATGATCTTCGCCGAACCGCGGTTCGCCACTGCGATTATCGACGAGCGCGATCTTGCGGGTCTCGCCGATCTCAACGATGAGCTGGACCGGGAAGTCAACAAGCTGCTGGCGCGCAGGCCCGATATCAAGCTGCTGTTTCTCGTGGGCTCATGTCCTTCGGAGGTCATTAAGCTCGATCTCGGACGCGCCGCCGAGCGGCTGTCGGCGGTGCATCTGCCTGACGTTCGGGTTCTCAACTATTCCGGCAGCGGTATCGAAACGACGTTTACGCAGGGCGAGGATGCCTGTCTGGCATCGCTAGTGCCGGAAATGGCGGCAGCGGCCGGCGACGAGCGTCGTCTGCTGGTCGTGGGGGCCCTTGCGGACATCGTCGAAGACCAGTTCCGCACGCTGTTTGCCGAGATCGGCATCGATGCCGTGGACTTTCTGCCGCCGCAGCGCGCCGCGGAGCTTGCCGCCGTGGGACAGAACACGCGCTATTTGCTGGCGCAGCCGTTTCTCGGCGACACGGCTCACGCCCTGGAAGAACGCGGTGCCGTGCGCATCGACGCACCGTTTCCAATCGGCGTGCACGGTACGACGGAGTGGTTCAAAGCGGCCGCTGCTGAATTCGATATAGCCCCCGCGCAGGTCGATCTGGTCACCGAGGCCCGCCGCGCGCGCGCGGCCAGCGCGCTCGAACGCTATCGCGACGAACTCTCGGATAAGCGGATTTTCTTTTTTCCGGATTCGCAACTGGAGGTTCCGCTGGCGCGCTTTCTGGCCAACGAACTCGACATGCAGCTCGTCGAAGTCGGAACGCCTTACCTGCACAAGCAGCACCTGGCCCGGGAACTCGCCGCGCTGCCGGTGGGCACGCGCCTGAGCGAAGGCCAGGATGTCGATCGCCAGCTGGACAGGGCCCGCGAAGACGGGCCCGACATCATCGTCTGCGGGCTGGGACTCGCGAACCCTCTCGAAGCCGAGGGTTATACGACCAAGTGGGCGATCGAGCTGTTGTTCACACCAATACACGGCTACGAACAGGCTGCCGACTGCGCCGAGCTGTTCGCCCGCCCGCTGCGCCGCAAGCAGCGATTGGCGGTCTGAGATGCAGCTTACGGTCTGGACATACGAGGGACCCCCGCACGTTGGTGCGATGCGCATCGCAACCGCCATGCGCGACGTTCACTACGTGCTGCATGCGCCGCAGGGCGATACCTACGCCGACCTGCTGTTTACGATGATCGAGCGGCGCGACCACCGGCCGCCCGTCACCTATACGACTTTTCAGGCACGCGATCTCGGTGCGGATACCGCGCAGATGTTTCAGGATGCCGTGTCGAATGCCTACGAGCGCTTCAAGCCGAAGGCGATGCTGGTTGGCGCTTCCTGCACGGCCGAGCTGATTCAGGACGACCCCGGCGGTCTGGCGGAAGCGCTGAATCTGCCGATTCCCGTGGTTCCTCTCGAGCTGCCTTCGTATCAGCGCAAGGAGAACTGGGGCGCGGCGGAGACCTTCTACTATCTCGTTCGCAAGCTTGCCAAACCCGTTGCCGAGCGTGCCGAACGCGAGAAGCCGAGCTGCAATCTGCTCGGCCCGACCGCGCTGGGTTTCCGGCATCGCGACGACGTGGAGGAAATCCAGACGCTGCTCAGGCAGCTCGGCGTCGAGGTCAACGTCGTAGCGCCGTGGAATGCCACGCCGGACGACATTGCGCGTCTCGGCGAAGCGGACTTCAACGTGTGCCTGTACCCGGAGATCGCCGAAACCGCGGCGCGCTGGCTGAAGCGGACGTTCAAACAGCCGTACATCGATACCGTGCCGATCGGCGTGACGGCAACCAACCAGTTCGTCAACGAAGTGGCCGAACTGGCCGGCGTCGATCCGCTGCCCGTACTGAACACCATCAATTCACGGCTGCCCTGGTATTCGCGCTCGATCGATTCCACCTATCTCACCGACAAACGCGTGTTCGTGTTCGGCGATGCCAGTCACGCGATTGCCGCGGCGCGCATGTGCAAAAACGAATTCGGCTTCGACGTCGTCGGCGTTGGCACCTACAGCCGCGAGTACGCCCGCAAGGTTCGCGCCGTCGCCGAGGAACTCGGCATCGATGCGCTGATTACCGACGACTATCTCGAAGTCGAGGCGCGTGTGCAGGAGCTGCAGCCGGAGATGGTGCTAGGCACGCAGATGGAGCGGCATATCGCGAAGCGGCTCGGTATCGCCTGCGCCGTGATTTCGGCACCGACCCATGTTCAGGACTACCCTGCATCCTATTCGCCGCAAATGGGCTATCAGGGGGCAAACGTGCTGTTCGACACCTGGGTGCACCCGTTGATGATGGGGCTCGAAGAGCACCTGCTCGGCATGTTCAGCGAAGACTTCGAGTTTCACAACGATGCAACGCCTTCGCATCTCGGCGGCGGCGCATCCGCCAGGTCGGACGGCGCCGAAGCGGGCGGCGAAGAGCCGGCCGCGGCAGAGGGCGATTTGTCCTGGAGCGCGGAAGCCGAGAAGACCTTGAGCCGCATTCCCTTTTTCGTGCGCGGCAAGGCCCGCCGGAACACGGAAACCTTCGCGAAGGAACGCGGCATACAAACGATTACGTCGGAGACTCTCTACGATGCCAAAGCGCACTTCGGCAAATAAGCGCGAATCGCTGCGGGTAACGATCGTCACCCTCGACGGTCACCTGGCCGGCGCGGGCGACCGCGCCATCGAGAGCTTGCAAAACGACGTGCCCGGACTAGAGGTGACGCTGCACAGCGCCGGCGAATGGGGCAACGCGGAACCGCTGCTCGAAGCCTGCAAAGAGGATATCCGGCAGGCGCACATCATCATCGTCTGCATGCTGTTCATGGAAGAGCACATCAATCCGGTCTTCGAGGACCTCCGCGCGCGGCGCGACGACTGTGATGCGATGCTGTGTTTCATGTGCGCCGGCGAGGTCATGAAGCTGACGCGCATTGGCGGCTTCACGATGGACGGCAAGCAGTCCGGTCCGCTCGCCTTGCTAAAGCGTCTCCGCGGTTCCGGCAAGCGGCAGTCCCAAGGCAGCAGCAGCGGTGCCAAACAGATGGCGGTGCTACGCCGTCTGCCAAGGATACTCAAGTTCATTCCCGGCACGGCGCAGGACGTGCGGGCCTATTTTCTCGCTATGCAGTACTGGCTGGCGGGTTCCGAGCACAACGTGCGTAATCTGGTGGCTCTGATGATTTCGCGCTATGCACAGGGACCGCGCGAAGCCTTCCGCAAGCGCATCACCGCGGCCGCGCCGCGCGAGTATCCGGAGGTCGGCGTTTATCATCCGTCGCTCGGCGACCGGGTTGCGACGAGCGTTGCCGCTCTGCCCGCAGACCAGCAGGCCAAAGGCACCGTAGGCCTGCTGGTCATGCGCTCTTACATTCTTGCCGGCAACGGCAAGCACTACGACGCAGTGATCGAAGGTCTCGAAAGGCGCGGCCTGCGGGTTATCACGGCGTTTGCCAGCGGTCTGGATTCGCGTCCGGCGGTCGAGCAGTTTTTCATCGAGGACGGCCGGCCGGTCGTCGACGCCGTGGTATCGCTGACCGGTTTCTCGCTGGTCGGCGGTCCGGCTTACAACGACTCTCAGGCCGCCGAGGAAACGCTCGCCAAACTCGATGTGCCCTACATTGCCGCACACGGCACCGAGTTCCAGTCGCTCGAAGCCTGGGAGAGTTCGGAAGGCGGCATGCTGCCGATCGAAATGACCCTAATGGTTGCGATTCCCGAATTGGACGGAGCCATTGGTCCCACTTTGTTCGCCGGCCGTTCCGACAAGGCAAGCGCCGGGTCGCGCAGAGAGATGCTGCCGCACATGGAGCGGGTCGACATGCTCTGCCGGCGCGTGTCGAGGCTCGTCAGGCTGCGCGCGCGGCAGCGCAAGGAGCGCCGTATTGGCGTCGTGCTGTTCAACTTCCCGCCGAACGGCGGGGCGCTCGGCACGGCTGCCTACCTGTCGGTATTCAAATCGCTTTACAACACGCTCGTGAAGCTCGAGGCGGAAGGCTACACCGTCGAGTTGCCGGCAAATGCCGACGAACTGCGCGAGCAGGTGCTGAACGGCAACGCCGCGCAGTACGGCACCGATGCCAACGTACACACGCGGATCGCCACAGACGATCATGTGCGCAACGAAGTATGGCTGGAACAAATCGAGCAGGAATGGGGGCCGGCGCCCGGGCGAGCGCAGTCGGACGGCAGCGGTATTTTCGTGCTCGGCCGCCAGTTCGGCAACGTTTTCGTGGGCATCCAGCCTGCTTTCGGCTACGAAGGCGATCCCATGCGCCTGCTGTTCGATCGCGGGCTCGCGCCGACGCATGCGTTTTCGGCGTTCTACCGCTACCTGCGGGACGGCCTCGATGTAGATGCCGTTCTGCATTTCGGCACGCACGGTGCGCTCGAGTTCATGCCCGGCAAGCAGAGCGGCATGACGGGCGAGTGCTGGCCGGACCGCCTTATCGGCGATCTGCCCAATTTCTATCTGTACGCCGCCAACAATCCGTCGGAGGGTACGATTGCCAAGCGGCGCTCTGCAGCAACGCTAATCAGCTATCTGACGCCCGCCGTTACCCACGCCGGTCTGTACAAAGAGCTCGCCGAGCTGCAGGCGTCGATCGATCGCTGGCGCACCCTGGACCCCGAAGCGGAGGCGGAGCAGGCGAACCTGGAAGCACTTATCGTCGCTCAGGCAGAAGCGCTCGAACTCGCTCCGCCTGCCGACGGCGGAAACGCCGTGCCGCACATTGCCGGGCAGCTCGACGAACTGCGTGATGCGCTGATTCCCAACGGCCTGCATATACTCGGCGAGGCGCCGCGCGACGAAACGCGCCGCGAGTGGCTCACGACGCTGGCCGAGGCCGGCGGCGCCGAAGGCCTTAGCGCTGATGAACTCGCCGCTATCGAAGACCCGGCAAAACGTACCGACGGCACGGCTCTCGCCGGACTCGATACGGAGCTCGCGAGCGACCTCATCCGGGTCAACGAAGAACTGGGACGCGACAGCGAGCTGTCGGCGATCGTGCGTGCGCTGGACGGCGGCTTTATCCGACCCGTGCCCGGCGGTGACCTGATGCGCACGACCGAGATATTGCCGACCGGCCGCAACATGCACAGCTTCGATCCGTACCGGATGCCGAGCCGCTTTGCCATGCTGACCGGCGCCGCGCAGGCGGACGAACTCGTCGAACGGTTTGTCGAGGACAACGGCCGCCTGCCCGAGTCGATCGCTATTGTGCTGTGGGGCACCGACAACATGAAAACCGAAGGCGGTCCGGTTGCCCAGGCGCTGCGGCTCATGGGAGCCGAACCGCGCTTCGACGCCTACGGGCGGCTGGCGGGGGCGGTCCTGACGCCGCTCGAAGAGCTAGGCCGGCCGCGCATCGACGCGGTCATGACGCTGTCCGGAATCTTCCGCGATCTGTTACCCAATCAAACCCGGCTGCTCGCCGATGCCGCCTGGCTTGCGGCGTGTGCGGACGAGCCGCCGGAGCGGAATTTCGTGCGCAAGCACGCGCTCGAGTATCAGGCCTTACACGACTGCGATTTCGAAACGGCGGCGCTGCGCGTGTTCAGTAACGCCAGCGGAGCCTACGGCTCCAACGTCAATCAGCTGGTGGACAGTGGCAACTGGGAAGACGATGAGAAGCTTGCCGAACAGTACTCGAGCCGTAAGTGTTTCGCCTACGGCCGTGACGGTAAACCCGCACGGCAATCGGAGCTTCTGCAGCATACGCTTGGCGATGTCGACCTGAGTTATCAGAACCTCGAGTCGGCCGAGCTGGGCGTCACGAGTATCGATCATTACTTCGATACGCTGGGCGGGATCAGCCGCGCCGTGCAGCGGGCCAAAGGCGAGTCGATCGAGGTCTATATCGGCGATCAGACCGGCGACGGCAATACGATAAGGACGCTCTCGGAGCAGGTGGCGCTGGAGACGCGCACCCGCATGCTCAACCCGAAGTGGTACGAGGGCATGCTCGAACACGGTTACGAAGGCGTCAAGCAGATTGAATCGCACGTTACGAACACGATGGGGTGGTCGGCGACAACCGGCAAGGTCGCGCCTTGGGTATACCAGCAAATCAGCGACACGTTCATGCTCGACGAGGACATGCGCAAGCGTCTGGCGAGCCTGAATCCGCAGGCATCCGCAAAGGTGGCAAACCGTTTGCTGGAAGCGCACGAGCGGCAGTACTGGTCGCCCGACGCGGACACACTGGAGGCACTCGAACGTGCCGGTGAAGAGATTGAAGATGTCCTTGAAGGCATCAGCGAGGTAGCAGCAGCATGACAACAGCAAACAACGCCGCCACGGCCCGCAAGCCGTTTCCGGTGCCGGTTAACGTGCAGCCCGGCCGTCCCGACGGCGAGGGCAGCCTGCAGGTGCATCTCGATCCGGACGACGCCATCGACGGGGCGAAGGTCTTTGCCGTCTACGGCAAGGGCGGCATCGGTAAATCGACAACGTCGTCCAATTTGTCAGTCGCATTTTCCAAGCTCGGCAAACGCGTACTGCAGATCGGCTGCGATCCGAAACACGACTCGACGTTCACGTTGACCAAGAAGCTCATGCCGACGGTGATCGACGTGCTCGAGTCAGTCGAGTTTCATGCCGAGGAACTCGACATCGACGATTTCGTTTACGAGGGCTACAACGGCGTCATGTGCGTCGAAGCCGGCGGCCCGCCCGCCGGCACGGGCTGCGGCGGCTACGTCGTCGGGCAGACCGTAAAGCTGCTCAAACAGCATCACCTGCTCGAAGACACGGACGTCGTGATCTTCGACGTGCTGGGGGACGTCGTCTGCGGCGGTTTCGCGGCGCCGCTGCAGCATGCGGATCGCGCCCTGGTCGTCGCGGCCAACGATTTCGACTCGATCTTCGCAATGAACCGCATCGTGCAGGCGATTTCGGCTAAGGCCAAGAACTACAAGGTCCGGCTTGGCGGCGTGATCGCCAATCGCAGCGCGGCGACCGATCAGATTGAGGGGTTCAACGAACAAATCGGTCTCAAGCTACTCGCGCATTTCCCGGATCTCGACGTCATTCGGCGCAGCCGTCTCAAGAAGAGCACGCTGTTCGAGATGGACTCGACGCCGGAACTCGATGAGGTCAAGGAGGAATACCTGCGGCTTGCCACCAACCTCTGGAACGGCACTGACGAACTAACGCCGCAGCCCATGCGCGATCGCGATCTATTCGACTTCTTAGGCTTCGATTGATGCGTGAGTCCTACCTCCAACGGCGCGACCAGCTGACCACCTACTTCGATCAGACGGCGGCGAAGGCCTGGCAGGCGCTGACCTCGACGGATCCGGTGAATCGGATACGGCGCACCGTGCGGGCGGGACGTGACGACATGCGGCGCACGCTGCTCGACTGGCTGCCCGACGACCTCAGCGGCAAGACTCTGCTGGATGCGGGCTGCGGTACGGGCTCCCTGTCGATCGAGGCGGCCAAGCGCGGTGCGACGGTCGTCGGAATCGACGTCGCCGCCAACCTCATCGAGGTTGCGCGTGAGCGTGCCGCCGAGCATTCCATGTCCGGTTCGGCAGAGTTTCGCGTTGGCGACATGCTCACGGACGCACCGACCGAAGTCGATTACATCGTCGCCATGGATTCGCTGATTCACTACGAGCGCGACGACGTGCTGCAGATGGTGCAGGAGTTGACCGTGCGTGCGCGTCACGCCGTCGTATTCACCAGCGCACCCTGGACGCCGCTGCTCGGTGCCATGCACTTCGTCGGCCGGCTGTTACCGCGCCAGGAGCATCGTGCACCGGCGATCGTCCCGCTGCGCACGGCGTCGCTCATGAGCGGCATCGACGAAACCGTGGGCGCCGAAGGTTGGCGTGCGGCACGTACCGCGCGCGTCAACTCGGGCTTTTACATCTCACAGGCCATTGGAGTCGAGCGATAAAGTGCTGGCACTGACCGAAAGAGTTCGGCAACGCCTGAGTTCTCTCGGGCCGGGCGTACTGCCGTTCGCTGACGTGGCTGACAGCGAGCTTTCGCTGCAACGAATACTCAGGCTGTCGCTGTTTCAGGTTTCCGTCGGCATGGCGCTGGTGCTGATAACGGGCACCTTGAACCGCATCATGATTGTCGAACTGGGCGTATCGGCCTGGTTCGTTGCGCTAATGGTTGCCCTGCCGGTCGTCTTTGCGCCGCTGCGTGCGCTGATCGGATACCGTTCGGATACTCACAAGTCGGCTTTTGGCTGGCGCCGGGTACCGTTTATCTGGATCGGCACGACGCTGCAGTACGGCGGCCTGGCGATTCTGCCGTTTTCGCTGCTCATACTTTCCGGCACCGGTCAGGGACCAATGATCTTCGGCCAGCTGGGCGCCGGCCTGGCGATTCTGCTGATAGGCGCCGGCCTGCATACGACCCAGACCGCCGGGCTTGCGCTCGCCTCCGATCTTGCGCGCCCCTCGGTACGGCCGCGCGTGGTCGCGTTGCTGTTCGTCATGCTGCTGATCGGCATGTTCCTGAGTGCGCTGCTGTTCGGCTGGTTGTTGACGGATTTCACGCCCCTGACGCTGATTCGGGTTATCCAGAGCGCAGCCGTCATTACGCTGTGCCTAAACGTCGTTGCGCTCTGGAAGCAAGAGCCGAGAGGCCGGCGCCGGCCGGTAGAAGAGCCCGCTGGCCCGACGTTTCGCGCCGGGTTGAAGGAGCTCATGGAAAACCCGCGGGCGAAACGCCTGCTGGTTGCCGTGGCTCTCGGTACGGCCGGATTTACGATGCAGGACATACTGCTGGAGCCGTTCGGCGGCGAGATTCTCGGCCTTACGGTTGGCGCGACCACTGGCTTAACGGCGCTGCTGGCCGGCGGCATGCTGCTCGCTTTCGCGGCGGCGGCCCGATACCTGGCACGGGGCATGGATCCGAACCGGCTGGCCGCGTACGGCGCGCTGGTCGGTATCGTCGCTTTTGCACTCATTGGCTTCGTCAGCGCATTCAAGCTGATTGCGCTGTTTGCACTGGGTGTCGTACTAATAGGCGTGGGTGGCGGATTGTTTGCGATGGGTACGCTGACGGCGGCCATGGCTTTGTCGCGCGAGCATAACCGGGGCCTTGCGCTCGGTGCCTGGGGCGCCGTGCAGGCGACGGCGACCGGTGTCGCGATCGCGGCAGGCGGCATCCTGCGGGATCTCGTGTCGGCGCTGGCCGTGAGCGGGGCGTTGGGACCGGGCCTTACCGGGCCGGCTACCGGCTATGCAATCGTGTACCACCTTGAATGGATTTTGTTGTTTACCACACTGGTCGTTATCGGGCCGCTCGCCGCATTTTCGCAGCAAACCGATTCCACCGGTGATCATCGATTCGGCATGGCCGAATTTCCAAGCTGAGTAAGAAACGGGAGGTCCGCCATGTCTAGCGGATTAGCAAGCATCGATCTGGTCGAGGTTCTTTTCACCTTGTTCTGGATATTCTTTATCGGGCTCGTGTACTACCTTCAGCGCGAAATGAAGCGCGAAGGCTACCCCCTTGTCTCCGATCGTTCGGATCGAATAACGGTTCAAGGCTTCCCGGCGATACCAAGCCCCAAGACCTACTACCTCGATGACGGACGGACCGTCGACGCACCGCGTGCGGAGGTCGCGGAAACGCACTTCTCCGCCGAACCGGCAGCGCGGCATCCGGGTGCGCCGCTAAACCCGACCGGCGACGCGCTCAAGGCAGGCTTCGGTACCGGCGCATGGGCCATGCGCTCCGAGGTTCCGGAGAAAACGCTGGAAGGGAAACCGCGTATCGTTCCCATGCGAGCCGACGGCAGTTTGCACGTCGACAGCAAGGACAAGGACCCTCGCGGGATGGCGGTGGTAGCCGCGGACGGCGACGAGGTTGGGACGGTAGGCGATCTCTGGATCGATCTGGCGGAGCCGCAAATCTATTTTCTCGAAGTCAATCTGTCGGCGGGGGGCAAAGCCATGGTGCCGTTCGGGTTTGCCGAGATCGACAAGGGCAAGAACGTAATCCGCGTCAACGCCGTATATTCGAAGCATTTTGCGGGTGTACCGCAGATCGCGAACCCGGATCAGATCACTCCGCGTGAAGAGGATCAGATCATGGGCTACTTCGGCGCCGGTTTACTGTTCGCCGACGAGAAGCGCGCGGAGCCGTTCTTTTGAGCAAGATACTCGAGCATAACGAGGAGCCTCAGCCAGGGATCCCCGAGGCTTTGCCTGACGACGAACGCCTGCTCTGGCAGGGCGGGGTTTCGTTTCGCAGCCTTCTGTTAGGCAGCTTTCACGTGCGCAAGCTGGCGCTGTATTTTGCTGCGGCGCTGCTTGTGCAGTACGTCCTCAAGACTCGGCAGGGCGTGCCGGTTGCCGATGCGCTTGCAAGCACTGCGGGTTTCCTCGTGCTCTCGATATTCGCTCTGTTGATCCTGGCTGCGTATGCCTGGTTCGTGTCGCGCGCAACGCTGTATACGCTGACGTCGAAGCGGGTGGTAGTACGCACGGGCGTCGCGCTGCCGGTCACGGTGAATCTGCCTTACCAGCGGATTCAGGGCGCCGACCTGAGATTGCAGAAGGACGGTTCGGGCGACATTGCTTTGCTGCCCGAACGTGGCAGCCGCGTGTCTTACCTGCTGTTGTGGCCTATGGTCAAACCGGCTCGATTGTTTAGAGTGCGGCCCGTGCTGCGCGGCGTTGCCGACGCGGAGGACGTGGCAAGGCAGTTGGCGGCGCGGCTGGCCGAGGCGGCACCGGCCAGCGAGCCGGAACCGCGAAGCCGGGAGGCGGCGGCCGCGTCATCGAACGAGAAGCCGGGCTGGCGCCCGTATCCGGCCGTACCGCTGGCGGCAATGGTGTCGCTCGTCGTAATCGCGCTTGCAGGCGTCGGCTGGAACGTCGTCACGGACGATACGCGGGCAAGCACTGCCGCGGCTTATGAGGCGAAGATCGAGCTCTATTTCGAGGATCGGGAAGACGGCTCAGTCGTCGTTCGTGAGGCTCTCGGCGGGACCGTGATCGACACGCTCGAACCCGGCACCAACGGTTTCGTCAGAGCGACCCTGCGCACTTTCGTTCGCGCGAGGAAAGCCGTGGGCGCGGGCGCGGAAGAGCCTTTTGCGATAGCCCGGACGGCAGCCGGCCGCATCCTCCTGATCGATCCGGTCTCGCAGCGCGAAGTCGATCTCCGCGCGTTCGGACCAACCAACTCCGAAGCTTTCGGCCGCTATTTGTCCAAAGATCAGCGTGCCGAGCTGCAGCCCGGCGAGACCGGAGTCGACGCAGAAACTCAAGTTGCGCTTAAGCACGAGGAATCCATGCCATGACCACAACACCTGCGGAAACGCGCTCGAATGAATCCACGACCAAGGCTCGTACAGAGACTTTGCTGACGCCGCGGTTCTACACCACGGATTTCGATGCCATGGATAAACTCGATCTGGAGCCGATTCGCGAAGAATGGGACGATCTGATGCGCGAGTTCCGTGACGACAACAATCAGAATCACTTCAAACGCGACGAGGCATTCGAGCAGGAGCTCAAGAAGCTGCCACCCGAGCTCGAAGCCGAGTTTCTCGACTTCATGGTGTCATCGGTCACCTCGGAGTACTCAGGTCACGTCCTGTATGCCGATATCCGCAAGGCGGTCGAGAACGAGGACGTACGGGAAGTCATGGGTTACATGGCGCGGGACGAGTCGCGTCACGCCGGATTCATCAACCAGTCTCTGAAAGACTACGGCATCCCGGTTAATCTGGGTTTTCTGCGCAAGGCGAAGAAATACACCTACTTCAGGCCGAAGTTCATCTTTTACGCGACCTATCTTTCGGAGAAGATCGGCTACGCTCGCTACATCACGATCTACCGGCAGCTCGAACGGCATCCCGAACTGCGCTTTCATCCGATGTTCCGCTGGTTCGAGGACTGGTGTAACGACGAGTTTCGGCATGGCGAAGTGTTCGCGCTTATTCTCAAGGCCAATCCTCACTTGCTGAAAGGCCACAACAAGCTCTGGATTCGTTTCTTTCTGCTCGCCGTGTACGCAACGATGTACGTCCGCGATCACACCCGGCCGGAACTGCACAAGGCGCTGGGCTTCGATCCGACCGACTACGATATGAAGGTGCTCAATATCACCAACGAAATCTGCAAGCAGATTTTCCCGTTGACGCTAAACCTCGACGATCCGCGGATGAAGGCCGGTCTCGACCGTCTCGTCACGATCAGCGGCAAAGCCAATGCGGCGAAGAAGCAGGGCGGTATTGTCGGGGCGCTCAAGCGTGGCTGGTACTCGACGGCTGGAGCGCTAATGTTTGCGCGTCTGTATATGCTGCCGACCGTCAATCAGAAAGTTCCCGATAACGTCCGGCTGGCGCCCAGCTGGTAAACGATAGGGCTACGATCCTTGGACTTCGCGATACCCATAGCCGTTACCGTGCTGGCCTGGTGGACCAGCACGGTGATCGTGATGTACCGGGCCGGGCTGCCGCGCGGCACCTTCGTGGCAACGCTGGCCGGGGCGACCGTGGTGATGCTTGGCGGCGCGGCGGCATTCTGGTGGAGTCGCGGCAATATGAGCGCGGTTGGCGTATACGTCGCGTTTATTGCCGCTCTGGCAATCTGGGCATGGCACGAAGTGAGCTATCTGTTCGGCTTCGTCACCGGCCCGCAACCCGAGGCCTGCCCCGAGGGCGTGAGCAACTGGCGGCGCTTTGTGCTCGGCGTGCGCGCATGCATTTATCACGAGCTGGCGATCATTGCGACGGCCGCGCTGCTTGCCCTCGCAAGCTGGAGCGCGCCCAACAAAGTAACGCTGTGGACGTTTTGCATTTTCTGGCTGATGCGCTGGAGTGTGAAGCTCAATATATTTCTCGGCGTCCGCAACCTGCATGCAGAGTACTGGCCGGAACATCTTGCCTACCTCAAGTCCTTCGTTCGTCACCGGCGAATGAACGAGCTGTTTCCGTTTTCTATGAGCATGGCCTTGCTCGGTTTTGCAGGCCTTGTGGCGACGGCCGTGGGAGCTGCGGACGAGCCGACGACACAGCTGGGCGCGACGCTGTTGGCAACGCTGCTCGGACTGGCCATCGTCGAACACGGCTTGCTGGTGGTTAATATCGACGACGGCGTTCTATGGCGCCTCGGTCTTCGCTCGCGCCGGAGCCGCGGAGCCGCTGCCCGCTAAAATGTTTCCTTTCTCGGCGATCGTCGCGCAAGACGGCATGAAGCAGGCACTAATGATTGCGGCGGTCGATCGCAGCATTGGCGGAGTCCTGCTGTTCGGCGATCGCGGTACCGGAAAATCCACGGCGATCCGGGCGCTGGCGAGCTTACTGCCGAAGATGCGCGCCGTAACCGGATGCCCGTTTAACGCCGATCCGGATCTCGACCACTGTAGCTGCGATCGTTGCAGCGACCCCAAGCGCAAGTCGCGGCTCGTGCAGGTACCGGTAGTCGACCTGCCGCTGGGCGTCACGGAGGACCGGGTCGTCGGTGCGCTCGATATCGAACGGGCGCTCGTGCAGGGTGAGAAGTCGTTCGATCCCGGCCTGCTGGCGCGTGCGAATCGCGGCTTCCTGTACATTGATGAGGTCAATCTGCTCGAAGACCATATTGTCGATCTTCTGCTGGACGTAGCAGCATCGGGAGAGAATCTTGTCGAGCGTGAGGGTTTGTCTGTTCGGCACCCCGCGCGATTTGTGCTGGTCGGCAGCGGCAACCCGGAAGAAGGTGAGCTGCGGCCGCAGCTGATCGATCGGTTTGGTCTTACCGTCGAGGTCAAAACTTCGACCGACGTGAAAAGCCGCGTCGAGGTGATCAAGCGGCGCGATGTCTACGAGCGCGATCCCAAAACCTTCGGTAAAAAGTGGTCCCGTGCGGACGGAACCTTGCGGCGCCGGATAGTCAAGGCCCGCGAGCGGCTCGACGCGGTCGTACTGGGGGACGAGATACTGCTCAAGTCTGCCGAGATCTGCATGGCGCTGGGCACGGACGGTTCGCGCGGTGAGCTCACTTTGATGCGCGCGGCGCGCGCGCACGCCGCACTCGACGGCGCGGAGTCCGTGTCGTTCGAACACTTGCGAAAAGTCGCGCCGATGGCGCTGTCGCACCGCATGCGCCGGAATCCGCTGGATGACTCGAGCGCGAGCGCGCGTGTCGAGCGCGTACTGGAACAGGAGCTCTGAGCCGATGATATCAGCGCTGCCGCAACAGGACGGGCTGCTCACCGCGCTACTTGTGGCTGTTAATCCCGACGGGCTGGGCGGGGCGGTCTTGAGAGCGCTGTCGGGACCCGACCGGGACGCCTGGCTTGCGGAGCTCCGGCAACTGCTGCCCGCGGAAGCTCCGTTCGTGAAAGTGCCGATCAACGTGGGTTTCGATCGGCTGCTGGGCGGGCTCGATTTTGCGGCAACGGTCGCGGGCGGCAAGCCGGTCTTTTCCACCGGTTTGCTGGAGGCGGCAAATGGCGGCGTGCTGTGCCTTGCCATGGCCGAGCGAATCACGGACAGCACCGCCGCGATAGTGACCCAGGCGCTCGATACCGGCGGTATACGTATCGAGCGCGACGGTCTCGCCGGAAAGCGGGAGACGTCGTTCGGCGTTGTCGCGCTGGACGAAGGATTGGAACCGGAGGAGGCGCTAAGTGCAGGCCTTGGCGATCGTCTGGCGTTTCACGTCTCCTCGGACGCACTTGCCGAGATGCGCGATATCGATGTCGGTTTTACGCGCGATGACGTCAGCAGAGCCCAGGACCGGCTGATGAGCATAGCTTTGCCGGACGCGGTACTGGGTGTGCTCGTGCAGACGGCGCTCGCGTTTGGGATTGATTCCGTGCGCGCCGAACTGCTCGCCGCAGAGGCGGCGCGAACGGCGGCCGCTCTACTCGGTAAGACCAGGGTTGACGAGGAGGATGCGGCGCTTGGTGCGCGGCTCGTATTCAGCAGCCGCGCAACCCGCTTGCCGGCCGAGCAGCCGCCGGAAGAGGCGCCGCCCGAGCGGCCCGAAAACGAGCGCAGCGACAGCGATCCCGACAACGACCCCGACAGCGAGCCGCAGTTGAGCGGGGAGATGCCCGATGAACTCGTCGTCGATGCTGTGCGTGCTGCCATACCCGAAGGCCTCCTCGAGATGCTGGCCGACGGGTCGGCGAATCGGCAGACGGCGTCGGGCGGACGCAGTCCGATGAAAACCAAAAGCCGCCGTCGGGGCAGACCGATCGGTGTCAAGGCAAGCACCGATCTTGGCAGTTCGCGGCTAAACCTGCTGGCAACGCTAAAAGCGGCGGCGCCGTGGCAAACATTGCGCGGGCGGGAACGGGCCGCGGCGAGCACGCCGGCTGACGCCCCGCGTCTCGAGCTGCGGCGGGAGGATCTGCACGTCAGCCGTTATCAGGACAACGTCGAGACGAGCACGATTTTTGTCGTCGATGCGTCCGGTTCCCAGGCAGCCCAGCGTCTGGCGGAGGTCAAGGGGGCCATCGAGCTGCTTCTGAACGACTGCTACGTACGGCGCGACCAGGTTGCGCTCATTGCGTTCCGCGGCGATGCAGCGGAAACGCTGCTGCCGCCGACACGCGCGCTTGCGCGCGTGAAACGTTCGCTGGCCTCGTTGCCCGGCGGCGGTGCGACCCCGCTTGCAAACGGACTCGACGCGGCGCGCGAGCTTGCTTCGAGCGTCGTTCGTCAGGGGCGGGTGCCGGTAGTCGTGCTGCTTACCGACGGCCGCGCGAACGTTGCCCGAGACGGTGCGCAAGGTGCCGATGCCGCGACCGTCGATGCGCTCGCGGCAGCCAGGCTGTTGCGGGCGGAGGGCTTGAAAGCGCTGCTGGTCGATACGTCGCGCAGGCCGCGGCCGCGTGCGCGTGAACTCGCAGCCGCAATGGGCGCGCATTACGTGCCCCTGCCTTTCGCCGATGCCGCAAGTATTTCGGCAACCGTGCAGAGGAACGTGGCGTAATGACCGCCTATTACCGCTTTGGAGACGCAACGGTGACCGGTAAGCGCGCGTATGCGTCCGTACCTGCGGACTGGCCGAATCGCGAATACAGCCGCATGCATACCTCGTACGGCACTCAATGGCACGTTCAGCGCGCCGGATCCGGGCCGCTTTTGCTGCTCATTCACGGCACGGCGGCGTCGACGCACAGCTTCCGTGACCTGCTGCCGGCTCTCGCCAGGAATTTCGACGTGCTCGCTTTCGACCTGCCGGGTCACGGCTACACGTCGCGATTGCCGGACCGCTCCATGTCGCTGCCGGCTATTTCGCGGGGCATCGCCGGACTACTCGAAACTCTCGACGTATCGCCCGAGTATCTGGTGGGCCACTCGGCGGGTGCAGCTATTGCACTGCGGCTTGCGCTCGACGGTGCGGCCGGCGTGCGCAAGATAGTAGGACTGAATGCCGCGCTGCTGCCTTTTGGCGGCCTGATGACAAATCTGTTCTCGCCGCTTGCGTATTTTTTTGCGAGCACCCGGCTAATGCCCTACATGCTCGCGCGTCGCGCTGCGGACGGAGCGGCGGTCGAGCGGGTCATTCGCGGCACAGGCTCGGTGTTGAGCGACGAGGGTCTGGCGCTGTATCAGCGCCTGTTTCGGCGCGAAGAGCACATAGCGGCCGTGCTCGCCATGATGGCCGCTTGGGACCTGTCGAAGATGCGGAGCGATCTCGAGCGCCTCGAGCCTCGTCTGCTGCTGGTCAGCGGCGGTCGCGATCGCGCCGTCGATCCGGCGGAAGCTGGACGGGTTGCGCAGCACATTGCCGGCGCCGAAGTCGCGCTGCTCGAGGACTGCGGCCATCTTGCGCACGAGGAACAGCCCGCAAGGATAAGCGCGGTCATTCGCGACTTTCTAACGGCTACACAGGTGGAATGCGGTGGCGCGGGTTAATCGGCGAGTTGTAGTGCAGTCCTGGCGGGCGGCAGGAAAAAGCCGTAATGAAGCCGTTAATCCGCCGCCGTTGACGGTATGCTGTCCAGGAGCGGCAGACGACCGGCACTCGCGTTTCGCAGTACAAGTAAGGAGAGCTTAAGTATGCACGGCAAGGATCTCAAAGCTGTTTTGCGCTACGGAGCGGACCTCAACGACTGCCGCGAGCTCTTGCGTCACGGCTCACACTCTTTTTTTGCGGCGTCCCTGCTGTTACCCGACGAGTACTGCCATCCCATTACCGCGCTGTACGCGTTCTGCCGAATCGCCGACGATGCTATCGATACTGCTGACGATCCGAGTGCCGGACTCGAAGACCTCAAACGGCGTTTGGATAAAATCTACGCGGGGGCTCCGGAGAACGATGCCGTCGATCGCGCGTTCTCGGACGTCGTGCTGCGCCATCGCGTGCCGAAGACCCTGCCGCTTGCGCTGCTCGAGGGTTTCGAATGGGACGTCATCGGGCGTCGCTACGAAAGCATGTCGGACACCTATGCATACGCAGCGCGCGTCGCGGGGACCGTAGGCGCCATGATGGCAATCCTTCTCGGCGTGAGAAATCCGGGTGTTCTGAGCCGTGCCTGCGATTTGGGCGTTGCCATGCAGCTTACGAACATAGCGCGAGACGTCGGCGAGGATGCGCGTCAGCAACGACTCTATCTTCCGGTCGAGACGCTGGCAAAACACGGCGTTGACGCGGAAGCATGGATGCAGAAGCCTAAGTTCAATCCCGGCATCGAAGCGGCCGTGCGCGAGTTGCTTACGGTGGCCGACGGCTTGTACGAGCGCGCGGAGTGGGGTATTGCTCAGCTTCCGGCGCGCGTGCGCCCCGGCATCTTCGCGGCGCGCACCATCTACGCGGAAATCGGCCGTGAGATCGAGCGGCGCGGATGCGACTCCGTGAATCAGCGCGCCGTCGTCGGCCGGCGGCGCAAGATACGCCTGCTTCTGGACGCGGTTCGCATGGCGCTGTCGGCCAGGGAAGAAGGTTACGCCCCGCCGCTCGCCGAGACGCGTTTCCTGATCGACGCCTGTCGCGCCGTGCGCTAGGCCGGGCGCCAGGTGGATTCCGGCATTCTGAAGTCGGTGCTGCTTTTCTTACCGGTGCTTGCTTACCTGGTTTGGGAAATCGTCAAGCTCAAGCGCGATCCGGAACTCCGGAATACGCCGGCGGACGATCGCTCCTCGTCCGAAGATACCGACAGCTAGTGGGCTGCTTGACAAATCCCTACACTTTCAGAGCGGACAGACCGCGCCACTACAAGACGCGGGTTGTGGGCATAGCACCGCTATGGCCGCGGCTCGCAACGCCGGAGGGGCGCGGTCGGTCCGCTCCCTGCGGGCGGGCGCTGCCGGCCCGCTGGACGACGTTACGCCGCTTGCCAAGGGCTCGCCATTGCCGGCGCGACGTGCCTTGCACCCCAAAGGGGCATACACCAGCGAACCG
>JBCBSC010000009.1:0-159087 GCA_039819385.1 Pseudomonadota bacterium | reverse complement strand
GCTGTCGTTGATTGATCCGAGTGGCTTCGAGGAGGCGCCTCCGGGTCATACGCCGGGCGATGGTTTGTGTAGCTTCTTTGGTCTGAGCTGCTCGCCCGGCTACGGCTGGGGGGATCCCTTTCTCGAATATGGCAAGGGCGGTTACATCTTACCGCCGCTGGGGTGGACGGAAAATCCGCAACCAGGAGCGGAGTCTGTTAGTCCGAGTGAGCATTTCAACGTGGGGGATTTTTCGTTGGGACTCGGCATTGGGATCTATGACGAAGGGGCATCACTAGGTTACTACGCAAGCTTCATCAACGCGGCCAGCTGGCCCTCAATTATACGAAGGGCCGGGGAGACTGGGACTCTCGCCTATGTGTCGCCATTCCAAGTTCCAGATTCAAATTCTGGTCAATTCGGCAATGATCTGGCGCCAGCGGCAGGGCTTGTCACAGGTCTGGCAGGCGCCGCACGCGCCGCAGGTGGCTTTGCCGTAACTCGTGCGGGGCAGGCGGTACCAGGATTGGTGCGCCTGGCGAGTGGCGTCGGCAGAACAAGGCCAATGCAAGAAGTTCGAACCATCAATGCCGGAGAGACGATCGATGACATAGTTAACGAGGCCAAAGCACTAACCTTCACCACGGGGAATGAACACGCTCTTGTGACTTTAGCCAACGGCCAACGAACATTGGTCTCTGGTGGCCCTGGAGGAATCAGCTTTAATACGGGTCAGATAACCCGTATATTTGGCCACACTCATCCCACAAGCGCACCACCTTCTGCGGCGGATGCCCAAGCGTTGCGCCATCTTGGGCAGTCGAAACAATATGTGTTTCATGGTGGAAGAAAGTCGATCGTAAGGCCATAGCTAAACAAGATGGCAATAATACTGACAGGGCAGACTAGATGCGGCTTATGCAATGAGCTGATCGAAGAGTCGGATCCTACGGTCGCTTTTCCTGCATTCATCGTTAATGAAGCGGATCCGCTATTTCTATTCTCAGATGCGGCCTTTCACGAATCATGCTTTCTTAAGCACCCGCTAAGTAAAGAAGTAATGCAGCTATACAACAAGTGGCTGTCAGAAACCGGACCCGGCAACAGAAAGTGTGCGGTATGCGGAGAGGAGATTACGGACCCAGATGATTACGTGCTAATTGACCACTTGACTCATCAGCCAAGTAGTCCGTCGTTCAAGTACAACTTCACTCATCTCCATCGGTCACATCTGAACGACTGGCCCGACAGACTGGACCTAATCGATTTGCTGGAAGGACATGCAGACTTGGAAGACTGGAAGGGTGAATACTTGAAAGACCTTGTCGCAACTTTGAAAGATGAGTAAGTAGACGCGAGACAAGACGAACATGGACAGGCACGGCTTTGGCTGGCCGAAAGGAATCGCGATACTCGTGGTTGTTTGCTCAATCGATACGGTCGGCTATTCAGGAGGAAAAAGGTGTCAGGTCTATTTACCCATCTCAACAGGCTTAGCACGATCCAACTCCACGGAAAACACGGACAGACACGCTCGCGAGCAAATGAGATAAGACGTGTAGATGAGTGGTGGACAGGCACCGACTTGAACAAACGTTGAAGGTCATGCGGCAGCAGCAATGCGGCAGGCGGGAATTTCAAGAGCCACACTCTATATCGATAATCCAGTGATTTGCACGAGTTGCGAGGGTCTCCTTCCACGAATGTTGGTGCCGGGCGGTCGATTAACCGTTATCACTCCAAGGGGTTCTACGACCTTCGTCGGGATTAAGCCATGAAAACGACGTTCTTTGACAGACAGGATACCGACAACCCTTTGAACGGAAAGACTATAAACAGTGTGTCTGAACTTCAGGAGGTGTTAACAAGCGATCGTGATCGCCTGCCATTTTTCGCTGAGTTGATTGGCGAGAATGGTTTCAGGCTTTTGTTAGGGCTAGGGAGCCGGGAAGGATGCGTTCAATTCAGCTCGATAGATGGCTCGCCGCCGTATCTAATGGTAGTTTCTCCCGATGAGAGCAACTCGGAAGGGGATTTGGAATTCATGATTGGCGGAACGGTGTCGCCGGTGCCCAGGCGACTCTGCGTGCCTTATGAAACTGTGGAAAAAACCGCAGCGGAGTTCGTGCAGACTGGGCAGCGTGGGCTGGATATTCAATGGAAAGAAGTCTAGAGCAAAACCGAACATGGACAGGCATCACTTTGATTGGCCACGACCGGATGTATCTTTCCTTCTTTGCCGCGAAACAGAGACAGGCATCGAAAAGCAATCTTGGGCAGGGAAAAGGTGTCAGGTTTATTTGCCTAACGGCAGAATGACGATAGGCCCAACCGGCGGCGCGAACACCGGTACACTTGTAGACTTCCTTCCGGGAGCTGGCTTGTGAGCACTACCCGAGACAAATGGCATCATCGGTGGTTTGGTGTTTGGCGAGAATACGGAGAGGCATATCGTGAATGTCCTAGTATCGAGAACTTTATTTGCCCGGGCGCATCGACAGGTCAGGATAAGAAGAGAATTGCCCACTATTTGGACACCGCACATCTCATAGCAACTACGAGCCGGATACAGTTTCCTTGTGCAATTTCCGGGCACCGCTTCTTCGGTTCAGTTTCGTATCGTACTGACGGCCAGTGGTTGTGGCTTGATGATCTCTCTCATTACGTCATTGAACATGGCGTGTGTATCCCGCCAGAAATGATGGAACATATGCGAACGTATCACTTTGAACCGCCGGAAGTTACTGAAAAGCAAATCGAAAAACTAGATTGGCCGGCGGTCGGGAAACTGTAAGAACGGGAGAATGAACACAGATAGGCACCGCCTTGGTCCGCACAGTAATGCTCGGTAGTTTGCGGCCATTTGGATAAGCGAACTTAATACGGGGGAAAAGGTGTCAGGTCTATTTACGAAGAACGAAGTAGTGAGTTGTAGGCACGTGAATAACGTTCTCACAGATGAGTGGCTCGATGCCCTTGAGGCGTCTGACATTTTGGTCACAGGGATTACGGGCCAAGAGTATTGGCCCGATGCATTCGGTAACGGCGAGGCAATCTTTGAGTCTGGCGAGCTAAGCTTCAAGATCGAGCGCGACCGCGGTGAAGATCAGGTTAGTATCGCGTTTCAGCCTCGTGCCGACCGATTCTATGCGCTGGACGACATACGAGTAGCGTTTGGCTGGGAAATAGCCAGCAGGATCTCTGCGAGAACCGAGATCCCACCGCTGCCGAGTCAGCTCCGAGATGTTGGCGATAATCTCACCACACTCTTCGAACGACTTACAGGTCCGGAGGCTCCGTTTTGGCGGTCTAGATTTAAGGACACCGAGGAGAAACGGCGCCAGGCAAATCGGGAGCGATTTTGACGAGGACAATGAACGTGGACAGGCACCGTCTTGATGAAAAAGGTGCCAAGTTTATTTTACGCTGAGTCCCAAACCCCCGGGGGGCAGCACGATATTCGCCAGGGCACGAGTAGGGAGTCCCCGACCAGGCTAAACAGAAAGGTCCGATAGTTTGCGGTCATCAGGATGAGCGAACTTAAGGACACCACCGGACAACGCCTCAAGCATCCAGAACCTGCGCTACGACTGGGATACGATCGGCAACCTCACCCAGCGTAACGACGACCGGAGGGGAAAAGGTGTCAGGTTTGTTTAACGCATGGTAACGAGAAGTATGGACAGGCACTCGTCGCGGACAACCGCATTTTGAACATGCACTCGTTGGTGTGCCTGCCCACGATTCCATTCCGCTGAAAGCGCCGCAGGGCGGCCCGACCCGAGGGCTCCGCGAAGCGCCACCGGAGATCGTTTGTCGCTGCGTCGCGCGGCAACAAATCTGCGACATTTGAACTACAAAAAATGACAGAACGAACAGGGTCCTGTTCATACACTGGCGCGCATTAACTTTCGCCTTATGTAACGGAGCTTGTCATGCAAAATCCTGCTTCGGCGGCCGGCCTTCGGGTCTGTTCGCTGTTCTTTCTTGCGCTGCTGTCAGCCTGTAACTCCGACGATCTGGAGATTTTCCTGAGCGGCAGGGCCAGCGACGAGCTGACCGCGGTCGCCGACGCTGCCGCGGATACGCCAACGATACGCAACCTGACCATACAGATCGACAGCCCTGAGCAGGGCTTCCAGTGGCGAGTCGCGAGGGGCGTCGCCGACACGCCGAACGGCACGCCAATGACAGTCGATTCCGCGTTTCGCACTCGGGACGTCGGCAACATGTTTACGAGTGTCGTGATTCTCAAGCTCATAGAGAACGGTTTCTTCACGCTCGACACCCCCTTGAGCGACATCCTGAGCGACGACGACATGCCCGCAGGCTTTACGCTGCAGCAGCTGCATCGGCGAGACGGCGAACTGCGCGGCGGCGACCTCACGATCAGACAGCTGCTGGGTCACACCAGCGGTCTGCGGGATATCATGTTCGACAAGCCTACCGAGAGCCCGGACGTGCTGTCCCTGGCGCAGCTCATCGTTGCCGACGTGTTCGGCGATGTGCCCAGCGGGATACGCGAACTACAGTGGTCGTCCGAGTCCCTGCTTGTGTATTTCTTCGGCTCCGGCATGTCGGCATACGCGCTCGCGGCACCGGGCGCTGCTTACCATCGTGCCGACACCAACTATCTGCTGCTCGGCATTATTATCGAGAAAGTCTCGCAGTTGAGTCTGGCCGAAATCTACCGGAACGCGGTTTACGGACCGGCGCAGATGACGAAGGCCTATCTCGAGTGGTTCGAAGACGGAACGGAGGAACCCGTCGATCACTTCTGGGCGGTGATGCGTAACGATGAGTTGCAGAACATCGACATCCTGGCGTCGGACGTGAACACCTCGAACGGCTGGGGCGGCGGCGGCATCGTAACCGACGCCAGTGAGCTGAATGGCTTTATTCGCGAGCTGTTCGACGGCGGGTTGTTTGCCGAAGCCGCGACGCTCACGGCAATGCGAACCAGCGGGCCGACGCCGGAAGCGGGTCTTTCCTACGGGCTTGGCCTCGAGCACCGCGTGTATACGTTCTCCGGAAAGACTATTGATGTGTACGGGCATAGCGGCCTCTGGGGCACCGGCGTGTATTACATCCCCGCGACGAACACGAGCATCGTGTACACAATGAACCAGGTCGAGCTCGACGAGGACTGGCTGCTGAGAATCTTGCGGGCTCTGGACAGGGCCAGACTGTTCAGCGCGGCTAACTAACGCGGCAGCATTCTGACGGCAGGGCCGGAATACCGCCCCTGCCGTCACTCTTTCGCCCAATGGCCGCCTGCGGGTTACGCGGCGTGGTGCATGTCGTAGACGGCTCGTTCGAGGTCGCGGTAGTTACCTTGCCATAAGCCGAACATCTGCTCGCTGCCGGCGTCCGGGAAGATATCTGCCTGGCCGTCCCGGAGCCCCGCCACAATCCGGCGCGCGGCTTCTTCCGGGCTCGTCTTATCCATGTCGAGATCTTTTGCCATGTCCGTGTCGATGGGGCCAGGGTTGACGGTATGCACGCTCACACCGCGAGGAGCCAATTCGATGCGCAGCCCCTGCGACATCGAAAACAGGGCGGCTTTGGATGCGCTGTAGCCCCCGATGCCGGGGAAGTTGACGAAAGCGGCAATGGTGACCACGTTGACGATGGCGGCAGCGTCGTCCTTCCCGAGCGCATTCTTTTCGAGAACAGGCAGGAACTCGCGCACCATATCCAGCGTGCCGTAGTAGTTGACGTCCACATCCGCCCGGATGGCATCGCGCGGCATATCCAGGAGGCTGCCGAAATGCGCCGCGCCCGCGTTGTTGATCAGGAGATTGACGTCTCCCGCGTCTGCGGCGGCGAAGGCGATCGTTGCGGGTTTGGTGATGTCTACCGCTACCGGCACTACCCGCGGATCGCCGAAGTCCGGAAGGCTGTCGAGATTACGCGCCGCCGCGTAGACCTTCTTGACGTCGGCGTCGAGCAGCGCCTTCACAGTGGCACGGCCGATGCCGCGATTGGCGCCTGTAATGAATACCGTCTTGTTCGTAAGGTTCATGGCTTGTGTCCTCGTTGCTGATGATTGAAGCGTGGGGACAGAGTAGGACGTGCAGATATTCGCGTAAACGATTAAAGTCGCTTCCTGAATGTGCAATTATGCACATAGTAGTCCAGGCAGGAATCGCAATGAACTGGGACGATACACGTTACTTTCTGGCGGTCTGCCGGGCCGGTTCCGTCAGTGCCGCGGGCAAGACGCTGGGCGTCAATCACACGACCGTCGCGCGGCGGATTGCCGCCTTCGAGTCCGATCTCGGCACGCGGCTATTCGACCGCACGCGCGAGGGCTACGTGATGACGCAGGCAGCCGAGAACATGTACGACAACGCCCTCTGCATGGAGGAATACGCGCAGACCATCGACCGGACGATGTACGCGCGGGACGCCGAACTGCGCGGGCCGCTCAAGCTGACCGTACCTTACGACTTTGCGAACCGCGTCCTTGCGCCGATATTGCCGGCGTTTAAGGCACGCTATCCGCAGATCGACCTCGAACTGCTGACCACGACCGGCCTCGTCGATCTTGCGGCGCGCGAAGCGGATCTGGCGATCCGCCTGACCGCGAAGCCGCCCGACTATCTGGTCGGCAGGAAGCTGCTGCCGCTCCGGCACGGTGTCTACGGCACCCGCAGGAGTTTGCGTTCGATGGGCAGCGAACCGAGCGTCATTCTGTTCCGCTCCGAGCGGGACATGCCGGAGTGGGTGCGTGAGCACTTCCCGGCTGCCCGCGTTGTCCTGCGCACCGATAACCTGAGTACCATGCACGCCGCCGTCGCGGCAGGACTCGGTCTGGCGCGGATGCCGTGTTACGAAGTCGACGCCGACCGGAAGCTCAAGCGCCTCGATCTGCCGCTCACACCGTCGAGCTGGGGTATTTGGGTGCTGAGTCACGTGGATTTGCGCTCCACGGCACGCGTGCGCGTCACGCGGGAGTTCATGGCGGATGCAATTATGCAGAACAAAACACTGATTCTTGGCGAGGCGAGCCGTTACTCCGATCCGGCCTAGCAAATACCGACGTCAATCTATCTGGCGTAGCGCTCCAATCAGGCATGCTGTTTCTCTTGCAACGTTATTACGGGTCGGAATGCTCGAGTGCCGTCGGGCTGGTCCGCGACCAAATCCGGCACATACAACATAAAAGCGCTGCAACCGTCATGCGCCTTGCCGGCCGGAGGACATTCATGCCGCTCGCCACGCTATACTGCGTGACACGGGTTCGAGAGTTCGGTGGCAGGAGTTCATAAGTGGCGTCGGCGGATATCACGCAGTTGCTGCAGCAGTGGGTCGGAGGCGACGACGGCAGCCTCGACGAGCTGGCGCCGCTGGTATACCAGCAGCTACACACAATCGCGTCGCGCATCTTCCACAGCGAGCGCAGGGACCACACGCTGCAGACCACGGCGATCGTGCACGAGGCGTTTGTCCACCTGATCGACGCCAAGGTCGACTGGCAAAACCGCAGCCACTTTTATGCGCTGGCCGCGCGCATGATGCGCCGCATGCTGGTCGATCACGCGAAGGCCAGAGCCGCTGTAAAGCGCGGCGGTGGCGCCGTGAAGCTTCCGCTGGACGACGTGTTCGTCATTGCGCCGCAAACCGGGGAGGACGTGCTGCATCTGCACGAGGCGCTCAACGAGCTGGCCAAGGTTGACAGCCGCAAGGCGGAAATTCTCGAGCTGCATTACTTCGGCGGGCTGACCTACGAGGAAATGGGTGAAGTTCTCGGGCTTTCGAGCAGCACGCTCGATCGCGAGATGCGTTTCTCGAAAGCGTGGCTCAAGACGAAGCTGGAAGACTAGCGTAGCCTACCGTTCTTCTCCCGCTGCCGCGCGGAAGCGCTCCGCCCCAGCGTCGTTCCCGGTCCGCTCGTAGAGGTTTGAGAGCCGTCTCGCCGCGGCGCGCGTGCCGCGGTAATCTTCGCCGCGGCTTGCAAGAAAGCCCTCATAGGCATTCAGAAGCAGTGTCTCCGCCTCCGCATAGCCGCCGCTGCCAGTCAGAGTGGCGCCCAGCGTGCTGCGTAGTTCGAGTATGAGCCTGTGGCCGGGATCGAAGCTCTCCTCGCGAATAGCGAGCGCCTCCCGCAGGAGCGGTTCGGCTTCGCCGTAGCGTTCGAGCCGCCGCAGGACTTCGGCCATCCCTGCCGTAGGAAACGACCGGTTGGGATGGCGAAGCGCCAGGCCGACGGCATCCTGCATATCGATCGACTGCTGGAAGAACACGACGGCGCCGTCGTAGTCGCCCTGATCGCGTAACAGTATGGCCTGATTGTTGTAGGCAGCGCCAAGGCTTGGGTGCGGTCCGTCGTGAATACGTTCCACGATGCCGATAAACGTCTGGTTGGCCTCGATGGCGGCGTCGAGTTCTCCCATCTCATCCAGCAACTGCGCATAACTGGCCCACGCATGAGCAACCTCGATGTGGTCAGGTCCCAGCATCCGTGTGCGCGAGGCGATGACCTCCTTGTACAGCGTCTCCGACTCCTCCAGCCGGTCCGTGTCGCGCAGCAGGGCCGCGAGCTGCCGCTTCGTGCTGTCGCTTTCCGGGTGTTCGCCCCCGTACAGGCGATTCTGCATGACGAGAGCGTCACGCAGCAGCGGTTCGGCTTCGTCGAAACGATCCAGGATGCGGTACAGGCCGGCGAGCTTGACCATCGCCTCGGCCAGAAATTCGTCGTCATCGGGGAACAGCGCGCGGCCCATCGCGAGCGTTTCTTCGTGGAGCCGCTCGGCTTCCGGGTAATTGCCGACAGTCTCCTCAAAATAGGCTCGCGCGCTGAGCGCCTCCATCACCTCGCGATGCGGTTCGCCGAACAGCTCGCGGCGGGTTGCGAGCGCCTGATCGAGCAGCAGCAGAGCCTCGTCGTAGCGGCTGGCATCCTGGTAAAGCAGGCCGAGCACAAGACGTGAAGTGGCCACCTCCGCGTGCCGCTCGCCGTACATGTCGATTTGTCGTTCCAGCGCGTCCGCGACCAGCGCCTCGGCTTGATCCGGCAAGCCAAGGCTTTGGTATACCTCCCCCAGCACGCGCATCATGGTCGCCTGAACACTGGGTCTGCCGGTCAGTTCCGTCCGGATCTGTGCTGCGCCGGCGTCCAGCAATTCGCGTGCGCTGATTCGCTCACCCCGCGCCTCATCGGGGTTGGACACCGTAAACAGGCCCGTCACGAAGTTGACCACTTCGTTGGCTTTGCGCTGTTCGTCGAGAGCGAGATCTCGTTCGGCGGCAAGCTCCGCCGTGTAAAACGAGCTTAGACCAATGAAAGCGATAACAACTGCGGCCGTCATGCCCGTGCCCAGCCGGTGACGGCGGACAAATTTGCCGACGCGATAGGCGATCGAATCCGGTCGTGCAACAACGGGCAGGCCGTCGAGGTGCCGCCCCAGATCGGCCGCTACCTGATCGGCGGAGGCGTAGCGCTCCTCGGGCTCCTTCTTTAGCGCCATGAGGCAAATCGTGTCGAGATCCCCCTTGAGCTGGCGGCGCAGGCGGTCGACGGGCGTGCGCCGCAGGCGGCCCACGGTTTCCGGCGCCGTCGTTTGCGTTCGCCCGTGGGTATCCGCGGGGAGCTGCGTAATCGCGGTGCTCGGCCGCGCCGGGCCGTCGGCCAGAACGAGTTCCCTGAATTCCTGCGGCGTTCGTCGCACTTCGAACGGACGGCGCCCGGACAGCAGCTCGTAGAGAATGACGCCTAGCGCGTAGACGTCGGTCGCCGTCGTAATGGGCCCGCTCATGAGTTGTTCGGGCGCTGCGTATGCAGGCGTGTGCAGCTGTCTGCCCGTGCGCGTGAGTTGCGGGTCTTCAGTGTCGTCCAGCAGTTTCGCGATGCCGAAGTCCAGCAGCTTGGGCGTGCCGTCGGCCGTTACGATGATGTTCGAGGGCTTCAGATCGCGATGCACGATAAGGCTGCGGTGCGCATAGTGCACGGCATTGCAGGCCACCTGAAAAAGCGCGACGCGTTTTTCCACCGTGAGCTGGTTCCGATCGCAATACTCGGTAATCGGCAGGCCGTCGACATACTCCATGGCGAGATAGGGCCGGCCATCGCCGGTTACGCCGCCGTCGATGAGCCGCGCGATATTCGGGTGTTCGAGGCGCGCGAGAATCTGTCTCTCCATCTCGAAGCGGCGCACGACGCTTTCGGTGTCTACGCCTTTCCTGACGATCTTGAGCGCCACGTCCTGTTCGTAGCTGCCGTCCACGCGCTGGGCGAGAAAGACGGAACCCATGCCGCCCGTGCCGATCAGTTCGACCAACTTCCATGCGTCGATCGTAGTGCCAACCAGCTCATCGTCGTAGTCCTTGTCCAGAGCGAAGCGGGACGCGCCGCCGGACTCCATGCTATCCGCTTGTAGTAACGCATGGAGTTCGCGGCGGAGGTCGGTATCGTCACCGCATGCTGTCGACAGGAATTTTTCCCGATCGTCACCGTGTAACTTCACGGCTTGCTCGAATAGCGACTGCAGCCGCTCCCACCTGGTTTCGCTCATCTAAATCTGTCCTGGCGCCACCGCGTCGAGCCTATATAAGTTCGAATATTCGCGGGTAACAAATTTCCAAGGCGCGGCAATGTTCTTTAGCTATTAGCGACAACAGCCGCCCCTTTTGCCCACAGTGCATGCCGTGATCGTCGTGCGCGAGCTTGGGGCGATGCTTCGAAACGAGTGACGATACAGATCAGGTTCGCAGCAGACGTACTGTCTTCGTGTGTTCGTCATGCGTGATCGAATAGCGTTTGAGCAGCAGGATGCAAACAACCGCCCCAATCGCAGGCATGCCCAGCCCGAAAAAACGAATCGTCAGGTCCAGCAGGTTTGTCGGTGCCGTACCGGGTGTATATCCGGAAGAGGCGAGACCCATGCCGAATAACCAGGCGCCCAGGCCGATCGCGGATTTCTGTACGAAAGTCGCCAGTGCAAACAGCATGGGTTCGATACGCGTGCCGCTAATCCGTTCGCCAATATCCACACAATCGGCGATCATCGCCCAGACCAGCGAGTAAACGCCGCTTGCCGCCGCACCGACGAAGAACGACAGAGCTATTGCCGCCGCTGCGCTGTTTGCACCGAATGCAAGGAACAGCAGCGAGCTGGCAAGCAAGGTGACGTGCGCCCAGCGTAAAGCAACTGCGTTCTCCCGGCTCTTGGCAACGTGCATCCACCAGGGAAGGGCACAAAGCTGTCCGAACACCATGGCGGTCAGGCAGTACGAAGTTACGCCAACATCCCCCAAAACGTAGCGGGTGAAATACAGCACGGACTTGGCGAACAAGGGAAGCGTCAGCGAACCCACCAGAGAGATCGTTATGACCAGAACGAACTGCCGGTTGCGGACGATCGCCCGCCAGATCGTTCGTACCGATGGCATCTCACGCCCGCGCTCGAGGGGCTGGTCAAAAGGCCGAAACACCTGCCAGACCAGCAGTAGAACGAGCAGCGAGCTGGCAGCGGCAGATGCACCGAATACGAGCAGCGAAAATGGGGAAAGAGCCTGCTGGTCTTCCACCATTCTGGAGATCGACAAGGACAATACCAGTGCGGCAATCGAGCTGAACAAAAATCGCAGTCCGGCGATGTGGCTGCGGGATTCGCTGCACTGGGTGATGCCTGACAGCATTGCGTTGTGCGGAATATCGATGAGCGTGTACGCCGCACGAAACGCGACCAAAGAGGCGGCAACAACCCAGAGGTTCGAAATCTGCAGGTACGGCAGTGCAAACAGCCAGGTAAACGTCACCGCCGACAGTGGCGCTCCCACGAGCAGCAGCGGTCCGTATCTGCCCCATCGCGTTCGCAGGCGCTCGGCGAGCAGGCCAACTACGGGGTCGAGGATTCCGTCGAAGACGAGCGAGGCCAGGATGAGAGTTCCCGCGATCCGCGGGTCGATGCCGAGCAGTTCCGTGAACACAAACAGCAGCGCGACATCGGCGGAGTGCCAAAGAATGTTCTTGCCGAAGTTGCCGCTGGCGTAAACCGTCTCGCGAGCGGGGTTGGAACCGGCCGCCTTGCTGTGATCGCGTTTACCCATTGCTAGCGAAAAAACAACGCCTTCAACGGCGTTGCGGCCGCGCCGATCGCCGCGGCGTCACCGCGGACGCGGCTGGTCAACAGCTTGGGCGTCGGTCTGGGAACGCCTCTTCGCGGTACGTTGAAATACTGCAGCTCGGCGCACAGTCGTTCCGCCAGCGGTTGCGGTATCCGGCCGCCGAGGACGATGGCCTGGGGGTCAAGGACGGCGGATATCGACGAGATGATGCTCTGAAGATGGGGCCTTGCCACCGCCATCCATTCGTCGATACCGGGCCAGTAAGGGTCGAAGCCCGCCGTGAGCTCATTCAGGTCTCCAAGCTCTACGCCGCGCTCACAGATCATCTGCCGAAGCAGCTCCAGCGAGGGGCGCTCCTCGTGCAGTTCCGCCGGGAGTATGCCGGCATACTCGCCCGCGTTGCCGAATGCCCCACGAAATACCTGATTGTCGATAACCACGCTGCCGCCAATACCTTTCGACAGAAAGACGTAAGCAAACGTCGAATACTCCAGACCGGCGCCAGTCTGACATTCGCCCATTGCAGCGACGTTGCCGTCGTTGTCGATCCAGGCTGGCCAGCCGAAGAAATCCGAGAAGACCGCTTCCAGATCTTCCAGCGCAAACTCGCTGAGCGGCTCCGGAGGATTGAGCTGTTTGCTCGCCTCGACGAAATAGCCCGTAATTCCGACACCGACACCGACAATCCTGTCCGCGTCGATGTCGTGTTCGCCGATCAGGCGATCGAACTGCCGCCGCGCCTGGTCCAGCACCCGCTTGCGCGTGACCGGCGTCTCCAGTTCCTCCGTCGCTTCGGCGATAACGCGGCCGCTCAGATCCATGACGACCAGCGACATTGCATCGGTCATGAGCGAGATCCCCAGCGAATACCGCGAGTCGTGTCGTAAGCGAACGGCGTAACTCGGCTGCCCGCGCCCGTTGGCCACCCGCTCTCCGGGAGCCACAAGGCCCCGCTCGGTCAATGCTTCCACCAGTCGGGAGATCGACTGAGAGGTGAGCCCGGTCGCCCTGGTAAGCGCCGCTCTCGTGATGCCTGCGTCGCGGCGGACCAGATCCAGAATATGGCGTTCGTTATCCGAGACCGGTGCGGGAGGGTGCTCGATCATGCTGCTTTTCATAGCCGGATTCTCGCACTTGCCGTGAAAAAAAACGAAATCGTACCAATCCCTGTCACCTAAACATCACATTGGGTGTATATTATATAACTTCAAGTGATTTATTAACGGCGAGCGCTTGACGTGCCATGCCGACACTTAAAAAGAGAAACGGTGACAACATGTACAGCTTTCAAAAGTTTCCAATCGCAGGCTTCGCGCCGACCCTTGCGTTCGTCCTTGCCTTCCCGGTCAAGGCCCAGGAACCCGCGGCCGTGGATGCCGGCGTAGCCATCGACGAGGTCATCGTCAGGGGCTATCGCAAGCAGAGCCGTGACGCCTTGCTGCAAAAAGAGCTCTTTGACGGGATCGGCGAATTCCTGACCCAGGACGACATGGGCCGGACGCCGGACCTCAATATTGCCGAGTCCCTGCAGCGTGTGCCGGGTGTGCTCACCGTATTCGACGAGGACGAAGGCCGCTATGTTGCACTGCGCGGCCTCTCTTCGGCGTTCACTCACATTACGGTCGACGGCTCACAGCTTGCCGCCCTGGATAAAACCGAGCGGCGCACCATCACCGAGGGAATACCGCCGACAGCGGTCAGCCAGCTCGAAGTCTACAAGACGCTGACCCCGGACCGCGATGCCAACGCCATCGGCGGCTCGGTCAACCTGAAAAGCCGCAGCGCCTTCGATGCCGGCGATACCTACTTCGTCAGTAACTTTATTCTCGGCGATCATACGGCCCAGTACCTGCCCGCCGGCGACAGACTGTCTTACAATGTGAACTCGACGTTCTCGCGCACCTTCGGCACAGCCGACCGGTTCGGCATCCTGGCCTACGGCACGTACTTCTCGAAAACGCGCGACCAGACCAAGAACAACCGTACCAACGGCATCATCGACGCCGAACCGGTTACCCGCACGATCATTCCTCTGGACTATGAAAATACGATCGATCGCTACAGCTACGGACTGAAGCTCGAAGCGCGGCCCAACGCGCAGTGGTACGGCTACGTGCACGGGAGCACCTACGCCTACGAGTACGACGAGTTTCGCTACAATACGCGGCTGGACGGAAACAACGGTACCCTGATCCAGAACGGCCCCACGGGCAGCTTCGGCGAAGCCAGGGCGCGCGCCTCGACGCTGGCCATACCGCTGACCCAGGACCTGACTAACTTCCAGCTCTACGCCGAGCACTTCACGAACAACGATACGCAGATCGACTTCACGGCCGCTTACTCCGAAGCCGTATGGGAAGAACCGATTGACGCAATGAACTTCGATGCCGGCACGAGCGCCGATTTCGGCTACGCATACGACTTCGACAACCTGGGCTCGGAAGGCTTGGCTTCGCTGCGGTACGACAACGCAGCCGCGGTAGCCGATCTGGCCCGCTACGATCTGCAAAACTACGAAACCGATTTCGTATTCATGGACGAGGACGTCATCGAGCTGAAGCTGAACGTCGGCTGGAACAACGACCGCGATGCGGAAGGACTGGGCTACAAGGCGGGTTTGCTCCGACGCGATCTGGAGCGGGACTACAATCGCGACCGGTTCCGCTTTAACTACACCGGTACGGAAGACGTGTCGCTGGCCCGCTTCGGGTTCATCTCGGGGCACGTACCCGGCAGAACGCCGGGGGTACCGATGTTTTTCGGCAACGTTGGTGAGTTCCTGGCATTCGTCGATGCCAATCGCGGCGACTTTGTCGACGACGGCAGTTCGGCAGCGCGCAGCGTACAGTCCGACTATGCGATTTCCGAAGACGTGTTAGCGGCCTACGCGATGCTCACCTATACCGCAGATCGCTTCAAGCTCACCGGCGGCCTCCGGTACGAGGAGACGGAGGTCGAAGCGACGTCGTTCTTCGACAACGAAGGCGCATTCGATACCTCGACCCGGAGCACTTCTTACGACAACCTGCTGCCCTCCGTGCAGTTCCGCTATTCGCTGAGCGACACCATGCGGCTTACGCTCGGTCTGGCGCAGGCGATCGGCCGGCCGAATCACCCCGATATCGCGCTACGCGAGTCGCGCGATATCGCGGACGACGGGACTATCGTTCTGACGCGCGGCAACCCGGATCTCGAGCCTCGCCAGTCCACCAACTACGACATTGCGTTCGACTGGTACTACGACGCGGGCGGTCTGTTCTCGGTCGCGTATTTCTACAAGGACATCGAGGATGAAATTTTCCGCCTGTTTTCCAACGACGTCATCGACGGCGTGCCCGTGGAAATTACCCAGCCCGTCAACGTTTCCGAATCGACGTCGCAAGGGTGGGAGCTGACTTTTGTCAACGACCGCTTCGATTCCCTGCCCGCGCCGTTCGACGGTTTCGGTTTCAACATGAACCTGACCTGGATCGACGGCGAAATTCCGATTCCGAACACGGACGGCAGTGTCGCCCGGGTAAGCGGCAGCCTGCAGGAACAGCCGGAGTTCATCGCCAACGCTCAGCTTCTCTATACCATTGGCGATCTGGAGGCGCGTCTTTCATACTCTTATCGCGACGAGTACTTTTTCCGCCTGCGCCAGAATCCGCTGCAGGACCGCATAGAGCTCGACTACGAGCAACTCGACGTCAGCGTGCGCTATCGCTTCACGGACAAGCTCGCGGCGACGGCGGAAGTGCGCAACATTGGCGACGAGCCCCGGCGTAATACCGAAAGCGGGCTGGTGCGAAGCGTCAACGACTTCGGCTATTCGACCTGGGTTGGGCTGACATACATTTTCTGAGCATGAGTAACCGCTTCAAGTGCGCATCGGCCGTCGCCGGGCTTTGCCTGAGTCTTGTCGCGTCGCCCGTATCGGCGGATGCCTGCGCCGCGGACGGTATCACCCTGCTGAGCTACAACGTTCGGGTAGACAAAGACGGCGCCAGCTGGCCGCGGCGCCGCGCAGGCGTCAAGAACACTCTGGAGCGCAGCAACGGCGACCTGATCCTGTTCCAGGAAGCATCGGAATTCATGATCGCCGACTATCGGCGCATGCTGCCCGGATTTCACTACGTCGTCGGCGAACGCAGTGACGGACATCGCGATCCGGACGGGTGGTATGAGTATTTGCCGGTCTTCTACGATCCCGCGCGGTTCGAGATGCTGGACAACGGCTCGTTCTGGGTGGCGGACGATCCCGATGAGCCGGGCGGTACGCTGTCGGGTTCGAAACCGGGCGGCCGGGTGCTCACCTGGGTGGAGCTGCGCGACCGGTGTTCCGACGCCGCGTTCCTCGCGGCCAACGTGCACATTCACGGCGAGGCTTCGGAGCGCGCGGTCCGCTTGCTGCTGCGCCGCCTCCGGCAACAGGCGCCGATGCTTCCGCTGGTTCTGGCGGGCGATTTCAACGTAACGCCGGATTCACAGACCTACCGGCTGATCACCAGCGAACTGGATCTCGCCGACGCGCGGGCCATGGCGGAGGAGGTCACCGGCGGCGAGGCGACGTTCATCGGTGCCGGAGAGCGTGTGCCCGAGGGCGTAAATTCGTACAAGGCCGGGCACACCGCACGGCGCCTGGATTACGTGTTTACCGACGCCATGCAGATCGAAAGTTACAGCGTACGGAAAACCCCGATCGCCAGGGACACCTTTGCCTCGGACCACTTCCCGGTGGTCGTGGAGCTGTCGCCGGGACAAACGCCGGGGCCTGCAACCGCGCTGTTCCAGGGGGCGCCCGGTTACGTCGCCGTCGTTGCGCATCGGGGTTGCTGGCAGGAGGCGCCCGAAAACTCGTACGCCGCAATCGATCGCTGCATCTCGCTCGGTGTCGATATGGTGGAAATCGACGTTCGCCGGACCCGCGACGGACACCTCGCCGTAATCCACGACGCAACGCTCGACCGCACCACCGGCGCCAGGGGCCGGGTCGAAGACCGGATGTTGGGTGAGATATCGCAACTCCGGCTGAAGCTTCGCAACGGCGGCAGTGGCTCCGCGCTGAGCGATCAGCGGATTCCGGAACTCACGGAACTGCTGCGGCACTATCGCGGGCGAATCGCGTTCAATCTCGACGTCAAGGACGCTTTCGCCTATGCGGCCACGTTCGCCGCGGTGCGAGCGATCGGTATGCTGGATGAAGTGCTCATCAAGCACGTTGCGACGCCGCACGACCGCCGCCTCCTGCGCATGAGCCAGGTGCCCGGCGTCCGGCTGATGCCGGTCGTGCACGAATCCATGGGCTCTCTGCTCGAACTTGCCGGCGCTTACGAAAGCTTGAACCTGGTCGCTTACGAGCTGGTCTTCCAGTCCGTCGCTTACCTGGATTCCATTGCCGAGTTGAGCAGGCGCAGCGAGCGGCCGCTGTGGGTCAATACTCTGAAACCGAGCCTCTCCGCGGGGTTCTACGACGGTCGGGCGTCTCACGATCCGGACGAAGTCTGGGGCAGGCTCGTCCGCGCTGGCGTCGATATCATCCAGACGGACCGGCCGGCCGAACTGATCGAATACCTCGACAGTAAAGGGTGGCGGAACGCGCACTCGGACTAGCCCGGCAAGCCTGCGTGCACACCCTCGTTCCTGCGTTCCGCATCGACGGCTTGATGTGGCTACCCAGAAGCCTTTATTGTCCTCGGTAAGAAAAGTCACCCGCTTACCACCTGCCGGACACCATGAAGCGCCTGAATCTAGAGCTCGCGCCGAGCCAACAGGCGATGTTGCACCACATCCGCAAGCATCGGTCGTTGTCGCGTTCGCAGCTCGGCAAGCTGGCCAGCCTGAGTTCCGGCGCGGTAACCCGCTTCGGCAGGGGCCTGATCGACGTTGGCCTGCTGTCCGAGACGCCGTTGGATCGTGCGGGCAGCAGTTCGGGCAGGCCGGCACAGGCGCTTTCCCTGCGCGCGGAGGGCGGCGTCGCGTACGGCTTTGCGCTCCACCCGGGCTGGCTCGAGTGTGCGTTGCTGGACTTCGAGGGGACCGTGCTGCAGTCCAGCCGCAAAGTACTCGCCGATGCAACGCTCGATTCGGCCGCGGAACTCGCTGCCCTGTTTGTCCGCGACACGCGCGTCGACGGACCCTCGATCGTGTTTGGGGCGGGCGTGGCCGTGCCGGGTTACACGACAACCGACCCGCAGAGGCGTCGAACGGTCGACGCGCTGCGATCCTGGCGGGAGGTGGACCTGCCGGCGTTCTTCACTCGTGCGCTCGGGATGCCGGTCTACGTCGAGAACGACGCATCGGCTGCGGTCGTCGCCGAAAACTACGCAACTGACGCAAGAGACGCATCGGTTGTGATGGCGATCACGCTTGACGCAGGGGTTGGCGGAGGCGTGATGGTGGAAGGGCGATTGTTGCGCGGCGCACACGGCAATGCCGGAGAAATCGGCTGGCTCTATCCCTACGGCAAGCCGCGTCCGTCGGCGCTCGACTATCTTGCAATGGCCGCCGCCGCGGACAAGCAGACAACGCTCGAAGCTCTGGTGAGCGGCGACGCGGACGTGGATGCTGCCGCCCGCCGCTGGTGCCGCCGCGCCGGTAAACAACTTGTGGCAGCCGTCAACGCGGGCGCGGGCTGGCTCGATCCGGATCGCATCGTCATTACGGGTGCGCTGCCGCTGCCCGTGCTGGCGGAGACGACCCGGGCGCTGGCGGCAGAGCCGCTGTTCGAAGCGCAAAGCGATATTCCCCGGCCGAAGCCGCTTGCATCCGCCTACGGCGCAAAAGCGGCGGCGATTGGCGCCGGTCATCTTCCGTTCTATGCGCTCAGCTTTCCGCTGAGCGCTAGCAACGCTATTTAAATCAATAGGATGCAGGTTTTCTTATAAAGTAGTAAAATATTTTCTTACTAAGTAAAATATCTGTCACAGTGACCCCGTAGTCTTCACTTTCAGCGCGCTGATGCAACAGGCAAGCAATAACGAGGGGCAAAAATGAAACTCGCGATTGGGTCATTGCCGGGCATGGCCGCACTGGCAATGCTGGGGCCGCCGCCGGCACTTGGGCAAACACCGGACGGCGAAAATACCACCACGGTCGAAGAGATCGTCGTTACCGCGACGCGCGCACGACAGCGCGAGGAGATTGCCCAGAAGCTCGAAAAGGACACCGTGTTCGATTCGCTGTCGCAGGACGAGATCGCGGGTGTGCCCGACTTCAATGTTGCCGATGCGCTGCGGCGCATCGCAGGCGTTGCGACGGAATTCGATGAAGACGAAGGTCGCTTCGTCAACGTTCGTGGCATCGACGCGAATCTGAATTACGTCACCTTCGACGGCATCGGGGTGCCGTCGACAGGATCGTTCGGCGGCGGCGGGCGCAACGTCAACATCGAGTTCTTCCCGTCGACGGCGGTCAAGCGCCTCGACGTCTACAAGACGTTCACCCCGGATATCGACGGCAGCTCGATTGGCGGCTACATCGATGTCGTCACTCGCTCGGCGTTCGATCAGGAGACCACTTTCTGGGTCAGCGAGCTGACGTTCAGCGACTACTCCGCCGACGACGTTGCGTCGAATTCCGACAAAGAGGAATTGCCGTTTCGTATCGAAACGACGTTTACCTCGCAGTTCGGTGCCGCAAACCAGTTCGGCGTGGCCGTCACGGGACTCTACAGCGAGCGGCCCCGCGAGCAGGATCGCCTGTTCACCGTCGGCGGCATCGAAGACAGCTTCGCAAACGTGACGCCGCCCACGCGCTTCGATTCTTCGTTGACGTCGAACAATCAGGAGCGCTATGGCGGACAGGGCAAGTTCGAGTTTCGGAGCGGCGAATCTTACGCCTCGGTTGGCGCCTATTTTTATCGCCAGCAGGAGAACGAAACCCGCTTCCGCAACAACCTGCGCTTCGGGGCCGGAGACATTACCGAGACCGGGGTCGATCAGGCCGTCGTGGCGAATGCTCGCATGGAACTCAACTTCGACTCGTTTCCGATCCGCACGCAAGGTACCGGCGTTCAGGGTCATTTCGACACGGCGCTCGCCGGCGGCAATCTGAGCCTCGATGCCGGCTGGGCCGAGCAGAACTTCGATCACGATACGCCGGCGCTCGTTTTCCGCACCGGCTTCGTGCCGGAGTTGGGTGTCAGCATCGACGCCGCGGGTACCGTTCCCGGCCGCTCGACCTACAACTCGCCGGAGTACTTCGCCGATCCGTCGAACTATGCGCTATCTTTCATTCGCGAAAGGGATCTGAACACCGACGAAGAGGTCTTCAACCTCAAAGCCGACTTCGGCTGGAACAACGCACGCGACGACCGCGGCCTCGGCTACAAGTTCGGGATTGCATTTCGCGGCCTCGAGCGCATTCGCGACAACGAGGAATTCCGGTTTGCCGCGGCGGATTTCAGCGCGCTGGCCGCCACGGCAGCGCTCGAGCCGCTGCTCGCTGACGACGCATTCCGCTCGGATTACTCTCCGGACAACTTTCTGTTCTACGACCCCGCTGCGGTGCGTGCCTTCGTTAGTGCGCAAAACATACCGCGGGACGTCGGCCGGTCAACGTCCGCGGACTTCTCCTACGAAGAAGACGTAACCGCGGCCTACGGTCTGCTGACGTTTCGCACCGGGCGACTCAACGTAGTCGGTGGCCTGCGCTTCGAGGCGACGGAATTCCGCTCCGGCGCGCGCGGCGATGCCGCGAACGACGTCGATGGCGATTTCGACAATCTGTTGCCCTCGGTCAACCTCAGCTACGAGCTTGCCGACGGTGTGTTTTTGCGCGGCGCTTTCAGCCAAACGCTCGGCAGACCGAATCCGTCGGATCTGACCGTGACCTTTTCCGAAGTGCTTCCCGGCGACAGCGATTCCGGCCTGCTCGAGATCCGGCGCGGCAACCCCGATCTCGAACCGCGCGAGTCCGACAACTTCGATCTGTCGCTCGAATACTATTTCGCCGGCGGTGACGGCTTGCTGTCCGCGGCCCTGTTTCGCAAGGACATCGACGGCGACATTTTCCTGACCACGGAAGAAACGACCGTCAACGGCCAGCCGGCGCTGGTGACCCAGAACACCAATGCATCGGACTCGCAGGTACAAGGCCTCGAGCTGCAGGCCTATCTCGGCTCGATGCCGTTTCTGCCGGCGTCGCTGGCACCGCTTGGCTTGTCGGTCAACATGACGTTTCTTGACGGCGAGACGAGCTTCCTCGACGGAACGACGCTGGACCGGCGCATTCGGCAGGCCGATTTTCTCGCCAATGCCTCCCTGTTTTACAATACGGGACTCGTGGAAGTGCGCGTGGCCTATAACCTGACCGACGACTTCCTGATTCGCAGCAATCGCACGGACGACAGGTTCGAGCAGATCGATGCGTCGCTGCGTTACTATCAGGGCAATCATTGGGTGTTTAAGTTGGAAGGCCGCAACCTGACCAACGAACGCCGGCGCCAGCTGACCGGCAGCAATCTGGATCTCCTGTTTGGCGAGACGATTATCGGCCGCCAGCTGCACTTCGGCGTGACCTATCGGCATTGATCGGCCGTTCGGACCGGCGGCTCGACGCATGCAGCGCGTGATCCGTATCCTGTGCGCACTCTGCGGCCCGGTGCTTGCCGGCTGTTCCGGCGCCATCAGCGTCAAGGCCGCGTTCTCAAGTGAAGAAACCATGGTCGTTGCTCACCGGGCCTGTTGGCAAGAGGCCCCGGAAAACTCGCTCGAAGCCATCGAGGCCTGTATTGCGCTGGGCGTCGACATGGTCGAAGTCGATGTTCGGCAAACGGCGGACGGCAAGCTCGTGCTGCTGCACGATCGCACTCTCGATCGAACGAGCGACCTGAGTGGCGCGCTGGCAGCGTTCACGTGGGCGGAAATACGCGAGGCAAGACTCAAGACCGGGGCTGGAGGCGCGGACGCGCCAGTGACGCAATACCGGATACCCACCCTCGACGCGGCTTTGCGGCTCAGCCGCGGCCGTATTCTCGTAAACCTGGATATGAAAGAGCGCGTTCATGACGAGGCGCTGGCGATTGTCGGTGCGCTCGAAATCAACGACGAAGTGCTCTTCAAACTCAGGGCGGCCCCCGGCAGTTCGGAACTTCGCCAGGCGCCGTTTCTCGGGAACGCGCCGTTCATGCCGATCGTCGTCCAGTGTCGGGAGGATCGGCCGCCGGGCTCTTATTGCTTGAGCAGCGCCAACGACCTGCAGGGTGCTTTCGATGCCTACGATCCGGTAGCCTACGAGTTCGTATTCCACGACAGCCGGTTTCTTACGGAAGAGCTTGTTGCGCTGCGGGAGAGAAATATCGGCATCTGGGTTAACACGCTGTATCCGGCAATCTCCGGCGGACGCGACGACGAGTACGGCAGCACGTCTCCCGAGCATGTCTGGGGTTCGCTCATCGATGCCGGTGTCAGCATCATTCAAACCGACTATCCGGAAACGCTCATGCAGTATCTGCAAACCCGACGTGAGAGGTAGTGTCCTTATGAAACGGCTTGTCCTGTGTCTTCTGGCGGCAACGGCGTCCTCGTGGGGCAGTGCAAAAGATACGGCCCCGGTGCCGGAAGCGCTCACCTGTCCGATCGACGAGCGATCGGAGCGGATAGACGATCTCGTGAGCGTCTCGCATATCTGCTACGGCATACGAGGGCACGCCGTGGTGCACGTCGCGGAAATCGATCTTGGCGATTCGCGTATCCGCTTTCGGACGACGGCCGGCGGTGGCGGCGACACCCACGAGTTCACCGCCAGCCTGACCAGCGCGTTTGCCGAGTCCGTCGGGGCGACCGTGGCCGTCAACGCCGGCTATTTCGAACCGTTCGAAAGCGGCACGCACGGAACGGCGCCGTATCCGGCACCCGGCGACCCGGTCAACGTACTCGGCCAGCACATCGCCGACGGCGTACAGGTTTCGGACAACCGTATCGATATTCCCCGCTTTCGCTTGCGCGTCGACGGTGCGTTTTGCGCAAACTGGAACTCTGCGCGCATTGTCGACGGGCCCTGTCCGGACGCTACCGATCAGGCGATTGGCGCGGGTCCTCTACTTCTTCGGGCCGGGCGGGCGCCGACGTTCGGCAAGTTCGATCCCCGCTTCGCCCTGAAGCGCGCGCCGAGGACCGCGCTTGCGCTCAACGCGGACCGGTCCGTTCTATGGCTGATTGTCGTCGACGGCCGTCAGCCCGGGTACTCCGAGGGTATGAACCTCCCTGAACTGGCCGACTTCCTGCGCTCGCTCGGTGCCGTTGACGCGTTGAATCTGGACGGCGGCGGATCGGCCGTGCTGGTCGGGCCAGAAGGCCGCCTGCTCAGTCGTCCCATCCAGGAGCGCGTGCCCGGCAAAGAGCGCGTCGTCGCCAATCATCTTGGCGTTCTGACAGGCTCATGATAGCGACCGGGCGCTGACCTTATTATTCCGGCTTCATATTGCGATGCTGGAAATCTCTATTCATAACGCAAGGCCATCACCGGCCGGGCCGTCGCCGCGCGCCCGGCCTGCAGCGCAATCGTCAGCCACGCCGCAGCCAAAGCGACCAGAGCGCTTGCGACAAACAGCCAGGCCCACTCCGTAAACGGCGCCTTGTAGACGAACCGGGTCAGCCACTGGCTCATGAAGTAGTAGGCCACCGGCCAGGCGATCACATTGGCCAATAACACCAGCTTCGTAAAATCCGAAGTGAGCAGCATGACGATATTACGCGCGGAGGCACCCATCACCTTGCGAATGCCGATTTCTTTGGTGCGGCGTTCGGTCGTAAACGAAGCGAGGCCGAACAGGCCGAGCGTGGCCACGAAGATCGCGAAACCCGAAAAGATGGCGAACATCTGCGCCTGCCTGCCTTCCGCGCGATAGCGGGCGTCGAAACGATCGTCCAGAAACTCCCAGTTAACCGGGTCGTTGGGCACCAGGCGTGTCCATACGTCTTCAAAATGCCGGATTGCCTCGCCGGGATCGCCCGGCGCCAGTTTGACGGAAATGTGCCGCTGATAACGGTCGTTCGGTTCGGCGTACAGAGTTGCCTTCATTTCGTCGTGCAGCGACGAGAAATGGATGTCCGGAATGACGCCTACCACCTCGCGGTCGATCCATAGAGTCAAGTCGGAGTCCTGCGGCTCGCGAACGATCTTGCCAAGGGCCTCTTCGGGCGACCAGCCAAGGCGCCGCGCGGCGGATTCGTTGAGGACTGTGGCGGCCTTTACGACCGGCTGTTCCTCGCTCGGCTGCTCGATTTTCATCTCGTTTTCGCGGAACGACCGCCCGGCAAGAAATTCGACGTCGTAGTGATCGAACCACTGCCAGTCGACTTTGATGTCGGATATCCCCACGGTGTTTTCCAGGACTTCCTGAGTCCCCGCGGCCAGATAGCCGCTGCTGTCCAGGTTCTGCTGGCTGGGTATGCGCGACGAATACACGACCGATTCGATGTCCGGGTGCGCTTCCAGCTCCGTCTTTAGCGGCGTGTACAGGCCCCAGAGGTCGGCAAAGAAGGGCAGCGAGTGCACCAGGTTGCGTTCCTTTTCGTAGCCCAGGTCCACGGTGCGCGCATAGTGCATTTGCGCCATGACGACACCCGTTGCGATCAACAGCGCAATCGAGGTGGCGAACTGAAACACCACGAGTGCGCGGCGCAATAGTGCCGAGCCGCTGCCGGATACCGTGCCTTTGAGCACTGCCGCCGGCCGAAAGTGCGACAGGTAAAAGGCCGGATAAGTGCCTGCGAGTATACCGACGATAACCGTACCGCCGATCAGAGTGACAAGAGTTGGCGGATTGGTGAGCGACAGTGTAATCGGCTTTTCGAGAAACGCCGCGAAAGAGGGCAGCGCGAGTTCGACAAGGGCCAGGGCGAGTAGCATGGCGACTGCCGTCAGCAATACGGACTCGCCGAGAAACTGAAGAATGAGCTGGCTGCGATCCGCGCCGACTACCTTGCGAATGCCTACCTCTTTGGCGCGCTGCGTCGAACGCGCCGTCGTCAAGTTCATGAAATTGACGACGGCGATCAGCAGCACCACCAGCGCAACGGCGGAAAACGTATAGACCGCTGCGAGGCTGCCGTTCGGCTGCCACTCGCTGTCGCGATTCGAGGTCAGGTGAATGCCGGTGAGCGGCTGCAGATTGATCGCCGTACCGTCCGGTGCGTCTTCGCCGCGGTGCCGAATAATAAAATCGACGAATTTTGCCTCTAGTTCATCCGGGTCGAATCCCGGTTCGAGGCGAAGATAAGTGTGAAAGTTGTTGCTGCCCCAGCGCTCCAGCGCATCCGGCCCCATCATCAAAGGTATGACGCTGATTGACATCGCGGTCTCGAAGGCCATGTGGGTGTTGTCGGGCAAGTCGCGAAAAATCCCCGTCACGGTAAAGTCGGCCTGCCCGGCCACGTTGATAGTCTCGCCCATGACGTCCGTGCTGCCGAACAGGCGTTCGGCAGCACGCTCCGAAAGCACAATGTTTGTTGGGGCAGTGAGGGCGGTCGCCGGTTCGCCGGCGACGAATTCGAGCTGAAAGAAGTCGAAAACGTTGCTGTCCGCAATGACGACCGCTTCTTCGTTGACGGTCTTTTCACCTATCGTAAACGCCGTCGTGCCGATGTTCATCAGGCGGGTAATGTCCTCGATCTCGGGGTAATCCTGCTTGAGCAGCGGCGCAATGGGCGGCGCTATCGTGGCAAGTTCCAGATCGTTGCTGAAGAAATCCCGCGTTACACGGTGGATGCGGTCGGCATCCTGCCAGTGTTTGTCGTAGGAGGTCTCGTATTGCACATACAGCGTTATGATGATGCAGCAGGCGAGGCCAATCGAGAGCCCAATGATGTTGATCGCGCTGAACAGCGGATTACCCGTGATGTTGCGCAGGGCTATTTTCAGATAGTTCTTAAGCATGTTGCGCCTCGCTCGCGGCCTGCATGCCGACGACGTTTTCCGAGAGCACACGGCCGTCGAGCATGTTGACGACGCGGCTTGCGTGGTCCGCATGACCGCGGTCGTGAGTCACCATGACGATGGTCGTGCCTTCCGAGTTCAGTTGCTCCAGCAGGTTCAGCACCTCCTCACCGTTGGTCGTGTCCAGATTCCCGGTAGGTTCGTCGGCGAGTATTAGCTTCGGCTGGGTTACGACAGCGCGGGCCACCGCAACCCGCTGCTGCTGGCCGCCGCTCAGCTGCTGCGGACGGTGATCGGACCGGTGAGCGATCTTTACCCGCTCGAGCACCTCGCGCACGGCTTGATCGCGAACGCCTGCCGGGGTTTTCTGGTAGAGCAGCGGCAGTGCGACGTTTTCGGCAACGGTCAGCTCGTCGATCAGATTGAAGCTCTGAAAGATGAAGCCGATGTTCTGCTTGCGCACCGTTGCCAGTTCGCGCTCGGAGCGCTTCGAGACGTCCTGGTCGATGAACGTGTAGCTGCCGGAGTCGGGAGTGTCGAGCATGCCGAGTACGTTCAGGAGCGTTGACTTGCCGCACCCGGAGGGGCCCATGACGGCAACAAATTCGCCGTTGTCGATCTCGAGGTTTACGGCGTCAAGCGCGGTGGTCTCGATGTCGCTGGTACGGTAAACCTTGGACAGGTTGTGAAGCTTGATCATGTCGGTGCCCCTGGAAGTGTTTATGGCTTTATCGATCGTCGACGAACAGGCGTTCGACGGTGAGAAAACTGCTGTAGGAAGAAATGATGACTTCGTCGCCGTCGACGAGGCCACTGACAACTTCGATGTTGTCCGAGTTGCGCCGCCCGAGCTGTACTTCGCGGCGTTGCGCGACAGTCCGGTCGGCGTTGAAAACAAAAACCCAAGCGCCGCCCGTGTCGTTGTAGAACGCGCCGTTTTCCACGAGAACCGTATCGCCCTCTGCATCGCCGAGGACTAGCCGCATCTGCAGAGTTTGTCCGCGCCGAATCGCCTCCGGTGCGGTATTCAGAAAACGCAGATCGATCTCGAACTGAGATGCCTGGACGTTTGGGTAAATCTTGCTGATTTCGAGCACAAAATCTTCGCCGTCGAGCGTTAGCTCGGCGCGCTGACCGATGCGCACGCGGTTCAGGTAAAACTCGTTGATCAGAGCCGATGTCTTGAACCGATCGATGTCGTCGATTCGGCCCAGGCGCTCGCCGCGCGCTTTCGATTCGCCGATTTCGGCGTTGAGCGAAGTCAGCTGGCCGGACCGCGGAGCTTTGACCAGCAGGTTTTCGAGATTCGACCGGGCAAGCGTCAGATTCTTCTCGAGCTGACCCACCGATGCCTCGAGCTGTTCGATCTGAGTAATGCGAATACGCTCGTCCTGCGCCTGGCTTTCGCGCGTGACGACCCTGCGGTTCTTCCAGTACTCGAGTTCGTCCACTGCGTCCTCATACTCGTTTCTGGAAATGAACTGGTTGTCCTCCAGCTCGATATAGCGTTTGACCAGCCTGTCCAGACGCGTGATCTGGTAGTCGATCTCGATGAGGTCGCTTTTCAGCGATAAGCGGTTTTGCTCGATGGCGAGCTGCGTGTTGCGCAGGTTGTTGAGCTGCTCACTGACTTCGGCTTCGCGTGCAATGACGTCGAGCTGCAGCGCCGTGTTCGATAACTCGAGGATGGGCTGGCCCGCTTCGACGATGGCCCCGTCGTCGATCAGGACCCGCTCGACACGGCCGCCCTCAATGGCGTCCAGAAACACGCTGCGTTCGGGTTCGACCGTCGCGCGCAGCGGGATGTAATCCTCGAACACTCCGGTCTCGACGACGGCCGTGCGGATGCGCTGACCGTCCAGGGTGTACGAGGTCGACGAACCGCGGGATAGCCAGATGGCGAACACCAGCAGCGCGGCGACGGCGATTGCGCCGGCAACGTACAGAGGCATTCGGCCCTTACGGTCGATTTTGCGGTCCATAGTGGTGCCGGGAGGAATGCGAGAGGTGCTCATGCCAATACAGGAGCAAGTAACATGCCTATCCTTGGCCTCGTGAAATCAGTGGGTTACGTAATGGTCGGCGGTCGCTGGTGTTCGATTTCGCAAACAACTGATCGATTTCGGACACTTGAGCGGCTACAGTCGTGTGATGCGCTCGCAAGCCACCGTTTTAGTCGTTGACGACGACCCCGATGTGCTGACCGCCGCCCGTCTGCTGCTGCGGCAGCACTATTCGCGCGTGCTGACGACCGAGAACCCCGCGGATCTCGAGGAGCTGATGGGTTCGGAGCGGATCGACGTGTTCCTCGTCGACATGAACTTTGCGATCGGCCGGAACACCGGTGCCGAAGGCTTGCACTGGCTGGGCGTCATTCTCGAGCGGGATCCCGATGCCGTGGTCATCCTCATGACGGCGTTTGGGGACCTAAACACAGCGGTGCAGGCGATGCGGGACGGCGCCGCCGATTTTGTGCTGAAACCCTGGCAAAACGACAAACTGCTGGCGACCTTGCGGTTTGCATCCGAGCTGCGCCGCACGCGCGCCACGGTCACGGCGTTGAGCGAACCGTCCCCGCCGGCCGATATGGTGGCCGGCTCCGATGCCATGCAGGAAGTGCTCCGAGTGGTTGCGCGCATCGCGCCGACCGATGCGACGGTACTGATACGCGGCGAAAACGGCACTGGCAAGGAGTTGATCGCACAGGCCATTCATCGCCAGTCCAGCCGCGCCGCGAAAGCGCTGGTCGCGGTTGACCTTGGCGCCGTGTCGGAGAGTCTCTTCGAAAGCGAACTGTTCGGTCACCGGGCCGGTGCGTTCACCGACGCGCGGCAGGATCGCGCAGGGCGCTTTCAGGCCGCCAACGGCGGCACGCTGTTTCTGGACGAGATCGGCAATCTGCCGCCGCCGCTGCAAATGAAACTGCTGCGCGTACTCGAGTCGCAGGACGTCACGCCGCTCGGCAGCGATCAGCCGGTTTCGGTAGACGTGCGGCTCATTGCGGCAACGAATCAGCCGCTCGAAGAACTGGTGCAAGCCGGCAGCTTCCGCGAGGACCTGCTCTATCGGATCAACACGATAGAGATCAAGTTGCCGCCGCTGCGTGCACGACTCGACGATCTGCCGGCGCTCGTCGAGCATTTCGCGGCGGCCGCCTCCCGCAAGTACCGGCTGCCCCTAAAACGGCTGGCGCGCAGTGCGCTGGGAATACTCAAGGCGCATCGCTGGCCGGGCAACGTTCGTGAGCTGTCGCATGCCGTGGAGCGCGCGGTACTGCTCGGCGACGGCGAGGAAATAACGGCCGCCGATTTTAGTTTCGGCGAGCCCGCGGGCAAGGCGGCGGATCGTAGTCTAAACCTCGAGCAAAACGAACGGCTGCTGGTGGAAACGGCCATTCGAAATGCGGGAGGCAACATTTCGCACGCAGCGAGTGCGCTGGGGATTACGCGCGCGGCGCTATACCGGCGTATCGAGAAGTTCAAGCTGTGAAACGGCGTCTCCGGGCCCGCTTTCGTGCGCTCACCATTGTCCAGGTCGTATTCCTTTCTGCGAACATTGGCCTGCTCATCCTGAGCATGCTGAAAACCGATCAAATCGCCGTGCCGCTCGTGCTCGCGGCCGTGATTTCGCTGCAGGTTCTCGGGCTCATTCATTCGGTGCAAAAGCACGTGGACTCGCTCGAGGAATTCTTTGCCGCCGTGCACTACGAGGACTTCACGCGCCGTTTCGTCGAAGACGATGTGGATGTGGAACTGAAAGACGCGTTCAACAAGGTCCTCGAGCGTTTCCAGGATGCCCGCGCGGACCGCGACCTGCAGGCCGGTTACCTCGACACCGTGATACGCCACGTGCCCATCGCCTTTTTTGCCGCGCGCCGGGACGGTTCCCTGTCGCTGGTCAACAACCCCGCGCGCCGTCTCACGGGCTTGCCGACGCTCGCAAACCTTGCCGACCTGGCAGCCCTGGACAGCGCGCTGCCGGCGGTCCTCGAGAGCATCGGGCCGGGGGAGCGACGCCTGCTGCAGACCAGTATTCGCAGTATTCCCGTCGAGCTGCGGGTTGCCGTTGCGGAGATTCGCGTCAAGGGCGAGGTGGAAAGGCTCTACTCCATAGAAAATCTCTCGGGCGAACTGTCGGCCCGCGAGTCGAGCGCCTGGCGGAATCTCATACGTGTGCTGACGCACGAGATCATGAACACGCTCACTCCCGTTACCTCGCTGGCGCAAACGACGATGGGAATGCTCGACGATCCCGGCGCGGCCGACGACGTGCGCGAGGCCGTGCGCACGATTGCCAGGCGCAGCGAGGGTATGATCGATTTCGTGTCGCGCTATCGCGAACTGCTGCACGTGCCCAAGCCGGTACCGACCAAGATCAGGGTGCTGGAGGCGCTCAGGCATGTCGCGACTCTGTTGCAGGGCGGCATGACCGGCGTGCAAATTACCGTGCTCGTCGAACCCGAGACGCTCGAGGTCTACGCAGACCGGCAATTGCTCGATCAGGTGCTCATCAATCTGGTCAGAAACGCCGGCGACGCCGTGGCCGGCCGGCAGCCGGCGTCAATCCGGCTTGTAGCTCGTCTGGATCTCAGTCGCGTAATCATTAGCGTAGAAGACAACGGCCCCGGAATACCGGAGGACGAACTGGATCAGATCTTCATCCCGTTTTTTACGACCAAGCGCAACGGCAGCGGGGTAGGCCTGTCGCTGAGCCGGCAAATCATGACGGCGCACAACGGCGAGATCGCCGTCGAAACCGGCGGCGGCGGGACGACTTTTCGACTCGTGTTCAACTGAAGCCGGCAGGCAAACCGGCGAGACGAGGGCGCTGCCGGCCCGCAGGTCGGAGTTACGCCGCTTGCCAAGAACTCAGGCCATTGCCGGCGTGACGTGCCTTCTGACAGCGTAGGAATTTTTCAAGCAGCCCACTAGCGGCGTCGGCCGCACTTGATCTCGAGCTCGGGAAAGTCCTGGGTATACGCCGGAGCAAGCGACGCGTTACGCCCGGTCAGGCCGTTGCGACCCTTGCTGTCGGCATTCGCCTGCCCCGGCAGCCGCATCCAGTCGCCGTACGTCACGTCACTGCCCTCACGGTAGGACGGCCGCACCGACCAGCGGTAGTTTTGGCATGGTTCGAGTTCGTAACCCACGACATGCGTTTGCCCCGAAGCCTGGCGGCCGGCGTACACGAGGCGGCGAGCGTCGTAGATCTCGATGTCGTAGCTGAGTTTGCTTTCGTCGACGGCTGCGGGTGGAGTTTCGTCATCGCCACCGGCCGGGCGCGGACCTGGTTTCCAGGCGAGCTCCGGCGTTAGCGAATCGGTCACGAAGCGGCTTGCTAGCTTGCGATGCCGTTTTGCCGACGACGTGGGTTCGGGCGATAGCGAAACAGGCATCAGGCGGCGGTAGAAGGTTTCGCCCGCGAGTTCGCGCGCCAGGTAGTGTCCCGCGAAGTTCGTGTAGTCCCGCCACAGGGCGAGATCGTCTTTCGTCCAGTTCTTGAGCGTGTCCGTATCCTGATACTCGATCGTGCGCGAATACAGGACGGTGTTGTCGCTACGCCGTGTCAGCGACGCGCTGGCGGACAGAATCAGCGTCGCGTTCTTGCCGTCGACATCCATTTTGAAATCGTCGAATCCCACGTACAGAACCGCATCCGTCGTCTCCGGGATGCTCGGCACCGACGCGAGCAGCTTGGCGTCGATGGCCGCCTGGCTGCGGATGTTGCGATGCACGTCCAGCGCCAGCGCGCTGTTTGCGAGCGGCTGGCTGTCGGCGTTCACGATATCCTCGGTCAGCGCGTCGCGGAATTCCTGAATATCCTTCTTCGCCGCACCCGACAGACCGCCCCAGACCATGCCGGGAAGCTGCAGTATGGGTATCGGTACCCGCACGTTTACGGGTCCGACCTCGGTCGTCACGGTACCCGCGTGCCTGCCCTGGTCCACACCGGCAATCAGCCCTGGCTCCGCCTTGTCGTAGCTGCCGGTAATCGCCTCATTCGCCGCCGCATCGCTGGGCAGTATGACAAGCTGCTCCACGGCAGACCTTACCTCGACGGCCATGGGCTCGTAAGCCTTGGGTGCGAGCGGCGCCTCGATGGCATCGAGCGGAGCTGCGGAGACAGCATGCGGCGAGGCCGCGGCTGCGAGCGCAAGCAGGGCAAGTGTTAGTGTGCAGGGGGTAAATGCGCCTCGTATTGTCATCGGTTTCGCGCCCGTTCCTAGCTTAAGAAAAGTAGACCAATCGACGTCCCAATCGTTCGGCTGTGCTGCAGCGGCTCCGAGCAGAGGCGCCCGCCCGGACCAGCCTTCACATTGCCCGCAACGGACCCGCAACACCGGCCCTAGTGCCCCGTTTGGTTAACGAATTAACCAAACGGGACACTAGTGGCTGCCAGCATCATCCTCAACGTCATTGGGGACGGTCGGCAGGTCGATCGTAATCCGGGTTCCCGCGCTACCGGAGTCGATAGCCAGGTCCATTCCGGCCTCCTCGGCACGCCGCCGCATGTTGGCGAGCCCGAAGCCCGCCTTTGCCGAGGCCGGGTCGAAGCCGCTGCCATCGTCCCTGATTTCGACGCGCACGTGTCCTTCCGTGTTGCGGGTTGTGACGTAGATGTTCTCGGCCTGGCCGTGACGCAGCGCGTTGGTCGAAGACTCTTGCAGGATGCGCAGCAGATTGAGGCTTTGTTCCGGGCTCAAGGACGTCGTCGGCAAATCGCCCATGTCCCAGTGCAGCCTGGCGCCGCTCTTCTCCCATACGCGCTTGGAGCGGTGGCGGAAGGACGCGAGGAGCGTGGTCAGGTCGTCGTTCGATGGCGCGATCGAGTCGACGATTAGCCGCAGATCGATCAGCGCCCGCTCCAGAGACTCTCTCAGATCCTCGTCCGCATTGCCTTTTTCGCTCATCGCGAGCGCCTGAATGAGCTGTCCGCCGAGCCCGTCGTGCATGTCCCGCATTAACCGGTCGCGTTCCTGAGACAGGGTGCGCTCGCGTTCGAGAATCCGCCGCTCTTCATATCCTTCTTCGAGTTCGCGGGCTTTCTCCTGCACGCGGCCTTCCAGAGTATGGTTTAGCGTCACGAGGTCGTGTGCGGAACGGGCGTAGCGTTTCGCGATCAGCACGTTGATGTAGGCGATCTGTACCACGCTTGCGTACTTGGTGTAATAGGTCGTGCCCGGTACCCACGTGGTCCAGTCGAACAGATAATCGCGCACGCCAATGACAAGACCCAGGGCGCACACGAAGAATAGTCCGACGCTTTCGAACGACCATTGGCGCCAGCTCGCGTAAGCGTATTGCCCGAGCACGATTACCAGGCACAACAGAATAAAGGGGACCCAGCCGTAGGCAAAATAGGTGTACAGGGACCCGATGTCGTGCTTTGCGAGCAACACCAGTATCGGGATCGTTAGCAAGACGCCAATGCCGATGACACTTCTCTCGAGCGTTTTCATACCGAGGTCGAAGAAGCGATTGGCGAACGCGGGCGTCAAGATGACCCACCAGAGCAGCAGGTAAGAAAACGTGAACCACGTCCAGTGATGCATTGGGACCCGGTCTACTAGAGTATGGATCGAATGCAGCGCCCAAAGGATGATGATGACGCCGTAGATGCCGTAGTAAGTAAACCGGCGCTGGCTCGCGAAATACAGCACCAGCAGCGAGGACGCGAGCGCGAGCATTAGCGTCGCGACTGCCGCCGGCAGCCACAGGCCGTAAAGCCGCTCGGAGCGCCAGGCAGCCGCAAGCACGTCGGCGGGACCGATAAACACTTCGTTCGGCGTTATATAGCCGCCTTCCCGAGCCAGCCTTACATAGACAGTCTCGATCGGCTGCGACTGGTTGGCGCTAATGGGTAGCCGGACGTACAGCGGACGCAGGTAAAAGGGCAGCGGCCGTTGCATTTCACCGCTCGAGCTGACGAACCGGGAGCCCAGATAAACGGCCACGTTTGCTTTAGCGACGCGCAGATACAAGGCAAGATACTGCGGGTCGTAGTCGCCTGCCGGTACGTCGATAGCGAGCCAGCTGCTGTTGAAGTTATCGCGGCGGATCGGGGCGCCGATAACCGTATCCGCATCGATATCCAGCCACTCGGCGTCGACCGGAGGCGTCGCCGAATGCGACTCGACGATTCGCATCGTCTCGATCCGGTACTCGTCGAGCGTTGCATCCGGCTGATCGATGAGGTGTGCCATGTGCAGTATGCCAATGGACACGACAACGAGTCCGGCCAGCGTCAGGACGCGGATTGTCGGCGACGGTTTCAATCGTCCATTAGCCCCAGCCGGCGCGCCTCGTAGACGGCGGCCGATTTCGAGTTGACCTCGAGTTTGGTGTAGATGCGTTTCGTGTACGTGCCGACCGTGTTGGCCGAAACGTTCATCAGCTCCGCGATCTCGCCGTAGGTATAACCCTTCGAGGCCAGCATCAGGACGTCCTGTTCACGCTGCGAGAGACTGACGTCAGTCTGGGAAGTAATCCGCTTTTGAAAGTGCGCGATCAGGTGACTGGCAATCGCCGGGCTAATCGGCGACTGGCCGTTCAGTATCTGGTGAATCGCGACCGACACCTCTTTTGCATCGTCGTCCTTCAGGAGATAGCCGCTGGCACCGGCGCGGATCGCACCGACGACCCGTTTCTCGTCGCCGAAAACCGATATAACCAGAGTCAGAGACTCGCCGCTTACCGCGCCGATGAGTTCGGTGCCGTTGCCGTCGGGGAGCTGCAGATCGACCAGGAGGACATCGGGCCGGTGTCGTTCGTAGGCGCGTTTCGCGGCCGCAAGCGTCGCTACGTCGGCGACCACGTTTAGCGCGGGATCCGCGGATACCTTGGCTACCAGGCTGTCCCGCGTCGCATCGTGGTCCTCGACGATCATGACGGTCGAACGTTTCATACATCATTTTTAGACGACCCACCATGCCGGCGCAAGTCACCATTTCGGGTGACACCCGCTGTCCGCCGGATCGGGCACAGTCGTATTCCTTGGAGAGCGGACACATCGGGCCGAGGACAGACACATGAATCACTACGTACTCATCGCGTCCAAAAACTGGCGGGAGGCCGCGGACGCAAACGACTGCTTCGAGTTGGGGGCAAAGCTTGCGGAGAAGGGCAACACCGTCGCCGTGTTCATGGTTCAGAACGGTGTGCTCACTGCCTGCGACGGCGCGCCGGAGCTGCTCGCGGCGCGTGACGCCGGCGTGATGCTGCTGGCCGATGCGTTTTCCCTGCGCGAACGCGGCATCTCGACGGCCCGGATCAACGAGTCCGTACGCAGTTCGACCCTCGATTTTGTCATCGATCGGATGGCGGCCGGCGACAAAGTCATCTGGCACTAGCGGGAGTGTTGCCATGAGCATGAGCAGCAAGAGCACGCTGACAGTCGTTCTGATGGACGCCCCCTTCGAGAGCGCGCGCACGACAACCGCCATGCGCCTGCTCGACATCGCCGCGCGCCGCGGCTACGACATCAACGTGTTTGCCTATGAAGGCGCCGTTTACCTGCCGTTCGCGCGTCAGACGCAGCATCCCAATGCGGTGCACGGTCACGACACGGCGGAAGAGAATCACCCGCTGCCGAAAGACTGGGTTACCGCGCTGATCGCGGCAGCCGAGAGGAACGGCGGCTCGATCGACTGGGCGAATTGCGGTCTGTGCGTCGATGAGCGCGGTGCCGACGAAGCCGTAGAAGGCGTGCGCCGCGGAACGCCCGCCGACCTGGTCGATTTTGCGGCGCGATCGGACAACACGCTCGTCATACCAACGTCATGAGAGATCCGCGATGAAAGTCCTGCAGATCATAAATACGGCCTACAGAGCCACGATCGAGGAGCAGGACGATACGGTCGTCTGGCTTACTCATGCAATGACCGGCGCCGGCGGCGACTTCGACGTACTGCTGGCCGGTAACGCGGTCAACTACACCGTCGAACGGCAGGACGCCGCGGGCCTGAGTTTCGGCGACTGGCGGCAGACCCAGCCGCCAAGGCTTGGGCACGACGTCGCCGGACTGATCGGTAAACACGTCAGGGTTTACGTCGTGGACGAAGACGTTCGGGAGATCGGGCTGACCGCGGTAACGCAGGTGGACGGCTTCACGCGAATTGCCCGAGCGGAACTTGCGGACTTATTCGATCACTACGACCAGATTTGGCGCTGGTAACGCTCGAGAGCTGTCGGCGCTGTTTTCTGTCGTTGCAACGACAGCTAATCATCAACTACTACCCAGAGACTTCAATGAAACGCAGACACCTGGTTCTACCGCTCCTGGCCGCCGCTCTCGCGGCTGTACAGGCACACGCGGAAAACCATTACTCGCAAGTCGATCCCGTCGTCCGGACCGCCGATGGCGTCTGGGTCGGCGAGTCGCACCTGCTCCGCTATTCCAATCGCGTGCACGCGATCGTCCAGACGTCGGATCTCGATCCCGGCGCGGCGATGACGGCCTGGTGGCGAATCTACAATCGTCCGCAGCACTGCGCTGTGCCGTACTCCTGCGAGCTGAGCGATCTGGCGAACCCCAGGGTGGACGGCTCGCAGCTACAGGCGACGGCATTTGTCGCGGAAGACGCCGACGGCACCGCCGTGGTCGTGGCCACGCTGTACCGGACTGCAGCGAAGGCCGAGGGCGGAGAGCGATTCGCCGATACCCTGACGGAAGGCTATCTCAACGGCCGCGGCCTGCGCCGGCCGCTGCATGCCGAGGTCGAAGTGCTGTTCGCGAGCCATGGCCAGCCGGCGGACCCCAATGTCGTCGGCGAAGAGGCGGCCCTGTTGCAGCTTCTAAGCCCAACCGGTACGCAGCTCGAGTGTTTCGACGCCGACGTGCCGACGCCGGCGAGAACTTTCCGCTGTGGCGTGCTGCAGAAAGTGAATCACGCGGCGTTCGATTAATTCGCTCCGACGGTCCTTCGCTCGAAGGTCAGGCGCATCGGCGGCAGAGGCAAGGCTGCCGTCGATGCGTTTTTCAACAGGAGATCTTGAAACTTGGGTTGTCCGAGATCTTGCCGGCATCTACTTAAGCCCGACGACAACTTGTGCGCAAAACGACATACATGATTTGATAGCCGGTCGCCGCTTTACGTAGAATAAAAGTCGAAATGGCCGCAAGCGCAGACTCAACCCGATCGGATTTTCCGGTCGCCCGCCGCGATCTCGATCCGGTCCTCGGCGCCTGTACCGAAGCCACGCTCGAACGCGTATTCCGCGAGGTCGGACAGGAAGCGGCATTGGCCTCGACCGACGAGCACACGCTGCTGCCGCTGGTCGACTATTTTCGAATTCTGAAAATACTCACGACCGAATTGCACGACGAGACCGTGCATCTCTCCTCGCGGCACCTAATGCCGGGTGCGACCGGCCATATCGTCGGCAGTCTGTCGTCCTGCGACACGCTGTACGAGGCGATGAAGACAATCGCCAGGTCGTACAACATGCTGCACGGCGGGTCCTACAATCACGTCGAGCAGCGGGACGGCTGCATCGTTTACATCGTCGACGACCGGCATTTTCCGTATCGCCTGGACGACAGCCGGTATATTCACTTCACGCTGGAGTGCGTGCTCATATTCCTGCACTGCATGCTGGTGTCGATCACGCCCGAAGATCTGTCTTCCCGGCTGAGAAAAGTCTATACGAAAAGGGACAGGGACGACCGGCGCTCGGCGAGCCGGCATATGGACTTCTGGACGGTGCCCATTCGCCATCATTCCGGCACCTACACCTTAATGTACGACGCATCGGCCGCGGACTTGCCGGTCGACGTTGCGCCCGGTATCACGCCGTCGTCGCAGGAGATCTACGATGACGTCATCCGCGTGGTCGAGGCGATGTCGTCACTGGATCGGCAAGAGCACGACATTGTTCGTCAGGTCGAGAAAGCGATCGAGAAGAAAATGTTCAACCAGGCCGAGACGGCCCGCTACCTCGGCTGTAGCGTCGCGACCCTGCGCCGGCGGCTGCAGGAAAGAAACAGCAGCTACCGCGCGATCAGTAAAGCCACGCTCAACAAAGCGGCGCTGCGTCTCCTCAAGCAGGGACTGCACGCGAGTGAAATCGCCGAGGAACTGGGATTCTCGGATTTTCGCAGCTTCACTCGTGCGTTCAAGAGCTGGAACGGCATGACGCCGAAGCAATATGTCCAGGAAAACGCTCCGGTCGATCGGCAGGACTGACCGCGAATTCATGGCGCCCGGCCTGTTCGTGAGCGAATTTGTACACTTTCATTGATCCCGACGATCATAGGCAGCCCTCCCGTTCTCGGTAATAGTCGTTATCGGCCGCCAGCAGGCAAGTACGCGGCGGTGCCGACGATGTCGAACTCCGGGGGGATCAGATGAAGCAGAAAACACTCGCGTCCGCGACGGCGCTTGCCGCAGCCGGCCTGACAGGTGCGGGCCTGGCGCCCGCCGCACACGCCCAGGGCAGCCTGAACGAAGGCGGCGCGCTCGAGGAAATTATCGTTACCGCCGAGCGGCGCTCGGCGAATCTCCAGGACATCCCGGTCGCGATGACGTCTTACAGCGGCGACGATCTGGAGGCCCTGCAGGCGAACGACATTGGCGACCTGCAGGCGCTGGTTCCGAACCTTAGCGTACACGTCGGCGATGCCAACAACGCGGTCGTTTACATCCGCGGCGTCGGCCAGATCGATTCCATCGCCTTCTTCGAGCCGGGCGTCGGTATCTACCTCGACGATATCTACCTGGGCCGTGCCCAGGGCGCGTTTCTGGACGTGGTCGACGTCGAGCGCATCGAAGTACTCCGCGGTCCGCAGGGCAGCCTGTACGGCCGCAACACGGTCGGCGGCGCCATCAAGTACGTGTCGGCGCAGCCTACGGACGAGTTCAGCGGCAACGTATCGGCTATGTTCGGCAACTTCGGCCGGGCAAACCTCAAAGCCACGCTCAGCGGGCCTATTGGCGGCGACAGCCTGACCGGCCGCATCACGGCGGCGCAGCTCAGCCGCGACGGTTACGCCGACAACGCCTTCGACGGCAACGACGACGGCGACCAGAACACGTTCTTCGCGCGCGGCGCTCTCGACTGGCAGGCAGCCGAGACGGTATCGGTGCAATTGTCGGCCGACTTCACCGACTCGGACCCGGATCGTTCCAGGACGCCGTCGAAAGTCACGCCCATCTCGGTGCTGACCGTCGATCCGTTTACGTTTGGTTTGTCCACCACCGTCTTTCCGGCCGATGCCGACCCTTTCGAAGTTAATGCCGACTTCAATCGTGTCGAGCAGACGGAGACGCAGGGCATTGGCCTCAACGCGACCTGGGACGTCACGGATGCGCTAACCCTGAAATCGATCAGCTCCTACCGCGAGCTGGACTACGGTACCGAAATCGATCTCGACGGTACGCCGGTCAACGCGTTCGGCATTTTCTACTTCAACGATCAGACGCAGGTGTCGCAGGAGTTCCAGGTTACCTACAGCGGCGACCGAGCATCGCTGGTCGGCGGTGTCTATTACTTCAACGAAGACGGCGATACGTTTGACGGCGGCGTGTTCAACAACCTCCTGATCGGGCTTTCCGGCGTCGCCGAGTTCAGCACCGACAGCACCGCCGTGTTCGGCCAGCTCGACTATGAGTTCAGCGATCGTCTGACCGGCATCTTCGGGCTGCGCTACACCGACGAGGAGAAAGACTACGCGCGCACCGTCGAAGACATCGACCTGACGGCGCTGGCCGGCATCATGTTCGACCCGGTTACCGGCGCGGTCAGCTACTCGAACCCGGAGCTTCTCAACCCGTCCTCCGCCGACTTGCCCGTGGGTGTCGGCGTGGGCGTGCAGCGGCCGCCCGTCGATCCCGAGTCGGCGACTTTCGATAATTTTTCGTTCAAGGCCGGGCTCAAGTACCGGCTTGGCGACGATATGCAGCTGTTCGGTACCGTCTCCGAGGGCTTCAAGAGCGGCGGTTTCAACGGCCGTGCGGCCGATGCCCAGTCGCGCCCCTACGACGAGGAAACGCTCCTGAGCTACGAACTCGGGATCAAGTCCGAGTGGCTCGGGAACCGACTGCGCCTCAACGGTTCCCTGTTCCTCACCGAGTACGAAGACCTGCAGGTCAGCAGCTTCGAGGCGGCGCCCGGCGGCGGCGGCATTCTGCCGATCTTCACCAATGCCGGCGAAGCCAGCATTGCGGGCCTCGAACTGGAGCTAATGGCCGTCCTGAGCGACAGGACTCGGCTCATGGCGAACCTCGGCTACCTCGATGCCGAATACGACGAATTCCTGACCGCCGATCCGGTCACGAACGAGCTGGTCGACGTCAGCGATCAGCGTGAGCTGGTGAACGCGCCCGAGTGGGATGCGTTTGTCGGTCTGTCGCACGCCATCCCGCTGTCCGCGGGCACCCTGACCTTCGCCGCCGATGTGGGTTACAGGAGCAAGACCTACCTGGAGGTGAACTCGAGCGAAAATCTGGCGCAAGACGGCTACGCGGTTTCCAACGCGTCGATCACCTTCGAGTCCGCCGACAGCCGCTGGCGCGTCATGCTCGGCGGCAAGAACCTGGGCGACAAGGAATACCGCACCCATGCGTTCGATCTCTCGGCCTTTCCCGGCGTCGAGCTGGGCTATTACAACGCACCGCGTACCTACAGCCTGGCCGGCACGTACCAGTTTTGAGCCAGTCGTCGATTCGATCGGGCCGGGTTCAGACCGCCCGGATCGACAGCCACGTGCTGTCTTGCGGCGCCGTTGATAACGAAGCGATCGTGCTGCTGCACGGCAACCTTTCCGCAGCGACCTACTTCGAGGAGCTGATGCTGTCGCTGTCCGGGAACTATCGCTGCATTGCGCCCGATCTGCGCGGCTACGGCGCTACCGAAGACCTGCCGATAGACGCGACCAGAGGCGCAGGCGACTGGGTTGACGATCTCCGCGCGCTGCTGGATACGCTCGGGATCGATACGGCACATCTGCTGGGCTGGTCGGCCGGGGCAGCCACGATCATGCAGTTCGCGCTCGACCAGCCGGAACGCACCCGGTCGCTCACGCTGGTTGCGCCGGTCAGTCCCTACGGCTTCGGCGGTACCTGCGACGTCGAGGGAACGCCAACCCATGCGGATTGTGCGGGTTCCGGCGCCGGCATCGTCAACGAAGAAGTCGTGGCACAGCTCAAGGCGGGCAATACGTCCGGCGACTCCCCGGCGGCGCCCCTGAATCTGCTGCGCGAGTTTTTCGTCAAGCCGCCGCTCAGGCTGGAACGCGAAGCGAGTCTGGTAGCGGCAACCCTGCAGCAGAAACTCGGGCCCAGGCGGTATCCCGGCAATCACGAACGCTCGCCGAACTGGCCCTACGTATCGCCCGGGCAATGGGGCGCGACCAATGCGCTGAGCCCGAAGTACTACGACGTTAGCTCCATTGCCGATCTCGAAAAGAAACCGCCCGTACTCTGGGTGCACGGCGACAGCGATCTGATCGTCAGCGACAGTTCCCTGTTCGACGTTGCGATGCTGGTGCCGGAAGACAGCGACATCGCGTTTCCGGCCCAACCCATGGTTAGTCAGATGCGGCAGGTGCTGAGCCGCTATGAAAGTAACGGGGGGCGCGTGCGCGAAGTAGAGTTCCGCGACACCGGGCACAGCCCGTTCCTGGAAAAGCCGGAAGTGTTTACCGAGCTGTTGTCGGAGTTTCTGGCGCCGGAGCACTCAAGCCGTGAACGCCACGGTTGAGAGCACGGACCGCGTATTGGCGGGCCGCAGCGCCGTCGTAACGGGTGCAACGAGCGGTATAGGTCTCGGTATTGCGGGGCGATTGGCGTCGGCAGGAGCCGACGTGCTGATCAACGGGCTTGGCGGCGCCGAGGACGTGCAGCGTGCGCTCGATTCTCTAAGCCGGGCCGGTCCCGGGCGGATCGTCTATTCGGCCGCAAACATGCTGGAGGTCGCAGAGATCGAGAGTATGATCGAGACGGCGGCGAACGAGTTCGGCAAGCTCGACATACTCGTCAACAACGCGGGCATCCAGCACGTCTCGCCCGTGCAGTCGTTTCCGGTCGAGCGGTGGGACGCTATCATCGCCGTCAATCTTTCCGCCTGCTTTCACACGATCCGCGCCGCAACGCCGCGGCTGCTGGCAAACGGCTGGGGCAGGATCGTCAACATTGCGTCCACACACGCCCTGGTTGCGTCGCCGTTCAAGTCGGCGTACGTGGCGGCCAAACACGGCGTTGCCGGGCTGACAAAAACCGTTGCCCTGGAGCTCTCGCAGGAGAACGTTACGGTCAACGCCATCGCGCCCGGCTACGTGCAAACTCCTCTGGTGGATGCGCAGGTTGCGGATACCGCAAAGGCCCGTGAGATTTCCGAGGACGAGGTCGTTCGCGACGTCATGCTCCAGGCGCAACCGACCGGCCGTTTCGTGCAGATCGACGAGGTCGCTTCGCTGGTCCTGTTTCTGTGCGGCGACGAAGCCCGATCGATTACGGGGTCGGTGCTGCCCGTGGACGGCGGCTGGTCGGCGCAATAGTCGACGTAATAGTCGGCTATTCCTGCGTCTGCACGACGGCCATAAATCCATGACCCGATTCGAGCAGGAGCTTGCCGCCGCCCGAGCGGACCGGGGGCTTGCCCGTCTCCAGCGCAGCGCCGAGTTTCCACCCGGTGTCGATATCGAATGCCAGCGTATCCGCGTCCAGATTGAAGCCACACAGCACGTGCTGATCGTTGCCGGACCTCAGGAACAACAGGCCGTTCTCCGGTGAAGGCAGGAATTTAAGGTCGCCGCCGAGCAGCGCCGGAGCGCTCTGCCGAAAATGTATAACGCGCTTGAAGAAAGACAGTATCGAGTTCGGGTCCTGTGCCTGATTGTCGACCGCACGCGGAACGTGCCGAGGGTCCACGGGCAGCCATGGCTCCGCCGCGCTGAACCCGGCATTGGGCTCGGTTTCGCACCAGGGCATTGGTGTCCTTGCGCCGTCGCGTCCCATCGTGTCGGGCCAGTGAACGATACCCTCCGGGTCGCGCAGGCGTTCGAAGGGTATGTCCGCCTGGGGCAGTCCCAATTCCTCGCCCTGGTAGAGAAACACGTTGCCCCGCAGCGAAAACTGCAACAGCGCGAGGAGTGTGGTCCTTGTGTCGCCCGACCCGGTGTCCCGCCAGCGCGTGGCAACCCTGGGAGCATCGTGGTTGGAAAAGGCCCATGACGGCCAGCCGGAATCCCTGTCGTTCGGCCAGGCGCCGACAACCTCGCGAAAGGCCGCGGCATCGAGCCGCGGTGCGGCAAGAAAGTCGAAGCTGTAGGCCGAGTTCAGGCGTGACGGATGCGCATACTCCTGCATGAGCGGCAGCGGATTCCAGGTGCCGATTTCCGCAACCGTAAAGATCGAGTCGTATTCCTCTGTTAGTTTTCGGACGCGCTGCAGAAAGCCGGGCACGCCCGGGTGCGCGTGATCGAATATGTGCTCCTGCCGGTGGTAGGGTTTGTGCGCTGTCGTCGGAGGATTCTCGCGATCCGGGTTATCGCGCAGTTCGAGGTCGTGCATTAGGCAATGCAGTGCATCGAGCCGGAACCCCTTGACGCCCCGATCGAGCCAAAACCGGGCGATGTCGAGGATTGCCTGTTGAACTTCCTCGTCATGCAGATTCAGGTCAGGTTGCTCGGAAAGAAAATTGTGCAGGTAGTACTGCTGTCTTTCCGGCGACCAGGTCCAGGACGGCCCGCCGAAAATCGATTGCCAGTTGTTCGGCTCGGTGCCGTCCGCGCCGGGATCCGCCCATACATACCAGTCGGCTCTTGCGTTCGTTCGGTCGGCGGCGCTCTCGCGGAACCACGGGTGTTCCGAGGACGAATGCGAATAGACCTGATCGATGACGATGCGAAGTCCGCGCTTGTCGGCCGCCGCCAGTAGTTCATCGAAGTCGCGCAGAGTTCCGAACAGCGGGTCCACGTCGCAATAATCGGAGACGTCGTATCCGAAGTCCCGCATTGGCGACTTGAAGAACGGAGAAAGCCAGATGGCATCGACGCCGAGGTCGCGGACGTAGTCGAGGCGGCGCGTCACACCGCGCAGGTCGCCGATACCGTTACCGGTCGTGTCGAGAAAGCTTCTTGGGTAGATCTGATAGACGGTTGCGCCGCGCCACCACTCGTACTCGTCACTGTGTTCCGTCATGGCTCATCGAGATCGCGCGCCGCACCAAAATAATGCACGCCACGCACAGCAAAAGGCTTTTTGTGACGTGCTTTGAAAGCAGGGATTCTATGCGGCATGATGCCTTTCGGTGCTGCCGCGGGCAATTGACATTTCTTCATCGATCGACAGCGTGCTGATCGTATTCAGCGATCTCGATGGCTCACTGCTTGACCACGACACTTACGACTGGCGGCCCGCCAAGCCCGCGCTGGATCGCATCGAAGAGCAGTGTATTCCGCTGATCCCGGTCAGCAGCAAGACGGCGGCGGAACTCGAGATCTATCGCGAGCAGTTGCACCTCCGGCACCCGATGGTGGCCGAGAACGGCGCGGCGCTGTGCATCCCGGCCGATTACTTTCCGGACACCGTCACGTTCCCGGCTGCCCGCAACACGCGTGCCCGGCTGCAATCGGTCTACGAGGATTTGAAGCTCGCTCATGCGTTTCGCTGCGAAGCCTTTTATGAACTCGGCATCCCGGGCATCGTCCGCGAGACGGGCTTGTCCGAACGACAGGCCGTTCTTGCCAACGATCGGCAGGCGTCGGAGCCGATACTCTGGCGCGACAGCGACGAGCGCGCGACGCAGTTTCAGCAGGCAGCGCTGTCGCGAGGCCTGCGTTGTGTCCGCGGCGGGCGATTCCTGCATCTAATGGGCAACACGGGCAAAGCCGAGGCCGTGAAGCAGCTGCTGCGTGCCTACGCAGCCAAATGGCCCGGAAAGACGTGCACGTCGGTATCGCTCGGCGATGCGCCGAACGACCTCGGTATGCTTTCGGCCACGGACATAGCCGTGATCATTCCCGGCAGGCACACACATCGAATGACCGTAGACGCGAGGAACCGGGTCTTGCGGCCGGTTTCGGCGGGACCGGCCGGCTGGAATTCGGCAATGATGTCGCTCCTGGCGGAACACTACGACAAGCAAGCAACGGCACGTGGCGACGGAGGATGATCCATGGGCGATTTTCATCAGAACGGTAACATAGCAACGCTGCACAACCTTTCCAGTCGTCCGGTCGAAGAACTCGAAGACGACCTGATCGAATTCTCACGCCACCGGCCCATGGGCCTGGTTGTGCCGTCGCTGTATTCGGAGCTTGCCACGCCTGCGCTCGATAACATCGTTCGCGAGCTGGCGCGGGTTCCTTACCTGAACGAAGTCGTGATTGGCCTCGACCGGGCCGACGAAAAGCAGTACCGGCACGCTCTCGAGTTCTTCGGCCGGCTGCCGCAGCACCATCGAGTACTGTGGAACGACGGTCCGCGGCTGCGCGCACTGGATGCGAAGCTCAGCGAAAAAGGACTGTCGCCCAGCGAACCCGGTAAAGGCCGGAACGTGTGGTTCTGCTACGGCTACTCGCTCGCGACCGGCCGGGCCTCTACCATCGCGTTGCACGATGCCGACATCAAAACCTACCAGCGCGAACTGCTTGCGCGGCTCATCTACCCGGTGGCGAATCCGAGCTTCAGTTTCGACTTCAGCAAAGGCTATTACGCACGCTCGGACGGAACCACGATGGGCGGCCGCGTGACGCGCCTGCTGGTGACGCCGCTAATCCTTGCGCTGCGGGTCGTCTGCGGCCGCAGCGACTATCTCGACTTCCTGCACAGCTTTCGCTATCCGCTGGCCGGGGAGTTCGCGCTGCGCCGCAACGTGATCGAGGACCTCCGCATCCCGACCGACTGGGGGCTGGAGATTGGCGTGCTCAGCGAGATGCATCGCAATCACTCGAACAAGCGGCTTTGTCAGGTGGACGTCGCCGATTCCTACGACCACAAACACCAGGACCTGAGCGCCGACGATCAGGCCCGCGGCCTGTCGCGTATGAGTATCGACATTGCCAAGGCGATGTACCGCAAGCTCGCAATCCAGGGCGAGACCTTCTCAGTCAACCGCGTACGCACGATCAAGGCCACGTACTACCGCATCGCGCTCGACTTCATCGAACTATTCCAGGCGGATGCCGCGATCAACGGCCTGAGCTTCGACCGGCACGCAGAAGAAGAGGCGGTCGAGCTGTTTGCCGCCAACGTCGTCAAGGCCGGCGAACTGTTCCGTGAGAACCCGATGGACACGCCGTTCATCCCGCCGTGGAACCGCGTCACCGCGGCGGTGCCGGGCGTGCTCGACGAGCTGCGCGAGGCCGTCGAGAAGGACATGGAGGAATTCTCGAGTTGAGCGAGACCGAGCGGCTGCCCGGCGCGCGACGGCTGCGTTCGCGCGTTCACGCGCACCTCAAACTGATCTATGGGGATCGGGCGAGCGATCTCGTGGAACCGGTCGTGGCGGCGATGCGCTACGGCGATGCGATCGAAGAGCCGCCTCCGTACCGTAACTACTGGGACGAAAGCGACTGCTGGATGATCACCTACGCGACTTCGGTCCGTGAGGACGGCGAGCCCGGCCTGAAGACGCTGCAGGCGTTCTGCGATCGTCATCTCGACGACACGGTGAACGGACTGCATGTGTTGCCGTTTTATCCCTACAGTTCGGACGACGGCTTTGCCGTCATAGACTACTGCGCGGTCAACGAGGCCGCAGGGAGCTGGGAAGACATCCGGTCGATCGCCGGCCGGTACCGGCTAATGGCCGACCTGGTCATCAACCACATGTCGAGTCGTTCGGCGTGGTTCCAGAACTTCATTTCGCGAAAAGACCCGGGCAAGGACTATTTCAAGGAAGCGAAGCCCGACGACGATCTGAGCATGGTCGTGCGCCCGCGCTCCACGCCGCTGCGGACCGAGGTAGAGACGGCCGACGGGAAACGCTGGGTCTGGTGCACCTTCGGCCCCGACCAGATAGACCTCGACTTCGGTAACCCTGAGGTCCTGCTGCGCTTTGTAGAGATCGTCCGCTTCTACCTGGAGCAGGGCATACGCGTATTGCGCCTGGATGCCGTCGCCTTCCTGTGGAAAGAGCCGGGCACGACGTCGCTGCACGACCAGCGCACTCATGAGATCGTCAAGCTGCTCAGAACGCTGATCGATTTCCACGATCCGTCCGTCATGCTGATCACCGAAACCAACGTGCCCAACCGGGACAACCTGACGTACTTCGGCAATTCGAACGAGGCGCATGCGATCTACAATTTTTCTTTGCCTCCTTTGCTGATCTACACGCTGTTGACGGGCGACTGCCGGCACCTCAAGACCTGGATGATGAGTATGCCGCCCGCTCGAAGTGGCACGACGTACTTCAATTTCATCGCTTCACACGACGGTATCGGAATGCGGCCCGTGGACGGTCTGCTATCCGACGCCGAGCGCACGCGCTTGCTCGAAACCCTGACGGGATTCGGCGGCAGGATCTCGTTGCGGACCGGCCCGGACGGCGCCGCCCGCCCGTACGAGGTGAATATCAGTCTCATTGACGCGCTGGCGGGGACGGAAGACGGTCCGGACGAATTTCAGGTCGAGCGGTTCTTGTGCGCGCACGCGATCATGCTTGCGCTCGAGGGCATACCGGGCATTTATATCCACAGCCTGCTGGGCACGCCGAACGATTACGAAGGGCTCGCGCGTACCGGCCAGTACCGATCGATTAACCGGCGCAGCTGGGACCAGGACGAGCTTGCGGCTCTTCTGGCCGACCCCGACAGCGTCCAGTCCATAGTGCTGTCGCGCCTTCGCCGGCTGATTCGCCTGCGCCGGCAGCAACAGGCGTTTCATCCCAACGCCGTGCAATTCACGATGCAGCTGGGCTTGCAGCTGTTCGGGATCTGGCGCCAGTCGACGGATCGCCGCCAGGACGTATTCAGCGTCAGCAACGTCACGCGCGAACTTAAGTCTCTGGAGCTTGCGAACGTAAACCTGGTGAGCACCGACCGTTGGCGCGACCTGATTAGCGGCGAGCCTGTCGAGGAAGGCCAGAGCACGCTCGAACTGGGTCCGTACCAGACTGTTTGGCTGAGCAACGGCTGAAGCTGAAGGAACGGGCGAGCTATCCAGCCCTTCCTTGCCGCTTGCGGCGCAGACCCGTCAACACGGCATCCAGTAAATCCAGGGGAATGCTGAAGCGGATTTTCCGAATGACTGCCGCGCGGATTCTGCGTTTGGAAACCGTGTGCGCCCGCGTGTCGAGTTTTTCGAATTCGCCCGCGCAGGCCTCCGCCCGGGAAAGCAGATCGACGGGATCGACCAGTTCGTCGAAGAACCCCGCACGAAATGCGGATTCGACGTCGAAGTAGTGCGAAACGGTTACTGCACGCTGGAAAGCCGCGGGATTGAGTCGATGGTGTAACACGGCCGCAGCCACGCGCGGCATGGTGAGACCAATGGCGACTTCGTTGGCCGCGATCTTGAAATCGCCGCGGCTGCCGATAACGTAATCGGCCGACAGCATCAGGAAGACGCCCATCGCCAGCGAATGGCCGTTGCAGGCGGCGACGACCGGATACGGGTAAGCCATGACGCGGGCGGTCAAAGCGTAACCGGCGCGCAGCATCTTGAGGGCGTTGCCGCCGCCGCGCTGCATTACCTTGAGATCGAAGCCCGCCGAGAAGACGGATTCCCGGCCGGTAACGATGACGAGCGCCCGATCGGATTCGGCTCGGTCGAGCGCTGCGTAGATCTGCCGAAGGACTTGCGGTGACAAGGCGTTGCGCTTGCCGTCGTCGATACGAATCGTGGCGACGCGGCCCTGCAGTCGATACTGTACGGATTCGGTCGGCATGGATCCTGGTCTCGGGGAGGTCTTAAGATCATGCCTCCTGTCGTGGAAAATCACCACCCGTTGGAGCAGGAGCAAGCGCGCTCGCAGAGGCGGGGCGTTATACTGAAGTCCCGATCAATCAGCTGCAGGCGGGTGGGCTTGACGGACGATCGACAAGACTCGGCGACGATCCGGAGCTGGGACAACTACTGGCAGCACACGCAGAGCCGGTCCGCCTATTCCGGCGGCGGCGCGACGCATCCGGCGGTACGCGGTTTTTGGGACGAGGTGTTTGCCGCGGTGCGCACCGAATTCGACAATCCACGCCTTGCCGATATCGCCAGCGGCAGCGGTGCCGTGGCCGACGCGGCCCGCGGCAGTTTCGGCATATCCGGCGTTCGGCTGACATGTGTCGACGTGTCGGAGGCTGCGATTGCCGCGCTCGAAAAGCGTTTGCCCGAGGTTACCGGTGTCGTTGCGGATGCCCGCGACATCCCGCTGGCTCCGGCGAGTTTCGAACTCGTCTGCAGTCAGTTCGGCGTCGAGTACGCCGGGCTCGACGCGGTTCGTGAATTGCTGCGCCTCGTCAGGCCGGGCGGCCAGGCGGCGTTGTTACTGCATCATCGGGGCGGCGGGATCTTCAGGCAGTGCAGCGCCAGTCTCGATGCCGCCCGTCAGCTGCAAGACGCCGACTTCATTGGTAAAACGGCTGCAATGTTCGCGGCCGGGTTCCGGATGTTGCGTGAGGGCGGCCGCGAAGAGTACGAGTCGGCGGCGGGAGACCTGATGCCGGCCATACGCTCGATGGAATCGATCATGCGTCAGCACGGCCGGCAGGTGGCCGACGGCGCCGTGCTGAAACTGTACACCGACGTTCGAACGATGGCTGCGCGGCTGCCGAACTACGACGAGCGTGAAGTTGCGGATTGGCTTGCAAGGATGCGCCGAGAGTTCAGCGCCTACGAGGGCCGCATGGCGTCCATGTGCGAAGCGGCGGTCGACGAAAGCACGTTCGCGTCGCTCTGTGCCGACGTCGAGGCGGCGGGCTTCGAGTTACAGCGCCGCCATGCGCTGATCAACACTGAGACCGGCATCCCCCTGGCGTGGGCTCTGATCGCGGCGGCTCATTCCGCTTCGAGCGCGGTCACAGCTTCCGGGTAGTTTTTGCACCGACCGCTGGAGCGGCGATGCAGCGGCTCACGAACCTGCCAGATGCTGGCGGTACTGACCTGGGCTTCGGCGCGGTGGAAATCGAGACAGCGGTCGCTCCAGTCGACGCCGACAAATTCGAGTACGCCGCGGACGACGGGCTCCGGATCGGCAACCAGCTCGTCGTAGCTTACTGAATACAGATTGCCGGGCATGATCCCGGCCCAGTGCTCCACGAGTGCGTTCTGCTGCTCGTAGTAATGCGCAATCTCGGCGAGGTCGTTGGCGTAGTTGAGATTGCCGCCGAGGTGCTGAAAATAGACGGACAGGCAGTTGTCGTGTTTGTCGCGGCGCGTGTGGATGATGCGCGCCCTGGGGAACAGCGCGCGGATCAAGCCCAAGTGTATGAGATTATCCGGCCGCTTGTCGGTGACGAGCGGCGCATCGGGAATCAGCTCTGCGCGAAGGCGAAGGTATTCGTCGGCGGCCGCTTTCAGATCCGCGGGCGTCGCCGTTTCGAGCCGCTGTGGATACGGTGCAAGCTGTTTTGTCATTAGCCGCGGCAGCAGGTCGAGTTCCCCTCCGGCCTCGATCTGCGGATGGGCGCCGAGAATCTGTTCGAGCAGCGTAGACCCCGAGCGGAACATGCCGCAGATGAAAATCGGCGTCGCCTGCGATTCGCTTGCGAGAGACTCTATCCTGCTGCTATCGAAGAACCGGCATATTGCCGCCCGGGCACTTTCGGCCGCCGTTCGGTCGTAGGGTGCCTGCCTCTGCCGGGTCAGCGCGTTGGCATCCTTGAAGGCCGCGAACGCCTCGTCGTGGCGGCGCAGGTCGTCCAGGATCTTACCCTCTGCAAACCTTAAACCCTCGGCGGCCAGAGGGTCTTTGGCATGCTGTTGCCCGGCGCGCAGCCTGTCGAGCAGAGGATCGCCGGCTTTGGACGCTCGCCGCACATGGGCCAGGCGAATCAGCGAGTCCCAGTGTTCCGGATCGACGTCGAGGATACGTTCGTAAAGTTCGATCGCCGTGTCGCGCTCGCCGCACTCTTCGTTCAGGCCAGCCAGGTTGTACAGCGCCGGCACGTAGTCCGGTCGGCTGTCGAGTGCTTTTGCATAGCAGCCGCGCGCATCGTCGGGCCGCCGCAACTCGGCGTACAGGACGCCCAGATTCGAGTACACCTCCTCGACGCCTTCAAGCCCCAGCTCTATCGCTTTCTCGTAGGCGGCAATCGCATCGTCAAAGCGCCCGGATTTCCGGTACAGCAGGGCGACGTTGAAATGCGCCGATGCCAGCCCCGGCTGTCTCGCGAGCAAACGCGCGTAATGACCAATCGCCGCCTCGACGTCGCCGAGACGTTCGAGCAGCGCCGCCAGATGTGCGTAGTAGAACAACTCGTCAGGGTGTTCGCCGGTCAACTTCACCAGCATCGTCACGGCTTCCGGTACGCGCCCCAGGCGAAGAAGTTCGTCGACCGCCCGCAGCGGCGCTGCCGGGTCAGCGTGCATTGCCGGAAGGGACGACATCGAAGGCAACGCTTAGCCGGGAGCCGGGCGTATCGAACGGCACGGTGCCGTGCCACATGTAGGACGGAAACAGGACAAGGCGGCCCTGTACGGGCTGAATGCGCCGCCGCGCGGCGCCGGCGGTGCCAATGTCGATGTCCGGCGTGCCGAACTGAAGGCCGCCGCCATAGGTATCGGACTCGGACAGAGCGGCCGGAATCTGCACGTAGTAGGCCGACGAGATCCAGCCGAGCGGATGCACGTGATTCGTGTGGAAGCCGCCTTGCGCGAGCCTGACGGACCAGGATGTCGCGAAATGGAACGTGTCGCGGCGCCTCGAGTACAGCGGATGCTCCGAATTCGCCGGGAAGCGGCCGACGTAGTCGCGGACGCAGGTTTCGAGCGCATCGGCCAGCTCGCGGATCTCGGGCTCCTGGCGGACGAACAGGTCGCCGCCGGTTTGACTGCCGTGCCGCAGCGTCTGTTGCGCGGGATGCCGCTTCGCAATGTGCAGCGGCTCGAGCCTGGCTGTGAGAGCGTCGTTGAATTCGCCGATATCGCCGAAGCCTGCCGGTACGGGCAGCTCGTAGACCCGGACCAGTGCGTCGTAGTCGTTCAGCAGTCCGTCACGCGGGTCGCCCAACAGCCGCCAGCAGAGCGAGAGGTAAGCCAGCGCGCGCTGGTCGAAGGGCGTCTGCGCGGCGCCTGTCCGGGCCTGCTCGAGCGCTTCGTCGGGCCGTCCGGTGGCCAGTAGCGCGCGCGCGTAGCTGACGTTGTGATTGGGTAGCGTTGCGTTCGCCGCGACGGCGCTCGCGTGCATGGCCAGGGCTTCGTCCCAGCGCTGCTGTTGCTCGAGGCTGTATGCGAGCGTACTCAGCAGCTCGCCGGATTCGGGCGCCAGCTTGAGTCCTTCGCGCAGCACCGCTTCGGCTTTGGCATGCCGTTCCTGCTGGTTGAGCGCCGCCGCCCATGCGATGCGCAGGTCGAAGGCGGCGGGAAAACGTTCCAGCGCCGCCGCATACGAGCTCAGATAGTCGTCCAGACGCTCGTGTTGCCACAGCAGCGAGTTCAGGTTGCGGTGCGAGTCGACGTTGCCCGGATCGCGCTCGACGGCTTGCCAATAGGCATCGATCGCGCCCGCGGCGTCGCCGGTTTCGCTGAGCGCATTGCCCATGTTGTGGTGCAGCGCTGCGTGGTCGAGGCCCAGCTCCCGGGCACTGCGGTAATGACCCAGCGCCTCCTCCGGACGATGCTGCTGGCGCAGGCAGACGCCGAGGTTGTGGTGCGCGTCGGCATAGTCCGGTTTCAAGACCAGTGCCTCCCGATAGGCGGCCGCGGCGTCCTCGTATTGTCTGCGCTGCTGGGCGACGGCGCCGATACCAAGCCACGCCGCGGCGTCCTTCGGTTCGACTTCGAGGCAGCGACGAAATGCGTCTTCGGCCTCGTCGACCCGGCCCGAGTTGACGAGGCAAAGGCCGAGATTGCGCCAGGCGTCGCAATAACGCGGCTGCAGTTCACAGGCGCGCCGGTAACTGTCGATGGCTTCCGCGGGTCGGCCGGCGCGTTTCAAGGCGTTGCCGAGATTGTTGGCCACCTCCGGCTGTTCGGGAAACAGGCGCAGCGATTCGCGCATGTAGGCGATAGCCTTCGCATCGTCGCCGCGCTGAGAGTGCAGTAGGCCGAATAGCTGCAGGCCGAGCGGATGGGCCGGGTGCTGATCGAGGAAATTCTGATAGAGAGGATATGCGACGTCGAGATGTCCGGCCTGATGTGCGCTGACGGCATGGCCCAGCAGCTCGGGCAGGGAGCCCAATGTCGACTCGGAAACTCGTTTCCCTCTCATCGTCTCGGCCACGGATGTAATGCGTCTATTCTAGGCGGTAACGTCGCTGTGTGTCCGGCAAAAAAAAGGCGGGCCCGCGAGGAGCCCGCCATTCTTGCGCGGTGTTGCCTGTGATTAGAACGTGTGTGTCACGCCTGCGAACCAGTAGCGGCCCAGCGCGTCCCAGGTTCCGGGCAGCGTGTTGCCGTTGCCGAAGTCCTCGACGTTGCCGAACAGACCGCTGACGGGCGGCTCCCTGTCGAGCACGTTGCTAATGCCGACGTTGAACAGCGTTTCGCCGCCGGCCCATTCGAACACGTAGTTGCCGGACAGATCGAAGTAGTTCTGGGCCGAGGCCGTGAACCGATCCTGCTGGAACTCGTCGACTTCACCGACGTACCGCCAGGTGAGCGCGACGTTTAGATCCCAGGGCGTTGCCCAGTTGGCGTTGAAGACGTGCTTGTAGTCCGGTCGGGCACGTTGACAGGAACCGCCCCAGACCCCGGCGCAATCTTCGATCGGGAAGCCCTCCAGCGGCTGCTGGTCGAAGGTTTCGAGGATCGTGCTGCGGATGGCGAAGTCGAGAACGCCGTAACGGCCAATGTCGGTTGCGTAGGCGGCCGAAACGTCGATGCCGGCGGTTTCGAAGAAGCCGATGTTGACCGTGGTTGCGTCGACGTTTGCCTGACCGATCCACAGATTGCCGTTCGGCCCGCGACTGATCTTGTCGCAGAAGCGCGCCTCGCCCGTCTCGCCGCACTGACGAATCGTGAACTCCGAACCGAAGCCCTCCTGGATTGCGTCGGTAACTTCGATGCTCCAGTAATCGATCGTCAACGAGAGTCCCGGCAGGAATTCCGTCGGCGTGTACACGAGCCCGATCGTAAACGAGTCGGATTCCTCCGGCAGCAGCGTCGTATCGCCGGCGGCGCTCTCGTTGTACTGACCGGCGGGATTCGCCGGTACCGAGCGGTACTGAGCGGCCGTGACGCCCGTGCGTGCACACTGTTCCTCCGTGAACTCCGGAGTGGCGCCGGTACAAGGATCGGAGCCCGACCATAGCCCGATATTGCGCGGCTCAAACAGCTCGCGGAGATTCGGCGCCCGCACCGCGCGGGAAATACCGCCGCGGAACATTAGCGAATCGATAGGCCGCCATTCACCGCCGATGTTCCAGGTATCGGTATCGATGCCCGTGCTGTAGTCGGAGTAGCGATAGCGCAGATCCAGAGCCAGGGACTGGAAGCCCGGCTTGTCCTGAATCAGCGGTGCTTTCACTTCGAGGAACAGTTCGTTGACGTCGAGGCCCCCGAGTATGCCCGGGATCGGTCCGCCCTGACCGGCGCCGTCACCCGAGGTGAAGCCCGTGTCCGGTTCGAAGCTCAGTGACTCGTCGCGGAACTCGTAGCCGAGGACACCCTGGAAGCCGTCCGTCGCACTTGGCAGCGCGACGCCGTACTCGCCCAGGTCGACGTTGACGAAGGCCACGTACTGATCCTGCTCCAGGTCGGCTTTGGCGAACAGCGGCAGCGACAGGTAGTTGATCGCTGCGTCCGTGACGCCTCCGGTCTGGAAAATGTTCCACGGTATGCAGCCGGCGTCCACGACAGCGCCAGTGACCGGATCGGGTACCGCCGAGCGGCAGACGATGTTGCTCGGGTCGTCCGGATCGACAATCGCGTCGAGCGAGCGCCCGATAGCCGTGATCGACAGGTCGTTGTTGTAAACCTGGCTGTAGCGCGTCCGCGAGAAGTTGGCGGATACGTCGTAGCTCCAGGCCGTGTTGATGTCTCCGCGAATGCCGACCAGCGCGCGATTGCTCGTGTGCCTTAGATCGTCGAATCGCGGTCCGCCCTCTACGTTGCGGCGGCCGATGTACCACGGTATGACGTCGCTGGGGTCGGTGCAGCCCAGGGTTGCGAACTGCTGTGCCGAGAGAAACGCGTTCGAGCAGTTGATGCTGTCGGTGACGAAAAACGCTCCTGACGGCGCAATCTGCGCAAGGCTCTGATCGTCCATGAACATGAGCTCGGCATAGCCTACGAACGACTCGGATATCTCGTAATGCCCGAACAGGCCGGCCGTGGTGCGCTCGTCGGGACGCTGGAAGTGATTCAGCGGGCCGTAGTTATAGTAAGTGTAGTCCCAGGGCACGAACTCATCGCCGGCCACGGTGAAATACGTAGCGCCGTCGAACGGTGAGAACAGGCCGGTGGGTATGGTGGCTGAACCGGCGCAGGTCGTGCCGTTGCTGGAACCCGTGTCGAGCGTGCAGGAACTGTAGTCGCGCGACGACTGCAGGATCGGGTCGATCTCGCGATAGCCGAGGTAACCCGTGACGTTGCCGCGGCCGTCCGGCGAGTTCACGCCGATCAGGAGGTTGATGCTTGTCGTTTGACCGTCGGTGACGTCACCCGGCGCCTGTTCGAAGCCGGCCGCGTCAACGGCCGAACGAACGAAGCCGTTGCTGTTGTCGTGCTGGTAGCCCGATTGCTGCCAGTCGATCTGGAAGCCTTCGAAGTCGCGCTTGGTAATGAAGTTGACGACGCCTGCCACGGCATCGGCACCGTACACGGACGATGCACCGCCGGTCAGCAGCTCGACGCGATCGATGAGCTGAGTGGGGATCTGGTTGACGTCAACCGCCAGCTCGAACGGATTGCCGAAGCCCATGCGGTGGCCGTTGGTCAGCACCAGCGTTCGCTTGGAACCCAGGCCTCGAAGGTCGAGCGTTGCGGTGCCCGTCGCGCCGTTGGAAACGGTCGAGGTAAATTCCGGCGTGACCTGCGGCAGACTGTTGACCAGATCCTCGACGCGGGTAATGCCGCGGTGCAGGATCTCGTCCGCGTCAAGTGTCGTTACCGGACTCGAAGTGACCAGGTTTGCGTCAGTTGCAATTCGCGACCCGGTTACGACGATCTCCTCGAGCGCGTCCAGGTCTCCCTCCTGCGCCAGCGCGGCGGCAGGTAGTCCCGTTGCGACGGCCGCTGCGCCATACAAGGCACGGCTGACCGCCCGAGACAATGTGTTTTGCTTCATCTCGACTTCCCCCTAATGTGGTTTCAGAAATATGTTCGTAAACGCTCCTTTAATTTACGCAAACGTGCATGAGCCCAAGCGTTGCAGTTTTGTCACACACGCGATTTCATAGTACGCCCAAAGCGCGTAAAGGTCTTGTTTTACTTAGACCATTTTGGAAATAAGGGTGTTGCGAAATTGCAACAATAATAGATATTTGCTCAGTCTGGGCTGACCGACCGGTAAGTTTCGACCGCGTCCCCAAGCGTTTCTTCGAGCGGCGAGAGCGAGGCTCCGAAATGCCGCCACTGGTCGATACCGCGGCGATTGATGGGCTGACGGACCTGTTCGGCGCTGGCGGTACTGACGGCCCGGCGGTTCTCGTGAAATCTGAGGCAGCCTGCCTCGAAGGGCAGGTCGCAGTAGTCGAGCAGCCGGCGCACCTCGGCTTCGGTATTCTCGACGAGGTGTTCGTAAATCACCCGGTGTACGCGGCCCGGGAGCACTGCATCCATGTGCCGCATCAGCTCGAGGTAGCAGCGGTAGTAGAGTCCAATGTGTTCGAGGCTGTAGCTGAAGTTCTGCGAACCGGCAAATAGTTCCTTGTAAACCGACCAGCCGCAGGCGAGGGGATGCCGGCGCACGTCGACGATACGGGCGTTCGGCAGCATTAGGTGTATCAACCCTGAGTGCGCGAAGTTGTTCGGCATCTTGTCGACAAAAGACGGCGTGCCGAGTTTGCGGTGTCCGCGCGTGCGCTCCAGGTACGATTGGCCGAGCACGGCAAGCCGGTCGGGCTGCAGGGTCTCGAGCACGTCCGGATACAGCGAGCCGCCGCCGCTGTCGTCCCGGTCCAGCGAGGCGGCAATGGCCGCCACGTCCGGGAGTTCCATTGTGCCCTCGACACTGGAATGACTTGCCAGAATCTGTTCGACGAGCGTCGATCCCGAACGCGGCAGGCCGACGACAAAAATCGGATCGGGTGCTGGGGCTCCGTTGCCTTGTCGGCTTTCGAAAAACGACCTTGAAAACAGCGATTTGGATCGACGGACGTGCTCGGCCAGCAACGCCGGGTCGTACGGGCGTACTCGCTGCCGCAGGCGGTTGCCCTGATCGTAATGCCGAAAAGACTCCTCGTAGCGCTGCCGTTCCTCGAGCGCCTTGCCGAGGGCAAAGTGAAAGTGCGTGCGATCGATATCGTCAACCGCGGAGGTTTCGAGCTGCGAGCGCATCGCCTCGATTTCCTCGTCACGAATTTCGTTGGTCTTCAGGTTGGCGAGGCTCCAGTAGGCCTCGCCGCGGGACGGCTCGAGCGCAATCGCCTTGCGGTATGCCGCAATACTGTCGGCGCTCCGCCCAACCGACTTCAGCATGTGGCCAAGGCTCGTCCAGACGGCCGGCTGACCTGGGTCTTCCTGCAGGAGTTCCTCACAAATCCCGATCGACTGCTCGTATTCCAGTAGTTTCACCAGGATCGCGGCCTTTAGCTTGCGCAGCTCCTGATCTTGCGGTGCGCGCTGCAAGAGCCGCTCGCATTCCGCCAGGGCCTCGTCGGTTTCGTTTCGACGCAGCAGAACGACCGCGTAGTTGTGGCGTGCCCGGGTATAGCCGGGCGCAATCTGAATCACGCGGCGCAGCAAATGCCAGGCGTCCGCGTTCTGATCGTGGCGCTCGGCGATATCGGCCAGCAGGCACAGCGCGACGATGTCGTTCGGGTGTGCGCGCAGACGCTGGCGAACCAGCGGTTCCGCCGCTGCGCTGTTACCGCTCCCAAGGGCGGCCGCCGCGTTGCGAAGTTCGGGTACCTGGGGCGCTACTTCGACATAGCGAGCGAAGGCCTGGTCAGCGCCCGCCGCGTCTCCATTCGCGACTCGAAGATCGGCGAGCGCGAGCCAGCCGTCCGCAAAATCCGGGCGTGCTTCGACGGCGCGTTCGAAAGACCGTTCGGCGGCGCCCGGGTTGTCGAGTTCACGCAGCGCGAGTCCGTGCTGCAGTTGAGCAAACGGTGCGTCCGGCCAGTCCCGGCAGAGCGCCGCAAGGATTTCGGCGGCCTCCTCGGGTTTTTGCAGCACGCGCAGCGCAATGGCCTGATAGAGCAGGGCGACAGGCTCGCCGGGGCGTTCGCGCAGCAGCGCGGCCGCGCGGTCCCGGGCTGCCGCCGGGTCGCTCTCGAGCAGGCGCTCTATCTCCGCGATGGCCGCCGCCACCGCGGGGTCGTTGCTGTTTTGACCGGTATTCAAGTTCCCCGCAGACTCCTGGCCGGCACCTCTTGGTGAGTGGTTGGTCTATTCTTTAGGATCGCGTGCAACTTGGAAAGGTCCATGAGATTAAGTGCCTTCTTTTGGCTGCTGCTGGCTTCGGTCGCATCCGCGGACGAGGCATTCGTCGATGCCGTGCTCGACTGCAGGACAAAACCGTCCGCGGAGCAGCGTCTGTCGTGTTACGACGGTGTCGTCGACGGCTACGCAGTTAGTGGCACGAAGCCCGTGGCGGGTCCGGCGGAGTCTGCCGCCGACTCGGCCGTCGAACCAGTGGCTGATACCGCCGTCGATTCGGAGGATCTCTTCGGGATGAGCCCGGCGGCCGCGCAGCGCGTGCTGGAGGAATCGACCGGCCGCGAGAGTATCGACCGCGTCGAGGCGACCGTCGTCGAGTTGATGGCGGTTGCATCGAACAAGGTGGCGGTCGTGCTCGACAACGGCCAGGTCTGGCGGCAGACCACCACGTCGTCGCTGCGGCTTGCCGAGGGTGACGACGTCGTGATCCAGCGCCGCAGTCTCGGGTCGCATGCTCTCAAAAAAACCGGCAGCGCAAGATCGATGAAGGTGCGGCGCGTGAAGTAGCTTCCGACCGCCCCGAGCACCTTGTGCCGGCCTGCGGCAGTCGCCGTGCCGTCGCTCGCCGGCGGTTTGTTCCGGCGGGGTGCCCGATGCTCAAGTGACTCTTCAAACAGGAGAATTAGCATGTCTTCGAAAGAACGGCGCGATCTATCCAGGGTTGTGTTTGTTGGCGGGCTGGCCGCGATTGCGACGGCGGTGACCACGCTGCTGCTTTGGTATCTTCCGCGGACTTACGCTGTAGAGCCCGGCTTCGAAGGCGTGGTCGCTCTGCATGCGGAACCGGCCTACATGGCCAGACTCTGGGTAAACTACCTGCATGTTTTCCTCGCGCTATTCGCTTACGGGGTAGTGGCGTGGGTTCTGCGCCGCGAGGCCCCGGCGGCCGCGGCGATCGGTTTCGTTGCGTTCTTGATGTGGTGTCTGGCCGAAGCGGTCGGGATATCGATCAACATATGGGCCGTCAACGAAACATGGCGCGCAGCTTATGCCGCTGCGGACGCCGATACCGAGCCGCTCATCCGGGCAAGCCTGCATACGTTCTCAGGCGTGTGGGACGGTGTGTTCTTCGTGGTCCTGACCACGTTCCTGGTAGGAACGACGAGCTTCGGCGCGGCGCTTTGGCGTGGACCGGTCGTCCGGAAAACGCTGAGCATTCTGTTTTTTCTGGCTGCGCCGCTAACCGTAATCATAACGCTGGACGGCTATTTTGGCGCCAGTCTGTCCCAGTGGATTTCCTGGTCGTACCCGGTTCTGCAGCCGCTAAGCCGAGGCTTGATGGGATTCTGGCTTATCGGACTGGCCTTGCAAAAACCGCAGCTTTAGATCTTCAGGCCGCAGGCTCCAAACGCGAGCCTCGTTGCTTCCTTCTCCTCGTCGGTAAGCTGCAGGAGCGGTGCGCGGACCGGCCCGCCGGCCTGGCCCAGCAGTTCCTGCCAGTACTTCTGGTGCGCCTGCGGTTTTCCGCCTGGCCGCGTATCCTTGAGCGCAGCCCGAACCGGGTCGAGGCTGTCGCGCACCGCCCGCGCCTTGTCGAACTCACCCTTAAACGCAAGCTGCGTGTACTCGTGCATGCGCCGGTCGCGCTTCGACTGCAGGAGGTACGGCGGCGACGAACAAAGATAAAGCTGCCAGCCGAGTTCCTCGATGTTTTCGAGCCAGTCCTCCTCGGATGCGGTGCTCACCTGGATTTTGTCGCCGATCAGCCCTGTGAGCTGTACGTACATTGGGCGCGGCACGCTGTACTTGATCGCGACGATATTCGGAATCCCGGCAACCCGCGCGCAGAGTTCCGGCGACATCAGGTAACCCGAATCCGGGTGGCTCCACATCGCCACGCCAATGTTCACCTGTTTACAGATCTGCTCGTAGTAGTTGTACACCGTGTCGTCCTGATCCGAAACGAAGTGCAGCATCGGGGCGTGCACGACGATATAGTCCGCTCCGACGTTCTCGGCGTAGCGCGCAAGCTCGACGACCGTGTCGAAGTTCTGGTCCGAGCAGGACATGATGGTCTGCGCCTTGTCGCCGGTTTCCTCGACGGCCAGCTCGAAGTTGCGTTTCCGCTCGTCCAGCGACATCGAAAAAAACTCGCCCTGCTTGCCGGCTATGAACAGTCCCTGGATGTCGAGGTCGTCCACCCAGTGCCGGATGTTCGCTCGCAGCCCCGCTTCGTTTACTGCGCCGTCAGTCGTAAACGGATTCAATGCTGCGGCCCAGATTCCGCGCATGTTCTCGCGCGCGTAATCCTTGGCATCGGTTCGGGAGTACTTCATTCCGGTTTCCTTGTGTCGGCGTTTCGAATCGCCTGCCATACGCGCTGGCTCGTGAGGGGCATGGGCAGGCTGTGCACGCCCAGCGGACGAAGCGCGTCGAGCGCGGCGTTGAGAATAGCGGCGGGCGCGCCTATCGTCCCCGCCTCACCGACGCCCTTGGCGCCCAGCTCGTTGTTCGGGCTGGGCGTCGATAGCTTGTGCACGGAAAGCGGCGGGACATCGTCGGCACGCGGCACGGCGTAGTCCGTAAACGAGCCGGTCAGCAGCTGACCGGTTTCGTCATAGTGGACTTCCTCCAGCAATGCCTCCCCGATGCCCTGCGCGAAGCCTCCGACGATCTGGCCCTCGACCAGCATTGGGTTGACGATGTTGCCAATGTCGTCGATACACGCCGCGGACTCGATCGACACCACTCCGGTCTCGCGGTCGACGGATACTTCGATGATGTAACAGCCGTATCCCCACGCTTCGCCCTGGGTCTCGTAAACCAGTTCTTCGCTGATTGGCGTATCGGGCGGCCCGTCCGCCGGCAGCTGCTTCGAAACCTCTTCGCAGGCCCGGCGAATTGCGCTACCGCCAATCGCCGTGCTGCGGCTGGCCAGTGCGCCAATACCGCTGGGGCAGGTTTTCGTGTCGCCCTGCAGTACCTGAACCCGGTAAGAAGGCACATCGAGCGCGTCCGCGACGATCTGTGCGATCGCGGTTTCGCGGCCGTGCCCCTGTGAGCTGCCGCCCGTCGCGGCCAGCACGGAGCCGTCCGGATTGAACGTCACGCGGGCACTTTCCCAGCCCTTTCCGGAGGGCTCGACATAAAACGCAATGCCTATGCCAACCAGTTCGCCCCGTTCCCTGCGCATTTGCCGGCGCGCCTGCATGCCTTCGTAATCGACCCTGGCGGTCAGCCGTTCGACCGCGACACGGTATTGCCCGCTGTCGAGTACACAGCCGGAGCCGGTTGCGTGGGGCAGCTCTTCCGCGCTTAGCAGGTTCCGCAGGCGAATTTCGATGGGATCGATGCCGGTAACCGCCGCTGCTTCGTCGACCAGCCTTTCCATCAGGCAGTTGGCTTCCGGCCGGCCTGCGCCGCGGTAGATTCCGACCGCGGCCGTATCCGATGTTCTTGCGACGGAAGAAGACTCGACCGCAGCGACCCGGTATGCACCAGGCACTATTCTCCCGGCATTCCAGGCAGGTATTGCGGCGCTCGTCGGCAGCCAGTGTCCCAGCGGTAACTCGGCCGACGCCTTCACGGCCAGAAACCGGCCGTCTTTGGTAAGGGCCAACTGGCCGGCGCTTTCACCGCCCCGGCCGTGCGTGGCGGACAGAAACTCTTCACTGCGGGTTGCAACCCAGCGTACGGACCGGCGCAGTTTGAACGCCGCCCAAACGGTTAGCACCTCTTCCGGGTACAGCGAGGCTTTCATGCCGAATGCGCCGCCCACGTCCGGTGCTATCACCCGGATTCTCGCCGCGTCGATGCCCAGTATGCCGGCCAGCTCGGTGCGTGCGCGGTGCGGCGTCTGTGTGGACAGCCAGACAGCTACGCTTTCGCTCGCTGCATCGTATTCGACAGTAATGGCCCGCGGCTCCATGGGCGACGGAGCGAGGCGCGGGTGTTTTACCGTGGCGTGGACAACGTGGTCCGCGGCGGCGAAGGCGGCATCGACTTCGCCGCTGTGCCAGGTACCCCTGAGTTCCGCGGTCTGCTCCCCGGTACCGTCAATTTCTTCGAGATCGATAAACAGGCTGTCGGCCGCGTCCAGCGCCTCGGCAACCGAGGTCGCGACGACGGCTGCGATTGCCTGCCCTACGGCCGCGACCGTGTCATGCGCCAGAATCGGGTACTCGCTCGGTTCCGCCATGTCGATGACCGATGCGACCGAGAGCGTGCCGAGATCTTGTACGTCATCGCCCGTGAAGATCGAAACGACGCCGTCCATTTCCAGCGCGCTTTCGACATCACACTCGAGAATCGTGCAGCGGGGCATCGTGCTGCGCGCGAAGACTACGTGCAGCAGTCCCTCCAGCCGTACGTCGGCTGCGTATCGCCCGTCGCCGCGCAGGAGCCGGTCGTCTTCGCGCCGGGGTTCGGCAACGCCGATGCCTTGCTGACCTGACTGCTTCATTCCGGGTCCGGGTGGATTAGTGTTGCGGCGGGACGCGCCGAGCCGCAGTTTGATTGCTTATTGCCGTGCACGCAATTAACATTTTTTTAGCTTGCTACGAGCCGGCAGAATAGCAATGACCCTGGAACAGGGCACCCTCCTGCGCCGGCTGCACCCTTGGGAACGGGATCATGAAGAGCGTAACGATCATTGGATGCGGCGCCATCGCGCGGTATGTGGCGCGGCAACTCCGCGCCGAAGAACGCCTGCGTCTCGGTTCGGTCATAGCGCTTCCGGGCAACGAGCAGGCGGCCAGGGACATGCTGGGCGCGGAGGGTTCGATCGGCTTGTCGGTCGGCGAACTGCTCGGCGATCTAGAGGAGCAACCCGAGCTGGTCGTCGATTGCGCGGGCCATGGAGCATTGCGCCAGCACGGACCGTCGATACTCGAACTCGGGGTCGATCTCGTATCGGTTTCCGTCGGTGCGCTGGCGGATCGGGAGCTTTACTCGACGCTCGTGAATGCCGCAGAGCGCTCGGGCGCGCAGCTGCAGATCGTCTCGGGTGCGATCGGCGGTCTGGACGCGCTGGCGGCCGCGCGGATTGGCGGGCTCGACCGGGTTGTCTACCGGGGCCGCAAGCCGCCGATCGGCTGGCTGGGCTCGCCGGCGGAAAGCAAGCTGGATCTTTCGCAGCTCGCGGAGGCGGCCGTGCATTTTGCAGGTACGGCGCGGGATGCTGCGCTGGCATACCCCAGGAACGCAAACGTCGCGGCCTCCGTCGCTCTCGCGGGCGTGGGCTTCGACGATACGGAAGTCGAGCTGATCGCAGACCCTGGTCTCAACGAGAACGTTCACGAGATTTACGCCGAAGGCGCGTTCGGCAGTTTCGATTTTGAGATACGGGGTCGGGCGCTGCCGGACAATCCGAAATCGTCCGCTCTAGCGGCGATGAGCGTGGTGCGAAGCGTGCTGAATCGGCAAGCGCCCTTGCTAATCTAGGGCAGGTTATCAGGCGCTTTTTGCCGTTTCCCGGTGCGTCACAATGAGGTCCGAGAGCAGCATCGCCTGCTCGTCGATTTCTTTCCGGTGGGAGCTCAGGGCGAACCAGTGCAAGCGCAAGCCCTGTTTGGTTAACGGCAAGCTCACCAGGCTGTCGCGCAGGCCTAGCGATTCCATGATCCAGCGCGTCATAATTGTCGTTCCGATGCCGGCGGCAACCAGTTCCAGCACGGCCTCGGTAACGCCGACCTGAACGACACGTTCGGGAGATACCGCCTGCGGGTGAAAAAACAGTTCGTACTCGCGGTTCTTCTGCGGCACTGCACTGTTCGTAATGTAGGTCTCGCTGAGAAAATCCTCAGCCACCAGACACGCTCGTCCTGCCCTGGCGTGGTTTGCGGGCAGCAGGGCAACGAACTCGTCTTCGAACAGTCTGCGGCAGCGGAAACGGCTCTTGTCGACCTGAATAACCCGCTTCGGACTGGACACGAGCGCAATATCCACCTGATTCTGAATGAGCGCGCTGCGGGGCTGCAGCGTTGCCCCGGAGACAATTTCGAGCGTGACGCTCGGGAATCGTGTCTCGAACGACTTGATGGCCATTGGCAGCCACCCGTAGGACGCATACTGCGGCACCCCGATTCGCAGCGCCTGGCCAGCCTGATCGGGAAGATTCAGCAGCAGGTTCTCGATTTTCGACAGCTCCTCGAGTATCGAGCTGGCCGATCTCAGCAACAACTGGCCGGGAGCGGAGATCGTCAGCCGCTTACCGCGGCGAACGAACAGGCGGGTGCCGAGTATCGCTTCTGCGTCGGACAGGCGGCTGCTCAGGGCCGGTTGACTGATATTCAGCAGTTCCGCGGCCCGCGTCATCGAGCCCGCGTTGGCGATCGCGTGCATCATCGTCAGGTGTTTGATGGTCAGGCGTGGGTCGGTCATTGGCTATATATAAGAAAAATGGATGGAAAAGGCTTGGTAATTCGATTTTAACTATTAAGGCGGCCGGAATAAAATGCCTTGGGTAATTTAGAGAAACTTTGGAAAGAGCTACGCAATGGCCAAGTTGGCAGCATTCAATTTTCGGGCGTGGATCGAAGAACATCGGCATCTGCTGAAACCGCCGGTGGGCAACCGGCAGATCTGGGAAGACGCGGACCTGATGGTCACCGTCGTCGGCGGCCCGAACCAGCGAACCGATTTTCACGACGATCCGGTGGAAGAGTTCTTTTACCAGCTCGAAGGCGACATGCTTCTCAAGATTTTCGACCAAGGGGAGTTCTACGACGTCGTCATTCGTGAGGGGGAGGTTTTCCTGCTGCCCGCGCATGTGCGGCATTCACCGCAGCGCCCCATGGAGGGCAGCATTGGTCTCGTCATCGAGCCGAAGCGGCCCGAGGGTGAGCTGGACGCATTCGAGTGGTACTGCTTCGACTGCGGCAGGCTCGTGTACCGCGTAGAAGTGCGCCTTAGGTCCATCGTGGACGATCTGCCGCCTTTGTACGAAGCGTTCTATCGCGACGAGGGCCTGCGCACCTGCGCCGATTGCGGGGCAATCCATCCCGGCAAGGCGCCGCCGGACGGCTGGGTCTCGATTCCCGAGCGCAGTGCATAAGGGTTACGGCAGCATGGACTATCAAAACTCGATGGAGTTTGCGCGGCGGCAGGACGAACTCGATTCGCTTAGGTCGTACAGAAGCCGGTTTCACATGCCCTATCCGGACAGGGGCGATTGTGTGTACTTCTGCGGCAACTCCCTCGGTCTGCAGCCTCGCGACGCCCGGGACGCCGTCGCACGCGAGTTCGATGCGTGGGCGAAGCTCGGCGTGGACGGTCATTTCGAAGCAGGCGATCCGTGGTACAGCTATCACGAAATCCTGACCGCCCCGATGGCGCGCATTGTCGGCGCGGACGAGTCGGAAGTGGTTTGCATGAACTCGCTGACGACCAATCTGCACTTGCTGTTCGTGTCGTTTTATCGCCCAAGCCCAAAACGCTTCAAGATTATCAGCGAAGGCAAGATGTTTCCCTCGGACCGTTACCTGCTGGAAACGCAAAGTCGGTTTCACGGATTCGACCCCAATGACGCGATACTCGAAATACACCCGCGCGCCGGTGAATCGCTCATACGCGAAGAAGACATCCTTGCCGCGATCGACGAGCACGCCGACGAACTTGCTCTGGTCTTCCTGGGTGGCGTGAACTACTTCACGGGCCAGCTGTTCGACATGCGGAAGATCACCGCCGCGGCACACGCTGCCGGCGCCGCTGCGGGCTTCGATCTTGCACATGCCGCGGGCAACGTGCCGCTGCAGCTGCACGATTGGGGCGTCGATTTTGCGGCCTGGTGTTCGTACAAATACCTGAACGCCGGCCCCGGAAACGTCGGTGCGGTGTTTGTCCACGAGCGGCACGGCAAGCGCTTCGATTTACCGCGTTTCGGCGGTTGGTGGGGGCACGACAAAGACCGTCGTTTCCTGATGGAGAGCGGTTTCGAGCCCATGCCGGGTGCCGAGGGCTGGCAGCTCAGCAATGCGCCGGTGTTCTCGATGGCCATCCTCAAGGCCTCGCTCGACATTTTCGATTCGGTTGGCATGGACAGGCTGCGAAACAAGAGCATCGAGCTGACGGGTTTTCTGGAGTTTGTCATCGATTCGCTTGCAAAGGCGCATCCAAAGGCCGGCATACGGGTGATTACGCCCCGGGACCCGCAGCAGCGGGGGAGTCAGATTTCCCTGCTGATCGAGGGCCGGGAACGCGACGTATTCGATCGCCTGACGGCTGCGGGAATCGTCAGCGATTTTCGCGAGCCGTGCATGATACGGCTGGCGCCCGCAGCGCTGTATAACTCGTTCGAGGACGTCTACAGGTTTGGCGTCGCGTTGCGGGAGATCCTGGCAGAGGGGGGTGACTCGTAATGAGCGTGCGGGAAACGTTCACGATTGCAGGCGGAGGCCCCGTCGGATCGCTGCTCGCCGTGCTGCTGGCAAGGCACGGCTATCGGGTAAATCTGTACGAGGGCCGGCCCGACTCCAGGAAGACCAGCATCTATCAGGGCAGGTCGATCAACATTGCGTTGTCGGATCGAGGCTGGCGCTCGCTGGAGCGTATAGGGAATATCGGTGCGGTGAAGCAGGACGCGATTCCAATGTATCGCCGCACGATTCACGATCAGGACGGCGCGCTTAGCTATCAGCCCTACGGCAAAGAGCAGCAGGCGATCTGGTCAGTGTCTCGCGGTGGAATCAACCAGCAGCTTCTGACTCTGGCCGAGGCGGAGCCAAACGTAAGCACGCACTTCGAGCATCGTCTGCTCGACGTGGATTTCGCCACGGCGCATGCGAAATTCCGCAAGGTCGAAGACGAGATCGTCGAGGTACCGGCGGATTACCTGTTCGGAGCCGACGGGGCGAATTCGAAAGTACGCCGGCTGGCGCACGACGTGCCGCGTTTCAGCTACAGCCAGACGTACATGCCGCAGAGTTACATCGAGCTGACGATCCCCGCCGCCGCCAATGGAGAGCATCGCATCGAGAAAAACGCGCTGCACATCTGGCCGCGCAAGGATTTCATGCTGATCGCGCTGCCGAATCCGGACGGATCTTTCACGTGTACGCTGTTCATGAATTTCTCGGGCGAGACTTCGTTCGAATCCCTGCGGGAAGAGGACGACGTACGGAAATTCTTCGACGAGAATTTTCCGGACGCGATGGACTACCTGCAGAATCCGGTGGACGAGTTCATGGCGAAAACGGCTGCACCGCTGTTCCTGGTGCACGTCTATCCGTGGACCTTCAACAACAGGGTCGGACTCATTGGCGACGCGGCGCATGCCATCGTGCCGTTCTACGGTCAGGGCATGAACTGCGGTTTCGAGGACTGTGCCGAGCTGAACGAGCTCATCTCGCATCACGAACACGACTGGAGCCGGATTTTCCCCGCTTACGAGCAGCAGAGGAAGCCGAACGGAGACGCGATCGCCGAGCTGTCGAAACGTAATTTCGTGGAAATGAGCGATCTGTCCGGGGATCGGCGCTTTCAGCTACAAAAGAAAATAGAGGCGGAGTTTCACTCCCGGCATCCGGAGCTCTGGACGCCGCTGTACTCGATGGTGACGTTCTCCCCCGACGTGCCATACGCGACGGCCCTGCGCATTGGCGACGAACAGCAGGAAATCATGAGCCGGATCATGCGGCTGCCCAACATCGAAGAGCGCTGGAGCAGCGACGAGGTGATGGCCGAGCTGCACAGCCGGGCCGTCGACAAATTCGGAGGACAGCCGTGAGCGACGACCAAGGCAACTACAGGGAACTCGAGGATTCCATCCATACCAACCTTAAGGACAGGATGACCTATGGCAGGTATCTGCATCTCGATGAGGTACTCAACGCGCAGCACACGCTGACCTCGCAACACGACGAGATGTTGTTCATCGTTATCCACCAGGCAAGCGAGCTGTGGCTCAAGCTTGCCGGGCACGAAGTCGAGAGCGCGATCAGCAACGTACGGAGCAATAACTACCGGCACGCGTTCAAGGTCATTGCCAGAGTCAAACTGATACTCAACCAGTTGACGCAGTCATGGAACATCCTGTCTACGATGACGCCGGTCGACTATCTGCGCTTCCGTGACGAACTCGGACCGGCTTCGGGGTTTCAGTCGTACTCGTACCGTAAGCTCGAGTTCCTCATGGGCAACAAGAACGCCAGGCTGGTGGAGGTGCACCGGCACGACAAACTCGCCTACGAGGGTCTTTCCAGGGCACTGCATTCGGCGAGTCTGTACGACGAGGTGATCCGCAAACTCAGCGAATCCGGGTTCGACATCGACCGCGAGAAGCTGGACAGAGATTTCTCGGAGCCCTACGAGCCGAACGAGTCGGTACAGCGGGCGTGGCTGACGATCTACCGGAACGCCGACAAGTACTTCGAGTTGTACGAACTGGCGGAAAAGCTCGTGGATATCGAAGACGCCTTTCAGCAGTGGCGGTTCAAGCACATGTATACGGTGCAGCGCATTATCGGCGCCCGCATGGGCACTGGCGGCTCGTCCGGCGTGCCGTTTCTGAAGAAGGCGCTGGACACCAGCTTTTTCCCGGAGCTTTTCTCGCTGCGCACGGAGCTCTAATACAGGACGAAGGCGATCCACACATCGCCGGACCCGGTCGAGATCACTATGCAAATAGAAGGCAAATACCTAATTCATAGCCCGCGCGAGCGCGTCTGGGAAGCGCTCAACGATGCGGACATACTTCGGCAGTGTATTCCGGGCTGTGAGTCGTTGACCAGGAAGAGCGACACGGAACTGGATGCCGACGTTGTCGCGAAGATCGGGCCCGTGAAAGCCAAATTCAAGACCAGGGTCAAGCTCGAGAACATACAGGTGCCGGAGAGTTATACGATTGCGGGCAGCAGCAAAGCGGGTAATGCCGGATTCGGACGGGGCAAGGCGGACGTCAGGCTCGAGCCGGCGGGAGGCGCTACGGAGCTTAGCTATACTGCGGACTTCAAAGTCGGCGGCAAGCTCGCCCAGGTCGGATCGCGGCTCGTCGCCGGTGCGACGAGAAAAACGGCCGATGATTTTTTCGGCAGCCTGGCCTCGTTGCTCGATCCGAAGGCTGAGAAGGTCGAGGACGATGCCGGCAGTGGCGGCGCAGCCGTCAAGTGGTTGGCTGGTTCGGCCGTCGCGCTGGTTTTGTTAGCCTGGTGGCTGCTGTCCGGATGAGATAGCCGCAACCGCCCGCCTGGCCATTACGACGACGAGGTGCGCACGGTACTCGGCATTGGCGAACGAGTCTTCGTTGAGTTCCGGTGTGGCGATCGTCAGACCCTCCAGCGCCCGTTCGCTAAAGTCCTTCGACAGCGCCGCCTCGATTGCCGTCGCGCGGAACACGCAGGCGGCAGCGCCCGTCACCGCCGCGCGGACTCCGCGCGCCGTCTCCGCAATCATGACGCCGACTACCGCGTATCGCGAAGCCGGATTGGGGAATTTTGCGTAAGCTGCGCGCGGTACTTTCGGAAAGCGTACCGATTCCAGTATCTCGTCCGGCTCGAGCGGAGTCTCGAACATGCCGAGGAAATAGCTGTCCGCGCTTATCTCGCGCCGGTCGGTCCTGATGACCGCGTTCAGGGCCAGCACTGCAGCCGGGTAGTCCGCCGCCGGATCGCAGTTCGAGAGCGATCCTCCGAGAGTGCCGCGATTGCGAACCTGCGCGTCGCCGATGAGGCCGGCGAGTTCGGCAAGCCCGGGAATCCCGGCGCGGACAACTTCACTCGCGGCGATGTCCGCATGCGTGGTCATCGCGCCAATCTCGACAGAATCGCCGGCGTCCCGGATACCGTGCAAGGATTCGATCCCGCCAAGATCGATCAGGTCGGAAGGGCTTGCCAGCCGCATTTTCATCGTGGGAAACAAGGTCATGCCGCCTGCGATCAGCTTGGCGTCTTCGTTATCGGCCAGCAGCTGCCTGGCTTCGGCAACGGATGCGGGACGATGATAGGCGAAGTCGTACACGTCGGTTAGCGGATTCGAACGCGCTACGATGCCGCGCGCATCGTTTCCGAGCCGGCCTTGACGGCCTTGACGATGTTCAGATAGCCGGTGCAGCGGCACATGTTGCCTTCCAGCCACTCCGTGATTTCACGCTCGCTGGGGTTGGGGTTCCGGCTTACCAGATCGAGCGCACTCATGATCATGCCGGGCGTGCAGAAACCGCACTGCAAACCGTGGTGTTCGCGAAACGCTTCCTGCATGGGGTGCAGTTCGTCCCTGTTCGGAGCGACGCCCTCTATGGTCGTCACGCGCATTCCCTCTGCCTGGACCGCGAGCATCGAACAGGCTTTTACCGACCGCCCGTTGACGTGCACCACACACGCGCCGCACTGGCTCGTATCGCAGCCGACATGCGTCCCCGTATAGCCGAGTGCATCGCGCAGGAAGTCGACCAGCAGCGTGCGGTTTTCGGCCGCGCCGCTGACGGGTTTACCGTTGAGTTCGAAGGAAACAGTGGCAGTCAAGAATGCGTCTCCCGGCTGCTGCAACATCGTGGACCAGGCCGGATCATAACAAGTATCCGCGGGGCAACCACGCAAGCCATGTATCGAATGGACTCTGGCGGGCCTGTCAACGCCGTGCGAGCGATGCGCTCCGGGTGTTGCTAAGCGCCTTCCTTACGCATGATGGGGCGCGACAGGCCGACGGTCAGCTTCTCGCCCAGCACTTCGCGGCGAAAGCGGAACAGTTCTGCCGGGCGGCCGCGGCCGACGGCTGTTGTCCGGCCGACCGATTCAACCAGATCCGCATTGGTGACCAGACGCCTGAAGTTCTGCTTGTGCAGCTTGGCGCCGCTCAGGGCTTCGGCGACGCGCTGCAGCTGCAGCAGGGTAAATTCACCGGGCAGCAGTTCGAACACGACCGGACGGTAGGCAAGTTTGCCGCGCAGGCGTCCCAGCGCAGTGGCCAGGACGCGGCGATGATCCAGAGCCATTGGAGTTCCGAGATCGTTGCCGGTCTTTTCGGCGTCGCCCGGCGCCGATTGGCGGGCAGCGGCCAGCGCATCCCGCTCTGCTTCGGACACGAGGCCGATCTCGTAAAGCAGTTCGAAGCGCTCCAGCGACAGCACCGCGTCCATCTCGGCCGAGGCGCGATCGCCAAACGTCACGTTGCGTCTTTCCTGCCGGTCTTTGCGGCGTTGCGCATTGCTCGCCTGCTGCACCCAGCGGCCCAGCGAAGGTTCGATCATTTCGGAGATCAGCGCGGGCCGCCCGTTGCGCCAGTCCTCCCAGGGCAGGAAGCTGTACCAGTCCGCCCAGCGCACGGTGTCGCTGTCGATAGGGGCTTCGTGGGTAAGGGCGATGTAGGTGATCGATACGAGTCGCGGGCCGCCGTCGATCTCCCGCGGGTCACGATATCGATTGCCGAAGGTGTACAGCTGTTCGACGTAAAAAAGATCGAGCCCGGTCTGGGTTTCGATGAGCTGCCGCAGACCGGCTTCGAGACTGGCATGCACCGAAGGATCGAACGGGCCGTTGGGCAGTACGCACTGATCGCCGTGGTCGGCTACCAAAACCCGCGGTACCTCGTCGGTTACGGCGACGATGACGCCGAGCAGGTTGACGACTGGATCGACGTGTTTTGCGGCCAATTTTTGCGTCTCGAACGGCGATTTCATGAAAATTCAGCTTGACACACTATATGCTCTTTGTGAGTATAAGCAATATGCTCGAAGTGAGCATATTGGTAGCAATCCCAGTCTCGAGCGCCGAGACCCTAAATACACAGGTGCGTTATGGCAGCCGAACCCCAAATAACGGCAGATCTGGCACGGGTCGCCCCTCTTTATGAGCGCGTGAAAACGGTCATTCCGGATATCGAATGGCCCGTTCACGCCTCTTACGTGGCCGCGATCAACGACCTCAAGAAAGAGCGTAATGCCGTAATCCTTGCGCACAACTACCAAACGCCCGAGATTTTTCACTGCGTCGCCGATATCACTGGCGATTCACTTGCGCTGGCGAGGCGGGCTGTCGATACCGATGCCGACGTCATCGTGCTGGCCGGCGTACATTTCATGGCGGAAACGGCAAAACTGCTGAATCCGGACAAGACGGTGCTCATTCCCGACTTGCGCGCCGGTTGCTCGCTTGCCGAGTCCATTACCGCCGAAGACGTGCGCGCCCTGCGCAGGAAGCATCCGGGCGTCCCTGTGGTGACCTACGTCAATACGTCGGCTGAGGTCAAAGCCGAGTCCGATATCTGCTGCACGTCGGGCAATGCCGTCGAAGTGGTGGAGTCACTGGGCTCGGACCAGGTAATTTTTATCCCCGACGAGTATCTGGCGGCCTACGTCGCGGGTCAGACCGATGTCGAGATCATTCCCTGGCAGGGGCACTGCGAGGTGCACGAACGATTCACGGCGAGCGAACTCGAAGCCTTCCGTGCGGGTCACGAAGGTCTGACCATCATTGCGCATCCCGAATGCCCGCCGGAGGTGCTCGGCGCCGCCGACTTTGTCGGCTCGACCGCGCAGATGCAGGATTTTGTGGTGAACAAGCGCCCGCCCAAGGTACTCATGGTCACCGAGTGCTCGATGAGCGATAACGTTGCCGCGGACATCGACGACGTCGAGTTCATACGTCCGTGTAATCTGTGTCCGCACATGAAGCGTATTACGCTCGCAAACATTCAGCAGTCGCTGGAGACTCTCGAACCTGCCGTCACGATCGATCCGCAGGTTGCCGAGCGGGCACGGGCAGCCGTCGAACGAATGCTCGCTGTCGGGAAGTAACAGCAGAAAGCAGCAGTGCGTTACCGGGGCGTGCCACACCCTCGTTCCCGTTGACCGCAGCGTCAACTCGAGCACGCTCGACCGAGTCTGCCCGTCCGCCGTTTCCCTGAGCGAAGCCCACGGGAAGGACCGCTACAGGCGGTCGATGGATATCCGCCGTTCAGTTGCTTTCGGCGTGCTCAAGTCGTGCTCAAGTCGTGCTCAAGTCGTGCGCGGGAGGTGCTGTCCGAAAGAATATTTCGGATGAGCCGCGAAAAAATCTACTCATTAGCTATGCAGAGAGCAGCCTCAGCACGACCTCGCTTGGAGAAAACCGGCTTCCCTGTGTAGAGTGCGCGCCGAATTGCGAGGGGACAATCGTGCGCCAGTGCATCGCGCTACTCATTCTTGTGCTCGCCTGTGACCCTGACGGCGTCGCCGCGAGTGAGCTGCCTCGCGTCGATGCATCGATTACCGTTGACGGTATCAGGAACGAGGCTGCCTGGTCCCATGCTCTGCGCGTCGAGCTGCTTTTCGAAAACAGTCCCGGCGAAAACATGGCTGCTCCCGTTGCAACCGTTGCTTACCTGTTCGAAGACGGAAAAAATCTTTACGTCGCCTTTGACGCCCATGACCCTGACCCCAGGCGTATTCTGGCATGGCTGCGCGATCGCGATTCGCTCGGCCCGGGTGACTTCGTCGGCATTAGCCTCGACACCTACGACGACGGGCGGCGGGCGTACGAATTTTTTGTCAACCCACTGGGCGTTCAATGGGATCGGCTAAACGACGAAGTCAACGATGTAAAAGACTCCGCGTGGGATGCCATCTGGGCGTCGGCGGGAAGGATCCACGACCACGGTTACGTCGTGGAGATGCGCATTCCGCTTGGTCAGCTACGCTTTCGGGACCGGGAAGGTCCGAAGGTCTGGCGTTACCGGCTGACACGCTCTTACCCGAGGCTGCGGAACGTCTCGCTGTCCAATATCGCGAGCGACAGAGACCGCAACTGCAGCATCTGCCAGTATCCTTCGTTCCACGGCCTGGTCGGCGCGGAGTCCGGCAGCAACCTGGAGATCGTTCCGACGCTGACCGCGACGCGGTCGAGTACCGCCGAATCCGACTTCGCGGCGCTGACCGATAACGGCACGGCCGTCGACGCCGGCCTGACCGTGGCATACGGGGTGACACCCGAAATCACCGCGAACCTCGCGATCAACCCGGATTTCTCGCAGGTGGAGGCGGACGATGCGGAGCTTGCGATCAACAACCGCTTCGCGCTGGTGTTTCCCGAAAGAAGACCGTTCTTTCTGGAGGGGGCCGACTACTTTCGCACGCCGCTGCAAGCGGTCTTTACCCGCAGCGTCGAAAGCCCGGACGTGGCGGCAAAGCTTACCGGCAGGAGCGGTGCCAATACCTACGCTGCTTTTGTCGCGCGTGACGACGCAACCAATCTGCTGTTTCCGGGTTCGCTCGGTTCCGACAGCACGCGACTCGAGCAAGGCAACAGCGTATGGGTAGGCCGGTACAGCCGGGAGTTTCAGGGGCTGCCTTCGGTGGGCGCACTGCTGACGGTTCGAGACGGCGAGGGATACGAGAACAGGGTTGCCGGTCTCGACAGCCGCTGGCTTGTCAACGATCAGCACGAATTGCTCGTGCAGTGGCTGAACTCGACCACCGCGTATCCCGATGCCGTGGTAGAGGAGTTCGCACAGCCGGCCGCGCCGTTCGACGGCAAGGCGTTTCGACTCGAACACGTGTTCGAGTCGCGCAACTGGTTTTCGAACGTAACCCTGCTTAGCATTGACGACGGGTTTCGCGCCGACACCGGATTCATCCGGCAAGCGGACGTGCGCCGGCAGGAGTACTCCTTCGGCCGCAAGTGGTATGCCGACGAGAGCTGGTGGGCACGAATCAATTTGCGCGGCGGCTACGAGGTGAAGGATCGCCAGGATGGACAGCTGCTCGAGGACACTTACATTGTCGCGCTGGGCCTAACCGGGATACTGCAGTCGTCCGTCAACCTGAACGTACGGCAGGGGCGCGAGTTCGATAGCGGCCGGCTGTACGATTACAACCGGATGACGCTCGATACCCGATTCGAGCCCGTCGGCGGACTGCGGCTGCGCCTGCGTACCCAGCTGGGCGATGAAATCGACGTCGCCAATACCCGCCTCGCCAGTGAGCGCAGACTGAGTCCATCGCTCAGATGGAGCCTCGGCCGCCACCTGTTGCTGTCGCTCGACGGCGACCGGGTCGAGCTGGAAACGCAGGCAGGCGTGCGGATATTCGACGCGAGCGTCGTCGATGCGCGCGTTACCTGGCAGTTCGGTATCCGCTCGTCGCTGCGCCTGACCGTGCAGCAGACGGAGGTCTCACGCAACGTCGATGTCTACCGCGATGACGTCGAGCCGGAGTCGAAGGACCGGGGGCGGCAACTGCTCTACTCGTGGAAGATGAATCCGCAAACCGTGTTTTTCCTGGGCTATTCGGATTCCTACGCCCGGGACGATGAGCTGGACGCACTCGTGGCGTCAGATCGCCGCTGGTTCATGAAGCTTGGCTACGCCTGGACCCTTTAGTAGGCACAAGATACTAATTTCCCTTAAGTTTTTCCCCGAGTCGCGCGTGCGGCGAAGAGTCGATTTGCGATTGATGCAAAAAAATGAGAACGTTCCCATTTTTCGGCGAAGCTAAGGCGACGGGCCCATGGACAGACGAAAATTCTTGAGAGCAGGCGCCGCGCTGGCTGGCGCGGGCGGGTTGACGGCGGTTCTGAACAGTGCAAAAGCCGACGCCGACGCCGGTCCGCTCGAGCGCAGTTTCGCGGATGCCAGGCCGCTGAAACTCAAGATCACCGATCTCAAAACCTTCCTCGTCGATGCCGGTAACGACGAGAACTTCGTCTTCGTGAAGCTCTACACCAACCAGGGCATTACGGGACTGGGCGAGGGAACTTTGTCGAACAAGGGCGAGGTGATTGCCGCGGCCATCGAGGCTCATAAGCGCTATCTGGTGGGCAAAGACCCGGCGGAAATCGAACGTCACTGGCGCGGCATGTTCATCGGCCCACGGTATCGCGGCGGCCCGGTGCTCATGTCGGCGCTAAGTGCCGTCGAGATCGCGCTCTGGGACATTCTCGGTCAGGCTCTTGGACAGCCGATCTGGCAGCTGTTAGGAGGCAAAGCCCGGGACAAAGTCCGGCTGTATTGCCACGAGGGTTATCTCGAGCGGATCAGCCATACCAGGAAACGCCGCGCCAAGTCCGACGCCGAGGCCCTGGACCTGTGGCGGCAAAAGAAAGAGGAGGGCTGGACCTGCGTCAAAGGCGGATTCTATTCGGGCGGCAAACCCATTGACCATCGCGTTGCGGTTAGACGAGGTATCGAGCACCTGGCTGAAGTGCGCGATCTTGTCGGCCCCGATTTCGACATCATCGTCGAAGCACACGGCAAACCCACGCCGCTGACCGCCATAGAGTTCTGTAACCGCGCCGAGGAGTTCCGGCCGTTCTGGGTCGAAGAGGTCTCCCAGCTCGAAAACGAAGTGCTCGAAGAAGTCCGGCAGATTCGCGCGCAAACGCGGGTGCCGCTGGCAACGGGCGAACGGCTGACTTCGCGCTACTATTTCGCTCCGCTATGCGCGGAGCGTCTGGTCGACGTCATCATGCCCGACGTCGTGCACGTCGGTGGGATATCCGAACTGCGGAAGATCGCCATTCTGGCGGAAGCTTTTCGGGTGGACGTATCGCCGCACAATCCGCAAAGCGAAGTCAGCACGCTGGCGTCAATGCACGTCTGCATGTCGACGCCGAACTGCACGATACTCGAGATCGGCAGCGGCCAGGATCCGTTCTGGCAGGATCTTTTCTACGGCGGGCATTTTTCCTACGAAAAAGGCTACGCCAACCCGCCCAGCCGTCCGGGTCTCGGTATCGATCTCGATGAGTCAGTGGCCGCACGCTTCCCGTTCCAGCCAAAAAACTGGACCACCTTGCAAACGCCTGACGGCGCCTACGTCGATCGTTAGATCGAGCAGCTAGAACGAGCAGCCAGGCATGTTCAATACCGACTTTCAGCAGAGAATGCACCAGGGACAATTGCTGATGTCGACCATGCTCTGCAAGATCACGCGGCCGTTTGCCTGCGACGTGTTGCTCGACCTGCCGTTCGATTTCCTGACCATCGACATGGAGCACGCGCCGTTTAGCGACGCCGAGGTTGCCGATTTGATCGCCGTCTGCAATGCGGCGCGCATGCCGTCGGTCGTTCGCATACCACGTCCGGAGTGGCACTACGTGACGCGGGTCTTCGATTCGGGTGCCAGCGGCGTGTTGGCGCCCTACTGCGAAACCGTCGAAGAAGTGCGCGAAGTATTGCGCGCCGCGAAGCTGAAACCGCTCAAAGGCAGGCGCGCCGAGCAAGCGATCGAAAACGACGAGTATCCGTCACTGGCTACGCGCGACTACCTCGAGACCGAAAACGCCGGCCGCGTCGTGCTGATCGGCATCGAGAGCGTACCCGCCGTGGAAAACCTCGATGCCATCCTCGAGCTGCAGGGCATCGATGCCGTTTTTATCGGACCTGCCGATCTGTCAATTTCGATGGGTATTCCCAGAGACTTCGAAAATCCCGACTTCGAGCGTGCAATGATCGGAATCATACAGCGCTGTTCTGCCCGCGGTATCCCGGTATGCAGCAACTTCGCGTCACTCGAACAGTCCGCCAAGTGGGCCCGGCGAGGTATTAGCCTGATCATACACGCGGCGGATTTCCGGGTGCTGCACGAGGCTTATCGTGCGGCTCTTACCGAAATCGCCACGGCGGCGGGCCGGGCACTCGATATACCCCGGTCGACACAAGATGTTTGAGCGACTCCGCACATGCTGCTTGACGAGCATCGTCCTGTGCGGTTGCTCGACCGCTCCGGTGCATATGGACGAAGCGTTGCTGGCTGAGCGTGAGCGCGGCAATACCGGCGGTGAGAACTACGGTGAATTCGGTCCGCCCGATGCGTATGAAGACGGCTCCGTGCACCCGTTCTACGGCAGCGAGAACGAATGGAGCCGGCGCATGTTTTCGGAACGCGCGGCGGATCTCTACTACAAGCGCCGCGGCCAGCGGCAAATGCTCGAGATCATCGACGGCGATCCGGAGGCGGCGATCGAACTCGCGACCGCAAGACTGGCGAACGATCCGCGGGACGCCGAATCGCAGTTCATTATTGCCGTTGCCTACGCAGTGCTCGGGGACATCGAGCGCGCGTTCGCGGCCACGCAGGCAGCGTTGCAGGCGGGTATGCCGCTGGAACGTTTTCTTGCCGGCCCACGCGAACTGCTCGCTCCGTTGACGCAGGCCGGCCGATTCTCCGAGCTGATGCCGGCACGGGACATAGCCGTCGTTCACGGCCCCACGCTCGGCGCGGTAACCGACAGCAGCGCGCGGTTCTGGATCCGCTCGCTCGACGAGACCGAATTCGACGTCGTGTTGCAGAGTTCCAAAGGCACGCACGTTGCGCGCGGCCGGACCGATGCGGACGAAGACTACACCGGCGTCGCGATCGCCAGCGGGCTTGCAGCCGACACAGAATATTCGTACCGCATAAGGGTTGGCGGCAAGGTTTCGCCGGCGGTTGGCAGTTACCGTTTCCGCACGGCGCGCGCAGAGGGCACGGCGGGTCTGACCAAAATCGGTTTCGGCGGCTGTGCCGGCTATACGCCGGCGAACGAACGCATGTGGGACACGATCGCAAGCCATCCCCTGCAGGCGTTCCTGTTCCTCGGCGACAATGTGTACATCGATCTGCCGGAAATGCCCGGTGCGTTTCACCAATACAGTTATTACCAGCGGCAGTCGCGGCCGGAATTCCGCCGCCTGGTGAGCCGTATCCCCGCATACGCAATCTGGGACGATCACGATGCCGCCTTCGACGATGTCTGGCTCGGGCCGTATACCGATCGGCCCGCCTGGAAACAGCCCATGGTGAACTCGTTCAGGCAAAACTGGAACAACCCCTCGTACGGCTCGGCAAGCAACCCGGGCACCTGGTTCCGGTTTGCCGCGGGCGATGTCGAGTTCTTCATGCTGGACGGCCGGACGTACAGAACCAACCCGTTCCTGGAATCGCCCAGCATGCTTGGCCCGGAACAAAAAGCCTGGCTGCTGGACGGTCTTCTTGGTTCCACGGCCACCTTCAAAGTCATTGCGAGCCCCGTGGCGTGGGCGGACGGCGCCAAACCGGGAAGCATCGACACCTGGTCGGGCTTCGCCGCCGAGCGCGAAGCGATATTTGCGGCGATCGAGCAGCACGCTGTCAGCGGCGTCGTCCTGCTGTCGTCCGACCGGCACCGGTCGGAAGCATGGCGTATCGAACGCGACAGCGGTTATGCGTTTTACGATCTGTTGAGCGGTCAGCTTACCAACGTGCATACGCACCCTGTCGAGGAGGGGGCGTTGTTCAGCTACAACGCCAAAGAGTCCTTCGGGGTGCTGACCTTCGATACCGATCGTGAGGACCCCGAACTCCACTACCAGATCTTTTCGATCGACAACGAATTGATCGAAACTCTGGCCATCCGGCTGTCGGAGCTGCAGCCCAAGGTTTTCTCGAAAAAATGACAACGTTCCCATTCACAATTCTCCCCATCTTCTCTTCAAGGAGCACAGCGCAGATGTTCGCTATGACTCGATACCTGCCGTTGCCGGTACTGCTTTTGTTCGCTGTTTCCGCCGCCCGCGCCGATTCGCCGTCCTCCGCCGAAACCGTGGCTTTATGGTTGTTCGACGAGCCCGTCGGCCTGTATCCGAGCAGCACGCTCGACGACAGTTCGGGTAACGACATACCGCTGACGATCGGCACGGCGGCGCAAATTGCGGAAGGCCGTTTCGGCCATGCGCTGCTGTTCGAAGAGCGCGAACCGCTAAGGCTGATCGAAGGCGAAGAAAATCACGCCTTGTTCGGCTTTCGTAAACTGCCGCCGCCGGCGGGGCGCAGCGTGCAACCGATGACCTGGTTCAATGCGAACTTCGCGGCACTCATGACCTCCGGCGAAAACCACCTGCGCAAAGAGGTGGAGTTCGTCAATCCGGTCGGCACTGGTCTGAATCTCGGCGACTTCGACTGGACCGTCGAATTCTGGCACTCGGCGTCCGCAGCGGACCGCAAGCGGGCTGACGACGCGGTGGTGTTCGAACTGGGCAGCGGGCCGCGCGGTGAAAACGACGTCATCAGCAGGCTGTCCTGGAATATGCGCGAGTCCGCGTTTGAACTGATCAACCAGCCGTCGGGCGTGAAGCTACGGATTCCCTCCGCGTCCGTCACGAAGGGCTGGCGTCATTATGCATTCGTGTACGACGCCGAGGCCGGGCAACTCGCGCACTATGTTGACGGCAAGCGGCAAGCCTTACCGGCCAAAGCGGCACTGGAGTCTCTACCTGCGGGAGACGAGGCCTATTTTTCGGTGGGCCGCAACGGTACCTGGGGCAGCCCAATGAGCGGCAGACTGGATGAGCTCCGGGTTAGCCGCGGGCAGGCGTACACAAGACCGTTTACGCCTCCCGGTAGTTTTGCGACGGTGCCCGCACCGGTCGAACTGACCCGCGGACCGCAGCCGCTGTTCGCCGAACCAGGCTTGCCGCTGCCGCTCGGGTCGCGCAAACACGTTTTCCTGGACGATGCGATTCTCGTCGATTCCGGCGATGCCGTTTTTGCCGTCAACCCTCCCGTTCGCGCGGAGCGCGTGATCGACAATATCGAGGGCGACTTCCGCAAGCATCTGACCGTAGTCGAAGGGGGCGACGGACTGATCCGCCTGTACAACTCGGTAGAGGACGATCACCTTGCCGTGTACGTGTCGCGCGACGGCGTCAATTTCGAGCGCCCGGATCTCGGCCGCGGGGAAATCAACGGCCACCGGAACATCGCGATTGCGGATAACGTCGGCGGTCTCGGCAATCCCTTCTGGGATCCCCAGGCGCCCGCCGCGGAGCGCTGGAAATACTTCACCGACTACAAGCGCCGCGGCATCTATCTGTACACGTCGGCCGACGGCTACGAGTGGCGGCGTTATCCAACCGTCATACTGCCGTTCCGCTCGGGCACGCAGTCCAGCACGTTCTATGACGATCAGCGGCAGCTTTACGTGTCCTATCACCGGTCCGGGATATTCCACACGCCGGGCGGCGCGACCCAGCGCAGCTCGGTCGTGACCGAGCACCGGGATCTCCGACAGCCGTCGAGCTTCGAACCGCTGACACAGCAGCAGTATCTCGATTTACGGCAGCAATACCCGCTGCGGGACCCGCTGCCGTGGTATCTGGACAACGGTCCGCTTACCCCAGGCGGCTTCGGCATGGAGTATCCGCACAAATTCGATCCAACACCCGCCGATCCCGTGGGCGTCGATTTCTACCTGACCAAAGCCATGAAGTATCCGTGGGCCGCCGACGCTTACGTGGCGTTTCCGATTGCATACTTTCACTACGATGACGACGGTCCGCCGACCCGAACCATCTGGGGCAGCGAGGAACGGGGCCGCGGCTCGGGACCGCTCGAGTCGCAGCTCTACACCAGCCGTAACGGTCTCGACTGGACGCCGTATCCGCGTCCCGCCTACGTCGGCATAGGGCGGCACGCCGGACGCGACGTGGTAACCGCTTACATCGGCCACGGCATGGTCAGGCGCGGCGAAGAAATCTGGCAGTACTATTTCGGGGAAACGCAGTATCACTCCGCGTTTACCAGAGACCCTGGCGGCCGCGGCGTATACCGGCTCGTGCAGCGCCTGGACGGCTTCGTGTCGCTGGACAGTCCTTACGATCGCGAGATCCAGGTCGTTACCAAACCGCTCGTGTTCTCCGGTGATCGTTTGCAACTCAACATCGACACTGACGCCGTCGGCTATGCGCAGGTCGGGTTTCTCGACGAGGACGGGCAGCCGATCGAAGGTTTCAGCGTCGACGACGGTTTGTATATCAACGGCGACTTTATCGATACCGAGGTAGAGTGGCTGGGCGGTAGCGATGTGTCATCGCTTGCGGGCAAGACGGTGCAGCTCGTTTTCCGCATGCGTGGCTCGAAGCTTTACGCCATGCAATTCGTCGCTAGCGAACTCAAGGCAGAGTTTTAATGAATGGCCTCAAACCTGTTGCAATGTTTACTTGTCTTGCCTGGACTTTCTTTGCGAGCCAGCTCGCAATGGCCCAGGCAGGCCCGCAAACCACGATTGTGGATATCGATGGATATCGCCACGTTTACTATGTCTCTGCCGAAACGGGTTCGGATGAGCGCGGCCGCGGATCGAGGCGTGCGCCATGGGCGTCGATCGCTCACGCGCTGCGCTCGGCGAAAGCGCCTGACGCTGCCGTGCTGGTCGCCGCCGGCGAGTATCCCGAGCACTCGCTGGCACTGCGCGCCGGTGTGGATCTCTACGGCGGTTACGACGAGGACTGGGCACGCGACGTGGTGCGGAATCGCAGCGTAATCAATGCGAACGGGCAGGGCCGGGTCGTCGCGGCGGCGGCCGACGCCAGGCTCGACGGTTTCGAGCTTACAGGCGGACGAATTCGCGGCGCGGGTGCCGCCGTGTATATCGACGGCGGCTCACCCGTCTTGAGTAACAATTTCTTCTTCGACAATCAGACCCTCGGTCCCGAGAACTGGAACCCTAAGTATTGGCACGAAACCGCACACGACGGCGGCGCCGTCTACTGCAGCAACGGCGGAGGGCCGATCGTTCTAGGCAATGCATTCGCCGGCAACCGTACCGAAAACGGCCGCGGCGGCGGGCTGGCTTTTGACGGCCGCTGCGGCGGAGAGATTAGCGGCAACGTCTTCCTGAACAATGTTGCCGGGCTGGACGATCCCATGCGCAGCAGCGACGGCGGCGCGCTGTCGATCTTTCGCTGGTCTTCGCCGCTGATCGCCGACAACATCGTGTTGAGCAACGAAGCCCGGAGCAAGAACGACGGCGGCGGCATTTTTGTGGCGCTATGGTCGTCGCCCCGTATCGAGGGCAACCTCATCGTCAACAACGAGGCCGGGGACGATGCCGGCGGCTTGTTCGTGGGCGGTCAGGAGCATCGTTACGATGCGCCGCTCGATCCGTTGCCGGAGGAGAGCGATTTCTACGTCCGGATCGCGAACAATCGGTTTTTCGGCAATCGCAATTCGTCGCGCAACTCGGGCGCCGCGCGGATCACGATGGAGAGTCGCGGCCGGATTTCCGGCAATACCCTTGCGCTGAACGAAGGCTTCTATATTCAGCGCAGCGAAGTCGAGGTGGTCGATAACACGATACTCGAGAACGTTCTGTTCATCGAAAGCAAAGAGGGTCTCGAGGCCAGCCGCTTTCGCGGCAACATAGTCGGCGGAGCGTTCGACTTCGACACTCTCGCAACGGTCGAAGACTCACTGTTCCGCGACGGCTTTACCGGTAACGGCAATCTCGAGGGCGAGGCTGCTCTCATCGACGACGGCAAGACGCTGGCGATCGTGTCCTCGACGTATTCGCCTGCCACCCTCAAGACAAGCCTGCGAGTGGCCGCGCCGCCTGCAGCCGGCAGCATGCGCAATCGTGTAATCGTGAGCGGCCCTCGCTGGGGAATCGTGGACAGCATCGACGGCCAGGTCATGAGCGTTTGGGGCGATCTGTCAGGCGTGAGTCAGGCGCAGCTGCTGCCCACCTACCGGCAAACGCCCGCTTCGCCCGGCTGGGGTAAAGGCGCCGATGCCGCCCGTGCAGGAGCCGGTGACTGGCAACCCGCGCGTATCAACAAGTCGATCGAGCTGCTGGAGAACGGCCAGGCCATTTATTACGCGGCCGGCTACGGAGGCTACGCGCAAGGCCTCGCAATGGCTGCTACCTGGGCCGACTATATCGTTTACAACATGGAGCACCAGCCGCCCGACTTCGCTCAGCTGCGTGAGTTCATGCGGGGTTTGGTAGACGGCGGGCCAACGCCGAGCGGTCATCGCACGCCGGCCGTCATCGTTGTACTGCCGCTGTTGGGTCTCGATGAGCACACGGTTCGTAGCGGCGGCTGGATGGTTCAGCAGGCGCTGGCGCAGGGGATACACGGTGTGCACCTTGCGCGTGCGCGCGATCCGGATGCCGTGAGGCGATTCGTGCAGGCCGCGCGATATCCCATACACAAGCAGGCGCTCGAGGAGCTTGGCGAAGGCTTACGCGGCTGGGGCAGTCAGAACTTTGCCGCGTGGGTCTGGGGGCTTTCGAGCAGGGAGTACCTGCAGCGCGCCGACGCCTGGCCGCTGAACCCGGACGGCGAAATCATGCTTGGCGTGAAGCTCGAGGACCGCCAGGCGATAGCGAATACCGAGGAGACGCTTGCGGTTCCGGGTATAGCCTTCGCCGAACACGGGCCCCGCGACCTCGGTTTGTCCTTCGGCTACCTCGAGGGTCGTGCCGACCCGCCGTTGCCGGACGAGGTTAACGCCGCCGGCGATCGGGTTCTCGAGGCGGCAAGGTCGAACGGGCTGTTCTTTCTGGATAACGTGCTCCCGGACAACGTTCGCGGCCAGCTAGATCGGGGCGTAATGATCGGTGCCGGGCGGCGGGAAGATGCCGCCGAGATCGGTCGGGAGCATACGGACCGCAGGATGCCCTGGTGACTAGCAGCGTGTTGAAAAAGCCTCAGCCGGCACGCTACGGCGTTGCCGCCGGCCGAAAAATGCTCATGTACTGGCGTGTACACTGCGCTTTTTCGGTCGGCGGCGCCTTGTATCGCACTCGCCTGAGACTTTTTCAACACGCTGCTAGTTACTAAGTCATACGCGGGCCTTGACGACATGCATTGCCGCAGTTTCATAGACGGCGTCTGGGTCGAGTCGGCGACACAGCCGGTCGCGCTCGGCAACCCCGCGGATAGCCGCCAAATCGTCAGCCGCACGCAGCATGCAACGCCGGAGACGGCGGCTAAAGCCGTTGCCGTCGCCGCGAACGCCTGGCGAGGCTGGCGACGCACGCCGCGGGAGCGGAGGGTGGCGGTACTCGAGGAACTTCTGCTGTCGATCGGCGACAATCGCGGCGCGCTGGCGCTCGCAATCAGCAGCGAAACCGGCAAGACAAAGGCGGAGGCGGACCAGGAGGTTGACGCCACGCTTAACGAGGCCAGGATACAGATCGGCGTCTTCAACTCCGTCTGCAACGACCGCGGCGATATCGGTAATACCGGTACTATCGGCGAGGATCGGCGCACTCTGTACGAGCCGCTGGGCGCCGTTCTTCTGGTGACGCCGTTCAACTTTCCGCTTGCCGCCGTGATGCGCAAACTCGTGCCTGCGCTGCTGCTCGGCAACGGCGTGGTCGTCAAGGCATCGGAGCTTACGCCCGCGACGAGCTGCCGGCTATTCGATCTCATTGATTCGGGCGGCTTGCCGCGCGGCGTCGTCAACCTGGTGCTCGCCGATGGCCGAACCGTCGTGCGCCGCATGCTCGACGTCGAGGGTATCGCGGCAGTTTCACTGACGGGGTCCAACGCGGCCGGCGACGCCGTTGCAGCGGCAATCGGCGCGCGCGACGTACGCCTGCAGGCGGAGATGGGCGGCTCCAACGCCGTGGTCGTGCTGCGCGATGCGGATCTCGATGCCGCAGCGGCGGCCATTGTCGAGCACGGCTTTGCCTGCTGCGGGCAGTGGTGCACGGGTACGACCCGAATAATTATCGACGCGCCCGCGTACGACGAAATGCTCGGCCTGCTGGCTGACAGGATCGGGACTATTGTCGTCGGTCCCGCAGACAACCCGGCCGCAACTATGGGACCGCTGATTTCGGCATCCCAGCGGCAACGCGTCGAAGCGGCAATCGCGGTGCTGACCGAATCGGGTGCACGGCTAGTGTGCGGCGGCAAGCGGCCCGAGGGAGAAGAGTTCGCCCACGGTTACTTTCTCGAGCCGACGCTACTCGCGGATATCGAGGATCAGTCGGCGTTGTGCCGGCAGGAAATTTTTGGCCCTGTGCTTGCCGTCGTGAAAGCGGAGTCGCGGGACGACGCTCTGCGAAAAGCCAATGAAGGACCTTACGGCTTATCGTTTTCCATCTACACCAGCGACCTTCGGACGGCGGAGGCATTTGTCGACGAGGTCGACTGCGGGCTTTGTCACATCAATTTGCCGACCGGCCACCGGCACAGCGCAATGCCGCTGGCCGGCTGGAAAACGTCCGGACGGGGCATGCCGGAGTGCGGCCGGTTCGCGCTGAATTTCTTCTCACGGACAAAAGCGGTGTATTGCGCGTCCCGGTGACAGCGTTGAGGATGAGAGTGGCAGCATGAAGATTACCGATATCCGTGAAAAGACCGTTTCTATCGCCTCACCCATCCGTAATGCAGTGATCGATTTTTCGTCGATGACCATTTCCGTCGTGGCGATACATACGGACCGTAGCGTGGACGGCCAAGCGCTGACCGGCTACGGCTTTACCTCCAACGGGCGCTACGGGCAGTCCGGCATACTGCGGGAGCGAATGATCCCGCGACTGCTTGCCGCCGAGCCGGACGCGCTCGTGGATACCGACGGCACTCCGGATCCCTTTCGCTGCTGGGAGGTCATGATGAGCAACGAAAAGCCCGGCGGGCACGGCGAGCGCTCGGTTGCCGTGGGCGCGCTGGACATGGCGCTGTGGGATCTCGTCGCCAAGAGCCAGGGCCTGCCGCTCTACCGTTTACTCGGCAATCGTTTCCGCGGCGGCAAACACGATCGCCGCGTTCGCGTCTATGCCGCCGGCGGATACTACTATCCCGGCAAGCAACTCCAGGGACTCAAGGATGAATTCAACAGCTACCTCGACCTTGGGTTCGACGCCGTAAAGATGAAGGTCGGCGGCGCCGACCTGGCAGACGATCTGGCTCGTATCGATGCGGCGCTTGCCGTCGTCGGCGACGGCAGCCGCCTCGCCGTCGACGTCAACGCCCGTTTCGACGCAGCGACCGCCATTCGTTTTGCCGAGGCTATTGAGCCGCTGCGGCTGCGCTGGTACGAGGAGCCTGTCGGTGTACTCGATTTCGAAGCGCTGAAAGCCGTACGGGCCGCGACGGACATGCCCATCGCCACGGGCGAAAATATCTTTTCCTGCGAAGACTCGCGAAACCTGGTGCGCTACGGCGGACTGAATCCGGAGAAAGACTTCCTGCAGATGGATCCGGCGCTCAGCTACGGTCTCGTCGAGTACCTCGAGACGCTCGAGATGCTAGCCGCGCACGGCTGGTCGGCAAGCCGCTGCGTGCCGCACGGAGGCCATCAGTTTGGTCTGCACCTTGCCGCGGGTCTGGGCCTGATGGGGAACGAAGCGTACCCGGGCGTGTTCGAGCCGTTTGGCCGTTTTGCGCCGGATATGCCGGTCGAAGACGGTTGGGTGCGGCTGAATGACGCGCCGGGCATTGGTTATGAGACAATACCGGAGATTTATCGGATCCTGACAGCGAAGGAATAGGTCGCGGCCTAGAAAAGCGAAAGATTTATGTCAACCCTGAAAGATGTTGCTGACAAGGCGCAAGTATCCGTCTCCACGGTGTCGCGCGTTATCAACAACGAGCCGCTGGTCAAGCCGAAAACCCGGGAGAAAGTCGAGAGCGCAATAGCGCAGCTCAACTACATGCCGAACCGGGTTGCGCAGCGGCTTCGAAGCATTAACACGAAGAACAAGCTGCTCGGGCTCGTGCTGCCCGATATTCAGAATCCGTTCTACGTGGACGTGGTGCGCGGCGTCGAGGGTTTTGCGTATCAGCGCAATTTTTCCGTGATGATCGGGAACTTCGATCAGGATGAATCCAAAGAAAAAATGTTTCTGGAAATCCTGCAGTCGGAGTCGATCGACGGCCTGATCGTCGCACCGTCGCACGGGCGCGATCAGCATATCGAGAAGGTGATCGAGAACGGCTATCCGGTCGTCTGCATCGATCGCGGTCTGATCGGCACCGACGTGGATGTCGTGAAGGTAAACAATCAGGCCGGCGCGTTTGCGGCAATCGAATACCTGATCAAGCTCGGCCACAGGAAGATCGCTCATATAACAGGCCACCCGCAGATTCCCACGACCATGGAACGCGTCGCGGGATACGAACAGGCAATGTCGAAGCACGGCGTGGCGATAGATTCGGCACTGGTCAAGAACAGCCAGTCGAACTATCAAAGCGGTGCCGACCTGATGCTGGAGCTGCTGCGCTTACCGAATCCGCCGACGGCCGTGTTTACGGCAAACAATCTTCTGACTCTGGGCGCGCTGAAGACCATCCACGAGAGTGGTCTGCGTATTCCGGAAGACATCTCCATCATTGGTTTCGACGACATGTACTGGTCCATGTCGCTGAATCCGCCGCTGACGGCGATTCGGCAATCCGGACAGGATATCGGCCGCATCGCGACCGAGATTCTGCTGCAGAAAATCACCGACCCGGGGCGCTCAACGTCAAGCGTGGTGCTGGATACAGAATTAATCGTGCGACGCTCTTGCAAAGCGCTGGAGCTAGTTGTAGGTTAGTCAGACGCCTTGCGGCGTTTTTTTACAACAAAATGGGAACGTTCCCATTTTTTGATAGCTAGAAATGGGAACGTTCTCATTTCAGCTGGAACGATTCTCCGCGTCGGTACCGCATATGTGCCGAACACCGGAGGACGGGGGGAGACAATCATGAGAACAGCAAGTGTCAAGGCAACGATACTGACAGCGCTCGGTGCGCTATTCGTTGCAGTTTTCACGGTCAGCGCATGGGCCCAGAGCGGTCCGTCCATTCGCGGCACCATTATCGACGACCAGACTCAGGGCTATCTGCCGGCCGCCGAAGTCATTCTGCGGGGCACGCCGTACAGAGCCCGGTCCGAGAGCAACGGCAGCTACCGCCTCGACGGGGTTCCGGCGGGCAGCTATGAACTGGTTGTCTCGTACGTCGGTTTCGACGACTTCGCCCAAACTGTGGAAGTGACGGCAGGCGGTACCGTCGATCTGAATATCGCACTTGGCCGCCGGCACAGAGTAGCCGATGAAATCGTAGTCCAGGGCGCTCGCTTCGGTGACAGCAAGGCGCTCAACGAGCAGAAAGAAGCCGCCAACATCAAGAACATCATCTCCGAGGAGCAGATACAGAGTTTCCCGGATCTCAATACTGCCGAAGTGCTGCAGCGCGTGTCGGGGATCAGCATTCAGCGAGACAACGGCGAAGGCCGCTTCGTCGCGATGCGCGGTACGCCTTCGAGCTATACCAACATTACGGTCAACGGGCAGCAGGTTGCTTTCTCGAACGGAGAAAACCGCTCGGTCGAGCTGGACGTCGTGTCGGCGGCGCAGCTCGCCGGCATCGAGGTTACCAAGGTGATCACGCCGGATATGGATGCGGACGCGGTTGGCGGTTCGATCAACCTGAAGACCCGCAGCGCCTTCGATCAGGAAGAACGGGTTCTGAACACCACCTTGGGCATGGGTACGAACTCCATCTCCGACGACACCAACACGCGGCTGGAATTCAACTACTCGGATGTATTCGGTGCTCGCGACAACCTCGGGCTGTCGATTGGCTTCAACTATGCGCGCACATCGGCCGAGCGGCACAACAACGAGCAGCGCTGGGGCGGCGAGGAAGACGTCAACGGGGTTGAGATACCGTTTGCGCTGCGAAACTCCGAAGTACAGTTCTCCGAGAACACGCGCGACCGCTACGGTCTGAACACGCGCTTCGAGCTGCGCCTGAACGACAATCATGAGCTGTATGCCAGCGCCGTCTACAACTTCCGCGAAGACGATCAGAATCGGCAGATTACACGGGTACGCTGGGATCGGGGCGACTACCAGACGGCGACCTCGGTCACTGGTGCGCGCGTCATCAAATCGCTCAACGACCGGCTTGAGGAGCAGGAGATTTCGACCTACTCCATCGGCGGGGAGCACCGCTTCGGCGCGTCGGTGCTCGACTTTTCGCTGTCAACCAGTTCGGCTTCCACCGAAAAGCCCGAAGGCCAGCTCCGCCCCGAGTGGGAAGTGCGCGGTGTGGACGTCGACGTTACGAACCTGAACGGCAACGCGCCCGGCTGGGACTCCATGGGCTTCGATATCAACGGCGGCAGCATTTATCCGCTCGACGTCGTCGACCTTAAATACGAAGACACCTCGAGCGATATCGATTCCGCCAGCGTGGACTTTACGATGCCGATGGTCTGGGGCGGCGACACCGGTACTTTCAAGATTGGCGCCAAACTCCGGGCGCTGGACAAGGAGCGCGCCGACCGGCGTACGCAGTGGCGCTGGGAGGGCGCCGACGACGTCCTGATCGGCCAGTTCTATGCCAGCGACGTCAGCATACTCGAGAGCGGCTACGATCTTGGGCCGGTCGTCGACCGCGACGCGTTTCGCAGTTTCTTCTTCAACAATCAGGCGCCGGGGAGTTTCGAGCCGGAAGTGCGCAACGACGTCGACCTTGGCGAGCCGTACAACGCCGAAGAAGACGTCTCCAGCGTCTACTTAATGACCACGCAGGAATACGGCAATCTGCTCGTGCTCGGCGGCGTTCGCGCCGAGTTCACCGATCTGGACTACTCGGCCGCAAATCTGGTTCTCGACGACGAAACCGTGGTGAGCAACGTTACCGAACGGGTTAGCCGTTCGTACGACTACGTTTTCCCCAACCTGCAGTTACGCTATCGCCTCACGCCAGACACCAACCTGCGCCTGGCCTACAGCAAGAGCATGGCGCGTCCCGATTTCTGGGATTCGATGCCGTATTCGAGCGTGCAACTCGACGGCGAGGAAATCGTCAGCGGCAATCCGTTCCTCGACCCCGCGATAGCGGACAACGTAGATATCCTGGCGGAGCACTTCTTCGAAGGTATCGGGCTGTTGTCGGGTGGCGTGTTCTTCAAGCAGATCGACGACTTCAATTTCCGTACCACCAACACCCAGGTGGGAGGTCCCTACGACGGTTTCGAAGTGGAGACCTCCGTCAACGGCGGCAGCGCCGATCTGTTCGGCATAGAAGTGAGCTGGCAGCAGCAGTTCACCAGGCTGCCGGGCTTCTGGTCAGGTTTCGGAATCTACGCGAACTACACCTACACCAACGCCAGCAGCATCGATCTGGGCGCGGATACGACTCGCACCGACATCGAAACCCTGCCGGAGCAATTGGAGAACGTCGGTAACTTCGCGATCACCTACGAGAAAGACGCCATCATCTCGCGGCTGTCACTCAACTACAGCGGCAAGTGGATCGAGGAAGTCGGTGACAATGCGGACGAAGACCTCTGGCGGGATGCCGCCACGACTGTCGACTTCTCGTTCACCTATATGTTCGACAACGGCATCGACGTATTCCTGCAGGGTAACAACCTGACCGACGAGGTGAAGTACGTGTACTTCGGCGTGCCCAGCCGGTCAAGGCAGTACTCGATTACCGGCCGCACCTTCAATCTTGGCGCCAAGTGGTCTTTCTGACGCCACGACGATAGGAGAACCGGCGCAGGCGGCGGCCCACGACCGCAGCCTGCGCCCGGCACCTCGTCGGCACCGCACCACTACCAATAGCAATGAGTGACAATTCATGACGCATGCCCCTCTACTGGGCGTTTCCATGGGGGACCCCGCGAGCATCGGTCCGGAAGTGGTCGTCAAGGCTATCGCCTGCCCCGAGGTGAGTGACACCTGCCGGCCGATTGTCGTCGGCGATGCCTGGGTCTTGCAGCGGGCCCTCGATTTGACCGGTTGCGGGCTTTCTCTCAGGTCCATAAAGGGTGTTGCCGACGCCGTATTCGAGCACGGCGTGCTCAATGTCGTCGATCTCGGGAACGTCGATCAGGATAACTTCCAGCACGGAGCCATTTCGGCAATGTGCGGTCAGGCCGGTTTCGACTACGTGCGTAAAGTCATCGATCTTGCCATGCGCGGCGAGATCGACGGCACGGTTACGGGTCCGATCAACAAGGAAGCGCTAAACCTTGCCGGCCACAAGTTCGGCGGGCACACCGAGATATACGCCCGGTATACGAACAGTTCGAAGTACGCAATGCTGCTCGTAGAAGACAATCTTCGGGTAATCCACGTATCCACGCACGTGTCGCTGCGCGAGGCGCTCGACCGGGTCAAGAAGCCGCGTATTGTCGAAGCCATTCAGCTCATAGGCGAAGCCTGCCGGAAAATCGGCATTGCCGAGCCGAGGCTGGCCGTTGCCGGGCTAAATCCTCACGCAGGCGACGGCGGCCTGTTCGGCGACGAGGAAGAGAAGGAGATCCTGCCGGCGATCATGGAGGCGCGGGAGCAAGGGTATGACGTCGACGGACCGGTTCCGTCGGATACGCTGTTTCCGAAAGCAATAGGCGGCGCCTACGACGGCTGCGTCGCGATGTATCACGATCAGGGGCACATTCCCTTCAAGATTGTCGGCTTCAGCTGGGATGGCGAGGCACGCAGGATGAGCAGCGTTCGCGGTGTCAATATTACTCTCGGCCTGCCCATCATCCGCACGTCGGTTGACCACGGTACCGCTATGGAGATTGCGGGCCGAAATATCGCGAGCCCCGATGCCATGGTGCTCGCCATTGCCTATGCCGTGATGCTGCACAAAGCAGAAACACAGGCGGAACCCCGCGTGGCGTCGGAAGCCAGCTAGTCATGCTCGCCGTCATTACCGACGATTTTACCGGCGCGTCCGAGATTGCGGGAGTGGCCTTCGCCAAGGGTTTCAGCACGGTCATCGAAACGGGTGGCGCCAAGAACTCGGAGGCGGACGTACTGATCGTCGCAACCAACATGCGCTCCCTGAGGCCGGCCGACGCGGCGCTGGAATCGTCGCGGCTGACAAAAGGCATAATGGATCTGTCTCCGGAGATCATATTCAAGAAGGTGGATTCCGTATTGCGCGGCAACATCGGACCGGAACTGGAAGCGCAGATGAAGGCCGAGCGCAAATCGAGAGCGCTGCTGGTTCCCGCCAACCCAGGTTTGCACCGGACCATCTCCGACGGCATCTACTTCATTGGCGACACGCCGTTTGCGGAGTCCGATTTTGCAAACAGCAACGACTTTGAGGTTGCGAGCTCCCACGTGGTGGACATACTGGGCAACCGCGGCACGACATCGGCGAGCTGTATCTCGCCACACGATCGATTCAACGGTGCCGGCGTTCACGTCGGCAACACCATAAGCACCGACGATCTTGCGATTTGGGCAAATCGGGTCGACGATCGGCTGGTGCCGGCCGGAGCGGCCGAGTTCTTCGCCGCGATACTCGATGCAAAGATGCCGTCCCCCCGGACCGCCGAAGAATCGGGCAACGGCTTCGGTCTGCCGGGGCGCTCGCTGTACGTGTGCGGCAGCCGGTTTCCGTCCAGCCGCGTTGCGGTACTCGATGCGCGTGGCCGCGGCGACTGCGTGCTGGACATGCCCGATGAAGTCTACTTCAGCACCGCTCTCGATCTGGCCGCCGTGGATCGCTGGGCGGAAACTGTTGTGCGGCAGTTTGCGGGCCGCAGTCGCGTGATCGTCGCCGCACTACAAACTCCTGGTCAGCCCCCGGGCGATAGCCGTCTGCCTGGCGTCGCCATTGCCGAGGCGATGGCGCGGGTGACACAGCGCGTTGTCGAGGCGGGGCTGGTGGACAGCCTTATGATCGAAGGCGGCGCCACGTCGGAATCCGTAATGCGTGCACTTGAGATCAGCAGCCTTTACCCGGCTCAGTCGCTTGCGCCCGGCGTCACCCGCATGCGCGTGGGCAGCTATCCGAACCTGGATGTCACAATGAAACCGGGCAGCTACCGGTGGCCTGAATCGATCTGGAATAACGCACAGGGCTAACCCGCCCCAACAAGAGGCACTGCCAGGCTATGCAACAGAACACTCTGCATCTCATCGACTACCTGATTATTCTGGTCAGCCTCGTCGTATCCCTCGGCGTCGGTTTCAGGTTCTCGAAGGAGCAGTCGAGCACGGCGAAGTACTTCTCGGCCGGCGGCAAGATTCCGGCCTGGGCCATCGGCATGTCGATATTCGCCACGCTTATCAGCAGCATTACTTTTCTCGCTTATCCCGGCGACGGGTTCGCCGGCAACTGGGTGCGCCTCGTCCAGGGCATGATGGTACCGATCGTGGTGCTGCTCGGGATCGGTTTTGTGGTGCCGCTGTACAGGTCGGTGATTGGCCTGAGCGCATATGAATACTTCGAAAAGCGCTTTGGCTATTTTGCGAGGGTGTACAGCTCGCTCGGTTTCATACTGGCGCACTTCTCCAAGATGGGCTCGGTGTTCTTTCTGCTGTCGCTCGCCGTGTCCAGCATGACCGGTATCGACACCTACACCGTCATTATCGTCCTGGGTATCGCGATCATTGTCCTGACGCTGCTGGGCGGAATGGAAGCCGTTATCTGGCTCGACGTGATTCAGGGCTTTCTTCTCATATTCGGCGGCCTGATAACCCTCGCTATTATCTCGAGCAAAATGGACGGAGGACTGGGCGCTATCGTTGCGGCGGGCTCCGCGGACAACAAATTCAGTCTGGGGTCGCTGGACTGGGATTTCGTCAATCTTACTTTTTGGGTGATGGCGATCAACGGCATTTTCTACACCATCCAGAAATACGGGACCGATCAGACGATCGTGCAGCGCTACCTGACAGCCAAGTCGGATAAGGACGCGATCAAGGCTTCGATCATAGGCGTGGCAATGGTCGTTCCGGTGTGGGCGCTGTTCATGTTTATCGGTACTTCCCTGTTTGCCTTCTACCAGGGCGGAGTCGCGTTGCCCGAGGGCATGCGGGCCGACGCGGTGTTTCCGTATTTCATCATGAGCGAACTGCCGGTTGGGGTGGTGGGTATCATCATCGCCGCGCTGATGGCGGCTGCGATCTCCTCGCTCGACTCGGATCTGAATTGCCTCGCCGCCGTTGGCGTCGACGATTACTACAAGCGGTTCCGGCCGGACAGCACCGATGAACAGCGAGTGCGTTTCGGCAAGTTACTCGTAGTGCTCTCCGGGATTGGCGCAATCGTCGTTGCTTCGATTTACGTGTCCGCCGGCAACACCGGCGTGCTCGGCACGGTATTCGCTCTGTATGCAATCTTCTCCGGCGGCATCGCCGGGATATTTCTGTTAGGCATTTTTGTGCCGCGGGCGAACAAGCAGGGGCTGTATATCGGTATCGCCGTTTGCGTCGTATTCACGGCCAGTGCGCTGCTCACTTCGACCCCAATGTCTTTTGGCGGGGAAAAGCGCCTGCTGCTGGATCTCGGCCCGCTCAACTACACGCAGCACAAGTACATGCTCGGCGTGTACAGTCATATCGTTTTGTTCGTCGTGGCCTGGATAGCCAGTTATTTCTTTCCGGCCCCGGACATTCCGCAAAACCTGACGTACGCCGGCTGGAAAAGGCTGAAGAATGCGGAGTAGCAAGGCAATGAAGGAAACGACCGGAAGGCAGCAACGACCGTTTGCGGTATTTCTGATCCTGGCGCTGGCAGCCTGCGCGGATAGCGGGGACGCGCCGGTGCCGGCTGAGCCCGACGCAACGAACGAAGCCCCCGTACCCTGGAACATCGTGCTTATCGTTGCTGACGACCTCGCGTGGAATCAGGTGGGGTATCACGGCTCCGACTTCTACGAGACGCCGCACATCGACGCGATCGCGAACGCCGGCATGCAGTTCTCGCAAGCCTATTCGGCGAATCCCGTATGTTCGCCGACGCGTGCGAGCCTGATGACGGGCAAGAACCCGGCGCGCCTGCAAATCACGGACTACATTCCCGGCAGCCCCTATCCTTATGCGCGCCTGCTGCGGCCGGCTGAGATACCGGGTCTGCCGCTCGAAGAGGTGACGCTGGCCGAGTTGCTGAAGTCTCACGGCTATGCGACCGGCCATTTCGGCAAATGGCATCTCAATGTCGACAAGAACTATGTGCCGGGCCGGCCAATGGATCCGGCCTCACAGGGCTTCGACGACATACTCACGACCGTAAAGCCGGCCTATGAGGCGGATCCGTCGGCGGATGCGCATCACGCCATTGAGATTACGCAGCGCTCGCTCGAGTTCATCGATCAGAACAAGGATCGGCCCTTCTTCCTGTACGCGACACATCACACGGTGCATCGGCCCATCATGGAGAAGCCTGCGCTGATCGAAAAGTACGCGGCCAAGGACGGGGCTGACGATCCCGTCAACAATCCAACCATGGCGGCGATGATCGAAACCATGGACACCGGTATTGGACAGATAGTCGACCGCCTCGAACAGCATGGATTGACCGACAATACGATTGTGATTTTCTATTCGGACAACGGCGGTTTCGAAGAGCTGCAGGCGCAGGACCCTTACCGGGGCGGCAAGGCGATGATCTGGGAGGGCGGTATTCGCGTGCCGCTCGCGATCAAGTGGCCAAAGGTGGTCGAACCCGGTACGACCAGCGATGAGCTCGTGATCTCTGACGACTTCTTCCCGACCATCGCCGAGCTGCTGCAGGAGACCAATATCGATCCGGAGATCGACGGGCTGAGTCTCATGCCTCTGCTCACGCAGTCAGCCTCCCTGCCGCGCGATACGCTGTACTTCCACTACCCGCATTATCACCACCTGGGATTCAAGCCGGCCGGCGCCGTTCGTCGGGGCGACTACAAGCTCATTGAGTGGTTCGACGGCTCGATTGCCGGCGATGGCGCCGCCATTAGCCTTTTTAACGTCGTCAACGATCCGGGCGAGACGACCGATCTCGCTCGGGAAAAGCCCGAACTGGCAGCGGAACTGCTCGAAAAACTGCGGGCCTGGCGGAAAGAAGTGGATGCCGGAGAAATGACCCTGAACCCGAACTACGATGCCGAGCGCTCGGATTGGCGCTTCATTGACGAACACGGCGGAAACGCGAAATGAGCGCCGAACGATGAGAACGACATGCGGACTATAAGCTTTTCGAATCCCGGGAAGCTCGTGTTCGGCGAAGAGGCTTTTGCGGCCCTGAAAGCCGATCTGAGCGCCTCCGGTTTGCGCAGGCTGTACATCGTTTCGATCAAGCCTCTTGAAAGCGTACTGACGGAACTCGAAAACACGCTGGCCGCGGCCGGTATCGAAGTGATGTTCAACTATTCCATCGTCGAGGAGCCTACGTTCGCCGAGTTCGAAGACATCCTCGAGGTGGTCAGATCGTTCAAGGCGGACGGTGTCATTGGGATCGGCGGCGGCAGCGTGCTCGACGTGGCGAAGCTGCTGGCCGCGCAGATCCACGGCCGGCAATCCATTGACGAGATCGTGGGCATTGGCAATCTTGCCGGCAGAGATACCTATCTCGCCTGCGTGCCGACCACCTCCGGTACCGGCAGCGAGGTTTCTCCCAACGCGCTGTTCACCAGCGACGACGGCAGCAAGCTGGGGGTCATAAGTCCGCACCTTGTACCGGATGCAGCTTATGTATGTCCGGAGCTGACCGTATCGGTGCCTGCCCCGGTTACCGCGGCCACCGGCATCGACGCCTTTACTCATTGCCTCGAGGCCTACGCCAACAACTATGCCCATCCCATGGCGGACGTGCTGGCTATCAAGGGCCTCGAAGTCATTGCCCGTAATCTCGTGACGGCCTGCCGTAACCCAAAGGACATCGACGCGCGCACTCAGGTAGCGCTCGGTAGTGTTTACGGCGGCATGTGTCTCGGGCCCGTCAACACCGGCGCGGTGCATGCACTGGCTTATCCGCTGGGTACGGAATTTCACATACCGCACGGTCTTTCCAACGCCTTGTTGCTGCCCTACGTCATGGACTTCAATCTGCCGGCGGCGACCCGCGAATACGCGGAGGTTGCGAACGCTATCGGTGCACCGGTCGCAGACACGACGCTCGAAACCGCAAGGAACGGCATCCAGGCCGTTCGGCAGCTGATCGCCGACTGCGAGATTCCAGCCCGCTTGTCGGATGTCTCGATTCCCAGAGACGCTATTCCGCGCATGGCGGAAGGCGCAATCCAGGTGCAGCGGCTGCTGAAGAACAATCCCAGGGAAGTGACTCTGGACGACGCGGTTGCTATCTATACCGCGGCTTACTAGGGAAGCCCTGCCTCGCAAAAACACGCTTGAATCAGCGGTGGAGTATCGAACTTGTCGGATCAGTCTTTGAAGTCAGTCTATTGCGGCGTTATCGCTCCCATGATTACTCCGCTAACGGCCGACGGCCGGGTGGACGAGCGCGGGGTGCGCAGGATCGTTCGCGGACTGGTCGACAAGCGCTGCGCGCCGTTTGTCTGCAGCACAACGGGCGAAGCCGCGTGCCTGTCCGACCCTGAAAAAGCGGAACTCGTCAGGATAGCCGTTGACGAAACGGGAGGAGAGCAGATTGTCTACGCGGGCATTGCCGACAACTGCCTTACTCAAAGCCTCGAGAAGGCGGAGCGGTATCGCGCACTTGGCGCCGGCGCCGCGGTCGCTCACCTACCTTGTTACTACCCGATCGACGATATACAGATGGAGACGTACTTCGAAACGCTGGCGGACGGCTGTCCGCTGCCGCTGCTGCTCTACAACATACCCGTCACCACGGGTTTGTCGGTGTCGATCGAATTGTTGGACAAGCTGAGCCGCCACGAGAACATCGTGGGCGTGAAAGACTCCGAGCGAGGTGAAGAACGGCTTCAGAAGTGCCTGGAGCTGTGGCGCGAGCGCGAGGACTTTACGTTTCATCTCGGATGGGCGGCGATGTCTTCATTCGGCTTGCTGAACGGACTGGACGGCATCGTTCCGAGCAGCGCCAACATGGTGCCCGGCCTGTACCGCGATCTCTATGACGCCGCGAAACGCAACGACGCGGAGGAGGCGGGCAGACTTCAGGCCGTTACCGACGAGATCAGTGCTTACTATCAGAAGGATTTGAGTCTCAGCCGGTCCATCCCGAAGTTCAAGGCAATGCTGGCGGCATGCGGCCTTTGCGAGGCTTTCGCTGCGCCGCCCATGCGGACTCTGTCCAGCGAGGAACAGGCGCGGATCGCCAGTGAGGTAAACGACCGCTTTGCGCGCTACGTTGCCTAGCCGCAGCCGGAGTTTGCTGTGCGCTACGGCTCTTGCCGTTGCAATGCCGAGCGGCTGCGCGGGGCATGAAGCAGGCGACCTCGATCAAGATTCCGACTCTCTGTCGTGGCTGCCCGGCGATCATCACGTCCACAGCCACTACAGCGTGGACTGGGATGAGACGGAGTCGCCGCCGGCGCCGATTATCGGCGGCGAGGCGAGTTATCCGGCGGAGCGCAGCGCACGCATGGCCCGGAAACACGGGCTCCGCTGGCTGGTCATTACGGATCACGGCGGGCCAAATCAAAGCGCGCTTACCCGTGACCGCGCGTATCCAGAGCTGTTGCGCTCGCGGCGGGCGATTCCCGAAGTGCTGCAGTTTCACGGGGCCGAGCTTGACGTTCCCGGCGCTAAACACGCGACCGTCATCATGCCCCGGAACGACCGGGAAGCTGAACTCCTGTATCGCATCGAGCGGGGGTTCGCCCGCAAAGATGCCTACCCCAGAGACCGCTCCCGCGATTCCCGGGCGCACATGCTGCGAGCCCTCGATTTCATGCGCTCTTTGCCGGCACCGCCACTCGTGATCGTGAATCACCCCGGACGCACGATTGACGCGCACGGAAACTACGGATTGGATTCGCCTGAGCGGATGCGCGACTGGAACGACCGGGCGCCCGAAGTCATGGTCGGCATGGAGGGTTCGCCCGGCCATCAGGCGATGGCGTTGGCCAGCGATGGCTCGGTAAACGAGAACGCGGTAAGGGCCGATTACGATCTATATCCTACCCTTGGCGGTTTCGACGTAATGACGGCCCGCGCCGGCGGCCTCTGGGACAGCATGCTCGGTGAGGGGCGGCGCTGGTGGATTACGGCGTCGTCGGACAGTCATCTTCATTACACCGAAGGCGGCCGGGACTTCTGGCCCGGCGAGTACTCGAAAACCTATGTCCACGCGCGTGCCGACTACGACAGCATTCTCGACGCGCTGCGCAGGGGCCGGGTATTCGTCGTAACCGGCGATCTGATCGACGGGCTCGAGCTTACGGCGTCAACGGCTGATTCCGCGCAGACGGCGGGGATTGGCCAGACCCTGCAAGTGCCCGTGGGCTCCGACGTCACGATCTCGATATGTTTTTCCGATCCCGTCAGGCTCAACGCGGCAGGCTTCGACCCGAGGGTCGCAAGAGTCGATTTGATTGCCGGGGCACTGCGACAGCAGCCCACCTCCAGTCTTCCCGGGAACAGCCGTTCCGCGGATCACAACCCGACCGCCAAGGTCGTGCGTCGATTCACCCCGGCCACGTGGCGGCAGAACGATGGCTGTGCCGTCGCTACGTTTGTGTTCTCCGATATACAGCACAGCTTCTACGTCCGGGTGCGCGGCACGAATACCGCGGAAACCGAGCCCCAGCCTGACCTGCCCGGCGAAAACCCCTGGGAAGACCTGTGGTTCTACGGCAATCCCGTATTCATCGAAGCGCAATGAGCTGTTAAGCAGTCAGCTGGGCCGGGCATGCAGTCATGCGTGGATTTTCGACCCCGGCCGGTTGTCTGTTCGTAAACAGCCGCGGATCAACTGTATCGGGAAACTGGGGCTGCACACTTGAGAGAAGCGCTGAAGGCTTTAGCGGAAGATGCCGTCGGTGCGTTGAGCGATCTGGCGCCGATCGTAGCGGTCATACTCGTTTTTCAGCTCTTCGTCATCCGCCAGCCTGTCCAGGACCTCGCTTCCATACTTGCGGGCTCGCTGCTCGTGGTCGCAGGGCTCACCTGTTTTATCTTCGGTCTGAAACTCGCGCTGTTTCCGGTTGGCGAAGGGCTCGCCCATTCACTGGCCCGCAAAGGCAGCGTTTTCTGGCTGATCGTGTTTGCCTTCGTTTTGGGCTTCGGCACTACCGTGGCTGAGCCGGCTCTGATCGCCGTTGCCGCGGAGGCCGCCGAGGTTGCCGCGGAGGCCGGCGCGATAGACCACACCGAAGAGGCGATGGCGGAATACGCAAACGGCCTGCGCCTAACTGTCGCTTTTGCCGTCGGAGTTGCCCTCGTGATGGGCGTGTTCAGAATACTGACCAACTGGTCCTTGCCGCTCATGATTATCAGCGGCTACATTCTCGTCGTCATACTGACGGGCCTTGCGCCGCCGGAGATTATCGGCATTGCCTACGATTCCGGCGGCGTCACGACATCCACCGTTACGGTACCGCTCGTTACCGCACTCGGAGTTGGTCTCGCGAGCTCGCTCAAAGGGCGAAACCCAATGCTCGACGGCTTTGGCCTGATCGCTTTTGCATCGCTGACGCCAATACTGTTTGTGCTCGTCTACGGGATGCTCGCCTGATGGAGTTTCTCGTCGCAACGCTGCGGTACATCGCCGACAGCGCGGTCGACGTGCTGCCGATTGCGCTGTTCCTGTTCGCATTCCAACGCCTGGTAATCGGCCAGCCGCTGCAAAACAGCCGGCAGATCGTCGTTGGTTTCGTCTTCGTCGTCGTGGGCCTTGGACTGTTCCTCGAGGGGCTGGAAATGTCGCTGTTCCCGCTCGGCCGTTTGATGGCCGGACAACTGACGGACCCGCAGTTCCTGCTCGAGGTCGTAGGTAAAGCGGCGGACGAAATCACCTGGCAGGACTTTTACTGGGTATACATTTTCGCCGCTGCGATCGGCTTCAGCACGACGATGGCAGAACCCTCGCTCATTGCCGTATCGATGAAGGCAAACAGTATCTCGGCCGGCGCGATCGGCGTCCTCGGTCTCAGGGTTGCCGTCGCGCTGGGAGTCGGCATTGGCGTCAGTCTCGGCTGCTACCGGATCATCACGGGTCTGCCGCTACATCATTTCATTGCAGCGGGGTATCTCGTCGTCATCGTTCAGACCGTAATGGCGCCCAAACAGATAATCCCGCTGGCGTACGACTCGGGCGGCGTTACGACGTCGACCGTAACGGTGCCGCTGGTGACGGCGCTCGGCCTTGGGCTCGCCGAAGCCGTGCCCGGCCGCAGCCCGCTGCTCGACGGCTTCGGGCTGGTCGCTTTCGCCAGTCTTTTCCCTATTATCACCGTGCTTGGCTATGGGCAGCTCGCTGCATTCCAGGCACGTCGAAATGCTAAAAAGGAGTAGGATCATGCGCTTCAAGCTTATCGTCGCATTCGTCGAGGACGGCAAAACGGAACCCATCATGGACGCCGCGCGCGAGGCCGGAGCAACCGGCTGCACGATCATTAGCAACGCGCGCGGCGAGGGCATCAAGGAAAGCAAGAGCTTTTTCGGCCTGACGCTTGCAGTACAGCGCGACGTGCTGCTGCTGCTCGTCGAGGAACACCTTAGCCGCCGTATCCTCGAGCATATCGCCGAGGTTGGGGAGTTCGACTCCAGGCCCGGTACCGGTATTGCCGTCGTGATCGACGTCGAGGACGCCGTCGGCATCATGCGGCAGGCGGAAGCGCTCGAAGAAATCGTGGAGGAGAACCGATGACCGTCAAAAACTGGGGGCCCGTGCGCAACTGCATGCGTGAGGACGTGACCGAGATCGAGGGTCGCCTGGACGTAATGTCGGCGCTCAAGATCATGCGGAAGACCGGCGACACCAGCCTGATCGTCAAGCGCCGTGACGAGAACGACGAGTACGGCATGCTGCTGTTTTCCGATATCGCAAAGAAGGTGATCGCGACCAACCGGGCGCCGGAGCGGGTCAGCGTCTACGAGATCATGGCGAAGCCCGTGCTGACCGTGCGCCCGGACATGGAGATCCGCTACTGTGCGCGGCTGTTCGAGAACTTCGGCATTGACCAGGCGCCGGTCGTCGAAGACGGCAAGATCATTGGCGCGGTCAACTACTACCGGCTGGTGATGTACGGCCTGCTGCCCGACCTGGACGGGGAGGACTAAGCCGCGTTGAGCTAAGTCCGAGATGGGGGCCTGATATGGACGGTAGACGCGTTCGATTTCGAAACGACTTTGCGGATGTTCATTCTCCGTCTTGCGCGGACTTTGCGAGGAATCGGTCCAGGCTATTGGCGAAAGTCTGTTTGTCGCGTTGACTGAAAGCGGCCGGGCCGCCGCCTGTTTCCACGCCGCTTGCACGCATCGTGTCGAGGAAATCGCGCATATTGAGGCGAGCGCCTATGTTCTCGGTCGTATGCATCTCGCCGCGCGGGCTCAGGGCATGACCGCCTTTCTCTATCACCTCGGCGGCGAGCGGAATGTCGCTGGTGATGACGAGGTCTCCGGCATCCAGCCGGCGAACGATTTCGTCGTCCGCAACATCGAATCCCCGCGGTACCTGCAGAGTCTTGATGTTGTCGGCCGGCGGTGTGCTCAACGGCTGATTGGCTACCAGCGTCAGCTGAACGCCCGTCCGGGTCGCCGCGCGGAACAGGATTTCCTTGACCACGACGGGACAGGCATCCGCATCAACCCAGATTTTCATCGCAACCGGTATGCAGGCGCAATCTAGCTTGCGCGCCGACGCGCTCTGCCGCTGTTGCGGCCGCTGCTACGTTTGCCGGAGCTGGTTTTACGTTTGTTTTGCGAATTGGTGTTTGTACTCTTTTGGCGCCGCCTCTTTGAGCCCTGTGGCTTGTTACGCCCGCCGCCTCCGGCATTCCCGATAGGTTCCGCCTTGATGCGCGGATCGGGCTCGTAACCGGCGACAATCTCCTTCTCGAGTTTGAAGTTCAGCAGGCGCTCGATGTCGGCCAGCAGCTTGTTCTCGTCTACGCATACGAGGGAGATCGCCTGACCGTCCCGGCCTGCGCGAGCCGTTCGGCCAATGCGGTGTACATAGTCTTCCGGCACGTGCGGCAGCTCGTAGTTGACGACGTAGGGCAGGCTGTCGATATCCAGACCGCGCGCCGCAATATCGGTGGCGACCAGCACGCGGGCCTTGCCCGATTTGAAATCCGCCAGCGCACGCGTGCGGGCGCCCTGCGACTTGTTGCCGTGAATGGCCGTAGCGCTAATGCCGTCGTCGGTCAGCTGCCCGGCAAGGCGGTTTGCGCCGTGCTTGGTGCGCGTAAATACCAGTACCTGCCGCATGTTGTGTTGGCCGATGCGGTGCGACAGCAGCTCGCGCTTGCGGCGTTTGTCCACGGGCAGAACGATCTGACTGACGCGTTCGGCGGGTTTGTTGCGCGAGGCAACCTGGATTTCCGTCGGCTTGTTGAGAATGCTGTTTGCCAGATTTCTGATGTCGTTCGAGAAGGTCGCCGAGAACATCAGGTTCTGACGTTGTTTAGGCAGGAATTTGAAAATCTTGCGCATGTCGCGAATGAAGCCCATGTCGAGCATGCGATCGGCTTCGTCCAGCACCAGTATTTCGATCGAGGACAGGTCGATTTCGTTTTGCTGCGCCAGATCGAGCAGACGGCCGGGTGTTGCAATGACGATATCGAGTCCTTTGCGGATCTTGTCGGTCTGCGTTCTCGCGCTTACACCGCCGAAAATGGCGGCCGACTTGAAATGCATATGCCGGCCATATGTCCGAACGCTCTCGCTGATCTGCGCGGCGAGCTCACGGGTTGGCGCCAGAATCAGCGCTCGTAAACGGCGTGGTCCGCGCGAGCGGGTTTGATGAATACGGTTCAGTAGGGGCAGCGTAAACGCCGCCGTCTTACCGGTTCCGGTTTGGGCGCCGGCGAGTACGTCCGCGCCGGCCAGAATGGGGGGAATGGCTTGCTGCTGAACGGGGGTTGCTTTGCTGTAGCCGGTTTCTTCGACGGCACGCAGCAGTTCGGCCTCGAGGCCGAGTTCGTTAAATAACATTGTTTGGATTCTCTAGTCGCCTGACCAGGAGCGGAAAACGCCGCGCAAAGTTCGGTCCAGGCTGACTTTAAAAGGTGGCTCCAGAGCCCTCGAAATGTGGGGCGGGAGCGGTCGGCGCAGACCGAAGTGCGCCAGAACGACGCGCACTATAACAGGTGGGAGGGAAAAAGAAAGGAAGCATGCCGCCCGGGGGCGTCGTTTGTCCAACGGGCAATACCGGTTAGGATTGGGGCGGGCGGCGATTTGCCTCGAGGACAGCCGGGAAAGCTAATGGTCGATGACAAAACGATGCGTTTGGGTACCGAAGCGGCTTACGCCCAGGCCCTCAAGAGCTTCAACGAAGGCGGCGTGCCCGTCGGCAGCGCGCTGACAATAGCCGGCCGTGTGATTGCTGTCGGCCACAACCAGCGGGTTCAGACCGGCAGCAACGTGCTGCACGGGGAGACCGACTGCATCGAAAACGCGGGTCACGAGCACGATCTCAGCAAGGCTGTCCTGTTCACCACGCTTAGTCCCTGCCCAATGTGTACCGGAGCAATACTCTTGTTCTCTATCCCGACAGCCGTTGTTCTCGACAACGAGAACATCGAAGACTTCGATACCAGCATCGACTACCTGAGAGCCAAAGGCGTGGATGTGCTGATAGAGCCGCATGCTCCGTCAATCGAATTAAACAGGACGTTTCAGCGTAGTCCGGCGACCCGGCGTATCTGGCTGGGCGATGTGGGCGAGCGGGAATAACCGGCCGGAGGCGCGGTATCGCGGGAGCGAATCGTGCCTCAGTTCAGTTCCAGCAGGGAGAATCGCGCGTTGTCGTATCTGGGCCTGGCCCTGGCCGGTCTGGATCTGGGCGGCAGGAAACCCGGTCTTTCGGGCGTTTCTTCAAAACAGAATCGCCTGGGCAGCTGTGTATAAACAGATCGCGGCGGCAGGCGGACCTGTATTCTCTTCAAGCGGGCGCCGGACTCGTGCGTATGGTAGAAGATCGACCGGACGCCGAGTTCTTCCCGCAGAAAGCGCAGCGTGGCTGAGAGCATGGCTTCGTCCCAGGTCTCTTCGTGCCGTCGCAATACCGAATCGACGTAGCGTATTACGCGGTCCCTGTTCATTTCAGTGCCGTAAAATTCAAAGCTGTCTTTTGCCTGAACCGCAGCCCGCCTGGCCCACTGCGCCTCCCGGATCCAGTCCGTCTGTACTTCCTCGATGAGTGCCTCGCCGCTAGCCAGATCGATATCGAGTCTCGACCAGGCGAGCGTATGCATGGGTGCTTGCGCGATCGGGTGACCGTAGTATTCGAAGGGACGGTCTCCTTCGGGATCGACCAGTTTTCGGTAAGCCTCGTTGTGTTTGGAAGGGAAGTTGAGCTGCAATACGAGGTTGTAACCCGGCCGTGACGTTTGCTGCCAGCCGCCGTACCGGGAGCCCCAAACCCCAAGGGTTAGAAAATAGCACTCGTAGCGGGACGGCCAATACGCATCAAAGGCGGCGCCCGACAGCGGTTTGCCGCGCGATAGCCTGATCGCCTCTTTTACGAATTCCTTGTCGAGCAGTTTGGCAAAGCGGGATTGCTGTAAAGCCTTCTTGGATGTCCCGCCGGCGATGGCGAGGCGCAGAAGCAACAGCGCATAGCGGTCCTTGAAGTAGTAAAACCGCGTTTTACTCTTCGGCAGGCACTCGATGATTTCCCGGGCGTCGGCTAGCTGCATGATCGTAGTTCAGGAAAAAGGGCACCTCAGTCGGTGCCCTTGATGTTGGCCACGGGATACATCCGATTTGCTACTCGAGCAATACCTTCTGTCTCCAGCACGCGCAGAACTTCGTCCAGATCCTTGTAGACATGCCCGCACTCATCCAGCGGCGTCCGCCGCGTGTTGCCGACGATGCCCCGTACTTCGACACCGCCGAGGGTGCGCCTGATGTCACGCATTTCGGCATCGATATCGTCGTGTATCTCCGCCAGCTCGCGCTTTGCCTGGCCGCGCGCCATTACGCGTCCCGAGCCGTGGTTTACGGAACAGCCCGACTCGTACGCACCTTTCAGCGGGTACAGTATGGCCGCACCGTCGAGCATCGAGCCCGGTACCAGGCACGGATGACCCGTGGTTTCCCACCGGGTGCCAGCCAGGTCCGGGTGTCCCGCCGGAAACGCGCGTGTTGCGCCCTTGCGGTGAACGAAACCCCTTTTTGTCGTTCCGTCCGGCAGTACCAGCGTCTCTTCCTGCACGAGGTTGTGCGAGATCTCGTAGAAGACCTCACCCGTTGCATTGAAGACGTTCTCCAGCGCTTTCCGCACACCGCGCACGATGATGTGGCGATTGGCCACCGCGTAGTTCGCGGCCGAGTTGTGGTGAGCCCAGTACTCGCGGCCCAGCGGTTCGTCGGCTCGCAGCCACGATTCCTCGCGGCGGTTTTTCGCAAGCCCGCGCAGCGCAGCGCCTTCATAGAAGTAATGATTCGCCGTTTGCCAGCCGTAGCCACGGCTGCCGCAGTGAATCATCACCCACACTGAGCCGTCGTTGACGTCCACCTGCATCTCGACGAAGTGGTTGCCGCCGCCGACGGACCCGATCTGCGGTCCCGCCTTGCTGCGCGCGCGCTCGATACGGTCGGTATCCAGCGCCGTTTCGTCGACTTCGATGTACTGACGCTCGCAAACCTCGGCGCGAACGCCGACAGCCTGCGCGCCGTAACGGAAGATGTCTTCGATCTTGGTATCGGCTAGCCGCGGCATGTGCTTCGGGCGGTCGCTGCCCAATCCGGTGGCAATACGCAGCTCGACGTCGTCGATCCAGCGCCGGCGCTTGTCCCAGTCGGCAATATCCGCCGCCGTCAGGTTCGGTACCTTGAGGTATACGACGCCGCAAGAGATGTCGTAGCCGCTGCCGGCCTGAATGATGACGTCCTCGGTAACGGCCACGCCGCCAACCGGAATGCCGTAGCCCAGGTGGGTGTCCGGCATCAGGTACAGTCCGATCATGCCGGGGTAGGCAGCGGCCTGCGCCGCCTGCCGCCACAGTGCCTCATCGGTCTGCGCGAACAGCTTATCCGACAGGTACGCGTGCACCTCGGTACGCATGTCGCCAATCCTTGGCAACACGTAGTGCGCTTCCGATACTTTTTGTACTTCCTGTAAAAATGACATTGTCTTGTCCTTATCTTTTCATGGTACACGCAGCCGGCTGCCTGAGCCGATGCGTGTACGCAGAAACGCCATCTGGTCAGTGAGAATGCGTCTGTTTTCGAGGATCAGGCCTTCCGCACGGTTGGGTGCGTAGGGCACTGCCAGAAGCCGCATTCCGATGTTCTCCAGTGCGTGATTGTCCTTGCGGTGGTTGCAGGGCCGGCATGCCGACACTACGTTTTCCCATTCGTCGCTGCCGCCCGTCGATACCGGAACCACGTGATCCCGGGTCAGCAGCCGCGGCGGCAGCGTTTCGCCGCAGTAGAGACACATGTAGTCGTCTCGCCGAAACAGCCGCGGGTTCGTCAGCGCCGGTACTCCCGCCCAGCCGTCTGCCGCCTTATCCACCGAAGTCGTTGCCAGGATAGAATTCACGCGCAGGACGGAGCGCACACCGGTGATGCGTGAGTAGCCGCCGCGAAGAACTGTCTCTTCGACTCCGGCTTCCCAGGCCACCTGTTCGCGGCAGTACAGCAGCGCGCCGTCTTCGCGGGTAATCCACGCGATCGGTCTGCCGCCGACATCCAGTTTTAGAATTCTCATCGTCATTCCCGTTTCTCGAGTGACAATGCGGATTGTGCAGATCTGGTGGACACGACGGGTATCGAACCCGCATACCGCTGTGACCGGGGCATTACTCCCGGCGGATCGGTTGTTGGAAAACGGGCGCCAGCGAGTAACCCTTAACGCAGAGCAGTCGCCTGCCATCCTCAACCATACCGTCCCGACCTCTTAGACAGCGACCGGTGTTACCCGGACCCCCTTTCAAAGCGTTTCAGGTGGCGGCATCCATTTGCCAACGTGCCCGTGATTTGGTGCGCAGACCGCGATTGATCGAAACAACTTTTGGACTGTTTCGCCCCTGCGGGCTCGCGGCATGGCCGTTCGTCGCCGATTCCTTTGGAATCGTCGAGAGCGGAAGTAAGCAGGTCTGAGCTATTCGGTTATACCGCTCCCATCAGCTGCGCTGGAAGTATCGCCGGACATCCATTCGAGAGTGCAATATCCGTACGACGTATAACTCACTTTCATCGACGGTATAGAAAATGATGTGGGCCCGATGCTCAAAGCGCCGCAGGCCGGGAGCCAACTGCTCCGCTTTTCGGCCCGTTTTCGGGTGGTTCGCCAATCGCTGAAAGCACGATTTCAGCGAATCACGATAGGCACGGGCCTGCTCAAAGCCGAATTGCCTGATTGTGTAAGCGGCGACTATTTCGAGGTCGGTCGCCGCTCGACGCGAGAGCCGATAGTCACTTACTGTGCTGGCTGTTACGCGCTTCCGCATCGGCCCAAACTTCGTCAACCGTTCGCCTGCTCGGACCGCTCGCCAGTCCTTCGTCGATAGCCGCCTTCAGCGCCCTGAACTTCTCCTGATCTCGACGCACCAGGTCGCGAAAGTACTCGCTGTCATTGGTGTAGTCACCGTTGGCGATTTGCGTCTTGATCCAGTCGTTTTGCTGATCCGTTAGTGTGATTGTCTTACGAACGGTGGCCATACAAGAATCCTGAGAGTTCATGGTTTTTCATACTATTGGTGCAGTCTAGCATACTATCGCACCTGAATTGGTAGCCGCCCTCGGAGTCGAACCGAGAAACACCTGTTTCTAAGACAGGTAGGTATACCTAATTCCCGTCAGACGGCTGTAATGAGCGGCCCCCAGGCTGGGCTGAAATCAGCGCCCCATCGCATATAAGACGGTTGCTGTTTACCTGGCTGAGCTACCGGGGAACGCTCGAACTGAAAAAGTTGGGAGGGTGCGTTGCACACCCTCCCGGGCCGGATCACTGTTTGATCTTAACCAGTCCATCCAGCAGAGCGTCGAGACCGCCTACAACAGACAGGTTACCGACGTTCTCGGTCACCTTCTCGAGGGTCTCCAGCTCTTTGAGACGCAGCGCCACGCCGTTGCTTTCCATCACTTTCGCGGTGTTCAGCAGCGAACGCGTTGCATTGGTCTCTTCACGGCGGCGAATCACGTTCGCCTGTGCCGCTTTCTCGGCTTCCACCACCTTGCCCAGCAGGTCTTTCATGTCGCCGGGCAGAATGATGTCTTTCACGCCTACGCTTACTACGCTAAGGCCGATCTCAGCGAAGCGCATGCCAAGGTGCTCGGCAATGTCGCGATCGATCGCGGTCTTGTCTTCCAGCAGGGCATCCAGCTTGCGGGTACCGACTGCTGCGCGCAGACCGAACTGAATCTCCTTGTAGAGCTGATCCAGCGGATCCTTGATCGCACGCACTGCCTGTGCGGCATCGGTGTACTGGTAGGTAGCGGTTACGTTGATACGCAGCGCCACCTTGTCCTTGGTCAGGATTTCCTGGCCCTGAACTTCCAGTGCCTTGATGCGCAGGTCCACGAGCTCGATGCTCACGGCGTGGCTTACGTTCCAGAAAGCGTGCAGGCCTGCCGCCAGTGTCTCTTTGAGCTCACCGTCGGTGTACAGCAGGCCAACGTGGCCGTCCGGAACGATACGCGCGTACACCGCCGCGTCAGCGACGGCCAGTACGCGTGCATTGCTGCCGATGACCAGGCGCTTGGTCAGGCGTGCGTCCAGTGCGATGCCCTCGTTGAGGTCAAAGCGCTCGACGCGAACCATGACGATGCCTTTCCAGTAGAGCTTGCGCTCCGCCGGGCCCAGCACGTTGGCAACACGCTCGTTGAGGTAAACCAGCGCCACTTCGTCGGCGCCGGTTTCCACAACGTGGAACAGGCGATCGACTTCGCTGCGCTGGTCTTCGACGAGGTAATCTGCCAGGCGGTGTTCGAATCCGGCCACCGACAGGTCGTAGCGTTCTACCGCGTAACGGCTACGCAGGCCAAGGTAACGATAAGTTCCTGCTTCCAGGAACTTGATGAAGTCTCCGTCCTTAAACAGGAGACCGCGTTCGTGCTTGCGCACGATGAACTTGCTGATGAACCACATGGTGCGTTCTCCTTCTTCGTTGTTGTGTCCGTCGGTAGACGGGCGTGTATTCAGACGCGGTATACGCGCTGTTTCGGCCGCCGTCTGGTGGCTGGTTCTGCGCGCATTGATACGCATCGCTAATGCTTCCAGCCGGCTTCGGGCAGCCACTTGGATCACCTCCTTTTTGCTTTGATGGTGTTATGAGTCCCGGCCGCGTTCGGCCGGGTGTTAAGAATATGTGCGTCCACTGCCACAAGACCGAAGCGGACCGGTGGCGCCGGCCGGTCGGGCTATTCGCGCGCGCCGCCCCGGTCCTTGCCCCGTTCGGATCGAAATCGTCGCGGGTTTGGATGGAGGCGGCGCGGACAAATTGCTGGACCAGCGCAGCGGTACACCAATCGGCTCAAGCGTTGTCGCTCGGACAAACGATCCGCCTTGCGGAAGATCGAATGCCGTTGCCGGCAGCGGACGCGGGTGGGGCGTAACCAACGCCCAAGGGCGGATTCGAACCGCAGGCTTTTGGGCCTGTACCTTGAGACCGGGTAAAGGTCATATCGGAATGCCAGATTCGAACTGGCAACAGTCAGATTATGGGTCTGATGCTCTGCCAATTGAGCTAATTCCCTTATGGCGGTTGAGTGCTAACGGTACGCTCGGTACACACCGTGCGATGGGAGCGTGAGTGCGCCAGACGGGATCAAAACCCGAACCGCTGAACGCCGCTCGCGTGCCCAACCCTGGTAGTCCGGGACGGATTGACTTGCTCCGTCATCGGACAATTCAATAAATAGGGGTCGAACCGAGATTTACCGGATCGACAATCCGGTGCTTTGCCTTTTGGCTACGGCAGCGGAAACGGCAGGCGGCCGCGAGGCGGCCACCTGCCGAATGTCGTTTGCCCGCCGGCTACTAGACGGAAAGCCGGGATGTCGGCTGCACGCCGCTACCCCATCTCTCTGCACACGCGCGCTTGCTTGCGAAACTCGCACGACGTGCACTATCCGTTGCCTCTCACGGCTGACGATGCGAATGCTCGCATCGCTTTACCGCTATTCCCGACGTATCGAGAACTCGGGAGGCCGGACTTGCCTGGAGTGACCGAGCTCAAAGGCTCGACGAAACGCATTGCTGCATCCCTTTCCCGCCGTTGCCGACGGTTAGCAGCGCCAGGCCGCTAAACGAGGCCTCGACCGAAGCCGATGACCTTGAATCTAAAAAAGACCTCTAACTGGTGCTCCACCACGGATTCGAACCGCGACTGAACAGGGTTTAAACCTGATGCCTCTACCTGTTGGGCCAGTGGAGCATGGCAGCGGCGGAGAGACTCGAACTCTCACTCACGGACTCAGAACCCGGTCGGTACCCCGTACACACCGCAATTGTTTGGCACCCGTTCAGGATTGATTCGCTGCGCTCACCCTGCGGGCGGCGTCGCTGCGCTCCGCCGTCTGTCGGCGCTACGCGCCTCGGTGCAAACCCAACACGACAAGGTTTGGAATCTCGTCTATGCCCAGCATCCGAGGTAATGTCTGGAGGAAGGCAGTGAAGTCGAATCACAACCGCGCGAGCGATCAGGTTGGGTAGCAACCGCCTCCGGACGCCTGTCCGGTTTACCTTCCGTTGAAACTGGTCCCTCCGGTCGGCCACGATCCGACACCTCTCGGGGTAAAAGCCCGGTGCTCTGCCCGCTTGAGCTACGGAGGATTGGCAGGACGCCTCGGCCACGATCCGAGATCAACCTGATTAAGAGTCAGGTGCTTTGCCCGCTTAAGCTAACGTCCTGTGGCACCCCGACAAGGAATCGAACCCTGGCCACTGAGTTTAGAAGACTCTGTTGCGTCCATCGCTCGGGGTCTGGCGCCGACAAATGGTAACGATCCACTCTCTCCGAGGCTTCAACTCGGCGCTAATCCTTCTCAGCTACATCGGCGTTGTTTGGAGGAAGGGCATGGAGTCGAACCATCGGCGTTGCCGCCGGCCCAGTGTTGATTCGCTGCGCTCACCCTGCGGGCGGCGTCGCTTTGCTCCGCCGTCTGTCGGCCGACTACGTCGGCCTCGGTGCAAAACTGGTTGCTGTCCACACAGCGCGGCCTTCCGGAAGCAGGGGCAAAAAATCCCCCGGACGTGAGTCTCCCAGCATTGAAATCGGGTCTGGTCGCCCGGCTTCCTAGGGAAGCACCTTTAGAGTTGGTACCCTCTGAAAGAATCGAACTCTCACAAGCAGCGTTCGAAGCGCCGCCACCGGGTCCACCGGAGAGGGTCTGGCACGGCGAGCAGGAGTCGAACCTGCACGGTCTTCCTTCGCACGGAAAACTCCGATCCTTCGGTCACCGTATCTGGTGGCGCAGGCGGGACTTGAACCCGCACCGTACACCTTATGAGGGTGCCGCTCTGACCGTTGAGCTACTGCGCGATTGTCTGGTGCCCAACCGAGGTAACGATCCCCGTTCTCCGGGTTACAAAACCGGTGCATCACCGTTAATGCTTGTCGGGCGTGGAGCTTCGACCGGGAATTGCACCCAGCACCTGTCGATGGCAACGACGGGACTGCACTAACAGCCGAAGCCTGGTCGCGCCGAGTGGAGTCGAACCACCTGCCTTCCGTGTATCAGACGGATGCTCTTCCGAACGAGCTACAGCGCTGTTGTTTGGTCTGGAGGGTTGGATTTGAACCAACGGCAACCCGCTTCCAAGGCGGGAACTCTGACCCGACTGAGTTACCCCCAGAATGTCGGCGGCGGTGTGGGTCACCGCTTCTCCAGCGCGCTTAGTAATCCCCTGCGAGCACTGAACCGCTGCGCCTCAGCGGCGAATTGGAGAGGGCAACAGGATTCGCACCTGTGTAAACGGGGTTGCAGCCCGTCGCATGTCTTCTCTGCCATGCCCTCGGGGTGAGGCGCGGACTCGAACCGCTGAGTCGGGGTCACAGCCCAACTTGCCTCCTCGGCCACCTCAACAGTGTCTGGTACTCCTACGGGGCTACGATCCCCGGTCTCCACCTTGAGAGGGTGGTGTCCTGGTCCGACTAGACGATAGGAGCGTGGTACAGCAGACAGGACTCGAACCTGCTAGTGCGCCCCGTCATAAATAAGCGGCCGTACTCGCGCGCGAATTTTTGTGTCTGGCAAGGCGCGGCGACGAGTAATAGCATCGCTATTGCGAGGAGCCGCAACGCCGCCAGACGCAAAAAGGCGCAGCGAGAAGGGGCGACTATTTATGACGGGGTGCACTAGGCCACGGGTGAAAACCGTGCGACTCGACCGCTTTGTATTCTGCTGTCTGGTGGAGGATCGCGGTAACGCTCCGCGCGTACAGTCTCCTTGCAAGGGAAACCAGCTTACCCTTGAGCATCCCCCAAACTGGTACGGGTGGAGGGCCTCGAACCCCCACGTCATGTGACACCGGAATCTGAACCCGGCGCGTCTGCCATCTTCCGCCACACCCGCATGAATCTGGTTGTCCGTCTGAGACTCGAACTCAGCGGGCTGGTCTTGTAAGGACCGGCTGTACCCTGTACCCGGACATTATTGGCGGCTCCACGGGGTAACGATCCCCGGACTTACCCCTGACAAGGGCATGTGATTCCATTTCACCACGGAGCCGTGGCCCCAGATCGAGGACTCGAACCTCGCTCAGCGCGGATTAACAGTCCGCCGTCGTCGCCCGGACGACCCATCTGGGTTGGTGGAGCAGGTAGGAATCGAACCCACACAGCCATGAGACACCCGGTTTACAGCCGGGCCATTTCGCCAGTGAGCCGCTCCATCGATACATCTTTGCTGGCTGTGGACCGGACGCGCCAAAGCGCGCGACCGGTCCACGTCAGCACGTTGGGGCAGGCGCAACCGCGCACGGCCGGGTCTTGAGTGCCGCAGCCTTTCCCCATGAAAGACTCTGCCCCAACGTCTACACAATCCACATTGTTAAAGAGCGTCCTACCGGGCATAAAAAAACCCCGGCGGGTATGAACCGACCGGGGTCTCTTGTTGGAGCTTCCCTGGAAGGTTCGAAAATCGAGCCTTCCGGAAAAATTGCAGGAAGGCTAAGTCATCGGTTCCCCACTCATCGTGGCGAGCGAATCACAACGGTCAAACGCACTATGCGCCGGTATGGGATGCATACCGGACAGGCGCGCGCCACCGTCCCCGTCGACGTTGGCATACGACTGCCAGCGCCGTTCGGCGGCGGTTGAGCACATAATTTTTTGAGTGATGTTTTTCATCGTGGGCGGGAGTATACGCAAAGCTGCGAAACTGTCAACAGCTAAAGTGAACAAAGGTTCCGAAAAAGTGAACGACTATTTACGGCTAAGGTTTCTTGATGCGTTTCGGTTTTGTGTCCCGAACGGATTTCAGCCAGTTATGTAAGGTGCTCTCCTGGCGTGCTGTGAGATCCAAAGCACCGGCCATCAGTTCCATAGTATCGATCACCCGGCCGCGGATGGCTGCTCCGACTTCAGTGGAGGGCACGCTCGGACCTTTGCCGAACAGTATCCATCCCGGCGACACGTTGGTGATCTCCGCGATCGCCTCGATCAGTTTCAGATTCGGATTGCGGGGTTCGGTGGTTTCCAAGCGATGCAGGCCGGTCTTGGATAAATCGATACCGTGCTCACGCAGTTGAGCTCTTAGCGCCGCCGGATCCATTTGCGCGCGCTGTCGTGCAGCGCGGATGCGCTCGGCTATGTTGTTCGGGTCTTCTTGCAATGTGGTTTCTCGTCGTCGCCTGGTAACGGTTGTATATCACAAAGCGATTCGGATGAAGACCGGCGTTGCGGTAGAGGCTTGCCGAGGAGTTTAGGAGAACACGATCATACGGCGCCGGGGGCGGCGCGGAGATCATCGCCCGCAGCGTTGGGATGGCGGCGGACGTGAAGCTCCGTTTCAACCCGGTGCAGCGTCGCCCGATCTATGCGGTAGAAGATCATGAACACGCCGCCCGCGAGGAAAAATACCGCCGGCAAGGCGTTGAACATGAGTCGGATACCCGCCGTCGCCTCAGGCGTCTGAATCTCATTGGCTACGAAACCGACGCCGGCCAGAATAAATCCGGGCAGGGCGCCGCCCAACGCGGAGCCGAACTTGAGCGAAAACATGGAGGCGGAAACGATCAGCCCGGCTGTCCGTTTGCCGGTCTTCCATTCGCCGTATTCCGCACAGTCGGTGTACATGGAAAACAACAGCGTAATCGTTACGCCAAACGTCATGATGCCGAGCGCATGGACGATGACAATCTGACCGAAGTAGTCCGGCGGTATGAGATAGCAAACTGAGAGCAGCACGGCATGCAGGACACTCATTGCAATGACCAGCCTGTGCTTGTCGAAGCGGGCGACCAGCGACGGTGTTATCAGCGCGCCGATTAGCTGGCCGATCAAACCGATCGACGTGAACAGGGCAATCCGATCGAAGATCAGGAAGACCGTTTCGCCGTCGTCCATAAGATAGTACTTGAGGTAATAGACGATCGATGCAAACCGGACGATCAGCCCCGTTACGATCAGGATGCCCGCCGCTACGAGCACTAGCCAGGAACGGTTCTTGAGGAGCGCGCCAAAGTCTTCACGAACGCTCGACGAATGCCGTTCGGGCCGTATGCGCTCTCTGGTGGCCGAGAACGTGATCCAGAACAGGACAATCGACAGCACGGCGAATATCGCCATCGTGAGGCGGAAACCAAGCACGTCATCCCCGCCGCCCAGCCAGTTTTTCAGGGGTGTAGCAAAGGCGCCGACCGCGAGCGTGCCGAGGGAGGCAAGGATAAAGCGATACGTCGTCGCTTTTGTGCGCTCTTCCGCAAGCGGGGAAATGACGGCGAGCAGGGCGGAGTACGGGACGTTAATGGCCGTATAAGCGAGCATGACCGCCGTGTAGGTCACATAGGCGTAGATGAGCTTGCCGGTGTCCGAGAGTTCCGGGCCCAAGAACAACGCATAACCCAGCAGGCCGTACGGAACCGCCGCAAACAACAGGTACGGGCGATACTTGCCCCATCTGGATTCGGTCCGGTCGGCGATCAAACCCATGACGGGATCGCTAATCGCATCGACGATCTTCGTGACCAGCAGCATGGTGCCAACCGCTGCCGGCGCGAGTCCGAAGACGTCCGTGTAGTAGTACAGCAGAAACAGGCCGAAGAAACCCATGTAGAAGTTCGACGCCATATCGCCCAGCCCGTAGCCGAGCTTTTCGCGGAATCCGAGCGGTGCCGAATCCGGGGTGCTGTTTGCTAGGCTCATGGCAGTTTCCGAAACTGGTCGCGAATACGGTAGCGCGTTTGCGTGCCGTTTATCCGGCAGTCGATAGCAGCCTCCCGGTCCGCCAGCGATACGACGAGTTCGGCTTCGGCATCCGCAGACTCCCAGCGCAACCTGAGCTCGTCGTCCGGGCAATCCGGCATGGAAAACCCGCCGTCGAACACAGGCAGCGTAGATCGAAGCCGGATCAGTTCGAAGAGACTCCCGACAACTGGCCTGCCGAGCGCCTGCAGGAGATCCTCATCCGTATAGTAGTGCCGGTTGATGTCCCGCCCAACGCCCGTCTGCTCGACGAGATCGATATCGTTGCCACCGGCAAGCAGACCGACATAGTAGATTTGCGGCGTGCCGGGCGAGAAAAGCTGAATTGCCCGGGCGATCAGGTAGTCGGTGTCGCTCCGCCCGAGTGCGTCATAAAACGTGCTGTTGACCTGATAGACATCCAGATTCGAAGCGGCGTGGCCGCTTGCTCTTAGGCTCGAACCTCCCGTTTTGCGATGAATCGTTTCGACGAGACTGTCTACTTGCGCGTCCGTGAGCAGGCCGGCCTGGTTGCCCTCGCGCGCGACGTCGACAATACCGATACCGTCGTGCGTATCGAGAACCGTCACGCAGTTACGCGGTGCGATCGCGAGCCAGCGTTTCAGAGCGGCGGCGTTTGCCGTGAATAAGCTATGCAGTACCAGCGGCGGCAGTGCGAAGTCATAGACCCGCCCGACGTGGGAAGCAATGGCGATCTGGGTTTGATAATAAGAGTGAATTTCGACCAGCGTTTCGATCCCGAGGTCGGCAGCCTGTCTCGACAGGTTCGCAATGAAGTCGAAGGTCTCTGGCAGCATGAAGCAGGACGTGCCGCGCCGCTTGATGGCGTAGCCGGCCGCGTCGAGGCGAATTTCCCGAACGCCGGCTCTCGCGAATCGCTGAAGTATCGATTCAAGGTATGCCTGTCCGGCGGGCCCTTCGACATTGATGTCGAGTTGCCGGTCGCTAAACGTCGTCCAGAAGTGCCCGCGGTCGCCGCTTTCGAGCCGCAGCTCCGTGAACGGCGGCCCTGGCCGCGGCCGATAGATCAGATCAATCTCCGCCTGCGAGGCGGAATCCGGTTGCGGGAAGACGTCGCTCTTCTTCAGAAACAGATTCCAGTGCCTCGAGGCTCTGCCCCGCTGTAGAACGTCCCTGAACTGGGGCGACTCGACAGATACATGATTGACGATGAGGTCGGCCATGACCGAATAGGTCCGGGCAATCTCATGGACGTCGTTCCAGTCGCCAAGGCGTGAGTCGACCCGGGTGTGGTCTATCGGGTCGAAGCCCGCGTCGGCGCCGTCGATGGGATCGAAGAACGGCAGGATGTGCACGCCGTCGAAGAGACCCTGGAATTCTTCATCGAGCAAGGTCCGCAGGCGCTGCAGGTCGCCGCCGAGACGGTCTGCATAGGTTATGAGTTGCACGGCGTTGTCCCCGGTGTATGCATCGAGCGGGCGGCACGGCTTACCAAGCCGAATGCCGCCCGCTCAACCGTGCATCAGAACAGGTAGGTTATGCCGATGGACGAAGAGCGTCCACTGAGCGGCCGCGCGCGAATGATGCTGCCGACCGCGCCGGAGCCTTCCTCGGATTCCGTAATCACGAATTCGTCGGTCAGGTTGTTGACGTTAATGTAGGCCGTGAGCTGGTCCGTGATATTCCAGTTGCCGAACAGGTTGACCAGGGTATAAGCGTCCTGCTTCAGATCGTTGTTATCCTGAAGGAAGTATTCCGTAGAACCCTGCAGCACGAATCCGGCGGCAAAGCGATCGTTACGGAACTCAGGGATGATCGTCCAGATGAAATCCGCCTGACGGCGCGGCGTGTTGCCAACGATCGCCGGATTGTCGCGGTCTTCACTGATCTCGGCGTCGATGAACGTGGCATTACCGCGTACGAAGAAGTACTCCCCAAGGTTGATGTCGCCCTCGAGTTCGAGGCCGTTGGCTTCGTACTCGCGGACGAAGGTCAGGCCGCTCGTAAGCTCCGCCTGCGTTTCTTCTGTAATCGTGTTGAAGTAAGTCGCGAACAGCGAGAAACCTCCCCCGGCGTACTTGTAGCCAAACTCGATTTGCTGGACGTTGTCGAAGCCGTCGGTCGAACTGCTCAGACTGCCGTCCGGGTTGAGCGACCCCGGCACCTGTGTAAGCCGGTCCGCCACGGCGCGTCCTCCGTCGCTGATGCGTCCAAACAGCGATGAGTTGTCGGTCAGGAGGTACGTGCCGCCGATCGAATACGACGTGTTGTCCGTGTCGTAGTTGACGTTCGTGACGGCGGCGTTGTTCTCGTTGAGCACGCGCACGCCGCCGGCAATGAACCCGGCCGAAGTGGCGCCTGGATTCTCCAGCAGGGCGTCGCTGTCGAGGCGTGTAATGACACCGTTTTCGACCGTGAACTGGCCAACCGAACCGTTGCCGTTGAGATCTACCGCCGTGTTGCCGCCGCAGCAGCCGTCGAAGCGCCGCCCTCTTGCCTGTACATCGTCGTAGCGCGCGCTGAGATCTACTGTGATCCGGTCGCCGACATCGAAGCCTATGTTGAAGTACGGAGCGATCGTCCGGTATTCGAGGTCCCAGCTCCAGGCAAGAAAACTTTGTGACAGCGCGCCATTGTCGGCCAGCACTACGTCCACCGCGGCCCCGTCTGCATCGATGCCCGCGCCGTTGGCAATGTAGGTGATGTTGCGCGAGTTGCTTCCGTCGAGCGTCTGCATCCGTGCGTGCCAGCTGTTCCAGGAGGTCTTGATGGCCTGTTTGGAATAGTAGACGCCGCCGGAGATGCTGTAGCCGCTGTCCTGCCAGACGAGTTCGAGATTGTTGACCGTGAGCCCAAGGTCATTGAAAGACGTGTCGAACAGCAGGTTGGTATAGGCGAGCTGATTCGGATCTGCGGGTTGGCCGTTAATCAGTGCCGTTACGCCGCCGGAGCAATCGAGGCTGACTTCCCCGACGCTGGCGTCGGCGCAAAGGGCGGCGCCTTTGTTGGCGATCGTATCCGTACCGCCCGCGAAGCCGTCCGTGAACGGTGAAATGAAGCCGCCCGTGATGTCCGAGGTGCGGAACTTGTTGTTGATCTTAAGGCGGTCCGTCAGATCTTTGTCGAACTCGAGGCCAAACGCCGTCACCTTCGATTCGATGCCGTCGGAGACGGCGCGGCTTACCGGATTGCCGAAGGCGTCGAAGCTCGTGATGTTGCTCGTTGCCTGCGAGTGCGTCGACTCCGTGCTCGCATCGAATCCCGGCAGCGCGCCGTAAGAGCCGCCGCCCTCTACCCGTACGGCGGAGGGCAGATAGGTTGTCACCTTGTCGTCGAGGTGCTTGAAGTAGAAGCGCAGGTAACCGTCGTCGAAGTCACGAGTCACGTTGGCCTTGATCTGGCCGCCGCTGTCGCCGTTGAAGCCGGTGTCGCGGACGCCTTCGCCATCGCGGAAGAAGCCGCCGACGTGATAGCTAATGTCGTCGCTTAGCGTACCGCCGTATTCGAAGTCCGTGCGGAATTCTTCGTAGTCGAGTCCGAAACTGACGCCGGCGCTGCCGGCATCGTCGCCGCCGGTCTTGCTGATCATGTTGATGATGCCGCCCGGTGAGTTGCTCGCAAAGGTCGAGGCGGACCCGCCGCGAATGCTTTCGACCCGGTCGATCGACGTATCGAAGCGCAGGAAGTTGTCGGTATTGCCAAAGTTGATGTCGCCGTATTCGGTGACCGGCAGGCCGTCTTCGTGGATCTGCATGTACTTCGAGCCGCCTGTCGCAAGCGGGATACCGCGAATCGACAGATTGGCGTTACCGCCGCCGCCCGACGACTCCGCGCGAATGCCCGGCAGGCTGCGAAATACCTCGGCGACGGACCGGGGCGCAAAGTTGAACACGTCCTCCGCCGGAAGGGCGCTCACGGAAGCGCTGGCTTCGAGCTTGGTTGCGCCTCCGCGCGGGACGCCCGTAACGATTACTTCTTCGATGACGGCATCGTCATCGCTTTCCTGTTGTGCATGGGCAGCAGGCGATGCCGTGGCCAGAACGACGGCTATGCCCAGCGACCCACCAAAGCTGCGTAGGGAATTGCAGATAGACATGACAGGGACCCCCCCGGATCAGATCGCGGCGTCACGACGACACCACTTCCATGACGGTAGACTAGAAGATCGTGCAATCGATTGCAAAAGGATCGTATCGCAATCGATTGCGAAAGACGCTAAATCTCTGTTATTTTTGAATTTTCACGTTTCAGGACAGCGGCAGCATCACGCCGCCTCGATCCGCCGGCCGCGCAGCCGGGAGCCAAAGTGATAAAACCGACCGCCAAGCCAGTCCGCAGCCTGCAGGATCTTGCCGACCTCGCCGGAGTATCCCGCGCAACCGCGTCCCGGGCGCTCAACGACAGCCCGCTGATCAGCGAAAAAACCAAGCAGAAGCTGCGCGGACTGGCCGAGAAGCACAATTACACCGTCAACCAGCAGGCAAGGGACTTTCGCCTGCGGCGCACGAGCGTCGTGTCGGTCGTGTTCATGCTCGACGTGAAATCGGATCAGCACATGTCGGATCCGTTTTTCCTCGAGATGCTCGGTGGTATCGCGGACAGTCTGGCCGATCACGATTACGATCTGCTGCTCGCGCATGCGCCGGTCCCCGACGTGCTCGCACTCAGGGAAGGCCGGGTACTCAAGCACTCCGACGGAGTCATCTTCGTCGGCCAGGGCGAGCAACACAGCATGCTCAACGAACTGGCCGGCGACGGGACGCCCATCGTGGTCTGGGGCGGCCCGGTGCAGGACCGGAACTACGTGCTGGTCGGCGGCGACAATGCCAGCGGCGGTTACGCGGCGACCCGCCATTTGCTTGAACAGGGCCGAAGGACGATCGCCTTTTTCGGTAATACCCGAAACCCCGAGATCAGCGCTCGCTATTCAGGCTACGAAAAAGCCCTGGCCGAATTCGAGCTACGGCCGGACGAAAGCCTCAAAGTCGACGTGCCGTTCGATATGCGCCGCGCACAGGAGGTTGCAAGAGAGTTTCTGGAGAACCGCGGTCAGCCGGATGCCGTAGTGTGCGCGAGCGACGTCATGGCCCTGGCGGCTATTTCCACGTTTACCAATCTCGGCTTCAAGGTTCCCGAAGACATCGCAATCGTCGGCTACGATGACATCGATCTTGCCGCCTACAGCAGCCCTGCGCTGACGACCGTCCGGCAGAACATACGCTGGGCGGGTCGCGTGCTGGTCGAATCGGTGCTGGGCCAGATCAACGGCGATGCCGTTTCCGACACGATGCTGGCGAGCGAACTGATCGTGCGGCAGAGTTCCGGAGTATCCGGCGAGTGAGGCTGATTATCGTGCGAACCAGCGGCGCTGGCCGGCGGGGGAGCCCGGTTTGAAAGAGCAACCCTTGATCCTGTGTTTCGGTGAGGCTCTCTGGGACGTTTTCCCGCGCGAGAGGGTGCCCGGCGGAGCGCCAATGAACGTGGCACTTCGGCTGAAAGATTCGGGTCTGGATGTAAGGCTGTTGACCCGGGTCGGCAAAGACCATCCGGGCAGCCGGCTGCGGGAGTATCTTGTCGACGCCGGACTTCCGGCGCGTTTTATTCAGATCGACGACCGGTGGAGGACCGGTGAAGTGGTTCTGGACACATCCAACCCGCACGCAGTCCGATACGATATTGCCGAGCCTGCTGCATGGGACTTTATCGATGCCGATGCCTATCTGCAGCACGCGGAAAAACCGCCCGATGTGCTCGTATACGGATCGCTTGCGGCAAGGAACGAGGTCTCGCGCGCCGCGCTCATGCGGCTTCTGAAGGAGCCCGGGCTCAAGGTATTCGACGTTAATCTGCGTCCGCCGTTCGCAGCTCGGGCTACCGTGGAGGCGCTGCTCGAGCAAAGTGATTGGGTGAAAATCAACGAAGGCGAACTTGAAGAGATTAGTGCCTGGCTTGGTGTGCACAGCTCACCGGCCGAAGCGGCGAAAGCGATCAAAGACTGCTATGAACTCGACGTCGTCTGCGTCACGTTTGGCGGTGAAGGCGCGATGCTCTGGTATGCAGACACATGTTTTCGTCAGCCGGCATTCGACGTTGCCGTTATCGACACCGTCGGCTGCGGCGATGCCTTCCTCGGGTCATTGATAGCGAGCCTGCTGGGCGGTGAACTGCCCGCCAACGCTCTTGCGCGCGCTTCGGCCATTGGCGCACTCGTCGCCTCGACAAAAGGAGCAAGTCCGGTAATCTCCGAGGCCGCGATCGGGCAACTTCTTACGGCAAGGTAAGAAGCGCAAGGATCGTCCCTAAAGGCCAACTCGGCATGCTGCGTGTTGCGGCCGCGGGCAGCGCCGTTGCGAGGAGATGACAGCTGTTACTTGCGCAAGACCTGTCCGGAAGATATCACCGCGATTCGCGAAGCAAGTCGGCTGTCAGCCCCGAACGTGTACGTACAAAGGTTCGCTCAGTGCCTCTTGCAGCCTCGTGAGCCGATCGAGGAACGAATCCGTGATCCTTTGCTCCGCCGCCAGCAACAGTGCGCCGTTTTCATCGACCAGATCCCGAGTGGTCGTCATGCCGGCGCGCACCGAGCCCAGCGAGACTTTTCGCTCGCGAAGCCCGTCCGGCTTACGGCGCCTGTCGCCGAGCCACGCCACGAAGCGGTCGACGACCTCCGCATCGTAGCGTTTGTCCTTCTGCTCGAGGAGAAATTCGCGCGCCTCCTCGGCCGTCATGCGTTCATCGAAGACGTTGCCGTCCTGAAGATCCGCAAACGCTTTACATACGGCGAGCACGCGGGCCGCAAGCGGGATCTCGCTCCCGGCAATCTTGTCCGGAAAGCCACTGCCGTCCACGCGCTCGCAATGCATGCGGATAACCCCGGCGGCGGCAGTCAACGGCTCCAGACTCAGAAGGCTTGCTTCGGCGATGACGGGGTGCCGGTGATAGTCGCGCTGGGCATTGGGATCGAGACGCGTATACGGCGTTTGCACCGTGGCATCCGGAAGCGTCAGCTTGCCGACGTCGCATAACAAACCGGCCTCGTAGAGCACCTGGCACTCAGCTTCGTCAAGCCCCATTTTCTCGCCCACGGCACGCGCGTCGCGCGCAACGGATAGACGGCTGCTGAGCCCGCTTCTAAGCTGTATGATGCGCGCGAAGACTTCTATAGTCGCGCGATAGCTGGCCTGAAGGTCTTTGTGCGCGGCTGCCAGCTCCGCGCGCGCTGCCTCCGTTTGCCGGGTACGCTCCGCGACTTTTTCTTCGAGGCCGTCATTTAACGCCGTGAGCTGGTCGTTCTGCTCAGCTGTCAGTACCTCCAGTCGTGCTTTCTCTGCAGCGAGCTGCCGGGTTTCCACAGCCTGCTTGATGCACATCACGACGTCGTCGTCCTGCCACGGCTTCGTCAGGTAACGGGAGATCGATCCACTGTTAATGGCGTCGACGGCCGATGTCAGATCGGCGTATCCCGTCAACAGCATGCGGGTCGTATCGGGCCACTTTTTTGCGACAGCCGCCAGGAACTCGGCGCCGTCCATTTCCGGCATGCGCATGTCGGATACAACGACGTCGATGGGGAACTCGTTGAGCAGGGAAAGGCCTTCCGCGCCGGAGTTCGCGATATGCACCCGGATTCCGGTGGGCCGTAACAGCCGCTTCAGCGAATTGAGTACGGGTTTTTCGTCGTCGACAAACAGCAGATGAGCCTGGGCGGCGTTCATTCTGAAGTCTCCGCGAACTCGCCCATGGACGCCTGCAAGTCCTCGAGCCGTTCGGGCAGTAAGTTGCCGAGTCTCTCAATGTCCGCGGGTTGCAGGCCCAGCGACCCGGCAACGGCGGTGGCGGCTTCGCAGTCTTCGGGAGGCTCGGACTCATGGCCGAAGCCGCGCCGCGATGCAATGACGTTCGCAATATACACCGTGGCATTCAGCGGCCGCGAAACGAGCTGCTCCAAAACTGTGTCGTCATGACAGCGGATCACGGAAGACAATGCAGGAGACAAGCCCAGCAGGTCCGCGATCTCCCCGCCCAGCGCTCCATGCTCCGCGATAGCCGTCTGGGAGTTCGCGTCGCAGGATAAAGAAGCCAGCAAACCGACGTCGTGCAACAGTCCGGCGACAAAAGCCTGTTGCGGGTCAACCCGCCGATGGGTTTCGGCCAGCATCTGCGCGGTCAGGCTCACCGCCTGACTGTGCAGCCAGAGCCCCGCGCCGGCTTTTGAGGGCGTGGCCAGCAGCGACCGGGCCAGCAGGTTGGCCGCCAGCTTTTGCACCGTGTCCGCGCCGAGGGCAATTAGCGCTCCGCGGAGCGAGGTGACCTCGTGCAGGGGCGAATAGAATGCCGAGTTTGCGAGCGCGAGGACCCTGAGCGAAAAATCGGGGTCGGCACTGACGGTGGACTCGAGTTCGTTGATCCCCGCCACCCGTGCCGCACCCTGCGCGAGTGAGACGAGCGTTGTCGACATGCTTGCGCGACCGGCCACGAAGTCGAGCGCGATCTGGCTGGGCTGTGATTGGACCGGCGCCAGGCTCATGCTTGCTCCCCCTTCGACGCCCGTACAGGCAAGCGAATCGAAAACACGGTGCCAACACCGACTTCGCTATCCACTTCGATAGTACCGCCGTGGTCCTGGATGATGCCGTACGAAATCGACAGTCCAAGCCCGGTACCTGAGCCGACCGGCTTGGTGGTGAAAAACGGGTCGAAGATGGAGCCGAGCTTGTCGGCGGGTATGCCAGTGCCGGTGTCCCGAAACCGCACGACAGCGAAGTCGCCGTCAGTCTGCGTACTAATCGTGACCGTGCCTTGAGACTCCATCGCCTGCGCGGCGTTAACGAGCATATTCATAAACACCTGATTGATCTGCGCGAGATTGCAGGCGACCGGCGGCAGGCTGCCGAAGTCTTTCTCGATATCGCACTTGTACTTGATTTCGTTGGCGACCACTTTCAGCGTAGATTCGATACCTGCATGCAGATCTTCCTCCGCCACTTTCGCTTCATCGACGCGGGAGAAGCTCTTGAGCCCCTGGACGATATCTTTGACGCGTGCCGAGCCGGAGATCGAATCGGTCAGCAGTTCCTCGATGTCCTCCAGTACGAACTCGATGTCTTCGGCTTCCTCGAGTTCGCGTAACTCGGCAAGCAGCCCGGTCTGCGATGCCGCGTCGGTCGCGTGGCGCCGATAGCCTTCGAGCAGGCGCTTCATGATCTCCGTGTAGGACCTCAAGGTGCCGAGGTTGCTCGTGATGAATCCGATCGGATTATTGATTTCGTGCGCGACACCGGCCGCCAGCTGTCCCACCGATGCGAGCTTTTCCGATTGTACGAGCTGCGCCTGAGCCTCCTTCAGGGCCAGGTGTGCCTGTTCGATTTCCTCATTGCGGCGCCTGACACGGTCGTGCTGTTCGGTCAGCTCACGATTCGCGAGATACAGTTCGCGCGATTTCGACTCGAGCACGGCCTCGGCGCGCTCCCGAGCGGCGCGCTCGCGCTTCAGCGCCCGCTCGATGGCTGCTGTATTACTGCCAGTGGAAACGACCGCATCGCTAGCCAAAGTTCAGCTCCAGGCGGCACTTTTCAGCACCTTCGTGCATGCACACCGGATGTTTTATGGTTATCGGCTGATCGAAAACCTCGCTTACGCCCTGTACGAGACCTTCCGCCAGGTGGCAGAGCTTGCGCTCCGAGGTATAGATCATCGTTAGCGCATCTTCGTCTGCGTCTTCATATTCGAAGGTTGGCAGCAGTGAGTCCGGGTGGAGCTTCTTGACCTCGACGTGAATGACGTCGTGCACACTGGCGAGAAACGACTTCGCGGTATGTTTTTCCAAGAACTCGGGATGGATCGTCTTGAACTTGTGCATCATGTACTTACCGAACGCGCGGACGAGGTCCGGCGCCTCTGCGCCCGTGATCTTCGAAAGCGCCGTGACGTAAGCGACGAGCTCTTCGTCCGGATATACCTCGGCGCTCGTGTAGATGGCCTCGGACTCGGGCTGAGTACTTTCGATGAGCTGATCCCAGGTCTCCCAGCCGAATGTATCGGTCACGAGATCGCTGAAAATGTTGAATACGATTCCTTTCATTGGGTGCCCTCCATAACTAGTGAGGCATGTGGCAGGGACAGAGCAATGAGCGTATGCGGCTGTCCGCCGATCTCCACGCGCGCGGTGCGGGCCGGATGCCCGACATCGTCGATGCTAAGTGTCGTGTCGCCCGGTTTGTCGTCACTTGCAGCGCTGCGCCATGGCTCACCGGCAAGAGAACCGAGCTCGGCGCCCGGCAGGTGGCCAAACTCGCCGGCAAACAGACGGTTCATGTAAATGATTCGGCAGAGGCCATCGAGTGCGGCTACGGCAATCGGCAAGTGATCCAGCACGTCCCGGGAAGAGCGCAGCAGTGATTCCTGCAGCTCCAGCAGTTCGGCGTACTGAGCGCTTTCCTGTTGCAGCGCAAACGCCTTGTTCTCGAGCGATTCGCGTGTCCTGCGGTCCTTGGCCAGCCCCTCCGCGATGTCGAGGCACTCCCGAAGTACGGCTTTGAGTTCGTCGTCGTCCCATGGTTTGGCGATGAAACGTGTGACGTTACCGTCATTGATCGCGGCAACCACTGAATCCATTTCGGCGTAGCCGGACAGGATGCAGCGGACGGTTGCCGGATACCGGTTGCGGACCTGCTTCAGAAACTCCGTGCCAGACATACCCGTCATGCGCTGGTCGGAGACCACGACGTGAACCGGCCGGTCTTCGAGGATGCCAAGGCCTTCCGGGCCGCTTTGCGCCGTCAGCACGTCAGCGTTCTCCTTGCGGAACAGCCGCTTCAGCGCGCGCAATACGCCTTCCTCGTCATCGACGAACAGAATGGTAGGCACCATCGTCACAGACCGCCGACACGGCCGGCGGCAAGCCACTCGCTGACACTATTCCGGCTTTTGGGCTTGGCGAAGTAATAGCCTTGGGCGACATCCGCGCCTAGCGAGAGGGCCAAATGGGCTTGCTCTTCCGTTTCGATGCCTTCGACGGTGGTCTTCATGCCGAGACCCCGCGCCATCTCGAGAATCTTGCGGACGACCGTAACGCCCTTGTCGTCCGTTAACTGCTGGGTCAGCGAGCGGTCCAGTTTGAGCGTCGTGAACGGCAGGTCCGCAAGGTAAGACAGCGAGGTGGCTCCCGCGCCGAAATCGTCGATCGCAAGCTCGATGCCGAAGTCGGCAAGTCGTTCGAGACGCGCCAACGTCGGCGCGTCGCATCTTAGTGCCTGCGATTCGGTCACTTCGACGACAATCGAGCTCGGCTGCAAGCCGTAGCCGGTTAGCGTGGTTTCGACGTGATCGACCAGTGCATCGTCGTTTAGATCGACCGGTGAGATATTGAGACCGATTTTTGCATTGGTCCAGAGTGGCAGCCATTGTTTCGCCCGGTGGCACACTTCGCCGATTACCCAGTGGGTCAGCTTGCTCATCGCGCCGCCGCGCTCCGCGAGCGCAATAAAGTGTTCCGGGCTGACCGGACCGGTGCTCGCGTTCCAGCGAAGCAGCGCTTCGAGCCCCACAACGGATTCAGTCTCGAGTTCGATCTGCGGTTGATACTGCAGCGCAAGCGTGCCGTCGCCGGCTGCCGTATGCAGCTCGCGCGACATCCTGCGATTCTCGTCGAACTCAGCCCAGGCGGCTGCATCGCCGGAAGGCGGCACGCCGCTCACCAGCGGATCAGCTTGCTGTCCGGGCGCGGCGGCATTGGCATAGTCGGTCATTATCCGGCGAAACGACGCGCGAATATCGGCCTTGAGAATCGCCTCTTCCCAGGGCTTCATCATGAACTTGTGAATGTCGCCGGCATCCATTGCAAGGGCAACTTCGTCGGACTGGAAGCGGCCGCTTATCAACAAGCGGCCCTGATGCGGATACCTCCGGGCCGCATCCTTCAAAAACTCGAGGCCCTTTCTGCCGGGCATATCCTGATCGCAGAGAATCACGTCGATCTCGTCCTGTTCCAGGATGCGGTCGGCGGTCTGTGCATCGCTTGCCGAATGGATTTCATAGCCTTCCTTGCGTAGCAGGCGTTTAAGTGCTCGACGGACGCCCGGGTCGTCGTCGACGATCAGCAGGCTGCGCGCGCTCGATGTGGTCATGCGGTCGGTTCCAATAGTCCTCGGTTGGGTATCGGCAATGGCGGGCAACTCTTTACCCTTCCGGCGTTCGCAATTGGTCGATCGCAGCGCTGAGCTCGGTGTCTTTAAAGGGGTTGCGGAGATGCCTTCATTGAGCGCTTGCTCAAGCTTAGGCTCCGGCAGTGCCGATACCACGGGCATCGTTAGACGGCTGTACAGGTTTTTTTTGCCGTGATCTCATGTCGAGCTTGCGAGGGCAGAACAAGCTGACACTTCCGTCTACGCTGTCGCAGTCCCCGTTTTTCACCGCCAGCCTTCAGGCCGGCAGACTTATGTAAAAACGCCAATCGCCGCGGCCGGGTTTGGGGCGAGGCCATTCCAGGGCGTTCGCGACCCCGATAACCCGGACGCCGGCGACACTTGCGGCACTGGCTCGCTTCATCGCACAAAATTCTCGGTTCGCCGCAAAGCACCGTTGCGGAGAGACTTTTTCGCCGCCTGCGGCATCCAAAGGTATGCCAAAAGAGCGGGATGCCGTCTTTAAGGGGAAGCGCGCACCATGTCACTAATACGCCTGTCTGCAGAAAACCCGGCATCGTTGCTGGCCGCCGCGGTGCTGGTCATCGTACTCGGCATTGTCGGGATCGTGACTTTGCCGATCCAGATGCTGCCGGACATCGAGTACCCGCAGATCAACGTCAACACGTCCTGGCGCAACGCCGCGCCGCAGGAAATCGAAGCCAACATCATCGAGCCGCAGGAGGAGGCGCTGCTGCAGGTGCCCGGCGTCGTTGAGCTGAACAGCAATATTCGCGCCGGCAACGGCAACGTCAACCTGCAGTTCGACGTTGGCACCGACCTGCAGCGCGCGGTGATCGACGTGCTCAACGCGCTGAACAACACCGAGGAGACGCCGCCGGACGCCGACGAGCCCGAGATTCAGGTTGGCGGCTGGGACTTTCCAGTCGCAACTCTGCTCGTACGTCATCGCGATCCCGCCGTCCGTGCCGACGTGTCCGAATTCCAGCGTATCGTCGACAATGAGGTCGAACCGCGCCTGCTCGAAATCGACGGCGTGCAGCGCGTCAACCTGGCGAGCGAGCGCGAGACTATGGTGCTGATCACTTTCGATCCGTACCGTGCCGCAGCGCTCGGTATTCAGGCGTCGGACATTGCCGATACGGTTTCGCGCGCCGTCGACAGCACCGGTGGCCTCGCGAGCGTCGGCCGCCGGCAGTACACGGTACGCTTCCTCGGCGGTTTCGATCTGGACGAGCTGGGCGGGCTGATCGTTGCACAGCGCGGCGGCCAACCCGTCTACCTGCGCGAAGTGGCCGAGGTCACCACAGAACTCTATCCGCGCAGCGGCTTCATGTACCGAACGGGGCGGCCCGCCTACTACATCCGGGTGCAGGGCAAGTACGGCGCGAATACCGTGTCGATACTCGACGACGTCAACCTGGCGCTCGACGAGCTCAACAGCGGCCCGCTGGCCGGCGCCGATCTCGAGATCGTACTGAGCTTCGACGCATCGATACATATTCGCCGGGCCATAGCCCTCGTGAACGGCAACCTTGTGCTCGGAGTATTCCTGGCGCTTGGTGTTCTCTGGTGTTTCCTGCGCGGCTGGCGGGCAACGCTGCTGATTGCGCTGACCATTCCCTTCTCGCTGCTTGCGGCCCTGCTTGCCCTGTCGTGGCTGGACAGGAGCCTCAACGTCGTGTCGCTGGCGGGTCTTGCCTTTGCCGTCGGTCTCGTGCTGGATGCCGCAATCATCGTGCAGGAGAACATCGTGCGCCTGCGGCAGGGGGGTATGCCGCGGGACGAGGCAAGCCGGCGCGGCCCCGCGGAGGTGGTCGGCGCATTGTTCGCATCGACTGTTACGAGTATCGCAATCTTTCTGCCGATTCTGTTCATGGAAGGCCTCGAGGGTCAGCTATTCGCGGATCTTGCGCTCACTCTCTCGGTAGCGGTCGCGACGTCCATGCTCGCCGCTATGACCATCCTGCCGGTCGCAAGCCGGCTGCTGCTGAAGGACGTTGGCAAAAGCGACCGCCTGAGCGGTTTCTGGGATGGCGTGACGGATCACATTGTCAGCTTGACCGGAACACCCGGGAGGCGAGCCGCCTGGATCGTGACGCTGCTTACCGTTCCGCCTCTCTTGACAGTGCTGCTGGCGCCGAAGATGGATTTTCTGCCGCAGGCGGATGCCGACGGCGTCGAAGCCTTCTTCAGCATGCCCGAAGGTATCCCGCTGCGAACGATCGAAGAAGACCTGATGGCCGAAGTCATCGACCGGCTGCAGCCGTATGTAGACGGTGAGGCACGTCCCGGAATCCACGGTTACAACCTGTACTCGTACGGGTCGAACGCCTCCGGCGTCTTCATCTACCCGGAGGACCCGGGCGAGGCTCCGGAGCTGATCGAGCGCTTGCGCTCGGAGATCCTGGCTGGCCTGCCGGGTACCGAGGCATTCGTATCGCGCGCCTCTCTGCTGAATATCGGCATCTCGGGCGGCCGCAATATCAATATCGATCTGCAGGGCCCCGAACTGGGTCCGCTAATGAGCGCCGCCGGCATTGGCAGGGATACGATCAACGATCTTTACGAAGGCTGGTCGGTCCGCGCGCTGCCGGGCGTCTCGCTGTCCAAACCCGAGCTGCAGCTCGTGCCCGACGATTTCAGGATCGCCCAGGCCGGACTCGATCGCAGCATCGTGGCGGATGCCGTTCGCGCATTTACCGGCGGCCTGTATGCCGGCCGGTACTTCGACGGCAACCGGGGCCGGGACGTGATCATCTGGGGCGGCGGCTGGGGAACGCCTGAAGATCTGGCGGGTATGCCGATATGGACTCCGGCGTCGGGCATCCAGGTTATCGGCGAGCTGGCACCGCCGGTACGCGCGGTTGGCCCGACGCAGCTCCGGCGGGTCAACGGACAGCGCACCGTAACGCTGCAGGTGTTGCCGCCAGCCAACATGACGATGGAGGATGCGCTTACCGAGCTCCGGCGCGAGGTCGGTCCGGTCATTGCAGCGGCGTTGCCGCCCGGCGCGGAAATGTTTTACCGAGGCACCGCGGACCGGCTGGCCGGCGCGGTCGCGGACATGGGCAAGAACTTCGTGCTCGCAGTGCTGATGCTGGGCCTGATCATGGCGGCGATGTTCCGTTCGGTTAAAGATGCGTTCATCGTATTGCTCATCATGCCGCTGGCTCTCGTTGGCGGCGTCATTGCACTCCAGTTGCTAAACCTGTTTACCTATCAGGCGCTGGAGCTGCTAACGATGATCGGCTTTATCATCATGCTCGGTCTGGTCGTGAACAACGCGATCCTGCTCGTACATCAAACGCGAGCAGCCGAGCGCGAGGGGCTGCCGCGGCGGGATGCCGTCGTCAGAGCCATCCGCATTCGTGCGCGGCCCATTTTCATGAGCACGCTTACTTCGATATTCGGCATGTTGCCGCTCATGCTGGTGCCGGGTGTCGGCAGCGAGATTTACCGCGGGCTGGCAACCGTCATTGTCGGTGGTATGAGCGTTAGCACCGTGTTTACCCTGTTGCTGTTGCCGAGCATCCTGCGTATCGGCGAGAGCCGGCGCTCAGTTGCCGCCGAAGCCGCGGTGCTGGTTCCCAAAGCGAGTACACCCTGATGAAACATACCGAGCTACTCTGCAAGCTTACCGCGGGCCTGTCTTTAAGCCTGTTACTGGCGCCAGTGCTGGCGTTCGCCGAGGATCCCGAGACGATACCCGTCACCGTCACCGAGGTCGTTGCCGAAGACCTGTCCCCCCTGGTGCCGGCAGCGGGCACGGTCTACAGCCGCAAGGCGACGCAGATTACGGCGGGTCTTGCGGGCCGGATCGAGTGGATTGCCGAACCCGGCGATCGCATCGAGGCCGGCGCGGCCGTTGCCATATTCGACTGCGAGATGCTGGAACTCCGGCGCGACGAGCAGCTTGCCGAAGCGGATCGCGCGGCGATCAATCACGCGACGCTCGACCGCGAAACCGAGCGTCTCGAGACGCTCCGCGCATCGCTGGTCGCCGCCGAGACGCAGTTGTCGCGCATGCAGGGCGACCGGGATCTCGCGGCGAGCGATCTGCGAATCGCTCGTCTGCGGACCAGGCAAACCGAGGCTGAACTTGAGCGCTGCGTCGCCGAGGCGCCGTTTTCGGGCGTCGTGACGGAGCAGTTTCGCAACGCCGGCGAAGACGTGGAACGCAGTACCGTGCTTGCGGCCATGACCGACACGCGTAACTTGGAGGTTCGGGCGGCGGTGCCGATACGCTACATGCCGCGTATTCGCACGGGCACGACAGCCGATATCAGTATTGGCGAGCTGCGCTTCGAGGGCTATTTGCGTACTGCGGTACCCGCCGGCGACGCTCTGTCGCAAACTTTCGAGGTCCGGATCGATCTGCCGAAGGCTGCGCCGGATTTTATTGCCGCGGGCCAGCTCGTGAGCGTCTCGCTGCCGCTCGTCGCATCGAACGTGCTAACGGTGCCGCGCGACTCGGTCGTGCTGCGCGAAGAAGGTGCGTTTGTCATGCGCGTCAACGGCGACAACCGGGTGGAGCGCGTAAAAATCGAGGTGGCCGACGGGACCGGCCGCCGCGTCGCGGTGCGCGGCGCGCTTCAGCCCGGCGACCGGATTGCCGTACGCGGCGCCGAAGCGCTCGATGACGGGGAAGCGGTTGTCGTGCACACTGACGGCTAGTGGGCCGCTTGATGGGGTGCTGACAAGACGCGGCAGAGTGCATGTTGAACGACCTGTTTAGAAATCGCGAACGCTTCTTCTGGATACTCAACGGTGTCGGCTGGGGCGGCTATACCGTTGCGGCGTATCTCGGCGCGCTGGCGCACGAAAAGCCGGATACTTTCATCGCGGTGAGCCTGGCCGCCGGCGCGCTGGGCTTCCTGTTTACCATCCCGATGCGCTACGCCTATGGCCGCCTGTGGGCGCGATCCCCGTGGCAAATCGCCATAGGCGTCGTGCTGATCAGTTATGTAGTGGCGGCGGTATGGCGCTCGATCCACAACGAGCTGTACTGGGATTGGGTCAAAAATGGCTGGGAGCCCGTACATTTCTTCGATCATGTCGACGGCGTTATGGGGTCGTTCTACATCATCCTCTGCTGGAGCGGCCTGTACTTCGGCATCAAGTACTACCAGGAGCTGCAGCAGCAAACCGAACAAACGCTCAAAGCCACGGCGGCCGCGCACCAGGCGCAGCTCATGGCGCTGCGCTACCAGCTAAACCCGCACTTTCTGTTTAACACCTTAAACGCGATCTCGACTCTAATACTCGATCGCGACAATACGACCGCCAACCTGTCGGTAACCCGGCTCAGCGACTTCCTGCGCTATTCGCTCGACAACGATCCGATGAAACGCGTGACGCTCAGGCAGGAGCTCGAGGCGCTGGACCTGTACCTCGAGATCGAGAAGGTGCGTTTCGGCGAGCGGCTCACGGTGCGGCGTGAGATCGAAACCCGGGCGCTCGACGGACTGGTGCCAAGCCTTATCCTGCAGCCGCTGATCGAAAACGCGGTCAAGTATGCGGTCACGCCGCGTGAGGAGGGCGGCAGCATTACGATAGCCGCCAAGGTGCATCTCGGAGCGCTCATGATAACGGTTGCCGATGACGGGCCGGGACTCGGCAACGGCAGCAGCAAGCATAAGTCATCGGGCGTAGGGCTCAAGAATACCCGCGAGCGTCTGAAGCAGCTGTACGGGGAACAGCAGGCGCTGACGCTCGCACCCAACGTGCCGCATGGCCTGGTAATCACGATTAACCTGCCTTACGAGACCCAGGATGACGACTAGTGCGGGCAGTCCGGCAGGCCGCAAACGCCGGGTGCTGATCGTCGACGACGAGGCGCTGGCCCGCCGCGGTCTCGAGATCCGGCTTGCGGAGTTCGAGGACTTCGAGGTTTGCGGTCAGAGCCGTAACGGCCGGGAGGCGCTCCGCGACCTCGCGGAGCACAAGCCCGAGCTGGTTTTCCTCGATATCCAGATGCCGGGAATGGACGGTTTCGAAGTCCTGCGGCGTATGGCAGGTCCCGATATGCCCGCCGTCATCTTCGTGACGGCGTATGCCGAGCATGCGATCCGCGCATTCGAAGCGAATGCGCTCGACTATTTGCTAAAGCCCATCGACGAGCCCCGGCTTCGTGCGGCGCTCGACCGGGCGAGGGAGCAGCTCGATACGCGTGCCGTTCGGCAACATCGCGAGCGGCTGCTTAAACTGATCTGTGAGCTGACCGGCAAGGAGCTTACGCTTCAGGAAGCGCTGCAGAAGGATGTGGCGCCTCCGAGCGCCCACCCCGAGCAAATCGCGATTCGGGACGGCCGGGAAACCATTCGTCTGGCAGTGGACGACATCCAGTGGATCGACGCGGCGGGTGATTACCTCTGCGTACATACGCCTCTGCAGACCTACGTGATTCGCGGCACGATGAAAAAACTCGAACGGCTGCTCGACCCGGCGCGTTTCATACGCGTGCATCGCTCGACGATCGTCAACGGAGGGCAGGTCCGGTCGATGCGCTCGCACACCAACGGGGAATACTTTCTGACGCTGGATTGCGACAAGCAGCTCAAGCTGAGCCGCACCTACCGCAAGAATCTCGACCGCCTGAGGCCGGCCTCGGAAACTCTGTCGCGCCGGCAATGATCGCGTAGCGTGCTCTGCTAGTCCGTGCTGCCTTGCAGTGCCGCATTGGCAAAGCTCGGCAGTGCGACGCGCCAATCGCGGCAGGGCGTGTCCCGCTGGTCGCCCAGCGTAACGGCAGCGCGGATCGAGCGGCTCAGCGCGTTGGCGTACAGCCGCTGATAATACGGCAGCTTGCCGGCGTAGAACGGCAGGATCTCCTCGAGCGTGAGATCGGTGTCCAGCGTGTCCGCAAACGCATCGAAGAAACGGCTGACCGCCTCGGCTACCGGATTGTTATCCCGCAGGCGGGCCGAAGGTTCGATAGTCCATGTCATGTCGCGCTGCAGGATGCAAGTGCCGACAAACCCTTCGCGCCGTTCGGCGGACCACTGATCCGGGCGAATAAGGCTCAATACCCAATCGCCGCCTATAAGGTACAGATAATTCTCGGTGCCAACGGCGGGTTTGTATTTGAACTTTGCCGACAGCACGAGCATCGACGTGAAGAACTCGGCGAGCACCTGGCGTTGCGGTTTCGCGACGACGCCGCGCGGTTCGCTGCGGTACCAGTCCAGCAGGAAGCCATTGGTCCCCTTGCCGTCGGGGTTGCCCTCGCCGCGAACCGCGACCGCCGAAGCGTCCGCCTTCGCAGGCGTCAGATCTTTGCGTTTGCTCATGCCGCTTAGTCTACGGTAAACGCCAGTATCCGGCTGACGCGGGTTAGCGATTTACCACCGTCATCGACCCAGAAATTGAAGGCGTCCTGGATCGACTGCAGCGAAGATTTGGAGGTCGGCGAGCCTTCGAACGCCTGCTCGCGCTTGAGCGCCGCAACGACGTCTTTCGACAGAATAAACGAGTCCTTGCCCATCATGCGCAGAAAGTACTGCGCTGTCGTGCCGCCAAGGTAACTGCCGCGTTTCTTCAGGTCGTCGAGCAGACCCGCGTATTCCGTTGCCGGATAGTGGCCGAAGTAGCGGCCGGCGGAGCCGTGTTCTACTCCCAGGTCGCAAACATAATGCGCGTTGGCGCGTATCGCCTTTAGCTTGCGCCACTGGCGAATAACCCTGCGGTCCTGCAAAAGCTGCTCGAGTTCTTCATCGGAGTAAGCGGCAATTCGCTGCGGTTCGAAGCCCTCGAAAGCCGCTTCGATATCAGGCCACTTGTTCTCGACGACCGTCCAGTTGAACCCGGCGCGAAAGACGGCCTTGGCCATTTCCGCAAGCCAGCGATCGTCCGAAATCTTCGCAAGCGCTGCCGTCGTTTTCGGCTTCGTGATGAGCTTGTCCAGCGCCGCAGCGCCGCCTTTTCGCGCTGCCGCCTGTTCATAGAGCTTGTCAAACGGCGTCATGGCCAGCCTCTTCCACAGTGATCCTGCAGTGTACCGTGTGTCACGCCTTGCAGTGAATCCCTGCAGCCGCCTCGGTGGAGGACGGGGGGTGTTTTTGCGCAAGCAGCCGTCCGAACCTGTCGGCGAGGTGACCGAGCGGGACGGCGTTGCCGACCGGCTTTATTCGGCGCACGAGACGGCAGAGGATCCGGGTAACGGTCCTCCGCCATTCACATAAAACGATGCGCCAGGAAGTCGTTTCGTCGCGAACAAATCGTTCTAAGCGATCACGGCACTTTTACCGGTCTTGCCTGACTCAACTATCGCGGCCGACCGTCGGTCGGCTCGCATACCCGACATTAGACCTTTAAGGGGGGAAGCCATGAAGACCTGCGCAAACATCGCGCTGGTGGCATTGCTATTCGGCGGTGTCGTTCACGCGGACAATTTTACAGAAACCAATACCGAGCGCGCCAAGGCGCTGATCGACGCAGCCATCGAGGCGCACGGCGGCGACGCGTTGCTCAACGATCTGGATACGCTGATCATCGAGCAGCAATCGATCAACCATGCGGTCGGCCAGAGCCGCGGCGCCGAGCCGCCATGGGACACGACGGAGGCGCGTTCCACCGATGCGATCGACGTAGACGACTCCGTCTACGTCAACCGTACCGTAGGCACTGGAGGCGGCTTCGAATTCGATAACGGCAAGATCATCAACGGCGAGAGCAGCTTTCAGCTCAACTTTCGAGCCGGCACGGTTGCGCAGATCGCGGAGCCCGATTTTGCGACGACATCAGGGCCTTTCGTGCGCGTGACGCCGCCGCTATTGGTTCGCACCCTGAACGCACGCCGCGACAACGCCCACTATCTGGGGCAGACCGATGTCGACGGGAAAACCTATAACGTCATTGGCTTTTCGATGTCCGTCGGGCCGGCGATCAGCCTTTACCTCGACGAGAAAACCAACCGGCTGCACTACAGCGAGCGTGTGTTTCCCGGCTTCGGCCTCGTTGAATACATCTTCGACGACTACGAAACAGTGGACGGCATACCCGTCAACAAGACGTTTACGCTGCGTCTGAACGGCGATGTCAATCTCGAGCGCGAGATTCTCTCGGTACGGGTAAACGAATCGCTGGACGAGCTGACGGCGGCCGGCGAAACGCTGGCCGAGATACCGGCGGTTGCACCCGACCCGCTTGCCAGTCAGGACGTCGCGGATGGCGTCTGGCTGATCGGCGGCAGCGGTACCTACGCAATGTTCGTCGACATGGGTGACTACGTGTTTGCGGCCGGCGGCACGGCGGGCATACCGCAGCGCGTCGAGCTGCTGCGGGAGGCGGTCGGCGACAAGCCGATTCGCTACGCCATGATGACGCATCATCACTCCGATCACGTCCTCGGCGTACCGGCCTACGAGGCGGAAGGCGCCACGTTGATTACGGCAAGCGCGCATGAGCGCACCGTGCGCAACGCCGCGGGCGACGCCGAGGCGCTGAAGGTCAAAACGGTGGACAAGCGCTGGAGGCTCAAAGGCGAGCGTCGCGTGGAGATCATCGATATCGGGCCAACCGCGCATACCGAGCACCTGCTGGTCGCCTACCTGCCGGACGAAGGAATTCTGTTCGAGGCGGATCATTTCAGTTTGCCGCTGTCCGGTCCGCTCCCGCCGGCGGTCAGCTCGACCCGGTCGTTCGCGGAGGCGCTGGACCGCATGGATCTCAAGGTTGAGAAGCTGCTCTCGGCGCATAGCCCCCGAGTTGCGACCATGGACGATCTGGCGAAAGCCATCGAAACGGACGTGTATCAGGCGCGTAACTGATTCGCGCTCATCTGCGGAAGTTCCTGCTAATAGAATCGCGCCGGCGGCGGACCCGCCGTCGGCCGGTTCAGATCAGCAGTCTTGGATCAGAGCGTCAGATCAGAGCAAACGCAATCCCCGTATACAGCAGTATCGAGAACCCGGCGGCCGTCAGCGCCATGGGCAGCTGCGTAAAGACGTGATCCATCAGGTCGCAGCCGCAGGCCAGTGCCGACAGGATCGTCGTGTCCGAGATGGGCGAACACTGATCGCCGAACACGGCGCCGCCGAGTATCGCGCCGAACACCAGCGTCAAAAACATCGGGTCGGCCGAAATGGCATAGGCCAACGGCAGTGCGATTGGAAAAACCACGGCGTAGGTGCCCCAGGACGAGCCGATCGAAAACGCCACCGTCATGCACACCAGCATTAGCAGGCCCGGCAGAATAAACGGCGCGGCGGCCAGCGATTCCGAAGTGGCCGCGATGACGTAAGCGGAGGCGCCCAGTGTGTCGGATACCTCGGCAAGCGTCACTGCGAGCCCAAGTATGACGGCACCCACAGTAACGCCTTTGATACCGTCGAGCATGCCGTCGAACGCATCCTTGGCGCTCATGCCACGGATAATCGACAGCAGCATCGCGCTAACCACCGCGAGCCCGAAGGCTTCGAATATCAGTAGTTGGCGGTCGGCGAGGTAAGGCACGATGGCAACGCCCAGCAGCACGAGTATGGGTATAAAAAAGTCCCACAGCGACGGCTCGTAGCCTTCTGCAATGTTCAGGGTGGCGAGTTCCCTGGACACCATGGGTTCGGCCTCCGGTCCGTCGAGCTCACCCGTCTGCCGCACGCGGTTTTGCGCGGCACGCATCGACCGGCCGACAAAAGGCAGCTTGTCCAGCGCGAACAGGAGCGTAAACGTAATCGCGAGAATGCCGTAGAAATTGAACGGTATGGCTTTGAGAAACATGGCGACGGCCGCGTCCTGATCCGCGACGAAGTGGCTCATCGACGGAATTGCGATGAGCCCCGCTATGTATACCGGCCATGCGTTAAACGGGATGACCGTTGCAACCGGCGATGCCGTGGAGTCGACGACGTAGGCAAGCTCCTCGTGAGAAACTTTCTCGCGGTCGGCGACCGGCCGCACGGTCGTGCCCGTCAGCACCGTGCTGATAGTGCCGCCCTGGTGAAAGATGATGCCCATGAGCCAGGTAAACAGCAGCGCACCGCGCCGGGTTTTGACGTGGTTTTCCGAGACGTACTTGGCGAAATACCAGGCGCCGCCGTTGCGGTTCCAGATCCCCAAGAGACCGCCCAGCGCCCAGAGGTAGACCAGCAGGATTTCCGCAAAACGCGTGGTCCCGAGGCTCGGGATCATGAATTCGCGGACGATATTATAGGAGCCGGACACCAGGCCGCCGAGCACCACCCCCATGAACAGCGCGAAAATGACGTTGCGCGTTGCGAAACAGATAATCAGCGTCGCCAGAGCAGGTACCAGAGACAGGAAGCCGTAGTGCTGCCGGGTCTCGATTTCGGCCGGGTCGAGGGTTGTTGCGTACCCTGCCACTGCGACGCAGGCGAGAATGCCGAAGACCCAAGCGTATTGCCGGATCCAGAGGGTGAGTCTTTTCATTCACCGGATGTTACCGGAGGTTGTCTATTCACGCGCCCTCCAAAAGCGCATGTATTCAGGAAGAGTCCTCTACGGCCTATTCCCGCCCTCCGGGCCCGGGGGTGACAACGAAGTTCCACGTATACAACCGTTTCAGCTCGATCGAGTCTTTACTGGAGGAGATTCTGTATATACCAGGTATGCACTCGTTGCCTCCGTCAAGCGCCATTATCTCCGCAGCGGCCGACAAGAACGCAGACGGATCCGCCGCGCTTGTAGCTGATGCGAGCATCCAGCCGTCCTTTATCTCAAAAGAACCGGAGTACGAGCCCAGACCCTTTTCGAAGTCCACGATGAATTCTTCTTTATAGTCGGGCAGAAGATAGGGAGCGCTCATTACACACCTGGGTTCCTTTTTACCGCCAGCGCCGCACTTGCCATCTTTGTCGGGTTCGACGCAGACCTGTTTGGGTTCGATATTAACGACCAACATCGGCGCATAGACCGGGTATCCAGACTTGACCTCCCCGTTTTCTTCCGAGGTTATCGACAATCCGCCGCAGCCGGCCAAAGCGAAGACAATGGTCAATAACGAAATTGATAACAGTCTGTTTTTTCTTAACATGAAAATCTCCTCATCATAGTTATTACTGCTACTGTGGATTTACGTAGACTGGCTCGTCATCGAAGTTCGGTACTAGTTGTACCACCAGGAAACGCGCCGCGCGCAGCGCGCCTGACCGCTTATCTTTGCGTACTGAGCGTCATCGCCACGCCGGGTGTAGTCATGCAGTTGTTGTCGGTAGCGAACGGTAGCGAGTGGATATTTCGCGGAGTGAAGAATTCGACCTTCGCATTTTCGGGTCGTCGCGTTATAACGTTCGTAATAGGTCACATCGATGCGTACTCGCCAGGTGCGGCCGCTGGAGCCCCAGGTCCTGTCGAAGTTGGCAAGGCGCGTTGCATAGAAGAACCAGGAACCGTCGCTGTGCATAGTAAAAGTCGACGGATTATCCCAATGACGTCGACTGCTGTAGAAGCCTACGTTTTCGAAATGAAAGTCAACGGATATCTCAGCTTCCTCAAGAGTAGAAACTGCAAGCGCTACATCAACCGCTTCGTTGCCGATGTCCTGTGTCTTGTTGTCGTTGTCATCCGAGCCGTCGTTGGCGGCAAGCAGCGGCTGGCTTAGAATCAGTGCCGCGAAAAAGAGAGCTAACCTGGTCATTTTGAGTCCCTATGTGCGTGCGGTTTGCATGGAAGGTCCTAAGTTCACGCATGAATGCCGCTGCCTCGTAGCCAATTGGTCGTGGTCGTCCCGAGTGTCGGCGAATCATGTTGTTATGAAGAGAGTGTCGTGTCGGAAGGATTCCTTTCAGAAGTAGCCACGCGATTCGCATTTACACCTTAGCGAAGCTAGATATAATCAATTCAGTGTCTTACGTGCGCCGATAGCGGGAAATTGCCCTTGCAGGATGTAGAAACGGCAAACGAGGTCGATTTCGTCGACCTGCTATCCAGAATTCGGTCAGGTGACAAGGCGGCTGAGAGCGTGCTGGTTCAGCGATTCTGGCGTGGACTCTATTTCATCCTCTACAGGCAGACGGGCGACCAGGAACTTTGCCGCGATCTGACTCAGGACGCGCTGCTGCTCGTCGTTGCAAACGCCCGGGAAGGGCTGATCGAACATCCCGAAGCGCTTAGCGCCTACGTGCGAAAGGTTGGGGAGAACAAGCTGATCGGATTTCGCCGCAAGCAAAAACGCCAGCGGACGGATACTGCAAGCGACGTTATTGACCGAATGGTCGATATGTCCGGCTCTCTGGTCGCGAATGTACGCAAGGAGCAACTCGGGGCGTACGTCCGCACTGTATTGTCCGAACTGGGCCGCGAACGGGATCAGGAAATCCTCAAGCGACACTATCTTGTGGGTGAGAGCAAGGACGAGATCTGCAGTGCCCTGGATTTGACCCGATCTCAGGCGGATGTCGTGCTGCATCGCGCGCGGCACCGACTGAAGGAGTTGATCCTGCGGAAAGAAGGCGACGGCAGCGGTCCGCGCGCTACGGATCTTCTCGTACTGGTGGCGACAGCTGCATTGCTGGTGAAAGAAACGGCAGCGTCGTTACACTTTTATATCGCGGGCGCGAAACCCGTTTGCGCGACAGTTCTTGCCGCACGGCGACAGTGGGTTGCCCGGTATGGATAGACATTTTGTCGAACGGCACAAGCTTGTAGAGCGCTACCGGCAGGGCGAGTTATCGGTGGAAGAGCAGGCGGAGTTCGAGGCATTCTTCATCGACAACGATGAGTTGCTGGAAACGCTAGAGCTCGATCAGCTGCTCGAATCGGGAATGATCGTGGACTCGAAACAGCCTGTCGGCCGGGAGCTTTGGTCATTGAGAGGGTGGCAGCTGCCGGTCGCAGCCGGGGTTCTGCTTTTGCTGGGCGTATCGCTGTTTTACAACGTACAGCTTTCGGGTGAAAATCGCGATTACGAAGCCGCGCTCTCGCGGTTTCAGTCTGCGCAAACCAATCTCGAAGTTCTCACGCTTGCCCCGCTGCGAAGTCAGAGTGATGACTTTCGTCCAGCGGCGGTGTTACGACTTCAGCCCGCGACTCTGCTGACCGTGGTCAGCGTGCAGCTGCCGATGCCGACCAGCGCTGAGTTTCGCGTCAGCATTCACACTTATCCGCAAGGCGAGGCCGTGATTGAAATACCGAAGATCGAGCCGCGTGGCGCGGGCGATCTGGTCTTTTCCCTGTCGCGTGAACAGCTTCCGGAGGGTGATTACGTACTGCGGGCGTCGGGTATTGACGACGAAAGCGTCAGCATTCCGTTCCGCGTGATTTCGGAGAGTTCATAGGTGACGGTGGTTCGCGCCACCTGCGTTCTTTCAAGTTCGTTGGTTGCGCTGTTGATCGCTGCATATGCCGATGCGGGGGAGATTCACGCACCTTTGTATTCGAAGGCGGGCGTTATCCCCGGAGCGGCTCAGGTCACACATCGGATTACGGTTGAAAAGCCGGGCCGCTACTTCCTCGAAATCGATCAGAAGGGTATCGATCTGCACGCGACGCTGCGGCGCGCAGGTAGGGAGCAACTGACCGTCAATACTCTGACGGGACACATTGGGCCTGAAGTACTGGCGTTCGAGCTTGAACAGGAAGAGTTGCTGCAGCTCGACCTTGAGGCGCCCGATCAACCCGGCGTATCGGGCTCATACCGCATCAATCTGTACTCGGTTGGCAGTAACGACGCCGACAGATGGGACGGACTTACGCTGCTGACGGAAGCTGGTGCGCTGGGTACCGGCCGCGCTGATGCGAACCGCACAGCGTCGATGAAGATTCTCAACGATGCGACGCGGTCCTTCGAGCGTTCCGGCGACCTCGAGTTACAGGCCCATGCACACTACTGGGCCGCAACCAACCTGTATTGGCTGCTCGACGTTGCCGCGGCCGAGGAACACTACCGGCTTGCTCTGCGAATGTTCGAGTCTATGGGGCATGATCTGATGCGCATTGTCGTGGCAACGGATATTGCAGCTGCGATCATGGAGGTGCAGCGCTTCGATGAGGCGCAAGAAATCTATTCACGGTCGATACTGCGGCTGGCGAACATGGGCGAGGCGTTGCTGGCCGCGCGCACGCAGAACAACTACGGCCTAATGTTCCTGTACAAGAACGAACTCGCTCACGCCGAGATGCAGTTTCGTGCCGCCGAGGCGGCTTTTCGCCAGGCCGGCCATGTCGCCAGGGCCGCACAAACACTCGCAAACATCGCTCTTGTGCATGACAGGCGAGCGGAACTGCGGCGGGCGAGAGAGTTGTATCTGGAGTCGCTGGACAGCTTGCCGCCGAATTCGAACTCCTGGCTGCGTTCGATTTTCCTGACTAATCTGGCGAGCGTCGAACTGAGCCTGGCAAACGCCAATCAGGCCCTTACGTACCTCGGCGAAGTAAAAGTGCTTCAAGAGGATACAGGCGATGCGGCCGGTCTCGCGTGGACCCTAAGTGGAATAGCCGATATCTACCGCAGCATCAGCCGGCCCGGCGACGCGCTGCCTTTCCAGAAACAGTCCGTGGAGATTCGACGGAATCGCGAGGAAGGCGGGGGGCTTGCCAATGCCTTACTACGTTTGGGAGACGACTACCGCGAAACCGGCCGTAGAGAGCGTGACGATACGAAGCTGTTGCTGGCCGTCGAGCAGCACCGGCAGGCTTTGGAGTATGCATCGAATGACCGGCAGCGCTCGGAGATACACCTGGGCCTGACGCGAAACCATCTCGCGTTGACAGACTACGCGGCTGCGGAGGTGCATCTTGCCGCTGCGACAAAACTGGCGGAGCAAACCGCCAGCGCTGGTGTTCGTATTGACGTTGCGCTGGAGCTCGCGCGAATGCCTCTCGTTGATACCGGTATGCTTGAACGAAGCCTCCGGGCCGCGCTAATCGAAGCCAGCGTCTATGAGGATCAGTCGAAGTTCGCCAGAGTCAGCGCCGCTATAGCGGGAATCACGCAAGACCCATACGAAGCAAGGCGGCTCAACGAGCAGGCACTCGAAGTCCTGGCAAAGGAACGCAAAAGCGTCGCAAACCCCTGGCTGCAGGTGCGGCTGACCGACTACGAGTACCCCGTCGTGGAGCAGCAGTTGGCGCTGCTACTCGCGGGTGGTCATGACGAGCTCAGCTCAAAAGCGGCCCTGTCTTTCGCGATCGAGTATCGGGCAAATGCTCTTACGGCGTTGCTGCAGGACTTGGAGCGGCCGATAGGCAGCAGCGTCGATCCGGCGGTGCTGACTGAGCTCGACGCCGCTTACGCCGGCTATCGCGAGGCGCTGGCCAGATCGGCACTGGAACAGGGTTCTGCGGAGGCGCGGGAAACGAGTGTCGAGCAGGAACTGAGCGCGATCGATATTGCGAGGGCGCGGGTTCTGGCCGAACGACCGCAGTACGCCGAACTGGCATTTCCCTCCGTTCCGCCATTGGAAGAGGTTCAGGCGCTCTTGCAAATATCGGATGCCGAGCGCGCGGGTTTGCTGATTTACTTTGTTGGCGCAGAGAGGAGCTACGCGTGGTTCGTGACACCGGACGAGATTACAAGCTGGGAGTTGCCTGGCCAGAACGAACTGGACGCGGCCGTAACTTCGTTGAACGACTCGATCATCAACCTGAACACCACACCGACCGTCGAGCTCAGGCGCAGCCTGCTGGACGTGTCCCGATGGCTGCTTCCGGCAAACCGGTACCTGCGGGATGTAGATCGGCTGTTCGTCATGCCCGACGGACCAATCGGTGCTGTGCCATTTGCCGCGCTGCCGTTGCCCGGGTCCCGGCTGTATCTTGTCGAACAGCTTCCCATAGTGTCCATGCCGTCTACACAGATGTTGCGCACCCGGCATGCGTCGCCGTCGAACCCGATTGCCGAAACGGTCTTCGTTGCCGGCCCGGCGCGTACCCGTGTGTTCAAGGATACGGCCGGGCGCCAAAAGAGTGCGTCACAAGTGGCGCCCGATCCGCGTTATCGATTTGTCGATGCAAGTGACTTGAATGTGACTCGCTTCGAGAGCGAAATAGGCAACGCCGCAATCGTACACTTCGCCACTCATGCCTGGGTTAATACGCAAAGTCCTTCGCTAAGCGGATTGCAGCTGGACGCGGAACAACGCCGCAGTTTTACGCTCGCCGATATCTATCAGCTTAACCTTGGTGCGGATCTGATTGTCCTCAGCGCCTGTGAGACGGGGCTGGGCGAGCTTATTCGCGGCGAGGGTGCACAGAGTCTCGTGCGCGGATTTCTCTACGCGGGCGCTCGCAACGTGGTCGCAACCATCTGGCGAAACGACGAGCGTTCTTCGTCGTTGTTTTCGGTGAGGTTTCATGCGGAGCTGCGGAAGAACGGCGGCGATCCGGTGACAGCGTTACGCGAAACGCAACTGTGGATGCTGAAAGAGAATCCTGAGATGCGGCACCCTTACTACTGGGCAGGACACGTAATAACCAGGGGTGTGCAATGAGGTTTATCGTATTCAACAAAAGTAAGCTACGCGCGATCATGCTAGTACTTCTAGGTGGCAACGTCGCTGCCTGTGCGGTGGCTGTTGACCGAGCCGTCGTTTCCGACTGCGATGAGGCGCAGGAGATTTGCGGTCGTTGGTACATACACGAATACGTTCCGTACCACGAAGACCATAGGAAAAATCACCCCCCTCATTTACGTGAGGGCCGGAATCCGAAGAAATACCCGACTAGTGTTGCCAGCGAGTTCTTCATTTACGAATCGAGGCTTGAAAGGGTGAGGGTCGAGCCAATCAAAGATATGCCTGACGAAGATCGATGGCGCCTTGTCAATTTTGAACAGCCCACACTGTATCAGCTCAAGTATCTTCAGAAGCTCTTGGCGTCAACGCGCAGCGACGTCAAGTTGAATGACCCCGTAGTTGGAGCCTCAGGCTGTCTAACATCCCGCACCTGCTTTATCGGCACCCTTGAGCTGGATTACCACGGCAAAGACGACGAAAACTACACGCAATACCACATGGTTTTCGTCAACAGTGCGGATGACGAGTCTGCGGGTTCTTGCACTTTTGACGTCGCAGGGGAAACGTGTATGTCGGTGATACTATTCTGCTATAGAGAGGACCGTCCGAGCTATAAAGCCTGCAGTCTAGAGCTGCCAATAGAAAGACAGAAAGGTGAAATGGTGTTCGATACTTTTCATCTTGGTTCCGGGCACGCGCACAGCGGGGGCAACTGAAGGTTTGCGAGTGAGGTTGAAGGATCCCAAGCCCTGGTTGTTAACGGCGGAGCGCTTTGAGTACCTTTTTACTTAGGAGCGGCAACAACGAGTCCGCAAACCACTGGTTTTTTTAGCCAGATGTTATTCCTCGGACTCGGGTGCGGGAGTGGAATCATCTGCGGACCGTAAGCCTCCCAGTTCCGCACCGTCTCGGTCAGGTTTTTCCGGGTCTCGGGCAGATGCCAGCGCTGTGCGTACTGCCCGATGACCAGCGTCAGCTCCAACTTTGGCAGTGTCTGCAACAGCCGATTTCGCCAGGCCTGCTCGCACTTGGGCCTCGGCGGCAAGTCACTGGACTTGCCCGTGCCGGGATAACAAAAAGCCATGGGCAGAATCGCGATCTTCGTAGCCGGATAGGCTGCCTGCCCGTAAAATCCAGACTAGGGCTCGTAACTTTCAATGGCAAATATTGACACTATTTGCCATTGTTGCTAGCGTACAGGATCATCCTGACCGTCGTTACAGGTATCCATATGGCCAGCAGCCTCAATCTGTCATTGACTGACGAACTTCGGGAGTTCGTCAACTCCCGTACCGGCGATGCCGATGTCTATGCCACGCCGAGCGAGTATCTCCGCGACTTGATCCGTCGCGATATGGAGTCACAAGAGGTCGTCAACCATGTTCTTAACGGCCTGGACGACGTGAAACGCGGACGATTCTCCGACCGGTCGATACTGGATATCGCTGACGAAAAAGAAGCTTAGTGCCGGCGCGACGAACGTCGTACGTCCTTACCAAAACGGCGGAACGCGATTTCCGTGAGGCAAAACGATGGTCGCTCAAACGCTGGGGTGCAAAGCAGACCCGGTTGTATTTCAAGCGGCTTCACGACGTCGCCGAATACGTCGCAAAACATCAGCCGGCAATCCCGCACAGGGACGATCTAAGCGATGACGAAAGTCTCGGCGTTTATCCGGTTGGCGAACACTATATTGTCTACACGTCGCTTGATGCTTCTCACATCGCCATTGTGGCGCTAATTCGACAGACTCGTGACGTGCCGGCGATCCTGCAGGCCAATAGTTTCAGGATACGGCGTGCGCTCGATGCCGTTTTGAAGGCGGTGAAAAAGTACGGTCGGAAGTAAAGCGCTCGCAGGCTCAACGAAGTATCGATGATCAATCCGGGTTAGCGGAAGCCGGTGTCCGACGCTCTAGTTTCCGAGAGTTTCCAGAACTGTTTGCCTGAGACAGGGCAGCAGCGACTCCGCAAACCAAGGATTCCTCTTGAGCCAGATGTTGTTCCGCGGGCTCGGATGCGGCAGTGGAATAAGCCGCGGACCGTAAGCCTCCCAGTTCCGCACCGTCTCGGTCAGGTTTTTCCCGGTCTCGGGCAGATGCCAACGCTGTGCGTACTGTCCGATGACCAGCGTCAGCTCCAACTCAGGCAGCGTCTGCAGAAGCCGACTTCGCCAGGCCTGCTCGCACTCGGGCCTCGGCGGCAAGTCACCGGACTTGCCCGTGCCGGGATAACAAAAGGCCATGGGCAGAATCGCAATTTTCCGAGCGTCGTAGAAGACTTCGCGAGATACGCCAAGCCACTCGCGCAGCCGGTCCCCGCTGGGGTCGTCGAAGGGCACGCCGCTTGCATGCACGCGCCGGCCGGGGGCCTGTCCGGCAATCAGGATTTTTGCACGAGGGTCGAGCTGCAGCACAGGGCGCGGACCCTGCGGCAACACGTCCTCGCACAGCCTGCAGCTCCGCACCGACGTCAGCAGTGCATCAAAAGCCGTCCGACTCGCCGATTTCCGGTCCATACAGTGTCCGTTAGCGCCACAAACCGTCCACACAGGTCAATACGCGCCGGCCGCGGTGCAGAAGCTGATAGCCGGCCGCCGGCGGGTAATCGTCGATAAGGGTACGCGCAGCCCACTGTCTTTGCAGCAAGGCTTTGAGGCCCAGCGTAATCGCGCGAGGAGTGGCATCCCCGAGTTGGCCGCGAAGCTCGTTAAAGCGCCGTGTCTCCTCGCCAATGACGGTAACCAGCGGCAGGGTCCACTTGCGAAAAGCCAGGTCGGCCTCGCCGTCCCGGTCCACAGCCTGCGTCAGCTTGAGACACTGCGCGCCCAGCCGCTTGCCCTCGTCAGTCAGCAGGTATTCGGGCCGCATTGGGTGGCCGTGACCGCTGTTTTTCTCTACCAGGCCGAGGTCCACGAGGTTCTTGAGCGATGCGCTCAGCGATGCGCGGCTAACCGCGAGCCGATTGACCAGCGTAACGAACTTGGCCCCCGAGCCGCGTTGCAGTTCCGCAATCACGGGAATATTCCAACGGTGGTGCACAAGCTCGATGAGAGGGCTCAGGTTGGAGTCGTCGCGATAAATCATGCTTGACGGATTGTATATTAAGTATAAAAATAGAACCATACGAATCGACGAGGGGAAAAGCCGTATGTCTGCGCCTATCGCTTATGAGGATGGTCTTACCGTCTCCATGTCCGTATCCAATCTGGACAACGCCATCGACTGGTATACGAAAGTACTGGGCTTCGAGTTCGACTACCGGATGGACGAAATCGGCTGGTGTGAACTCAAGTCTCCGGTAGAGCACGTCAAGATGGGACTAAGTGTCGTCGAGACGCCGAACCCCGGCGGCGCAACCCCAACGTTTGGTGTGGCGGATATAGAGAAGGCGCGAGCGTCGCTCGTGGCCAGCGGCGTTCGCATCGACGGCGAAATCATCACCATAGAGAAGATGGTGCGTTTTCTGAGTTTCTACGATCCCGATGACAACGCGCTGATGTTCTACCAGCTGGTGCCGCAGAATGACTAGCGGGAGTCGGCATCTCGCGTGTCTGCTGCCGTTGTTTCTGCTCGCGCTATGTATGAATACGGCGGCCGCTCAAACGCAGCGCACGGAGCATACCTACAAGCTGGATAGCCCGGAGGACAGGCCCGCCGCAACGCTCGAGGACGTCGCCTGGCTGACGGGTTCGTGGAGCGGTGAGGCATTCGGCGGCAGCTTCGAGCAGACCTGGAGTCCGTCGTCGGGCGGCTCGATGCTCGGAATGTTCAAAACGCTAAACGGCGACGAGGTGGGCTTTTACGAGCTGTTGCTGCTCGTCGAGGAGGAGGGGAGCTTAAGCCTCAAGGTCAAGCACTTCAGTACCGACTTTTTCGCGTGGGAGGAAAAGGAAGAGTTCATCGACTTTCGTTTCATTCGGGCCGACGAAGACGCGATTCATTTCTCCGGACTGAGCTTCTATCGCATTGATGCCGACACAATGCTCGGCTACGTGGCGATGCGGAATGGCGACGAGATCCGGGAGGAAAAACTGACCTACCGCCGGCGGCGCTAGCGGGCCGCGCTCGAACACTGCATCAGGCCGCTGGACCTTGCCGCCGCGGAACGGGAGAATCCGTGCTTCCGCGTTTTCCCGAAGCGAGCGCCGTTCAAGTGAAGTTTGGTAAAACAGAACATCCCGAGAGCATCGATTTCACCTTGCCCGAGGACCACGACGCTACGCGTGCCGTCCTCGCGCGAAGCAAGGGCAGCGGCAGCCCGCGGATAAACGTCGGCTGCGCCAAGTGGAACCGGCAGGATCTGAAGAATTTCTATCCACGCGGTACCAAGGACGAACTCAGCTACTACAGTACCCAGTTCAACTCGATCGAGCTAAACGCCACTTACTACCGGATTTTCCCCGAGTCCGTGTTTGCCGGCTGGCGTACGAAAACGCCCGAAGACTTCGTTTTCTTTCCGAAGATCCCGCAGGTAATCAGCCACCGTAAGCGCCTGCACGACGCAGAAGCCTACGTCGAACAGTTTCTGTACAACGCGGCATATCTGAACGAGAAGCTCGGCACGATATTCCTGCAGATGCCCGAAAACTTCGGTCCGACCGCCGCAAACGTTCAGCGTCTCGTCGAGTTCGTCGGCAAGTGGCCAGGCGAGCAGCCGCTGGCTGTAGAACTGCGCCACGGCAACTGGTTCGGCGACCCAGGCGTTGCCGCCGATTTGTACGCGCTGTTCGAGGAGCACGACATCGCCAACATCGTTACCGATACGGCGGCGCGCAGGGACCTGCTGCACATGCGGCTTACGACGCCGCGAGCGTTCGTTCGCTATGTGGGCGCCAATCACGATTCCGACTACACCCGGCTCGACGACTGGGTAGACCGGCTCGAGCGATGGTCCGCCGACGGTGTCCGCCACATCGAGTTTTTCGTGCATCAAAATCACGAGCTGGAATCGCCGCTCCTTGCGCGCTACTTCGTCGAGCGGCTCAATGAGAGACTGGGCTGCTCGCTAACCGTCCCGGCTACGCTCGAGGCATCGCAGAACTCGTTGTTCTAGGCTGGCCGTTACGGCGCCCGGACGTTGGAAAGCGCCGGCAAATGCGCAAATCTGACCCTCTCACGCTTACCTGACGCCAAACAGCGACAGTCTCGCGAGACGTGAAAACAGACTGATTTTCAGCGAGTTGAAAGTGGCTGGCAGCATCCGGACCGGTCGCGTGCCGCAAAAACTCGATTGCCCGAAACCTTGTGTTTACCATCGGCGCCACTCTGGCAACTGGAATGGCCGCGCCGACGCTTGGGATGTCCGGTGGCAGGCCGCAAGGAGAATATTATGAGCGTTCGTACTATTACTGTTTCGCTGGCAGGTGCTCTTGCCGTAACGCTGACCGGCACGCCGGCGCACGCGACCGACCTGAGTTATGACTACCTCGAGCTGCGCTTTGTCGACACCGAAATAGGCAGTCAGGACGGTGACGGGCTGCGACTTGCCGGTTCTTATCAAGTCAGCGGCAACTGGCTGCTGGTCGGCGGCTACACGAGCCTCGATTTCGACGGTGGCGTGGATGCGGATACACTCGAAATCGGCGCCGGTTACGTCTACCGCTACAAACCCGAATTCGATCTCGTGGGCTACGCCAAGCTGGTGCGCACGGAAGTCGAGGCCGGCGGTTTCGACAACGACGAAACGGGCTTTTCACTCGCGGGCGGCATACGCGGGCGTTTCACGCCCGAGTTGGAAGGCCGCGCAACCGTGAACTACATCGATGTCGACGACAGCGACACGTTCTTCGAGTTCGGCGGCGATTACCATTTTACCGAGCAGTTCTCCGCGGGCGTTACCCTGGAAGTGGGCGGCGATGCGGATACGTTTACCATCGGCGCGCGCTGGTTCTTCGGCGAATAGCATCGGGCGGCCGGCTGTTCGGCGAGCGGCGGGATGCCGCGGACGCGGCGGCTCCCTATGCGGGTAACGCCGAAGCCGCGGTTTTCCCCCACTCGAGCGTAAACCGGGCGCCGCCGAGTTCGCTCGAATCGCCAACCGACACGCTGCCGCCGTGTAATGCGACGATGCGCGCGACGATGGCAAGTCCCAGCCCGTAACCGCCCGTGTCGCGGTTGCGGCTGTCGTCGAGGCGCGTGAACGCCTTGAATACGGATTCCCGCTCCGCTTCGGGTATCCCCTGACCGTCGTCGTGGACCTCGATGCGCTGTCCGTCTTTCGTGCTGCTGATGTGGCAGCGGATCGCACGTTCCGCATAGCGCCCCGCATTACTCAACAGGTTGCTGAGGGCGAGTCCCATCAGGCGCGGATCCATCCGTAGCGGCTCGAGCACCTCGTCGGTTACGATCTCGAGTTGCCTGCCGGGATGGTGCAGCTTGTCGCGGATTTCCGCCAGCCAGGCATCGATCGGGACCTGCTGCCAGTTCATGCGCAGCTCGGGATGGTCCAGGCGCGCATATTCGAGCATCGTCCCGATCAGCTTGTCTATCTCCTGCACGTCGACATTAACCTCGTCGAGGCGCGCCTTGAGGCTTGCGTCGGCGCCGTTGCCCATGAGCGCCAGCGCAAAGCGGATACGGGCAAGCGGGGTGCGCATCTCGTGCGAGAGAGCGGCGATCAGTTCTTTCTGGCTCTGGATCAAGCCGCTCAGCCGCGAGGACATTTCGTCGAGGTTGCTTGCCAGGCCGGTTAACTGCGTCGTTTCGTTCGCCGTTGTCAGTGGCTTTCTGTAGTCCGCGGCGAATCGCTGGGCGGCGGAGGTAATAAGGTTTAGGTCTTTCAGCAGGGGGCTGAGCCACAGCGCCGTGACAACAAAAATCGACAGATAAAACAGCGGCGGCAGGAGACGGAGGATAAGGCTGTCGCCGCCGCTGTCGACCGGACCGAGATAGATCAGCCTGTCGAGCAGCGGCGCGGCATAAAGGTAGGTCGGATTGCCGTCAGCGTCGATCAGGGTCTCCACGGCGGTGCCGGAGCCCTGCTCCCGCGCTATGTCGTCCCGGCGCAGGAGCTGAATATCGAGTTCGAGGTCCTGGCTTGCCTGTGCGGCAATCGCGTCGCGCTCTTCCGCGGGCACTGCGGCAAGCTGCATTTCGATCAGGCGCAGACTCGTCTCGACCAGGCGGTCTTCGTCATGTCCCAGCGAGGAGTGCAGGTAGCCGAAACCCAGGTCGAGCAGCGTGGCGACAGCCAGAAGCCCCGCTGCCAGAAACAGATATGAACGTAACAGGAGCCTTCGATTGCGGCCCCGGAGACTCAGTTTCACGCGGGGTCCCAGGCCCCGGGCACCAGCAGATAGCCTTTGCCCCAAACGGTCTTGATGCGCGTGGGCCGGGTTGCGCTGTCGCCGAGCTTGCGGCGCAGCTTCGACACGCGCCCGTCTATGGAGCGGTCGAGACCGTCGTATTCGATACCGCGAGTCAGGCGGAAGATCTCCTCGCGGCTAAGCACCTTGCCGGCGTTACGCGCCAGCAGGCCGAGTAGTTCGAATTCCTGAGTGGTCAGGTCGACCTCCTCGCCGTCGAGCCAGGCCTGCTGCGACGAGTCGCTGATTCTGAGCCCGCCGAAAACCATGTCGGCGGCACTCTCCGTATTACCGGCGGCGGGTTCGACCCGTCGCAACAGCGCTCGTGCCCGGGCCAGCAGTACCATGGGATCGACAGGTTTGGTGACATAGTCGTCGGCACCGGCTTCGAGCCCGATGACCTGGTCGATGTCGGAATCGCGCGCCGTGAAAATCAGGATGGGTCCGCCGAAGACCTGCCGCAGTTCGTGGCACAGCGTAATGCCGTCAGCGCCCGGCAGCATCAGGTCCAGCAGTACGATCCGCGGCTGTTCCTCGCGGAACCGCGCGAGGGCCCGGTCTCCGCGCGACTCAAGTGCAACGCTAAGGCCGTTTTGCCGGAAGTACTCGGCGGTGAGATCGGCCAGGCGCCGGTCGTCCTCCACGAGCAGGATGTCAACAGATTGTGCGTTCACAGCAAATCCCAGACGTGACGGGAACGCCGGCGCCGCCGTCGATCGTCGCTGTCCACGCGCACGATCTGGACGGTCACGGTCTCGATCGGCTGCTCGCCGTCACCTTGGTTGATCGAGTAACTGAAGTCCTCCCGCGCGCTGCGTTCGTCCTTGACTTCGCCTCGGCGCTGTTCGCTCCAGCAATGCAGCGGCTCTTCGTCGAGGCTGTTCAGTACGCAATAATAGCCTCTCTCCGCGCTGCGCCAAAGAATACGGAACGACATGTCGCAACTCGGCGTGCGCTGATCCACGATGCACAGGAGCGGCTTGACCGTGAGTTCGACGATCTTGTTCTCGTCAGCCGCCGTCAGGGCCGGCAAGAACGCCGCAATTAGAATGGCACAGAAACGTTTCATGGCTTCAGAACCGGTACCGAATACCCGCAAAATATCCAAGGGTTTGCCGTTCCCTCACGATGGGACTGCTCGCCGCGTCGCTGTTCAGGCGTTCGTATTCGCCGGCGAACGACAGCGCCCAGTGGCGCGAAACATAGTAAGAGAGGGCGAGCCGGCCGCGTAGATTGATCCCGGAGCCGGTCTCGTAAACAGGCAGTGCGGTGTTCGATTCCTCAAGCCGCACGCCCCAGTAATAGGTGTTGAGCTCGGCGCTCTTGAAACTCACTCCCACCGAGGGCTCGATGTACCAGCGCTCGCTGCGCCAGCCGATGCCGTAATTGACATCCAGCTCGTAACCGTCGTGTTTGCCGCTGACATCGTGGTGTGCGGCAAACTGCAGGTACCCCCAGGACCCGTCGGCTAGCAGTTCGAAACCGGCCTCCACGGCATAGTCGCGGTCGGGAACTTCGATGAGCTCCAGAGTCGTCAACGCTGCGCCGTCGAAGCCGAAATTGACGAAGCGGGTTTCAGTCTTGCCGAAAAACACGCGGTCGCTGTTGAAACGCGCGACCAGGCTGCCGGTGAACAGACTGTTGTCCGCGAACGTGTAGCCAAGGTCGCCGTTGTCGAAAAAAAATCGTTTGCCGAACCAGGCGACATCGATATCGACGACGATCGGTATATCTTCGGAGAAGACGAGCGGATTGGTGCGTTCGCCATAGCCCATGGCAACGCCCAGCCGCCACGGGGATTCGGCGGCCGCCGGCTGCGCGGCGGCCAGAGCACCCAATACCAGCAGCGCGTATACGCCTGGCGCTTTCATGTCGGCATCTTCATTACAAGGCGGCCTCCGGACCGGCGCTTGAGCTTTGCAGGCCGACAATTGTGACAGCAGGGGCAATGTCGGCCGTTGGGCAAGATGTATGGAAATTGTGCAAAAGTGTAAAGCGGCTGAGAGCAGATTTCACAGATTTCGACAACGTCGTCGAACTTTAGCAACAGACTGCCGTGGCCCCGCTTCGTAATCTCGGCTCCAGGATCAATCCGGAGTACATGAAATGAAGCTCACTTTGCATGGTGTGGTTCTGGGAGCCACGATTATGGGCCTGGCCGCCTGTGACAGCGAGTTACGGTTCGAGTTCCGCGACGAGCCTGGCGCCGGCATGCTGACGCAGGTAGGCGAGGCTGCCGAACTGGAACGGTCGATCAAGGCAGGCTTCACGGTAATACGCGGCGATGCAGGCACAGCGGCACTCGGTGCCGGTGTGCCTCTGAACGACGCGGCGGCAGGCGATTTCACGGGTACGTATACCCAGGAGCAGAACGTCGACGAGTTCGACGCCGTCAAATACGACGGCGCGCACCTCTATGTTGCTCCAAGGCGCTACCGGCACTGCTGCTTCATTCTCGATACGGCTGACGGCGCCGTCGACGGCGGCGACCCGGGCGAGTCGATCCGTATTCTGGCGACCAATCCGGTTGCCGGCACTGCGAGCGAGCAAAGCAGCATTCCCCTGGAGGACGGCGTGACGGTGCAGGGTATGTATCTGGCCCAGGACCGGATGTTAGCGCTGACCGCGGAAGCCTACTACGGCGGTTTCGGCGGTTTCTGGAACGACATTGCCATCTGGGCGCCGGAGCGCCTCGGTTACCTGGCCTACGATGTCAGCGATCCGGCGATGCCTGCGCCGGTGGCCGAGGTCAGCATCGATGGCGTGTTTGTCGAAAGCCGCCGGGTCGATAACATCGTGTACATCGTCAGCCGCTACACACCGCGGATCGACGGGATCATTCACAATGTTACGACGCCGGCGCAGCAGGCACACAACGAAGCGCTGCTTGCCGGTCTGTCGATTGACGACCTGTTGCCCAAAATCACCATTGACGGCAACGAACAATCGCTGGTCGACCCGCAGCAATGCTATATACCGACCGACGAAAACGAGATCGGTTATCCGGTTATCACCAGCGTAACCGCGGTGCCGATAGACGATCCCACGTCGTTCACGACGACCTGCTACAACGACGAGGCGTACGGTGCGTACGTGTCGGAGAAGGCGATCTATTTCACGCGGGTCGTCGCCGGCGCCTCGGGTCCTGAGACCGAAACGCGCATCCACAAGTTCCTGCTGAACGGCGAGCTGCTGGATTACCGGGGTTCGGCGGATATCGAAGGGCAGCTCTGGCGCGGCGGTCAGACGGACTTCAGGATGAGCGAGCTTGACGGCGACCTGCGCGTCATCGCCTCGCGCTACGACTGGAACGATCCTGACTTCGCCGATCACAAACTGTTCGTGCTGCGCGCCGCGGACGGGCGCCGCGAACTCGACATTGTGGGCGAGTTGCCCAACGCGGAACAGCCGCAGGAAATCGGCAAACCGAACGAAGACTTGTACGGTGTGCGTTTCCTGGCCGACAGAGCCTATGCCGTCACCTTCGAGAGAATCGATCCGCTGTATGTGATCGATCTGTCGGACCCGACCGCCCCGTCGATAGCGGGCGAACTGGAAGTCACGGGTTTTTCCGACTTCCTGCATCCCGTGAGCGGCGATCTCCTGCTGGGTCTTGGCAGCACGACGATGGGCGCCGTGAAGCTGGAGCTGTTCGACGTGTCCAACCTGAATCAGCCTTTGTCGCGCGGCGCCGTAACGCTCGGCGAGGCGTCCTACAGCGAGGCGCGCTTCGACCGGCATGCCTTCACCTATCAGCCGGACGTGAACGGTGTCGACCGCTTCGCCATTCCGGCAACCGTGGAAACGGAAGTCGGAATCATTGGTCCTTACGAAACAGGCCTGTACCTGTTCGAGATCCACGACAAGGCCACACCGGACCTGAGCAGGCTGCTGCAGGTCGGTTCGGTGCATCCGCCGGTCGACCCAACGTTTCCGTTTAGCGAGCGTAACCGCGCCTTCTTCCATGACGACACGATCTACTACGTTCGTGACGAGGAGGTGTGGGGATCTTTCTGGAACGCGCCGGAGCTTGTCAACGGCCCGTTCTAGAGGGAGGCCGGTGCCCGTTGTACCCCTCACCCCGGGTACAACGGGTTACTGGTTTCCGCCGAACGCAGTGGCAAAAGATGCGTCGAAGGACTGGCTCGAATACACGACCGCACCGTCCAGCATCGTGAGCAGCACCTTCGCCTCGTTGATCTCGGTCGCCGGGATCTCGAACAGATTACGGTCGAGCACGATCAGGTCCGCGCGTTTTCCAGGCTCGATCGAGCCTGTCCGGTCGTCGAGCCGCATGACGTACGCGGCGTTGCGCGTGTACATATCCAGCGCCGTGGCGAGGTCGATCTCCTCGTTCTCGCCGAGAGTCGGTCCGGACACGGCATGGGGATCCTGGCGGCGCACGGCCGTTTCGATCGCGTCCAGCGGATTGAGCGACGAGACGTCCCAGTCGCTGCCGCCGGCGATTACGGCGCCGGTGTCGCGGATGCTCCGCACCGGGTAGAACTGCTGTACGCGGGCGTCGCCCACGATATCCGCCGCGAGATCGACGTACACATCGGGATAACACCACATGCACTGGAAGTTCGCCGCCACCCCCAGCTCCGCGAAGCGCGGTATGTCCTGCTTGTCGATAAGCTGCAAATGCACGACCTGGTGGCGGTTGTCGTTCTCACCGTTAGTGTCCCGCGCATGCTCGTAGGCATCTAGCGCGGAGCGTATTGCGGCATCGCCGATTGCATGCGTGTGAATCTGTACGCCCATGGCATCGAGCCTGGAAAACAGCTCGTCAAGGGCGTCCTGTGCATAGAAAGGCGGGAAATTACTGCCATCGAGATACGGCTCGAGCATAAAGGACGTGCGGGTCTCGATGACGCCGTCAATGTAGATCTTGACCGAGTCGGCGCTGAGATAGGTTCCCTTGAACTGATCGCGTCTGGCCAGCAGCTCGAACAGCTCCGG
>JBCBSC010000008.1:0-163583 GCA_039819385.1 Pseudomonadota bacterium | reverse complement strand
CTGGCGGCGATTCTCGAGCAAATGGGCCTCGCACTTCCGCCGGAGCGCAAAGTCGTCGATCCGCCAGTCCCCACTCCCCCCGGGCCTGGGCCTGCGCCTGCGCCTGCGCCTGAGCCGGCAGAGGACGAGGACAGCTTCTTCGATGACGATTTCTTCGACGAAGACCAGAGCTTCGACGAGGTTGTCGACGCCATGGATGCAGAGTTCGACAAGACCGTCGCCGCCTGGGATAAGGAATACGAAGAAACGATCGCGCGCTGGGACGAGGCCCGGGAGACTTATCTGCAACGGGAAGACGCGTACCGCGCCGGCACGGTGCCGCTAACCGGAGCAGCGGAAAACCTCACTTCGGGCGGAAATTTTACGGTCAACCTCCGCAGCATGCAGCCCGGCGAGTTTCACGTGATACCGGGCGCGCTGGATCTCGAGGTCAAGGATCAGGCCGCGCGCGGGACCTGCACGGCGTTTGCCGGCGTGCGGGCACTCGAATCGCTCCTGCTTCAGCAAGGGATATTGAGCGACTTCTCCGAGGAGCACTTTTATTTTCTCTCCAAACCCGACTGCTGGACGACGCCGTGCGGCAAGAACCGGGAAGGCGGCTCGGTGGACGGCGGACTAAAAGCGACGCGCAACGAGCGGGTCGGCGGCCTCATGCTGGAGCAGCAATGCCCGTACGTGCCGACCACGAGCAGCGGCAATATCACCAATTCGCCGCTTAGCACCTGCCAGGGTCCAGGGCTCGTGCGCGCCGGCAATCTGGTCGGTCTGCGCTCGCACGCCGATATTCTGAACGAACTGCGCAACAACCGGCCCGTCGTCGTCGGCTTTACTCTGAGCAAAAGTTATTACGCCAACCGCGGTGTGGTCCGGCTGCACGATCCGGTCAACGAGACGGCGGCAGAGGGGCGCGATGCCGGCGGCCACGCCAATCTGCTGGTTGGCTACGTCCGACTTCCAGACTCAATGTCTCGCGAAGGGCAATACTGCCTGATCACCGCGAATAGCTGGACGGACGGATGGGGACGCGGCGGGCACGCCTGCCTGACGGAAACCTGGCTACGGGAGCACGTCGGCGTCGCCGCGGCCGTTCGCTCGATCACGCTGACCGAGCAGGGGCTGGCCCGGTTCGGGCTTTGAACCGGACTGTTCTGCACATCTTCCGAACAGGTCAAGCGGTCTGAGGGAAGCGGCTGCGCATACGGTTCGCCAGCGCAACCAGTGACAACATCACGGGCACCTCGACCAGCACGCCCACGACCGTTGCAAGCGCGGCGCCGGAGTTCAATCCGAAAACGCTGATCGCAACCGCAACCGCCAGCTCGAAGAAATTGGAGGTGCCGATCAGCGCCGCGGGCGCGGCCGTGTCAAACGGTACCCGCCACAGGTAGGCCCAGCCGAAGGCTATGAAAAAGACGCCATAGCTCTGTATGAGCAGAGGAACGGCGATCAGCGCAATGACCAAAGGCTTTTCCACGATAGTCTGCGCCTGGAATCCGAACAGCAAGACCACCGTGGCCAGCAGACCCATGATCGAAAACGGTTTCAGCTTGTCCGTAAACCGGCCAATTCGCTCGGCGTCGTGCGCAGCGTCCAGCGCCTTGCGCGTAAAGTAACCCGCAACCAGCGGGATAACGACGTACAGGAGTACCGAAAGCAGCAGCGTCTCCCAGGGCACGACGATATCCGTGACGCCGAGCAGCAATGCGGCAATCGGCGCAAAGGCGAACACCATGATGATGTCGTTCACCGAAACCTGCACGAGCGTGTAGTTGGCGTCGCCCCGTACGAGCTGGCTCCAGACGAAGACCATTGCCGTGCACGGTGCAACGCCGAGCAGGATCATACCCGCGATGTACTCTTTTGCAGTCTGCGGATCGACGAGGCCGGCGAATACATACTCGAAGAAGAGGATTCCGAGCGCAGCCATCGTGAAGGGTTTTATCAGCCAGTTGACGACCAGCGTAATACACAAACCCTTGGGTCTTCGGCCAACATCCTTCAGCGAGGCGAAATCGACGTTGACCATCATTGGATAGATCATGATCCAGATGAATACGGCAACGACCAGATTGACGCTCGCGTATTGCAGCGCCGCGATCCCCTCGAAAACCGCAGGCACCGCAATACCCAGGGCGACGCCGGCCGCGATACACAGAGCAACCCAGAGCGATAGATAGCGCTCGAACAGGCCCATTGCCGATTCCGTTTCCGCGCTCACAGCAGCTCGCTCTCGATCCGGCTGCGCAGCAGCTTGAAAGCCTCGCCGAACGCGGCATCTATCTGCGCTTCGCTGCCTTCCGCTTTTGCCGGATCCGGCGTGCTCCAGTGCAGCTTTTCATAACTGCCGGGAAACGCCGGACAGGACTCATTGGCAGCCTCGTCGCAAACCGTTATCACAAGGTCCAAATCCTGCTCGGCGAATTCGTCCCACGACTTGCTGCGCGTTTCGCCAACATCGATTCCATGAAGGGCCAGCGTTTCAAGCGCCTTCGGATGAACATAGCCCGCCGGCGTGCTTCCTGCACTGTGCGCCGAATAGCGCCCTTCTCCGAGCTGATTGATGAGCGCCTCGGCCATGATCGACCGGCAGGAATTGCCGGTACAGACAACCAGCACGTTTTTCATTCTCCGCAGCAGCCTGCGGTTTTTGCGGTAGCCGGCCTTGCGTCCGATCCGGCTGCGTTCTGCGGCGTGTCGGACCCGTTGAACAGCTCTGCGTCTTCCATCGTCAGGAAGGTTTCCCAGGCTACGCCCGCGGGGTCCCGCACCCAGGATTTTTCCGAGCGCGCATAACAGCACACAGTTTCGCCTTCGTGGTCCACCGGTGCGTCGGCCCGTTCGATCCTGCCGAGCAACTCATCGAGTTCCTCGCTCTCGTCCACTTGCAGGCCGAGGTGATCGATGCCGGTCTTGCCCGAGCGTGTCGAAATCGCAAAGTTGATGCGGGGGTCGTCCAGCATCCATTTTGCGTAGTCCGCCTTTATCTTGCCGGGCTCCGCGCCGAACAACGCGCTGTAAAACCCGATACTCCGATCGAGATTGTCTACACCTACGTGGATATGCAGTCGTTTCATTAGCTCTCTCCTGAAATTTCAAGGATTCGTTGCCGGCCCGCAACACCTGGCCAGCTCGATAATCGAGCAGCCCGTTTTCCCGTCCTCGCGAATGCTTGCGAACTCGGCGCTGCAGCAGTCTTTGACCATGAACGCGATCAGCTCGTTGATGACGTCGAAATTCGCGAAATAGACGATCGAGCGCCCTCTTCTCTCGGACGACACCACGCCCGAGTTAGACAGGTGCGTGAGATGGAACGACATCGTGTTGTGCGGCGTATCGAGTTGCTCGCTCAGCGCACCGGCCGCAAGGCCGTCCCGCCCCGCCTTAACCAGCAGGCGAAACGCGCTGAGGCGGGTTTCCTGCGATAGCGCATCGAACAGGCTTATGGCGTTGTTTACGTCCATATGTCTAGAATAATCGACATATTGTGAAAGATCAAGTCTGAACCGAGCCCTTTACCCGGCCTCACACTGAAGGCACGGACCTGTGTCTCCTGCTCCCATTTGCAAATCATGGGTTCACGCCTGACGACGATGCCAAGGTTTAGCCTGTGGCGGGATTTGCCTGCGCACCCGATTCGCCGAATCGCGGCTAGAAGCAGTCCGCGCACTCCCGAATCCATTCGACCAGCAATGCGGCGATAGGGAACCGGACCAGGACTGCCGTTAGGCCGGCCGGGCAGACGGCCGTGTAGCCAGCGAGTACACTCTGGAGCGGTTTTCATGTCTGGAGACATCATGCTGCTCTTTGTCACGGCGGTCAGCCTAGTGCTACTCGTCTCGTTCCTGTGCTCAATCTTCGAATCGGTGCTGCTATCGGTGACGCGACCTCAAATCGAGGTTCTGGCGCGCGGCGGCCGTCGGGTCGGAGCGCTGCTCGCGCGCTTCAAGGAGAACATGGACGTACCGATCGCAGCGATCCTCATCCTGAACACGGCCGCACACACGGTCGGCGCAACGGTAGCCGGAGCGAGCTACACGGAGGTTTTCGGCGCGAGCTCGCTCTGGCTGTTCACGATTGTCTTCACGCTCGCCGTCCTGTTGTTCACGGAGATCATTCCAAAGACGCTCGGGGTTTCGTACACCACCGCGCTCGCCCCGCTCGCGGCGCACGGCATCCACTGGCTCACGGTGCTGCTGCGGCCGCTGGTCCTCTTTAGCGAGCGCATCTCCAGATCGCTGCGCGGCGATGCCGAAACCAGCGTCACATCGGTCGAAGAGATACGGCTGCTCGCGTCGCTCGGCCGTAACGAAGGTGTCGTCGGCCAGCGTACGGCGGGCATGATCGTCGGCGCGACTCAGCTGGGCAATCTGCGGGCACGGGACGTCATGCTGCCGCGCGAAGAAGTCCGCTTGCTCGCCGGCACCATGACCCGCGACGAGGTACTGACTGCCGTGCGCGAAACCGGGCACAGCCGGTTTCCGTTTTCACCGACCGGAGAGCTCGACAAGGTAATCGGCGTTGTGCTCGCGAAGGACCTGCTCTACTGGCTGCTCTCGCACGACGACGTCGCCATCGACTGGGAAGCCGTACACCGGGAACCGCTGGTCGTACCCGAAAGCCTGCCTTTGCCCCGCCTGCTGCGAACGTTTCAGGAAGGCCGCCGGCACCTGGCAATTGTCGTTGACGAGTATGGCGGCGCCGAAGGCATCGCGACACTCGAGGACGTGCTCGAAGAAATCGTCGGCGATATCAACGACGAAAGCGACCGGCCTGCCAACGATATCGTCGAGCGCCGGGACGGGTCGCTGTCGGTGCAGGCCGCTGTAGACCTGCGCAGACTTTCGACAAAGCTGGGAGTCCCCTGGGAACCGGAGGGCGACGTGGCGACGGTCGGCGGGCTAGTCACGGAAACGCTGGAGCGCATTCCCGCGGTCGGCGATTCGATTACCTGGCATGGCTACCGGATCACGGTGTTACGGGCAGATCGGCAGCGCGTGAAGTCGCTGTCCGTCAGAAAGATGTAGCGGAACCTCATGGTATTCCCTACGCTACTCAGGATATGCGCGCCGGCGGCAAGCCGGCCGGCCCGTAGCGAGAGGAGCCACATCCTTGTCCATTAAGAAGAAACTCGCCCCTTACGCTGAGAACATTGCGGAATCCGGAGCGGCCTGCCTGATTACGATGGTCCAGGGCAATCTTCTCCTGCTTGGCCTTAGTCACTGGATCACGGCGTCGCAGACCGGTCTCGTTGCCGGAACGGCAGCCGCCACCGCGCTGGCGCTGGCGAAAACCAACAATCGCCTGATCATGGCCGGGATTCTCGGCGCCACTACGGCGGTCGTCGACTATTTCGTGCACCCGGGAATGATCGGGGAATCGGCTATCACCGAAGCGCTGATCACGGGTCTTGGCGCCGCGGTTCTGTCCTACGTTGCAGGAACGCTCGTCATGCGCTTGCGCCGCCGCAAGGCTGCCTGACGCGGATTATTACAGGCCGCTTTCTTCGATGTACGCCTTGAACGCGGCGTTCTTGTTCTGAAACAGCTTTAAGAGGTCCAGCGACACGAACACGCCGTCGTCGCCGCTGCGATGGGTATACCCGATCGTGTACACGCTCTTGAAGTGCAGCGCGACGCCGTAGCCCCAGTCGTTCACGTCCTGCCGGTCCGAATACACGGCCAGCACAGAGCCTCCGGACGGAACGTACCAACTGTCTTGCTGCCACCAGTTAAGCCCCAGCAGTTCGACGCCGATAGCCTCCTGCGTGTTCTGGCCGTCGATGGCCGCATTGACGTTTTCGACGAGCAGCACCGGATGCAACAGTATCCATTGCTTGCTCGGCGGCGCAGAGAAATCGGCGGTTTCGCGGTTCTTGTATACCCAGCCGTTGACCGCGAGTTCGAGAGCGGTCTGCCCGCGCATGGTGTCGAGGAACGGCTCCCACTGTTGTCGTAACGCCGATATCTCCTGAATGACGACAGCAACCGCCAGAGACGCGTAGGCGTTTTGGGCCAGCGTGTAGTAGCGAATGAACTCGTCGGTGACTGCGCCGCACGCGGTCCGAGCCACACGCTCACAATCCCCCTCGGATGCCGGCATGAATTCGCGCTCGCCGATCACCAGTGTGTCGTTCGCGGACAGGCCAACGGCCACCGAATCGGCGGAACCCTGATTGACGATCTCCTTTATATGCTCCACGGGGCGCTCGTCACCGGCAAATCCGCCGTAAGGGTCGAACCATCCGGATACCTGATTCAGGAAGTCGTTGTACGCAAGCATCATCCGGGTCTTGCTCGGATCGCCGCAACGCGCGTTAAGCACCGCAAGCGCTGCGTCTCTCACCTCCGGCAAGTGGACTGCCGCGGCAACCTCCTCGGGACAGGCAGCCGGCTCCTGCGCGAACGCGGGTGAAAGCGACAGGAACAAACTCAGGACGGCAGTCAGGCAACCTGCGAATTTCATTTAAACTCCTCCCCAAGACTCTCGACCATATCCTTGAGCGCCTTGCCCGCCGCAATCAGATTGCCGATCGACGTTTCACTGAAGTTGAACGACTCGAACGCCTCGCGCACGGCGATAGCGCTGCTTTGTACGGTGGTCGCGAAGTAGGCGTCGTTCGCGGCGTCTCTTTCGTCCTTGAGCGGACGGAATCCGAACAGCAGTTTGAGCAATGGCAAGTGAACCATGGGGTTTAGCAGATAGTGATCGAGACCGTGCACGTTCGCCCCCGTCACACCTGTGGGGCGCACCAGACGGTACGACGATTGCCACACGCTATGCGACACCCATTCTCCGTTATCGGTGGGATCGAACGGTTTGAAGCGAGGAAAGGGATCAAGCATGTGCCGGTATTCATAGAACACGCTGCAACATCCCGTTCCCGGTCTAAGCTCGGAGGAGCCAACCTTTCTGAACGATTGCAGCAGCCTGCTCACGTTAGCTACCTGGTGAACTCCACCCAGGCGGTCGCGTACATTCGACAGTTTCGCCGGGCCTGGTTCAGGACCATAGAGTTTGGCCAGCGTATCGTGCACGACCGACGTGCCGAGAGAATGACCGAGTACGTGCACGTTCGCAGAGCCGCGATCCGCCACGGCCTGCGCAATGACTTCGGCCAGCTTGAGTCTGATTGGCTCGCTCATTAGCGTGAATCTATACAGCAGCACGTCCAGCCAATGCGTACTGAAGAACCTGTCCTCGGTCAGGGACTGATCGAGTGCGGCCACCTCCGCAGCAGCGCGCGGCAGGAAAGGAAAGTCGCCCGACACGGAAGTCAGTGCCGCCAGCACGTCGCCCCTGTCAGCGACAGCTTGCCGGTAGTCTTCGAAGAAGCTGTCGTACGCTACGGCAGTAATGTCGAACTTGTCTGTCGGGGATTCGTCCTTGATCGACTCGTATCGGGAAAACACGGTTTGCAGCGTTTGTTCGACTTCCGCGACGACCGACGCTTCGTCGTGAGTACCCATTCCGTGGACGACGATGAGTTGTTTATCAGGCAACACGCTCTCCTAAGGACTAGAGCCACGTAGCTTTGTGGAGATTTTATACCATATTTTTGTGTCGATCGTCGCGATTGCGACAGCGCGCTTGCACGGCCAGTGCGCGGTTCAACGGGCGCGCAGCAGGCTTTGGCTGTGCCTGGCGCGCGCCCTGCTCACTCACGAACTATCGCCGGCCAACGGCGCCAGCAGTACGATTCGGTCCCGGCGCACGCATTCCGGTTCGCACAGGTGGAAACGCTTCTGTTGTTTGCCCCAGGCAGACAACTCCTGAACCGCCTTAACGTCGAGATCCAGCCTGGCGGGATCCACGTGCTCGGGCAATTCCAGCGCCGCTGCGCTGGTGCTGCCGTTCAGCGCAAGATCCTCGCAGGAGGACACGGCCAGTGCGAGATAACCGGAGCAGAGCGCCCGCTCGGACGACTCAAGCGGCTTGCCGTTCCCGCCGAGGCGCTGCCAACGGCCGCGCAGTCCCGCGGCGTTTATGTAGAGAACGGACTTACCGGACGCCGCCTGCCGCAGCAGATCTTCCTCGCTTAACAGCAGACGGAAAGCCGCATCTTGCAGCGAGTATCGCGCTTGTTCGAACGGGTTGTCGTTCGCCGGTTGCGGCGTTCGGGCGTTGGCCTGCGTCAGCTCATCGAATCGATAGGCCTGGGTGTCGGTCAGTTCCTCGACTTTCCGACCGACCCGCACGGCGACCGTGGGCTTCTTTATTTGCCCGATCAGCTTTCTGTACTGGCTCGTCCTCGACATGGCCTGCTCCGGTCGACGCAGCACCGCCAATATGTCACACCGGTGGCCGTCACGCGACAATCAGCAAAGTCTAGTCACGTTACCGAAGCGTGACGATGCACTGGTTCACACTGCGCGGCGATGCGGCGCTGTCGCACCCGCCAGGGAAAGCGTAACTCGAGAGGGCCAGGCGCCAGCGGGAGGACCGGCTGGCGCGCGACAATGCCCGTAGCGGATTGCGGGCGCAACAATGGGCGGCTGCTTTGTGCTAGCGTAGTCGCCGCACGCGCATTGACAGAACGCAGCAAGCGAAACGCTCCGCAAAAACATCGCAAAAAGCACCGAGAGAGCCGCCCGATGATCTATATCGCCGTCGTTACGACCTATGTACTAATGCTGCTCGGTATCAGCGTATACAAGAGCCGCACGATTAAGTCCGACGAGGACTTTATGGTGGCCGGCCGCGGCGTACCGGTCTACATGCTGGTCGCAACCCTGGTTTGCACGTGGATCGGATCCGGCAGCCTGTTCGGCACGGCCGGCCTTACCTTTCGCGTCGGCATCTCGGAACTATGGTTCTCGGCCGGCGCCTGGCTCGGCATCATTGTCGTCTACCTGATCGCCGCGCGTGTCCGGCGCATCGCGCAGTACACGCTGACCGACCTTCTCGAAAAACGTTACAGCCAGCTCGCAAAGGTCCTCGGCACGATAACGATCATCATTGCGTACATGGTCATTGCCGGTTACCAGTTCAAAGGCGGCGGCCGGTTCATCTCGCTGCTCTCTGACGGCTCGATTACGCCCGAGACGGGCATGCTCATTGCCGCGCTCCTGATCGTCGGTTTCACGGTACTTGCCGGCATGGTGTCGATCGTCTCTATCGACATCTTCAACGGCAGCATCATGCTGCTGGCCATGGTGGCCACCCTGCCCTTCGCGATCATGAGCCACGGCGGCGTCGATGCCGTCGTCTCCACCATTCAGCAAACCGAGCCCACGCACCTGTCGCTCATGGCCGGGCACGACTTCGTCTGGGCCATAGGTATTGCGCTGCCGACCTTCCTGCTGCTGATGAGCGAATCGAGCATGTACCAGAAGTTCTCGTCGGCGGACAGCGCGCGCAATGCCAAGCGCGCCGTCATGGGCATGTTCATCGGCATCGTAATCATCGAAACGCTCATGATGTTCATTGCGCTGGTGGGTTTTGCCATCTACGCCGACGACCCGCGCTTTTTCCTCGCCGACGGCAGCGTGAATCGCGCCATGGCGGAAGAGATCATCCTGCGCATCGGCTTCGAGCAGCTACCGGTCATCGTCGGCTCGCTGCTGCTGGCCGCCGGTTCTGCAATCATCATCTCGACCGGCAACACGTTCCTGATGGTGACATCGACCAACGTCACGCGCGATATTTTTCAGGCGTTCTTTTACAAGAACGCAACGTCGTCGCAGATCGTCTGGCTGCAGCGCGGCTGCATCGTCGGCATCGGCATACTTGCCTACCTCATGATGAGTCAGTTCGAGACGATACTCGAGATGGCGCTGATTTCTTACACAATGATTGGCGCATCGCTCGCACCGGCGCTTATCGCCGCGTTCTTCTGGAAGCGGGTGACGAGAATCGCAGGTGTGCTGTCGATTGCATCCGGCATGCTGACGGTAATTACGATTGCGGTGCTGAACTCGGTGTTCAAGGAAAGCAGTACGCAGATCCTGGGGATAACCTTCCCCATAAATACGGACTACATCGCCATTCCGGCGGTGATCGTATCGGTGACGACGCTTGTTGCCGTCAGCCTGATGACGCCCAAGCCTTCCGTGGACGACTGGAAGGACTTCATAGACGCAACGCCTGCGGCGCCTGCCAAGACATCGGATACGGCCTAGCGACGCGGCGAAAGGACAATTCAGTGAAACGACTTGCGTGCCTCGTCTCCGGTCTTGCAGCGCTTTTTCTCGCTGGCTGCTCTTCGGATCGCGATGCGACTACCGGTGAGCTTGAGAACGACGGCATCAGGTTCGTAGCCACCGACGCGATCAAGAGCAGCGGGCTGCCGCTGTCGAATCTGGTCGAGGCGGACGGCTGGCTGTTTCTTTCCGGCAGCCTCGGATTCGCTCCGGGCGAGGGCCTCGTGCCCGGCGGCATCGAGCCCGAGACGCGGCAAACGATGCAGAACATCGAGGCGCTGCTGAGCGATCAGGGCCTGGGGATGGACAGCATTGTGAAATGCACGGTCATGCTGGCGGATATGGCCGAGTGGCCGGCGTTCAACGAGGTCTACAAGGAATTCTTCGACGAGAACTTTCCGGCTCGCAGCGCCTTCGGCGCCAGCGGCCTGGCTGCCGGCGCCCGCGTCGAAGTCGAGTGCATCGCGCGCCGATAAGCTGGCCCGATCTGCCTCTCGGTCTCTAACCGACGCATTTCGACAAGACGGCCCTGCGAGGGGCCCCAATTCCTCGTTCCACACCGGAGCGGCAGTTTCAAGGCTGCCCCGCCCTATCCGCCTGCCAGGCATGAACTGAAAACACTGTCTCGGGAGTGAGGGACTTTTCCGGCCGTTTTCGTAGGTACGGAATATACGGCGGAAGAGTCCGACGATCGGCTTACTTTCAGCGCAAAGAACTCACTGCCCGGCACCTGCCCCAGTAATCGGCAGGGCCGTGGCTTCACTACCCGAGGAACGCAACATGAGCTTGATAACCAACGTGTTTCAGATCCGGCATCGGCGGGGTACCCGCCGCCTGGCATTGCGTGCCCTAGGCATCGCCGCCTGTTTTAGCGCTATGGCCGCCGGTACACAGGCACATGCGCAAGCCTGCAGCTTTCCGATCGACGTCGGCACCGAGTCGGCGCTGAACGACGCCATTGCTTGCTATAACGCGGCGGCGGTGGGCGACTATGAGGTCAATGTGACCGCCAGCATTACCCTGAGTGCAGCCACGACTACGTTGGCGAATAGCACGGGGGCAACGCTCAACATCAACGGCAGTGACTACACTGTGGACGGTGCCGATACGTACAGGATCCTGCAAATCGGCAGCGGCGCGGTCACTATCGACAACCTGACGCTGCGGAGCGGTTTTGGGGGCAACGGCGGTGCGGTTCAGGTCGCCGCCGGCGCCACGTTCACCCTGACCAATTCGACGATCGCAGACAGTGCGGCCACTGACGGTGGCGGTATCTACAACAGCGGCACGCTGGCGGTTAACGACAGCGTCGTGTCAGGCAATTCCGCCTCGAGGAGCGGCGGCGGTATCTACAACGGCGGCACGATGCAGATGACCCGAAGCACGCTGTCCGGCAACTCGGCTCCCGTCCCGGCAGAGGGCGGCGGGCTATCCAACTACGGCACGGCGAGCATTGTCGCCAGTACCGCGGCGCAAAATACTGCGGCTTTCGGTGCGGCGCTCTACACCCGCGGCTCCCTGACCGTGGCCAACAGTACGCTGTCCGGCAACACGGCCAGCAACCTCGGTGGCGCGATCTACATCTTTTGGAGCGGTAGCCTCCTCGCAAACAACACGACAATCACGGGTAACTCGGCAGCCAATGCCGGGGGCGGCTTGCTGAACAACCGTGGCTCCCTGACCGTCAACAACAGCATCGTCGCCAATACCTCGAATGGAGGCAACTGCTTTGGAACTGGCAGCGGTATTGGAAATCTGGCTGACGATGGCACGTGCGCCTACGCTACTCAGTCCGACAGCATTAACCTCGGCCCGCTGCAGGACAACGGCGGCCCGACGTTAACTCACGCATTGCTCGGCAACAGTTCGGCGCTCGACAGCGGCGACGCTGGCATTTGCGCTGGGGATCAGGTCGAAAATCGCGATCAGCGGAGTATCGCGCGTCCGTTCAACACCGGCTGCGACATCGGTGCATACGAGTTATTCAATGCCGCACCCGTGTTGGCCACCATCGGCAACCAGACGGTGTTCGAGAATCAAGCACTCGAGTTCACCGTGGCGGCCACGGATGCGGAAGGCCACAATCTCACATTTTCCATCGCCAACGCGCCGACCGGCGCGACCTTGATCGACAACGGCGACGGCACGGCCACTTTCCGCTGGACCCCGACCTTCGACCAGGCCGGCAGTTACGCCGACGTGCTGATTACGGTAAACGACGACGGTTTCGGCACACAGATGCAGAGTGAGATCTTCGACGTGATCGTTGGCAACGTCAACCGTCCGGCGCGCTTCGAGGCGCTTGCAGACCAGTCGGTCAGCGAAGGCGGAATGATAGCCTTCAACATCCTGGCAAGCGATCCGGATGGCGATCCAATAACACTCGCAATGGCCAACCCGCCCACCGGCGCAAGCTTCACCGACAACGGCGGCGGCAGCGGCGGCTTCGAGTGGGCCCCGGGTTTCGAGCAGTCCGGCAACTACACGGTGATGTTCAGTGCGACCGATAGCGGCACGCCGATCGCCGTGGGTACCACCAACGTGACGCTAACGGTAGGCAACGTAAATCGCTCGCCGGCGCTCGGCCTGATCGGCAGCCGTACCGTCGACGAAGGCGCAACCCTGTCCTTCTCCATAGCGGCTGCCGATCCGGACGGCGATACCTTGAGTTTCGCACTCGGCAACGCACCTGTCGGGGCCAGTTTCACCGACAACGGCAACGGCACGGCAGGCTTCGACTGGACGCCGGACTTCGGCGAGGCCGGCGAGTACACGGACGTGCAGTTCGTCGTGACCGACGGCGGCACGCCGGCGCAGTCCGCCGGTGAGTCGATTTCGATTACGGTGGGCGACGTGAACCGGACGCCGGTACTGACCCCGATCGGCGACCGGGCGGTGAACGAAGGCGAGCTGCTGGAGTTTATCCTGACCGCGGGCGACCCGGACGGCGACGACGTGGGGTACGCCGCTCTGACAAGCTTGCCGACAGGCGCAACTTTCACCGACAACGGCGACGGCACCGCACGCTTTGCCTGGACGCCGGACTTCGGGCAGGCCGGCAACTACATCTTGAGTTTTCATGTGTTCGACAGCGCGGTTGCCGTAGGCACCGATACCGAGATCGTGACCATCGCCGTTGGCGACGTGAATCGCCTCCCCACCCTCGATCCAATCGGCGGGCGCAGCGCGCTCGAGGGACGCGTTCTGGAGTTTGTCCTGACGGCATCCGACCCGGACGGCGACGATCTCAGCTATCCGACGCCTCCCGACCTGCCGGCGGGCGCGACCTTCACCGATAACGGCGACGGCACAGCAAGTTTCGCCTGGACACCAACAGCGGGTCAGGCGGGCAGCGTCCAGGTGGCGTTTACGGTTACTGACGGAAGCGCGACTGCCTCCGAGTCGGTCACCATTACAGCTGCCCGCGTAAGCACCGGTGGCGGCGGTGCCACCGGCCTCGTCGAATTCATACTGGCTGCGCTGGCGCTGCTCGGCTTACGCTGCCGGCAGCGGGGCTCGAGGCACCCTGCTCCAGGATCGGCCTGAGGCAACGCGCGGTAAGCGTACCCTCGATGCACAAACGGCAGCCCTTGGCAACTCGTGCGGCATCATTGGGGAGCAACCGTTGCCGCCCGGCGACGCCAACACGTGCAGTACCAGATTCCGAGCAACAGCACGAGCGCCAGAAGTAGCAGCAGGCGCAGTAACAGGCACGGCAGGCAGCCTCGCCCATCGTCCGTAGGTGTGGATTCGGGCTGCATCAGCGTGAGGTAGCGTGTGTCCTCACGCGGAGCCAGCTCGCCGCGCTCGTTGTGCCCCACGGACTGGAAGTAGAACTTGTACACACCCGGCACACCCGTTTGCATGAAGCTGTTGGTCCACGTGCCGTTGTTGGCTTCTGCGTCTCCGTGTGTGCCGTCGTCGTACAGCTTGAAGCTGTAAGTACTGTTGTCGGGCGCCGTAGCCGTGACATTGATCTGGCCGTCAACTGCAGGCCAGCCGCGATCGCTAAGCGTTCCCGTGAGACGCACTTCGGCTCCCGGCAAGTAGTTCGACGGCTGTAGCTCAACGTCCAGGCGGTAATTGGATGCAACCGCCGCCGCGAAGCCAACCGGCACCAGCCCCTGGTACGGGTTGATGTAGTCGGAATGCTGAATATCGGACTCCGCCATTGCACTCTTTGCTGCCCGGTCGCTCCATTTGCCGTTTGGTGTGAGCCGCAGCAGCCAGTCGCCAACGTATTCGCTTTCCTGCGAGACATCCGGAAACACGACGCGGAATACCCGATACGTATGCCGGTTCAACTCCTGGATCGGGATGCCGCCGACCGCTGTACCGGCAACTATCACATCGCCGTTTGGCGTAACGAATTCAAGATCGTAAAACGGCCTCATCGCGGGATTGTCCAGCACCAGGAAGTTCGCACTGCGATCGGACGAAATAATGCGCGCCGTATCCACGATGATCGGGTCCGAGCCTGTCAGGTTCACGACATGCGTCGGATCGACGACGAGATCCATACCGGTCGCGTTCGAAAAGATCTTGAAGTAGAAAGTCTCGAGATCGAACAGGTTCTCGCCGCTCAGGCTGCCGGCTACCTGGTGGTAGCCCTCCGCGCCCATGTTGGTGATGTTCTGCAGCTTGGTGGGTTCGATGTCGAATCCCAGGCCCACGCTGTACATCTGCAGGTTGGCGTTGCCCGACTGTATACCGCCAATAACATCGTTGATGTACGGGCTCTCGTTCTCCTGACCGTCGGTCATCACTATCATGACCTGCTTGCGGTCAGTGAGCGGGCCGCCCAGTTCCGCGGCCGCGGTTTGCATTGCACCGCCAATACCGGTGCGGCCCTCGGGCTTCAGGCGCGTCCCGTCGGTAAGCGCACCGTCCGACAATTCGGACATGCTGATTCCGTTCTTCAACGCGTCGGTCGCCAGAGCCAAAGCCATGTACACACTGTTCGATGCGTTGTACTTCACGAATCCGAGCTTGTCGCCGGTACCCGTTGCACCAATGTCTTCGCGTAGCAGGTCTGTGTACAGCATCGCCGCATCGCGCATGGCCTCGATCTTGATCCGGTCGCCTGCCGGGTCATGCATGCTGCCGCTGCGATCCAGCACGAGAACCGTGTCTACCGGCACGGGGCTGATACCGGTACCCGTTAGCGTGACGATCTGCGAGGTGTTCGTCGGATCGTCGCTCGTTACTTCCATCTGTATGGTATGCGTGGCGAGTTCGTCGGGCTCGTAGACCTGCGTCAGGATCACCGGACCTTCGCCGGGCTGTATCAGGATTGGCGTTATTTCATTGAGATCGCTCCACTGATCCAGGTTCGGATCGCCTGCCGGCGTAGCTATATCGACCGAGACGGTCAGGGGGGCATCGCCGTCGTTGTGAATGACCAGCGCCTTCCTGAAAGCGAAGCCGAGCTCGACTTCGCCGAAGTTGAGTATCGACTCGACGCGCAGCATGGCGGTCGGCGTATCGTCACACATCCCGCGCAGCGCATCGATGTGAGGGTCGTATGCAGAGTCGTCGGGCATTGTCCTGCCGATGGCCTGATTCAACACGGCGTCGCAGTAGGAATCGGCGCCCTGATTGATCATTGACGATATTTTCGGAAACCGGCCGGCATCACCCTGAAAGTGGCAGGAAGTGCACTCGCCCATGCTCGGCGTTGCCTCGAGGATATTGGTCGGACCCGCGTTTTGCGGCCAATCGGGGTGCACCAGGGGATCGTACCAGTCGTTTCCGAACAGGCCGCCAAAGTCGAGCGCGGTACCAGGGTGTGTCACGTACGGGTTTTCACCGGCATGACATGCGGTACAAATCCCGCCGGAGCCATCCAGCAGTTCCGCACCGCCGGCGAAATCCAGCAGCGGCACGGTATCGCCGAGCGAAACCGGAAAACCCAGGTCGCCGCTCTGGTTGTCCCAGAAGCACACCTTACTCGTCATTTCACTTAAACAAATGATGCCAAGCAGGCCGGCCGAACTGCCGCTGCCGTTTCCTTCCACCCTGGGTAGCGCGATGCAGGCACCGTCGGTCGTCGGACTTTCGTATTTGTAGACCCGCGCTTCTCTTCCCGTGCTAATGAATTCCTGGGCGTCCGTCAGCGAGCCTATTAAGTCCCACCCCGTACTCTCGTTGCTGTTCCACGCGGGCGGTATCGGCACCCCGGACGCAGCGCATTCATCGATGTACGCCTGCCCGCTCAGCATTGTGGAAAAGCCGAGCACGTCCCGGTCGGTTCCTCCCTGCCGCTCGATTTTCTGCAGACGCTCGAGCATCTGCCGCGGCGGCTCGAATTTGTCGTCGCCGGCTTCCGAGAGACCCCAGCGAAGCTTGGTCCGAATCAGGTTAATCTTGCCGCGCAAGGCGTGTCCGTGTTTCGGCTTGACCTCGAGGAGCAGCCAGTCCAGCAGCTCGGCGTTAGCGTACAATTCCGTTTTCCTGCCCCAGCTTCTCCCGGTCAGCACCTCACTTCTGACGCCGTCGTAACGCGTCTTCTGTTCGTCGGTAGCCTGGTCGTACAGGCTTTCGAGATAGTACTCCAGCGCCCTCTCGATGAATTCTTCCGTGACTTCGATTTCGTTGCCATCCTGATCGAACATGGAGCCATGCCCTATAAAGGCGATCGGCTCTTCCTGCGCAATTGCCGGCTGCGCCATGAACGCAAGCAGTAACAGGAACTGGCACAGGGCCAAAAGGGAATTCGCTGCGGATCTAGCCATGATTCACCTCCATCGATGAATTGAGGCCATTCGAATGCGAAGAAAAAAGTGGCCCTTAATTAAGTAAGCGTAAGCAGCCCTGCAATCGCCTCACGCGGCTTCCGGCGGACCGGTTTACAGGCCGGCGGACATCAGCGTGCCGGCCCGCACGTTCGACGGGCTCAGATACCTGGCGCTAAGCCGTAGAGATCGCCGTTCAGGTACCGCAGACCAGTGTCGACGACCACGGTAACCACGGTCTTTCCGGGACCGAGCTTCCGCGCTCTTTGCAAAGCAGCCCAGACATTGGCGCCGGACGTTACGCCGCCGAGCAGTCCCTCTCTTTGCGCCAGCGCATGCGCGGTCGTATAGGCGTCCTCGTCTTTGACGGAAACGACTTCATCGATCAGATCCCGCCTCAGAATCGTGGGCACGAACGACAGACCGATACCCTCCAGCCGGTGCTTGCCGCCAGTGTCGCCGCCCGATACGTTACGAACGTTGTATGGCTCGACGGCCACCACTTTGATGCGGGGGATGGCCTCCTTGAGAACTTCGGCGTTACCGGAGATGCAGCCGCCTCCGCCTACGGCCATGACAAACTCATCGACCCCCGTTCCGAGTTCATCGACAATTTCACGACCCATTCCGTAATACCCGCGTTTGTTGTCCGGGTTATTCACCTGATCCGGCCAGAACGTTCCTGGCTCGTCGATGAGTTCTCCCGCCCTCGCGATCATGCGGTCAATGACGTCGGCGGTCAGGATCCCGTTGGCCGCATGAACGATCTCGACGGTTGCGCCGAACGCACGCATGGTCCGGATTTTCTCTTCCGAGAAGCCGTTCGACGACACAAAATGCGCCTTGTAGCCGCGCTTGGCACAGACCATTGCGAGGGAGCTGCCCGTGCTCCCTCCCGTGTACTCGACGACCCGTCCTCCAGCGCGGAGATCTCCCCTGCGCTCGGCGCCCTCGATCATGGACAAGGCCATGCGATCCTTCATACTTCCCGTGGGATTGGCCCCCTCGAACTTGACGTATACCTCCGCGCAGTCGCCGTCGCCCGGCAGCTGGCGGAGCTTCACAAGGGGGGTGTTGCCGATCAGCGCCATTGCTCACTCGCTCCCGACTCGTTCGGTCCCGGTCGAATACGAGTCACTTTAAAAATAAAAGTTACTTGTACTTAACTGACTTTATTTTTGCAAGTTACTAAGCTATAAAGCCGCTATGAGCAAAACCCAGGCAAGAAGTCGTCGCCGCAAGCTGCCGAAAGTCGACGAACACTCATTCCGGTCGAACTGTTCGATCTCCCGGACGCTCGAGTTGCTGGGAGACAAATGGACGCTGCTCATCGTCAGAGACCTGATGTGGCATGGCAAAAGCACGTTCAAAGAGCTGGCGGATGCCGAGGGGATCCCCACCAATCTGCTTTCGAACCGCTTACAGCGTCTTATCGATTGGGGACTCGCGCGTCGTAAGCAGTATCAGGACAATCCGGTCCGGTACACGTACTACCTGACCGATGCCGGACTGGCGCTCGAGGAAACTCTGCTGCGAATCATGGCCTGGGGGAACAGGTACCTGGACGGAGGCCTCTTCGACCCTGGGAACCAGGGCCGCAAAGACGGCAGCTAGGCCCGGCGAATTGCCCGCGCGAAGTAACCGACAAACCGACCCGCCTTGCGGTGCACTCTGCTAACGACCGCTTCGGTTCGAGGGATAAGGACACTAGTTGTTTGCGGTCAGCAGATCGATGATTTGCGACACTTCGACGATACGCGACACCGGTAGCCCGCTGAGCTCGGTCCGCAAGGAAACGGCGTCATACACCGCCTTGTCATCAGGCGTCCAGCATCTGCATCGCGGCCTCGGGGTATCGACTGCCCGTGGCGGCGTCTCTGGGAAACGCGGCCTGGATGGCGGCAAGGTCCGCGGACGAGAGTTCGACGTCGACGGCACCAGCGTTTTCGTCCAGACGCTCCGAGCGGCGCGTGCCGGGAATCGGCACGACTTCATCACCTTGGGCCAGCAGCCAGGCGAGCGCAAGCTGGGCCGGCGTGCAGGACTTCTCGTCCGCGATTTCCTGAATCAGCTCGACTAGCTCGAGATTCTTCTCGAAGTTCTCACCCTGAAAGCGCGGATTGCCGCGCCGCCAGTCATCGTCCGCGAGATCGTCAATGGTCTTGATCTGACCGCTTAGAAAACCCCGGCCAAGCGGGCTGTAGGCCACAAGACCAATACCGAGTTCCCGGCAGGTTGGCAGGATGTCAGTTTCGATGTCGCGACTCCAGAGCGAGTACTCCGTTTGCAGCGCAGCGATCGGGTAAACGCTGACCGCGCGCCGCAAGGTGTCGGCTGAAGCTTCGGAGAGGCCAAGATGCCGCACCTTCCCCTCCTCGACCAGGCGGGCCATGGCGCCCACGGTTTCCTCGATCGGTGTTTCCGGATCGACGCGGTGCTGGTAGTAGAGATCGATGTAATCCACGCCGAGGCGCTTGAGGCTCGCATCGCAGGCTTCACGAACGTACTCGGGCCGGCTGTTCAATCCGACAAACTCGCCGTTATCGTCCCGGATAATTCCGAACTTGGTCGCGAGAGTCACACGATCCCGTCCACCCTCGAGGGCGCGCCCGACCAGCACTTCGTTCGTCTTGGGTCCATAGATATCCGATGTATCCCAGAAAGACACACCGACATCCAGCGCATGCTTCAGGGTGGCCAGCGATTGGGCCTCGTCGCGCGGGCCGTAGAATTCCGACATGCCCATGCAGCCGAGGCCAATAGCCGAGACGTGTAGCCCGCTGCTTCCCAGTTCGCGTGTTTGCATTCGTTTATCCTCTTGAAAATGATTCCGGCATACCGGCCGCAGCCGATTCGCAACAACTGCAAATCGTAGAGTTACGGGCCGCCGGGAGCATAGATCAGTCCTCCAGCATTCTTGCCTAATCCTATCGATTCGTGCCCTCCATCCCGCCCCATGCGCACCGGAATGGCATAATCCTTCCGGCTATTTGCTGTAACGGTTGCATTACGGATATGTCGACGCCGATAGAAGCGGATCTTTCGGGCGGGCTACCGCTCAGCGAGTTCCTGCGGCTTGCGCCCGAGGAAGGCCTGAACGAGTCACTGTGGCCGGGCCTTGCCATCTTTCGCGCCGACAAGCCTGCCACCCGCATCCCCGTCGTTTACGAACCGTGCATCTGCGTCGTGGCACACGGCCGAAAACAGGTACACATCGGTGACGAGGTCATTAGCTACGACCCTCTGCACTACCTCGTGGTCGGTGTTCCGTTGCCGGTCGAAGCCGAGATTGTCGAAGCGAGCAAGGAGGCACCGTTTCTTTCCCTGCGCCTGAACATCGACATCCCGATGCTGTCGGAGCTGCTGCTCGACGCAAAACCCGAGCCCGGACCCGACGACGCCGCTCGCGCGATCTATGCTTCGCGCATGAACTCCTCACTGTCCGGTGCCGTGAGCCGGCTGCTGAAGTCGCTGCACAACACCAGCGACTCACGAGTTCTGGCGCCGCTGGCCATTCGCGAACTCCTCTACCATATCCTGATCGGTGAGCAAGGCGAACGACTACGGTCGGTGGCTATGCGAGACAGCCGCGCCAACAGAATCGCCGCGGTCCTGCGTTACCTGCACAAGCACTCCAGTCAGCCGTTGAGCGTTGAGGAACTCGCAAAGCGTGCGTCGATGAGCGTCTCGACGTTTCACCACAACTTCAAGTCGATGACGTCCCTGCCGCCGCTGCAATACCTCAAGATGATACGCCTGCATCAGGCACGGCTCCTGATGCTCAATGACGGGCTGGGCGCCGGCGAGGCCGCCTACTCGGTGGGCTATAACAGCGCGTCGCAATTCACGCGGGAGTTCCGGCGGGTATTTGGCGCGCCGCCGGCGCGTGAGATCAAGCGACTGCAGAATTCGTCAACGGAGTCCGGGAGATCCGTTACCGACGCAATGAACGCCTGACTCTGGCAACGCGAGCTGTCGATGACGCTGAAGGCAGACCGTGACCGCCTGGCTCCGAACAGGAGGCATGATCGCATGCTCACCTCAAACCGGCTGCCGCAACAGTATTTGCTGAAGCCTCAGTAACGCGATTTCGCCGCGCATCATTAGGTCGCGATGCAAAGTATCGACCATGTCCCGATCCGCAGCGACGTCAGGATGGCGGCTTTCGTAGGTTAGCAAAAGTCGGCAACCGCCATCACCAACATCGGTGAAATCGACGGTCATGCGCGGTAGCAGTTGTGGCAAGTCGCCCTCCGTGACAAAGCGTTCGTTCGCTGTTGCCTGTTTCACCTCTATGTTGAGTTCGCCCGGCCCGGTCGGAAACTCGATTCTTTCGAGGTAACGCTTGCCGATAGTGCCGGGCGGCAGCTCATCAACCGAATGAATGTCGATCACGCCGGGAAACCAGTTGCCGTAATTCTCCATGTCGACAACATATTGGTATACGTGTCTCGAAGAGAATCCAAAGGTCTTCTCGATTTGCGCTAGTTGCACCATCGCGGCACCTGCCTAATAGGAATCTGGAGATGGGGCGCATGGTAGTGGCAATGTTAATTAACCAAAAGTAGCATCTCGTTAATCTACAATTAACCAAAAAGAAATACCCTATGTCGAAGTTCCGTCAGTACGAGATTTTCGCCGCGGCGGCCGAACGGGGCTCACTCAGTGAGGCCGCCAGAGTCCTCGATGTTTCCGTGGCTGCGGTTAGCAAGCAGATTCGGTCGCTCGAAGCCGATACCGGAACGAAGCTACTGGACCGTACCGCATCCGGCGTACGCCTGACGCCGCTGGGTCAGCGATTCTACGTCCAGTGCAGGGAGATACTGACATCAGTGGAGAATGCGGAGGACGGGCTGCGCTCTGCGCAGGCGTCAATGGACGGACGAATCTCGATCACGCTGTCGCGAGCGCTTGCGGTGAGAGGCGTGTATGGCGCGCTCGCAGAGTTCTCTGAAGCGCATGCCGGGATTCGCTTCGATCTCATCTTCGATGAAACACTGCAGAACCTTAAAGAGGCCAACATCGATTTTGCGCTGCGCATCGGCCGCGTCGACGATCATGCAGACATCGTTGCGGTGCCTTTAATGCGCGTTCGGCCGGTATTGTGCGCTACACCGGCGTACATGGAGCGGCTGGGCAGCAAACCGGGTGGATTGTCGAGCGCAAATAGCGTGGCAACCGTTCCCGTCAACCTTTCCACCGCCGTCAGAACAAGGCTCAGAAAATGGGGAATCGATTTCAGCGGGCCAAACGTACATACCGTAACGGACCTGGACGGCGCGCGCGGCGCGATTTGCGCCGGCCTCTGTATGGGCGTGCTGCTGGATATCGCTATCAAGGAGGAATTGATCAACGGGCAACTGGTCGAGGTACGCCCCGGTGAGCACCTGCCAGGCAAGCAGCTCTACCTGCTATATGCGCGTGATCGTCTCATGCTGCGACGACAGCGGGAGTTCAAAAACTTCTTGCGGGATCGTCTGAAAGCGGCGGGTCGCAACTGAGTACGGCGTCTGTTTGCTATCGCGACCAAGCTGTTTACGCCGGATCCTTCTGTTGTTGAAGGAATGAGTGCCTGACAAAAGTCAGGCTACTCGCTCTACCAGTTACTCCGTAGATTCGCCTTTGAGTGCCCTGCTCTTTGCTCAGCCAAGTCAGGCTACCTAGTCCATGTCGACGACAACCACACCGGCCGGATATCCATAGGGGCGCCCTTCAATCCCAAGATGCGGCGCGCCGGTTCCCGGATCCTCAGGCGTCAACAACTGACGGGCAAGCTGTCGCCCGTCTCCGACGTCGGCGGGACCGTGACCGAACACCAGCATCCAGACCTGAGACCCCGGCGATGGCGTCAAACCCCGAAGATCGCCCACAAACCATGTGCGTCGAGCGTTTTCGGCAACCGCACTGTCCATGCGACCGAAAACGGCGAGCGGATCGAGGCCGTCGCCCGCCTCGTTCGGCGTGAAGAAATCAGCCAGACCGCAACGACCGGCGTAGCCGCTGGGTTCGGCAAACGGCACCTCGGAGTTTTCCGGCGTCAGCCGGATTCCGGCGCAGGAATCAGGATTGTCGATGTACACCCACCACACCGTATACGCATTGCCGGGGGTCAGACCGCGCACGCGCATGTGCGAAAGGACACCGTGTTTGCTTGCACAGACCTTACCGCGGCCCGAAAGCTCGTGCCCGGCAATGTCCTGCTCCCAGAAGCTTGTCAGCGGTTCGCGTTCACACTGCCACGAATTTCTCTCTCCGGCGTTCGCGCTGCCGCTGCAGACAACAGCAAGCACTAGTACACCTGCCAGGGTTCGCAAAGCGTCGTTCATTCCGTTCATCTCTTTCTCCTCGTCTGTTCGCGTTCGACGGCGGCGATACCGCGCCCGTCGGAGCCGCTAGTTATTTGCAGTCAGGGGATCGATGATTTTTGGCACTTCGACTATGCGCGATACCGGTATACCGCTGAGTTCGGCGTGTTTGCGGATTGTCGCCTCGTCTTTGGCCAGATAGATGCAGAACGTCTTGTCGCCGGAAACATAGCTGTGCTGCCACTGGATCTCCGGCTGCATCTGGTCGATCGCCTGATTGGACGCGCGGGCAGCCCCGCACAGTTCGACCACCGACATCGATCCGACTCCGGGTATGTCCCGCTCCACCAGGTAGCGCTTGAGCTGTTTCATCGTGTTCCTCCTGAGCTGTTCGGAGGAGATCATCCCGCCAATGCGCTCAGAACCACAAGGTAAATATTCTTTATCATAATAAAGAATTTCTTTATATTGGCTGCCATGACCGAGCCTACACACCTACGCAGCCTGCAGGCGCTGGACCTGGCGATTCGCAAGGGATCGCTGAAGGCCGCGGCCGCCGAGCTGTCCATTACGCCGGCGGCCCTGGGCCAGCGAATCAAGAGCCTCGAGGAATACCTTGGCTACGAATTAATCAGCCGCGGCCGGAGCGGCATTCGTCCGAGCCGTGAAATTCAGCCTGCGCTGGCACACCTCGGCGCCGCCTTCCGCGAGCTCGAAACGGTCAGTCGGCTGCTGAATTTTCAGCGCGTCAACGAAATACACATCACGGCCGATTCTGACTGGGCGCAGCTGTGGTTAGCACCGAGATTGGTGGCCTATCGTGGAGCCAATCCGAATACGCTGTTCTGCGTGAACGGTGTCGGGGACGTACCGATGCGGCTGGGTGATGCGGATTGCGAAGTTGGGTTCTCCGTCGATGCGCTGCCGGGCAAGGTCGACTCGCTGTATCGAGACTATCTGGTGCCGATCACCTCGCCGGTGAACAAAGAGCGGGTATCCTCCCTGCCCTTGAACGAGGAACTCGAGGGTTTTCCACTGCTGCATCTCGATGCGTACACCGTTGACGCCAGCGAGATGGGCTGGCCGGAATGGGTACGCCGTTTCGGACACCGTACGTCGGATCCGGAGCGAGGCATCCGCTACAAGAAGGTCGTACAGGCACTGGAGGCTGTGTACGCAAACGCCGGCTTCATTCTTTGCGGTGTATCGCTCGTGTTTCCTCAGATTCGGGAGCAGCGCCTTTCGGTACCGTTTCCGATCGAACAAGGTGACCACGCCAAACGCGAATACCACGTTCGCTTCCGTTCCGACTCACTAAAGCGAAATGCCGTGAAGAGTTTTCGTGAATGGCTGCTCGAGCAAGCACGCAGCACGCGCGCCGAGATCGATCGAATGGTCGGTTGAGCGGTCCTTCCCAGGCGCACTCTGGCTATGTGGCAGGTCAATTTGCAAACGTCGGCAATATGCGCTTTTCCACGAGCTCGAGTGTCTTGTCTTCCACGCCGCGAGCATGGGCCGTTATGGCGATAATCAGATCCAGCTCATCCAGCACGATGACATACTGGCCACCGCCACCCCACGCCAGCTTCGCGTCGTATTCCTTTTCGCCAACCGTAAGTCCGGTGCCCCAGAAGTAGTAGCCGTATCTGAACTGACTGAAATCGTAATCTTCGTCGTGAGGCTGGGCGACACTACCAGTGGCCTGAGTCAAAAACGCGCTGGAGATCAGCTGTTCACCTTGCCACTTTCCGTCTTGCTTCAGCAACAAACCCCACTTGATCATGTCTCTGGACGTCATGCTGGTGCTGTGCGCCGACTCCGGTACGCCGCTGACATTGTCTCGCCAGAAATAGTGTGCGATTTCCAGTTTGTCGAGCAGTTCAGATCGTATGAAGTCTTTCACAGCCCCTGGCAACACGGCGTCCAGCACCAACATTGTGATTCGCGGATCAATGGACTGGTAGTGATACGTTTGCGAAGACTCTGTTACCGGCTCACTATGAGCAAAGTAGGCTTGTGCCAGCTTCTGCCCTTTGAGCCGTTCCGGCTCACTCAGCAAATCTCTTTGCTTGTCGATGCTAACCCTCAAACCGGAACGCATACTCAGGGTCTTGTGCAAGGTGATCTTCTCCAAACCTGTCGTTAGCCCTTCCTGATCAACTTCCGTTAGAAAGTCCAGTACGGGCTCGTGCAGGTCCTGCAGTGAGAGGTATCCCAACTGGATGGCACGACCAACCGCAAGAGACGTATAAGCTTTTGTCGCAGACGCCTGGTAGTGCGGCAGGTTCACGCGGCCCCGGGAATAGTAGGACTCAAAGACGAGCGCGCCGTTGTGCGCAATTAGCAGGCTGTCGTAAGGGTCGTGTTTTCCTTGTTCGATTTCTTTGGCCAGCTCGATGATTCTTGCGCTGTCGGATAACTCCCCTACCTCCAGGCCGTCTGCCCTGTCATTGGGCCTCGCGCTGACAAATGCCGACGTCAATTCAGGCAATGCACGCTCGAACGACGGAATGGAACCTTGAATTCCGGCCAAATCAATTTCCGGCGCTTTATCCATAACGACCTGCGCATTTGAGTCGGCAAAAAAGGCCAACGATGCGAATGTCAGGCTTATCACGTGTTTATGCACGAATACTTCCATCAAAACTCACTGCAATCTGGTCCAGGTGCTCTACTTTTCTGCGGCCAACGTCGCTCACGCTAAACTGACCTGAGCCATCCTGAGTTCAGACCGCGCCGCACGAATCGTGCGTCGCGCCGTACTTACCGCCAGGGGAGGACCACCAAATGGCACACTTGGGCAAACTTTGTTTTACCGTACTCGCTCTAGCCGGAGCACTGCTGTTCACTTCCGGTGCGAGCGCTCAGAGCAGAATAACTCACGTCAGCGACGTCGAATACCGGGGTGAACTGAACTATACGAATGCCGGCTATACGCTGGACTACGCACAGTCCCACGAAAGCGGGCTCAAGGACATCATCGAGCAGGCGCGTGAGATTTCGCAGATGAAAGCGGACCTGCGCGTTCAGCTTCTGCAGAGCCTGGAAGAAGCGATTTCGGATTTTGGGGAAATCGAGATTTTCCTGTTCAATATTGACGGGCCCATCGTCGTCGAGCTGACCGGTAACGCCAACGGTACGATCACCGCCCGCGTGGGCGGTTTCAGCGTCCACGCCTACGCGACCGTCGAAGGGAGCGGCATCTGGGGCACCATCGGCGCCGAAGGTTCAGCTGTCGTCAATACCAATACGCTGTGGCTGAGCGGCGACTACAGTATCGCTACCGGAAAGATTACCAACCTCGCTCCCGTTAACTTCAACATCGATGCCGACATCGATATCGACTGGATTCTCGACTGGGTGCCAGTGGTTCATCTGATCTCGGACTATTACGAGAACGACATTCTCACCTCGGCGAGAATTGACGTTGCCGAGGCCATCAATACGGCCATCGACCAACAGCAGGACAAGACGTTCTTCAACCTGAACGAGGCCATTCCCGACAACACCTTCATGCTGGGCGACTTCGATGCCGGTCAGGAGCTACGGGACCTGGCGTTTGGTCTTTTTACCGATCTTGTCAGCAACGAAAGTTTCCGGCTGGAGATCGTCGATGAGGTTGTCAACTACAACGCCGTCGCGCCACTGTATCCCAACCCGAACCTGAATCCGGCTTACACGACCTTTGCCACGAGCTATACCAAGCACACCGTGTCACTGAACATCTCCAATCATTTCTTCCTGGATATTCGTGAGATTCCGCATTTTACGGTGACGACGAATCCCTATTGCAGCTGGGTGTACTGTCCGATACCGCCAAACGCCGATCCGGCCAACACGGCCGAAAATCCGACCGACATAACGATCGTCAATCCTGACGGCGACGTGCTTACGATACCGTACGGCCTGGATTTCGATTTCGACAGTCTGTACCTGCTGTTCGCGGCCAATCCGCCACCGCCGCCCAATCCGTTCTCAACCGGCGAAGTGGTTGCCTCCGGTGGAAGCTACGGCAACTTCACGCATTCCTTGTGCACGTGGCAGATCGTCACTGGTGTATCCGGCGCGCTGGACCTCATGTGCAACGGCAGCCTGACAGCCAGGCGACGCGTGGTGACCAACTACGGGACGTACACGATCGTGACGCTGGCAGACAGCGTCAACTTCACGATGGCGGGTAGTTATCCGAACTATCGGATTTCCGCGAAGTAGGCAAGCACCGCCAGCCGAGGACCTTCGATCCGGATTTTCGCCACGAGGGCAGCATTGCGACAGCGATGCTGCCCTCTTTATCTTCGCGCGGCCTTTGACTTCGAGCCCTGACCGGCAAGGTGTTCGGCCACATTCCTAGCCTGTATGTCCCAGCCCTCTTTGTTCGATCGAAGCACCTCCAGTCGCTTCGATTCCGGGAACTGCAGAAAGCCCGTCTCGGTGATCGTCAGGCGCGTGCCGTTCCCGGTTGGCTCTAGGCGAAACTCGACCACGACTTTGGCGTCGTCGGGATAGACGGTATCGGGATCAATGCTGCCGGGCGGCCAGGAAAAAGCGAACAGCCGCTCGTGCTCCATACGCTCGGTCACTGACTCCCACTTCATGTGCTCATAGCCCGGGTAGGTGATATTGCCCGTAGTCGTCGCACCGACTTCGAACGGGCCATCCAGCCGGACCCTAAACCATTGCCCAAATTCTTCGTGGTCTGTCAGCGCGCGCCAGACTCGTGCAATGGGTGCCGCGAGGTTTACAGTCTTCTCGATTCGATCCTGGTTTGATTGATTCATTATGCAACCTTATGGTTGCCTATACTTTAGAGCACGGGACGCCAGAACACAACTCAGTGCATGCAGTTTCGTCTCAAGCGGCACTCTCGCGGGAAACTCGTGCAAACGCAGCCGGCCGAAATAGTTCAACAACAGTTCTTCAGTACCCGAACTTCTGCTTGCGGCCGGCAGCGGTTTGTTTCGCGAGGCACAGATCACGCAACAGCAACAGAGTTCCTGGACTCAATCAATGCCAGGATCGATGAGATGTATATCCAGGACAGAAAATTTCGCGGCAATGCCTATAACGTCGAAGTTGAAGGTGGTTCCAGGACGTTCTTTAGCGAGAGCGAGATTGACCCATGGCAGAGTAAGCTCATCGCATTTGCCGGCATCGCCATGACGATATTCGGCTCAATCGGACTCCTTCTCGAACGCAAGCTGTCTCGCTCCGAGCGATCGGTGCCCATGCAACAACGCCCGTCTTGCGTTGTGGATTCAACAAAACCGGGAAAATCGGGGTCAGACCCCGATATCGCGATATCGCTACAAAACTCATCGGATTACCCCGTGGTCAGCAGCATGCTCGTCAACCAAGGCATCGACCTGATCAAGAGCGGCCTCGACATACCGACCTTCGTTAGACTCCCACCTCCTGAGCACAAAATGTAATGGCGCAATTCGCGTATCAGCTGTGCCGGGCAACGCACGGACTGCGATGTCGGTTCCATACTCGTCTTCGAGGTACGCCCACTCGAAGCCAAGATCGTCGATCAAAAGCTGGCCAAATCCGATGCCAAAACAATTTAGAAAACTGTCAATAGCCTTCGAGTCTGTTATCCCGGCCGCCTTCCAGGCAACCCAAAGCTCATCCAACGACTTGGCACAAACGGGATTGGACATCGGAACATCGAGGCTCGAATAATACTCCGCCAGCAATTCGAGCCGTTGCCGCACCCAGATCTGCAGTTCGTCGCCCAGCGGAAAGAATTTCGCGTTGTCCTTCATGGTATTACAGCCAAGAAGCGGCGATCGTTCAAGCTCGCATCCCCGTTATTCAAAAGACTCGATCTGACTGCAACAGGTCGGAAAGGGAAATCACAGGCCGATCCGGGTGACTATCGCCTTTCAGCCAAAAGCAGTCCGTTTATTCGAGGTCGGCAGTAGATTCGATATCACGCTCTAACAAGTCGGAAAGATCAAGGGAAATAAGCAGGTCTTTCAGCGCGGAAATCAACAGGGCCAGACCTGTCACTGCCGCTACTCCCGACCACAGATCAAGCCGCATTGCATAGACTTTGTAGATGGTACCAACTGGACAAAAAATCCCGTCGCCGCAGCCGCCTATAGTTACACCAGTCAAGAAGACCATGAAAACCAGGGCGGAACCCATGATGACCTTCAGCGTACGAAAAGCGGCTGACAGGTCAGGCCGTCGAAGAAGCATATTTATCCTCCCGAGGAAAAGCGATCGTTTAACTTGCACCGCGCGGATTTCGAGTGTCGCCTCGAGGCGAGGACCAGCCTCCGACTCACCCTCTGATCGCAAATGTAATTCTAGTTCGTACGCCTTCGGTCCTGATTAGTTTACCGTTCTTCATTGGTGGCTCGTAGCGATAATTGGCCAACGCGGCCTTGGCAGCTGAAACAAACGCCTGCCGCGCCTTTTCATCATCGACCGGCTTGGCCGGCGATCTTCGATACACAACTGCGTCCAATACCGTCGGATCGTGTACGAGGCCGTCGGTGCCGACAACAAAGACGAAATCAACGTATCCTTGCAATCCCTTGCTTAAACAATAGGAAGGAAAAATCGGAGGGCCGGAAGTGAGCAATCTGCCATCTCGATCCGCTCCTTCGGCCAATGCAAGTCCGGCAGAAATAAGGGACAGCGAGATCGAGAGGCTCAGCGAAATCGCTATTCGACGTATGAACTTGCTTTCTTTTCTCATGCGCATGCCTGAAGAGGTGGCCTGGTAGCAATCGTCTGGATTGGGTCGATAGCACTTAGCGGATGAAGATCAGATTCTAGCATTTGGCGGACAACCGCGTAATTTTCAATATTGGCGGCAACAAACATCGGCTGATCGCTCATGTGAACTATGGTCACGGCAGTGTCTGCGCAAAGTCCATTGTAATGCATAGCGAATACGATCGTATTGATCCGGAGACTGTGTAATGGAGATTCAACCCATTCGAACAGCAGCACTTTCCGATCGAGCCTGCGGATCCTGTTGAAACGAGTATTTTCCGTATGAAGCAGCCAGGCCTTAAGCGCAAGGCTCTGGAGCCGTTTCTCGGCTGGCGGCAACGGGTGTCGGAAGTGCTCAATCGTCGTCGCGGGTTAGCACTGGAAATGATCCGACGCTTGCACGACGGGCTGCAGATTCCGCTTGAAGTTTTGGTGGGACCGGCCGCGTAGTGGTACCGACATAAAGACCTGTCGAGTCGCCGAAAAACAAAAGGCCGACCCTCTTGGAGAGTCAGCCTTTTGCAACTTGGTAGCGGGGGTTCGCTGCCAACGCTATCAAGAATTGGTTATAGCGCTTGATATCGCGAACCCAAGAGGTTGATTTCGCACGACCGATACCACCAAATAGCCGTTGTTCAAGTGACTCAGCAAGTTCTACTTTGTACCGCTGCTCTCGCAGTCACCAACAGCCGTCCAAGCCAGCACCAATCGAACGGCGGATAAGCGAAGTTAACCGGTCGGTCAACGATGTTTCCGCGGAAACATCGTTTTCGAGCGACTGCTATTGCGAGGAGCTGTCATTCATACTGCATCCTGGAAAACGTCGCGACTCGGCCAACAGGAGTCACTTCGAGTTGAATTTATCGGGCATTCCGGCCACGTGGGCGGCTAGCATTTCCTCAAGCAGTCTGCATGCATCGTATCGCGCGGACTCTGCTTTCGAACGCCGAGCAGTACTCCAGGTTGCGAATGCAGTATCGCCTCAGTGCAGCCATTAGCCATCATTCGGGAGGATGGAAATAGTTGACGGAGTGGTGACAGCTGTACTTGTGATCTTCGTCTTCCTCCCTTAAGCGATAGACTTCTGCCCATGTTGAGCCCCAATACGACTCATCGGAAATCGGTTCGCCGGGACAAGGAACGTCTCCGGAACTAAACACTCGCCAGATCGGCAAATCGGCACTCGCAAACGACTCAAAATACGCTTCGACAAAACATGCGTACCATGCGCAGTCCATGCCCATAGACATGCTATCGCTTGACCCGTTCAGCGTAACCAACCCCCACGGGTAACTCGGCCCGAAGCCATATTCAGAGTGTGCGATACTTGTATTCGATTTCTGGTGTTCTAACACCGACCAGCATGGATACTTTGTGTCCGGCTCACCGTAATCCCAAGGTCGCACAACGACAGTGGGCGTAACCATTAGCGACCGAATGTGCTGGACGACACGTGGATCAGAAACCTGATTCAGTTCCGTCTCCATCGCCGAAACAAGCTTGTTAGCGTCAATCGTCAACTCGGATTCCAAGCTCAGTATTGGGTAAATACTTCAAAAACCTGAACGACTGCTAAGTCACAGTATGCCGTCACTGCTCCAACCGCCAAGCTTACAGTCCCAATTCGCTGTGCGAGCCGAGACGGACGAGCTGCAACCGTTGGTCATCCGGTTTTCGATAGATCAGGACCAGGTCCGGCTTGATGTGGCAATCGCGGTAGTCTTTCCACTCACCGGTCAACGCGTGGTCACGATGCTTTTCTGCCAGCGATCCGTCATTGGCAATGACCGTCAAAACCTCCGACAAATCGTTCGCGAGAACCTGACGATGCCGGCCTTTCGATTCGCGCTTGTAGTCACGTTTGAACTGGCTTGTACGTTCAATCGTCCGCATTCAGGTCGGCCATAAGATCGCCCACAGTATCGAACGCAGGCAGACTGCCACGGCGCGCTTCCTTCATGGCCTCAATAGTCTCCGCGTTAGGTACCAGCGGCTCAAACGGCAAAGCCTTCTCGCGAGCGACGCGCGTGAGCATGATACGGAATGCATCGGACACGGTTAGACCCATTGCCTCCAGGACAACGGTCGCCTCTTCCTTAATGTTCTCGTCAATTCGTGCGCGTACTACGGCATTTGCCGGCATGATAGAACCCTCTGATTTGTGAGCTACATTGTAGCCCAGGTGTGAGCAGACGGCAATCACGGAGTGGCTATGACGAGTGTGATTTCGGTCTATAGCCTTTCGAATTAATAAGTTATAGCTAATTCCTAACAATCGACGGGAGTGCTAGTAATACCTAATTCCAGCCAGGGCCAGCACGATCGCATGGCCTGCTAACGATGCTCAGCCTTGTTTATGGAACTCGGGATAGCCTATATGACCGAAATGTACCGGAGGCCGTCTGTAAAGACATCTAGATCTTTGGGCGGTCTGCTGACGAGCAACAGGCAAGCACCGAAAAACCGTTTCCGCCCCCTTCTATGGCATGGCGCTATCGCGAAGAGATTGCGGCCACGCGTGCCGCGTTGAAGGAAAGCGCCTCCAGGGACGAAGCGGCTAGCATGTGCGGGCCACGGTCGAGAAAATCGTCTGGCAGCAGGCTAACGGAAAGCGGCTTTCTATCGATCTGAGCGCTTATTGGGGCCGATCGTATTGAGACCGCGTGATGGCGTGCTGTGGGCGTACTCAGGCTCAAATGCAAAGGGCCTCGTCGAAACGAGGCCCTTGCATATAAACGTGGTAGCGGGGGCAGGATTTGAACCTGCGACCTTCGGGTTATGAGCCCGACGAGCTGCCAGACTGCTCCACCCCGCATCGGCAGGAACGGGATATTACTGATGTGAAATTTTAATTACAAGGCCTCAGGGCAAGAAAACGGCGAATACACAAAAACCCGCGTCAATAGGCGCTCATCACCGCCACACACAGCGCCCACAGCCCCCCTGGCATGATCCCCAGCGCGAGTACCGCAAGCCCGTTGGCGCTCAGAACGATCCGCGTATCCGCACTGGGCGTAATCACGGCCTGGTCTTCCGGCGGCTCGAAATACATGAACCAGATCACCCTAAGGTAATAGAAAGCGCCGATGACGGTCGCCAGCACCATGATGACGGCAAGCCCGGTGGCGCCCGTTCCCACGACCGCGTTGATCGCGTTGAGCTTGCCGAAGAAACCGGCGAACGGCGGAATACCCGCCAGGCTGAACATGCAGAACATCATGATGACCGCGAACCAGGGGCTGCGCGCGTTCAAACCGCGAAAATCGGCCAGCGATTCCGCGTCGTAACCGCGCCGGCTCAGCAGAATGATGACCCCAAACGCACCCGCCACGGCCAGAACGTAGTTCAGCGTATAGAACAGCGCCGCCGCATAGCCCTCCGTGGTGCCCGTGTGCACCGACAGCAGGATGAAACCGACGTGTGCAATCGCCGAATACGCCAGCATGCGCTTGATGTTGGACTGGGCGATCGCGACGACGTTGCCGACAAACAGCGACAGCACCGACAGGATCATGATCATGTCGTCCCAGACGTCGTGCAGCTCGCCCAGGCCGTCGACCAGGATTCGCAACGCCAGAGCCAGCGCCGCAATCTTCGGCGCCGAGGCAATGTACAGCGTCACCGGCGACCGCGCTCCGTTGTAGACGTCGGGCAGCCACATGTGAAACGGCACCGCGCCGAACTTGAAGGCGATACCGACGATCAGGAACGCAAGACCGAACCAGAGCGCCACGTCGTTCACTTCCGGGTTCGCGGCGATCGCCGCGGCAATACGATCGAACTGCAGGTGTCCGGTGACGCCGTAGACCCAGGAGATACCGTACAGCAGCGCGCCCGAGGCGATTGCGCCGAGCACAAAGTACTTCATCGCCGCCTCGGCGGGCTTGACGTTGTTCCGGTCAATGGCAACCAGCGCGTACAGCGACAGCGCAAGCGTCTCGAGCCCCATGTACATGGTCAGCAGGCTGTTCGCCGAGATCATGATCATCATGCCCAGCAGGCCGAACAATCCAAGGGTATAGAACTCGCCCTTGTGGATGTCGTTCGCCTTGAGGTAGTCCCGCGAATACAGGAACACGACCGCAACAAACACCGTAGCGGCGATCTTCATAACCTGCGACATCGGGTCGGCTACGTAACTGCCGGAGAACACCAGCATCCGGGCATCCGGCGCCGTCGCAAACAGCGTCCCGAGAGTCACCGCCAGCGACGCCATGGCCAGCCAGAAAGTCACGATTCGGCGCTCGTCGTCGACAAACAGATCAGCCAGCAGCACCACGCAGATCAGACCAAGCAGCACCATCTCGGGAGCAGCGTATATGTAGTTAGTCAGTTCCATTCAGACCGCTCAAAGCTTGCTCTGACCGAGCTGCAGCACAAGCTGCTCGATCGTCGCGTTCATCATGTCCACCAGCGGCGCCGGCCAAATGCCGAGCAGCAGCACCGATACTGCAAGTATGGCGAGCACCAGGAACTCCCGCCGGTTGAGATCGCTTAAGCCCGCCACCTTGTCGTTGGCGACTTCGCCGTAGATAACGCGCTTGACCATCCAGAGCGTGTAGGCTGCGCCCAGGATGAGGGTCGTCGCTGCAAAAAACGCGATCCAGAAGTTCGCCTTGAAGCTCGCGATAATCACCATGAACTCGCCCACGAACCCGGACGTGCCGGGCAAGCCCGCGTTGGCCATCGCAAACAGCACCATAAACGCCGCGTACACGGGCATGGTGTTGGCTACACCGCCGTAATCCGCAATCTGCCGGCTATGCACCCGGTCGTACAGCACGCCGACACAGAGGAACATGGCGCCCGAGATCAGCCCGTGCGAGACCATCTGCACCATGCCGCCCGAAATTCCCAGCACCGCGCCGCTGTCGCCGTCGATGAACCACAGCAGGAAGAAGCCGAGCGTGACAAAACCCATGTGCGCAATGGACGAGTACGCGATCAGCTTCTTCATGTCTTGCTGCATGAGCGCAACGAAGCCAATGTAAACCACCGCAATCAGGGACAGCGCAATCATGAGTGCGGCGAAGTATTCACTGCCGTCGGGCACGATCGGCAGCGACAGCCGGATGAATCCGTAGCCGCCCATCTTCAGCATGATCGCCGCAAGAATGACCGAACCGCCCGTGGGCGCTTCGACGTGCGCATCCGGCAGCCATGTGTGTACGGGCCACATCGGCACCTTGACGGCAAACGCCAGCAGGAAGGCGAGGAAGATGAGCTTCTGCGCCGCCAGCGACAGCGGCGTGTCGGCCCAGCCCAGCAAGTCGAAGCTGCCGGCCTGGCCGTACAGGTAAACGAAGGCCACGAGCATCAGCACCGAGCCCAGGAACGTGTACAGGAAGAACTTGACGGTGGCGTAGATGCGCCGCTCGCCGCCCCAGACCCCGATGATCAGGAACATCGGGACCAGCATGAATTCCCAGAATACGTAGAACAGAATCCCGTCGAGCGCCGAGAAGACGCCGATCATCAGGCCTTCGAGTATTAGGAAAGCGGCGAAATACTGCGCCGGGCGCTTGTCGATGGAATTCCAGCCGGCCACGACTACCAAGGGTGTGATGAACGCCGTCAGCAGAATCAGCGGTGCCGATATGCCGTCAATGCCCAGGTAATAATCGACGCTGATCGCCTCGATCCACGTGTAGCGCTCGACAAACTGCATTGCCGCCGTGCTCGGGTCGAAGCCCGCGTACAGCGTGCCGCTCAGCAGCAAGGTAGCGAGTGAGACGGTCAGCGCAACGATGCGCACGGCGCCGGCCCGCGAGGACCTTGCATCGCCTTCGTCGCCCATCAGCAACAGCAGAAGTCCGCCGGCGACCGGCAGCCAGATCAGAATACTTAACAGGTGTGTAGAAAGACTCATGATGTTCCTGCCCTAGCGTAGCCAGACGAGCCAGCCGAGCAGTATCGTCAAACCAATGATCATTGCGAAGGCGTAGGTGTAGAGATAACCGGACTGAAGCTGGCGCAGAATGCCGGCCAGCCGGCCTATCGAGTTAGCGGTGCCGTTGACGAGCAGGCCGTCGATCAGGAACTGGTCGCCACGCTTCCAGAGCAGGTCTCCAAACTTGCGGCCGCCGCCCGCAAAACCCTTGATCCACAGATCGTCGAAGTAGTACTTGCGGTCCAGCAGTACGTACAGCCCCTTGAACCTGCGGTGCAGGGTTTCGGGTATCTCCGGGCGTTTGAGATACATGAACCAGGCCGCGAACACACCCGCCACGGCGAGCCAGAACACAGGGGTCTGCACGGAGTGAGTCACCAGACCGAGGCTGCCGTGCCAGAAGTCTTCGCCCAGACGCGCCAGCACGTCATGCGCGGAGGTGACGGCAATCGCGTCGCCGAAGTAGCCGCCGAACAGGATCGGCCCGACGGTAAACCAGCCGATCGCAGCCGACGGAATAGCGAGCAGTATGAGCGGTATGGTGACCACCCAGGGAGTCTCGTGCAGGTGCGATTTTGTCTCCGCGTCCATGCGCTCCTTGCCGTGGAACACCAGGAAGAACATTCGGAACGAATACAGTGCGGTCACGAACACGCCAAGCAAAACGCTGAGATACGCAACCCAGTACACCGCGCCCTGCCCATGCCAGTGAGACTCCTTGACAGCTTCGATGAGCAGGTCTTTCGAAAAGAAACCCGACAGTCCGGGAAACCCGATCAGCGCGAGCGATCCGATCAGGGAAGTCCAGTAGGTGATCGGCATGTACTTCCTGAGGCCGCCCATCTTCCGGATATCCTGCTCATGATGCATGGCGATGATCACCGAGCCCGCGGCCAGAAACAGCAGTGCCTTGAAAAACGCATGGGTCATCAGGTGAAATATTGCAGCGCCGTACGCGGACGCGCCAAGCGCCACGGTCATATAGCCGAGCTGCGACAGCGTCGAGTACGCAACGACCCGCTTGATGTCGTTTTGTATGAGCCCGAGCAGTCCCATGAAGAACGCTGTGATCGCGCCAATCGTCATTACGACCGCCAGCGCGGTTTCCGTGTACTCGTACAGCGGCGACATGCGCGCCACCATGAAGATGCCGGCGGTTACCATGGTCGCCGCGTGGATCAGCGCGGAAATCGGCGTCGGGCCCTCCATGGAGTCCGGCAGCCATACATGCAGCGGCGCCTGCGCCGACTTACCCATGGCGCCAATGAACAACAGAATGCAGACCACGGTCATTGCATTCCAGGACTGTCCCGGAATGATCTCGATGGTCTGTGCCGCAATGCTGCCCGCCTGCCCGAACACTTCCGCGTAATCGAGGCTGTTGGTAAACAGCACGACCGCTGCGATGCCCAGCAGGAAGCCGAAGTCGCCGACCCGGTTGACGAGAAACGCCTTCAGGTTTGCGAAGATTGCCGTTTCTTTCTTGTACCAGAAACCGATCAGGAGATACGAGACTAGACCGACAGCCTCCCAGCCAAAGAACAGCTGCAGGAAGTTGTTGGCCATGACCAGCATTAGCATCGCGAAGGTAAACAGCGAAATGTAGCTGAAGAAGCGCTGGTAGCCGGGATCGTCGTGCATATAGCCGATGGTGTAGATATGCACCATCAGAGATACGAAGGTCACCACGACCATCATGAGCGCGGTGAGGCGATCGACCAGGAAGCCAACCTCCATGCGCAAGCCGTCAGTGACGGCCCAGGTGTACAGGCTAATGTTCTCGGCGACCGCCCCGCCCCAGTACATCTCGTACAGCACGACGGCCGACAGCGCACAGGAAGCACCGACGCCGAGTATCGTAATCCAGTGCGAAGCGGCACGCCCGATCTGCTTGCCGAACAGTCCGGCAATGATGGCTGCCGCCAGCGGACTCAGTACGATAATTAGGTAGTGATTGAGCACGGTGCGGTCATTCCTTTATCGTGCGGTAGGCTAGCGGTGAGTGGTAGCGCACGATTCGGCCACCATTATGGAGATTGGCACGAAGATCGGATGGAGGAGGAACGCGACTCATCAGCCTTTCATCGTATTGAGTTCGTCGACGTTGATCGAGCGACGATTGCGGAACAGAACCACGAGTATCGCCAGCCCAATCGCTGCTTCCGCCGCGGCGACTGTAAGCACAAAAAACACGAACACCTGACCGGCATCGTCACCGAGGTGGCGCGAGAACGCGATGAAGTTGAAGTTGACGGCGAGCAGCATGAGTTCCACGCACATCAACAGCAGAATCAGGTTACGCCGGTTGATAACCATGCCGGCAATGCTCAGCACAAACAGCATGGCGGACAGCGTCAGATAATGCTGCAGACCGATCATTGCCGCTCCTCCGGATCCATCTTCACAACTCGAACCCTGTCCTTGGCCCGCACCGCCACCTGTTTACCGATATCCTGCGCCTTGAGTCCGGGACGCTTGCGCATCGTCAACGTGATCGCTGCCACGATCGCCAGCAGCAGTACGACCGCCGCAATCTCGAAGGCGTACACGTATTCCGTGTAAAGCACCGAACCGAGTGCCTTGGTGTTGTTGTAGCCTTCCGGATAAGGCGCAAACCCTCCGGTAAGGCCAGTGCCCTGACTCTTGAGCCAGATGACCTGAATCAATTCCGCGGTCATCAGCAGCGCAATGAGCGCGGCAAAAGGCGCGTAACGCGTCAGCCCGCGCTTCACCGATTCGACGTTCACGTCGAGCATCATGACGACAAACAGGAACAGCACCATGACGGCGCCGACATAGACGAGCACCAGCACAATCGCCAGAAACTCCGCCTCGATCAGCAGCCACAGCACGGCGCTCTGAAAGAACGCAAGCACCAGACACATGATGGAATGCACGGGGTTGCGAAAAAACACGACCCCAAGTGCGGCAAGCAGCAGCACACCTGAGAACAGGTAGAACAGCACAGTTTGAAAGATCATTTCTTAGCGTTTCTTTTATTTGTAAGGCGCGTCGGCGGCTTTATCCGCCGAAATCATCGCGTCGTACTTATCCCCAATTGCCAGAAGCTTGTCCTTGGTCATGATGTTCTCGCCCGGCGCTTCCATGTGATACTCATGAATGCGCGTCTCCACGATGGCGTCAACCGGACAGGCCTCCTCGCAAAAACCGCAGTAAATACACTTGAACAGATCGATGTCATAGCGCGTCGTACGGCGCGTGCCGTCGTCGCTGACATCCGACTCGATGGTAATGGCAAGCGCCGGGCAGACCGCTTCGCAAAGCTTGCAGGCGATGCAGCGCTCCTCGCCGTTCGGATACCGGCGCAGCGCGTGCAAACCGCGAAACCGATGCGACTGCGGCGTCTTCTCTTCCGGATATTCGAGCGTAACGCTCTTCCGGAAGAAACTGCGGAAGGTCACGCTCAAGCCCTTGAGGAGTTCCCACAGGGCAAACGTCTTGACGACACTGCCGACTCGACTCACTGCATTCCTCCAGCCACCGTCATGCTCCCAGCCCGGCCCAGGGCCCTACCCTGAGCCACGCCAATACGCCCTCTACGACAATCCATACGATCGTCACGGGAATGAATACCTTCCAACCGAGACGCATGATCTGATCGTAGCGGTATCGCGGAAAGGTCGCGCGCAGCCAGAAGAACGTGTACATGAACAGGCAGATCTTGGCTGCCAGCCAGAAGAAGCTGCCCGCCGTCAGAAACGCCAGCGGCGTCGCCTCCAGGAACGTCCAGCCTTCGAACGGAGAAGCCCAGCCGCCCAGGAAGAAGATCGCCGTCAGCGCCGAGATCAGCACCATGTTGGCGTATTCCGCCAGGAAGAAAATCGCAAACGCCACGCCCGAGTATTCGACGTGAAAACCCGCAACGATTTCGGACTCGCCTTCCGCTACGTCGAAAGGCGCCCGATTGGTCTCCGCGACACCCGAAATCCAGTACACGAGGAACAGCGGGAACAGCCAGACGATAAACCAGTTCGAGAAGCCGCCTTCCTGCGCGCGCACGATGTCGCCGAGGTTCAGGCTGCCGCTCGCCATCAGCACGCCGACCAGCGCAAAACCCATGGCGATTTCGTAGGCGACGATCTGTGCCGCCGAGCGCATCGCGCCCAGAAACGCATATTTGGAGTTGGTCGCCCAGCCGGCAAGGATTACGCCGTAGACGCCGACCGACGTAAGCGCCAGAACATACAACAGCCCCGCATTGATGTCCGCAATCACAAACGATCCGTTGAGCGGGATCACGGCCCAGGTCGCGAGCGCCGGGATCAGTGACAGCAGCGGCGCAATGACGAACAGGAACTTGTTCGACGACGACGGGATGACAATCTCTTTTATCAGCAGCTTGATGACGTCGGCGAACGGCTGCCCCAAACCCAGGGGGCCAACGCGATTCGGTCCGACGCGCGACTGCATGCTGCCGATGACCTTACGCTCGAAATAGGTCGAAAAGGCGACCGTCAGGATAACGCCGACGGTAACCACGGCGATCTTGAAGGTCGTTACCGTCAGGTATTGAACCGTTGGCGGCAACGAGTCCCAACTTGAGAGGAAGAAATCGATCACTCGTCCGCCTCCGCCGCCGCCGCGCGTCGCGCCTCTGCCGTAAGCTGCAGCGCACGGGCCCGGCGCACCAGGCCGTCAACCGAATACAAGGGTACGTCGATCTCGGCCGCCGGCGCATCTTCGCCGTTTGGCAGCGACAGCGGCTTGTCGCCTGCGTACCGATACTCCTCGGGCGGCGACGCGGCGAGCGCGCCCCCGGAGGCCTGCATGACGTCTTCGCTGCTCATGTAGTCGAATTCCGGCACTTCCATGAGATTACCCAGAACACGCATGACCTTCCAGGCCGGACGCGCTTCGCCAACCGGGTTTGCGATGCCCTCGAAACTCTGTGCGGTTCCGGCGACGTTTACGTAGGTACCCGACGTTTCGGCAAAGGTTCCGATCGGCAGCAGCAGATCGGCTGCCTCGCGCAACGCGGGCGAATCGAACGGCGTCAACGCGACCACAAAGCCGTGCCGCGCAAGTTTTGCGGCGGCATCCGGTACCGCCGTAAGATCAGCGTCGGGTTCTACGTTGAACAGCAGCATTGCATCGAGGCGAGTTTCGACCTGCGCGGCCGCGTGCAGTCCTTCGGCGGCTCGCGGCTCTCCGCCTTCGCGACGATGCGGCAACACGCCCAACAGCGACAGTCCCGCCGAGTTTGCGCCCTCCGACAGGCTGCCCAGCGTGGCGCCCGTCAGCTCCGCAATCGCCGCCGCAAGCGCGCGGACCGCGGCAAAAGCGCCGTGCCGTCCGGCGATGTTGCCGAGCAGTAGCAACGCCTTGTCTGCATCCTTCAGCGAGTCCGCGATCGACCGCTGTGCATCGCTTGCGCTGACGCCCTTGCAGAGTTCCTGCACCGCCGACGGTAACGTTGCACCCTCCGCCGCCGCAACGGCAACGCCGGACAGCATGTCGACCAGGCCGCTGCCGGACAGGACATTGGCGGTATCGAAGAAATACTCTTCGGGCCGCGACGCGGCAATACTAACGGCCGCGCCGTTGATTGCCGCCTTGCGCACGCGGTGTGCAAGGATCGGGACTTCGCGGCGCAGACTGCTGCCGACGACAAAGATGGCGCCCTGTTCCTCGATTTCCGGTATGCCGACGCCGAGATACGGGAACGCGGGGTCGTGCTCCTGATCGGAGAAATCCCGCCGCCGTAAACGGTGGTCGAGATTGTTGCTGCCGAGATGTTCTGCAATTCGGGCCGTCAGGTAGGCTTCCTCGACCGTCGCGCTGGGGGACAGCAGGAAACCCGTGTCGGCTCCGGCCGCGGACAGCGTCTCGGCGGCCTTCGCGAGCGCATCTTCCCAACTCACGTCGCGCCACTCGCCACCCTCTTTCAGCATGGGCTGTTCGAGCCGGTCGGCCGAGTAAACTGCCTCGTAGCTGAAGCGGTCGCGATCGGCAATCCAGGTCTCGTTAATGGCTTCGTTCTGGCGCGGCACGATTCGCTTGACGGTGCCGCGAAGCACGTGCGCGTAGAAGTTCGATCCCGCGCAGTCGTGCGGCGATACGCCGGCGCGCTGGGTCATCTCCCAGGCTCTCGCACTGTAGCGGTACGGCTTGTTGTTCAAGGCGCCAACCGGGCATAAGTCGATGATGTTGCCGGACAGCTCGTGATCCACCGACTTCTCGACGAAGGTGCCGATCTTCATGTCCTCGCCGCGCTCGATCGTGCCGAGTTCCTGCTGCCCGGTAACCTCTTCGCCGAAGCGAACGCAGCGCGTGCAGTGTATACAGCGAGTCATGTCCGTCGATACGAGCGGACCGATATCCTTGTCTTTGACAACCCGCTTCTTGTCGGTGTAGCGCGATACGTCGCGGCCGTAACCCATCGCCAGATCCTGCAGTTCACACTCGCCGCCCTGATCGCAGATCGGGCAATCCAGCGGGTGATTGATCAGCAGGAACTCCATCGTCGCCTTTTGCGCCGCTATTGCGTAGGCCGAACGCGTAAAGACTTTCATGCCGTCCATCACGGGCGTTGCGCACGCCGGCAGGGGCTTGGGCGCCTTCTCGACTTCGACGAGACACATACGGCAGTTGGCCGCGATGGAGAGTTTTTCGTGATAGCAGAAACGCGGCACGTAGGTGCCCATGCGATCCGTAACCTCGATCAGCATTTGCCCTTTCTGTGCCTCGACGGTCTCGCCGTCGACTTCAATTTTGATCGTATCGTCGCTCATGAATTTTCCAGGGCCTACGCCGCGGCAACCGCAGATGCATCAACAATACTGCGGCCCTGGTTACGGACCATGTATTCGAATTCGTGGTGGTAGTGCTTGAGGAAACTCTGCACGGGCCAGGCAGCCGCATCGCCGAGCGCACAGATCGTATGCCCCTCGATCTTGTTGGCGACCGCAAGCAGTTTGTCGAGGTCGTCCAGGCGGCCGCGCCCTTCGACTATGCGCGTCAGCATGCGGTACAGCCAGCCCGTGCCTTCGCGGCAGGGCGTGCACTGGCCGCAGGATTCCGCCATGTAAAATCGCGAGATGCGGCGCAGCACCTTCACCATACACGTTGTCTCGTCCATCACCATGACCGCGCCGGTGCCGAACGACGAGCCCGCTTCCTGCAGCGAGGTGTAGTCCATCGTGCACTTCATGATCGTGTCGCCGGGCATGACCGGCACCGACGAGCCGCCGGGAATGACGGCCTTGAGTTTCCTGCCGCCGAGCATACCGCCGGAAATGTCCAGCAGGTCTTTGAACGGTATACCCATCGGCAACTCGTAGTTGCCCGGCTTCTCTACATGCCCGGACACGGAAAACAGTGCCGTCCCGCCGGAGTTTTCCGGCCCGAGGTCGGCAAACCATTTTGCGCCGTTGCGAATGATTGCCGGCACGCTCGCAAGACTCTGCGTGTTGTTGATCGTGGTCGGCTTGCCGTACAGCCCGAAGTTGGCGGGGAACGGCGGCTTGAAGCGCGGCTTGCCCTGCTTGCCTTCGAGCGATTCGAGCAGCGCGGTTTCTTCGCCGCAGATGTACGCGCCCGCGCCCACGAAGGTATACAGATCGACATCGATGCCGCTGCCCTGAAGGTTCTTGCCGAGCAGGCCCGCATCGTAGGCCTCTTTGACGGCCGCTTCGAAACGCGGCACGGGTTCCTCGATGAACTCGCCGCGTATGTAGTTGTAGGCCACGGTCGCACCCATTGCATAGGCCGCGATGGCCATGCCTTCAACCAGCGCATGCGGGTTGTAGCGCAGCACTTCCCGATCGTGACAGGTGCCTGGCTCGGACTCGTCCGAGTTGCAGACGAGGTACTTCTGACCCTCGCTGTTACGCGGCATGAAGCTCCACTTGAGGCCGGTTGGAAAACCCGCGCCGCCGCGCCCGCGGAGACCGGAAGCCTTCACTTCCTCTATCACCTGTTCCGGCGTCATCTCACCGGCCAGGATCTTCTTCCATGCCGTATACCCGTCATGCGCCAGATAGGTCTCGAGCGTCCAGGACTCCTCCGCGCCGAAGGTGTTGAAACAAACCAGATTCTCGGGGTATGCCATTATTCGAGCCCGTCCAGAATTTCGTCCACGGCCTCTTCGGTCAGGTTTTCGTGATACACGTGGTTAACCATCATCATGGGAGCGCCGCAGCACGCGGCCAGACATTCTTCTTCCTTCTTCAGGAAAATCCGGCCGTCCGGCGTCGACTCACCCAGCTTGATGCCCAGCTTGTTTTCGACGTGCTCGACGATGTCGTCTGCGCCCCGCAGCATGCACGACACGTTGGTGCAGATAGCAACGTCGTGGCGTCCGACCGGGCGGGTCTGGAACATGGAATAAAAAGTCGCGACCTCGTACACCTGAATCGGCGGCAGTTTGAGGTATTCCGCAACGCCGTCCATGAGTTCCTGCGTCAGGAATCCCTGGTTTTCATGCTGTGCCGCGTGCAGCGCCGCGATCACGGCGGACCGCTCGCGGCCTTCCGGAAAACGTTGCTTCCAGTGCTCGATTTCCTCGATTATGTGGTCGGAAAGTACTGCTGCCGCGCTCATCGGTCGACCTCGCCAAAAACAATATCCTGCGTACCGATGACGGCCACGACATCGGCAAGCATGTGGCCCTCCACCATCTCCGACATTGCGGACAGGTGGGCAAAACCCGGCGCCCTGATCTTCACGCGATAAGGCTTGTTGGCGCCGTCGGAAACAATGTAGACGCCGAACTCGCCCTTCGGGTGTTCCAGCGCCGCGTAAGCTTCGCCCGCAGGCACGCTGTAGCCCTCGGTAAACAGCTTGAAGTGATGTATCAGGGACTCCATGTCGTCTTTCATTTCGACACGGCTCGGGGCCACCAGCTTGTGGTCTTCGGCAATGACGGGACCAGGGTTTTCGCGCAGCCAGTCGATGCATTGCCTGATGATCCGGTTCGACTGCCGTAACTCCTCGATGCGAACCAGATAGCGGTCGTAGCAATCGCCGTTGACGCCCACGGGAATGTCGAAATCCATCCTGTCGTAGACTTCGTAAGGCTGCTTCTTGCGCAGATCCCACGCGATACCCGAGCCACGAATCATGGGCCCCGAAAAGCCGAGCTGCAGCGCCCGCTCCGGCGAGACGACGGCAATGTTCACGGTACGCTGCTTCCAGATACGATTATCGGTCAGCAGCGTTTCGTACTCGTCGACGCAGGCTGGAAACTTGTCCGTAAAGGCTTCGATAAAATCGAGCAGAGATCCCTCGCGCGACTCGTTGAGTCTGTCTAGCTCTTTCTTGCTGCGGAACTTCGACTCCTGGTACTTGGGCATCGAATCCGGCAGGTCGCGATATACGCCGCCCGGCCGATAGTAGGTCGCGTGCATGCGCGTCCCCGACACGGCCTCGTAACAGTCCATGAGATCCTCGCGCTCGCGGAAGCAGTAGAGGAACATCGTCATTGCGCCGATATCGAGTCCGTGCGCGCCGAGCCACATCAGATGGTTAAGAATGCGGGTAATCTCGTCGAACATGACGCGGATGTACTGAGCGCGAAGCGGCACCTCGACGCCCAGCAACTTTTCGATCGCCAGCACGTAGCCGTGCTCGTTGGCCATCATCGATACGTAATCGAGACGGTCCATGTAACCGATGCTCTGATTATACGGTTTCGACTCGGCAAGCTTCTCCGTAGCCCGGTGCAGCAGGCCAATATGCGGATCGGCCTTCTGGATAACCTCGCCCTCCATTTCGAGCACCAGCCGCAGCACGCCATGCGCCGCGGGATGCTGCGGGCCGAAGTTCATCGTGTAACTTTGGATCTCAGCCATTGCCGGCATCCTTGAGTTCATCCTTGACCTCATCCTTGAGTTCATGGGAGTAACGGTTGTCGTCACGAATCACGCGGGGCACCAGAGTGCGTGGCTCGATGCTGACGGGCTGATATGCCACCCGGCCTTTCTCCGCGTCGTAGCTGACCTCGACGTTCCCGGAAAGCGGAAAGTCCTTGCGAAACGGATGCCCAATGAAGCCGTAATCGGTAAGAATGCGGCGCAAATCGGGATGCCCCTCGAACAGAATGCCGTAGAGATCGAAGGCTTCACGCTCGAACCAGTTGGCCGAATTCCACACATCGACCAGCGAGGGCACGATGGGAGGATTTTCAACGCCCGTGAATGTACGCAGGCGAAGGCGCGTGTTGTTAGCGATCGACAGCAGGTGATACACGACCGCAAAACGCCGCGGGTCGAACTCGTCCGCTTCGTCCAGAATGACCGGCGCCGTCGAAACGCCCCGGCTGAAGCCGGTATCGGTTGCAGACTCGGTTTTCCACTCGTCGCTGCCGTGGGTCAGATAGTCGACGCCGCAGACGTCGACGAGCAATTCGAAGCCGAACTCGGACTCGTCACGCAATGCCGTGGCGATCTCCGGCAGAACGCTCTTGTCCACTTCGTAGGTAAGTTCGCCGCAGTTCGACCCAACTCGCTTGAGTTGCCCGCCGAAGCGCTCTTCGATCCGAGCCGCGAGTGTCTCGTAACGCGTAGTCATTGTCCGGCCGTCCTAACGAGCGATAGTGCTGGTACGCCGGATCTTGTTCTGAAGCTGAATCAGACCGTAGATCAGCGCTTCCGCCGTGGGTGGGCACCCCGGCACGTAGACATCGACCGGAACGATGCGATCGCAACCGCGTACGACCGAATATGAGTAGTGATAATAACCGCCGCCGTTCGCACAGGAGCCCATGGAAACTACCCAGCGCGGCTCCGGCATCTGGTCGTAAACCTTGCGCAGTGCCGGCGCCATCTTGTTGGTGAGAGTCCCGGCTACAATCATGCAGTCCGACTGCCGCGGCGACGGCCGGAAGATGATTCCGAAGCGATCAAGGTCGTAGCGCGATGCTCCGGCCTGCATCATTTCGACCGCGCAGCAGGCGAGGCCAAACGTCATTGGCCAGAGCGATCCGGTGCGCGCCCAGTTCATGACCGCATCGACGCCCGTAACCACAAATCCCTTTTTCTGCAGACTACCGCCCGCCGCTTCGGCACCGCTCTCCGCGGATCTCTCCGCTGAGCTCTCCGCAGCGCTACTCAGTCCCACTCCAACGCTCCTTTTTTCCATTCGTAGATAAAGCCGACCACCAGCAGGCCGAGAAACAGTCCCATGGCGAGCAGTCCAAACGTACCGACGACGTCGAGCGACACGGCCCAGGGAAACAGAAAAGCGATCTCGAGATCGAAGATGATGAACAGGATGGCGACCAGGTAATAGCGCACGTCGAACTTCATGCGCGAGTCATCGAACGCCTCGAAACCGCATTCGTATGCCGAAAGCTTTTCGCCGTCCTTGCCGCCCTGCCCGATCAGGAACCCAAGCCCCAGCAACAGGAGTCCGATCCCGGTGGCAACGCCGAGAAAAATGAGTACGGGAAGATATTCTGTAAGCATGTCTGCCTAAGTCGATTCACAATACAGTCGATTCAAAGAGACGCGTGTCCGCGCCGACAGCGACGCGTATTGTATCAGCGTGGCTGTCGCGGGTAACAGCTTTTTGGCAATCGCGTATGCGCGAATCCTGCCGCATCCTCGAGCGTTGCGGACGCGGTCGGAAAGACTGACTCCCAAGCGTAGTACCAGATCGGGTTGGTGCTCTGGGCGAGACTCGAACTCGCACGGCTCGCGCCACTGCCCCCTCAAGACAGCGTGTCTACCAATTCCACCACCAGAGCCTTACAAAGACCCGAAATCCCCTGTCCGTCGAGTAGTTCCTGCCGTGGATTACTCTTCGGGCTGAGGCTCTTCCTCAACGGCGGGAAGTGCCTCAATTGTATCGTTTTCCGCTGCCTCGGGCGGCACGTCCAGGCTCGGCAGTGCATCGGCGTCCCGAGATGCCGGCTCAGCATCCCGCGCTTCTTCCGTGACGCTGTCCAGCAAACTCTCCGGAGCCTCAGTCTGCTGGCTGCTCAGATACGCGAGACCCAGGCTGCTTACAAAAAACAGCGTGGCGAGGACAGCCGTTGCACGCGAAAAGAAGCTGGCCGAACCGCGTGCGCCGAATACCGTACCCGACGCGCCCGCACCGAACGCGGCGCCCGCATCGGCGCCTTTCCCACGCTGCAACAGCACGAGCACGATGACCAGAATCGCGATCAGCGTGTGTGCGCTCAGCGCAACTGTTTGAATCGTATTCATTACCTACCTCAAACCCGCGTTGCTGCATCAGCAATCGCGAGAAAATCACTCGCTTTCAGCGAAGCGCCGCCGATCAAGCCGCCATCGATGTCCGGCATGTTGAACAGGCCCTCGGCGTTGTCCCCTTTGACGCTGCCGCCGTACAGGATCTGCACGGCCGCCGCGACGCCTGCATCGTAGCCGGCAACGCGGCTGCGAATGTGCCGGTGTACGTCCTGCGCCTGTTCGGGTGACGCCGTTTTCCCCGTGCCTATTGCCCATACCGGCTCGTAGGCAATCACCGACTGCCGGATGCCCTCCGCCCCGGCAGACGTCAAAACCGCATCGAGCTGCTCATTGATGACAGCCTCGGTATTGCCGGCTTCCCGGTCAGCCAGCGTTTCGCCCACGCACAGGATCGGTTTCAAACCCGCCGCCTGCGCCGCAGCAAACTTGGCCGCGACAGCGGCACTGGTTTCGCCGTACAGGGCGCGGCGCTCCGAATGTCCGACAATCGCCGCGTCGCAACCGGCCTCACGCAGCATAGCCGCGGATACCTCGCCGGTATAGGCGCCTTTGTCGTGCTCGGACACGGTTTGCGCGCCCAGACTCACCCTCGACCCCGACAGCGCCTCCGCGACAGCCGCCAGATAAGGGAATGGAGGACAAACCAGAAGCTGCACACGATCGGACGCCGGTTGCCCGGCCACAATGGCCTCGACGAGAGCCGCATTGGCGTCTGCGCTGCCGTTCATTTTCCAGTTTCCGGCAACCAGCAAGTTGCGCATACGTGCCTCGGGGCGTGTCTATTGGTCGTAAAGCGGTACCGCCGGCCAGTAGAACCTCGCACGGTAGCGGCGCCGCATGGTACCGGGGCCAAACCCGCAAATCAATGCGCTAAGGTGCGTTTCTCAGGCGATTTTGGTACCGCCCCCGGGCGATTTTACCGGCCTCTCAGTCCGCCGCGTTGGCGGCCACGACATCCGCCAGGCGCTGCGCAAGAGCATCGACCTGATCGGCGTCCTCACCTTCGACCATCACGCGGATGACGGGTTCTGTTCCGGAAGCCCGCAAAACGACCCGGCCGCTGTCGGCCAGCTCACTTTCCACCTCGCCGACAGCCGCCATGATGACGGGTGACGCGGTTGGATCGAGGCGCTTTTCGGTGCGGACATTGAGCATGGTCTGCGGATACTTGGGCATGCCGGCCGCAAGCTCCGACAGCGACTTGCCGCTTTGTTTCATGATCGACAGCACCTGCAGGGCGCAGACCAGGCCGTCACCGGTCGTCGTTCGGTCGAGGACTATCATGTGCCCCGAGGTCTCGCCGCCCAGCGTGCCGCCCGTTTGCTTGAGCGACTCGAGCACGTAGCGGTCACCGACCTTGGCCCGCTGAAATTCGATATTGCGCTCGCTCAGGGCGTGCTCGAGACCCAGGTTGCTCATTACCGTGCCGACCACCGGACCCTTCAAAGTGCCCTCCCGATGGCGCGCCGTCGCCAGCACGTAGAGTAGCTGGTCGCCGTCGATCAGTTGCCCGTTTTCGTCGGTCATGACCAGCCGGTCGCCGTCGCCGTCGAGCGCGACGCCCGCGTCCGCGCCGACAGCCGCAACCGTTGTGCATAGCAGCTCCGGATGAGTGGAGCCGCAGCGATCGTTGATGTTGCGGCCGTTCGGGGAGCAGCCGATAGTAATGACTTCGGCACCCAGGTCGGCGAGCGTTCGCGGGCCAACTTTGTAGCCCGCCCCGTTCGACCCGTCGAAGACGATGGTAATGCCGTCGAGATCGAGTCCGGCAGGCACCGTGGCAGCGCAGAACTCCTGGTACCGGATGCGTGCATCGTCAATCCGCTTCGCCTTGCCCAGCGCTTTCGATTCCAGCGTAATCGCTGGGTGCTGCAGATGACGTTCGATCTCGAGCTCGACTTCGTCGGTCAGCTTGGAGCCGTTGCCGTCAAAGAACTTGATCCCGTTGTCGAAGTAAGGATTGTGCGACGCGCTGATTACGACGCCGAGATCGGCCCCGTGCTCCTGGGTGAGCGTTGCAATACCGGGTGTGGGCAGCGGACCGAGCAGCAGCACATTGGCGCCGGCGGCCGTAAAACCGGCCTCGAGCGCGGATTCGAACATGTAGCCGGACAGGCGCGTGTCCTTGCCAATGAGCACGGTACCGCCCGCGGGCACCAGAACCTGCGCGACGGCGCTTGCCAGCCGGATCGCAAAATCGGCGGTCATTGGGTCCTGCCCGACGGTGCCGCGGATGCCGTCGGTCCCGAAATACTGTTTTCCCATGATCTTGTTCCCTTAACTTATAGTGCCCCCGCCTGCAGCGCTATTCTCCGTAGCGTTCGGTGGCGGTGGCGATCCGCAGCGCATCCCGAGTCTCCCCGACGTCGTGCACGCGCAGAATATCGGCGCCGTTAACGTAGGCCAGCAGCGCCGCTGCTATGCTGGCCGGCATCCGCTGATCCACCGACCGCCCGGTCAACGCGCCCAGCGTCGACTTCCTGGACAGTCCGGCGAGCAATGGCCGCCCCAGCGCGCGCAATTCTCGCAGATTAGCGAGCAGGGCGATATTGTGGGTGACGGTTTTGCCGAAACCGAAACCAGGGTCTATGGCCAGACGCTGCCGGTCGATGCCCGCCTGCACGCATCGCTCCACTCGTTGTTCCAGAAACCGCAGCACGTCGGCGACGATATTCTCGTAGACCGGGTTTTCCTGCATGCTCCGCGGCTGTCCCTGCATATGCATGAGGCAAACGGGGACTTCGAGCGCCGCCGCGGCTTCGAGCGCGTCGGGCTCCCGCAGGGCACGGACATCGTTGATCATGTCGGCTCCGGCTGCAACGGCCGCCCGCATCACCTCCGCCTTGCTCGTATCGATCGATATGACGCTGTCGGTTTTCCGGCGCAGCGCCTCGATGACCGGCACCACGCGATTGATTTCGGCCTCGGTACCCACAGCGGCGGCCCCGGGACGAGTGGATTCTCCGCCTATGTCGATAATGCCAGCGCCAGCCTCGAGCATGCGGCCGGCCTCCGCCAGCGCCGTTTCCACGTGCTCGAACCGGCCGCCGTCGGAGAATGAGTCCGGGGTCACGTTGAGAATGCCCATGATCACGGGCCGCTCGAAACGCAATGCACCGAGCTGCACTATCTGCCCGGCGGGACTGTCGACACCGGCTTCCATGGCAGCTTTGGGCGCCGCAGGCCTGGCCTTAAGGATGCGGATACAAGCGAGTTGGTCTTAGTGCTCGGAGGCAGGACCGCCAATGGCCGGCTTGGAACTCGACTCGTCAGCCGCAGGCGCCCCGCCGCTCGGCTTCCGGCTCGAGGGCTCTTCCCAGTCCTCCGGCGGCTGCGGCTCGCGGCCTTCCATGATGTCCTTGATCTGCCGCTCGTCGATGGTTTCGAACTTGACCAGCGCTTTCGCCATGACGTGCAGCTTGTCGATGTTTTCTTCGAGCAGGCCCCGGGCGCGCTGATAGTTGCTGTCGATGATCTTACGCACTTCTTCGTCGATCGCGTGCGCCGTGTCGTCCGAAACCTGCTTGTGCTGCGTTACCGAGCGGCCGAGGAACACCTCGCCGTCGTCTTCGCTGTAGGTAAGCGGTCCGAGCCGGTCAGACAGCCCCCACTTCGTCACCATGTTGCGGGCGATGTCGGTCGCACGCTCAATGTCGTTGGAAGCACCCGTCGTCACTCCGTCCGCGCCGTTGATCATCTCCTCGGCAATGCGGCCGCCGAACAAGCTCGAAATACTCGATTGGAGGCGCTGCTTCGACATGGAATAGCGGTCTTCCTCGGGCAAGTACATCGTGACGCCAAGTGCGCGCCCGCGCGGGATGATGGAAACCTTGTAAACGGGATCGTGCTCGGGCACGAGATAACCGACGATGGCGTGACCGGCCTCGTGGTAAGCCGTGTTCAGCTTCTCCTGCTCGCTCATGACCATCGAACGCCGCTCCGCGCCCATCATGATCTTGTCTTTCGCGAGATCGAACTGCTCCATGCCAACGACGCGCTTGTTGGCGCGGGCTGCATACAGCGCTGCCTCGTTGACAAGATTAGCGAGGTCGGCGCCGGAGAAGCCCGGTGTACCGCGCGCGATCACGCTGGGCCGCACGTCGTCGTCCAGCGGCACCTTGCGCATGTGCACCTTGAGGATCAGCTCACGGCCGCGAACGTCGGGCAGCGGCACAACGACCTGGCGGTCGAAACGCCCCGGCCGCAGCAGAGCGGGATCGAGCACGTCGGGACGGTTGGTCGCCGCGATGACGATGATGCCTTCGGTACCTTCGAAGCCGTCCATCTCGACCAGCATCTGGTTGAGAGTCTGCTCACGCTCGTCATGGCCGCCGCCCAGACCGGCGCCACGATGTCGGCCGACGGCATCCAGCTCGTCGATGAAGATGATGCACGGGGCCTGCTTCTTCGCCTGGTCGAACATATCGCGCACGCGCGACGCGCCGACACCGACGAACATCTCGACGAAGTCAGAACCGGAAATCGTGAAAAACGGCACCTTGGCTTCGCCCGCGATCGCCTTGGCTAGCAGTGTCTTGCCCGTGCCCGGCGGCCCGACCATGAGGACACCCTTCGGAATCTTGCCGCCGAGCCGCTGAAACTTCGACGGATCCTTGAGGAACTCGACGATCTCGCCGACCTCCTCTTTCGCCTCGTCGACCCCGGCAACGTCGGCAAATGTGACGCCAACCTGATCTTCGCCCAGCAGCCTTGCCTTGCTCTTGCCGAACGACATGGCGCCGCGGCCGCCGCCGCCGCCCTGCATCTGCCGCATGAAATAGATCCACACGCCAATCAGAAGCAGAATCGGGAACGAGCTGATCAGGAGCTGACCAATGACGCTCTGCGTCTTCGGCTCAACCGCGTCGAAGGTCACGTTCTCGCGCTCGAGTATGCCGATGAGATGACTGGTGTCGGTCTCCGGGCTTATCGTGTACTGATTGAGCGACTCGTTCGTGCCGTAGCGGATTCGCTTGTTGCCGTCGCCGAATTCGACGCGATCGACCTGGCCGGACTGAACCTGACGCAGAAACTCGGAGTACTCCTGCTTCTGCGGCTGTCCGCCCGCCACGCCGTTGAGACCCTGCACAACGGAAAGCAGCACGACGATGATTACAATAAAGACAAGTATGTTTTTGGTCAGGTCATTCACAGTACAGTATTCACCCAGGAAAGCCGCCGCTGGCGGCAGAACGCCGTAATAACAAGGATTTAGAAGCAGTCTACGCTTTAGACACTACACCATCCGATAGTTTCTCGCTACCAAGTAGACCTCGCGGCTGCCCGGTCTGGAAGCCTCGGGCTTCATTACCCGAACCTTCGAAAATTGTTTCCGCACCGACGCGATAAGCGCATCGGAACCCTCGCCCTGAAACAGCTTGCAGACGAAGTCGCCGCCCGGCTTCAGCACCTCCCGGCAAAGATCCACCGCCAATTCAACGAGGTACATCGATCGCGGCTGATCCACGGCCTTATTGCCACTCAAATTGGGGGCCATGTCGCTCATTACAAGCGCCGCACGCTCCCCGCCAAGAGCCTCGATAATGGCCTCAACGGTGGCCTCCTCGCAAAAGTCGGCTTGCAGGAAGGTGACATCCGGCAGTGTATCCATTTGTAACAGGTCGACCGCCACGATTCGTGCCTGGCCCTTGAGCGTCTCGCTCACATATTGCGACCAGCTCCCCGGCGCACTGCCAAGGTCGACGCACAAGAGGCCGGGTTTCAACAGACGCTCCCTGCGATCGATCTCAGCCAGCTTGTACACGGCGCGGGCGCGCCAGCCTTCCTTACGGGCCCGCTGCACCCAGGGGTCCCTCTCCTGCCTTTCGCGCCAGCTACCGCTGCTGCGGCGCGGGCCGCTCATGAACGTAGCGCCCGTTTCGAGTGCTCAATGTTGCTACACTCACCCGCATGCTTAGCGAACATCAGAAAAAACACCTTCGTGGCCTTGGACACCAGTTGAAACCCGTCGTCATGGTCGGCGATGCGGGCCTGTCGGAATCGCTGCTCGCCGAATACGAGAGCACGCTGGACCACCATGAACTCATTAAGGTGAAGGTCCGGATCGGAGACCGTGCAGCCCGCGATTCGCTGATCGCGGAGCTCTGCGAACGCGGCAATGCCGAACTCGTGCAGCGGATCGGCAATACGGCCCTCGTGTTTCGCGCCAATCCGGAGCAAAGCAAGGTTCTGCTGCCCAAAAGCTAGCCAGCCGCTAGAGGTAGCGGACTTCGATGACCTCGTATTGCTTTTCGCCGCTGGGTGCCGAGAACGACACTTCATCGCCTTCGTTCTTGCCAATCAGCGCCCGGGCAATGGGCGACGTAAAGGAGATCAAACCGGTCTTTATATCGGCTTCGTCTTCACCGACGATACGGTAGGTAATCTCCTGACCGGTGTCCTCGTCCAGCAGGTCCACCGTCGCACCGAACACGACTTTACCGTTCGGATTCAGCGTGGTGACGTCGATAACCTGCAGGTGGGACAGCTTGCCTTCGAGTTCCTTGATGCGGCCCTCGATGAAACCCTGCTGCTCTTTCGCAGCGTGATACTCCGCGTTCTCCTTGAGATCGCCGTGTTCGCGCGCCTCCGCGATAGCCTGAATGACCCGCGGGCGATCGACTGACTTGAGCTGCTTGAGCTCCGCCTGGAGCAGTTCGTGACCACGAATAGTCACAGGCACCTTATTCATGCCACTACCTCGTTGTGCAAATCCTGTAAGCGATTGACGTCGCTGTCGTCAATGTGCTCGATGGCCTTGCAGGTGGCAATCGCAGCGCCCAGCGTCGTGTAATACGTCACGTTCCTGCGCACAGCCTCGGCGCGGATGGAAAGCGACTCGAATATGGCCTGCTTACCCTCCGTCGTATTGACGATCAGGTCGATTTCGTCGTTTTTTATCATGTCGACGATATGCGGACGGCCTTCGCGAACCTTGTTCGCTCTGCGACATGATACACCAGCCTTGGCGAGAGTTTGCGCCGTGCCGTCCGTCGCGACGATATCGAAGCCCCGATCCGCGAGAATCCGGGCGAGCTCAATGGCGCCTTCCTTGTCCCGGTCGCGCACGCTGAGCAGCGCCGTGCCCTGCAGCGGCAGGACGACGCCCGAGGCAAGCTGCGCCTTGGCATATGCCTCACCGAAAGAGCGGCCGACCCCCATGACTTCACCTGTGGATTTCATCTCCGGCCCCAGGATCGGATCCGATCCCGGGAATTTGATGAACGGGAATACAGCCTCCTTGACCGAAAAATACTCAGGTACACGCTGATTGACGTAGCCCTGCTTGGCGAGGGACTCGCCCACCATCACCCGCGCGGCGATCTTGGCGAGCGGCAGGCCAATAGCCTTCGACACGAACGGCACGGTCCGCGATGCCCGCGGGTTCACCTCGAGCAGGTAGACGACGTTGTTCTGGATGGCGAACTGCGTGTTCATCAAGCCAACGACGTTGAGTCCCTTTGCGAGTTTTACCACCTGCTCGGTCAGCTCCTCCTGCAGGTCGCCCGCGAGACTGAACGGCGGCAGCGAACAGCCTGAATCGCCCGAATGAACGCCGGCCTGTTCGATGTGCTCCATGATGCCGCCGATCAGCACGTTTTCGCCGTCGCAAATACAGTCGACGTCGACCTCGGTCGCCAAATCCAGAAAGCGGTCCAGCAGCACGGGGCTGTCGTTGCTTACGTCGATGGCCGCGTCCATGTAAGCGGAGAGATCGTCGTCACTGTGGACGATCTCCATCGCCCGGCCGCCGAGCACATAGGATGGGCGAACCACGAGCGGATAGCCGACATCGCCTCCCATCTCGAGCGCTTCCTCCTTGCTGCGGGCCGTGGAGTTCGGTGGCTGACGCAGCCCCAGATTCTCCACGAGCTGCTGAAAACGCTCGCGGTCTTCGGCAAGGTCGATCGAATCCGGCGAGGTCCCGATGACGGGCGCACCTGCCGCTTCGAGTTCGCGGGCGAGCTTCAGCGGCGTCTGGCCGCCGTATTGCACAATCACGCCCTTCGGCTGCTCCAGATCGATGACCTCCATCACGTCCTCGAAGGTCAGCGACTCGAAGTACAGACGATCGGACGTATCGTAGTCCGTCGATACGGTCTCGGGATTGCAGTTGACCATGATCGTCTCGAAGCCTGACTCCTTGAGCGCAAGCGCCGCGTGCACGCAGCAATAGTCGAACTCGATGCCCTGCCCGATGCGGTTGGGACCGCCGCCCAGGATCATGATCTTGGGACGTTCGCTCGGCTCGGCTTCGCATTCGTCCTCGTAAGTCGAATACATGTAAGCAGTAGCCGTTGAAAACTCCGCGGCGCAGGTGTCCACACGCTTGAAGACCGGTCGCAAACCGAGTTCGATCCGCCTCGCCCGCACCTTCCCGCTATCGGTGCCGAGCAGCTTCGCAAGCCGTGCGTCGGAAAAACCCTTGCGCTTCAGAACCCGCAGAGCGGCTTTATCGAGACCGTCCAGCGATTGCTCACGCAGCTCCGTCTCAACCCTGATCAGATCGTCGAGTTGCGCGAGGAACCAGGGATCGATGCCGGTAACGGACACCAGCTCGTCCCGACCAATGCCGGCGCGCAGCGCGTCGGCAACGTAGCGCAGGCGATCCGCACCGGGTATGCGGATCTCCTGCAGCAGCTCATCGCGCTGCGGCCCGTTAAGCGGCAGCTCGAGGATCTCGTCGAGCCCGTCGATACCGATCTCGAGCCCTCTGAGCGCCTTCTGCAGCGACTCCTGAAACGTCCGGCCCATTGCCATCACTTCGCCCACCGACTTCATTTGCGTCGTCAGACGATCGCTGGTGCCGACAAACTTCTCGAAGGTAAACCGGGGTATCTTGGTCACGACGTAATCGATGGTCGGCTCGAACGAAGCCGGCGTCGCGCCACCCGTTATGTCGTTACTCAGCTCGTCGAGCGTGTAGCCGACCGCGAGTTTTGCAGCCACTTTGGCGATCGGGAAACCCGTCGCCTTCGAAGCCAGTGCCGACGAGCGCGACACGCGCGGATTCATTTCGATTACAAGGACGCGGCCGTCGGCCGGATCGACGGCAAACTGCACGTTGGAACCGCCGGTCTCGACGCCGATTTTTCGCAACACCTCGATGGAAGCGTCGCGCATCCGCTGATACTCCTTGTCGGTTAGCGTCTGCGCCGGCGCCACCGTAATCGAATCTCCCGTGTGCACGCCCATTGGGTCGAGGTTCTCGATCGAGCAAACGATGATGCAGTTGTCGTTTCGATCGCGCACCACCTCCATTTCGAACTCTTTCCAGCCCAGCACCGACTCCTCGAGTAGTACCTCCGTAGTCGGAGACATTTCGAGTCCGTGACTGACGATGCGCTGGAACTCCTCGCGGTTGTACGCGATACCGCCGCCCGTTCCTCCCATGGTGAACGACGGCCGGATGATCGTTGGATAGCCAACGGATTGCTGCTTCTCGAACGCCTCCTCGAGCGTATGCGCAATCTCGGCCTGCGGCACTTCGAGGCCAATTTCGGCCATTGCCTTGCGAAACAGGTCGCGGTCTTCCGCCATGTCGATCGCCGCCCGCGACGCCGCGATCATCTCGACCTGATACTTCTCGAGCACACCTTCGCGCGCCAGATCGAGCGCGCAGTTGAGACCGGTCTGCCCGCCCATCGTCGGTAACAGCGCATCCGGCCGCTCCTTGGCAATGATTCGCTCGACGGCGGTCCAGTGCACGGGCTCTATGTAGATCGCGTCCGCCGTCTCCGGGTCCGTCATGATGGTCGCGGGGTTGGAGTTCACGAGTATCACGCGAAACCCCTCTTCCTTGAGCGCCTTGCAGGCCTGCGCTCCGGAATAGTCGAATTCGCAGGCCTGGCCGATCACAATCGGGCCGGCACCAATGATAAGTATGCTCTGGATATCGGTTCGCTTTGGCATAGGTCGTCTTAGAGTCTTCGGTTGAAAAACACTACAAGCACTAGTGTCCTGTCCCGCAAACAGGTTGCTTGAGTGGCGCGCAGATTTTTGCGTCTGGCAAGGCGCGTCGACGAAGCATATCGGGAATATGCTGAGGAGGCGCAACACAGCCAGGCGCAAAAAGATGCCGCCAATCAGGCGACTTGTTTGCGGGACAGGACACTAGGACAGCACTGCTGTCGACGACTTGCGTTTCGCCGTATCCATGGCCGCAATGAATCGTTCGAACAGCGGTTTGATGTCGTGCGGCCCCGGGCTTGCCTCCGGGTGCCCCTGAAAGCCGAAAGCCGGGACTTCCACGTGTGCAACACCCTGCAGGCTGCCGTCGAACAGCGACCGGTGCGTCGGCACCAGGGTCTCTGGCAGCGTAGCCTCATCGATCGCGAAGCCGTGATTCTGACTGGTAATGAGGACCTGCTCACTGCGCAGGTCTTTCACCGGATGATTGGCCCCGTGATGCCCGAACTTCATTTTCATCGTCGAGGCTCCCGCCGCGAGCCCCAGGAGCTGGTGACCCAGACAAATGCCGAACAGCGGAATGCCGGTTTCCAGAAATTCTTCGATCGCAGTGATCGCGTAACTGCACGGCTCCGGGTCTCCCGGACCGTTGGATAGAAAAATGCCGTCGGGGTCCAGCGCCAACGCCTCTTCGGCACTGGTCGTTGCCGGGACCACGGTTAACCTGCAGTCGAGATCGGAAAGCAGCCGCAGGATGTTTCGCTTGACCCCGAAGTCGTAAGCGACGACGTGGTACGGCGCGACGCGCCGGCTCATCATGCGGTTCTTCTGCGCGAAGGTCGTGCCGAAACACCACTGATAACTCTCTTTGGTCGTAACGAACTTGGCGAGGTCCATTCCGGAGATACCGGGAAACTTGCGTGCATGCTGCACGGCTTTTTGCGGGTCGGCGTCCCCCGTCATGATGCACCCCGACTGCGCTCCGTTCTCGCGGATTATGCGCGTGAGCTTGCGGGTATCGATGTCGGCGATCGCAACGGTGTCCCCCTGCCGAAGGAATTCTTCGAAACTGCGTTCGGAACGCCAGCTACTGGTGGCCATCGAGCTGTCGCGGATTATGAGGCCCGACGCATGCACGGCGCTCGACTCCATGTCCTCGCTGTTGGTGCCCGTGTTGCCGACATGCGGATACGTCAAGGTGACGATCTGGCGGCAGTAGGACGGATCGGTCAGGATCTCCTGATAGCCCGTCATTGACGTGTTGAATACGACTTCGCCTATGGTCTTGCCGTCCGCTCCGACGGATATGCCGTGGAAGACGCTACCGTCTTCGAGCGCGAGTACAGCGGGTGTGCTCAAACTGAATCCCCTGGCAACAAAGATGTGACGACCTATGAAAGATCAGCGCCAGGCATCGTACGATCGGTTGGCGGAGTTTCCGCCGGCTGCAGATGTACAAAAGCGGAAGGACAAGGCCTTCCGCTTATGACTTCGCTGACCGCTCAGCGATCCGGCGTAGTTTACAGAAGCGGACACCGGCACGCTATAGCGCGCAGCGGTTTTTTTTACGCCGGTTCGAAGCCCAGAACATGCCGCATCGCATACAGGCCGGGCGGCTGTGCCGTCACCCAGGCGGCGGCGCGCAGCGCACCTTCCGCAAACACGCTGCGGCTGGCGACGCTATGCGCCAGGGTGAGCCGTTCGGATGCGGAAGCGAAGCTGATTTCGTGCTCCCCGGGGACGTCTCCTTGGCGCTGGACCGAAAAGCGGATCGCACCGCCGGGCGCCTCTGCGTCCTCGCGGCCGGGTTCGTACCACATGAGGTCGTCGAAACAACGCCCGAGCCCTGTGGCTGCGGCCTCGCCCAGCTTGAGCGCGGTGCCGGAAGGCGCATCGAGCTTGTTTACGTGATGCGTTTCGTCAATGCAGATCCGGTAGGCCGGGCCCAGTACCTTCGCCGCCCTCTCGACCAGTTGCGTCAGAACGGCAATACCCTGACTCATATTGCGGTCGAAAACGACGGGCACGCGCTCGGCCGCGCGCTCGAGCGCCGACAGCTGAGATGCGCTCAGTCCGCTCACACCGCACACGAGAGGTACTCGCAGGTCCGCCGCTTCCCTTGCAACCGTAACGCTGCCTTCCGGAAGACTGAAATCGACAACGCAGTCACCGTCGGCGAGCAGCTCACCGAGATCGCCGGAGACGGCGCTGCCTGCGGGAAACCGCGGAGCGGCTGCAGCCGTGTCCCGCGTCCAGACACCGGCCAGTTCGAGCGACGCGTCGGCCGCGATCAGGGCCGCCACCGCCTGCCCCATGCGCCCGGCGCCTGCGATGACTATGCGTGTCAGCGGACTATTCCTGCCGGCCTACTGGCCGATGTTCTCGAAAAAACGCTTGACGCTGTCCAGCCAGCCGCCTGCGCGTGGATTGTGTTTGCCGCCGCCGGCCTTCAGCGATTTCTCGAACTGTTCCAGCAACTCCTTTTGCTCGGTGGTCAGACTCACGGGCGTCTCGACCTGAACCTGCGCAAACAGATCCCCCTTACGCGGATCACGCACGGTCACGACCCCTTTACCCCTTAGCCGGAACGTCTTCCCGGACTGAGTGCCTGCCGGCACCTTGAGCGACACGTTGCCATCGAGCGTCGGCAGTTCGACCTCGCCGCCCAGAGTCGCCGTCGCGAAGCTTACCGGCACCTCGCACGCAAGATCGGCGCCGTCGCGGTCGAAGATCTTGTGCGGATTGATGCGAATCTCGACGTACAGGTCGCCCGCCGGGCCGCCGTTGCGGCCCGCCTCGCCCTCGCCCGACAGCCGGATGCGATCGCCGTCATCGACGCCCGCCGGTACTTTCACGGACAGCGTGCGGGTCTTGCGAACCCGTCCGGCTCCGTGACAGGTCTCGCAAGGATCGGAAATGACGCTGCCGCTGCCCTTACAGGCCGGGCAGGTTTGTTGAATCGAGAAGAAGCCCTGCTGCATCCGGACCTGACCGGCGCCGCCGCAGGTAGTGCACTTGGTGGGCTCGCTGCCCTTACGCGCGCCGCTGCCGCCGCAGGTATCGCAGCCGACCTGGGTCGGTACGTCGATCGTCACGTTGTCGCCGCTGACGGCCTGTTCGAGATCGAGCTTCAGCTCGTAGCCCAGATCGGCGCCGCGAAACACCTGCTGGCCACCGCCCCGGCGTCCGCCGCCACCAAAAATATCGCCGAAGACATCGCCGAAGATGTCGCTGAAGCCTTCGGCGCCAAAACCGCCGGGGCCGGCCCCACCCGCTCCGCTCGCGCGCACGCCGTCGTGCCCGAAGCGATCGTACGCCGCGCGTTTTTCCGCGTCGTTCAGAACTTCGTAGGCCTCTTTCGCTTCCTTGAACTTGGCCTCGGCGTCAGCGTCGTCCTTGTTGCGGTCGGGATGGTGCTTCATGGCAAGACGGCGATACGCCTTCTTCATCTCGTCGGCCGAGGCCGATTTCGAGACGCCTAGAACTTCGTAATAGTCGCGTTTTGCCATTTTTTTGCCATTTCGATCGTCTTACCATGCACGAGACGCCTGCGTCGGCGTCTCGTCCTTCCTGCACGTATTCGAACCAGGGCCGGACGCCGATTCTGCGTCGTCCGGCCCTGTGCCGCACTTCCTGGGCCGTACTTCCTGGGCCTTACTTGTTCGAATCGTCCTTGTCGACTTCCTCGAACTCGGCGTCGACCACGTCGTCCTTGCCCTTACTTTCGCCATCGGGCGCTTCGCCGCTGCCTTCGGCGTCTGCCGCCTGCTCGGCATACAGCTTCTGCGCCAGTCCGCCGGAGGCCTCGGTAAGCGCCGCCGTCTTCGCCTCGATCGATTCCTTGTCGTCGCCCTCGAGCGCCGTTTTCAGATCCGCAATGGCCGACTCGACGGCGTGACGTTCCTCGCTGCTGGCTTTTTCGCCCAGCTCATCCAGCGTCTTCTGCGCCGCATGAATCAGGCCGTCCGCCTGATTACGAACATCAACCAGTTCCCGGAACTTGCGGTCGTCCTCAGCGTGACTTTCCGCGTCGGCAACCATCTTGTCGATCTCGTCGTCAGACAAGCCGCTGGAGGCCTTGATAACGATGTTCTGGCTCTTGCCCGTCGCCTTGTCTTTGGCCGACACGTTCAGGATACCGTTGGCGTCGATGTCGAAGGTCACCTCGATTTGCGGCAGTCCCCGCGGTGCGGGCGGAATGTCCGCCAGATCGAAACGGCCGAGAGACTTGTTGTCCAGAGCCCGCTCGCGCTCACCCTGCAAAACGTGAATCGTCACGGCCGTCTGATTGTCGTCGGCGGTCGAGAATACCTGTTCGGCATTCGCCGGAATCGTGGTGTTCTTTTCGATCAGCTTGGTCATTACCCCGCCGAGCGTCTCGATACCGAGGGACAGCGGCGTTACGTCGAGCAGCAATACGTCCTTGACGTCACCGGAAAGCACACCGCCCTGAATCGCCGCGCCGAGCGCAACCGCTTCGTCGGGGTTCACGTCACGCTTCGGCTCTTTGCCGAAGAAGTTCTGCACAGCTTCCTGCACCTTCGGCATGCGCGTCTGGCCACCGACCAGAATCACGTCGTCGATCTCGTTGACCTTGAGACCGGCGTCCGTCAACGCGGTCTTGCACGGACCCAAGGTGCGCTCGATCAGGCCGTCCACAAGCGATTCGAGTTTTGCGCGCGTCAGCTTGATATTGAGATGCTTGGGCCCGCTGGCGTCCGCCGTTATGTACGGCAGATTCACTTCCGTCTGCTGCTGAGAGCTAAGTTCGATTTTCGCCTTTTCGGCCGCCTCCTTGAGGCGCTGCATGGCCAGCGGATCCTTGGTGATATCGACGCCGCTTTCACGCTCGAATTCGGAGGCCAGATACTCGATCACACGCAGATCGAAGTCTTCGCCGCCAAGGAAGGTATCGCCGTTGGTCGCAAGCACTTCGAACTGGTGTTCGCCGTCAACCTCGGCGATCTCGATGATCGACACGTCGAAGGTGCCGCCGCCGAGATCGAAAACCGCAATCTTTGCATCGCCACGCTTCTTGTCCATGCCGTAAGCGAGCGCCGCCGCCGTCGGTTCGTTGATGATGCGCTTGACGTCGAGACCCGCAATCTTGCCCGCGTCCTTGGTCGCCTGACGCTGCGAATCGTTGAAGTAAGCCGGCACGGTCACGACGGCTTCGGTCACTTCTTCGCCGAGATAGTCTTCGGCCGTCTTCTTCATCTTCATCAGCACCCGCGCGGAGATCTCGGGCGGCGCCATTTTCTTGCCGTTGGCCTCGACCCAGGCATCTCCGTTCTCCGCCTTCACGATGCTGTACGGCACCATGTCGATGTCGCGCTGCACCACGTCGTCTTCGAAGCGCCGTCCGATGAGCCGCTTGACCGCAAACAGGGTATTGGTCGGGTTGGTGACGGCCTGGCGCTTCGCGGACTGGCCGACGAGGACCTGCTCGTCCTTGCTGAATGCGACGATCGACGGTGTGGTCCGATCGCCTTCGCTGTTCTCGATGACCTTGGGCGCGTCACCCTCCATGACGGCAACGCAGGAATTGGTCGTTCCCAGGTCAATGCCTATTACTTTTCCCATCGTTCATACTCCAGGGGGGTTATTTCACTTGGCTGTCGAGGTGGGGACAAGCCAGGCAGATTCAAGCTTTTCGCCAGTTAGCCGGCGGCCTCGTCGGGTGGCGCAGTTGCCACGATGACTCGCGCGGGCCGCAGCAGGCGGCCGTTGAGCGTATAACCCTTCTGAATCACGGTCAGGACCGAATCGGGCTCGACGTCGGCGGAGGGCTGCGTTGTCATTGCCTCGTGCTGCTCCGGATCGAACGGCTCGCCAACCGGGTCGAGCTGCTCCACTCCGAAGCGCTGCATGACGGTTGCCAGCAGTTTGAGCGTCGCGGTACTGCCTTCGCGCAGGCTGTCCGCGTCGGCCGAATCGGCCGCTGCAAGCCCTATCTCCAGGCTGTCGCGCACGTCGAGCAAATCGCGGCCGAAGTTTTCCAGCGCGTACCTGCGCGCGTTCTCGACGTCTCTGGTCGCGCGCTTGCGGACGTTGTCGAGCTCCGCAGCCGCCCGCAGGTAGCGGTCCCAGTTCTCGTCGGCCTTGGCTTTCAACGCCTCGAGTTCCGCGACTTCCCGATCGCCGTCTTCCGCGGCGTCGGCCGCCTTCGGGCTGTCGTCATTAGTGAGTTCCGGCTGCTGTTCGGCTTCCGGCCGCTCCGACGTTCCGTTCATTGGTAATTTCTCCTGGCGCTGCGCGGCGCATACGCGGTCGTTCAGAAGGCGCGAGTTTGGGGACTCAAAAGAAAATATCAAGAGCGAAAGCGCAAATTCGCGCCACGAACCGGCCCGGATCCGGGATTCAGCTCCGGTAGTTGAGCGCCCTTCCGAGCAGACGGGCGGTGATATCCACAACCGGAACCACCCGGTCGTAGGCCATCCGGGTTGGGCCGATCACGCCAAGCACGCCGATCGTGTCGTCACCTACCTTGTACGGGGCCGTGACGACACTGCAATCGTCGAGAATCTGAAAACCGGATTCCTCACCGATAAACACCTGCACGCCGCTGGCGCTCAGGCTGCGGTCGAGCAAGTCCAGAATCATTCGTTTCCGGGAAAATGCGTCGAACAGGCGCTTCAGGGTTTCGATATCCGAAAGCTCCGCAAAACTCATCAGGTTGGTTTCTCCGGACAGCATGACATCCGCGTCGTGCTCTCCCTCGGGCGAAAACGCCGCCTGGGCGACCGCAACGATGTCCACCATCGCCTGATTCATGCTGTCGCGCACCCGATCGAGATCCGAGACGAGATGGTCGCGAACCTGGCCCAGATCCGTACCGGCGTAGTTCTCGTTGATGAAATTGGCTGCCTGAACCAGTTCCGAGCCGTCGTAATCGCGATCGACGTGGAGAATGCGGTTCTGTACTTCACGGTCGTTGATGACGAGTATCACGAGTATCCGGCTGTCGGACAGCGGCAGGAACTCGATTTGCCGAAGCGTCGCCTGCTGCCCGCGCGGCAGGCTGACGACACCCGCGAGACTCGTGATTTCGGAGAGCATCCGCGACACCGAGCCCAGCAGCGCGTCGGGGTTTTCGGACTTTTCCTCGAGCTGCACCTGCAGCCGTTCCAGTTCGCCGCCCTTGGGGGCCCGGTAGCGCACCAGCGTATCGACGAACAGACGATAGCCTTTTGGCGTCGGAACGCGCCCGGCGGACGTGTGCGGCGCCGAGACGAGTCCGAGATCCTCCAGATCGCTCATTACATTGCGGATTGTCGCCGGACTCAGGTCGAGGCCGGAATCCCGCGACAGCGTTCTGGAGCCCACGGGCTGGCCGTCGCGTATATAGCGTTGAATCAGAGCGCGCAGCAGATATTGCGCGCGTTCGTTAGGCTGTGCGCTCGCTGGTTCTGCAGACATCGCTCAAAAAGGTCCTGCCGTACTATGGCCAAGTCACTGCTATCGTGGCAACGGCTTGGCGGCTGGTCAAGGTTTTGCAACAATCCTCGAGGCGGTGTATGCCGCCACCCTACGCCATTGCACAAGAAACCTGCCCATGACCAGTCAATTCCAGCGGATCGGTATTATCGGCCGCCACGACGATCCCCGCGTCTCCGGCCATATGCAGGCCCTCGTCAGACACCTGAACGCGATCCCGGTCGCCGTGTTTGCGGCAGAGTCGCTGGATCTCGATCTGGCCCTCAACCGGGTTCCGGAGCAGGAACTCGCCAGCCAGGTGGACTTGATCATTGCCATCGGCGGGGACGGCACAATGCTGTACGCCTGCGGCCTCGCCGGCCGGCAGAACGTGCCGCTGCTGGGCGTCAACCGCGGCCGCCTCGGGTTTCTCGCGGACATCATCCCCGACGAGATGCTGAACAGCGTCGATCGCGTGCTGGCCGGCGACTTCACGCGCGAATCCCGGCTCATGCTAACCACGACGCTCGAACGCGCGGACGGCTCGCGGACCCAGGCTGAGGCGCTGAACGATATCGTCCTGCAGCGCCGGGAAACCGGCCGCATGGTGGATTTCGAAACGCGGGTCGACGGCCGCTACGTCAACACGCATGCCGGAGACGGCCTGATCGTTGCGACACCAACCGGCTCCACGGCGTATTCCCTGAGCTGCGGCGGCCCGATCATCGAACCGGGCCTCGACGCCGTGGTCGTCGTGCCCATTTGCCCGCACACGCTTACCGACCGTCCAATCGTCATGCCGGCCGATCAGCCGATCGACATCAACATGCTGGAGCGCGACGGCACCAAAGCCGAGGTTACGGCGGACGGTCGCTCGATCGGCGATATTCATGCGGGTGACCGGCTGCGGATTTGCCGTTCCGAACGCCGCGCCATCCTGATTCATCCGCCCGGTTACGACTATTACGAAATTCTCCGCTCGAAACTGTACTGGGGACGCGATCTCAGGACCCGGGTGACCAGCGGAGAGGGTTCCGCGGAATGCTGATCGGCCTGCACGTCAAGAACTTCGCGATTGTCGACAGGATCGACGTCGAGTTCGCGGACGGCATGACCGTCCTCACGGGCGAGACTGGCGCCGGTAAGTCCATACTCATTGACGCGCTGGGCCTTGTTCTCGGCGAGCGCGGCAGCAGCAAGGCAGTGCGCAACGGCGCGAACCGTGCGGAGTTCAGCGCCGAATTCGACGTCAGCCAACTGAGCGCCGTGCGCGACTGGCTGGCCTCCGCCGAACTCGACGAGGAGCAAAGCTGCCTGGTGCGGCGGATCATTAGCGCGGAAGGGAGATCGCGCGCCTTCGTCAATGGCAACGCGGTCACGATGCAGCAGCTCAAGGAACTGGGCAACCTGCTGATCGACATACACGGCCAACACTTCCATCAGTCGCTGACGCGCAGGCAGGTGCAGCGCAATCTGCTCGATCACTTCGGCAAACTCGCCAGGGAGGCCGACGTCACCCGCACGCGCTGGAGCGAGTGGCGCGCATTGGCCGACGAACTCGAAGCCGCAAGCCTGAATGAAGCCGACCGCGCATCGCGGATCGACCTGCTGCTGTTTCAAATCGAGGAACTCGAGCGCCTGACCCCCGACGCCTCCGAACCCGCGGAGCTTGCTGCCGAGCAGCAGCGCCTGCGCAACAGCGGGCGGCTGGCAGAGGGCACCCAGCTGGCCCTGGCGGCGCTCAGCGAGAGTGGGCTCGGTAATACGGACGCGGGCAACGCAAGCGCCCTGCTCGCGGATGCTCAACGGGTGCTCACAGGGCTCGTCGAATACGACGACGCGCTGGCCGAGACCCTTGAGTACCTCGACGCGGCTGCGATCCAGCTCAACGAAGCCAGCGACACGCTGCAGCGCTACGCGGCCACGCTAAACGCGGATCCAGGCAGGCGCGAGTGGGTAGAAGACCGGCTCGCCAGTCTCAAGAGCGTCGCGCGCAAGCACAAGGTCGAGCCGCGCGGCCTCCCGGATGCGTTACTGCAGATGCGGGCCGAACTCGAGGGCCTCGAGAACGCCGAGACGCGCGGCCGCGAACTGGAGGCAAGCGTCAACGCCGCCGAAGAGGCCTATATGAAAGCCGCCGTGCGCCTGTCGGGAAAGCGCAAGAAGGCGGCCCTTGCCTTCAACGTGGCGGTCGGCGATGCGATGCAGGGCCTCGGGATGCCGGGCGGCGTTTTCGAAGTGCGGCTCAAGAGGCTCGACGGCTCACACGCCGGTGCCTCCGGCATCGACGACATAGAATTTCTGATCAGCGCCAACCCGGGACAGGCGCCGCAACCCTTGTCGCAGGTCGCATCGGGCGGCGAACTCTCACGCATGAGTCTTGCAATACAGGTCATCGCGAGCGACGGCAGTCAGATCCCGACCATGATATTCGACGAAGTCGACTCCGGCGTGGGCGGCGGCGTGGCCGAGATGGTCGGCCGGCGGCTCGAAGGCCTGGGCCGCAGCCGTCAGGTTCTGTGCGTCACCCATTTACCGCAGGTCGCCGCGCTCGCCAGCCAGCATTTCAGAATCGCCAAGGTAACGGACGGTAAGGCGACGCGAACGACGGCCGAGCTATTGAGCGAGGAAGAACGCGTTGAGGAAATCGCAAGGATGCTCGGCGGCGTCGACATAACGAAGAAGACGCTCGATCACGCCCGCGAGATGCTCGCAGGCGCCACCCGCAAGCGGGCGTAAGCCCGGGTCTACTTGGCCTTACGCTTGACGTACAGCACGAGATTGTGATCCATGATCTCGTAGCCATACTGCGCGGCTATCTCGTGCTGCAGGCGCTCGATTTCGTCGTTGACGAACTCGATGACTTCGCCGGTCTCGACACAGACCATGTGGTCGTGGTGCTCGCCATCGTCGAATTCGAAGACGGAACTTCCGCCTTCGAAGTTGTGCCGCGTGACCAGTCCAGCATCTTCGAACTGCGTCAGCACGCGGTAGACAGTGGCCAGGCCGATCTCTTCACCGGACTCGAGCAGATCTTTATAGATGTCCTCAGCGCTCATGTGACGCTGCCTCGACCCCTCGAGTATCTCGAGGATCTTTAGCCTCGGCAGCGTGATCTTGAGCCCCGCTTTACGGAGTTCCTGGCGTTGTTCCATGAGATCTTTCCGTGTCAGTGGCAGCCCGGAGCGTTGCCGGTCGGTCCGAACCCGCGTGGCTACCGTCTCGGTGAGTCAGCAGGTATTATGACGCAGCCGGCGCCTCCGGACTATTGAATTCTTTGCTGCTGACGCATCGCCGGCAGAATATCGTCGGAGCTTCGGGCAGACCGCAACAACTCCAGGAAGACATGCGAAAACTACTCATAATCACAAGCACCCTGCTACTGCTGGCCTCTACGCAGGCCTGTGTGTATCGCGCCAATATTTCGCAGGGAAACCTGATTAAGGAAGACGATCTCGAGCAGGTCGCCACCGGCATGACCCGCAGCCAGGTCCGGTTTCTGCTCGGTACGCCAATGATCGACGATCCGTTCCATCGAGACCGCTGGGACTACGTCTATTACCTGACAATCGGCCGCAAGGACGCCAGCTTCAAACGTTGGGTCACGATCCACTTCGAAGAGGGTATCGTGAGTCAAATCGTTAAAGATCAGGAACTTTCACCCGATATCTAATGTGATTTAGATGCTTCGGTGTTGACCGTCCCGGACATCGTTCCGCCGCTCTCGGCCAGGCGCCTGCGCGCCTCTTTGGGGTCCATTCGCAGCGGCCGGTAGATTTCAAGCCTGTCGCCATCCTGCAGGCAATGATCCCGCATCACTTCCCTGCCCCAGACGCCAACGGCAAGCACGGCAAAATCCGTTTCGGGGAAACGCTCGGTAATACGCGAGAGCGCTATGGCCTTTGCCACCGTAGTGCCGGGCGGGATCGTAAGGGGCAGCAGCGCCTGGCGATCGGGCAGCGCAAACGCCACCTCGACCGAAATAGCGCTTCCCGTCTCGTCACTCACGTTCTGGCGGCCCGTAGACACTGGCGGCACGAACCGTAAACGCCTCGACCAGCGAATTGAGTGTTTCTTCGAAAAAGGGGCCGAGAAGCGCATCGAGAATCCGGCTCGCGAACTCGAAGCGAATATCGAGCTCGACCTTGCAGCCGGTTTCGCCGAGCGCCGTGAAGGTCCACTCGCCCTTAAGCGCACGGAAAGGCCCTTCGGCCAGCTCTATGCGGATGAACTCGGGTTCTGACTGGGTATTCCGGGTTGTGAAGGCCCGGCTAAGCCCGCCGCGCTGAAGTTCGAGCGTCGCCTCGACGCCGTGCGCGTCCCGGTGATGCACGACGGCACGGCGGCACCATGGCAGGAACTCCGGATACCGCTCGACGTCGTCGACGAGCCGGTACATCTGCCCACGCGTGTACGCGACCAGAGCACTCCGTTTGGCCCGGCGCTCGCCCGACATGCTCAAGTCATCCGAGATCCGGCAACAAACCTACCGCTTTGAGCAGCACGAAGAGTATGCCGATAGGCGCGGCATAGCGGATCAGGACGCGCCACAACTTGTACAGCGTACCGGCCCCGCCCAGCTCGTCGGCGGACGAGTTGCGGCACATGACCCAGCCCGCAAACACCGCAATTACGAGGCCGCCCAGAGGCAACATCAGGTTCGAGGTCAGGAAATCGATGTTGTCGAACACCGTGCCGGCCAGGAACGTCGTATCCGCCAGCACGTTGAACGACAGAACGCTGCCGAGACCCAGCAACCAGATGAGCCCGCCAATGATGACGGCCGCCTGCGCGCGGGTGCGGTTGTGGTGCTCAACCAGCCACGCGACCGCCGGCTCCATGAGGCCCAGCGCCGACGTCCAGGCCGCAAACGACAACAGCACGAAGAACAGAGTGGAGAAAAACGCGCCGGCAGGCATTTGCCCCAGGGCCAGCGGCAGGGTTTGGAAGACCAGACCGGGCCCTTCCGCCGGATCCAGACCGTTCGCGAATACCAGCGGGAAGATCACGAGGCCGGCCAGGATGGCGATAGACGTATCGGCAGTGACGACAGCACCGGAGGCACCCGTGATCGAGGTCTCTTCAGGCAGGTAAGCGCCGTAGGCCATGATTGCGCCCATCCCGATCGACAGCGTGAAAAAGGCCTGCCCCATTGCCGCCAGCACGCTGTCCCAGGTCAGCTTGCTGAAATCCGGCGTGAACATGAACGCAAGCCCTTCGGCAAACGAGCCCGAGGCGATCGAGTAGCCCAGTAGCACAACCATCAGTCCGAGTAGAGCCGGCACCATGAAGCGCACGGCCTGCTCCAGCCCGCGCTCTACGCCACGCGCAACGACGTACACCGTAAGCGCCATGAACAGCGTGTGGCAGGTAAGTACTGCCTGCCAGCTGCCGACAAAACCGTCGAACACGGCGCCGACCGCATCGGCATCCGCGCCCTGGAATGCGCCGGTTGCGCTCTTCACGATGTAGAACAGCGTCCAGCCGGCAATGACGCTGTAGTACGAAAGAATCAGAATGCCCGCGACGACCCCCATGACGCCAAGCCAGCGCCATTGACTCGAGCTGCCTTCTTCCTTGCCCAGCAAAGCCATGGTGGCGACGGGGTTCCGCCGGCCGCGGCGCCCGAGCAAAATCTCGGACATCATGACCGGCAGGCCGATCAGGACGACACAGGCCAGATACACCAGCACAAACGCGCCGCCGCCGTTCTCACCCGCCACGTAAGGGAACTTCCAGACGTTACCGAGACCGACCGCCGACCCCGTAACGGCCAGTATAAAAGCCATTTTGGACGACCAGTGGCCGTGAAGTGAGGTCCGCTTGCCGGACTCTGATCCCTGGTTACTCAGCATGTTGTTCTCGGTTCGGGGTCGACGAAAGCGGCGATTCTTATACAAATGGCCTTACCTGACAACTCGGGCGTCCCTGCTGGCAAAGGGCAAATGTGATTTCACATCAGGCAATTACGCGTATAATCGCGCCCCTTTTTGCTGCAGCAAGCTTTTGCACCCATGGCCAAGAAGCCAACTAAAAAATCTCCCGACTCACTCATCGCGGCCAACCGGCGGGCACGGCATGACTTCTTTATCGAAGACACCGTGGAAGCCGGTCTCGTGCTCGAGGGTTGGGAGGTCAAGAGCCTAAGGGCGGGAAAAGCGCAGCTCACCGAAAGCTATGTGCAAATCCACAAAGGTGAGGCATATCTAATGGGCGCGCACCTCACTCCGTTGCTCAGCGCATCGACGCACGTCAAGACCAACCCCACGCGCAACCGCAAGCTGCTGCTGCATCGCGGAGAACTCGACCGGCTGGTAGGCAGTGTCGAACGCAAGGGCTATACGCTCGTACCGCTAGACCTGCATTGGAGTCGGGGGCGGGCCAAGCTCAACGTCGGCCTCGCAAAAGGCAAGAAACAGCATGACAAGCGAGCCACTACCAAAGAACGCGACTGGCAGCGACAGAAAGCTCGAATACTGAAGAATTCATAAAAATAACATATATTTATATAATATTATTAAAGTCAAATATATGGAAATGCGAAGCATACGCAGGCGACATTTGCGATATAGGCCATTGTATTGCCCGGGTTTGGCCCTACACTTATAGACTCCGGGGGTGACATGGCTTCGACGTGGGTCGCGAAACTCCGGGTGCATGCCGAGGGGCAGATCACCTCGTAAAACCAGCTGTAAAACTTATAGTTGCCAACGAAGACAACTACGCACTAGCTGCTTAAAAACCAGTCTTAGTGTCCTTTGGCCGGTACGTGCCTGTGCGTCCGGATCCCAGAGGTCATTTACACAGGACCGCCGTCGCAGCGGGTTCAGGGTTGCGGCGGTTAAAACCTTACTGGACTGGCTGTGAGTTTTCCCTGCCCGTCGGGTAGCCCGCAGTAAGATTAAAGACGGTATAAGCATGTAGACCTCGGGGCGGAGGGCTTGCGGACGCGAGTTCGATTCTCGCCACCTCCACCAACAACAAAAAGCCTCGCCAACCGAATGTTGGCGAGGCTTTTTTAGTTGCTAAGCCGACCGCAGCCGGCGTTACGGCTGCAAATGACGGCCTTTGTCGGTCCGGATTTCTTCACTCCGGGAAAGGCGGGGTTATTTTCCAACCGAGCACACAACAACAACTTCGTTACCCACCGCATACCAGCCGCAGGTTGCCCCACCCCCGCCGCCGGAGGGCGTCCCGCCCAAACCGCCCGGGCTGCCCGGCTGGGTCGATGGAACGTCGCCATCCGGAACCGGCGGCACGCTCGTGTCGAACGGCTGCTCGCCGGCCGAACCGCTATTCGTCAGGCATTCAGCCACGGGCAAGGGAACGGCCTGCCCGGTGCCGATCAGCAGCGGACTCATGTTGGCATTCAACTCAGCTTCGTAGTATGTGCCGGTTGTTGTATTGCCATTCGATTGAAGCACCGAGAACGTCGCTGAGCTAATGCCGGCATGGACCGGAATCGACACGCCGGCGCCTATGCCGAGCACGGGTTCGAACTCAATGACCAGGGTTGCTGTCGCACACTGACCATAGCGATTGCAGAATGTCTCCGAAGTGCTGTGGACGTTGCCAAGACCGACTGCCGGAATGACGGACGACAATCCACTGTCGTGCACGACAAAATTGAACATCGCATTGCGGAAATCTTCCGGGTGGAGGTTTAGGTCCCGGCATTGCGTGCATTCGCGATGCTCGGGATCCTGACTGTTTTCCTCCTGCGTCCACCGATAATCCGGTACGCAGGCAGCACCCGCCGTGGACAAGGCGGCCAGACACGCGGTAATAACTGTCAGCAAACGGTACATGCTCAGTCCTCCTCCCAACCGTTGCCGACGAGCGCCACACGCAGCCGTTGCAGCCGGTGTAGCCGCTCTTCGGCACGACGCTGTATGGGAGCCAGGTCGACACCGGCTTGCTGCAATGCGCTCGCGTAGTCGCCGGCCGCGTGCGCCCCATACTCGAAGGCGGACGTGGTCAGGTAAATCTCGTAGCCGAGAGCCGCTTTCTCCAGGTCGAGCGCCGAATCAACGAACTCGAGACCGCCGGTGCGCCGCTGCTGCATCCATTCCAGCAAAGGGCCGGGCCGCCCGCTCAGGGCCACGGCCTGTTCGTAATAGCGTTCGCTGACGGCGGGATCGGACGAACGCCGCGCGAGTAGCACCGCAGCTTCGGGAAACGACACGGCGAGCGACTCGAGCTCGTGGTCGGCATACTTCTCGAACGGATGTTCAGCTACCCGCTCCGTACGACAGTCCACCTCGCCACCGGCTGTTCTGCAAACCTCCTCGTACACTCCGGGCAGTATGTGCAACGAGTCATGCCGCCCCACCCAACGATCGACGTCGCAGGCGCTGGCTGTCGATGCCCCTTCGACGTAAAACCGCACTTGAGCGAGCAGGCATTGCGCCGATATGTCGTTGGCTTCGGCGAAACGGACAAGCTCCGGGTCGAATGCGTATGCCGGATCGTGCAGGCGGCCGAAATCGGGGATGAACACGGCCACCGGCGGAGAGGCGGCCGCATCGGGGCCGGCGCCCGGTTTGCCCGCCGGCGCGCGGTCGGACACGACGCTCGCCAAAGCGCTTGCGCCGGGATCGTCCCGCAGTCCGGCCGGGGCAAACACCGCCGGGCCGCCGAAAACTCCGTAAAGCAGCCAGCCCGCCGCCGCCCCCAGCACAATCAAGCCAAAACCCGTAATTACTTTCTGCACGAAACCTACCCTCCTGCGGGTACCTGGAGACTGGCGCCCCCGGCACGTCCTTGTGTGGTCGAAAGAAAGGCGCCAACTCCTGGCGTCGCTCGAATCCCGAGACCGTGAATGCCGGCCAGCGGGAATGCGGCCCGGTCTATGGAACGCCTGGCTATGATCGCTGTTCACCCATTGCGGGTGAACGCCAATAACTCGTCATAAGTACTGAAAAGACGGGACCGGGGCATCGTGTGCGACAGGCTGGTCGAGGAGATGCGATCTCCGGGCAATACACAGCCCAAAAAAAACGCCCGGTCTCGCGACCGGGCGTTCTTTGTTCTGCGGCGTTTGCGGGCCGCGCTCGGCGGCGGTGTTACGCCTATTCTGTCTCCGTCTCTGTCTCTTCCGAGGCCTCGAGGCGCTTCTCGACAAGGCCCTCGAGCCTGGTGAGTCCGGCGGCCCTGCCCGCCGCAAGCGCCTCTTCCGCGCTCGCGCCGCGATCCTTCTCGAGCAGCGCAACCAGCGCGCCCACCCGATTGCCGCTGCCGCAATGCAGGAGCACCGGACCGTCGAAACCGTCGAGCAGTGCTCCGAGCCTGCGCGCGTTCTCGACATTGATCGCGTCGGCACTTTCGATAGGCAAAGCGCTGTAGGTCAGTCCCAACTCCGCTGCAGCCGCAGACTCGTCGTAACCGCGGTCCTCCTCCGCGCCGCGCAGATCGATCACCGCTACGTAGCCTTGCCCGGCAATCTCCGCAAGCTGCTCCTCGCTGGGCTGACCCGCCGACACGTCGCCGCTCGCCGGCCCGATCGCGGCGAAGTCGAGCTTGCCCACGGCAGCGGAATGCTCGTCCGCAAACGCCGCAGCGGCGGCCGCAAACAATACGAGGACCGTTAACATACGCATGGCTCTGACTCCTTCACTGTGTCTCGATGACCTGGACCGAAGCGGACGCGGGGCGCTTATTCCTTGAACGTCAGTTCGGAATCCACTTCGACGCCGCGCTCGGTAAAACGCACCTGGAAGTTCATCCGATCATACACGTCGGCGAGCGCCTGCATTGCGTCGAGCATTGCCATGCGCGCATCGTCCGCGCCGCCGGCAGCGTTCTCCATGGCCGCGCTCTGCGTCATGATCCCGTAGTAGGTGGCGGCATCGACGGCCATGCTCATGAAGGTCGATGCGTCACTGCCGTCCGCGGCGATTGCGCGGGAGATTCGCGACTCCGCCGCCTGCCCCGTCGACACGGCCAGCAGGTTGTCGGTCAGGGCAACGTAGGGCACGGCGGGCAGCATCTGCGCCTGCGGCACCTCGAGCGGCATTGCCTTGCCGTTCGGCTCGAGACCCATCGCCGCCAGTTCGGGACTAAACGCTGCCCCCATCTGCACGAGCGCGGGCGCATCCTCGACCGCGATGACGATCGTGGCATCGGTATCCATGGGCGGCACACCCGCCATCAGGCTCTCCACATCCAGCTCGTCCACGATGGCCACGAGTCCGCGAAAGTCGTTTAGCTTCGGCGGTATCGGCTGCGCCAGCATCGCGCGTCCGCCCTCGAGACTCGCCTGCAGATCGCCGAGCAGATCGCACTCGTATGGGTCCGCTTCCAGGCTGTCGAGCCGCGCCGTATAAAAATCCATCAGTTCTTTGGGCTGCACGCTGAAACCGAAGGACATGAGTCCGCCAAAATCGGTACCGAGGCCGGGCACCGACGCGGGCAGCCGCTGCAGGCCGGCGGCGATATCCTCGCGCAGCTCCAGCACGAAGGTGCTGTCGACGCCGTCCAGTGAAATCTGCCGGTAGCCAAACGCCATGCGCGGCATCACACCCGCAACCTGCATGATCTCCTCGCGACAAACGTCGCTGAGATCCCCGCGATCGAACCCGCTGTCCTTGAAGAACACCTCATCGACGCCTTGCTGTCCGTCCATAATCGACTTCGCAAACTGCTCAGTATCGAAAAAACCCAGAAAGTGGTTGCTCAGCTCGTACTCGTCGGCAAGTTCCTCGAGCACACCGCTCGCGGCGATGTTGCGGGCAGGCTTCTCGATGCCAACCAGCGGGGTCAGTTCCGCATCGCCGTAACTTTGCGGGGCGACGGTCAGAACGACGTAATCGCCGAAAGCGCCCAGGACAATCCGCAGCTCCTCCGCCGGAAGATGCCGGTAGCGGTAACCCGCGAGCTCCGCGCTCTCGAGCTCGTAGTCCAGCGCATCTTCGAACTCGGCGATCGTCTCCTCGAAGCGCTCTGCATCGAGCAGGCGAATGCGCAGCACAGGCAGGATGCCGTGCCCGTAGAGCGCGCTGGACTCGTTCATGTCCAGTCCCGCCTCGCGCATTCCGTCGGGCGTGAGCAGCGCCAGGGCCTGCTTCATTATTTCCCCGCCGCGGCGCAGCTCTTCGCGTTCCGGCGAATTCGCAGGCAGCTCGTCGAGATCTTCCGCAATGATGTCGTCAATGACGCGCTGATAGCTTTTGATCATCACCGACGCCTCGCTGCTCATTTTTTCGAGCAAGGCCTCGTCGATCGGCTCGGCGTTTGCCATGACGTAAGGCGTGTCAGCCGGGATATAGCTCAGTATGCCGTCGTCTTTTCCGAGCGCGTCGGAGTCGGCGGACTTGCCGCCGCAGGCCGACAGCAGAAAAGCAGCCGTCAGCAAAAAGCCGGCGGCCGGCGTTCGATTCGATCTGGGAGAAGAGTACGACATCGTGCGGATCTCCTTACACGTAGAGAGGACTAGTAAAAAAATGCATACATGCGCTCGGGCACTGCTGACCGGGCGCCGGATAGGCGAGTAAGGACCGGGCGGATGGCCATGTCGGGATAGCTCGTTATGTTCAATCGTTGCCGCCGGTGACACGAGTATACGCACGATTGCCCGCGCGAACCACGCCGCGCGTAGCAGTTTTTGCCGATACCGCCGTCCTAGTGAGCTTGTGCGGCCGTGTGCTGTTCGGGCGAGTATTTCTCGCCCGCGGCTATGGCGACCGGCAGCCGGTTGCCCGGCGCCGCAATCGGGCAGGTCGAGAAATCGTTGAACGCGCAGGGCGGGCTGTATGCCAGATTGAAGTCGAGCACGGTGCGGCCGTTTTCGGCCGGGCCGTCGGCGTACACGAAGCGGCCCGCCGGGTAGGTTTCTTCACCGCTGGTCCGATCCGCGAATACGACGAACAGCCGATCGTCGGAACTGTACGCTTCGAGTTCGTACGACTCGCCGGCGAGTTCGAACTGCAGCATGCCCGGTGATTCCGGCGCCCAGCCGAGCCCCTCGACGACGGTGTCCAGATTGAGGACGCGCGGTTCCTCGAAGCGGTCCAGGGTCGCGATGACGCGGTAATCCGGATTGACCGGGAAATACTCGAGCGGCGGAGAGCCGAAGATCGCGGGATGCTCGAGATCGCGCAAACGCACGCCATAGCGCCCCTCCCGCTTGATGACACCCCAGGCCAGACGGCCGTGTTGCACCGTCACCGGATTGTCGCTGGTATCGTCGCTCATGCGCAGCGCCCTGACCGGAATGCCCTCGTAGCGAATGTCCACGCCGTCGGCGGGAATCAGCTGGACGCCATCGTCGCTCAGTACGAAGCGGCCAATCGTCGGCGTATCGGTCACCGGAAATACGAGATCGTTGCCGTCAGCCCCGCCGAAGCTGCTCTCCCCCGGTTCGAGCCAGTAGAGCCCGGCCAGATTCAGGTAGCCGGTTTCGCTGCGCAGCCGGGCAAGGCGGTCTTCGCGCCACTCCATCACTGCAGCCTCATAGGCAACCGGGTCCAGAGCGTCCCCGCCGCAGGCCGTCAACGACAGCAGGGCCAGCAGCCCGCTGGAAAGATACGCCAGACCTGGGCGGGAGCATTGCGTGGGCAGCTTTTGCATAATTCCGGCCATCGGAGCTCATCGACTCCGACCATGTTGCCTGCGAGCAGCGCCAGCGGCAATGCAAATGAGCGCTGTCTATACCCGCATGTCCCCGCCTATAATCCCGCCGACATGGCACAACACTCCGAAGCAACACTTGCCTTTCAGTCGCTGGAACCCGAAGACATCCTGGATGCGGCCGAGGCGCTGGGCTTCGACGTCAACGGCCGGCTGCTTGCGCTCAACAGCTACGAAAACCGCGTCTATCGGCTCGGCGTCGGCGAACGGGACCTGCGCGTCGTCAAGTTCTATCGTCCGGAGCGCTGGTCGGACGACGCGATCCGCGAAGAGCATCGGTTTACGCAGGAACTCGCCGCGGCAGAGCTACCCGTGGTCGCGCCGCTCGAGCTCGCCGGCGATACGCTGCACTACGCCGGCCCGTTTCGCGTGGCGGCGTTCGAATGCCGCGGCGGCCGCTCGCCCGAACTCGACGATCTCGAACAACTCAAACAGCTCGGCCGGCTGGTAGCGCGCCTGCATAACACGGGCTCACGCTCCGCTTTCCGCAACAGGCCGACAATCGATATCGAGTCTTTCGGTACCGACTCGTTCAACTACCTTCTCGACGAAGGATTCATACCGCTCGATCTGGAGCAAGCCTACGAGAGCGTCGCGGAACTCGTGCTGGACGGTGTCGAAGCCTGTTTCGAGCGCGCCGGAGAGGTCGAAGAGCTGCGGCTGCACGGCGATTTCCACCCCGGCAACGTCCTTGTCGACCGCGACGTGTTTCATCTCGTCGATCTCGACGACGCCCGCACCGGGCCGGCCGTGCAGGATCTCTGGATGTTCCTGTCCGGCGACCGCGCCGAGCAGGAACCGCAGCTCGCCGCATTGCTGGAAGGTTATTCGGCCTTCCGTTCGTTTGCCCCCGCGGAGCTGAATCTCGTCGAAGCGCTGCGCAGCCTGCGCATCATGCACTACGCGGCGTGGCTTGCGAGGCGCTGGGACGATCCCGCGTTCAAGCAGGCTTTTCCGTGGTTCGAATCGCAGCGTTACTGGGAGGAACACGTGCTCGCGCTGCGCGAGCAGATTGCGCTCATGCAGGAAGCGCCGCTCACCTGGCGCAACGCAAACTAGGGCCGTACGCGCACCCTGCCCTAACGGGACGGCAGCGCCCGGCGCTGCTCGCCAAGATCGAAGCGGTCTATCCAGCGGCCGAAAGTAAGATTGCTCTGCGACTCGAGCGCCGCAATCCGGGTCAGGGTCTCCCGCCTGATCCGCTCGGGATCGACATTTGCCCGCTCGGCGTGCAACACATTCTGGTTGTCGGCCACTGTCAACCAGCGCTCGACCAGGGAACGGTCGACCTCCAGATGAAACTGAAAACCGTAGGCATGTTCGCCGTGCCGGAAAGCCTGCACGGCGCAATCCGGCGACGCAGCAAGGTGCTCGCAGCCGTCCGGGAGCTCTATACAGTCCTCGTGCCACTGGAATACGCGTTGCGAATCGGCGAACGTCGACAGCACCGGGTCCGCCTTGCCGCGCTCGGTCAGATCGACGTCGTACCAGCCGATCTCGCGGCGCGCGCCCGGCCTTACCGCACCGCCGAGCGCTTTGGCGAGCAGTTGCGCGCCGAGACAAATCCCCAGGATCGACATGTCCTGTTCGAGCGCCTCGCGCAGGATGTCGACCTCCGTGGCGAGGTTCGGATGACCGTCGACGTCGTCGACGTTCATAGGTCCGCCGAGCACAATAATGGCCGCATACTTCTCGAGCGTCGGACGCGCCTCTCTGTGCCGCGCAAAATTGACGTAGCGAATTCGGAACCCCGCCGCTTTCAACAGCGGATCGAGCGTGCCAAGGGGTTCGTAAGGAACGTGTTGAAAAACCAGTATTTTCGGCCTCGGCATTCCGACTCGTTCCGATTGCTACTTCAGGCAGGCCGTAAACGATATACCGGCGGACCGGAGGGATGCAAAACGCCGTGGGCGTGTTGCGTTGCCGCGTCGAGGTCCTTAAAGTCGGACCAAGCCCGGATTAATACCGGGCGGCACGGAACTCTGGGCGCGCAGCGGGCTCATAACCTAAATCGCGCGGAGCTTTAAGAAAACGAACACAGCGGGAAAGACGACGGTGATAACGAGGTGTCGGGCGGTTCTATCGGCTATGGCAATAGCCGCGGTGACGGCCGGCTGCGGCTCGTCGGTCACTATGGATCCACCGACCATCCCTACGCCGCTGGTCGAACCTATGGCCGTCTCGGTCGGCGTCCGCTTCCCCGATAACTTCCGGGACTTCAGCCACGAAGAGGAAGCGCTCGGCAGCGAGGCTTGGTCAATCAATCTGGGCCGCTCCAACGAAGTGCTGTTTACCGAGCTGTTTGGCTACATGTTCGAAGAGGTCCGCATCGTCGGGCCGGACGAGGATCCCGCCGAACTGAACCTCGACGCATTCATCGAACCGAGCATCGATGCGTTCGAGTTCTCGGTGCCGAACCAGACCAAGACCGACTCTTTTGCCGTCTGGATCCGCTATCGGATAAAGGTCTTCGACAGTAGCGGAGACCAGACCGCGAACTGGCCGCTGGCCGCCTACGGCAAGAGCCAGTCCAAGATGCTCGGCGGCGCGGAGGCGCTGCAGGAAGCGGCCGTGCTGGCGATGCGCGACGCGGCCGCGCTGATGATCGACAAGCTCGATCGCGAAACCGGCGTCGGCTCTGCCCGCATCAAGCGCCGGGCAGCCATCGAAGCCGCGGCGCCGGCGGCGCCGGAGACTCAAACCACGGCGCACGAGGAAAATGCCAATGACGCAGGCTAAGGAAGGCTTATCGCTGTCCGGGCGGGTGCTGGCAACCGGCCTGCTGGTCCTGCTCGCATCCGGCTGCGTGACGTCCAGGGTCGAAAACGCTCGCGAAGGCATGACCGGCATTGGCGACGGCGAGACCGTCGTGATCATGGGTAAGAGCTATCACCTCGGCAACGAAACCGAAGACAGTTATGTCTCCTGCGTTGAAAACGCCATCGGCCGCGGCAGCTCGGGGCTCAACGTCATTCCGCGCCAGCAGTTCGTCGATTCGCTGTTTCCCTGGTTCGAGCCTCGCACCGCGCCGGCGGAGACCAAGGGTCTGGTAAAACTGATGCAGCGCCCGGGCGTTGCCGAACGCATCGCTGAGCAGGGCGTCCGCTACATCATCTGGCTCGACGGCGATACCGAACGCGTTGCGGGCGGCGGCAGCATGTCCTGCGCCGCGGGGCCGGGCGGCGGCGGGTGTTTCGGTTTTGCCTGGTGGCAAAACGACGCCGACTACAACGCATCGATCTGGGATCTCGAGGGTCTCGAAGCTGCGGGCACCGTTACTGCCGACGTAAGCGGCACATCGTTTCTTCCGGCCCTCGTAGTGCCCATCCCGCTCATAGCGCGGACGCAGACGGCGGCCTGCAAGGGTCTCGCGGAGCAGCTTCGGGCGTTTATCGTCGCCGACCCGGAGATCTAGCCGGCGCCGCCAAGGCGCGATGGGCTTAATGGGCTAATGCAAACGACCACCGCGCACGAACGCCTGCCGGTAGAAAGGTGAATCGAGCGTTTCCACGCTAACGAGGCGGCCGCTGCGCGGCGCGTGCACAAAACGGTTTTCGTCAACGACGATGCCGACGTGCGCCATCTTGCCGTCTACCCGGAAGAATACGAGATCGCCCGGACGCAGAGCGTCCTTCGCCACTGTTTTGCTTGCCCGGTGTAACGCCGTCGTGGTGCGCGGTACGTGCTTGCCCGCGCGGCCGAACGCATAGTGCACGAGCCCGCTGCAATCGAAGCCCTGAGGCGTCGCGCCGCCGTAGCGGTAAGGTACTCCGCGCTGCAGTAGCGCGAAGTGTGCCGCCTTGCCGCCCACATCGACCGCCGGCTGTTTCCGGGGACCTGCGACTCGCTCGGGAGGCCCGTCCTCCGGCACCACCGGACCCCAGGAGCAGCCGGCGAGAGCGGCGGCCAGCGCGCCTATCAGCGCAACAAACGGGAGTCGGGAGATCGGCTTATGGGCTATCATGGCGTTCGTTTTTTCGGCGATAGGTGCAAGCTTACTTGAACGCGCATGAATCCGGGATGAACTGGTCGGCAATTCGCCCGAACCGCCCTCGTTACGGTTGGCGCCGCGTGTGGCTCCTTCCCGCCCTGGCACTCGCGGCCGCCTGCGGAATTCCAGCGAAAGACACCGCGGCCGACACGACCAGGCTCGAGTACGACCTGCATTACGACATCGAAGCCAACGCAGCAAACGGACATTTCGAAGTCGAGCTAAGCGTCGGTCAGGCAAGCCGTCTGCTGCGCGAAATTCGCTTTTCCTTCGACCCGGTGCGCTTCGAATCGTTCGACGCGCAGGGCGAACTCCAGGTCGGGAACGGCGAACTCCGCTGGTTCGTGCCGGAATCCGGCGGCACTCTGAGCTGGCGGGTCGACGGCAGGCGGCAGCGCGCTGGCAACGGCTACGATGCATGGCTCGGCAACGACTGGGGCCTGCTGCGCGCCGAACGCCTGATACCGCGCGCCGAAACCCGCGCGCGAAAAGCGGCGCGAAGCAGGACCTCCCTGAGCTTCGACCTGCCGCGGTCCTGGTCGGCAATCACGCAGTATCCGGAGGAGGACGGAGCTTTTGTCGTGCGCAATCCACAACGCCGCTACGACGAGCCGTCCGGCTGGATAGTGCTCGGCAAACTCGGCGTTCGTTTCGACGATATTGCCGGCACCCGCGTGCTCGTGGCCGGCCCCGAGAACAACGGCGTGCGGCGCCTGGACATGCTTGCGTTCCTCAACTGGACGCTCCCAGAAGTCCGCCGCCTGGTGGCCGAGCTGCCGCCGCGCTTGACCATAGTCAGCGCCGGTGCGCCCATGTGGCGCGGCGGTCTGTCCGCGAGCGACTCGCTGTACATGCACGCGGAGCGCCCGCTGATCAGCGAAAACGGTACAAGCACCCTGCTGCACGAGGTGCTGCACGTTGCCCTTGGCCTGCGCTCGAATCCAGGCTTCGACTGGATCGTCGAGGGACTTGCCGAGTACTACAGCCTGGAGCTGCTGCGGCGCGCGGGCGGTCTCTCCGACTCGCGGTACGCCGCGGCGCTCCAGACTCAGCGCGACTGGGGCAAAGACGCGGACGTGCTGTGCGCCGATCCCTCCAAGGGTGCACGCACCGCGCGAGCGGTAACGCTGTTTGCCGAGCTCGACCGGGAAATCCGCTCGGCGAGCGACAACGAACGCTCGCTCGACGACATCGTCGCCGCGCTGCTCGAGAAGCCCTCACGGCGGCTCAATCTCGACGCCCTGCAGGAGGCCGCCGGGAGCGTGCTCGGAAGCCGGCCCGAAGCGCTCGCCAGCGGCGCCCTGCCCGGCTGCGCGCCGATGGCGCGCGCGGAGGGCGATCGTCTGTGACCGATCAACGGCACGATCTGGAACTGGTGCTCAGGTCCCGCACGCCGCTGGTCGTCATCGAGAGCGCTGACGAATCGCGCGTGCTGAGCATGCTCAAATCGATAACGATGGCGGCGGTCAGCAGCGACTATCTGCCGCTGTTCCGCTGGACCATTACCGACGGCCTGCAGCGCCTCGACATCGATCTCGAACCGCAAACGCTTAACTCCCAACCGACCGACGTCCTCAAGCACGTCCGCGCGGTCAGTAAACCCGGTATCTACGTCCTGCTCGACTTTCATCCCTTCCTGGAGGAGCCCGTGCACGTCAGGCTGCTCAAGGATATTTGCCTGAACTATCGCAGCGTTGCACGCCAGATCGTGTTGCTCAGCCATCAGATCCAGTTACCCAGTGAGCTGGAGACCTTCGCGGCGCGGGTAGAGATGGCATTGCCCACCGAAGCCGAGCGCGAGCGAATCGTGCAGAAGGTAATCGACGAGTTCATCGAAACCCATCCGGGGCAACAGGTTCAGGTCGACCCGAAGGCGCGCGCACTGCTGGTCAAGAATCTGTCCGGACTGACTTACAGCGACACGGCGCGCCTGGCGCGCAACGCCGTGTTCGTCGACGGCGCAATTACCCGCACGGATCTGCCGGACGCGATGCAGGCCAAGTACGAACTGCTGAACAGCAGCGGCTCGCTGCAGTTTGAATACGATACCGCTCGCTTCAGCGACGTCGGCGGACTGGAGCGCCTCAAGACTTGGCTCTCGCAGCGCCGCGCGGTGTTCCGCAACGACGGCGCGGCGGAACACCTGGACGCCCCCAAAGGGATACTTCTCATCGGCGTGCAAGGCTGCGGCAAGAGCCTCGCCGCCAAGGCGACCGCGGGCGTTTTCGGAACGCCGCTGCTGCGGCTGGACTTCGGCAGCCTGTACGACAAATACCACGGTGAAACCGAACGCAAGCTTCGTGAAGCATTGAATACGGCTGACGTCATGCAACCCTGCGTGCTCTGGATCGACGAGATCGAGAAGGGTATCGCCGGCCGCGGTGGCGAGACGGGCACGACGCAACGCGTGCTGGGCAGCTTCCTGACCTGGATGGCCGAAAAAAAGAGTGACGTATTTGTCGTAGCGACGGCCAACGACATTCAGGCGCTCCCCCCCGAACTCGTACGCAAAGGTCGCTTTGACGAAATATTTTTTGTCGATCTGCCGAAGCTAAACGTGCGGGCGTCGATACTCGCCATTCATTTAACAAAACGCGGCCTGGCGCTCGCAGGATTCGACATCGAAACGCTGGCCCGTTCAATGGAAGGTTTCTCCGGCGCCGAGATCGAACAGGCCATTGTCGCATCCCTGTATGCGTCGCACGCGAAGTCCGAACCGCTGGCAACAGCGCATATTCTCGCGGAAATCGAACAAACCAGGCCCCTGTCCGTCGTCATGGCGGAGCAAATAGCCGCGCTGCGCAAGTGGGCGACGGAACGCACCGTGCCGGCCGACTAGCCGGAAAACACTGTATCTCAAGGCTTGTGAAGCCTGCCTGAGCGGAATCGACGTGCTACTATCGCGGCATGGCGAATAAGAACAAGAATACCAACGAAATAGTCGCCGACGACGACATAACGGCCGAGTTGCAGGAGCTTACGCTGCAGCAGGTTCTGACGCGTTCCGCCGACGACGAATTACTCGAAGACGATGCCAACACGTTCGAGTTCGAGCGGAAGCCCGGCCGTCAGGTCGGCAGCGACGTCGAGGTGCTGCGCAGCGATCTCAAGTCCCACAGCAACACGATCGGCAGGATGCAGTACGAACTGGAGCAACTGCGTTCCAAGTGGCAAGGCCTGCAGTCGGAAACCCGCGCCCGCGCCGCCATTGGTGACGAACTCAACCGGCAGGTTGGCGAGCTGAGGGAAGCGCTGGAGCGCAAGAACCGGCTGCTGCAGCAACGCGACCGCTCCATCAAGTCGCTAAAAACCGAAATACGCCAGCGCGAAGCCGCACACCACGAGCTGGGAGAGGACAACGAGCGGCTCACTATCGAACGTGAGAGGCTCGAAGCGGAACTCGGCGAACAGCACGGGACAATCGGTGCGCTGCGCGAGGAGTCCGCATCCCGCAGCGCTGAAATCACGGCACTGCAGCGCGAACTCCAGCAGCGGGAGGAAAACGCCGAAGACCGGCGCACGCGGCCCGACCGGGCCCGCCGCGACGGCTCAGCCGACAGCGCTCCCGCGCCGGACTTCGAAGCCACCTCCGGTGCCGCCGCCGAATCCAGAGCGCGGATTGCGGAGCTTGCCGCGCAGCTCGAACGGCGAGAGAGCTACGCGAACGGCGTTCGGCAGAAGCTGGAAGATCAGACGAAACGCAGTGAGCAACTCGAGCAGAGCGAGCTGCACCTGACCCTCGAAGTCGAGGAGTACCACGCGCGGCAAATCGCGCTCACCGGCCAGATAGAACGCATGGGCAACGACAACCGTGCGCTGGGCGAGCAAATCGCCGCCATGCAGCATCGGCACACCGATGAGATCCAGGAGCTGCGCAGCGAACTGGAAGCCGTGCTTGCACAGGCCGCCAGACAGGAAAGCGCGAACGCGGACCTGGCTGCCGAGCTGCTCGAATCGAAAAACTACCGCGAACAATTCGAGCAAATGCTGAACCGGAACGACGGCCGCTTCCGCGAGCAGATTGCGGAACTCGAGCAGCGCAACGCCAACCTCGAAGCGCAGCACCAGTCGCTCGAGCAAAAACTCGCCAACAAGACTGCGGCCGTGAGCTGTCTGCTCGCCGAGCTTGCGAGTCAGAACGAAGACGCGCAGACCATGGCAGAGCTCAGCGATACGACCGTTGTCGACATCGATAACCATCTCGCTGACAGCGCCGACTTGCAGCGCGACGCTCGCGACGGCGACCGGGTAAACCGCATGCTGATCGGACGCATCGACAATCAGGAACTCAGGTTTCCTCTGTTCAAGAAGCGCCTCACGATCGGCAGAACGCAGCAAAACGACATTCAGCTAAACGTGCCCTACATTAGCCGCCGGCACGCGGTTGTCCTGACGGAAGGCGACACGACGCGCGTCGTGGACTGGGGCAGCAAGAACGGTGTGTACGTCAATTCGCGACGCGTCACCGAGCACTTCCTCAAGAGCGGCGACAAGGTCACGATCGGCAACGCGGATTTCCATTACGAAGAACGGGTACGACGAGAAAGCTAGATCCCGCTGCAGGCAGGGTGCGTCGCGGGTCCGGCCTCCGCAAGCTTGCGGCCGAAATCCCCGCATTTGTGAATACAGTCACGGCACAAACGGATCTCCGGCGCTATGCTTTGCCTCATTGGTAGCGGAAATTACGTGGTTTACGATGTTTGGCAGCGCCGCAGGGAAGCAGGCGAGACTGGCACGACAACAGCCGGTCGCTCACCGCAGAACGCTTAAATTCACGCGGAAAATCTGGCTGCCGAAACTCTACTACGACGCCCTGCCCTGGTTCTATCTGTCCGCCGGGGTCTCCGCGCTGCTGGCGACGCTCTACATCAACGCCTGGTTCTGGGTGCTGCCGCATTACCTGCTGTTTACCGCAGCCTGCTTTCACCTGGCGATATATGTTTTTCGCAGCCGGCGCGGCGCCCGGCGGCGAAGCGAGCAGAAGCAACCTCCCGCAACTTGACGGAACCGGTCCGCTGGGCAAGGATACGCGGATGAGCGCCCACCCCGTTACCCGTCACAGCACCCGTCGCTGACCACAGCAGTGCCCGCCAATACTTCTTTGCTGGCTAAGCCGCCGGTTCGTGAGCTGCTGCTGTTCGTCTTCCTGTTGCTCGCCGGCCTTAGCCTGCTGCCTCTGGCGATCTTTTTCGTCGGCGACTTGATCTTCGGCGAATACGGCGGCGACGGCTTCGGCCATTTTCTGGAGTCCATATTCAAACGCCTGGGCAACGGCGACCGATTCGCCTGGCTACTGGTACTCTCGCCGTACATCGTATTGCAGCTCTTGAGAAGCATGCGAATTGCGTGGCGCCTCATCGGGAGCGCCGGGGGCTAAGGCGGGTTGGCACCGTGTGAATGCCGCCGCCTGAAAATGGTCAATACGTCACAATACCAATGCGTGACGCCGGTCACAGTTTTTATCATCGCACTGGGCTAAGCGGAACGGTTTCGTAACAATAGGATCATAAGGTTCAGGCAGCCTGGCAAAGCCGCCCCCGAGCGGCGCTCGCGCAAGGCCGCCGATATTCACTCAAGCGAAAAGCGGACGCAGATCCCATCAGAAAATGTTCAAGCGACTGTTAAACTGGCTCGGCTTGCGTGCAGACACAACACCGCAGGACAAACTGCGCGAAACCGGTGTGCACCAGGCGATCCGCAGATCCCGGCAGGCACCGAAACCCGCGGCGTCCGCCGCCAAGCCCGCGGCATCGCCTCCGCCGGTTCGCCAGAAGTTCGTCCGTGAGGACACCGGCACGCACGAAACGCTGACCATACTCGACGATTCACTCGTGGATACCGGGGAAAAAACCGGAATCGATCCCTACAACACAGGCGAATTCGACCGCTCGAAGAACTGGGAAAAACATCTCCGCAGCTGAGGATCGGGGCTCCGCTGCCCGCCCGCCGGCTCCGGCCGGGTTCTTCAAGGCGCCTGCATCATGCTAGGCTCCGCAAACCAACAAGAACGATATCCAGCACCGGACCGGCAAATGGGGCTCAGAATAAGCTTCGACCTCGACGACGAGGATCTACAACACTTCCAGCTAATCATGCGCGAAGCTCGCAAGGCGGCTGCCTGCATGGCCCCGGAAGACATCCTCGCGGCGGCGGAAGAGGTGCTGAGCGATATCGACGGTGCTGCCGCGCCCGGATTTGTCCGGGAGCGCCTGGACAAACTCCGAACGCTGATAGCAATGCTGTCCGACCTCGAATGGCGCCTGCCGCACGATGACGGCAAGCGCGTACTGAATGCACTCGCCTATCTCGCCGAGACCGAGGATCTCATTCCGGACCACATACCCGGCATTGGCTTCCTCGACGACGCCATCATGATCGAACTCGTCGTCCGCGAACTCCGCCCCGAAATCGAGGCATACGTCGATTTTTGCAACTACCGGGAAGAGCTGCAGACGGCCTCGGGAAGCCGTCTGGCGGTCAGCCGCGGCGACTGGCTCGACAATCGCCGCGATGCGTTGCTGTCGAGAATGCGGCGGAGACGCAAGAAAGCCAGGAAAGACCGCGCAAAAGGCCGCAACCCTGAACTGCTCAACTAGCGTATCGACACGGCTGCTCAGGGCCAGTAGTACCAGCCCGTCGCGAGGATTCCGAGCCACAGGCCGCCCTGCGCCAGATAGCGCAACGGGCGCTCCCTGAGCAGCAGGTAGAAACTCCACACGGAAATCGCGGTCATAGCTGTGAAGATGCCGAGACTCCTCAGGAGTGGGCCAAATTCATGCTGGACACGCGGGAACTCGTCGCCAATGAGCGCGAATACGATCAGGACAAAAAACAGGCTGACCGCAATCGATACGCAGCTCCCCATGAGAAAGCCCGTGACTATGGTTAAAGGTCGCAATCGAAAGTTTCCAGTTTGGTTAAAATTAGACCCTGGATTTCAGCCTTAATGCCGACCGCGCCCTTGATCGTAGCGCGCCGGGCATCTAGCCTTAAGGACATTGTTGTCGGATTCATTCGCCGATTCAAACATGGAGTAAGCATTTGAGGGATTTCACGATTAGGGGCATTTACCGGACGACTGCTCTCATCCTCGGAATCGTCGCGGCAGGCACGACGGCCGCTGTTCCAACCGTCACCAGCGACGAAGAACTCATCCCGGAGATCCGGCATGAGCGGATTGGCGAACTGGTGACACAGTTCATACAGAAGTCGCACTACAACCAGATCGCGGTCGACGACGATCTCTCGTCGCGAGTGCTCGACCGCTACATCGAAACGCTCGACGGCAATCGAAGCTATCTTCTGGCCTCGGACCTCGCCTACTTCGAGCAGTTTCGCTACACGCTGGACGACCTGATCAAGTCGAGACCCCTCGACCCCGTTTACGACATGTTCAAGGTCTACCGGACCCGCGCCCGCGCGCGGCTAAACCACGCCATTACGCTGCTGGAGTCCGAGCCCGATTTTACGCTTGATGAGACCTATCAGTTCGACCGCACGGAAGCACCCTGGGCCAGCAGCGAAGACGAACTCGACGAAATCTGGCGAAAGCGCGTCAAAAGCGACGCTCTGCGCCTCGTCCTTGCGGACAAAACCTGGGAAGAAGCTCAGGAAATCCTGACTAATCGTTACAAGCGCGTGATCCGGCGGCTCGACCAGATCAAGACCGACGACGTCTTCGAAACGTTCATGAACGCGTTTGCGCATACGCTCGATCCGCATTCCTCGTACTTGTCACCCAGAAACTCCGAGGAATACCGAATTCAGATGAGCCTCTCCTACTTCGGTATTGGTGCGTCCTTACGAACCGAAGACGACTACGTCGAGATAGTAAACATCATCCCGGGCGGCCCTGCCGCCATCGACGGCTCGCTCAAGCCCGACGACCGGATAACCGGCGTGGCACAGGGCGGTGACGGCGAGATGGTCGACGTCGTCGGCTGGCGCCTCGACGACGTGGTGGACCTCATCCGCGGTCCGAAAAACACGGTCGTCAGGCTGCAAATCATTCCGGGCGGCGCTATCCCGGGCAGCGGCGAAAAAGAAATAGTCCTGTCGCGCGGCCAGGTGAAACTCGAAGAACAGGCCGCAAAAAGTTCGGTCATCGAAGTGCCGCGCGAGGGACGCGACTGGCGCATCGGCGTCATCGAGGTCCCGAGCTTCTACCGCGATTACCGCGCACTGTCGAACGGCGACAAGAATTACACGAGCACGACCAAGGATGTCAGGCGCCTGATCGGCGAGCTCGAGGCCGAGGGCATCGACGGTCTCGTCATGGACTTACGCGGCAACGGCGGCGGACACCTTACCGAAGCAACGGCTTTGTCCGGTTTGTTCATCGACAACGGCCCGGTAGTCCAGTTGCGCAACTCCAACGGCCGCGTCAGCCGGCTCGACGATCCGAACCCGGTTGCCAGCGTCTCCTACGAGGGACCGCTGGCCGTACTGGTCGATCGTTTCTCCGCATCGGCTTCCGAGATTTTCGCAGCCGCCATACAGGACTACGCGCGCGGCGTGATAGTCGGTCAGCAGACCTTCGGCAAAGGCACCGTGCAGAACCTCTATTCCCTCGATCAATACATCAAACCCGAGGGAGACCGCGGCTACGGTCAGCTAACGATGACCATAGGTAAATACTATCGGGTCACGGGCGAAAGCACCCAGCATCGCGGTGTCGACCCGGATATTGCTCTCCCCTCCTCGATAGATGCCGAGCAGTTTGGCGAAAGCGTGCGCGACAGCGCACTGCCCTGGGACACCGTGGACACGACACGCTTCCGCCGCGGCGCGCCGCTGGCCGAAACGATCAGCTCGCTGACGGTCAACCACGTCGAACGCGCGAAGGACGATCCCGACTACCAGTACCTGCTGGACGGCATCCGCGAAATAGAAGAAGCGCGATCGCGCGTTACCGTGTCGCTGAATATCGACGCCCGCAAGACCGAGCGTGAAGAGGAGCGCGAACGTGCGCTGGAGCGCGAAAACGAACGCCGCGCCGCGCGAGGCCTCGAACCGCTGGCCAGCCTCGAAGATCTCGACGAGGAAGAACGGCCCGACATTCTGCTGAATCAGGCTGCGGAAATCGCCTCCGATCTGGCCAAATTACGGCAGATTTCGTCGCCGCCCGCGAAAACGGCTCGGGTAGACCACTAGAATCTGTTAACGCACCGCCCGCAGTCCACTGCCCACGGCGGCCTTGCGTCGCTTTCGGGCGGTGTTATACTCAGCTACAACACCGGGTGCATTGCCTTCGGAAGCACTGATAGCCGGCTTCTGTCCGCCGCTCATGACGCTGCGGTCAACGCGGCGACCGCCTGGTCAAGACGCTCTTCAAGAGTTTATCGGACAGCGTTGTTTATCTGACGGCACTTGTCTGACGGCACTTGTCTGACAGCAACGGATCGGGAAAAGCGCGTGGCAAAATCCAGATCATCGAGGTGGAGAACTGCAAAGACCGACGGATTCCGGCTCGGTCTGCTCGCGTTGCTATCGGGATTTTCGCTTCCGGCGCTGGCCGCTTCGAGTTTCAACCTCGGCTGCAGCGGCGACAAGCACACCAACGACCATGATTTCGACCCGTCCATCGTGCAGACGATGGACAACATCTCCGAGACCCGCGACAGCCTGCATCTGATCGCCGTTTCCGGCATCGCCGAAAAGCTGACCATGCTCAAGTCGGACCGCGGCGCAGTAAAACTGGCCGGTGTCCGCGGACTGGGCAGACTTCTCAAGGATTATCAGAGCGATTACGAGCGGGGCGGTTACGAGGACGGCGACGAAGACAAGCGGCCGATATCGACATCCCATCGCACCGCGCAACTTCGATCGGCGGCTCTCGCCGACGCACTCGAGCGCCGCCAGCAACGCAAGCTGGCCCTCCCGGGCAGCGAGTCTACATCGGCCAACGAACCGAATGTCGAAACCCGTCTCCCGGGTATGAGCGAGAAAGACGCGCTCATCTATCGTCGCGAGATGTACCGAACCGACATCTGATACGGCGCCGCTTTTTCTGCAGGCAGCCCGGCGCGGTCAGCGGCAGAGAACCCGCGACAGCTGCCAGTAGTCCTCTCCCAGCAGGTTACCGTCCGACGACCGCACGGCTCCGCCCGGGTCGAAAGCGAACAGGGTTGCGACCGTCGCCGGCCTGGGAACGGCCTCGTCATCAGCCGCAAAATCAGCATGCTCCGAAATACGGGCAACCCGCCGTTTTAGCGTATCCGCAAGGTCCACTGCTTGCTCCAGACGCGCGCACTGCCGCTGAACTTCGCGCAGTAACCTGTCGCAATCGTCCTTGTTTCCGTACTTGATCGCGCCGACGCTTTTTTCATTCGACTCCTTGACCATCGCTGCAAAATTCCGGTCTTCGAAGCGCAGCAACAGCTCCTGTGCGAATGCGATTATCATTAGGTTGATCGAGCGTTTCGCGGCAATGTCGAGTCCCGCTATGGCCGGTGGCTCGCGCTTCTGAATGGCCTCGAGTTCTGCGATAAGCCGCTGCTCGTCCTGCGCCAGCACCTCGATCCGCGCCCCGAGTTCGTCGAGTTCGGCGCCCGCCTGACGTCCCCGCAGCATGCGGCTAATACCGTTCATCGACTCGATACGCTGCCGCTCTTCGAGCAAATTGTCCTCGAGGAGCTGCAGGCTTCCCCGCACTTCGCCGATCCGCCCTTCGACTTTCCGCGACTCGGCCTTGCGCCCCTCGTTCCAGCCGACCAGCGCCTGCTTGTGCTGTCGCTGCTCCCGCTGCTGCTTGAGCTGCTCGGCAAAACTCGCGAGTTTACGGCAGCACTGCGCGTTCAGGCCGCGCAGTTGATAGAACACGACGACGTTGTGCACCCACTCCGGATCGAGCAGCAGGTTTTCCAGATGATCGAGTTGCTGCTGGACGCGGGCCGTCGCACCTTCCTGATCCCGGATCATGGACTGCAGCCGGAAGTTCTCGTCGGCTTTCCTGGCAAAGTCCTGTTTCAGCCTGGCCCGATTCCAATAGAGGTCGTGCAGCTTATCGCTACCCTCATCTACGGTATCGGCAGTGCCAAATAGCGCGCTCTTGGCAGGCACAGAACCCTCACTTTACATAACTCAAGCCGTCGCGACTCATGAAAGCCGCCCAGAGCCGCAAATCATGGCATCCGGAGGATTCGAATGACCTGATCGAATCTACAGTTTTTCAAGAAATCGGCTGTCGCCCGCCGAGGCGTGCGACGCGGCTCGCCATAAGGGATAGAACGGGCGCTAGCAACCCAGTATCAGGTGCCCCTGATCGGACAGATATTCGAGCCACTTGTTGAGCACCGTGTTGCGGCGCCAACGCACATCGAGTTCATGCGTATGCGCATTAAACAGGCGCCGGAGTTCGGCGTGCTGATGATTGCCGGAAACCCTCATAGACTCGGCAAGCTGTCCGTCGAGGTACGCTCGCACGCGCATGTCGGGGTCCGCCACCCGGCCGGCTTCGGTATCGAAATAATAAGTGAGCGACAAGGTAACCGTGTAGGCACAGCGTTCGAGGACGTCGACGTGCAGATCGCAGTCGCCCGCCACGCGCGACCGGTAACAGCCGTCAATCGTGTGCAGATCGGGGATTAGATGCAGCAGCCTCAGGTAATTGCTTTCGTAAAGCGCCATGAGACCGACGAAGCTGCGGGGCCTGGCAACGGCCTGTGGGACGATTCTGGAGTCGAGCAACATGCCCGGAATATAGCACAGCACGCCGCCGGATTAAGTGAAGCAAATACCGTTCCGAAAACGCGAAAAAAAGCAAAAAAAACTCGTGTACTCCGGCGTAAACAAGCAACCCGTAACGCGCTGCCTCTTCGAGGCTGGCACGGGCTACGCTAGGGTCGGACGCGACGTTCCACACCTGTGCTGTCCAGTATCAGGCTGGCAATTTCCTCTATCGAAAACTCCGTCGTATCGACATTCGGAATGCCGTGCCGCTTTAGCAGTTTGTCGGTCTCGCGCAGCTCGTAACGAACCTGCTGTGCCGACGAGTATTTACCGACAGCCCGCCTCTCCTTGCGGATCTGTTTCAGGCGTTCGGGACGAATAGTGAGGCCGAAGAGCTTGTGTTTTTGCTGCAGCAAAAATTCCGGCAGTTTTCCCGTTTCGAATTCCTCGTCGGTCAGCGGAAAGTTGGCGGCATACACGCCGTACTGCAACGCGAGATACAGGCAGGTTGGCGTCTTGCCGGAGCGCGAAACGCCGAGCAATATGACGTCCGCCATATCGTAATTGCGGCTGACACCGCCGTCGTCGTTGGCCAGCGCAAAGTTGGTCGCTTCGATGCGCTTCATATACGCGTCGATATCGCTCATACCGTGCGCCTTGCCGGGCGCCTCGGACGCCTCAATGCCGAGCTCGACCTCTAGCGGCTTGAGGAAAACGTCAAATATATCAAGATGTAAGCCGTCCGCCTCTCTAAGCATCGCGCGGAAGCGATCCTGTATGAGGGTGGAAAAGACAATAGGCCGAAGGTCGGCCGATTTACCGGCCGCATTGATTCGCGCAACCGCCTCCTTCGCCTTGTCAACGCTATCTATAAATGGCAAAGTCACCTGCCTAAATTTCTGACCGCCAAATTGCGTCAGCAGGCTGTGACCCAATGTCTCGGCAGTGACGCCGGTCTGGTCAGACAGAAAAAAAACGGTGCGTTCAGTCATTGCTATTCATCTCATGCGCAGCAGAAATGCCTTCCGCTGTACCGTTTAATACACCGATTGTCCACTTCCTACGCTCGAACACAAGGGAGCAGCGATGGAGCCCTACGTAATTCCTCTTGCCGACCTCGGTATCAAAGATGTCGAAACCGTGGGCGGCAAGAACGCATCGCTTGGCGAAATGATTGCGAACCTCAGTAATCTGGGAGTGAGCGTTCCGGGCGGCTTCGCGACGACAGCCGCCGCTTACCGCGAATTTCTCGCCGAGAACGGCCTCGATAAACGCATCGATAAACTGCTGGACGGGCTGGACGTGGACGACATCGAGGCGCTGGCGATGGCCGGCAGGCAGATCCGCGACTGGATACTCGCCGCGCCCTTGCCGTCCAAACTGAAGGAAGCGATTGCCGAACACTGGAAGACGCTTGCCGACGGCCGCGACATAGCGGTAGCCGTTCGTTCGAGCGCGACCGCGGAAGACCTTCCGGATGCCTCTTTTGCGGGGCAGCAGGAAACCTTTCTCAACGTACGGGGATTCGACAACCTGATCGCGGCTCTGCATGAGGTGTATGCATCGCTGTTCAACGACCGCGCAATTGCCTATCGGGTTCACCAGGGATTCGACCACAGCCTGGTCGCCCTGTCGGTCGGCGTGCAGCTCATGGTCCGCAGCGACCTCGGATCGTCGGGCGTTTTGTTTACGCTCGACACCGAATCCGGATTCCGCGACGCCGTGTTCATTACGGCCGCTTACGGTCTGGGTGAGACCGTTGTACAGGGCGCGGTAAATCCCGACGAATTTTACGTATACAAGCCTGCGCTCAAATCCGGCAAGCACCCTATCCTGCGGAAGAATCTCGGCAGTAAAGCCATCAAGATGGTTTACAGCGAGAATCCGGAGCCCGGCAAGACCGTTAGCACGGTCGACGTCGACGAGGCCGACAGTCAGCGCTTTTCTCTCGACGAGAGCGACGTTGTCGAACTCGCCCGCATGGCCGTTACGATCGAGGAACACTACGGCCGCCCCATGGATGTCGAGTGGGGTAAAGACGGCAATGACGGCAAGCTGTATATCCTGCAGGCCCGCCCGGAAACCGTGCAAAGCCGCAGCGGCCGGACAATTCAGCGCTTCACGCTGAAAGGCCGGTCGGCAGTATTGAGCACCGGCCGCAGCATCGGGCAAAAGATCGGCTCCGGTGCCGCCAAGATCATCCGCAACGTCAACGAGATGAGCCGGGTTCAGGCGGGCGACGTGCTGATATCCGACATGACCGACCCTGACTGGGAACCCGTAATGAAACGCGCGGCGGCCATTGTCACCAACCGTGGGGGTCGAACCTGTCATGCAGCCATCATTGCGCGGGAACTCGGTATCCCCGCCGTCGTCGGCTGCGGCAATGCAACCGAGACGATCAGCGACGGTGCAACCGTAACCGTAAGCTGCGCCGAAGGCGACGAAGGCTACGTTTACGAAGGCGAACTGGAGTTTGAGAAGCAGCAGATAGAGCTCGACTCGCTGCCCGATATCCCCGTGAAGATCATGATGAACGTCGGCAACCCCGACCGGGCTTTCGATTTCGCCAGCATCCCGAATCACGGCGTGGGGCTCGCCCGCCTCGAGTTCATTATCAACCGCATGATTGGCGTGCATCCGCAAGCGCTGCTCGAATACGATCAGGTCGACGCCGAGACGCGCGCCGCCATTGACGAGCAAATGGCCGGCTACGACAATCCGGTCGCATTTTTTGTGGACAAGCTTGCCGAAGGTGTCGGCACGATCGCAGCCGCTTTCGCACCCGAGCCCGTGATCGTCCGCATGTCGGACTTCAAGTCGAACGAATACGCAAATCTGATCGGCGGCGAAATCTACGAGCCTGACGAAGAGAACCCCATGCTCGGTTTTCGCGGCGCCGCACGCTACGTCGCTGACAGCTTCCGCCCCTGCTTCGACCTGGAGTGTCAGGCCATACACAAGGTACGGGACGACATGGGACTCGATAACGTGCAGGTCATGATCCCGTTTGTCCGCACCGTGGCGCAGGGCGCGGCGGTCATCGACATCCTGCGCGAGAACGGACTCGAGCGAGGCAAGGACGGACTCAAGGTCATCATGATGTCCGAACTTCCGACCAATGCTCTGCTGGCAGATCAATACCTCGAATATTTCGACGGTATGTCGATCGGCTCGAACGACATGACGCAGCTTACCCTTGGACTCGACCGTGATTCCGCCTTAGTTGCGGACGTGTTCGATGAGCGGGACGAAGCCGTCAAGCGGATGCTGGAAATGACCATTTCCGCCTGCCGCGCGCAGGGGAAATACGTCGGCATTTGCGGCCAGGGGCCGTCAGATCATCCGGACCTTGCACGCTGGTTGCTGGAACAGGGCATCGAAAGCATGTCCCTGAATCCGGACAGCGTTATCGAAACCTGGATGTTTCTTGCGGGCGAGCGCGTTTAGCAGCTGTTTGCAAACGTCACGTCGCCGAAAGCCAATCCCGACGCCGACTCAGAAGCGGTCGTAGCGTGACCGCCGCTGCCAGCGGATACGCGGCAGCCAGAGGCCAATCAGTATCCCGACGCCAACGACCGCGGCGCCGACCACAAACCACGTTCGGGCCGACTCTCCCGACAGCTCGCGATTTTCCTGTTCGAGCGAACCCATTCGAACGTCCGCCGCTTTCAGCTCATCGCTGAGCTCCTTGTTGCGCGCGTTGATCGAGAGAACGTTCGCGGCCGTGCGCCGGATTTCAGCCAGCTCCTCTTCGAGCCGCGCTTTCTCTGCCGTCAGGGTTTCGATCGTCTGCGTTGCCGACGAATACTGATCGCGAATACCGCTCAACTGCGAATCCAGCGACGAACCGCGAGTGTTCGCGCTGCTGAGCTGCGCACTGAGCGTCTCCAACTGTTCCCGGGCGCTGGGTTCGCTCATTAGGTAGCGGCTCAATACCCAGCCTTCGGTGCCGCCGTTGGTTCGCACGCGGCTGTAGCCCGAATCGGCGTCCCGCTCGAGCACGGTCAGTTGGGTGCCGCTCGACACCATGAGCTCGATTGCATTGCTGGTGCTGGGGCCGGTCCGCAGAGTGACCTCGAATTCGTCGCTGATCCAGGCGGACTGGGCCTGCAGTGACAGGGGTACAAAGAGCAGCAGAACACTGAGAATCAGAGATGAACGCACAATCATGACAACCGGGGGGCCTCAAAAAAAACATCCCGACAATATAGAACAATCCCCGGCAATACGCTATTCACGATTCCCTTCGAAATCAGTCGTTTAATGGAGACAGCTTGGAGACATTCTGCTCCCAGAGCCGGCCGTCGAATTCCTCTTCGCTGACGCTCGCAATTGTGCCGCTATCCAGACAGTGCACGTTTACGCTCACTCCGTCCGGGTGCGAGCGCGGAATATAGAAAGACTTGATCCCGCAGCGCCGGCAGAACCGGTGTTTTGCGACTCCGGTGTTGAAAGTGTATTCATTCAACGCTTTGCCGCCCCGCGTCAGCCGAAAGTCATCGGCTTTGACGATCAGGTGCAGATAGGCGGTCATTCGGCAAATACTGCAATTGCAGCGCATCGCGACAATCTCGGCAGGCGCGTCCACTTCAAACCGAACCGCGCCGCAATGGCAGCCGCCGTAGTGTGTCGTCATTGAACTCACTCCTTCCCGTCTCGTCCGAATACGAGCAGCAGATTATTTCCCGGCATCGCATAGCGCCGCAAGCGGCGCATGCCCGCGCGGCGGGCGAATTCATCGACCCGCTCGAGATCGCGAATACCCATTTGCGGATCGGAGCTTCTGAGCTCGCGATCGAAACGCGCGTTGCTCTCCGTGCTGAACTGCTTTGCCTCCCGGAACGGACCGTAGAGGCAGAAGCGCCCGGCCTCGGGCAAGGCGCGTCCGAGCAGCCTGAACAGCCGCTCAACGCCGTTCTCGCTCATGATATGCGCCGTATTCGCCGAAAAAGCGGCGTCGTAGTCCGCCGCAAGGCCAAGTTCCGACAAGACGTCGAGTTCGATCGGATCGCGAAGATTTTCCACCGCGCTCGCCGCTTTCCAACGCTGAATACCCGCGGTCCGGCCCGGCACTTCGCTCGGCTGCCAGCGTAGCCATGGCATCGCCGCCGCAAAACCGGCCGCGTGCTGGCCCGTACCGGAACCGATTTCGAGGACCTGGCGGCAATGGGCGAACTCGGAGCGCAGCGCCGCCAGCAGCGGCGCGAAATTGCGCTCCGCCGCGGCCGACGAGGGTAAGTTGGGATTGCCCGACATCACGCTGGCAGGCTTCGACTCAAACGTCGAGGACGCTGCTGTCGAGCAGCGCTTCGCGATACCAGCCAAGCTCGGCGATGGAGTCGCGAATATCCGCCAGCGCGAGATGCTCAGATTCTTTCGTGAATCCAGCCGCTACACCTGGCGCCCAGAGTCCGGCCAGTATCTTGAGTGTGCTGACGTCGAGATTCCGGTAGTGAAAATAGCTTTCGAGGAGCGGCATTTCGCGTGCGAGAAACCGTCTGTCCTGACAGATGCTGTTGCCGCACATGGGCGATGCCCCTTCGTCCACCCAGGCACGCAGGAAAGCAAGCGTCTGCGCTTCGGCTCCGGCGAGATCGACGTTGCTCTCGAGCACCCTCGCGGTCAATCCCGACTTGCCGTGCTGCCGCGTGTTCCACTCGTCCATGGCGTCCATCCTCGCGCGGCTCTGGCGGATCGCAAGCGCCGGCCCCGAAGCAAGTTCGTTCAGGTGTTTGTCGGTTACTATCGTCGCGATCTCGATGATGGTGTCGGACTGCGTATCGAGCCCGGTCATTTCGAGGTCGATCCAGATCAGGTTGGTCGCCGTATCGGATACTGCTGTTTCGCTCATGTTCAAGCCTTCGGCCGTGTCTTTCGCCGCAGTTTACCGAAAGCCTCCGTGCGAGGCTCGGTTGAAACCGGCATACTGCCGCTGGTGATGGGAGACGCCTTGCCGCTGGAAGCTCAGGTCATTGCGACATTCAGTCGGCGGATGCGCCTGCGGCTGGCGGACGGTCGCGAAGTCGAAGCACGACTGAAAGGCAAACGTCAGAAAGCGGTTTGCGGGGATCACGTCAGCGCAATCCCAATGGCCGGCGAGTCGGACTGGCTGATCACCGAAGTGCACGAGCGCCGCAATGCTTTGACGCGACCGAATCGCCGGGGCGAAGCCGAAACGCTCGCCGCCAACCTGCACAGGCTGTGCGTTGTCGCAGCCCTCAAGCCGAAACCCGACTGGTACATCGTGGACCGCTATCTCTGCGCCGCGGAACTCATGAATATCGATGCGGCGGTGCTCCTCAACAAGGTGGATCTTCTGGATGCGGGTTCCGATCGGGAGCCGCAGCGCACGCGGGAGATTGGCGATACCGGTGCCGAGTATCGGCGCCTCGGCTATCCGTTCATGCACCTGAGTGCCGCCGACGGCTCAGGCCTGAAGGAACTCGCCGCTCTGCTCGACAACGGCATCAGCATACTCGTGGGGCAATCCGGCGTCGGCAAGTCGAGCCTCATCAACTGTCTGCTGTCGCGGGATGCGCAGAAGACCGCGGCGCTTTCCGACAAACGCCGTGAGGGCCGCCATACGACCGTAAACTCGGTGCTGCTGGAGCTGCCGGCAGGCGGCAGCGTCGTCGACTCGCCGGGCGTGCGCGACTACGCACCGGCCATTGCGGACACGGCTGACATCGCGAGAGGATTCAGAGAAATCTATTCGAATTCGGCCGACTGCCGGTTTGCAAACTGCACGCACCTGCGGGAGCCCGGCTGTGCGGTGCAGGCCGCCGTCGAGGCCGGCAGCATCAGCCAGCGACGCTTCGAGTCCTATCGGCGGCTGGTCAACCTCACGCGTCAGCTCAAACAGAAGCGCGAGTAAAGCGCAGCCTATCAGCCCGGCGGCCAGCTCAGGGTTCGGCCACCGAGCAAGTGCAGGTGCAGATGAAACACGGTCTGCCCTGCCGCCTGATTGCAGTTCATGACGACCCGATAGCCGTCATCCGCAATCCCTTCGGCCGCAGCGATATCCCTTGCAGCCGTAAACAGACTGCCGACCGCCTCCCGCCCGTCGTCGCCGAGTTCGTTGATCGTGGCGATATGTTGCCGCGGAATGATGAGGATGTGAGCAGGCGCTTGCGGATTGATATCGCGAAACGCCAGCGTGGCATCGGTTTCGTGCACTATGTCGGCGGGCACGTTCCCCGCCACGATATTGCAAAACAGGCAATCGCTTGTCATTCGTCAGTTCCTCAGCGCCCCTCGTTAACCGCCCGACGGCCGTAGAATGCATGTGACAGAGTGCCGCCGTCGACGTACTCGAGCTCGCCGCCGAGCGGAACGCCGTGTGCGATGCGGCTGGCGCTCACGGTGTGCCGCTCCGCCAGATCGCTCAGATAGTGTGCGGTCGCATCGCCTTCCACGGTCGGGTTGGTCGCAATGATGAGTTCGCGAACTTCAGGCCCGGCAAGACGCTGCTCGAGCACATCGAGGCCGAGCTCCGCGGGTCCTATTCCATCCAGCGGCGACAGATGTCCCATGAGCACAAAGTACAGCCCTCGGTAGCCCGTGGCGTCTTCCAGCGCCATGACGTCGGCCGGAGACTCGACTACGCAGAGCTGCTCCGCATCCCGGCCGTTCGCCTCGCAAATCGCGCACAGCTCGTTTTCCGTCAGCATCCGGCAGCGCTTGCAGTGGCCGATGGATTCGACCGCCAGCTTGAGAGCATCCGATAACGAAGAGGCACCGGGCCTGTCGCGTTCGAGTAAATGAAACGCGATCCGCTGCGCGGACTTCTGACCGACACCGGGCATGCACTTGAGCGCATCGATCAGGCCGGTCAGTCGCGGAGAAAAAGCCATGCGCCAACAAGCCCTAGAACGGCAGCTTCATGCCGGCGGGGAGCCCCATGCCCGCGGTGAGCCCGGAAAACTTCTCCTGCACGGTGGTTTCGACACGCCGTATCGCGTCGTTGAACGCCGCCGTAAGCAGATCTTCGAGCATCTCCTTGTCGTCGCCGATCAGACTATCGTCGATCTCGAGCGATTGAATCTGATGGCGGCAGGTCATAACGACCTTTACCATGCCCGCTCCGGATTCGCCGGTCACGGTCATCGTCGCCATTTCTTCCTGGGCCTTCTTCATGTTTTCCTGCATCTGTTGGGCCTGTTTCATCAACTGCCCTATGCCAGCTTTCATCGTGCTCTCCTAAAATATGCGGTACGGAAACCTTGGCCGGACTTCGTTATTGCTTCAGTCCGATTGCCGCTTCGCATTGATCTCGATCGAATCCTGTTTCAGCTCAGCGCCGAACATCGACTTCAGCGCCTGGACGTTCGGATCGCTCTCGAGTGACTGCCGCGCCGCCTCGAGGTTTTCGTCCGCCAGACGGTTCTCTGCCTGATGCGGGGTCTCCGGTCCGTCCTTGGCAACGGCGATATCGACCTCGAGCGTCTCCCCGAAGTGTGTCGACAGCGCCTCTGCCAGCTTGTCCTGGCGAGGGCGCGTCAGCATTGCCTCGAAATTCTGATCCAGTGACAAATATACGGTATCGCCGCTGCGTTTCAGGTAAGCGCAGTTACCGGCCAGCAGGCGCGCTGCGCCGTTGAGTCCGAGCGCAGGCAGCACGGCCGACCACTCAGGCTCCGCAAAAGCAGCGGCAGCGGGCGCAGCGGCTGATGCATCGCTCGTTGCGGTCGCTGCGGTCTTTGCGGCGTCGGCGCCTTTCGACGCCGCGGCTTTGGGCGCGGCGGAAGAAACCGCCGAGCCGGGCGGCGCCGGGCGGAAGGCGAGCATACGCAACAGCGTCATTTCGACGCCGCCCCGGGGGTCGGGCGCCAGGTGCAAATCGCGGCGGCCGATAATGGCCGTCTGATAAAACAGCTGCACGTCCTCGGGACTCAGCGTGTCCGCGAGCGCCGTCGGTTCGACGATGCCGCTCTCGGTATCGAGGCTGCCGCTGCCGACAACCTGCAGCACGGCAACCTGCTGCAGCAAGGCGGCCAGATCGTCGAGCAGCCGACCGTAGTCCGGAAACTGCTCGTCGATATCGGCAATCGTTGCAAGCACGCCGCTTGCGTCGTGTTCGGCCAGCTGTGCCGCCAGCTTCTCCACGTAGCCGCGATCGATCGTGCCGAGCATGCGCGCGAGCGGTTCCTCGGCGATGTCGCCGCCGCAGTAGGCGATTGCCTGATCCAGCAGACTCAGTGAGTCGCGCATGCTGCCGTCCGCCGCCCGTGCGAGCATCGTGAGCGCGCCCGGCGTCGCCGGAATCTCTTCCGCCTGCGCGATATGCTCCAGCCGGTCGGCAATGAGCTTCGGCGTCATGCGTTTCAGGTTGAACTGCAGACAGCGCGACAGCACGGTTACGGGCAGCTTTTGCGGATCGGTCGTGGCCAGCAGGAACTTGACGTGCGGCGGCGGCTCTTCGAGCGTCTTCAGGAGCGCGTTAAAAGAACTCTTTGAAAGCATGTGCACCTCGTCGATCAGGTACACCTTGTAGCGGCCTCGCGCGGGCGCATACTGAACGTTATCGAGCAGCTCGCGCGTATCGTCAACCTTGGTCTTGGACGCGGCATCGACCTCGATCAGGTCGACGAACCGCCCCTCGTCGATTTCGATGCAGGCGCTGCAGGTCCCGCAAGGTTCCGGCGTCACGCCCTTCTCGCAGTTCAGCGCCTTGGCGAGGATACGCGCAATGGTCGTCTTGCCGACGCCGCGGGTACCGGAAAACAGATAGGCGTGGTGCAGCCGGCCGGTTTCCAGCGCATTCACGAGCGCCGTCAGGACGTGCTCCTGACCGACCGTATCGGCGAAGGTTTTTGGCCGCCACTTGCGGGCCAGAACGAGATAGCTCATGCGTGCCTGGGGGAGATTCCGGGGTCAGAATGTGATGCCCGCAGTGTAACTCAAAAGTGGCCCGCGCCAGCCCCTCCCCGGCACCCGGCGTCACCGCTACCGTTGCTCCCTTCCGGGCCTGGCGGAGTTCACGGCTGACCGTCGCGGGGAAGCCGACGCGGACCGGCGTGGATTATGCGTCGTTCGCGGAGCTGTGACAAATGGCGGCGAGAAGGCGCCTCATTCGGACCAGAGATGCTCTTCCTTGGCGATGACCTGAGACGGCTTGCCGACGATCAGCGGATCGGGTCCCTGTACGACCTCCTCGCTCTTGCCCGGGTAGTCGAGATGCGACAGAAAGTGCTGCATGCAGTTCAGTCGCGCGCGCTTCTTGTCGTCCGACTTGATGACCGTCCAGGGTGCGTCCGCCGTGTCCGTGTAGAAGAACATGGCCTCTTTTGCATCGGTGTAATCGTCCCATTTGTGCCGCGATTGCTCGTCGATCGGGCTGAGTTTCCACTGCTTGAGCGGATCCTCCTGCCGCGCGTCGAAGCGGCGCGCCTGCTCTTCGTGCGTTACGGAAAACCAGTACTTGAACAGACGGATGCCGGAACGAACCAGCATCCGCTCGAGATTCGGCACCTGACGCATGAACTCCAGGTACTCGGTGGACGTACAGAAGTTCATCACGCGCTCCACTCCGGCGCGGTTGTACCAGGAGCGGTCGAAGAAGACCATCTCGCCGGCACTGGGCAAATGCTTGATATAGCGCTGGAAATACCACTCGCCCCGTTCGCGGTCCGTAGGCTTCTCGAGCGCTACGACCTGCGCTGCCCGGGGATTCAGATGCTCCATGAAGCGCTTGATGGTGCCGCCCTTGCCGGCTGCATCACGGCCTTCGAACAGCACGACTATGCGCTGTCCGGACTGTTTGACCCAGTTCTGCACCTTGAGCAGCTCGACCTGCAGCTCTTCCTTGTGGGCCTGATAATCCGCCCGGCTGATCTTGGTGGGATAGGGATATTGCCCGGTGCGAAACAACTCCGCGATTTGCTCCGGGCTGTGCAGGATTTCACCGCTGCTGCCGTTGCCCGACCTGGCGGCAGCTTCGGCGTCACTGGCATCCTCGCCATTCGTCTTCTTGTGGGGCGGCGATGAGCCCGCGTCCGAGGATGTTTTTGCCATAACCGGGCCCCCTCCCGAACGCAATAACGCGGCTAGTGTCTCGCACCCGGGCAGCAAACGGCATAGGGGTATGTGCGTACTGCAGGCGCAGGCACTCGCAGCCGGTGGCTCGGCGATGTCTCGTTTACCCGTCGCGCGGCGCTGCGGCGCGCCGCAGGCGGTCGTTGATCGCCTCACCCAGACCGTGCTCGGGAATGGGCATGACCGCAATGCGTTGCGTTCCGCTCGCGTCCAGCCGCCGCAGACACTGGTAAAGATTGGCCGCCGCTTCCTGCGTGTCGCCGGCCGAAGACAGATTCAGCGCGCCATCCGGCGCCCCTGGCCCGAACCCCAGCACCGCTTCCGAATCGGCGAAGTCCTGCGCGTTGAGCCTTAGCTCGGCTACCGGCGCATAGTGGGAGGCGAGCTGCCCCGGCGCGCTCACGGCGTCGGCTTGCGGAGCGTCCAGCGGCCCGAAGCCCGTCTCGATCCGCTCGCGCGCAATGGCGCCCGCACGCAGCAGCCGCAATGGTTCGCCCGGGATGACCCCCACGATGGTCGACTCGATACCTGCCGTGGACGCACCGCCTTCGAGCACCAGCGCCACGCCCGACGGCATCTCCGCGGCAACGTCGCCGCTACGCGTCGGGCTCAGCCGGCCGGACGGATTGGCGGACGGTGCCGCCAGCGGGCGGCCGCAGGCCGCCAGGAGCGCACGCGCTGCGGGGTGCGCGGGCACCCGCAGCGCGATCGTCGCCAGTCCGGCCCGGGCGAGTTCCGCCGTTTGGCCAGTGCTCGCCGCAGGGACCACGAGGGTCAGGGGCCCGGGCCAGAACGTCTCGGCCAGCGCCGTCGCGCGATCGTCCAGGCGGCCCTCGCGGCGCGCCATCGCGAGCGATGCAACGTGGGCAATCAGCGGATTGAATGCCGGCCGCCCTTTCACGGCATAGAGTTCGGCAACCGCGGCCGCGCTGGTCGCGTCCGCGGCGAGGCCATACACCGTCTCGGTGGGCATGCCCACGAGACGGCCCTGCCCGATCGCCGCGGCGGCACGCTCGATGCCCCGCGCGTCGGCGGGAATGACGGGGGTTGAACTCACGATGAGCGTTACTCGCGACGCCCGACGGTAACGACAGGCGCACCCGAGTGAGTGCTGTCGGCAGGGGTCTGCGGCACGGCGTGCAGTGTCTGTTCGTCGGCGCAGCCCACGAGCAGCACGTTGGCCAGGACAAAGACCGGAATAGCGTTCTGTTTGAGCTTCATGGCCGTCTCGTGGGCTCTTTGCATTATCGGCCGGTTTTACCGGTACGGCGGGCATGTCATCTCTGGTCCGACGGGCCCGTCAAGCCTTTCCCGACCCGACAGGCCTTCGAATCATTTCCATCCGCAGCCGTAGTATAGTATCGACATCGGCATACGTCGGGTTTTGTTGCCGGGAGCGAGGTACAAGCGATGAGAATCAAAACGGCAGGCTTACTGGCCGGACTGGCGATGCTGGTCCAGACTTTCACGGGCTGCGCTTCGGGCCCCGATCTGCGCACGGATTTCGACCCTGACGCGGACTTCTCGCAGTACGAGACCTACGCTTTCGCCGCCGAACTCGGCACCGATCGTGCCGGCTATTCGTCGCTGATAAGCCAGTATTTCAAGACCTCGATCAACACCGAGATGCAGGACCGGGGTTACCGTTACGTGGAAGACTCTCCCGACCTCATCGTCAACTTTTTTACCAGCACCGAAGACCACGAAGACGTCCGCACGCGGCCATCGACGTCGGTTGGCGTGGGCTATTACGGCTACCGCTACGGGCTGTACTCGACCTGGCCGATCTACGGCCAGGAAGTCGAGACCGTGCGCTACCGGACGGGAACGGCCACCATCGACGTCGTCGATGCCGGGCGCAAGCAGCTCATCTGGGAAGGCGTGGCCGAAGGGCGGCTTACGAAGAAGGTGCTGAATGATCCTCAGCCGGCCATTCAGAGCGCGGTGCGTGAGCTGTTTCTGGAGTATCCGGCTCGGGCTGGTGTAGCCGCCACGCGGTAGAGCGCATATATCGTCTGCAGAGCACCTAGTATTCCGGCGACGCACGCAATATGCCATGTAGGGGGCAATCCGGGAAGAACCGTTATCGCCCGTAGTTCTGCAACGGAGAGCTCATACATGGAAGCAAGATTGTTCATCAAACAGAGACTTGTGAGACTGGTACTTGCTGATAGCCAGTTGTCTCGGTAGTGCACTTGGCGTTTCTGCCTCCTGAATTCTCTTGCGTTTACGTTAGTAAGCGACCTGGAAATCGTGTCTGGCGGTAGCGAGTATCCACCGGACATACCGAAACCTGAGCTTGGCTATCCTGGAAAATCATAGTATTCTCTAGATATATCTACAAAAATGTAGAGGTGTATACAAGATGTCCACAACTACACAGGTTTCCGCCTACATCTCGAAAGAAACCAAGGCCGAGGTCGAAGCGTATGTGAGACGCCGCGGCGTGAAGAAAGCTTACTTGATCGAAGAGGCGCTGCAGCACCACCTTCAGGCATTGCGAGAGATTCCAGAGGATTTGATCCTTCCCTCACGGTTGGTACTGACTGAAAAGGCGATGGCGGAAATCGCCGATCGCATCGGGCATGAAGATCAACCTACGGAAGCTCTGAAAACCTTGTTCCGTGCCTGATGCCGCGCTCGAGGTTCGCGTCCGGCGACTGGAACCTCGAGATGATCGAACTGCCTTTCGCAGCGGAAACATCGATCTCGACCGGTTTTTTCAACGCTACGCCGGCCAGAATCAGTTTCGACACCATATCGGCACGACCTATGTCGCCGTCCGGGAAGACCGTATCGCAGGTTTCGCCACCGTATCGAGCGGTGAGATCGTCACGGAGAAGCTTTCCAAAAGTCTGCGTAAACGCCTCCCAGACTACCCCCTGCCCATCCTCCGGCTCGCCCGACTTGCTGTGGATGAAAAATTCCAGGGGTACGGCATCGGCCGGCTTCTGTTGCGCGCCATGCTCGAACTCGCCTTGGAAATGCGCGACCGCGTCGGCTGTATCGGCGTTGTGGTGGACGCGAAACCCGATGCGGTCACCTTCTACTCGTCTTTGGGGTTCAAACCGATTGGGCTAGTCAGCGGTGCACTGGGCGATCGGCCTGAGCCCATCGCTATGTTCCTGCCCATTGGTCCCATCGCCGCGGCGGTCGACGTGGATAGGAAACGAGCGGACTAACTCCGCGAGTGTAGGTGCGTAGCCGAGCCAAACAGGCTTATCGACGCTGTTTTGAACCGGCCCAACTTTTATCGATGACTGTCCATTTGCCTTTCCTCGAAGGCGGGTTACCGCACTTGTAGGACTAGAACGGCACGTCGTCGGTGAAATAGAAATCGCCGTTATAGCGATAAAGCTCGCGTAAGACTTGTTCCGTCCTACCCTTCAATTTCTGATCTGCGTTGAGCTTATCTAACTCGTCTTTTTCCTAAAGACTCACGCTTATGGCGACAGGCTTTCCTAACCTCGTCACCTTCGGTTCGACGACATCCACTTCTTTCCTGCTGACGGGCGACTTATCGAGCGTAAGTAGCATCCAAGGTCGGACCCTGCGGGCGTCCAAAACGCTAGCGCGTTTTGTCGAACGGGCTTCTCATCCTCACCCCTCCCCTGGTAATCAAAAAAGGGCCCCGTTGGGACCCTTGTTTGATTACTGGCGGAGAGGGGGGGATTCGAACCCCCGGTACGGTATCACCGTACACTCGCTTTCCAGGCGAGCACCTTAAACCACTCAGCCACCTCTCCGAATTCTTGTCTGCACTTGCGCCGCAGCGACGCGCTCGCCGATCGCCCGCTATTCCTCTTCGTCCTGCTCCGCGGTATCGACGTTTACTCCCGGCGGCAGTTCGAGGCAAGGCGAGCCTGGCGGCCGTTCTGCAGCCGGCGCCGCTTCGGGCAGCGGCATTGCCTTGAGCGGGTCGGGCTCATCGAGATCCTCCGGAACGCTGAGCGGGTCGTGCGCCTGTGCCTGCTCGTAGCGGCGCTCTTCGTCACAGGAACGTACAAACTCGGTTTTCGAACCGCAACCTGCAAGAATACTCGCGACGATCAGGCAGATAATCCCGCCAACAACCTTACTCATCAATGAACGCTCTCTAAGCTCACGCCGGCCACCTTCATGGCGGCTCGCATTGCGGCATGCCGCGACTCACTGTAAGGCGTCAGCGGCAGACGAATTTCCGGTCCGATCAGACCCATTTCAGCAACGGCCCATTTCACCGGAATCGGGTTCGACTCCACAAACAGCGCTTCGTTTAACGGCATTAGACTCTTATCGAGCGCATCGGCCTCCCCCGTGTCGCCGCGAGCCGCCAGTCTGCACAGCTCCGCCATCTGCCGCGGCACGACGTTGCCGCTCACGGTAATGACGCCGTGCCCGCCGTTGCGAATAAATGGCAGCACAGAAAAATCGTCGCCGCTCAGCAGACCAAACTCGCCGCTGACCGCCGCTCGGATATCGGCAAGCCTCTGCATGTCCCCCGTAGCGTCTTTTATCGCCACTATGTTCTCGTGTTCGGCAAGACGCCCCGTCGTCTCCGGCAGCAAGTCTGCCACGGTTCGCCCCGGAACATTGTAAAGAATGGTCGGCTTGTCCACGGCATCGGCGATCGTCGTGAAATGCCGGTACAGGCCCTCCTGAGTGGGCTTGTTGTAGTAAGGCACTACGATGAGGTAGGCATCGATCGCCGCCCCCGATACAGCCTGCGACAAATCCACGGTTTGCCACGTCGAATTCGATCCCGTCCCGGCAATCACGGTCAGCCGCCCTGCCGCGATTTCCGCCGCTCGGGTAATCAACTCGGCATGCTCGTCACGCGTAAGCGTCGCGGACTCCCCCGTCGTCCCGGCAATAACGAGACCGTCGCTGCCTGCGCCGACGTGAAACTCGATGAGACGCTCGAGAGCCGGATAGTCGACCTCGTTGTCAGAGTCAAACGGCGTCACCAGCGCAACCAGACTACCCTTGAACACTGGATGTACTCGCCACAAATAAGCCGGCGATGTTACTGTTCGTGGCCGGTGCTGGCAAGACGCCGGCATTCGCGCTGCCAAGTGCGGCAAACCACCTAAACCAAGGCGCCATTCACGCGCCGCACAAAATTGATATTGGTTCGAGTATAATGCCACAACTTATTGTTATTTCTGCGATTGGAACGGACCGCGCTGGAGTCGTTCAGGATATCAGCAAAGTCATCCTCTCCTGTGGCGGAAACATCGAAGAAAGCCGCATGGCAACGCTCGGCGCCGAATTTGCCGTGCTCATGCTCGTCTCCGGCCACTGGCATACGCTCAGCCGCCTGGAAACGAGCCTCAACAAGCTCGGTGAATCGAACGACCTGAGCTTCTCGATTCGCAAGACCGAAGCGCACGCCGAGCGAAACGATCGAATGCCGTACGCCGTGGACGTCGTTGCCCTCGATCAGCAAGGCATCGTCTACAATCTGGCGGACTTTTTTGCCGCCCGCGATATCGAGATTGCCGACGTCGCTACGCGCCGGTATGCCGCCGCACACACGGGGGCGCCCATGTTCGCCGTGCAGATGGCGATCAACATACCGTCCAGCATTAGCCTCGCGCACCTGCGCGAAGAATTCCTCGAGTTGAGCGATCGCCTGAACCTCGACGCTATTCTCGAGCCCGTCAAGAACTAATCCAGCACAGCACCGGAATTACAAAGGAGAACGCGGTGAGCGGACCTACCATCAATCGGGTTGTCAAAGACTTCGTCGCCGACGCAACCGGAGACCAGCGCATACGTTTGAAGGACTTGCGCGGCCAGAACGTCGTCATTTATTTCTACCCGAAAGACAGCACGCCCGGCTGTACGCTCGAAGGCCAGGACTTTCGGGATCTGCACACCAGATTCCGGCGGCAGAAAACCGTCATCCTGGGCGTGTCCCGCGACTCCCTGAAGTCGCACGAGAAATTCCGCGAGAAACAGAGCTTTCCGTTCGATCTGCTGTCCGATCCCGACGAAACGCTGTGCAAGCAATTCGATGTCATCCGCGAGAAGAAGCTCTACGGCAAGACCTTCTTGGGCGTAGAGCGCAGCACTTTTCTCATCGACAAGACCGGCAAACTCCGCAACGAGTGGCGGAAGGTCAAGGTGAAAGGACACGCCGAGGAAGTTCTCGAGGCCGTGAAAGCCCTGCCCAAATAAGGCCTAATGTCACATCCTGAAACCCTTCTCGCACGCCCGATCCCGTACAATCTTTCCCGTACAATCGGGCGTTCCGGGCCGATCGGCGGGAACGCCGGCCGCTTGCGGAAGTCGAATCCCCGACCGCACCGTGGATAAACGCGTGAATGTAATCCGAAAACTCGGAACCTGGATATGCCTGGCCATACTGACGTCAGCCGCACCGGCCGCCGCTGACGGCGACATTCGCCTGCCGGATATGGGCAGCCCCGCGGACGCGATCCTTTCGCGGACCGACGAAGCTCAGCTGGGCCGCCAGATCATGGCCAGCATTCGCGCGAGCGGCCAGGTCATCGAGGACCCGCTGATCAACGAATACATCAACGAGGTCGGCAGGCGCATCGCGGCGCATACCAACGACGGCGGCCACAGCTTCACGTTTTTTGTCATCGAGGACCCGGCGATCAATGCGTTTGCGCTGCCGGGCGGCTACATTGGCGTGCACACGGGCCTGATAGAGGCGTCACGTAACGAAAACGAACTGGCAGGGGTACTGGCACACGAGGTTGCCCACGTCACCCAGCGGCACATCGCGAGAGCCATTCATGCCAGTCAGCGGCAGAGCATCGTCTCGACGGCGCTAATGCTCGGCGCGATTATCGCAGGCGTTGCGGGTGCCGGCGGCGAGGCCGTCGAAGGCCTGGTCGGCGTGGCGCAGGGAACGGCCGTGCAGCAGCGCATCAACTTCACCCGCAGCAACGAGTATGAAGCGGACCGGATCGGCATTGCCGCGCTCGCCGAAGCCGGCTTCGATCCGCACGGCATGGCGACGTTCTTCGAAGTTCTGTCGCGACAATCGCCCGTCTCCCTGGAGTCCCGGGTTCCGGAGTTCCTTCGCACGCACCCGGTGACCACGACGCGCATTGCCGAAGCCCGCAGCCGTGCAAGCAAGCATGCCCGCGTTGTGCGGGAAGATTCGGTCGGCTACGGCATCTCGCGGGTGCGCGCGCTGGTGTCGCGGTTCGACACCCCGGAGGCAGCCGTAGCGCACTTCGAATCCCGCGACTATGCGCGCCAGGACCGCACGGAACGTTACGGCCGGGCCGTCGCTTACCAGCGAGCCGGACTGCATCGCGATGCCAAACACATCTTTGAGGATCTGCTCGAGGACGACGAGAGCGTCATCGCGTTCCATATCGGCCTTGCCCAATCGCGAATTGCTCTCGAGGAGCGCGATCGCGGACTCGAAACCTGGGAACGCGCTGTCGCTCTGTTCCCGCGTAACGTCCCTCTCATCATCGAGTACGGCGAGGATTTGTTAACCCTGGGACAGGCCGAGAAGGCGCACGAACTGCTGCTCGACCTGCTCAACAACGTGCCGCCGACACCCGCGCAGGTTCGCCTGATCGCGCGGGCCGCGAGCGAGGCCGGCGAGCAGGCCGAAGCGCTTTACTACATGTCCGAATACCACCTGATGACGGGGAACCTGGAGGGCGGGATCAACTTCCTCCGCCAGGCTTTGCTGGTGCCGGACCTGGGGGAGATTCAGCGTATCCGGTTCGAAGCCAGGATCGATTTCATTCGCGAATTCATGTCGGAAGAGCAGCTACGGCGTATGCAGCGCAACCGGCCAAGCAGCGGCGTGGCCGCCAGGAACAGACCTTAATGCCCGATCAATCAATCCGGCGCGCCACCCTGCTCTGCGCGGTGGCGGTCCTTGCCGGCTGCGCAAGCAACAAGTCGCTCGAGTCCGATGCCGCGGCGGCGCCCACCGACCCCTGGGAGGGCCTGAATCGGCCGATTTACGCGTTCAACACTAGCTTTGACCGGTACACACTAAAGCCCGTGGCCAAAGGATACGGTGCGGTTGTACCCGCGTTTGCCCGCAGGGGCGTGTCCAACTTTTCGACCAACCTGCTCGCCCCGCCCTCCGCGCTCAACAATCTGCTGCAGGGCAAACCCGTTCGCAGCCTGAGCGAGATCACGCGGTTCGTCATCAATACCACGGTTGGTGTAGGCGGCCTGATCGACTGGGCTACGATGGGCGGCATAGAGCGTCACCACGAGGACTTCGGGCAGACACTCGCGGTCTGGGGCGTTGCCGACGGTCCCTATGTCGTGCTGCCGATCTTCGGGCCATCGACGCTTCGCGATGCCTTCGCGTTCCCCGTACGGGTCGTATCCGACCCACTGTTTCACGTGTCCGATTCCTCGCTCCGCGACCCGCTGGTTATCCTGAGGACCATCGATCTGCGCCATCGCCTGTTCTCCGCGGAGCGCTTGCTCGAGGACTCCAAAGATCCTTACCTGACCGTCCGTGAATCCTATTTGCAAAACCGGCGGTACGACGTATTCGACGGCAACCCGCCGGCCGACGACGATTTTTACGACGACTTCGAAGACGACTTCGACGACTTGGACGAAGATCTGGACGAAGATCTGGACGAAGACCCGGAGACAGGTCCGGAAACGGAAACCGGCGCGGGCGACGAGTAGCCGGCTGGCCGAAGGGAACGCGCTACGCCGGCACTTCCGGAGCTTCGATAAAGCCGGACCAGCGTTCGCCGCGGTCGAGCAGCGGCTCTACTTCGGTGGTTTTTGCGATGGCGACGATACGCTCGGGTATCGATGTGAAGCGAATTTCCCTGACGGTATGATTCGCCCAGGTAATCCATTCCAGCAGCAGGGCAAGGCCCGCGGAGTCCGCCTTGTCCACCCCCGCCAGGTCGACCTCCAGCCGCGTGTACTGCCCAAACGGCGTTTCGCTGGCCTTGAGGATCCTCTCGGCCGTGTCGAAGGACATTTCGCCATCGAGCGCAAACCGCCCTTCGCCGAGGTCCTTTAGTTCGAAATCACTCACTGGAGACGGTTTCCTCACCGCTTGCACCGCTGGCGGACGACACTTCCGACTCCAGCCGTTCGATAACCGCATCGAGACTCGTCTGGCGTATCTCCGAATCCAGTTCGGTGCGAAAGTTACGGATAAACGATACGCCTTCGACGGTCACGTCGAAGAGCTTCCAACTGTCGTTACGATTGACGAAACCATAGTCCACGGGCACTTTCGTACCGTCGTCGAGGCGCACGATAGTCTTCGCCTGTACTCTGGACTTCGACAAATCGCCGCGAAAATTCAGCACCTCCACGCGGTCCTCCTGAAATTCGAGCACGCCGTCGGCGTACCGCTTCAGCATGGAATTGTAGAAGGCATCGATAAACCGGTTGCGCTGCGCTTTGTCCGCGCTGCGCCAGTGGCGCGCGAGCACCAGCCGCGCCGCGTACTGACGATCGAAACGCGGCAGCAGAATGCCGTCGATTATCTCGTACAGCGAATCCCGGTCGTCGGCCAACACGTCGCGCCTGCCGTCCAGCGCCGTCGCAAGTTCGGCAATGGCGGATTCAATAACTTCGTTCGGCGTCTCTGCGCGGGCGTTGGTGAACGACAGCGACAATATCGCCGCCGTCAGGCCCAGAAATACGCTTTTCATCGTTGACTCTCCATTGTTCGCGCGCCTTTGTCCTCTGCACGCTCCACGTTGCCCCTACCCATCGTTGTGCGTTCCATTACTTATGTGGCCAATGCTTGCGCAACCCACGGTTACTCTGACTCATCCTCGCCGGAATCGTTGCCTATCAAGAACTTGCCAATCAGGTTTTCGAGCACGACGGCGGACTGCGTGAAGAAAATTTCACTGCCGTCCTCGAGGTACACGTCGGACCCGCCGGGCTGCAGCCCAATATACTGACTGCCCAGCAGGCCAGCCGTCAGAATGCTCGCATCGGAATCGTCGGGGATCTGCGCATACTGCTTGTCGATGACGAACTTGACCACGGCTTCCAGAGTTTCCGCGTCGAACTCGACGCTCGTCACCCGGCCAATCGTCACGCCGGCCATGGCGACGGGCGCCCGTCGCTTGAGGCTGCCGACATTGGTAAAGCGTGCCTCGACCTCAAAGACTTCCTTCGCATCGAAGTCGTCGCCGCCCGTGGTTTGGGTCGTCAGAAAAAACAACGCTCCCATGCCGAGCAAAACAAAGAGTCCCGTGCCTAATTCAACGGCGCGTGTCTGTTGCATCTCTCACCTCACAAATAGCGTGCCGTAATCATAAAATCGAGTATGAGTACGACGATCGCTGTAATCACTACGGTTCGCGTCGTTGCGCGACCCACGCCCTCGGCGGTCGGGATGCAGTTGTAGCCCTCCCACACCGCAACGAGGCTCGCGGCACCGCCGAACACGATGCTCTTGACGATACCTTCTTCAATATCCTTCGGGCTCAGCGCCTGCTGCATTTGCTGCCAGAACGCACCTACGTCCACGCCCAATAAACTCACGCCGACGAGATGCGCACCGAACAGGCCAATCGCGGAGAACACGGCCGTCAGGAACGGCATCGCCACACAGCCGCCAAGGAAACGCGGCACGACCACGCGCCGGATTGGGTTGACCGCCATCATTTCCATCGCCGATAGCTGATCGGTCGCTTTCATGAGACCAATTTCCGAGGCCAGTGCGGTCCCGGCACGCCCCGCAAACAAGAGCGCGGTGATCACGGGCCCAAGCTCTTTGATCAGCGCAAACGCCGCAAAGGTGCCGACCGTATCTTCCGCGTTGAAACGGGACAGGTTGGCGAAACCCTGCAAACCGAGTACGGCGCCCACGAATAGCCCGCACACCATGATGATGACGAGCGACAGCGTCCCGGTGTTGTGCACCTGTGCAACGACGAGGCCGAAGCGTTTTCTGAGCGTGGCGGGCGTATGCCTGACCAGCTCCAGAAAAAACAGGATAAACGCACCGAAGGTCCGGACGAACTGGACCAGGGTCTGATAGATCTCGCGCAACAGTCCCATCAGTCCGTGTCCCGGCCCAACAGCTGTTCTTCGTAATCGGGAGCTTTGAAATGAAACGCCACGGGCCCGTCGGCCATGCCGTGCATGAACTGTTTGACGAGATCCGAGGTGGCCGTACTAAGCTCCTGGGGACTGCCGGACGCGGCGACCTTGCCGTCCGAAATCAGATAACTGCGATCGGATACGGAAGATATCTCCTGCACGTCGTGGCTGACGAGGATGCTGGAAATACCCAGCGCGTCGTTCATGCGCCGCACCAAACGTACGATGACGCCCATCGAGATGGGATCGAGACCCACGAACGGCTCGTCGTAGATGAGTATCTCGGGGTCCTTGACCATGGCTCTCGCGAGCGCAACCCGCCGCGCCATGCCGCCGGAAAGCTGCCTGGGCATCATGTCGGCCGCTCCACGCAGGCCGACCGCATGCAGCTTGGTAAGTACGATATGCCGGATCAGCCGGTTGGTAAGCCGGGTATGCTCGCGCAGCGGAAAGGCGACATTTTCGAACACGCTCAGATCGGTGAGCAGCGCACCATTTTGGAACAACATGCCAAAGCGCTGCCGCAGCCGGTAGAGATCCGCCTGATTGAGCTTCGTGATGTCGACGCCGTCGACGAGAATCGTGCCGTGATCGGGCAACAGCTGCCGCGTTATCAGGCGCAGCAGTGTCGTCTTGCCGGTGCCGCTCGGCCCCATGATCGCCGTCACTTCGCCGCGCCGAATATTGATATTCAGGCCGCGGAAAATTTGCAGCGAGCCGCGCGAATAGTCCAGGTCGCGGATCTCAATCAGGTTGTCGGACGAATCGTTCATACAGTGCCAAAGCGAGTCGGGAGCGGTAGTGCACCGCACCAAAACCGCGATGCTACAGACAACGTTTAGGAAGACAAGTTCTTAAGCTTGCCGGGTTGCTTAAGCCTCTAACGCGGACCGCCCGGGCGCAAGTGCCGGACGCCTCGGGATACGAGATGTTACAAGGGCTGGGAAAGACTGTTTGGCCTGGAGACGAAATAGGACTAAAATAGTCCAGTATTGACATCGCCCGCCTGCAACCGGACTCTATCGCGTGCTCAGAATCAGCAAACTCACCGACTACGGCACCGTCGTACTGGCCGAACTCGCGGCCCGCAGCGAGACCGTGGCCAGTGCGAACGACCTCGCTGCCGCCACGGGTATCGCGCCGCCAACGGTTTCCAAACTGCTCAAGCTGCTGTCGAAGGCAGGCCTGGTCACCTCGACGCGTGGCGCCAACGGCGGCTACAGCCTGGTTACGACACCCGCGGAAATCAGCGCTGCGGCGATTATCGACGCGCTCGAGGGACCGGTCTCCATTACGGAATGCAGCGCCAGCGACAGCAGCTGCGACTTCGAGAGCACCTGTCACGTGGGCGGCGCCTGGCAGCGTATCAACGTGGCCATTCGCCGCGCGCTGGACGACGTCAGTCTCGAAGACCTGCTGAAGAATGCCCGCCCCGTTCCCGCGTTCAGTTTCGCAGGAGTCCCCGTGACCTTCGAAAAAAACGCCCTCGAGCAAAAACCCTCCGACAAGAGCAACCATGGCAACTGAATCCGAAGACATTCAAAACCTCGTCAGCCAGCGCTACAAGCACGGCTTCGTGACGGACATTGCGACCGAGTCTCTGCCCCCCGGCCTCGACGAAGGCGTCATTCGCGCCATCTCCGCGCGCAAGCAGGAACCGGAGTTCATGCTCGAGTGGCGCCTGCGCGCCTACCGGCAGTGGCTCGAGATGCGCGAACCCGAATGGGCGCACGTCGATTACGAGCCGATCGACTACAACGGCATTTCGTATTTCGCGGCGCCGAAGTCGGACGAAGACCGGCCGCAAAGCCTCGACGAAGTGGACCCGAAGCTTCTGGAAACCTACGACAAACTCGGTATTCCGCTGCACGAGCGTGCGCGGCTGGCAGGCGTAGCGGTCGACGCCGTCTTCGACAGCGTCTCGGTGGCAACCACGTTCAAGGACAAGCTCTCCGAAGCCGGGGTCATTTTTTGTTCGTTTTCGGAAGCCGTCCGCGAGCACCCTGCCCTGATCAGGAAGTACCTGGGCAGCGTCGTTCCGCAGCGCGACAACTTCTTTGCGGCGCTCAACTCGGCCGTCTTCAGCGACGGCTCGTTCGTCTACATTCCGAAGGGGGTCCGCTGCCCGATGGAGCTGTCGACCTACTTCCGCATCAACGCCGAAAACACGGGGCAGTTCGAACGCACGCTGATCGTTGCGGACGAAGGCAGCCACGTCAGCTACCTCGAAGGCTGCACGGCACCGATGCGTGACGACAATCAGCTACACGCGGCCGTGGTCGAGCTCGTGGCCCTCGAGGGCGCGGAAATCAAATACTCGACCGTGCAGAACTGGTATCCGGGCGACGAGGAAGGCAAAGGCGGTATCTACAACTTCGTGACCAAGCGCGGCGACTGCCGCGGCAAGGATTCGAAGATCTCGTGGACGCAGGTCGAGACCGGCTCGGCGATCACCTGGAAGTATCCGAGCTGCATTCTGCGCGGCGAGAATTCGGTAGGCGAGTTTTATTCGGTCGCCGTGGCCAACAACCGTCAGCAGGCCGACACCGGCACCAAGATGATCCACATAGGTAAAAACACGCGCAGTACGATCGTTTCCAAAGGTATTTCGGCGGGCAAGGCGCAGAACGCCTACCGCGGCCTGGTCAAGATCCTGCCGCAGGCCAGCGGCGCGCGTAACCACACGCAGTGCGATTCGTTGCTGATCGGCAAGAACTGCGGCGCGCACACCTTCCCCTATATGGAGGTCAAGCACCCGAGCGCAAAGGTCGAACACGAAGCCACGACCTCGAAGATCTCGGCGGACCAGCTGTTTTACTGCCGCCAGCGCGGCGTATCCGAAGAGGATGCGGTCAACATGATCGTCAACGGTTTCTGCAAGGACGTCTTCAAGGAGCTGCCCATGGAATTTGCCGTCGAGGCGCAGGCCCTGTTGAACGTAAGCCTCGAAGGCGCGGTTGGTTAAGGACACGAGTACAATGCTGAATATCGAAGATCTCCACGTTCGCACCGGCGACGCCGACATCCTCAAAGGCCTGTCGCTCAGCGTCAACGCGGGCGAAGTGCATGCCATCATGGGCCCCAACGGCTCGGGCAAGAGCACGCTGGCGCAGGCGGTCGCCGGTCACGACGACTACCAAGTGACGGCCGGCCGGATCGAATTCGACGGTAAGGACATCGCGGAGCTGGATCCGGAAGAGCGGGCACGCGAAGGTATTTTCCTGGGCTTCCAGTACCCCGTCGAAATACCGGGCGTGAACAACGCCTACCTGCTCAAGGCCGCGCTCAACGCCAAGCGCAAACACCGCGGCGAGGATGAAATCGACGCGTTCGAATTCCTGAAGCTCGCCAAGGAAAAAATGGCCCTGCTCGGCATGGATCCGAAGTTTCTCAATCGGGGCGTTAACGAGGGCTTTTCGGGCGGTGAGAAGAAACGCAACGAAATCCTGCAGATGGCGGTTCTGGAGCCGCGGCTCGCGATCCTGGACGAGACAGATTCCGGACTCGACATCGACGCACTCAAGGCGGTTGCCGAAGGCGTCAACGCGTTGCGGGCGGAAGACCGCGCCATTGTGCTGGTCACGCATTATCAGCGGCTGCTCGATTACATTACGCCGGACGTCGTTCACGTGCTGTCAGACGGCCGGATCGTCCACTCCGGGGACAAGACGCTTGCTACCGAACTCGAAGAACGCGGCTACGACTGGGTGGTCGAGGCGGCTGCCGGATGAACGGTCTGGACCTCACGCGTCTCAAGGAGCACGTCAGCGGTCAGGGGCCGAGCGCACTGGACCCCATACGGGAGCGCGCCATAGCGTCGCTCGAATCGGACGGCCTGCCGTCGACGCGGCATGAAGACTGGAAGTACACCGACCTTAGCGTCGTCGCGCAGATCAGCGACGCGTGGCTCGCGAATCCCGCCGCGCCGATTAGCACGACGGCGGCCGACAGCCTGCTCGCGGCGCTAGTCGACGACGGCGAAGTCGACTGGCTGCTTCTGCGCAACGGCAATATCGAGGCCGACGGCGTAAAAGAGCTTGCAGGCGTTTCCGTCAGCAGGCTAAGCGACGGTGCCCACAAACCGCAGCTCACAACGCCGCTCGCCGCGCTAAATGCGGCGCTGATCAGCGACGGACTGGTTATCGATATCGAATCGACACCGGAACGCCCGCTCGGCCTGCTGTTCCTCGACGACGCGGCCGACTCGCCGGGCCTTTCGCAGACTCGGGTCGACATACGCATCGCCGCGGAGGCCAGCGCGGAGCTGATCGAGTACCACGCATCGTTTGGGGACAATGAACACTACGGCAACGCAGTCCTTACCCTGGATGTCGCCGCGGCTGCCACGGTTCGGCATCTGCGCGTGCAGAATCGCTCGCGTGCGCACAGCCAGACGCAGCGCCTCGACGTGAGGCTGGCCCGCGACGCCCGCTTCCTGTCGGCGTCGTTCGACCTGGGCGGCAAGCTCACGCGTAACGATCTCGACGTCGATCTGGTGGAAGCCGGCGCGCACGCGGAGTTCAGGGGCCTTTATCTAAGCGGGGACGGCCAGCACATGGACAACCATGCACGCGTCGATCACCGCGTCGGTCCCGCCAGTTCGCGCCAGGAGTATCGCGGCATACTGTTCGGACGTGCGCGCGCCGTATGGAACGGTAAAGCTGTCGTGCACGAGGGCGCCGACGGTACGGATGCGGAGCAGGCCAATCACAATCTGCTGCTGTCCGAACACGCAGAGATCGATACCAAACCCGAGCTCGAAATCTACGCCGAGGACGTGCGCTGCAGCCACGGCACGACCGTGGGCCAGCTCGACGAAAAAGCGCTGTTCTACCTGCGCTCGCGCGGACTGGCGGCCGATGACGCACGACGGCTTCTGGTCAGGGCGTTTGCCGCAGAGACACTACGATCAGTGCCGATCCCGGCACTCACGGACCATCTGGGCGGCATCCTCGAACACCGCCTGGCCGACATCAAGGACATCCCCCTAAACGTATGAACAGCCTCCCCGATACATCGGTACTCGTCGATGCGGCACTGGACGTCCGCGCCGACTTTCCGGCGCTGAACCAGGAAATAAACGGCCAGCCCTTAAGCTTTCTCGACAGCGCGGCGTCCGCGCAGCAGCCGCAGTCCGTCATCGACGCCGTCAGCCGCTATCAGTCGCACGATCATGCCAACGTGCACCGCGGCGTGCACACGCTGAGTCATCGCGCCACAGAGGCGTACGAAGGCGCACGGGATCGAATCCAAGCTTTCGTCAACGCCGGCAGCCGTAGCGAAGTCGTGCTGACGAAGGGCACCACCGAGAGCATCAATCTCGTGGCCCAGAGCTTCGCGCGTCCGCAGCTCGAGCCTGGCGACCGGATTGTCATTACCCACATGGAGCACCACGCGAACATCGTCCCGTGGCAAATAGTCTGCGAGCAGACCGGAGCCGAGCTGCTCGTTACTCCGATCGACGAACGCGGTCAGCTCGATCTCGATACGCTTTCGGAACAGCTCGACAGCCGGGTCAGGATGCTTGCCGTCGGCCACGTTTCCAACGCACTCGGCACCGTCAATCCGGTCGCCGACATCTGCCGCATGGCGCGGGAGCGGCAAATCCCGGTGCTCGTCGACGGCGCCCAGGGCGTGCCGCACGGGAGCGTCGACGTACAGGCGCTGGGCTGCGATTTCTACGCATTTTCCGGGCACAAGATGTTCGGTCCGACCGGTACTGGTGTGCTGTACGGCCGCGAAGCGCTGCTGGATTCGATGCCGCCTTATCAAGGCGGCGGCGACATGATTCTCGAGGTCCGCTTCGACGGCACCGTGTACAACGAACTGCCGTATAAATTCGAAGCCGGCACACCCAACATCGCGGGCGTGGTTGGCCTCGGCGCCGCGGTCGATTATCTGCAAACGATCGGCCTGCCGCGCATCGCTCAGCACGAGCAGGCCTTGCTCGAGACTATGTCCGCAGGTCTCGGCGAGATCGACGGTGTCCGGCTGATCGGCACTGCGCAACACAAGGCGAGCGTACAGTCTTTCGTGGTCGACGGAATCCACCCGCACGATCTCGGTACGCTGCTCGATCAGCAGGGCGTTGCCATCCGCACCGGGCATCATTGCGCCATGCCCGTGATGCAGTACTTCGACGTCCCCGGAACGGCCCGCGCGTCGCTCGCTCTGTACAACAACGAAGACGACGTTGAGCGCCTGATCTCGGCACTCGAGCGCGCCATTCGGATGTTCCAGTGAACGCATCGCCAAAGGCGGACAACAGCGTGGCCGACCTCGGCAAGCGGGATACGGCAGGCGATCACGACCTGTATCGGCAAATCATCCTCGAGCATGCCCGCGAGCCGCACAACTTTGCGCCCATGGAGGCAGCCAGCCGCCGCGTCGAAGGCATCAACCCGCTGTGCGGCGACAAGCTCACGCTCTATCTGAGCATTGAGGGCGGACGCATTGCGCAAGCAAGCTTCGAGGGCACGGGCTGCGCCATATCGCTCGCCTCGGCCTCGCTGCTCACCGACGCGGTCGCCGAACTTCCGCTGGCAGATGCGCTGCGGCTCAAGGAGGCCCTGATCTCGTTGCTCGAGCAGGGCGAAGCCGGCGCTCTCAGCGCAAACCCGCGCTATGCTCCGCTCACCGCACTGGCCGGAGTCAGAGGATTTCCGTCGCGCATCAAATGCGCAACGCTCGCCTGGCAGGCGCTCGAGAGAGCGCTGTCAGGCACACAAGCCACCGTTTCGCGCACCGTCACGACCGAGTAAGGACCAGGCATGTTTGGCCACAGCAACGAACCAGTAACGCTATCGCGCGACGTACGCGCGGTGATTATTCCCGCCGGCGAAGAGCTGCTGCTGCGCGAAGGCACGTCGGGATTCATTACCCAGGCGCTGGGCGGCAGCTTCACCGTATACGTCGAAGGCAACCTGTTCCGGATACCGGGGATCGATGCCGACGCGCTGGGCAAGGAGCCGACGCCGCCGCCCGCCGTACCGGAAAATCCGACGGACGCCGACATCGAAGCCGTTATCTGGAACCAGCTCAAGACCTGTTTTGACCCCGAGATCCCTGTGAATATCGTGGACCTGGGGCTGGTTTACCGCTGCGAGCTTACACCGCTGCCGAACGGCAACCGCAGCGTAGAAGTGGATATGACCCTCACCGCGCCGGGTTGCGGCATGGGCGACATACTCGTCGGCGACGCGCAGGAAAAAATTGCTATCGTACCGACCGTAGAGGACGTGCGCGTCGAACTGGTTTTCGACCCGCCGTGGAATCAGAGCATGATGTCCGAGGAAGCCCGCCTGCAAACCGGTATCATGTATTGAGTTAGATGCACACCAGGTTCGAGCCACACTGAGTCCGGTCTACGATGAAAACGCTGACCATTGTCCGGCACGCCAAGTCGAGCTGGGAAAACGAAGCGCTGAGCGATCGCGAGCGTCCGCTCAACAAGCGCGGCCAGCGCGACGCTCCCGTCATGGGCGAGCGCATCGCCGACGCCGGCATCCGGCCTTCACTGATCGTCAGCAGCCCTGCCGTTCGGGCGTGGACCACGGCCAAACTCATCGCCCGGGAAATCAACTACCCGAGCGAATTCCTGCAACGAGAAAACGATCTCTATCTTGCCTCGCTGAATACGCTGCTCGACGTGCTGGTCGCCCAGGACAATACCTTCAACAGCGTCATGCTGGTCGGGCACAATCCCGGTTTGACGGACTTCGCCAATTATCTGCAACCGGGACTAAGCAACAACCTGCCGACCGGCGGTGTCGTGTCGGTGAGCTTCGACCGCGAGGACTGGTCCTTGTACGAGAAACCGGACCTCGAGCTGCTGCTGCACGACTACCCGAAACGGGTAGCCGGCGAAGACCCGGCTTAGAGGCGGCAGTGGCCTGCTAGCACTCCGGTACGTTGACGGCCAGCCCGCCTCTCGACGTTTCCTTATAGATAGACGACATGTCGAGTCCGGTCTGACGCATCGTGGCGATTACCTGATCCAGCGTCACCTTGTGCGATCCGTCGCCGTGCATCGCCAGCCGCGCGGCGTTGATTGCCTTGACGGCCCCCATCGCATTACGCTCGATACACGGTATTTGCACGAGACCGCCGATCGGGTCGCAGGTAAGCCCCAGATTGTGTTCCATGCCGATTTCGGCCGCCTCTTCGACGTGATCGTTATTGCCGCCCAGCGCAGCCGCGAGGCCGCCGGCGGCCATTGAACAGGCGACGCCGACCTCGCCCTGGCAGCCCATCTCCGCACCGGAGATCGACGCATTGACCTTGTACAGAGTGCCAATGGCCCCGGCCGTCAGCAGAAACGTTCGTATCCCCTCCCAGGAAGCACCCGGAACAAAACGCTTGTAGTAACGCAGCACGGCCGGGATAACACCCGCGGCGCCGTTGGTCGGCGATGTGACGACGCGGCTGCCCGACGCGTTTTCCTCGTTGACCGCAATCGCGAACACGTTGACCCATTCCATGGCGTCGAGCGCCGCGGGCTCGCCCCGCTCCTTGAGCCGGCGGGTGAGCTTCGGTGCGCGCCGCACGACGGCCATCGCGCCAGGCAGCACGCCGTCGGTCGCCATGCCGCGGTCGATACAGGAGGACATGGCATCCCAGATCGCGCGCAGACGGGTTTCTATCTCGTCGTCGCTGCGCCAGCAGCGCTCGTTGGCCAGCAGTACGTCGGCTATCGAGAGCTGTTCGCTGCGGCCGATCTCGAGAAGCTCGGCGCTGCTGCGGTAAGAAAATCGCGGCGGCTCGGCCAGAGCCGATGCTTCGGGTTCGTCGCCGCGAACGATGAAGCCGCCGCCGAGCGAATAATAGTCTTCTTCCGCAAGCACTTCGCCCGCCGCGTCGAACGCGCGGAAGCGCATACCGTTCGTATGCCGCGGCAGCTCTTCGTCGTAGTTGAAAACGATAGCCTCGCCGGGGGGAAACGAAACCTGCCGGCCGGATGGCAGCGTCAGGCGCCCGTCATCCCGAATCGCGGCGAGCGCATCGGGCACGGCGTCGGGGTCCAGCGTCTCCGGCGCGGCACCGGTCAGGCCCAGCGTAACGGCCGAGTCCGTACCGTGCCCCTTACCCGTAAACGCAAGCGAACCGTACAGCGTCACGACGACTCGTTCGGCCTGCCTTTCAGCGAGCCCCTCGGCGAACGCGCGGGCGGCGTTCATTGGACCTACCGTGTGCGAACTGGACGGACCAACCCCGATCTTGAAGATGTCGAAAACGCTGACGGCTGCCATAGTCAGTCCGATCCCATCGATAGCAGACTTGCATTGCCGCCGACGGCGGCGATGTTATTGCTCACAGTGTACTCCGTGGCGAATCGCGGCAAATAGTGCGGGCCGCCCGCTTTGGGGCCTGTACCGGATAGCCCGCGGCCGCCGAACGGCTGTACGCCCACGACGGCGCCGATCATGTTGCGGTTGATGTAGATGTTGCCCGCGGCGGAGCAGGCGACCAGATCGCGTGCGCGCTCGTCAATACGGCTATGCAGCCCCATGGTCAAACCGTAGCCCGTCGCGTTGATCGCCGCGACCGTGGCATCGAAGTCTTTGGCCCGGTAGCGGTACACGTGCAGTATCGGTCCGAATACTTCGCGCTCGAGCTGCTCGATGCTGTCTATCTCGATGAGCGCAGGCGCCACGAAGGTTCCGTCGGCGCAGGCAGCAGGCAGTTCGCACTGATACAACAGCTTGGCCTCACGCCGCATGCGCTCGACGTGTCCGTCGAGTATGTCTTTGGCTTCAGTGTCGATCGCCGGTCCGACATCGGTTGCGAGATCCGCCGGGTCGCCAATAACCAACTCCTGCATATGCCCTTGCATGAGCGCGATAACCCGGTCCGCGATGTCTTCCTGCAAACACAGGAGGCGGAGCGCCGAACAGCGCTGCCCGGCACTGTTGAACGCCGAGAACACGCTGTCGAGGACAACCTGCTCCGGCAGCGCGGAGCTGTCGACGAACAGCGCGTTTTGCCCGCCGGTTTCGGCTATCAGGGTTGCGATCGGGCCGGAGCGGGAAGCGAGCGTCCGGTTGATGATTTGCGCGGTTTCCGTCGAGCCGGTAAACGCAACGCCCGCCACGCGCGGGTCGGCTACTGCACTGCCACCGACCTCGGCGCCGTCGCCCGGCAGGAAATGCAGGACCTCCGCCGGCACGCCGGCGGCGTGCAGCAGTTCAACGGCGCGGTAGGCCACGAGCGGCGTTTGTTCCGCGGGCTTCGCAAGCACGGCGTTGCCCGCCGCCAACGCTGCCGCGACCTGACCCGTGAAAATCGCCAGCGGGAAGTTCCAGGGGCTAATACAGACGATGACGCCGCGGCCGCGCAGGCCCAGCGTGTTGCGCTCTCCCGTCGGCCCGGGCAGCTCGGCGGGATCGCCGAAGTTCGAGCGCGCTTCCATCGCGTAGTAACGCAGAAAGTCCACGGCTTCGCGCAGTTCCGAGAGTGCATCCGGCAGTATCTTGCCGGCTTCGCGAATGCACAGCGCCATGAGCTCCGCGCTGTGCTGCTCGAACAGATCCGCCGCCGTCTCGAGGACGAGCGCGCGGCGGTCGCCGCCAAGACGATCCCACGCCGTTTGCGCCGCGGTCGCACTGTCTATCGCAGCGCGGACATCCGCGCTGCCGGCGAGCACGCAACTGCCCACCACGTCACTGACGCGGGCCGGGTTTACGGAGGCGGCCTCACTGCCCGGCCGGCGCGCACCCGCGACTAGCGGTGCCGCCGTCACGCGGTTCCCGGCGTGCCCGTCCATCGCCTCGAGCAACGCAGCGGTCACCGAGCGGTCGGGCAGGTTTAGCCCGGCGGAATTCCGCCGGGCGGTGCCGAACAGCGCCGCCGGAGCCGGAATCGAGGAATGCGGTTCGAAGCCGCTCTTGCGGGCGCTCTCCACCGGGTCTTCCACAATCTCGCTGACGTCCACCGATTCGTCGACGATGCGATTGACGAACGAAGTATTCGCCCCGTTCTCCAACAGGCGACGAACGAGATACGGCAGCAGATCCTCGTGGCTGCCGACCGGCGCGTAGACGCGGCAGGGTCTGCCGTGCTTGTCGGGATCGATGATTTCCGCATACAGCTCCTCCCCCATGCCGTGGAGGCGCTGAAACTCGTAGTCACGGCGGCTGCCGCCGTAATGCAGGATGCTCGCCAGCGTATGTGCGTTATGCGTGGCGAACTGGGGATAGAGACGCTCGCCGGCAGCCAGAGCTTCGCGGGCCGCGGCGAGATACGACACGTCCGTATGCCCTTTGCGGGTAAACACCGGATAGCTCTCGAGCCCTTGCTCCTGAGCGTGTTTGACTTCGGTATCCCAGTAGGCGCCCTTGACCAGACGGACGGGGATACGGCGCGAGGTGGCTGCCGCCAGCTCCGTGACAAAAGCCAGCACGTCCAGCGCGCGGCGCTGATAGGTTTGCAGGGCCAGCCCGAGACCGTCGTAATCGCGCAGATCCTTATCCCGGCAAACCAGCTCGAGGACTTCGAGGGAAATCTCGAGACGTTCGCTCTCCTCCGCGTCGACGGTCAGGGCAATGCCGTTTGCCTTCGCGTGTTTGGCGAGTTCTGCAACCCGCGGCACGAGTTCGCGCAGCACACGTTCGCTTTGCGTATAGCTGTAGCGGGGATGCAGCGCCGAGAGTTTCACAGAAATGCTGGGAGCCGAAAAAATATCGGTCGACTGCTCATAGAGACCGTCTCCAATGCGCCCTATCGCATCGAAATACGCATCCAGATAACGCTCGGCGTCCGCTTTGGTCAGAGCAGCCTCGCCAAGCATGTCGAACGAATAGCGGTAATCGCGATTGCTCTTGTTATGCGACCGCTTGAGCGCTTCCTGAATCGTGCGGCCCATCACGAACTGGTGACCCATTATCCGCATCGCCTGGCGCATTGCCGCGCGCACGACGGGCTCCCCCGCGCGGCTCGCGAGAGAACCGAGGACGCGCGCCGGGTTGCCCGTCGCCGTGTCGTCGAGCTCCAGCAGCTTGCCGGTCAGCATGAGACCCCAGGTGGAGGCGTTGACGAACAGCGATTCGCTGGCGCCGAGATGATCCTTCCAGCTCGCGGCCGTGACCTTGTCCGCAATCAGGCGATCGGCCGTGTCGGCGTCGGGTATCCTGAGCAGCGCCTCGGCGATGCACATGAGCAGTACGCCCTCCTCCGACGACAGATCGTACTGCTTGAGAAACGCGTCGATACCGCCCTCGTCGGTCGCGTTCCGGCGTACGGCGCGGACGAGCGTCGCCGCGGTTTCCTGAATGCCTGCTCGCGCGGCATCGCCCGGATCGGCGATATCGCAGAGCTTCGTAACGAGAGTCTGCTCATCGGCGAGATAGTGCTGGTTGATTCCGGAAACGGAACCCGGCCGGCCGGCCGGCTGATCTGAAAAACGCATGATGGGCGAACTCCCGGCAGGTTGGGCTGGCGGGGGATTATAGGCTATTCCCTCCGCACGTCACTATGCCCCACTGGCCCCGTCAATACTCGCGGTTTCGGTCCCGCAGCTTACGGCGCGTGTGCTTGTCGGGCCGGCCGTCGGTCTGCGGCATTTGCAGGCGGTCGCGGCGCAAGCCGGCCTGGCGTTCCTCGCGTGCGGCGACCGCTGCGGGATCCTCTGCATAGCAGGCGCGAGCCTCGGCCGCAGGCCCGCGCCGGCCCGGAATCGCGGTTACGCTGAAGCGCCAGGTCAGCTGCTCTTTGACCAGCTCGATCCTGTCGCCCTCGCGCACCCGGTTCGCGCCACGCGCACGCTCGCCGTTGAGCCTCACGTGGCCACCCGTTACGGCCTTCGCAGCCGCCGAGCGGCTTTTGTAAAACCGGGTAAACCAGAGCCAGCGATCTATTCTCAGTTCCGTCATTCGTTCCGGCCTTGGCGGAGAGCCGTCCTGCTATACTCTGCGCCCCTAAAAACACTCAAGAGCGATGCTGTGACCGTGCCCACGTTTCTCAATACTCTTGCAAGCCGCACTACGGCACTCAAAGCCGAAGGGCTTTATAAAACCGAACGCCGGATACTGAGCCCTCAGCAGGCCGAAGTCGAGGTTGCCGACGACGGCGAAAAGCACTCCGTCCTGAATCTGTGTGCCAACAACTACCTGGCGCTCGCCAATCATCCCGAGGTCGTCGAAGCGGCGCACAAGGCGCTCGACCGTTACGGCTTCGGCGTCGCGTCGGTCCGTTTCATCTGCGGCACGCAGTCCATCCACAAGGAGCTCGAAGAACGCATATCGGCTTTTCTCGGCACCGAGGACACCATACTGTACCCCTCCTGCTTCGACGCCAACGGCGGCTTGTTCGAAACGATCCTGGGGCCGGAAGACGCGGTCGTCAGCGACGCACTAAACCACGCCAGCATTATCGACGGCATCCGCCTGTGCAAAGCGAAGCGCCTGCGCTATACGCACGACGACATGGGCTCGCTCGAGGAGCAACTCGACGCGGCGAAAGACAGCAACGCCCGGCTGATAGTGACCGACGGCGTGTTCAGCATGGACGGTACGATCGCAAACCTGCCGGACATCGTCGAACTGGCGAAGCGGCACGACGCAATGACGATGATCGATGACTGTCATGCAACGGGCTTCCTTGGCGCCACTGGCCGCGGCACCCACGAGCATCACGGCGTAATGGACGATATCGACATCATTACGGGTACGCTAGGAAAGGCGCTAGGCGGCGCGTCCGGCGGCTTTACATCGGGCCGGAAAGAGATCGTGGCCTGGTTGAGGCAGCGCTCGCGGCCGTATCTGTTTTCGAATTCAGTGGCGCCTGTCATCGCGGCCGCCTCGATCGCCGTGTTCGATCTGCTGGAGCGCGACTCGAGCCTGCGCGAGCAGTTGCATGAAAATGCACGGTACTTCAGAGCCGGAATGACCGAGCGCGGCTTCGATCTCAAGCCCGGCGAACACCCGATTATTCCCGTCATGCTCGGCGATGCGAAGCTTGCCACCGCCATGGCCGACCGGCTCCTCCAGCACGGTGTCTATGTGATCGGCTTCAGCTACCCGGTGGTGCCGCACGGTGAGGCGCGGATCAGGACCCAAATGTCGGCGGGGCTGACGCGCGACCAGCTCGATACGGCTATCGCCGCGTTTACCGACGTTGGTCGCGAGCTCGGAGTCATCGATCGATGAAGGCGCTGGTCAAGGCAAAAGCGGAACGCGGCATCTGGATGGAGGACCTGCCGGTTCCGGCCGTGGGCCACAACGACGTGCTCATCAAGGTAAGGCGCACGGCCATTTGCGGTACCGACATCCACATTTTCCAATGGGATGAGTGGGCCAGGCAGACGATACCGGTGCCGCTTGCGGTCGGCCACGAGTTTTCCGGCGAGATCGTGGAGTGCGGCGCTGAAGTCCGCGGCTTCGCCCCGGGCGACCGCGTATCGGCGGAAGGCCACATCACCTGCGGCGTGTGCCGCAACTGCCGTGCGGGCCGCCGGCATCTGTGCATGAACACGGTTGGCGTTGGCGTAAACCGGCCCGGCGCGTTCGCCGAATATATCGCCGTGCCGGCCTTCAACGTCTTCAAACTCCCCGCTGCCATCAGCGACGACATGGCGGCCATACTCGATCCGCTCGGTAACGCCACGCACACGGCGCTCTCGTTCGACCTGGTCGGCGAAGACGTGCTGATCACGGGCGCGGGCCCGATCGGGATCATGGCGGTCGCCATAGCGCGCTACGCAGGGGCGCGGCATGTCGTTATTACCGACGTTAACGACTACCGCCTCGCGCTCGCGAAAAAACTGGGGGCGAGCGCCGCCCTCAACGTGACTCGCGAGTCCATCGACGACACGATGCAGGCGCTCGGCATGGAAGAGGGTTTCGACGTTGCGATGGAAATGTCGGGCAATCCGCAGGCATTCCGCGACATGCTGCGGACGCTGCACCACGGCGGGCGCGTTGCCCTATTGGGCATCCCGCCCGGCGAGATGAGCATCGACTGGAATCAGGTCATCTTCAAAGGCCTGGTCCTCAAGGGAATCTACGGCCGCGAAATGTTCGAAACCTGGTACAAGATGTCGAGCATGCTGCAGAGCGGACTCAACATCGACCCCGTCATTACCCACCAGTTTCAGATCGACGACTACCTGCCGGCCTTCGAACTCATGGAGTCCGGTCAGACCGGTAAAGTTATCCTGAACTGGAACTAGCCGTCTGCCTCCAGCTGGCGGCCGCTATTCGAAGCGGCACAGGCAGTGCGCGTAGACGCCTTTCGGATCGTTGAAGCGCAGCAGCGGATCGACCATTGCCTCGAGTTCCAGGGCGACCCGCTCAATGACGTTCGGTTTCGAAACGAACACGCCCGGGCTTACGCCGAGGCCCTTCGCAGCGCCCAGGAAGTCGACAATCATCTGCTCACCCGGCGAGAGCGGCTCCTCGACGATTCTGGCCTCGTAGCTGCCCTCCTCCAGGCCCGCGGCCGAGGCGGCAGCGGCGACCGCGTCCTCCAGCCCGCCGAGTTCGTCGATCAGGCCGTTGTTGAGTGCATCGAGACCGGTCCAGATACGCCCTTGGGCGACTTCGTCAACCTCCTCGATCGTCAGGCCCCGGCCGTTCGCGACATGCTCGAGAAAATCGTCGTAACCGTGTTCTATTACCGCCTGGAACACGCGCTTGGTGTCGTCGGCCATCGCACGGTCGGGCCGCAGTTCGCCGGCCCAGGGCGTCGTGCCCACGCCGTCAACGCGCAAGCCCAGATACTCGGCCGTGCGCTGATAGGTGGGAAACATGCCGAAGATGCCGATAGAACCGGTCACCGTCGACGGCGCCGCAAAAATCTTGTCGGCGTCGGCGGAAATCCAGTAGCCGCCGGATGCCGCCACGCTGCTCATCGACGCGATGACGGGTTTGCCCGTCGCGCGCAGCGCCTTGATCTGGTTGGTAATCACCTCGGAGGCAAACGCGCTGCCGCCCGGGCTGTCGACCCGCAGCACGACGGCCTTCACGTCCTCGTCGCGCAGCGCCTGCCGCAGCAGCGCTGCCGTCGTATCGCCGCCGATGCTGCCCGGAGGCTGAGCGCCGTCGAGAATTTCGCCCGCGGCAACGACAATCGCCACCTGATCGCCTTCGGGCAATCCGCCCTTGAGAAGACGCATCTGCGTGAGATAACCGCCCATGTCGACGGCGCTCGGCGCATCGTCGTTGTCTTCGTCCGGACCCGCGAGCTCGATGAGACGCGCACGGATTTCGGTTCTGTTCATGAGTCCGTCGAAAGCACCGAGTTCGAGCGCAGCCGTCGCAAGATCGCCGCTGTTCGCCGCCGCAAGATCGGCCAGATTCTGCGCATAACCGTCCAGCGTACCGTCTTCCAGGCCTCGGGCACTCTCGACGTCCAGCAGATATATATTCCAAAGCTGGTCGAGCACATGCGTCAACGATTCGCGGTACTCGTCCGACATCGACATTCGCGTATACGGTTCGACAAACGCCTTGTATTTGCCGACGCGAAATATGTTCCAGTCAAGCTTCAGCTTTTCGATGGCGTCGCTGAAAAACGTGCGAAAGCTGCCGAAACCCTGCAGGAAAAGAATCCCGTCAGGGTGCATGTAGACCTCATCGGCATGCGCCGCCAGGTAATAGCTGCCCTGCGAGTAAAAGTCCGCGGAGGCGATAACCGGTTTGCCCGACTCGCGGAAATCGCCGATCGCTTCCGCCACCCGTTCCAGTTTCGCGATACCCCCGCCGCCGAAGTTCGTCAGCTCGAGGTGCACGGCTTTGATGCTGTCGTCGTCTTTTGCAAACTCCAGCGCGCTGACCACGTCAGCCACCAGCGTTTGCGGGGGCGCGTTATCCAGCAGTTCGGACAGGGCGCGATCGAACGGACTGCCGGCGAGCTGCTCGACCAGTGCGCCGGCCGGCTGAATCGTCAATGCGGCGGATCGAGGCAGCGACGGAGCGCTGCCGGATATAGCGCCGATAAAAGCAATCAGAACGAACAGCATCAGGAAGAAGTGAGTCACCTTGCGGACGCCGTCCAGGCCACGCCAGAATCCGGACAGAATGCGTACAAACAGGTTTCGTTTGGGTTGATCGTTCATTGATTGCCTCTTGGGGTTGGTCGTGCGCTCTGTTCGCCGGCGCTTATGCCTACAATACCGCTTTTCCGGGCTTCGGGCACGGGGCCCAGTGGGCTGCTTGATAAATTCCTACGCTTTCAGCGGGTGCTGCCGGTTCGCTGGCAAGGCACGTCGCGCCGGCAATGGCTGGAGTCCTTGGCAAGCGGCGTAACGCCGTCCAGCGGGCCGGCAGCGCCCGCCCGAAGGGAGCGGATAGACAGCGCCACTGCCGTGTTGCGACTTGTCGCCATAGCGGTGCTATGGCCACAACTTTCGCCGTGTATTGACGCTGTCTGTCCGCTCTGAAAGTGTAGGAATTTATCAAGCAGCCCACTCGCGGGCTCAGGTGCCTGGAACCAGCCACAGCGAGAGCTGCGGCCAGAACGTAATCACGATGACGGACAAAAACAGGATCAGGAGAAACGGCAGGGTCGCCGCATAGACGTGCATGATCGGCTTCTCGAAGCGGTAGCTTGCGATGAAAAGATTCAGGCCCACCGGCGGCGTCAGATAGCCGAGCTGCATGGCCGCAAGGAAGACTATCCCCAGGTGCACCGGATGGATTTCGTAGCCCGCGGCAATAGGCAGTATCAGCGGCACGACCAAAACTATGGCTGAAAAGATATCGAGTATCGCGCCGAGTATCAGCAGGAAAACCAGCAGCAGGATAAGGAACATGACGGGCGACGAAACCAGCCCCTGCATGTACTCGAACAAGAGCTGCGGCACGCCCGCGCCAATCATGTAGTTGGTCGAGGCGAGCGAGACTCCCAGAATGATCAGAATGCCGCCAACCAGCACCATCGACTGCCGCATCACGTTTGGCAGCGCTTTGAGCGGTATCTCCCGCAGGATAAACACTTCGACAATCAGCACGTACAGCGCGGTAATGGCGGCGGCTTCGGAGACAGCGAAGAAGCCGGAATAAATTCCACCCAGAACCACAAAAGGCAGCGGCAGTTCCCAGATTGCCTCGCGCAGCGCCGCGCCGACTTCGCGCAGCGAAAAGTCCGCCAGCGGCTTGCGGTTGTCACGGTTGACCCAGAAGCTCCAGCCCGACAGCATCGCCAGCATCAGAAGTCCCGGCAACACTCCGGCGAGGAACAGGCTGTCGATCGGGACTTCGGCCACGACGCCATACAGGATCAACGGCAGTGACGGCGCAAACAGCAAGCCGAGACTGCCCGAGGAGGTCACTAGCCCGAGGTTGAACTTGTCGTCGTAGCCGTCCTGTTTCAGAGCGGGATACAGGATCGCCCCGAGCGCTATGATCGTGACGCCGGATGCGCCGGTAAACGCCGTAAAGAAGGCGCAGGCTGCAAGACAAACCAGCGCCAGGCCGCCGGGCATCCAGCCGAGCAGCGCGTTGGTCACCCGCACCAGGCGCTGCGGCGCGTTGCTCTCGCTCAGTACGTAGCCGGCAAAAGTGAACAGCGGAATCGCCGCGAGAAACGGCAGGTCCGCGATACTCTGGACCTCGAGCGCCATGTTCATGAGATCCGTCTCTTCGCGATAGAATCCGAGCATGGCGCTGCTCGCGATTATCGCGAACAGCGGCGCCCCGAGAATGGCCAGCAACAGCAGTACCAGGCTAAGAGCGATCACGCCGCCGTCTCACCGCCCGGCCGCCGCTGTGCCGTCAGCAAGCTCAAGGAGCTCACGACGAAGCGGTACGCGAGCAACATGAACGCCAGCGGCATGATGCTGTGCGCAATCCAGGCGGGCGTATCGATGAGGACCGTGTCTTCGAACTCGATCTCGAGCTGCAGATAGCGCCAGGCATGCCAGGCGATAACGCCACAGACGACAGCGGCGAACAGGTCGACGAGCACACGAGACACGCGTACCAGCCGGTCGGGCAGCACATGCGACAGCAGATCGATACGAATATGCCGATTGTCGCGGCCCGCGGCGATGGAGCCGACCATGGCCAGCCACAGGACCATGAGTTTGATCAGTTCATCCGCCCAGACAAAGCCGGTATTGAAAAACTCGCGTAGAACGATCTGGCCTACCGCGAGCAGCATCATTCCCGAGAGCAAGCCGACGAGAGCGACGTTTTCGGCCAGACGACCGAACGCGTCGAGGCGCTGAATGAGCGTAGCCAAAGCCTGGGCTTAAGGTTCCGCGGCGAGCGTGTTCGCGCTGGCTGCTTCCGCAGCGGCGCTCTGCTCGCGGTAAGTCTCGATATGCTCGAGCATGGCATCGTAGAGTTCGGTGGAAAACATGCCGTCCTCGCCGAGCTTACGATTGGAAACCGCCAGCACGTTGCGAATCCTCTCGAGCTCCGGACGATCGAACTCAACGGTTTCAATTCCCGCGTTGACGAGTGCGTCGCGAGCAGCCTGGTTGTCGACCAGGTTCACGCGATCGAAGTTCTCGTAGGTGCGCGTCATGACTTCACGGACGATCTCCTGATCCTCGTCGCTGAGCCGCTCGAACGCCTTTTTCTGCACCGCCATGAGACCGAGCGTGTATACGAGCGGCAGCTCCGTCATGTACTTCACTTTCGTGTGCCACTGCAGAACCAGGGCGCCAATCGGCGAGATTGCGACAATGTCGATCAACCCGGTTTGCAGGCCCGTCAGGACGTCCGTCAGCGGCAGCGTGACCGGCGACAGCGACATTGCCTCCATCGAGGCGTAACTGATGAGGTCGCCTTCCGGGACCCAGACGCGTTTGCCCCTCAGGTCGTCGAGATTGCGTACGGGCGTGTTCGACAGGACGACCGCAAACCCTCCCGCCGCAAAGCCGAAGTTCACGAAACCAGCCTCTTCGAGCCCGGCCTTCAGCGTTTCGTCGAGTCGCTCCCGGACAAAGCCGGCCTCTTCCTCGGAGTCGAACACCATCGGCAAACCGTAGATGTTCAGGTCCGGGTATATGCTGCTCAGCGCCGACGGCGTAAACGCGCCGCCCTGCAGCGCGCCAATACGAATGCGGCCGAGGACCTTGCTGTCGTTGCCCATGACGCCGCCGCCGTAATACTTGATGTCGACGCGGCCGTCAGTGCGTTCCTTGATCTCCTTCGAGCTTGCGCGCATGTCTTTCATCCACTGCGAGCCCTCGGGAGTCACCGTGGCTATCTTTAAGGTAGCTGCCATGGCGCCGCTGCTGAAGAAAAGCGCGGTCAGGAGAATATAAATCCAGGGTTTGATCATTACAGTCAACCTTGATTGGAGACGAGCGCCGGGACACTAAGGACCCGCGCAGCGTACAAATTGAGTATTAGAAGTAATCGTCTGCACTGAGCAGAAGTTGAGCCGCTTCCTGCTGCGCCATGACGTTCGCCAGCGTCAGGCCGTCGGCGTAAGGATCCGCCGCAAGTACGGAGGACAACAACTCGTCGTGCAATTCACGTTCGTAGAGCAAGCGGGCATAACCCTTGGCGTATTCGACCTTGGCGCTCAGATCACGGCCGTCCGAAAGCGCGATGGCCTTCTCGAAGTTCTCGCGGGCAAGCTCCGGCTGGCCTCCGAGCGCAGGGGGACGCAGCGTGTGCAGAATACCCATGTACACGTAGGTCGCTTCGTTGACGTCGTCACCGGCTACCGCCAGGTAGTGATCGAACAGCGCCTGAGCCTGCGGCAGCTCCGCCAGCGAATTCCAGTCGTCGCCATGCGCCCGCAGGTAGACCAGCGTCGCAAAGCCGTAGGTGTACAGCAGCTCGGCGTCGCGCCCCTCTACCCGGCTTACGCTGTCGACAAAGTCATCGTAATTCAGATCGCGCCAGCCACAAGCCTCGGCGTATTCGTTGCACAGCGCTTTCTGGGCATAGCCGCGGGCGCGCCGCGTGAGCCGTTGCGCGCGTTGCGGTTCATCCGCGAATACGGCTCCGTACGATGCGTACAGCGTCGCCGCCGCCGCGAGTATGTCCGGATCGTCGGGGCTGCCCTCTACCAGGCTGTCGAGCAGTACCATGTAGGAAGGCATTGCCGCCTTGACCGTGGCGGGGTCGTCCTGATTCAGGATCGCCGAAGACAAGCGATCCGCGAAACCGCTGGCGGCCGAAGACACCAGCGACGCGCATCCCGTAAGCGCCGCACCCATGAAAACGACGCCGAGGGCCAGGCTCCGGGTTGTACTCATTCTAAGGCTCATGCCACGAAAGACCCGGTACGGGAAAAAAGGTTTCAGGCAAATACCGATTACAGGACAGCGATCACGTTCGCCAGCATGCCGGTCGACCTAGATTTTTTCCTTGATACGCGCAGCCTTACCGGTGCGCCCGCGCAGATAATACAGCTTCGCGCGACGGACATCCCCGCGACGCTTGACGGCAATCGAATCGACGGTCGGGCTGTAAGTCTGGAAGACGCGCTCCACGCCCTCGCCGTGAGAGATCTTGCGCACGGTAAACGACGAATTCAGGCCCCGGTTGCGGCGCGCGATGACCACGCCTTCGAACGCCTGCAGGCGCTCGCGGTCGCCTTCCTTGACCTTGACCTGGACAACGATCGTGTCTCCTGGCGCAAACGCCGGGATCTCTTTGCCCATTTGTTCCTGTTCAATCGCTTCGATGATTTTGCTCATGATGCTTCGCTTCCAATGTATTTCTGCAAGTATTCCTCGAGCAGCGCCTGCTGCTCGGCAGTAAGTTTCTTATCCACCAACAGATCGGGGCGTCGCCGATAGGTCCGCCCCAGCGCCTGTTGCTCTCGCCAACGGGCTATCCGCCGATGATCGCCGGACAACAACACCTCCGGCACGCGGAGCCCGCCTGTTTCCTCGGGACGCGTATAGTGCGGGCAGTCGAGCAAGCCCGTCGTAAACGAATCCTCGCGCGCCGATTCCGCATCACCCAGCACCCCGGGCAACAAGCGGATCACCGCATCGGTCACCAGCATCGCCGGCAGCTCGCCGCCTGACACGACAAAATCGCCCAGCGACAGCTCCTCGTCGACGCAGGTTTCGATAACCCGTTCGTCCATCCCCTCGTAGCGTCCTGCCACGAGGCCAAATCCTTCGAGCGCCGCAAGCCGTTCCGCGGTCGCCTGATCGAAGCGCCTACCCTGCGGCGACAGCGCGAACACCGGCACACCGTCCGGCAAACGACTGCGCAAGGCCTCGATGGCCGCCGCCAGCGGCTCGAACCGCATCACCATGCCGGGCCCGCCGCCGTACGGACGGTCATCGACCGTGCGGTGGACGTCGCCGGCGTAGTCGCGCGGGTTTTCGAGCAGCAACTCGACCAGTCCGCGTTCGGCTGCCCGACCCACCACGCCAAACTGCGTGACGGTCGATACCGCCTCCGGAAACAGCGTAACGACGCCAATGCGCACGTTACTCGTCCCATTCCCAGTCGACCCGTATTGTCCCCGAGTCGAGATCAACCTCCTGCACGACCGCCCCCATCGCGAACGGGATCAGCCGCTGTATGTCGCCTTCCACCAGCATGACGTCATGCGCGCCGGTTTCGAGCATCTGGCCGACGACGCCGAGCCGCCGGCCGTCAGTGTGACAGACCTCGAGTCCCACGAGATCGGTCCAGTAGAACCGCTGGCCGTCAAGCCCAGGCAGCGCGTCCCTTCGCACCGCGATATCGAGTCCCACAAGCGCTTCCGCCTGATCGCGATTCTCGCAGGCATCGAGCTTCGCCAATACCGATTTGCCCTGCCGCCGGCCCGCTTCGACATCTACCTGCCGCCAGCCGCCGTCGACGCCAAGCAGCCAGCTGCGATAGTCGAGAATGGCCTCACGCGGCTCCGTGTACGAGAACACCTTGATCCACCCCTGGATGCCGAAGACGCCGACAATCCGGCCCAGTTCGACGGTTTGTGGCGATTCACTCGTCACCGGCTGGCACGCGGCCCGACAGAGGCTTCATGCCGCTGTCGGCGCACAGCCTAGTTGCTGGCCGCCGCCTTGCGGTGTGCCTTCAACAGGGACGCAACGCGTTCCGACGGCTGCGCGCCCTGTCCAATCCAGTAGTCCACGCGTTCGAGATCGACGCGCAGATTTTCTTCGTGTTCCTTACCAACCGGGTTGAAGTACCCAACTCGTTCGATGTACCGGCCATCCCGACGATTGCGGCTGTCGGTGACCACCAGGTGATAAAAAGGCCGTTTTTTCGCGCCAGTGCGCGAAAGCCGAATGCTAACCATTACTTTTCCGTAAATCCGTGAATATGCATGTTGACGAGGCAGACACGCCCGAGCCCGGGACTTGCCCCAACAGATCGGCGCATTGTACCGGTTTCGAACCAAATGTGAAGTCTTTTGCGGGCCTAAAAACCCTGCTGAATTAGGCCGTTACGCTTGAGTCTGCCGCCCGCGCCAGGAAACCCGGGCGCGGCGGAGCCTGGCGCGGGGCCTCAGCGGCCCGGGAAGCCCGGCGGCAGCCCGCCGCCCTGCATGCCGCGGAGCATCTTCTGCATACCGCCCTTGGACACCTTTTTCATCATTCGCTCCATCTGCACGTGCTGCTTCAGCAGGCGATTGACGTCCTGGATAGCCAGACCCGCGCCGGCCGCAATACGCTTCTTGCGCGAGCCATTGATGGTCTTCGGGAAGCGCCGCTCGGCCGGGGTCATGGAATTGATAATGGCAATCTGGCGCCGCATCTGACGCTCGTTGGCTTCGTCCTTGAGCGCCTTGGCGTTCATGTTGCCCGGCAAAGGCATTTTTTCGAGCATCGCGCCAATGCCGCCCATGTTCATCATTTGCTCGAGCTGATCCTTTAGATCCGAAAGGTCGAAACCGCGGCCTTTCTTGAGCTTTTTCGCCAGCCGCTCGGCTTTGTCTTTGCTGACCTTTTGCTCGATTTCCTCGACCAGCGTAAGCACGTCGCCCATACCCAGGATGCGCGAGGCCATGCGCTCGGGATGAAACGCTTCGAGCGCGTCGGTCTTCTCGCCGACGCCCATGAAACGAATGGGCTTGCCGGTAACCTCGCGGACCGACAGCGCCGCCCCGCCCTTGGCATCGCCGTCCGCCTTGGTCAGCACGACACCGGTCAGCGGCAGACTGTCGTCGAACGCGCGCGCGGCGTTGACCGCGTCCTGACCCGCCATGCTGTCGACGACAAACAGGGTTTCAACGGGTGCGGCCGCCGCGTGTACCGCCTGCACCTCACGCATCATTTCGCCGTCGACGTGCAGCCGGCCCGCCGTATCGACGATCAGTACGTCCGCGTGCTGCCGTTTCGCATCGTCGAGCGCACGCTTGACGATTTTGACGGGCGCCTCGCTTGCATCGCTGTCGGAATGCAGCGCCGAAACCTCGCCCGCCAGGGTCTTGAGCTGCAGAATGGCCGCCGGACGGTGCACGTCCACGCTAACCAGCATCACGCGTTTCTTGTCGCGCTCGATCAGGCTGCGGGCGAGCTTTGCAGCCGTGGTCGTCTTACCCGCACCCTGCAGTCCCGCCAGCATGACAACGACGGGCGGCTGATGCTTGAGGTCGAGCGGCACGTGCTGATCGCCGAACACGGCAACGAGCTCCGCGTGGATGATCTTGACGAGCGCCTGCCCCGGCGTAAGACTCTTGCCGACCTCCTCGCCCAAGGCGCGCTCGCGAATTCGCTCGATGAAACCCTTGACGACGGGCAGCGCAACGTCCGCTTCCAGCAGCGCCAGGCGCACCTGACGCAGCGTGTCCTTGATGTTGTTCTCGGTGAGCCTGCCCTTGCCGCTCAGACTCTTCGCCGCATCGCTCAGGCGGCCGCTTAGATTCTCGAACATAAACCTGTCCGCTTACCGTATTGGCAAAGCAGTCTACTGCATGTAGGCAAGAGCGAACAGCTTCCGCGCGGGACGGACTCGGGCGGTTTTCGGCCGCCGCAGGGCGGCGTGCTGACGGCGATTCAGACGTTCAGTACCGTGCCGCGCGAAAGCATTTGGATTTTACGGTCGGGACAGGCCGCGAGTACCTGACGAAAGATTCGCTCCTCCTCGCCCGGCTTCATCCCCGTCAGCCAGATATCCGGGTTTGGGCGCAGTCGCTCGAGGTCGCGGCAGAGGGTTTTGGGGCAGTAATGCCCGGCGTCTGCCGCCAAACCCTCCATTTCGTCCGGAAACGACACCTCGATGACCAAAAGGCGCAGGTTGTCGCATGCGTTCAGAACCGGCCAGAGGGTCTCGTTGGTCTTGGTATCGCCGCTGACGGCAAACGCACCGTCGCTGTTTTGCACTGTGTACCCCAGCGAAGGAACGCTGTGCAACACGTCAACGGCGAAGAAATTCCGCTGTCCGATGGTCTTGTGGGCAATCGTAACCGTGTCGCCGGGGGAGCAAACATGGTAGCGGAGCATTGGCCTCGCAGGCGTCGGCAGCTTTGAGAAATCCGGCCAGATGGCGTCGTTGAACAAATGCGTCTGCACGGCGTTTAGGGTTTCGGCGCGAGCGTAGACCGTCAGCGGAACCTCGAACTCGGGATCGAATACCGAATCGGCCAGCATTGGCAGACCGGCGATGTGATCGAGATGGGCGTGGGTTAGAAAAACGTGCCGAATACCGTTCAGATCGTCGAGCGACAGGTCGCCGATACCGGTTCCTGCGTCGATCAGTACGTCGTCGTCGACGAGCATCGCCGACGTTCGGGATCCGGCTCCGATACCGCCGCTGCAACCCAGAATTCTGATGCGCATGTTGCCGTCACCTGAAGCTTCACTTGCCGTGGTCCCAAAACATTGTACGCTGTTGCGCGGAGGGTTCTAGAACCCGTTTCCAACCAGACCGCTCCAACCAGACCGCCGCTGTTTTGCGGCCGCACGCGCCGCAACCCCTTGGGCCGATGGCTGTTTTCCCGCGTAGTAGCACGTTGCGGTGACGGCGCCGCGCGGCGCTTGCCGCGCCCCGGGGCCCGCAGGCCGCCGGCGCAGATCTAATACCGGTTAGAGACAGGTTCTATTGAAACTCGCCATGTGGGATCATTCCAAGCGCAATTTTTAGGGTAAACCCCGCGGGGTTTCTGTGTTTCAAATCACAATTCTTTTTCTGTATCTCTGCGCCGCAGCATCCTTCGTGATGAGCCGGCTGCCGGTCTATGCAAGCCGGCAGCGTCTGCTCAGTACGGTTGCTTTCGTTGCCGGCATTGCGGGTCTTGCAATGCATCTGGACATACTCTGGGTGTTTTACTCGGCGGACCGCATCGGCTCGTTGACACTGGCGGCAGCCGTGTCGCTGGTGAGTTTGCAACTTGCGCTGATCGCACTCATAGGCGGTCTGAACCTGCGCCTGCGCGGCATGTCCGCCGGCCTGCTGGCGCTCGCCGCGTTGCTGGCGATCCCAATGCACATGGGCGCCGCGACCGACACCAGTCCGCCATTGACCTGGCAGACGCAAACCCACGTCCTGGTCTCGATGTTCGCCTACGGCCTGCTTACCGTGGGCGCAATCGTGGCCGTCTATTCACTCGTTCAGGAACGACGGCTGAAATCCGCGCAGATATCCGCGCTCAATAATCTGTTTGCGCCACTCGAAACCACAGAGCGACTGCTGTATGGCATCACTACCGCGGGATTTGTCGGTCTTGCGCTGGCGGTCGTCTCCGGATTCACCTTCGTTGACAATCTGTTCGCGCAAAACCTGGTGCACAAGACAACCTTTTCCCTCGCGGCCCTGGTAGTGTTCGGCGTCCTTCTCGCCGGCCGCGCCTTCTCCGGCTGGCGCGGCAAGCGGGCCGTCTATCTGTATCTCGGCGGATTCGCGCTCGTCGTGCTCGCCTACTTCGGCAGCCGGTTTATTCTCGAGGTAATACTGGATCGAAGCTGGGGATGAGTCGACACTGGCCTCGCGGCCGAGCATTTCCTTGACAGCCTGACATCCAGCTGCTGAACTTTCGGGCTGTCTGTTACTGAAGGTGCCCGGTCCTTGGGCGACGACGTCTCTTTATACTTCCTTTTCGGAATTCTGTTCCTGCTGCTGATGCTGTCAGCCTTTTTCTCGGGCTCAGAGACCGCCCTGATGAGTCTCAACCGCTATCAGCTTCGGCACAAAGCCCGCCAGGGACACCGCGGCGCACGCCTCGCCGAAAAGCTGCTGCAGCGTCCGGACAGACTGATTGGTCTGATTCTGCTCGGCAATAACCTGGTCAACTTTTCCGCGGCATCGCTGGTCGCGGTCATCGCAATGAGAATTGGCGGCCAACCCGCCCTGGCCGTGGGTACGCTGCTGCTAACCCTGATCGTGCTGATCTTTTCCGAGACCGCGCCAAAGACGCTCGCGGCACTGCACCCTGAACGGCTGGCGTTCCCGGCCTCGCTTGTTTACTACCCGCTGCTGAAAATCCTGTACCCGTTTGTCTGGCTGGTCAACATGATGGCAAATGCGGTGCTCTATCTGTTTGGAATACGCGCCGGCGATAACGAGCTGAGAGCGCTGACCCGGGAAGAACTGCGAACGATCGTATTCGAAGCTGGCACGCGGATTTCGACACGCTATCAGCGGATGCTGATCAGCATTCTGGATCTCGAAAAAGTGACCGTCGACGACGTCATGGTGCCGCATAACGAGATCATCGGCCTTGATCTCGACGACGCACCCGAACTCATCGAGCGGATTATCGCCGACAGCCAGCACACGCGTCTGCCGGTCTACCGCGACACAATCGACAAGGTCGAGGGCATCCTGCACCTTCGGCATCTCGCGAACCTCGCAAGCTTCGACTTCGGCTCGGACGATCTCAGGAAGCTCCTCGTCGAGCCGTACTTCGTGCCCGAAGGTACGCCGCTTTCTACCCAACTAGTACAGTTTCAGAGGCGCCGCGAGCGCATCGCACTGGTCGTTGACGAGTACGGTGACATTCAGGGAATCGTCACGCTCGAAGACATACTCGAGGAAATCGTCGGCGAATTCACGACGGACCCATCCGATGAGATCGACGACGTTCGCGAGGAGGCTCCGGACCGCTTTCTGGTTGACGCCTCGGCCTATATCCGCGAGCTCAATCGCGCACAGGGCTGGGCGCTGCCGACCGACGGGCCAAAAACCCTGAACGGCCTGATCGTCGAACGGCTGGAGACCATTCCCGGCGCGGGCGAGTGTCTCAAGATCGAGGGTTACCCCATTGAGATCGTTGCAACCGACGATAAGCGGATCCAGACCGTGCGCATCCACGCTCCTCCGGCAGACCGCGACGACGCTGCCTAGAATGCAGCCTCGAGCGCATCGCGCAGCCGTTTCACGCCGATAACTTCCATACCTGCCGGCGTCTTCCTGGGTCGATTCGACTCGGGCACGATGCAGCGCGAAAAACCCTGTTTTGCGGCCGCTACTATACGTTCACCACCGAACCGGACCGGGCGAACTTCACCGGCCAGACCGAGCTCGCCGAAGCTAATGACACGCTCGTCGACGGCGGAATCGCGAAAGCTCGAGACGATCGCCAGCAGCAGCGGCAGATCGACGCCCGTCTCGCTAATGCGCAGGCCGCCCACGACATTCACGAAGACATCCTCGGCTCCGAGTTCGAAGCCGCCGTGCCGTGCCAATACGGCGAGCAACAGCGCCAGGCGGTTCTGATCGACGCCTTGCGCCAGACGCCGCGACGTTCCGCTGCTGTCGGCGACGAGAGCCTGAATTTCGACCAGCAGCGGCCTGCTTCCCTCCCAGGTAACGGATACGACGCTGCCCGGTTCGGTCTGCACTTCGCGCGACAGGAATATCGCCGACGGATTGCTTACCTCGAGAAAACCCTGTTCGGTCATTGCAAACACGCCCATTTCGCTGCTCGCCCCGAAGCGGTTTTTTACCGAGCGTATCAGCGTGTAGCGGCTGGACGGATCGTTCTCGAAATACAGCACGGTATCCACCATGTGCTCGACGACCCGCGGACCCGCGATAGCGCCCTCCTTCGTGACGTGCCCGATCACGAATACCGACACTTCGTTCTTTTTCGCAAACGCGACGATCCGGCTCACGGACTCACGAAGCTGCGTAACGGAGCCGGGAGCCGAAGGCACATCGTCGACGCTCAGGGTTTGCATGGAATCGATCACCAGCACCCGCGCTTTGCTCCTGGCAGCCGAAGCCAGCACGGTATCCAGCGACGTATCCGCCAGCAGCAGAAGATCGGCGGCGTCGAGGCCCAGCCGCTGCGCACGCTGGCCGATCTGCCGCAGAGATTCCTCGCCGGTGGCGTAACAAACGGCAACACCTTCGGGCAAACGCGCCGAGACCTGCTGCAGCAGGGTCGACTTGCCGACGCCGGGATCACCGCCAATAAGCACGACGGCTCCCGGCACGAGGCCCCCACCGAGCACGCGGTCGAACTCGGCAAAGCCCGTGGGATACCGCGCCTCGAGATCGTCGCCCAGATCTTCGAGGCTTACCGCCCCAGCGCTTTTACCGGACCCGGCGCCCGGCTGGATGGCCTCGAGCGTATTCCAGGCTGAGCATTCCGGACATTGCCCCGCCCACTTGACGCTGTGACTGCCGCATTCGGCGCAGACATAGGCAGTTTTTGCTCTTGGCATGCCTCTTTCTCGTATATGGTTGGTTTGTGTGGTTTTTGGGGCCGCGGATCGCGAACCGCGGGAATCACGGCACGCAGGCCTTGAAGGATCGATGTTATTACATAAAAATGCCAACCCTTTCTCATTTCCAAACCGCCTGTTTCCCTATAATTTTGTCGGTAAAACAGGGACCTGAACGTCTTGGAAAGCAGCCCAGCCCAGAAGAAAATCCGCATAATTGCGCTCGCGTTCGCCTGCGTCCTGCTGCTGCTCGTCTATGGCCCACTCGCACGCTGGTTCGAGACCGCGGACCGTTTTCTGTTCGACCAGTTCGCAGGCAGGATGCCCGCGGTGGCGCTTACCGATGCCTACATCGTCAGCGTGGACTCGCCGCGTGCATCCAATGCAGAGCTGCTGGAGACCTACGGCCGGATCATCAAAGTCCTGCAACGCGGCGGCGTCAGCCGCATTATCATGGCGAACCCTCCGGAAGTGGCGGAGAGTGAAGCACTACCGGACTGGGTCGGCAAACTTGGCGACAGCGATACGCGTGTCTATGTGCCTTTACGGCATCGGTTTGCACCCTACGCATCCAAAGCCGGATTCCTCGATCTCGCTAGCGACGGTGACGGCGTGCTTCGCCGCACCGAGCTCTGGCAACTCAAGAACGGCATTATGGAACCTGCGCTGCCGCTCGCCGTCGCGTTCGACCGCGACGATGTGCCAAGCAATCCCCGCATGACCAATTCTGACGATGCAGTCTACTTGTCGCGCTACGCAGAGCTGCCGCGTATCGCGCCGGCGGAGATACTGAGCCTGAACTTCAACAGCCGCCAGCTATATGGCAGCACGGTGTTTCTCGACGCCGAGCCCGCACTGGTCAACGCGCAGAACCGCTTGCCCTCGGGACAGTACGTCACGAGTTCGGAAGCAACGGCCGCCCTCTTGGCCGAGGTCGAACAAGAGAGAACGCTGCTGTCGCCGTCGTGGGTGGAAGCGATGGAATGGCTAGCACCCGTGCTGCTCGCGATTGTCGCCGTGCTCTTCATGCCGGACCGGATGCGCGCCGATATCCTGCTGCTCGCTCTTGGTACGGTCGTCCTGCTGCTGCTTATCGAGGCCGTCGCGATTTATCTGCTGAAGGTGCGCCTCGACCTGGGCCGGCCCATCGTAGTATTTGCCGGCGTCAGCCTGCTCAGCTTTTGGCTGGTCGGAAACCCGCGCAGGGTCAACGCCGACGCATTCAAGAAAGGCTCGGATTTTCTGGCAGCCGGGCGGCTCGAACCCGCCTTCGCCGAGTTTCGCCGCTGCCCGCCGTCGGAAACGCTTGCTGCCATCATGTACAAACTGTCGCTAGCCTTCGAACAACAGGCCAAACCGGAGCGAGCGGAAGCGGTTTTGCAGTGGATGAAAAAGACTCACGGTTCCGTACCAACCCCGCGCGACCAGGGCAAGGCCGACAACGGCATCCCCGACCGGCTGGGGCGCTACGTTATCGAGCGCCGCATTGGGCGCGGCGCTATGGGCGCGGTCTATCTCGCGAAAGATCCCCGCATCAATCGCCCCGTTGCGGTAAAAGCCATTCCGATCGAGAAAGAGTTCGAAGACGAGGAGCTCAAGGAAGCACGGCTGCGCTTCTACCGCGAAGCGGAATCGGCCGGGCGCCTCACGCATCCCAACATCATTACGGTCTTCGACGCTGGCGAGGACAAGGGGCAAGCTTACATCGCAATGGAGTACGTGCCGGGTATTGCGCTCAAGGAATTCACGGACCCCGTCAAGCTGCTGGCGCCCAAGCGAGCTCTCGAACTTGCCGCTCTGACGGCCGAGGGCCTCGACTACGCCCACAATCAGGGTGTGATTCATCGTGACATCAAGCCTGCCAACCTGCTGTACGACCCGAAACAGGGTTCGCTCAAGATTTCGGACTTCGGAGTCGCACGGCTGACCGACAACAACCGGACCAAGACCGGGATCGTACTCGGCACTCCCATGTACATGTCGCCGGAACAGCTCGGAGCCGAAAATCTGACGGGGCTCTCGGACTTATTTTCGCTTGGTGTTACCCTATATGAGCTGTTGACGGGGGAAGTGCCGTTCAAGGCGTCGAACATTGCCGTGCTCATGACAAAAATCACAACCGAGGATGCCGGACCGGTAGCGCGACGCCGCGCCGGCATACCGTCCAACGTGGACAGCGTCCTCGCCAAAGCAATGGCCAAGCGACCGGAAGACCGTTTTTCCTGCGGCGCGGAGATGGCGATCGCGCTCCGCAACTGCGCAAGAATCTCGTAGCACTGCAGACTGAAAGAACGGAACAGCATGAGCCTGCGCGGAAAAATCGACTTTGCCCAGATAACGGATACCGGACGCGTGCGCGAGCACAACGAGGACGCGATCGGTGCCGATGCGGACGTTGGGCTCATGGTGCTGGCGGACGGCATGGGCGGATATAACGCAGGCGAAGTCGCAAGCGGCATAGCGGTGGAAACCGTAACCAAACTCGCCACCGAGGCGTATGAGCGGGAAGAACTCAATAACGTCGATCCGCACAGCGGCATGATGCGGCAGTCGATCATTCTCCGCGATGCGATATACCGCGCCAACAAGATCATCTTTCAGACCGCGCAGAGCCAGACACACTGCGAGGGAATGGGCACAACCATCGTCGCCGGTATGTTCTACGACAACCGGATATCTATTGCCCATGTCGGCGATTCCAGGGCTTACCGCCTCCGCGGCGGTCAGTTCGAGCAGCTTACTCTCGACCACTCGCTCCTTCAGGAACTGGTCGATCGCGGCTTCTACTCGGCCGAAGAGGCGCAGCGCTCGACGAACCGCAACTACGTCACACGCGCTCTGGGCGTGGAGCCCACCGTGGAGGTTGAGGTTCACGAGCACGACGTCCTCCCCGACGACGTCTATTTGCTCTGCTCAGACGGCCTTCCGGACATGGTCGAAGATGAAGATATTCACTTAACTATCAGTACTTTTAATGCTAGTCTTGACGTGGTTGGTCAACAGTTGATCGATCTGGCCAACAAACAGGGCGGACGCGACAACGTGTCGGTCATGCTGGCCCAGGTCAACGAACCCTTTGCGGCGCGACGCGGTTTGCTGGTCAGAATTGCGGGCTGGTTCGGCTCTTAGGGATATAAGGAAAACAGCGAAGAATTGGGGTTCTTTCTGGCGACTGAGGCGCGTGCTGTCTGGCACCTGATTCCTCGAGGCTTCGCACAATAATCTTCTCTTCAGAGTACAGCGAGTAATCATGGCACGGTTAATTCTAAGTCTGGACAATCAGGTACTGGCTGAATACAACATGACCAAAGAGCGGTACACGATCGGCCGCCTCCCGGACAACGACGTCCGGATCGACAATCCGGCGGTCAGCGGTCACCACTCGCTCATCATCAACATTCTCAACGACTCGTTTCTCGAGGATCTGAACAGCACCAACGGCACCTACGTCAACGGCAAGCTGATCAAGAAACACGCGCTGCAGCATGGCGATGTCATCACCATTGGCCACCACCAGCTCAGATTCTCCGATCAGGCGACGAACGATTCCGAGCAGGACGAGTTCGAGAAGACCATGGTCATTCCAACCGGGCAGCAGAACGCCGAGCAGCTCGCCATTGCCGAAAAAGCGGCTGAAGCCGCCGCGCAGGCCGTCAACGGGGAGCACAACGACGACGCCGGAGTACGGCTAAACCCCGAGGAAGCCGCGGCGCTCAACGACGATGCGCCCGAGCCGGCCGCCAAGGAGGCGCCGACGCCCCCGCAGTCGGAACCCGTGCGGCATTCGGCGACCACAACCGGTATCGATCCCGCCACGGCGCCCAGCGCTTTACCGCTTGCCAAACTGCAGGTATTGAGCGGCGCTTTCGCCGGCCGCGAACTGGAACTCACGAAAGCACTAACGACTCTGGGCCGGCCCGGCGTGCAGGTAGCGGCGATTACACGTCGTGCCGAAGGGTATTACATCGTGCACGTCGAATCCGGCAAAGACGGCGACTACCCGCTCGTTAACGGCGACGCCATCGGCGCCCAGGCACGGAAACTCGAGGACAACGACGTCGTGCAGCTCGCCGGCGTAAAAATGGGCTTCTTCTCGAGTTGAGAGCCAGCGCCTGAGGAAGGCCTCGACGCGTTACTCCCTGCGGGAGCCCGTCCGGCTAGGAGAATGAATCCTCGGCGTAACTCTCGGGCACCCAGTTCTCGAATTTTGTGTAGCGCCCCACGAAGGTAAGCGGAAACTCGCCGATCGGGCCGTTACGCTGCTTGGCAATTACGATGTCGGCAATGCCCTTGCGCGGCGTGTCCTGGTTATATACCTCTTCGCGGTAAATGAAGATAATCATATCCGCATCCTGCTCGATCGCGCCTGACTCGCGAAGATCCGACATGACTGGACGTTTGTCGGTACGCTGCTCGACGCTGCGGTTGAGCTGCGACAGTGCAATCACAGGTACGGACAGCTCTTTGGCCAGAGCTTTCAGCGAACGGGAAATCTCCGAGATTTCGGTCGCGCGGTTTTCGCTGTTGCCCGGGACTTGCATGAGCTGCAGATAGTCCACGACGATCAGGCCCAGACCGTGCTCGCGCTGCAGGCGCCTGGCGCGCGCGCGGATTTCAGTCGGCGCCAGCCCCGCCGTATCGTCGATGAAAATGGGTGCCTCGGACATGAGCTGCACGGCCGTATTGATGCGCGACCAGTCTTCATCGGGAAAATTGCCGGTGCGAAGATGCGTTTGATCGACGCGGCCGAGCGAGGAGATCATGCGGAAAGCAAGCTGGGACGACGGCATTTCCATCGAAAAAATGGCCGTCGGAACCTTCGAGCCGATTGCCGCGTTTTCTGCGATGTTCACGGCCAGCGTGGTTTTGCCCATTGACGGTCGGCCCGCAACGATGACCAGATCGCCAGGCTGCAGGCCCGCGGTCATCTTGTCGAACTCGTGGTATCCGCTGGAGATTCCCGTGATGCTGCCATCGGACTGGTGCAGCATGTCGATTCGATCGACGGTTTCGGGCAGGATCTGCTTGAGCGATTTGAAGCCCTGCCGGCCCCGCGACCCGCGCTCGGCAATTTCGAACACCAGCCTTTCGGCCTGATCGACGAGTTCAGCCGCGCTGCGGCCGTCGGTTGTAAAAGCCTGGCCGGCAATTTCGTTGCCGGCATGAATGAGCGAGCGCAGCATGGCCCGCTCCCGGACGATTTTGGCGTAAGCCCGCGCGTTGGCGGCGCCCGGCGTTTCATTCGCCAGCGTGGCCAGGTACTCGAGACCGCCGGCCGCACCGAGCTCGCCGCGCTTGTCCAGGAACTCGGAAATAGTGACGACATCGCAAGGGTTGCCGTCATCGACGAGTTCGGCGATCGCCTTGAAGATGAGCCGATGGTCCTTGCGGTAAAAATCCTCGGAACCGACGACATCGCCGACTTTATCCCAGGCCGCCTTGTCGAGCATGAGGCCGCCGAGCAGGGACTGCTCAGCCTCGACCGAGTTGGGTGGAATCTTGAGGCGGCGTTCCTCGTCGCCGCCGCCGCTCTCTCCCAACGCTCGTACCATCAACTTCCCCAGTTCATCCCGATGACCGCACGCTGTAAGTTACCACAGACGTTCGCAGGGCACTTAAGGCCCCGTCGGCTGCCGCGGGCGCACCGGCGTGCGGCGATCAGTCTTCCGCGACGACGCGTACCGTCACTTCCGCATCGACTTCGGGATGCAGATGGACGCCGATCGGAAATTCGCCGAGTTCGTGTATCGGACCGTCCGGCATACGGATTTCGCTGCGCTGCACTTCGACCTGCACGGCGCTAAACGCCTCCGCAATATCGATAGGCCCAACCGAGCCGAACAGCTTGCCTTCGCTGCCGGCGTTGGCCTGAACGATCAGCTCCAGGCCGTTGATGGCCCCGGCGCGAGACTGCGCGGTAGACAGTTCCTCCGCGGCGGCTTTCTCGAGCTCGGCGCGACGCGCTTCGATCGCTTTCATGTTTTCGGGCGTAGCGAGCGCTGCTTTGCCCTGAGGCAGCAGAAAATTGCGCCCGTATCCGGGTTTTACCTTAACCAGGTCGCCTATGCGGCCGAGGTTCTCGACGTTGTCCAGCAATATGACATTCATATTCTCAAACCTTAAAGCTATGTCGTTAAAACGTTGGCAGCTTCCCTTACGAGGGAAGCACCCGACGACGCCTGAGCGAAAACCAGGCATCGATGTATCCAAGGACCGCCAGAGCGGCCACTACTATGGGCGGCAGCACCACAATCGAGGCGTACATCGCCACAACCATGAATACCGGCAGCCTGTTTTCCGCGTGCAGCCAGTGCACCAGCGCCACGCCCTGAAAACTGAACACGGCAAAAATCACAAACGCCACGCTCTGCAACCAGGCCAGGCCCGACAGAAACGCAACCAGCGACGCAACAGCCATGGCAATCGCGATGACGCGGCCAAAATTCAGGTCGCGAAAGCGGCCAAAATCCTGCTCCTGACGCGGCGCGTGCCGGTATAGCGCTTGCCCCAACAGCAGCATCAGCGTGCTGGTGCCCCAGGCAAAAAACGCAAGCCATACGGTCACATGCTGCGCCAACTGGTCTATCTGAGGCCGTATCGCCTCCGCCTGACGCACGAGCTGCGGTACGTCCGACTGACTCCACTCCGCCACCATTTCCGTCAGCACCCGGGTCCAGAGCGCCGCCGGGTTGCCGGCGATCATGAAAAAAGCAATCACGCCCAGGACCGCTACGATCGCCGTGACCTGCAGCGTCAGAGTCAGCGACCGGCTGGATGCGAGCAGTACGCTAACCAGCATTGCCGGCAGCCAGACCATAACCATTGCCGCCAGCTTCGGCTCGAGCGGCAAACCGATGACGGTTGCCAGCGCCAGCATTAGCGCTCCGGCAATTGCCGCTTCCACGGCTGCCTGCCGCGGGCCCTGCGCCAGCACCAGAAACACCAATACGGCGCCGCTCAGGAAACCGAACAAAGGCAACGACAGCGTCGCGGCCAGCGCCAGTACGGCATTCAGCGGCCGGGCTACCAGCCATGCGGCCACCGACGGCAAGCTATCAGCCTAGTGGCGGTCCGTGTACGGCAACAGTGCCAGGTAGCGCGCGCGTTTTACCGCGGTTGCAAGCTGGCGCTGATAGTGCGATTTGGTTCCCGTGATGCGACTCGGCACAATCTTGCCAGTCTCGGTTACGTAGGCCTTGAGGAGATTGAGATCTTTATAGTCGATCTCTTCGATGCCCTCGGCCGTGAAGCGGCAGTACTTGCGCCGGCGTGAATAACGACTCATCTTCTGGTACTCCTCAGGCAGTCTTGGTTGCGGCTACGTCTTCGCCGCTTGCGTCGTCCGCAGCGTCTGCCGCGTCGGAAGTTTTGGCGGCAGCACTGTCTTCGGCCGCGGGCTCGGCTTCGCCCTTCGCCTCGCCGGCCTCGGCGTCCGACTTGTCTTCGCCTTTCGCCTCGGCGGTCTCGGCGTCCTTCTTGTCTTCGCCCTTCGCCTCGCTCGCCTCGGCACCCTTGGCGTCTTTTTTACCTTCGCTGTCGGATTCGCGGCGCATGGCCGCTTCGGCCGCGGCTTTGGCCTCGCGGCGCTGCTGCGCCTCTTTCTCTTTGGCCTTCTCTTCGGCTACCGCTACGGCCATTGGCGACGCTTCGGTAACGGCCTTGTCCCGCGACATCACCATATGCCGCAGCACCGCATCGTTGAAGCGGAACGCACCTTTGATTTCTTCGATGATTGCGAAGTCGCACTCGACGTTTAGCAACACGTAGTGCGCTTTGTGGATCTTGTTGATCGGGTGCGCCAGCTGACGGCGGCCCCAGTCTTCTGTGCGGTGGATCTGGCCACCGGCCTCGGTCACCATGCCCTGGTAGCGTTCCACCATGGCAGGAACCTGCTCGCTCTGGTCCGGATGGACCAGAAACACGATTTCGTAGTGTCTCATTGTCGTCCCTTATGGATGAAAGCCGCGGCGCAATTGCCCTTGGGGCAGCTTGCTGTGCGGATTACAGCCACCCGTCTAAGCGGTGTGGCAAGAGGTTAAACGCCTGATTTTGTTGAACTCAGGCACCCGCGACGCATCACGGGGAAGCGCATCCTACCCAAGCGCCGGTTGAGTAGCAAGCACGCCGGCGAGGTTCACGGCTGCGCCGGGCTGTTCAGCTATCGGCCTGCCGCTGGCGGAGAACCTCGTAGAGGCAAACCCCGGTGGCAACGGAGACGTTCAGGCTCGACACCTCGCCGAGCATCGGCAGGCACGCCAGAGTGTCGCAGCGGGCCGCGACCGACTTACTCATGCCCTTCTCCTCCCGGCCCATGACGATCACGACCGGACCCGTAAGATCGGTCTGGTACAGGCTGCCGGGGCCGCTGTCGCTGGTGCCGATCCGAATCACCCCATAATTCCCCAACCAGTCTAGCGTCTTGCCGACGTTGGGCACCGCCGCGAACGGCAGCGTTTCGGCCGCGCCGGCGGCGACTTTGCTAACCGTCGGTCCAAGCCCGGCCGCGCCGTGCCTCGGCGCGATGACTGCGTCTGCCCCGGCGGCGTCCGCCGTTCTCAGGCAGGCACCCAGATTGTGCGGGTCCTGAATGCCATCGAGCGCGAGCAGCAGCAGCGGCTTACCTTCGTCGTTCTCGAGGCGCGCCTCGACCAGCGAGCGCAGGCCCGCTTCGTCCAGCGCGCTGCTGCGGGCGATTTCGGCAACCACGCCCTGATGCCGCGTTTCGCCGGAGAGCTGCTTCAGGCGGGCGCGGTTAGCCGACTGCACCCGGATCTCTCGGGACTCGGCCGAGGCAATGATTGCCTTCACTCTCGGGTTGGCGCTCTGGTATTCGGCGTACAGCTGCCGCACCTCGCTGTCGCGCGTGGCCAGAAGCTGCTCGACGGCCCGCAGCCCGGTGACATAGCGCGCCTTGCTCATCGCCGCCTGCGCCGCTTGCCCGGACGCGGCCGGTCTTTCTCGCGCTCACCGCCGTCGCGAACCAGCCGAAAATCGATACGGCGGGTGTCCATGTCGACGCTGTGCACGCGCACCTCCAGCGCCTCACCGAGACCGAAGCTTTGGCCCGAGCGCTCACCGACCAGCTGTTGTTTCGCCGGATCGTAGTGGTAGTAGTCGTTCGGCAGGCTCGTAACGTGTACGAGGCCGTCGATCATGAGATCGGTCAGCTGCACGAACAGGCCGAAACGGGTGACGCTCGTGACGACGCCGTGGAACTCCTTGCCTACGCGATCCCCAAGGTACTGGCACTTGAGCCAGGCCTCGACGTCGCGGCTGGCCTCCTCCGCGCGCCGTTCGTGGTGCGAAGTAATCGCGCCAAGCCGCTCCATTTCGTCTTTGCGGTAGCGGTACTTGCCCGGTTTGCCGCCACGGACGATGTGCTGGATCGCACGATGGACGAGCAAGTCCGGGTAGCGGCGGATGGGTGACGTGAAGTGCGCGTAGGCTTCCAGCGCGAGTCCGAAGTGACCGATATTCGTGGGCGTATACTCCGCATGCGTCAGCGAACGCAGCATCTGCATCGAGATTGCGGCGGAGTCTTCGCGACCTTTAACCTGCATCAGAAGCGAGTTGAATTGTTTCGAACTCACGTGCTCGGGATGCGGCACCTTCAAACCGAGCGACGTAAGGTACTGCCGCAGCTCGTCGAACCGATCCGGATCCGGCTTCGGGTGAACCCGGAACAAGCCCTGGATGCGGTGCCTGCGCAGGAACTTCGCCGCCTCTACGTTGGCGGCAATCATGCATTCTTCGATCAGCCGGTGCGCGTCGTTGCGCGGAACCGCCGCGATCCGCGCAATCTCGCCCTGCTTGTTGAGCTCGAAGCGCGTCTGCGGCAGGTCGAGTTCGAGCGCGCCACGACGGCCCCGGGCTTTTGCGAAGATTTTGTACAAGGCATGCAGGTGCTTGAGCGTCGCGTGCAGTTTTTGCGGTATTCCACGCACGCTCTGTCCCGACAGGAAATCGCTGACCTGGCTGTAGGTAAGCCTTGCCTTGGAGCGCATGACGGCCTCGTGGAACGTGGACCGGGTCACCTTGCCCTCGGCATTGATCCGCATATCGCAGACCATGCAGAGCCGGTCGACTTTCGGGTTTAGCGAACACAGGCCGTTGGACAGCACTTCCGGCAGCATCGGCACGACGCGATCCGGGAAGTAGACGGACGTACCGCGTTGTATGGCCTGCTGATCCAGCGGCGAGCCCGCGTCGACGTAGTGCGCGACATCGGCAATCGCAACCAGAAGGCGCCAGCCCTTGCCGGCCGGCTCGGCGAACACGGCGTCGTCGAAATCGCGCGCGTCCGCGCCGTCTATTGTCAGGAGATCGACGGAGCGTAAATCCAGGCGGCCCTTCTTGGCTGCGCTCGGCACGGTCTTGCCGTATTTCTTGATCGATTCCTGAACGGCCTTTGGCCATTTGGTGGGAATGGCGTGGGACTCGATCGCGATGTCGGTCGCAATACCCTTTTGTCCCGGCGCTCCCAGCACGCGGGTAATCCGGCCCGTCGCCTGTTCGACATAGCTCGGGAAATCGAGGATCTCGGCGACGACGATCTCGCCTGGCCGGGCACCCCCAGCCTCCCCCTTGGCCACCAGTATGCGATGGGAGATTTTCGGATTGTCGGGCACGACAACCCCAATGCCGCGCTCGCGAATGAACTGGCCGACAACCTCGCGAATCCCGCGGTCGAGCACTTCCGCCAGCTTGCCCTCCGGCTTGCCGCGGCGGTCCTTGCCGACGATCGACACGGCGACGCGGTCGCCGTCGAACAGCGAACGCATCTCGCGTGCCGAGAGGTAGACGTCGTCCTCTTCGCCGTCGTCGCGGATCACGAAGCCGAAGCCGTCCTTGTGACCGCTCACCGTACCCGTGATGAGATCGATCTTTGCGGTCAGGCAGTACACGCCGCGCCGGTTTTCGATGACCTGCCCGGCGCGCACCATCTTGTTCAGACGATCGACCAGCAGGGATCGCATCCGCTGCCCCTTGAGCTTGAAATCGCCCAGTATCTTGTCGACGCGCACCGGCTCGCCGCGTTCGGTCAGGTAATCGAGCAGCGCGCTCCGATCCGGGATGGGGTGTTGGTAGCTGGCGGGGTTCTTATTGCGGGTTTTCTTGGCGGGTTTTCGAGCCAATGGCCGTAAGTCCTTCTATATTGCTATGCGCGAATTGACAGATTCGGCCGACTTTGAGTACAGTTCGCCGCCCTGCAGGGCAGCATTGTACCTGCGGAGCCATGCCGAGGTGGCGGAATTGGTAGACGCGCTAGCTTCAGGTGCTAGTGGGGGTAACCCCGTGGAGGTTCAAGTCCTCTTCTCGGCACCAAATACAAGAAGGCCCGCTTTGTGCGGGCCTTCTTGTATTCGGAGATCGACGAGAAGACTCTACTACGGACCTCTTCAGTGAGCACGCCAGCGCAGACCGACTGGTAAAACTTTCGATGGCGACGAAGGCGAGGTAAATGCATTTGTGCCCGTCACCAAGTATCGTGCGCAGCAGGCATTAGTCCGGAACAATGAGGGACTCGCACCTGTTCTTACGCTTAAGCTACTAAGCGGGGCAAAATCCTACTGACACCCGCCCGATACCCCGGAGAACCTCGATGTACGTAGTAACCAACCGTGAAGTGGACAACAACAAATCCGGATTCAACAAGTTCGGCAAGAACGCAAACGCAAAAGGCCCCAACGAGCTAAGGGCCGCGCAGGTCATCCGTCAGCAGAACTCATGGCAGGTAAAGATTCTGGAGGACAAGCTCGATCAGGCCGAAGCGAAAAAGCTCATTGAGAAACACAAGCTAAAACTCGACCCCACCGCGCAGCACTATGCGAGCCTGAAGGTGGCCTGCAGCCTCGTCGAAGAGGCCAGAAAAACCAAATCGCACATCCTGCTGTTCGTGCACGGTTTCAACAACGACCTTGCCGACGTCATGGCAAGAGCGCACGACATTCAGTCCCGCTACAACGTCATTGTACTGCCGTTCTCGTGGCCCGCCGACGGCGGCGGCACCGGAACGCTCAGCTACAAGAAAGACAAGCGCGATGCCCGGGCATCGGCGGGCGCGCTCGAGCGCACGCTAATGATCATGCACAAATACCTGCAGCTGCTCACTGAAAGTCAAAGGAACGAGCTTTTCCTGAAAGCCCATAAAAAGCACCCGCAAAACGCCATGGCGAGGGACGCACTGTATGCGGAACTGCTCGACAAGAGCTGCAAGTTCACGGTGAACGCCATGTTCCACAGCATGGGTAACTACCTGCTGAAACACTCCCTCAAGAGTTCGGTCTCCGAGGGCAACCGGCTGATCTTCGACAACATTGCCCTGGTGGCGGCAGACACCAACAGCCTGGATCACAGCCTGTGGGTGGAGCGCCTGCAGTTTCGCTCGAGGTGCTACATTACGATCAACGAGAAAGACTATGCTCTCGCCGCTTCGCGGGCCAAATCAGGGTCTGAACAACTCGCCCGGCTCGGTCACTTCCTCAAACACCTGAACGCGGCGAACGCTCACTACATCAATTTCACCGACGCCTCGTGGGTGCGCAACTCACACGGCTACTTCGGCGATCCCGCGAAAAAGAACGACGACGTATTCGAATTCTTCAACAAGGCGTTCACTGGCGCGCACGGCGAAGAGGACTTACGATTCCATCCCGAAGGCAACTGGTACGGTTTCTGACCTGGCGTTGCCGGACCAGGGGGTAGCAGATGAGCAAACGCTGTAAGTATCTACTTTTGCTGCTGGCAGCCGGCGGCCTGTGGCCCCTTGGCCCGCTGGAGGCACAGCCGTCGGATCGGCGCGCGGACAGCATCGCCGCGGAGCGCCTCGACGTGCGTCGGGCCGACGTCGTTTCCGAAGTGCCGGGCGCCCGTCCCGAACTTCAGTCGATAAAAGAAGTAATGGAGAGGATGAACGTAAGAGAGGCAGCCGCTCTCGATGGCTCTGTGTTCGCCATCTCCCCCGATCGAACGAACGTAACCCGGGTAGACGATCTCGATCAGGCGCTTGCTCCCGGATCCTTGATTCTGAATACGGTCCGTAACGGCGCCCGGGTTATGCGACCGCCCGAAAGTCTGGAATCGCCTGAGGTATCCGGCGAGACTTACGCCCTGAGCTGGGAGCTGATTACGCCTGGAGGCAGGTTCAGGGCCTGGGGAAGAAACAGCACGGGCCTGAGCTTCGACGGCGCCAGCGGCGACTATGTGGGCAGTTTCGATGTCGCACTGACCTACCTTCCGGACCAGCGCGACCCGCCGCCTCTCGATCCGCCGATCTCGGTTTCCATTGCCGCGCCGAACGCGGAGCGTATTAGCCCTGCCCCGCTGAAGATCGACACGGTAAATCAATGGCACAGCGTCAACATTGCCGTGCGCAACCTGCAGCAAAACGACTATGCCGTGTCGATCAGCGCCAATCCGAGCGACGAAGGCGACCGCATCGAGATGCCGGTGTCTCGTCCACGCATCGATCTTTCCGCCAATCCGGCGGAACCCATCGACGGCTGGGGAATCGGCAAGACAACGATCACCGTGCACGCCCAGGGCATCAAGAATCCGGCGGGCTACGAAGTGACGCTGGCCAGCACGGCCGGGACTCTGAATCCGACGAGCGTCGTCCTGGATGCGCAGGGCCGCGGTGAAGCTTACCTGCGGTCGAGCCGGGCAAACGCCGCCGACGTCTCGGTTCGAAATACCGGCAGTTTCACGACTTCGGATCTGCGCGTGAAGTTTGCGCAGCCGTGGCTGTTTCTCGGGCTGGCCGTGCTCGGCGGAGTGCTCGGCGCGATACTCCAGCGCAAGGGCCGCAAGCACTGGTTCAAGGGGCTGGCAATCGGCGCCGTAACGGGCGTCGTCATGGCGCTGCTCTATGCGGTTGGCATCAACTGGCTGGGCAACGTCTTTCCGTCAGCCGACCTCGCGGTGGGCGGCGAAGCCCTGGTGGTGGTCCTCGGCGCAACGGGCGCGCTGGTCGGCATCAGGTTCGCAATCCCGAATACGGACAGCGAAGGCTAAGGGTGAAAGTCCGATTGACGCTATCCAAACCTGATCGACACGCCCCCATCCGCCATCATCGCGCTGCCGGTTACGAAGCTGCCCCGGTCCGATAACAGAAACAGCGCTGCGTTTGCGATCTCTTTCGACTCGGCCATTCGGCCCAGCGGATGTAGCCCGGCAACCCGTGCAAGCGCTTCCGGATCGTCTCCCGCCATTGCGGTCTTCGTTCCTCCCGGCAACAGCGCGTTCACTCGTATGCCGTCGGCCCCGTGCTCGGCCGCAACGGATTGCGTAAGCCCGATCAGCCCGGCTTTCGATGCCGCATACGCGCCCATGCCGGGCGGGCCGCCGTTGGCGTATCCCACGAAAGTCGAGGTAAACACGATCGAGCCGCCGCCGCGCTTTTGCATGGCGGGTATTTGATACTTGGCCGCGAAAAACGCCGCCGTCAGGTTGGTCGTCAAGACCTCGGTCCAGTTTGACGCACTCATCTCGGCCACAGGCATCATCTCTCCGACGATACCGGCATTGTTGAATGCGGCATCGACGCCGCCGAACTCCGTCTCCGCCAGCATTACCAGATGCCTGGAGTAAGCCTCGTCCTTCACGTCTCCGGCCAGTGCGACCGCAACTCCGTTGCGCTCTCTGATCTCGCGGACCAGCGTTTCCAATGCCGCTTCTCGCCGCGCTCCGAGGACCACGTTGGCGCCCTCCGCCGCAAACAGCGCGGCCGCAGCAGCGCCAATACCGCTGCTGGCTCCCGTGATAACTACGGTCTTGTTGTTTAGTTCGTGCACCGTCCGGACCACCGTCAATCAGTTTCGTTGCAAGCAAGCTTAACGAAACGATTTGGATTGTCTGGCCGTTATCGGACGCCTAACACGGTCTCAGTGACTGTCCTCTCCGCAATGCGCCAGGGCGAGTGAGCGCATGCACTATCTCGCGGCCCGGCGCGCGTAAAATTCGACGAATCTTTCCCTGCGGATTTCGCGTTCCGCGGGAAACGATTTGCCCGGGCCGGCATAAACCTGCCGGGTATCGATTGGTTCTCCTGAATCCCGATCGACGAGCACCGGACGCACGCGTTTGCCCGTCCTTCGATCGTAAAGCTGGATTGGCGGCTTGCCCCGCTCGGAATACCAGCGGTCGCCGAAGGGAATCATTGCCAGCAATACAAGCGCTGAATCGTAGCCCTTGTCAGTCAGGTGATATTCGTATCTCTTAGGTTTTTCCTGATACATCCTCTTTTCAAGCAAGCCCTGCTCTACCAGCTGGCGGAGGCGCCGCGTAAGGATGTTTCGTCCGATGCCCAGCCAGCGCTGAAACTCATCGAAGCGATGCACGCCGTACAGGCATTCCCGAATAATCAACGGGTTCCACCAATCCCCGAGCACGTCTAGCGAGCGGGCGATCGAGCAGGGTTTCGAACTGAACGACTTTCTTTCCATCTTGAGAGGATAGTTAGTTGCATAATGGAACGCAACTGCCTATGGTTAGTTTCATAATAGAACTAACAATGAACTCCGACGCAAAAAGGCAGCCCTACGATGACGACAACATACCTCGCTCGAACTCTTGTGCTGCTGGCCGCCCTGGCCTGCTCCGCTTGCGCCTCGAATCTCGAGGCGATCGACTCCAGCAATCGCTACCCTGAAAAAATCGCCTGGCCGGAGGACTACCAGCCGGCGGAAGCGGGCTTCTTCGTGCACAACGCCATCGAAATCGACGCGGCACCCGAAACTGTCTGGGAGATACTCGTCCGGGCGCATGACTGGCCCCGCTGGTACGAAGGCGCGTCGAACGTCCGGCTTGCCGACGGCTCGGAAGTCCTACAGCAAGACTCGGTCTTCAGCTGGAAGACCATGGGTTTGAATTTCGAATCGACCGTTACCGAGTTTGTGCCGTACTCGCGATTGAGCTGGGAGTCCAGAAAACGCGTGATCCGCGGCTACCACGGCTGGCTGATAATCCCGCAAGGGGATGGCTGTGTCGTCATCACCGAAGAATCGCAGCACGGATTCTTCGCTTTTCTGCAGAGAGTTTTTCAACCCAACAGACTGCGCAAATGGCACGACGTCTGGCTAGAGGAGCTGAAGGCACTGGCTGAGGCGCCACCGGCAGCCGCCCGCGCGAACTAGTCCGCAAACTGGACCCGGATCAGCGGGCTGCGCAACGCAGCCCAGAGGACGTGCAGGTTGTAACGCAGGCTGCCTGCCTGGCGGTCCGCGAACGCAAGCAGATCGTCCAACACGCTACGGTCGAAGTACTGCCCGTTGAAAAACACGGCGTTAATGCTTTGCGTGTTGCGTATATCGGCCAGCGGATCGGCATCGAGGAGGATCATGTCGGCCGCTTTGCCAACGGCAATCGAGCCGAACCTGTCCTCTACCCCGCTAAAGACCGCCGCGTCGATGGTCGCCGCCCTGAGCGCATCCAGCGGCGACAGACCGGCCGCAACGAACTCCGTCAGTTCATCGTGGATCGCAAAACCCGGGAAAACGTACGAATCGAATGCGTCCGTTCCGGCGAGTATCTTTGCGCCGGCCGCATGTGCGCTACCGACGTGGGCGAGTGCCAGCTCGTACATTGCGGCATAAACATTCCGCCCTGACTCGTCGTGAGCGTCGGCAGCCTTGCGATCGGCGTCGGGCATCCACATTAGCTCCCTGAACAGATAGGGCACGTACTTCAGGCGGGGATCGTCCCTGAACGCCGGGTCGCCGGCAAGAACGCCGATTCGCAGCACCTGCAGAGTCGGCGTCCACCATGTATCCGAGTCCGCCAGTTCTTCAATGAGGACCCGGCAGCGCTCTTCGTCATGTTCATCGACCAGACGTCTGCGAAACTCGGGATTGTAAGCGGCGAGCGGTCTATCCAGCGCACGGAACTCGGCCGCCCCGGCATGGCACTCGAACAGAAACAGCCGCGGGTGTTCGACGCTGCGCTGACCGGCGGCGAGCATCTCGCCGAACGAAACCTTGACGGGACGGTGCCCCTGCAGCGAGAGCCCTTGTGTGCGGGCCGCCTCGGCCAGCGCCTGATAAGCCTCTGGAGAGAGCTCCGAGTAGGTCTTCAATATGTCTGCGCCCGCCCCGGCATAGAAGTCGACCAGGCGGCGCGCCTCTTCCGCGTTACGCGCCTTGAAGAATTCGGGAAACCCGGCCGGCACCTCGTTGCCGCCGTTGATCTGAAAGCTGCTCTGCCCTACGTAGCGCGGAGAGAGCCCGCTGCGCTCGTCAAGCGCGTCGTTCCAGTCCTTGCGGTCGTCGATGCATGCCATGAAGCTGTCGGGCTCCGACATGCAGCCCCACAGCTCACGCACGCCGGTCACGCCGTTGGCGACGAACAGCGGGTGCTGGTACTGCGCGGAGAGTTTGGTCGAATGCGTGTGCATGTCCCACAAACCGGGTATCAGGTACTTGCCCGCACCGTCGACGGCAATCAGTGCATCGTCGCGCGGGCCTTTCCCGGCCGGTCCTATCGAATGAATGAGCCCATCGCGCACGACGACGTCCCGGTTGCGCCGCAGGCCGCCGCTTTCGACATCGACCACGGCAACGTCGTGAATGAGGAAATCCCCGGATCTGCCGTGTTGCGGGATTTCCGGCAGCGGCCACACGAGGAGCAGCGCAACCAGGCTTGCCGTGACAACCAGCAAGCCGGTCACGCCGTAAAACAGTTTCCTCAACACCGGCTAGCCCCGCCAAGTCGCCAATGCGGCAGCATAGCAAGTTCGGTGAAGGCGTCCCGAGGCGTTTCGACTTATCCCGACCCGTGCTGCGCAAACCCCAGGCTCGAGAGCAGCGCCCCGCTCTCCTCATGCACGGCCGGCAGGATCGCCTCGAGCTCCGACGGCCCGATGACTCCGGCAGAAGACACCGGCCGCAAACACTCGGCTTCGAGAACTTCCCGGCGGGCGGCTGGCTCCAGATCGTCGAATTCCTCGCACTCGAGCGCCCGCATGCACAAACGATCGGCGACCTGAATCGCGTAGCCCAGCGCTTCGAGAGAGCCGGGTTCGATCCGGCCGCTGATTGGCGTGTGATGATCGCGTACGGCGCTTGCCAGCTCGTCGGGTAGCGCCCAGCGCTTGCAAGCCAGATAACCCAGCTCGCTATGAGTAAACTTGTAGACTTCGACATCGGCAGCGAGGAGTTCCTCGGGCGAACCCCAGTTGCTCTCGTCCACGGCGCGCAGGCAAGGTGCCGCGTGCTCCAGCATCACGAAGCGCCCGACGTCGTGCAGCAGACCCGCCAGATAGGCTTTTCCGGGGTCCAGCCTCAGCGCCGGAAAGCGGCGGGCAATCGTCTGTGCGGCAACAGCCGCCAGTATCGAATGGCTCCAGAGACGCACCTGACCGGGTTCGGTCGGCATGAAGACCTTTTGCACCGCCAGCGATGCGACAAGAGCGCCGATAGTCACGGCACCCATGCGCGTCAGTGCATCGCG
>JBCBSC010000007.1:0-165976 GCA_039819385.1 Pseudomonadota bacterium | reverse complement strand
GTTGCGGCTCCTCGCAATAGCTCGCTATTACTCGTCGCCGCGCCTTGCCAGACACGAAAATCCGCTGCCGACTGGGTTAACGAATTAACCAAACGGGACACTAGTCGGGCAAATGCCTCAGCAGAAAGCGCTTTACGTTCTCGCCCATGACCAGGCGAATCTCGTCCTCCGTGAAACCGGCTCGCAGCATCTCTTCGGTCAGTACGGCCAGTTCGCCGGTATCGAAAGCAACCGTCACGGCGCCGTCGTAATCCGAGCCCAGCGCAACGTGCTCGGCACCCAATAGATCGATGGCGTGGCGAATGCTCTTTACGACCCCGGCTGGCGTGGGGTCGCAGACGGCGGCATCCCAATAGCCAACGCCCAGCAGTCCGCCGCGCGCGGCAAGTTTCAGCATGAGTGCGTCTTCGAGATTGCGCTCTGTGTCGCAGATCGACTTCAGGCCGCCGTGTGAGAGGATGACCGGTTGCGTGGACAGATCGAGTACCTCGCTGACCATCGCGGGCGAGGCGTGAGCAATATCGATAATCATGTTGAGTTCGTTGGCGCGGCGAACGACGGTGCGGCCGAAGTCCGTAAGGCCCTCGCCACTGACACCGTGCAGGGAGCCGCCGGTCTCGTTGTCGAAGAAATGTGTCAGGCCGACGATGCGCAGCCCTCGTTCGTAGAGACGATCGAGTTTGTCGATGTCGCCCTCCAGCGGATGCGCGCCTTCGATGAGGTACAGCCCGCCTATGACCTCGGCGCCGTTCTCGCGCCGGGCCATGAGTTCGCGCAGCGAGCGTTTGTCGTCGATCACGATCAGCTCGTCCGTCTCCGCGAGCCTGTGCAGCTTTTCGAGCTGAAACACGGCTCGCTCGTAAATGCTGTTCCAGGTTCGCGGGGGCCACATAAAGCCAACGGCCAGCAGCGTGATCCGGTCCGAGTCAGAATCGTTACTGGCGTAATTTTGCCCCTTGGGACTTTTGGTGGTCGCGCTGAAGGTTTGCAGCGCCACGTTGCCCGCGCGCAGCCGTGGCAGATCCATATGTCCGGTTGCGGATGCCTGCCTGAGATCGCGTTTCCAGAGCAGCGAATCGGAGTGCAGGTCAGCGACGAACAGCGTGTCGTGCAGCTGCCGCGCCGCGTCGCTGATGACGTAAGGCTCGTGCGGCAGCGTACGGTTGAATTTGGCCTCCACCTTCGCGGGCAGCAGCCAGTGCAGATAGCCGAAGGCGAGTCCGAGGACCAGCAAGCTTGCAGCCGCCAGCGTGCGTGTGCGCATTTTTTTCATTATTCGGCCAGGCTCCGGAGGATGGAAGTCTAACGCGTTTGCAGCGCATCTTGCGTTGCTCGCGCGTGGCCGTAACAATTGGGCAAAACCGACTCGAGGACAGCATTACATGAACATGGCGCGCGCGCGAATGGCATTGACTCTGGTACTCGGCGTGTCGCTCGCCGGCTGCGCCGGGCTCCCGCAGCGACAGGCCGTCGTCCAGGAGTCGATTATGGGCTACGCTGAACTCGACGAGACGCTGAATGCGCTGCCGCCCGGACGCTCGCTCGTCGTCTTCGATCTGGACAACACGGTTCTGACCATGAACGATGCGCTGGGCGGCGTTGCCTGGTACGACTGGCAGCAGGTTCTCGAACAGACCGAGCAAAAAGAACCGGGAGAAATAGACAACGAGTTGAACGTACAGGGCATCCTGTACGCCACCCGCGATATGTCGCCGGTCGAAGACCGCGTTCCCGCGATCATTGCCGGCCTCGAACGAGCCGGCGTGGACGTAATGGCGCTGACCGCGCGCGGTCCCGCATTCCGGGACGCGACTTTGACGCAGCTCGGCCGCCACGGCATTCAGTTCAGCGAGCGGCCGGAGTGCGGCGAGCCGCTGTGTAACCGTCGCGGCGTCATCGATGCGACCCACGTCGAGGCGCTGGCGGAGAAGCGCTTCGGCCGTGCGGCGCTCGAGAAGCACGAATTCAAGTCCGGGCGGCCCTTGTCGGCTTCCGAGGGCGTGGTCATGGTGGCCGGCCAGAACAAAGGGATAGTGCTGAGCCTGCTGCTCGAAAGTTTGCCGAAGCGCTACGAGCAGGTCGTGTTCATCGATGACGCTGAAAAGAACATCGAGCAAATGACCGGCTTTGCACCTTTCATCGATACCGGTCTCACCATCGTCCACTACAAGCGCTTCGAACGGCAGGTCCTCGAATTTCTCGGATCGTCCGAACGGCAGGGGGCCGTCAGCGCACAGTGGGAACGTATGCGGCAGGCGCTATGCACCGGCGCAAAACCGGCCTGGTGTTCGGAGCTGTGAACGGCTCGACTCCGGTGCGTCAAACGCGGTCTGGCTGGACCCTCGAAGTGTGTTGCGAATGTCCTCGAACGTCGTAGCGATAGCGTTACTCGGCTTGCTTGCCGCCTATGCTCTGTATCTGAATGCGCTCGCCCTGATTGCCCTCGCTCGCGACGATTCGCTGACCGCGCTGCAAACGCTCGTGCACATGCTCTTTGTTCTCTGTGTGCCGCTCTTGTGGGCGTTGATTGCACTGCACCTCGCAAGCCATCACGTACCCGATGTGGTGAAGCGCCTGCCTCTTGGCTGGCCGCTCCGGCGTATCCTGTTCGGCAAGCGCCTGCCCCCGCACCGAGAGGCGGGAATCGACGACGTCTGGGACGAATACTTCTAACTCCGCGAATCACCATTTCAACGCTACTTACGCCGGGCCTTCCAACGGTCCGTGGCTATGCTGCGAACTCCTTATGCAACCCATGGAGTGTTCGTCATGCGAAGCCGATTCCGGACCGTATCAATTCTGGCTTTGCTGCTGTGCGCGAACGGTAGCGCCGCATCGATTAGCGAAATCAACGTCTCGCGCAGCAAGGGCGAACTCGTCTCGACGGCAGACTTTGTCGTCAACGCTCCGCGCGAGGAGGTCGTGCGCGCTTTTTCCTCGTTCGACAGCCTCGCGGAGCTGAATCCGGCGATTGTGGAAAGCAGCGCCGAGACCCTGGGTGACGGTCAGTTTCGGGTCACGACGCGGGTCAAGGATTGCGTGCTCATGTTCTGCAAGGCGGTAACCCTGGTGGAACGCGTTCGCATCGATACCGACGGCAACATGCGGTCTGAAATCCAGGCTGACGGCAGCGATTTCAAACACGGCTCCGCAAGCTGGACATTCGAGGCCCGCGGTTCGCAAACCTTCGTGTCCTACCGCAGCGCCATGCGGCCGGATTTCTGGATGCCGCCGCTACTTGGCAGGCAAGCCATGCAAGGTGCGCTCGAACGGCAGATACTGGCATCGATCGAGAAGCTCGAGCGGGACAGGAAGGTTCTCGCTAGCCGCGGGCGATAAACTCCGCCACCGCGTCGACAAACAGGCGGGACGACGGCTCGCGGCCCAGCAGCAGGTGCCCGTCGCTTTCCAGCGTAAGAAATTCGGCGTTGGGAATGCTGGCCGCAATATCGCGGCCCGTTTCGATCGGAATGCGCCGGTCGCCCAGAGAGTGAATGACGAGCGTCGGTACGCTCAACCCGGCCAGCCGGTGACGAACGTCAATGTCGCCAAACGCGGAAAGAAAGCGCACGGCGTTGCCGGGCGATGTGGTATTGCGCTGAAACTCGTTGAACCACTCCAGCTCTTCCGCGGTCGCGCCGGGCAGGAAGGTCGACGAGAAAATCTGCCGGTAGGCGGGATTGTCCTGTCCCCAGCCGGTTTCGGTCAGCGTCATGACGGCCTCGCGTTCGCGAACGGTTTCTTCGCTGGCGTCGATACGCCAGCCGGCCGCGTAAGCGCCGAACAGGATGAGGTGGGATACGCGCTGCGGGTGTCTTGCCGCGTACTCGATCGAAACGGCAGCGCCCTGGGAGATGCCCAGCAGGGCGAAGCGCTCGAGTCCCGTGGCGTCGACGACGGTTTCTAGGTCGGTCACAAACGCCTCCTGCGACAACTCGCCGACGTCCCAGTCGGAAAGGCCGTTACCGCGTTCGTCGTAACGCACGAACTGATGGTCGATGGCCAGCTCGCGAAACAGCGGGCTCCAGATGGGTGCGTCCCAGTCCAGTTCGAGATGACTCAACCAGTTCGCCGCCTTGACGAGGGGAGCGCCCTCGCCGACGGAGGCGTAGGCAATGCGTGCGCCATCGGCCGCCGTGCAGAAATGAATCGACTGCCTGGCCAGCAGCTGCCGCTCGCTCGGCACGCTACGGCCGTCGGCGGGCGCTCCGCCGCCTTTATTGGCGGGAGGCCACGCGATTCCGGCTTTCTTGAAGCGGTCCGCAAATTCCAGGGAGAGTCGCTGTACCTCGCCGTCCTCGCCAAGCCGCCGCAGGGCGGCGAGTAAAAACACCGCGGCCTCCGTGTCGTAGGGGTTGGCCTCGCTCCAGCGCCTTGCCCAGCCCGCCGCTTGCGGTGCCGGCATGTCGGCATGCCGTGCCAGCCGGCTGCACACATCGGCTGCGAGGCCGCGCAGTTCCTCGCGTTCGGCGGTCAACCAGCGTTGGAACAATTCCTGGTCCGGCACGTCGATCCCGTCGAGGAACGGATCGTCGATCTGCCCGGCAATCTCCTCGAGATCGGCTATCGCGAGTGTCGCGGTCTTGAGACGGTCGCGAATCCGGCCAAGGTCGGTCTTTACTTCCGTGAAGTCGAATGCGACGCGCTCGCGGTCCGCGACGATGCGTTCCGCCGCCTCGTCGTTGACGACAGGCCGGAGCTTGCTGAGCGACCAGCGCAGCGCGGCGCGCGGATCGTCGGGGATATCCCAGAGCAGTTCGCAAAGGCGATCCCGGCGATGCGGCCTTGCGGTCACGACCAGATAGGCCAGCAGCGCCCTGGTCTTACGCGACGCGGGCAGCGGCAATTCCTCGGTGCCGCAATGCACCGAGAACTCTCCCAGAGTCCTTATTCTTAGCTGCGTCATCGCCGCTCTTGTCCGTTACGCCCCAGCGTCTCGCGAGTTTCTACGTTTTCCCGGTCAATTTCCACGCTGTTTACAACGCCCTGCCACACGGGGCGTCTTCAGACTGCGCCTATCGGACAAAGGCCCGGATCGATGGGCGAATTCTCGAGGAAACCACTATGTCTAAGCGCCCATTGACCCTGCCGCAGCAGAACCGAGGTCTGTTCCTGACGGACGCCGGTCTCGAGACCGATCTGATCTTCAACCACAACGTCGAAATACACGAGTTCGCGGCGCATACCCTGCTGTCGAGCGCTGCCGGCCGCGCGGCCCTGACCCACTACTTTCGCGGTTTCCTGGAGCTGGCCCGCTTGTCCGGAAGCGGCTTTGTACTCGACTGCACAACCTGGAAAGCACACAGTCACTGGGCGGACGACCTGGGCGCCAGCGCCGGTGAGCTGCGCCTCGCGAACGAGTCCGCCGTATCGTTCGCGGCCGCGCTGCGGGCGGAGTACGCCGGCAACAAGGGTCCTATCGTGCTAAACGCCGTGATAGGGCCCAGAGGCGATGCGTACGCGCCCGACGGTCTGATCTCGGCCGCCGAGGCCGAGGACTACCATAGCGAGCAGCTCGGCTGGCTCGCCGCGACCGACGTCGACATGGTATCCGCCCTGACGCACACACAGTCTTCGGAAGCTATTGGCATCACCCGGGCTGCCGCTGCCGTCGGATTGCCAATCGTCATCTCGTTTACCGTCGAAACCGACGGCCGTTTACCCACTGGCGAAACGCTGCAATCCGCCATAGAAACCGTCGACGCAACGACCGGCAGAACGCCGGCCTACTACATGATTAACTGCGCGCACCCTGATCACTTCGTCGGGGAGCTGGCCGACGAGCCGTGGCTAAGACGGATTCGGGGACTGCGCTGCAACGCATCGCGCAAGAGTCATGCGGAGCTCGACGAGTCGGCACACCTCGACTGCGGCGATCCGCAGGAGTTGGGGGAGCAGTACCGCATGCTGGTCGAGCAGATGCCGTGGGTCAACGTTCTGGGCGGCTGCTGCGGTTCGGACCTGCGGCACCTGACGGCGATCGTCACCGCGATTACGGGAGAGCCGCAGCGCAGGCGGGCTTAGGCTCGTTCAGCAAGTTTCCGGCACGGCACTCAAGCGCGTTTCGGCTGACGTTTCAGACGCTGGCATCGTTGAGGCCGGTCTTTGCCGCGCGGCTGAACAGCAGTACTCGCAGCGGCCAGTATATGAGCAAGCCAATCACTGCGAGCACCGGAAGCGCAAGGATAAGCGGTTTGCGCAGCGGCTCGGGAAACACCTGCATCTGGCCGAGAAAAAACGACGACGTCGCCATCAGCAAGCCGAAGAGCATGCGCCACAGATGTCTTGCAATACGCTGTCTACCGGCGAGTCCGCGGCCGACGACGACTCGCACGTCGAGTACCGCTGCGAAAGCGGCGATGCCGCCGAAGATGAAATAGATCAGTGCCGGAAAGCCGTCCTTCGTGCCTCCGCTGCTGGCGCTTGCCTCCAGACCGCCGCCAATTGCATAGGCCGCGATTGCAAAGCCGGCGACGCAGGCGCCTGTCTCGAACGCGCCCGCCGTGTTCGGTGCGGTCCTGACGGCCATCCATCCCGTCGACACGAGATAAAAGGTCAGGAGCCCCGCGACAACGGACGCAGCCGTCGGAGCGAAGTAGGCGATAAGCGCCCCGCTGCCGGACATCGCGAGCATCGTCGTCGCGAACACCTTGCCGGCCAGGACGTGCGAAGGCGAGCCCTTGCGCAGCAACGCGGCAGCGGCGCCGGATACGAGACCAAGGGCGCCGGCGACCACGTGCACGGGTACGAGCTGCGTCAGATCCATCGTGGGTGACTCCCTTGCCGTCCGCTACAGACGCGGCAGCCACAGGCTCATCGTGGCCGCGAAAATACCGACGGCCATGGCCGCAGTGAACGCCAGCAATACGCTGCTGGTGGCAATCTTCAACGCCCCGCTTGAGGACTTCTGCGCGGCGAAATACAGCTCGAGCAACGCGAGCGGCAGCAGATACTGAGCAAAACTCCAGAAAACTATGAACGGTCCGCTAAACGTCTCCCACTCAATGCCGATGCCGCCCGTCATGAATACCCAGCCCATGAGGCCGACCCGGAAGAACCACACTCCGCTTGCGACGAGAAACAGCCGCAGGGCCCAGCGCCGGTGCCTGACGATGTTCCCCGCCATCGCGTGGCGTACGGCAAAAGCGGCGAAGACCAATATCAGAACGCCGTCGAGCGCAATGGCCACTTCGTTGACAAGTCCGCCGATCGTGCCGCGGCTCAAGATCATGAACAGTCCGGCCACGCTGCTGGCAGCCGCGGCCAGCAGATAGCTTCTGCCGAGCCAGCGGTGAAACGCCGGGAAGCGTGCCCGAATGGCCGGAATCAGTTGCAAAGGGCCGCCGCCAATCACGATCGCCGCCAGAACGATATGCGCGATCACTGCGGCGTTGCCGAGCGGGTCGCCTTCGACAAAACCGTTGGGCAAGTGGGTATCGGCCAGCGCGGCCGCGCCGCCGCCTGCGAGCAGCAGCCAGTAAAAACCGACGATATAGACGAGGAAGATCAGGTGGCCGACGGCCGCGACAACAAACCAGAGCGCCGCCGTATGCGAGAGAATCCTGCCTGGCGACAAGCTGGTTGGCAACGGCATTGTATCCGCGGCTTGTGACATGCGTTTGCTCCAGGTGGCGGCCGGGTCGGCGGCTCATGCCGACAAACGTTACGGATCGCGCTCGCGCAGGGCATCGGTCTTGAGGACGAATCGGCGATCCTCCGCCCGGCGGAGGGTTCGGCAGGCCCGGAGGCGCATAGTATTCGGGACCGCCGGCGACGTGACAGCAATCGCAGTCATCAACTACAGTGAATCGATGAAGTCCCTGACCATCAACGGAGTACCGATCCCGCCGGTCTCAGAAGGCAAATGACTAAGACCGATGCAAAATCCGGTAGCGATCCGCTAGGCACCTGGCGTCCGTTCCGGGGCCCCTTCGCCCGCTGGCCGCGCCTCGCCGATACGATTCTGGCGCTGCTGGCGCTCATGCTGACCGTGTCGATGTCGTCCTCGAGAGGTGACGGAGCCGACCTGCCGCCCGCCGCGGAGGTCCTTGCGGCCGCTGCTTTCCTGATCGGCAACCTGGCACTCATCTGGCGCCGGCGGCATCCGTTCAGGGTGCACGCGATTGTCGTGCTTGCGTCGCTCGTGGCCGTGTCCGCACCCTTGTACGGTCAGCCTGTCTTTGCTCTGTCGATATCCCTGTACAGCCTGGGCCGCTACGAGGGCATCCGGCAGCGAAGCTTCCTGGGCGTCGCGGCCGGCATCGCCTTGCTCGCGCTCGACAGGCTGGTTCTGGACGTACCGGATTCGAGCGATCCGGGCACCTTCCTGATGGCATTTCTGGTTTGGTACATAGGCCGGCAAATACGTTTTCGCGGCGAATACCTGCGCCTGCTCAAGGAGCGCGCGGAGCAACTGGAGCGTGAACAGCATGCCGGAGCTGAAAAAGCGGTTGCCGAAGAGCGCACCCGGATTGCGCGTGAGCTGCACGATATCGTCGCGCATCAGGTCAGTCTCATGACCGTGCAGGCGGGCGCGGCAAAAGTCGTCGCGGACAAGAACCCCGCCGCGGCACAGGAAGCGATGGGCCTGGTCGAAAGGGCGGGGCGCACGGCGCTGGACGAGCTGCGGCACCTGATGGGCGTGCTAAGACCCGATGCGGATAGCCTTGCCCGCGTGCCGCAGCCCGGCATCCGCTATCTGCAGCGTCTGCTTGACGATTTCCGGAAGGCCGGCCTGACGGCGTCGCTGGATATCGATGCCGATCTGCCCGCGCTGCCCGTGCGCGTCGATTTGTCGCTCTACCGTATCGTGCAGGAAGCGCTGACCAACGTTCTGAAGCATGCGGGACCCGGGGCGAATACGACGGTGAGCATTTATCGTGAGGCGAAGAGTATCCGCGTCGAAATTGAAAACGACCGGATCGGTGGCGGGTCCCTGCCGGGAACCGGTTACGGCATTGCCGGCATGCGTGAACGCGCACAGACTTTGGGTGGCACACTCGAAGCCGGCGTGACGGAAGCAGGCCGCTTTCGCGTTCGGGCCGTTCTGCCCACTGGGAGCAATGGAGCATGAGCATACGCGTTGCAGTTGTGGACGATCAGGCGCTCGTGCGCAGCGGTTTTGCGATGATTCTCGGCAACGAGGAAGACATCGAGGTCGTGGGACTTGCCGCGACCGGTCTCGAGGCCGTCGAGCTTGCGCGCGACGAGCGGCCGGATATTCTGCTCATGGATATCCGGATGCCCGAGATGGACGGCCTCGAGGCAACCGAGAAGATTCTTCGCGAGGCGGACTGGTCCGTGCGCATCATCGTTTTGACCACTTTCGATCCGGACGAATACATCTATCAGGCGTTGCGGGCGGGTGCGAGCGGTTTTCTGCTGAAAGACACGCCGCCGGAGGAGCTCGTTGCCGCGATACGCTCGGTCGCCAAGGGCGGCGCGTTGCTGTCGCCTTCCATCACGCGCCGCCTCATTGGGCGCTTTGCCGACCGGCTTGCAGCGGACACCGCTCATGCGGACGGTCTGAAGCGGCTTACACAGCGGGAACGCGAAGTCCTGGCGGCGCTCGCCAGGGGATTGAGCAACCTGGAGATTGCCGACGCGCTGTTTGTGAGTGCCACCACTGTGAAGTCGCATGTCTCCAACATACTCTCGAAGCTGGGTCTTCGCGACCGGGCGCAAGCGGTCGTATTCGCTTACGAGAGCGGCCTCATCACGGTGGGCGACAGCTCGGACGGTGACTAGCAGTGCCGGTTTCGAAGCGGCGCCAGCCGTCCGTGCCGCCGTGTATTGCCGTCAATCGGGCGGGCTACAGACCGGTCACGACGATCACGCTTATCAATACGCCGCTGCACGCCGCCCAGCCCAGCCAGTAGATCAACAGGTTCGAGTTCTGCACGTAGTTGAGCAACGGCGATTCGCCGTCCCTCATGTCGAGTGCCCTGGCTGCCAGCCACATGATCATGTTGAATTGAACGAGCACGCATAGCGCTACCAGTATCCAGCCGAGCAGCAACCAGTCCGGCCAGCGCAGCGATTCCACGAGCTGCAGGCCCACGGCGAGCTGCGCAATCAATACGCCGACGGCAATCATGCCGAGATCGCTGACGTGCCGAAACCGCCCGGCGGCGTGCGAAGCCAGTCTCTCCGGTCGCTCGGTTTGCAATCCCAGCGCAGCGGCAACGCGCATCAACGGGACAGCCGTTAGCGCAACGAACAGGGCGTACAAGCCAACTACGTTGATATACAGCACCGCAACGGCCTGCAAGACTCCTTCCCAGTGCGCGGTATCGTTTACGAGCTGCGAGACGCACCAGGCCAGTATTGCAATGCCGAACCAAAGGCTGCTTCTCTCGAGATGCTCGCGCACAAAACTGCTGCGCAGGTCAGCGCAAATCCGAGCGTAGATTTCAGCAAATTCCATAAGATTTCCTCCAGAGTGTTTCCCTGAGTTTACGGAGAAAGTGCGATCCGCCATCCGGTTTCTGGCTCAGCTTCAGCGCAGCTCGGCCGTATGCCGGCGATTACGGCGCTTTATTCCCGAATACGGCGTATATTCCTGTCCTGTCGAACCAACACACCGCAAGGCGCTTGCGACGAATCCGGGGCGAAAGCTTGAAGCATCTCGCTGTTTTTCTCGACGGCACCTACAACGAGCCGGGCAGCAACACCAACGTCTGGCGCTTACGCTCGATGCTCGCCGCGAGCGACGATGCAGGTAACGCCCAGCTTTCCTACTACGACGCCGGGGTCGGCACGCAGTGGTACAACCGCATTCGCGGCGGCGCCGTCGGCAAGGGCGTCGACAAGAACGTGCGCGATGCCTACGAGTGGCTCATCGAACACTACGACGACGGTGACGCGATCTATATTTTCGGTTTCAGCCGCGGTGCTTTCACGGCCCGCAGTCTGGCCGGGATGATCGCCAAGTGCGGACTGCTGATTCCCGGATCTCCCATGCCGGTGCTGCAGGTCTACCGGCGCTACGAACGCGAGGACGCGCGGGCGTTGTTCCGCCTGCCGAAGGCGGCACGAAGTCGTGACAAACTGCCGTTGGAAGATCGTTTGATGGCGTATTACAGCCGGCAGGTGCGGATCAGGATGATAGGTGTCTGGGACACGGTCGGCGCGCTCAATCTGCCGCTGTTTCGCAGCCGTCGCGAGAAGCGTGGCGAATACAATAAACACTACGTGCGGCTAAGCCGGTTTTTCGATCATGCCTATCACGCTATCGCGATTGACGAACACCGCAAGTCCTTTCCCCTGTCTCTCTGGTTCGACTTCATTCCGGAGAAAAAGCCCGACAAGGCGCATGCCCCGCCGCCGGTTGTCGAGCAGCGCTGGTTCGTCGGCGCGCACGCCAACGTCGGCGGGGGACTAAGCAACGATCTGCTGCCGCAGATCCCCATTAAATGGATGCAGGACAAAGCGCAGCTTGCCGGGCTCAGGTTCCGGCATACGATTACCCTGCACAACGGCGAACATCTGAGGCCAATATCCGATTCGTTTGCCAGCTTTCTGAAAGGCGTCTATCGGATCGTACGCCTGGGGCGCCGTGCGTATCGCCCTATCGGCCTCGAGCGCGAGGCTGTTAACGGCGGCTGGATAGAGCCGCACCACGAGACGATCGACGCGACGGTTTTCGACCGCTGGCGCGCCGACCCGGAGTATCGCCCGAAAAACCTCAAGCGGTGGGCGGATGACAACGAACTGGATCCCGCGCGCCTGGAGGGCGTGCAGGCCGCCCGGCATGCGCAGCCGTAAGCACCACCGCCGGGCGCGGCCGGATCGCGCATTGCCGTGCGCGATCCAACCGCGTCCGGCGAGGAGCCGAATCACTCGTCTCTGAGCTTTTGATTCTTCCTGCCGCCTTCCGGTCTGCAGGCGAGCGGTTTGTCGTCGCGCGCCTCGCAGGTTCCGTCGAGGGTGTCGCCGCGGCGGCTTTCGAACGCACAGGGATCGCCCTGCACCGACGCTGAGCAGGCCTCGAGCGCCGCCTCGGGCGGGCCCCGCCGATCGCCGCGCTGCTGCTCTGCGCCGTTATCGTCGGCGAGCGCCATACCCGTGCTTAGCAGCGAGCTCATGAGGGTAACGGCAATGTAGTGACGCATAGTGGACTCCAATCAGGTTCAGGAGCCTGCAGTCTGTCGGCCAAGCTTGCAGCCAGCGTAGACGGACTGTGCAGTAACGATGGAGTTTCCGGCTACTCGAGCTTGTAGCCTACGCCGTAGATAGAGCGGATGAGGTCGTCGCTGCCCGAACAGGCCTCGAGCTTGTGCCGCAGGTTCTTGATGTGGGAATCGACCGTGCGGTCGCTCACAATGCGTCCGTCCAGATAGATCTGATTCATCAGGTGATTCCGCGAGAAGACCCTGCCGGGCTGGCTGGCCAGCAGTGCGAGCAGGCGGAATTCAACGGGCGTAAGATTCAGCGCCCGGCCGTTGATCGTGGCGACAAAACGCTCCTGATCGATCCTTATGCCGCGTGCCGCCGCAGCAGGATCCGTTCGCAACGCCTCTACACGCCGCAGCAGGGCCTTGACCCGCGCGACGACTTCGCGCGGACTGAACGGCTTGCAAACGTAGTCGTCCGCGCCCAGCTCGAGACCCAGCAGCCGGTCGATTTCGTCGACCCGCGCCGTAAGCATGATTATCGGTATTGCAGAATGAGCGCGCAGCTCACGGCAGACGGTCAGCCCGTCTTTGCCGGGTAGCATCAGGTCCAGCAGCACGAGGTCGGGAGAGTGGTCGCGCACCCAGTCTCCCACGGCATCGCCGTTGTCGATGTGGTGCGTCTCGTAATGCGCTTGTTCGAGATAGTCGGAGAGCAGCGCCGCAATCTTCGGCTCGTCTTCGACGATCAGGATTTTTGCGGCTGTCGCGGCTGCGTTCATGCGCCAGCCTCCTTTGCGAGCGGCAGCCTCAAGACGATCAGCAGTCCACCCATACTGGAGTTCTTCGCTTCTATGCTGCCGCCATGTGCTGTCACTATGGCCTTGCAGATGGCAAGGCCAAGGCCGGAGCCGCCGTACTCGCGGCTGCGCGACGCCTCGACTCGGAACAGCCGGTCGAAGACCCGCGCAAGCGCCCGTTCCGGAACGCCGGGGGAAGAATCCGCAAACTCGATAACCGCACTATCCGCAGTCGTTCCGCAACTCACCCTCAGGCGCCCTGGGAAGTCCGTATAACGGAGCGTGTTTTCGAGCAAGTTGCCGAAGACCTGCTCGAGCCTCTGCTCGTCCGCGAACACATCGATCGGCAGCCGCGGAAGCTCCCGGTCGAGCTCGATGCCCGCGCTCTTCAGGCGCGCTTCGGCACCCTGCAGCACGCGGCCGAGGAGCGCGCAAACGTCAACTTCGCTGAGCTCGTAGTCGAGCTTGCCATCGTCGTACACGGAGAGATCGTGCAGATCGGCAACCAGCTTGTTTAGTCTGCGTACCTCCGCCTGCAGCGATTTTCGCGTACCTGCGTCGAACGTCCGGACCCCGTCCTCAATAGCGTCGAGTTCACCGCGCAGTACGGCCAACGGAGTTCGCAGTTCGTGCGCGATGTCGGCTATCCAGCGTTTGCGCGCGGCCCGGTTGTCGTCGAGCGTTTCGGCGAGGCGGTTGAAATCGCGCGCCAGATCGCCCAGCTCGTCGCGCCGCAGAGGGTCAATGCGCGCTGCGTAGTCGCCCGCCCTGATCGAGCGCGCGCCCGAGGCCAGCGCGCGGATTGGCCGGGTTAGCTGCCGCGCCAGGATTGCGGACATGATCGCCGCGAAAACGAGCGCCGCGATCGCGATCAGGACGATCGAGCGTTGCTGCTCTCTCGCGAAGTTCCGGTCGAGCTGGCTGCTGAGCTCCAGGCGGGGTGCGACGCTCAGGAAACCGACCGTTCTTCCATCCGCGTCAACGGCCGTGCGCAGAGCGCCGGACGTTGGAGGGGGGCCGGCAACCGGCATTCCGTCTGCATCGAGCAGCGTCACCCGGCGGCGCAGCTCCAGCGGGTCGGGCGGGCGGGGCGCCCGGGGGCCAGGGCCCGCGCGCGGCGTCCGCGGCTCCCCTTCGGTTTCGACGTCAGCCCGCAGCAGCCTGCCGAGAAGCCTGGGGTTGCTACGTACGCCGGCCCAGTTTCCGTCCGCCAAGTACAGTTCGGCAAGCTCCGCGGCGGCGCTGTTCACGATTTCGGTTTCCTGCCGGGTAACGTAGTCGAGAAAACCGCGCTGGAAGTTCCACTGGGTGACTGCCGCGTTGAGCGCAAGAACCGTCAGGACTACAACGGTTAGCGCGAGAAACACGCGTATGCCGATCGTTATTCGCATGCCTCAAGCGTAGCAGGCGCCGCGGGCTGCATGGTCGGTTTGCACAGTTTCTCCATACTTCCTGCAAATCATGCTGCTGTCATGGGTACTCCGCGCTCGAGTCGAATTACAGGAGTCAGCCATGACCACACGTGCAAGCACAACCGTACTAGTACCCTATCAAGATGACTTTGCCGCATTCAGTTGGCCTGTCAGCGTTTCTGGCAAGGCGCGGCTCGCCGCGAATGGCCCGGCCCTTTGCAAGAGTCGCAACGCCGCCAGGGACGCTGACAGGCCAACCCGAAGGGCGCGCCTGAGCTGTCCCGCCGCGGCGTTGCGCCGCTTGACAAGGGTACGCCATTGCCGGCGCGGCGCGCCTTGCGGCGAAACAGCTCAGGCGCGCTAAATGCGGCAAAGTCACCTTGATAGGGTACTAGTGAGCTTCCTGCTTGCCGGGTGCAGCAGCAGCGGTACGACAGCGGATACCGCTGCGGCGGGCAACGATCCCACTCCGGTCGATGCGGGCGTCGACTATACCCGGCTCGCGGACTTCTCGGCATACGACAACTGGGTGTGCGACAACGACACGATACTCGACCCGGATACCGGCGTCGCGCTCGCACCCGCGGTGGCGATCGACGAGCAGCCCGGGGCACTGCTCAGGACCGTTAGCGGCAACAGTATTCCCGATCATCCGGTGGGCGATTTTCCGAACGCAGGCAACCCCAACGCCATCGACGAATTTGCCGTGAGCTACGAAGTCGTCATGCGTGTTGCCATGGAACAGCCGGATACGTCGCAGCCGAACGCGGCGCAACACGTCGGGATATCGCTAGGCGGCGTTCTCTTCGACCCAAACACCGCCGAAGTCTATGACAACGACAGAAACTCCGGCTGGAACTACGAGGCTCTAACCATAGGCGCGGCATCCAATACCGATCTTGCCGGCGCTCTGGGCTATCTCGGCAGCGACTGTAACAACGCACACGTTCAGCCGACGGGCAAGTATCACTATCACGGCATGCCGGAAGAACTCGTGAGCGCGCTGCTGACGGCCGCCGGCTCCAACGTCAACGACCCGGACATGGTGATGGTTGGCTACGCAGCGGACGGTTTTCCGATTTACGCCCGCTACGGCTATGCCGACCCGATGGACGCAAGCAGCGGCATCGTGACCATGGCAGGCAGCTATGAGCTCAAGTCCGGTGTTCGTCCCTCCGGCCCCGGCGGCTCTTACGACGGCACGTTTGTCCAGGACTGGGAGTTCGTTGCCGACAGCGGCACTTTGGACCAGTGCAACGGACGTTACGGCACGACTCCCGAGTTTCCCAACGGGATCTATCATTATTTCGTTACCGACGACTATCCGTTCATTCAGCGCTGCGTATGGGGTGAACCCAGCGACGACGCGCTTATCGGGCCGTCGCAGTAGGAGGATACGATGCTCAGAATACTATCGGCATTAACCTTGTTCCTGTCCGCAACGGTCTGTTGGGCACACGGGGCGGCAGACAATCACCTGCAGCTCGTCGTCGTCGACCATCGGGTCAGGATAAATCTCGGCGTGGATATGCGGATATTGAATCTGGTTGACGCCGACAGAGACGGCTACGCGGGACTGGACGAACTCAAGGCCTATCGCGGCAGCCTCGACGCCTGGCTGCACGGCAGCCTCCGCGTCCGCAACGAGCAGGGTAATCCGGGCGAACTCGTGTTTGCCGACGTTACCTCGGATCTCAGGATCGCCCGGGAGCACGGCGATCGGGTCGAGCACGCCAGGATAATTCGCACGCTCGAGTTCGCGGACAGGCCGCGCGGGCTGCAGCTCGATCTCGCGACGCTTACGTCGGTGATTCCCGAGCTGCGCGTCACCGTCGTCGACGCCTCCAGCGGTCGGGTTTACCGCGTGAACGATGCGTTGCATGCGCAGTCTATTCTGGTTCACCTGGAATGACGCCGCTACCCGGCGCACCGCAATTGCGTATGCATCGAGACATCCCGCGAAGCCCTGCCAGACGCCTTGCCGGGTACCTGGAGGCACGGCTGGTGGAGAGCGACACGCCCCTGATCGTTGCGCTGGACGGGCGTAGCGGCGCGGGCAAATCGACAACGGCGCAAGGAGCCGCCGCGCTGCTCAATGCCGGCGAGGGCGAGAAACCGCGCGCAGACGTTATCGAAGGAGATCAGTTTTACGGCGGCGGATCGGCTGAACTCTGGGAGCAATTGTCTCTCCCTGAGCGTTTGGATCGCGTCATGGACTGGCGGCGTCAGCTGGACGTATTGCGGGCGCTGCGCGAGGAGGGTTGGGCACGCTGGCGCTGCTTCGACTGGGACAGCACCGAGTGGCAGGACGACGAGCCGCCGTTATGCGCCGTCTACCGGTATAGCTGTGCAGCGCCGCTGATACTGTTGGACGGCGTGTACAGCGGCAGGCCGGAGTTGGCGGACGCCATCGATCTTCGCGTGTTGCTTAAACCCGATGAGGACAAACGCCGCAAGCGGCTGCGCGAGCGCGAAGGCGAAGACTACGATCCGGACTGGGAGCGGCGCTGGAGCGAAGTCGAGGAGTATTACTTTCGGCACGTCGTCAACGACGCTGACTACGCGCTGATCCTCTGATGCAATCCAGAGTCCCGAGCCGCTAATTCGCCAGGCCGTCCGTATCGCGTAAACGCTCGAGCGTCTCCTCCATATAGACGGTAAGCGCGAGCCGGCGAGAGACTGCGCCCGTCGGTTTCTCATCTTGCAACTGCCCGTTGGCATGACTATTGTATTATACGACAATAGTCATGTTTTGGCCCACAGCCGCCGCATAACCAGGGGGGAAGCTTATCGTCGTCGAGGAAACAATTGAGGATACCGCCAAATCGATTTCGGCCGCGCTCGACTTCTTGTGCCAGGAGGCCGACGCTGCAGGAATGTCGGATTTGAGTGATGTGCTGAGAGAAGCGTCCGCCATGGCGCGGCAGCACGTTCGCCCGCAAACCGGAAGCCTTCCGGCTAGTGACGAACCGCTCCTTGAAAGCGCCCGCCCGGGGCGGGACGAACTATCCGGCGCTATGCCGCGCTGTCGTCTCCGTGGCGCTCTGTAAAAGGTTTAGTCCGCAAGCACGGTGAGCAATGAAGAAAGCTCAGCCAGCCGCACCGCATGATATTCCGTTATCGCTCCGGCTACGGCATCGAACTGTTCTGCGAGGAACAGTTCGCAGATGGCGATCAGCTCTGCTCTGACAGCGTCGGGCTGACGACTCTCCAGCACACGCACGTAGCTCAGATTGTCGTTGACTCGATCGACGGCTTCTATGAGATGCACGTTGCCGGACAGCGCCGCGATCGAAAGAAAGAGTCGCCCGGTATGCCGCGGCATCGAGCTGGGCAAGCAATCCTCGTCCTGGTCCAAAGCGTCGCGTACCTCTTCGACGCGTAAGGCTGAAGTCTCCAGCACGCCAGTGTCCACGGAGCTCGTATTCAGGGCGGCCTCCAGCAAGAATTGATTCAGGTTGTACAGATCCCGGAACCGTTCTTCCGACAGACTCATGGCAACAAAGCCTTTCTGCGGCTCGCGTCGTACGAGTCCTTCCGCGGCCAGCATATTGAGAGCTGCACGCACTGGTGTCGTACTCACTCCCAGCAGATTCGCCAGGGGCGCGAGCCGTATAGGTTCTCCCGGTAGGAAGTCGCAGGCTACGGCCCGTGCCTTGAGCGCCAGATACACCCGGTCGTTATCCTGCCTGTTTGCTGTCAGTTCCTGTTGCACTAATCGTCCCTGCTGCGCTAAAAAAGTTTCGGTCGAAAAAAAGACACTTGCGCTGGTTTTATCCGGTGTCGTTCGTTGCTCTGCGTGATGTCATCGGCCAGCACAAGCACCTATAAAAAAAACAAGAACGCCGGCTTTTTTTCTCCGACCGGTTTTGCCTGTTTGGTGTCATGTACTTGCAGCCGGAGCCATTGTTTTGTTCCTGAAATGAATGCGCCTTTACTCAGACGCACACGACACTGAAAACTACAGTCACAGTTCGGTAATCGACCCTGTCACCCTCAAAGGTGTAGACTATTGACGGTGGAATAATCCTAAAGAACAGGCATGATGTTGCGTACTACCAGATCAGGTAGGGAGGATTCGGCGGCATGCGAATATCCGATTTCATCGAGCAGTCCAATCGTGCGAAAACGGCTGAACCCGTCGTCGCATTGATGGAGAGTGCTGCCAGTGATTTCGGTTTCGATAAATTCGCTTACTGCGCACTAACTCGACATGGCGATTTCGACGCCGGACTGAATCCCGCTCCGGCGGTCGCGCACAATTTCCCCGACGCCTGGCGCGACTATTACTTCGCAAACAACTACCAAACCAAAGATCCCGTTGTGCTGCTCGCACCCGAGATTGCGCGGCCCTTCCATTGGGACGATCTCAGGAACCGCTACAAACTCGAAGCTTCACAAACGAAGCTCATGAACCAGGCTGCGGAGTCGGGTTTGAACGACGGCGTAGGCGTGCCTTTACACGGCCCTCGCGGCAACGTGTGCCTCGTGACTTTCGCAAGGGAGCAGCCGCAGCCGGACGACAGCGTGGAGCTGGCAAAGCTCGAAGCACTGGCAACGCAGTTCCATGCTGCGTACAGCGGCATCAGCCACGTCGAACATGGCACCAACGCGGCGCTCGTATTGTCTTTGCGGGAGCGCGAGTGTCTGCAATGGGTAGCGCACGGAAAGTCCTCATGGGACATTTCCACAATTCTCTGCATTAGCGAAAACACCGTTAACTTTCACATCAAGAACGCGCTTGCAAAGCTCGACGCCAACTCACGGACGCTGGCCGTCGTGAAAGCCATACGATACGGTCTTATCAGTTTGTAGCTCATTGAGCCCACCTGTTTTGATAGGTGTGTTCCGCAAGGGATCGTGATTAATTGCGGTTCGTGCAAGTCAGTTGCCGGAGGCGTAAATTGAGCGTTGTCTGTCTGAGTTGGGAAACGGCGCATCTGTACGGCGAAGCGTGGATTTCCCATCATCGCCTTCGACATCGTCTGTTTGTCGAGCGGCAGGGATGGGATGTGCCGACCTACGAAGGCATGGAGCACGACGAATTCGATACTCCCTCTGCACGCTACCTGCTCTGGGTCGACGACGCCGGAAAGACGCGGGGCGTTGCGCGTTTGCTGCCTACGACCAAGCCTTACATGCTGAAGACGCTTTGGCCGGATCTGGTGCACGATGAGCTGCCGGAATCCGCCGCTGTCTGGGAGGCAACCCGTTTCGGCTGCGATCGGAGTCTCGATGCCGCGACCCGGCGACGTGTGGTCGCGGAAATAGTATGCGCAACGCAGGAGTTCGGGCTGCAGCGCGGCATTAGCCGATATCTTACGGTCATGCCTTTGCGTCTGTTGAGGTGCGTGATCGAAAAAGCCGGCTGCGAAGTAGAAGTCCTGGGACCGGAGCGCATGCTCGGCAACCTGCCGGCGGTAGCCGCATCGCTGGCCATACGGCCGGACATTCTCGCTGAAATACGCAGGCGGGGCGCTTTGCCCGGTCCGGTTCTACCGGCGGATTTGTCGGTGGCGGCGTAGCTCGCCTCGGGGCTTACGAACGCAAGCCACGGGCCCAGCCAGCCGGTTTAGCCGGCCCTTCTTTCGTCGTCCAAACACTGGTCTTTTGCCCGCATGCGGGCATTCGTGACTCATTTGCGCTATTAGTGGTATGCATTAGTGTGTGCCGGTTAAAAGAAGAACAACATGACCAAGGTTTTCGAAGAGAACACGCTGCGCGTTTCGCCGAAGCTGCGGTTGGTGGCAAACTGCGATCAGCAGGTCAACGCGATTCGCGCCGAGCATGCGGCCTCGCTGCGGGTCAGTACCAAAGCGTTGGCCAAACAAGCGTCGGTTCGGGTCGTGCGCGGCGAAAAGCCCGTATCGGGTTCGACGCAAGACTTGCTCGAGGCCAACGACAAAAAGAGTCTTGCGGCGGCAAGAGGGTCGCTAAGCGGATTGGCGGCAGGGGTCGAGGCGAATATTTTTATCACGCTGACCGAGGATAAGAATCTGACGCTGCGTTCACAGCCTTTCGCTGGCGTCGATGTGCGCGACTACAAACAGCGCGGCCGTGCCGCAACAGCCACCGTCAGGCTCGATCAACTCGACAAACTCGCTGCGAACCCTGTCGTCGCGCACCTGGGTCTTGGCGATACGCTCAAGTATCCGGACGTACCGCTCGGCGAGGTATCGAATAGAGCTACCGACCCGGTAGCGCGTATCCCGGCCGCAAAGCGCCGCAAGGGAAAACACCGCGTGCTGATCGGCATCGTCGATGTCGGCGGCTTCGATTTTGCCCACGAGGATTTTGTCGCCGGAGGGCAAACCCGGTTTGTGCGTATCTGGGATATGGGCGCTGTCGGCCGCGCGCCCGCCGGCTTCGATTACGGCCACGAACTGACGCGGGACGAAATGAACGCCGCGATGCGCGAGGCGCCGGCCGTTGGCGTCGGCGCGCACGATCTCGAGCCGCAGTCGCAGCGGTCCCGGCATTCCCATGCCACGCACGTGGCCAGTATTGCGGCGGGCCGAAAATCCGGCGTCGCCAAAGGCTTCGATATTGCGGGCGTTTTGCTCTCGTTGCCCGATGCCGATTTCGAGCGGCGGCTGTCGTTCTACGATTCGACCAGAATCGCCCACGCCGTCGACTATCTGTTCCAGCTTGCGGCTACCGAGTCTTACGACGCCGTATCCATCAACATTAGTCTGGGGACCAACGGGCACGCGCACGATGGCAGCGCTCCGATCTGCCGCTGGATCGATTCGGCGCTGAGCGAGCCGGGACGCTGTGTGTCCGTGGCCGCCGGCAACGCCGGCCAGCACGAGCCGCAGTTCGACGGCGATCTGGGCTACGTCATGGGGCGTATCCATACGAGCGGGCGCATCGACGCGAACGGCCTCGAGCAATTCGTTTACTGGCAGGTTGTCGGCAACGGCATCGAAGACGTATCGGAAAACGAACTGGAAATCTGGTATCCGCCCCAGGATCGTTTCGCCATCCAGCTCAAGCCGCCCGGCGGCGATTGGCTCGCCGTCGTGGAACCCGGACAGTACCTCGAAAATCAAATGCTCGATGACGGTTCCTTCTACAGCATGTACAACGATCTCTATCACGAAGACAACGGTCACAACACACTGTCGGTGTTTCTGACGCCGTTTCTGTCGAAGGTCGTCAAGGGCGTGCCTGCCGGCGTATGGACGGTCAGGCTGATCGGCCGCGATATTCGTGACGGCCGCTATCACGGCTGGATCGAGCGGGACGACCCCCGCCGCGTCGGCCGCACCGGCGAGCGCGAGTACTGGCGGTTTCCGTCGTTCTTCACCAGGACCTCGAACGTCGATAGCTCGTCGATCAATACGCTTGCCTGCGGCAACAGCGTCATAGGGGTCGGCAACTGCGTCGATGCCGAAAACACCGTAAATGTCACGAGCAGTCAGGGGCCCACGCGAGACGGCCGGGAAAAACCGGATATCTGTGCGCCGGGCACGGACATACTCGCGGCAAGCGGTTTCGATGCCGGCGACCGCTACGTCGAGATGTCCGGTACCTCGATGGCGAGCCCCTACGTCGCGGGAGTCGCAGCGCTTATGCTTTCGCATGAACCGAAGCTCAGCGCCGCGCAGATCTGCGGCATCCTGAGGCGCACCGCCTATCCCTTGCCCTTGCGCAACTACGCCTGGCAGAACGACGCCGGCTTCGGCAAGATTCGAATACAGCGCTGTATCGAGGAGGCGCGGCAGGTTCTCGAGCGCAAGGACTTGCGCGCATGAAAATCAGACTGTTTCAGTCCGCTCACGGCGACTGTCTGCTGCTGGAAGGCAGCGACGGCGCGCGCCTGCTTTCCGACGGCGGCATCAAGGGCTCTTTTCGAAAGCACGTATTACCGCGACTCGCGGACGACGGCCTCGATGTCGACCTGCTATGCGTCTCGCATATCGATCAGGATCATATCGGCGGCGTTCTTGCGTTCCTCGAGAATCAGGTCAACTGGCGCGTATTTCGCCACCGGCAGTCAAAAGGCGTTGCCGCAAGGCCGCCTCGTGAAGCCGAACTTCCCGCTATAGGCGAGATCTGGCACAACGCGTTTCTCGATACCCGCACCAAGAACCGCGCGGCCATCGAGCGTTTCCTGGCGCTGTCCGGCGAAATACTCTCCGGGCATCCCGACGACGAGCTGCGCGGCCTCGCGGCCCGCTACCGCGATCTGGCGGCGAGCGTTGGCGAAGGTATCGAAGTCTCCAGGCGCATAAGCGCCGAGCAGCTCAACATACCGCTGAATACCCACTGGGGAGGTAAGTTCGTCACGCGACCGGCCGAACCCGAGCCCGTGCAGCTCGGCAGTCTAACCCTGAACGTCCTGGGCCCGACCGTAAAAGAGATTCGCGCGCTGCGTAAGTTTTGGGACAACTGGCTGCGGACCCGTCGCGAGCAGATTCTCAAGCTGCGCAAGCGTATGCAGCGCGATGAGAGCAGGCTCGCGGAGGGCGACGCGGGTTTTCTGTTCGAGTCCGCTGCGGAGCTGGCAGCAGCGTTTGGCTTAGCGGAACTCGGCGATCGCGGCAAGGTAACACAGCCGAACCTTGCATCCATCATGCTGCACGTTGCGGATGCGAACGGCAAAACCTGCCTGCTAACCGGTGACGGGCACATGGACGATGTGGAAAAGGGCCTCGAGAAGAGCAGGCTGCTCGAGCGCGGCGAAGGCCTGCACGTCAACTGCCTGAAAATTGCGCATCATGGCTCGGAGTACAACTCGGAGCTGCGTCACTACCAGCGGATTACCGCAAATCACTACGTTTTCTGCGGCAACGGGCACAGCCACAATCCCGATCCGCGTATCGTGGACGCGGTTATCGATTCGCGGCTCGGAACGAGTGAGCAGCGATCGCGGAACTCAAAGGCGGGAAGATCCTTCAAGCTGTGGTTCAATGCGAATCCCGACGACCCCGACAATGCCCACGCCGAGCACGTGCAGGTCTTGCGTGACCGAGTGCAGCAGCGCGCTGCCGGCAGCAACGGCAAGCTGCGCTTTTCCTTTCATAAAGGGTCGGCAAAAACCATCCGGCTCTAGCCCGCATCCGTCACCGATTGCGCGGTTTCTCGCTTGTCCTTTGTTCGCACAAGGAATTTTCCTCACTCGGAAATACAGCCGGTATTCCGCTCGATCGGAAAATCCCTTGTGCGAACAAATTACTGCCCGAGAATTCCGCGAATCGGTGACGGATGCGGGCTAGCCCGCATATCTCACGGCAGACCGCGCGCTAGAAACGTTCGGCATGTTCCCGCTCGATCGGAATCTCGGGCAGGCGAAATGTACGCACTTCGCCGGCGGGCCGGCTGATCGCCCAGATCACGCGAGAATCCCGGGGGTCGAAAACGAACGCCTGTCCCTCGGCATCGAGGTCTATCGTGGCGATATGCAGCAGCGTGGGGCCCATGGCGGGTTTCGCAAGCACGTACAGTTCGGGTTTGTGGTGTCCGAAGACATACAGCAGGCCGTCCTCGCCGATCGCGCCGCCGGAAGCCGCCTGCGGCGCCATGCGTTCCACGAGTGCCGGCGGCAGACGCCAGCCGCCGGTGCGCCGCCAGCGTTCGTCGAACGTGTGCACGCCGGCGTAGGCGTTGCTCTTGAAGGGCTCGCCGCTCCTGTCGTTGTAGTGGGCGAAACCGGCGATCCAGCCGTCTCCATGCCGCTCGAACCAGGTCAGCGAGCCGTAGTCGACGAGCCCCAGGCTGTGCGAACGCTCGTGCCGCATGGTCTTCGTGTCGAAGACTTCGACGGAGCTGGCCATCGGCACTTCGGGGTGATTGCTGTTGGCGCACCACAGCAGCGTGTCCTCGGCGAAACAGCTGTTGAGATGCGCAATCAGACCGCCGCGCGGGCCGCTCCAGCCGCTGACGCGTACGCCCGAACCGCGCCGGTACTTGCCGATTGCCGAGTTTGCCACGGCATAGAAGTGCGCGCCGTCTACCGCGACGCCCTGCCGCGCTTCGGCGGCCGGGAAGCGCTCGAGTGGCTCTGCCGAAAAAACTATCGGAGCGGGTGGAACGAACGTGGCGGCAGGGCCATCACTCTGCGCGGCAGCGAGGAGTGCCGGCGAGAGACTCGCAAGCAGCAGCAAGGCGCTCGATAGTCCGCGCCTCGCCAGCCTTACTGCGTCGCTTTGCAAGTGCTTCATTTGCCCGACAGCATGACTCATTGCAGCGTCGCCGTCAGCCCCACCCAGAAGGTGCGTCCGAAGACGGCGTCTTCCTGCAGGAACGCGGCGCCGGGCCCCGTCAGCTCGCGGCGACCCTCGTCTCCCAGGTTCTGTGCTTCGCCTATTACGGTCAGCCGGCTGTTGATATTGAAGCGAAGCTGCAGGTCGATCTGGGAGCGCGCGTCCCAATACTCGTCGCGATTCGGATCGTTGGCGTTTAGCGTGTCGAGGAACTGATCCGTATAGTTGTAGGACGCGCGAACCTCGAATGCCGGCGTCGTATAGAACGCGGTCAGGTTGCCGACGAAGTCAGGCTGTTGGAAATAACCGGTCGTTCGCGTGCTGCCGTCCGCGAGCGGCACGACAAACTCGGTGTCGAGCACGGTGACGTTGGCAATAAGCCCGAAGCCGTCGAAAGGTGCCGGGAGGAAGCTCAGGGTTTGCTGATACTGCGCTTCGAAACCGAAGATCTCGGCATCCGCTGCGTTTTCGGGCTGAGTGAGAGCGTCGTAGCTCACTCCGTCGATATCCACCGGCCCGTCCGTCGTCAGCAAAAAAATCTCGTCGCTTACGTCTTTATAGAACACGCCTGCCGCAAGAATGCCATTCGGAATGTACCATTCCGCGCTCAGGTCAAGGTTGGTCGAAAGGCGCGGTTTGAGGTTCGGGTTTGAACGGCTGATCGTTTCTTCGGCCGTGTCGATGCTGACCCCGCGCGTCAGGTCGGAGAGATTGGGGCGGCCGAGCGTCTGCGACGCGGCCGCGCGCAGAACGACGTCTTCGCTTGCGCTGTAACGGAAGTTAACGGACGGCAATACGTCGGTATAGGAGCCGCTGACCGTCTCGCCGCCAAGCGGTGCGCCGTCCCAGTCGGTGTCCTCGACCCGCACGCCGCCAAGCAGCGTCCAGCGATCGGTCGAGTAGCTGGCCATGAGGTAGCCGGCCATCACGTCCTCCGTTGCGGATGAGCCGCGGTCGATGTCGAGCGTTTGTTCGAAGGCGTTGCCAGCGAAGAAGCCGTCCGAGGCTTCGAGCCCGATCCGGTTCTCGAGGCGGTAGCCGCCCTGCCAGGTGACGTCGCTCAGGCCGGTATCCGCAACGTCCGCGAGCGTATAGTTGACGCTGTCCGCGGCCACGAAGCGCTGAAAGTTGAAACCCTCCTCTTTGTCGATACTGCGAAGCAGGAGACCGCCCTTCAGTTCGAGATCGCTGGCCGGCGAAAGCCAGCTTGCGTCCAGTTTGGCCTCGACGGTGTCGTCGTCGGTAAAGCGATCCAGTATCCCGCGATTGACGTGCCCGTAGTTGCTCAAGTCATTGAAGGCCTCGGGGTCGAGCGGATCAACGGTGTTGAACAATGAGCCCGTGCTGTAGCGGGCGCCCAGGTTCGTGCCGGTCTGAAATGCGTCGGTGACCTCGGGATTCGAGAGCTCCGCGCTGGTAAAGGCTACGTCCGCTTCGAGCAGCAGGCTCGGCGTCGCTTCCCATTCCATACCGGCGCGGACGCTGCTGATGTCGCGGTCGAGCACAAAACGCCCGATCCCTAAGATATTGAAGCCCGTATCCGTGATGCCGCTGGTCGCGGTCTGGCTGCGAATGACCGCCGGCTGTGCCGCACTGCCGCTCGTGCCCAGTTCGTAGCGCTGCTCATCGCGGCGTTCGTCGTCGTTGTACTCGTTGTAGTAGGCGGCAAGGTCGAGATACAGGGAGTCCGTGGGCTGAAACTCGAGCCGCCCGGTAATCCCCAGCCGTTCCCGCACGTTGTTATAAAAAAATACGCGCTGGTTGGTCGGGACGATAAAGCCGTTGCCATTGCCAAGGCCAACGTTGTTGCCGGCCGCATCGAACTCGGTGTAGTCGGCGTCGTCGACTTCGACCTGCGGAATCTCGAAATTGCGGATCGAATAGTCGACGCCCAGTACCACGCCGAACTGCCGCTTCGCTCCGAAACGCCCACCCGCCGCAAAGTTGCCGCGCCACGGGACTACGTCCCGGCCGTCGGACAGCGTCGTGCCGTCCCCCGACTGCTCGTGCGAGCCCAGAAAAACGCCGCCGAACAGGAACGGTTCTTCGCTCGCGAGCGCGGAACGCGTAACGAGATTGATGCTGCCGCCGATCGCGTTGTGGTCGAGATCGGGAGTAATGGACTTCTGTACCTCTATACCAGCCAGCAGGAACGCCGGTATTAGATCGAGCGGCACCGCGCGGGAGAGAGCTCCGCGTTCGGGCGACGCAATGATCATGCCGTCAACCGTCGTTCGGTTATAGCTCGAGTTAAGGCCGCGGACGATGGGGAAGCGCGCTTCACCCTGATCGTTTTGCACGGCGACGCCGGGAATGCGCAGCACGGCCTGCGCCGTGTTGAGATCCGGCAGGCGGCCAATGTCGTCCTGAGCCACGGCGTCGAGTATGGCGTTCGACTGCCGCTTGTTGTCGATGGCGCGTTCGATCGACAGCGCCTGGCCGTACACGACCACTTCCTCGACCTCCGCATCGCCGGCCTGGGCCCAGGCGGTGTTACTCATAGCGAGTGTCAATAAAAAAATGCCCGCGCGTAGTGTGCCGGTTCGTATGTTCATTGTTTCCCCTGACCGAAGGCTCTTGTTGGTTTTGAAACGCTGGTCAGAGTGACGCCGGTTTGTGAACGCAATCGATACCTTTGCGTGAACATACGGTTAGCGTTCGGTGCAGTATTCTTTACCCATGCGTAACGGCAAAGTTTCGATCGATCGCAGTGTGGACGACATACCGAATACGGTTCGCGAATGGCGGTCCGGGCATCTGTGTGCGCGGCCTGCCGCAGTGCGAAGTGCCCGGCTCAGGCGTCAGGTCTAGCGGTTTCTCGCGGCGAGTCGAATGCTTCGCCGCCGTTCGGCGTCTTCGTACCGCTGACGCTCGGCAGAAGTCTGCGGCAATATCTCCGCGACCTCCGCCGGCCTGCCGTCCCCGTCCAGCGCGACAAAGGTCAGATAAGCCGAAACAACGTGTCTCGTGTCGCCGCTGAAGCTGTCTTCGGCGGCAACGTGAACGCCGATTTCCATTGAGCTTCGCCAGGCGCGGTTTACCGCCGCCTTGATGACGAGGGTATCCCCCGCACGCGCAGGCGCCAGAAAGTTCAGGCTGTCCACGGCGGCGGTTACGCAGGTTTTGCCGCTGTGGCGCTCCGCTACGATCAGGGCCGTGCGGTCGCAGAGGCTCATGACGAGTCCGCCGAACACCGTGTACTTCGAGTTCAGATCGTTCGGAAACACTTTATAAACGTTCTGTTCCACCGACGATTCGGAGGGTGCCTTTCCCGCTTCTGTCATTGTTTCGTCTCCAGTAGGCCCAGGTTGACGAGCCGCCGATACAGTCGCTGCCCGAGCCCTGTGGGCCGGTCCAGCCCCATTCGGGCCAAGGCCTCCGCGGTGTCGTCCTCCGGACGGCGTGCGACGGCCTTAAGGACAAGCTTTGCAAGGGATCGCCGACCGCCGCTTCTCGCCTTGAGCCACTCGAGGCTGTCGGCAAGCCGCCGCTCGGTCGGCGTCAGTTCGGTGTCGAGCGGGTAGGGCGGAAAATGAGCGCGCAGTTCATCGTGTTCGAATACTTCATGCAGTAGCTCCGGCGTGTTGTCCAATGACGCTGCGGGGATTGCGTAGTCCCGCCCGATTTTTCCGGCACGTGCCGCCTGCTCGAGCAGTTCGGGCTGAAACGCCGAGTCCGCAATACCCAGCATGGCGGCAATGACCTCCTGGTCGGTCTTGCCGCGGGTCGCGGCGACGCCGTACTCCGACACATAAACGTCGCGATGGTGTCTCGGTACCGTTACATGAGGATACGACCAGCGGATATTCGAGCTGAGTTTGCTGCCGCTTTGCCGCCGTGCACGGCACATCAGGATCGAATAAGCGCCGTCGAGGGCGTGCGCCATCGATACAAAGTCGAACTGCCCGCCAACTCCGCTTACCACGCGGCCGTCGTCGAGAGCATCCGACACCGCCGCGCCGAGCAGCGTTACCATCATCGTCTCGTTGACGAAGCGCGCATCGCGGCGCTGTCTCCGCTTTCGCGTTTCGTCTCCGAACAGCGTATTGACCTCTGAAATGGAGGTCATCCTGATCGCCTTGCGGCCGGCGTCGTCCAGCGACCGCAGCGCCGCATAAAGACGGCTCGAGCCGATGAAAAAGCCGGCGTGGATGAGCGCCTCGTCATCCGCGTCCGCCGCGCGGCGGATCACCCCTGACTCGTACAGCGCGAACAGGGCGTCACTGAGCAATTCCGACGAGGCGAACAGGCCCTCTTCGAACGTGCCGGTCTCGACCGGCAGTTCGAGGCGCCCCGGCGATCGCGAACCGCCCGGCAAGCGCTCGAGCGTTTGGGCGAATATCTCCGGCGAGTCTTGTCTGAGTTTCAGGCAGTGCGCCACCGCGTCGCTTAAGGAACCTATGCCGAGCTGCAGCGTGCCGCCGTCCTTGACGAGACTCGCAACGTGCATGGCTGTCGCATAGTCCGCCGGCGATACGCGCCGGTTGGGGAGCGTGAACAAGGGGAAATCCAGCGTCTTGTCGTCGAGCAGCAGATCGATCTCCGCATCGTCGAGTTCCGCGTCGCCGGACATGTACGGCAGATTGCGGTTGACCTGTGCCACGACCGCTACCGGTTCTCCAAGGCGTCTGCGCTCGTTCAGGTAGGGCAGCAGATCGAGCGTAACCTCCGGGTTCGAGCTCAGGCTATAGCGACGTGGCGACTCCGAATCGGTGGCGACGAGCTGTGCGACGACGTTGACGCCAAGCCGCTCCAGTTCGCGTGCGACCTGGCTGTAGTTGACGCTCGTATAGCTTTGCTGCACCAGCGGGTTGCCGAGATAGGCGCCCGGGCGCAGGTAAAACTCGCGCACGCTGACGTTCGGCGGCAGCTGCAAATCCCTTACGGCGTTTGCGTATGCGGGCGTCGGCCATTCCGAGTACAGCCGTTCGACCAAAGGCGCCAGAAACCGTTCTTCGAGTTCGCTCCCGCCCCTGGGCGGTTCGAGCGTCAGGCCCGTGAAAATCTGCAGGGAAATCGAAGGATCGATCGCTGCCCGCCGAAACAGAGCGTCAACGATATGCACGGGCTTGCCGATACCGATCGGCAAACCGAGCACAATGTTTGCGCCGACCGATTCGATGACGGCTTCGGCCAGTGCATCGGCCGAGTCGAATACCTGACTCATTCTCGATCTCCCCCCGGCACTCTACCCGGGCAGCGCGAACTCCTACGCGAAACCGCCCAGCAGTTTCTTCAGATCCTTGACGAAGTGTCGCAGGGTCCCGGTCAACAGCACAAACTCCGCGTCGAGGCGGGCGAGCGGGTCGTGGCTTTCGTCGCTGTCTTCGTCCATGCCCAGCAGCTTCAACTTGGAGACCGTTCCGTTTTCGTCGAGTACGCAGCTCATCACGTTGTCGTACTCGAGAGCAAGGTGCGTGAGGCGCATACCGTCGGAGACGTGTTTGCGGATCGACGGGTCGCTGAGATCGAAATCTGTCCAGCGTGCGATCGAGCGGCTGTCGGACAGGTCCTGCATGCGGCATTCGCGGCCCAGCGCAAACTGTTTCGGCGCATCGCCGAAGAACACTTTCGCGAGTACTGGATCGACGGGCTCACGATACTGCAGAGGGCTTACGCTCAGCCCGTCGATCGCAGCGGTCAGGCGCCGCAGGAACCGTTCCGCGTTTGCTTCCTGCGCCGTGTCTATGGCAACGATCTGTTCGCTCGGGTCCGCGTAACCCCAGATCCGGTCGGACTTGAGCAGAGCCTTGGGCATCAGTTCGTCGCGGGCCTCGTTCTTGAGCCGGCGCTTTTCCCGGGCGCTCGGCAGCTCCTGCATGCGTTCGCGGTAGGCCTCGACGCGGAGTTCGAGCTCCTCGTTGACCGCCGCGTGCGGCAGCACGCGCGACTGACTGCGCAGCTTGACGAGATCGGCGCCGTTGACGCGGCGCGCGAGCAGCGGGCTCTGGTCGTGCGCGACCGGTTCCCAGCCGGAGCTGCGCTCGGTCAGCGGTCCGCAGGGCGTGAATGCGGCTTTTGCGAGGTTTTCCGAGAGCTTGTCTTCGGCGTCGGGCCACGGGCCCTGCCAGCGATAGAAGCGAACGTTGCGAAACATGGCGGTTTTCTTGACGAGTACGGCGGCGCAGTATCAGAAAATCCGCAGCCCAAGTCACCATTGTAATGTGCCGAGAATGCTGGCTAAGGCCCTATTCCGGCGTCGCCAGCAGCGCGGGCAGCGATTTCACGAACAGCGCCTCCAGTTTGAGCCCGGCCGCGCCGACCAAGTGTTCGTCGATATCCGCGCCGGGCACCGAAGCGCGACCGAACAGCGTGAACTCACGGCCGCTGCCGTTGATTTGCGGCAGACAGACGTGCGCCAGAACCACGAGTTCCGATGTGCCGCGCGTTTCGCTGGGCCCCCAGCCGAGCTTCTGATAAATGCGCCACTGGCCGTCGCTCAGCTTGTCGAGCAGCGCTTTCGGGTCGTCGGCGCGTTCCGGGGCCAGCGTCACCGCCAGTGCGCGCGGCAGAATCGTCGAAATACCCTGCAGCATTCCGCCGGCAGGCTGCGTGGTATCCGTGTGATGCTTGCCGAAAAACACGGTCTCGACGTCCGCGGTCGTGAGCCCGGGATGCCGGGTCGCCGGTTCCCGGTCGTGGCTGGCGAGCCGTTTCAACCACTCGGTCTGCGCGAGCGCGGTCATGGCCTTGTTGCCGTCGGTACCGCACTGTTCGCAGCGGTAGCTCAGGTAATAGGGGTCGTCAGCCGCGGCCGCGAACACCGGCGGGGTGTGGCGGGTCTTGCCGTCGGCCGAGACAAACTCGTTGTCCGGCGGGGTGAACACCTCGGTCGCGTACGCGCCACGGAAGCGGACCTCGTCGTTCGCAAGCCCGAGCCATTCGTCGTGAAACAGCGCGGTGGCGTACTCGCGTCCTGCGAGATTCAGCAGGTAGGTGGCGATTGCATTCGAGTTGCCGTCAGCGCCGCCGAACGGCTCATAGCTGTTGACGCTCGTAATCAGGTCCGCGAGCGCAACGCCGCCCACGCGGGCGTCCGCGCCAATGCCATGCCCGCGCAGGCGGGCGACGGCGGCCGTGAAGGCCATGATCTTGGACGAGCTCCACGGCTCGTACAGGCGGTCGTGGCTGTTGTCGTTTGCCAGGTAGCGATAGGCAAGGCCGCCGGGTTCGCGCTTGAAGTCGACGACCGTGAGCCAGCCTTCTTCCGCAGGGGCTTCGAAATGCTGCCAGTCCGCGGCGAGGCGCCGTTCCCAGCCCGCTTGCGCGTAGTCCACCTCCGCGGCCGTGCGATAGCCAGGGTCGTCCTCGACCGTTGCAAGCGCACAGTCAATGCTTAGTCTTTCGAGCGAATTCGGCAGCAGTGGCGGCGGATTCAGCACCGTATCGAGGTAAGTTTTTGCCTCGGTGTCCTGGTCTTCGGCCAGTGTTTCGCCAGCGTCGGTGTCCACGGCGGTCCGTTCGACGGCGCTCGTGGCCGGTTTGTCGGCACCGCAGGCGGCAAGCAGAAGCAGCAGAGCGCCGCCCGGAAACATCCCGCGTGCAGCGGTTGAAACGAAGCGATGCCAATTCATGAGTTGCATTTTGGTTCTCTCCTTACTGGGTCGAGCCTACGCTAATAGCTTTCGACGGGTGAGCGCTTGCCGTCTTCGAGCGAACGCAGCGCGGCCGCTTCCTCTCCCACCGTATCGATGCGGAGTTGACCGATTTCGGCGTCAATGACCGCAAACCGCTCGACGGAAAAGGGCCGCGGTTCGGGCAGTTTGCGCTTAAACGCCGCTATTCTTTGCAGCGCTTGCTCCGCGCGTACAGCTTCCAGGCGTTCGAGCGCGTCGAGTGCAATCTCGGCCATCTCGATGCGATGACAAATCATCGCCACGTCATTGCCGGCGCGTATGGCATTCAGGACGAGTTCGTCGAACGGGATGCCGTCGAGCACTGCGCCCATGTCGAGATCGTCGGTCATGACGAGTCCTGCGAAGCCCAGCCGCTTTCGCAGGTAGCCGTCGACCGTATTCGCCGACAACGACGACGGCCAGTTTGGCCGCTCAGGGTCGAAACAGGGCAGCCAGGTGTGTCCCACCATTGCGCTGTCGCACTGCGGCAGGAGCGCCCTGAACGGCAGAAACTCGCAAGTCTCGAGCGCACTTAGCGGCTTGTCGATTACCGGCAGCTCATGATGCGGATCGACCGTTGCCAGCGAGTAGCCGGGGAAGTGCTTGCCGCAGGAGAGGATGCCTTCGCTGCGGAGCGCTTCGTTGAATACGGCGGCGAGTTCGATAACCTGTTCCGGTGTGTTGCCGTAGCAGCGCCCGCGCAGCGAGTTGTCCGCCTCGTCGTCATGCGCTACGTCGAGCACCGGGCACAGGTCGAGATTGAAGCCGAACAGGCGCAGCATACGACCGGTGAGTTCGCCGTGCCGGCGAATCAGCGAATGATCGCCGTTGCGGCGGAGCTCCTCCGCGCTCGGCGGTTCGCTGCCGATCGTTCGCAGGCGCGACACTCGCCCGCCTTCCTGATCGATCGTGATAATCGGCTCGATCTCCGACAGCCCGCGCAGGCTGTCGATAAGCCGGCGCAGCTGCCGCGGCGATTCGATGTTGCGGCCGAACAGTATGTAGCCGCCGGCCTGCATGTGCCGGAAGCGGCGCTCGGTGTCCGGATCGAGTTCCGTGCCCGGCACGCCGACCAGTAACATTTGACCCAGCGGAGGTGTCGTAGCCGTCACGACATAAGACCGCGTGCGTCGAGCGTCAATGCTGCACCGCCGCGTGGACCGCCGATTGCATTGCGCGGGTTTTGTTCTATGATGTTACTCATGTCCTGCCTCGCCATCATCCGCTCCGCGCGCGACGAAATGTCGGCCAACGAGAAGAAACTTGCCGACTTCATTCTCGAGAACGCGCCGTTGATCCGCGATTATTCATCGCAGCAGCTTGCCGCGTCGGTCGGAGTAAGCCAATCGAGCGTCGTGAAGTTCAGCCAGAAGCTGGGCTACAAGGGTTTTACGGATCTCAAGCTCGCGATCCACGAAACCGTCATCAAGCAGGGCACCAACGTCGCGATGCTGCATAGCGTCGATCAGAGCGACAAGGCCGACGTGTCGCCGCGGCAGCGGCTGTTTCGCAACAAGTGCGACGCACTGTCGAGCGCGACCGATCTCAACGACGATACGACCGTGCTGGCCGCCGTGACCGCCATCGAGGCGGCAGCGCGTGTGCAGGTGATCGGTATGGGCAGTGCCTACATCATTGCCAAAGATCTGTCGTTCAAGCTGATGAGTCTGGGCAAACCCGTCATTTCGGAGGGGGACGCGCAGCTGCAGATTTCGGGTGTGGCGACTCTTCGCCGCGGCGACTGTCTGCTGGCGATTTCGAGTTCGGGCCAGGAGCCCGCGCTGATCGAGATTGTAAAACAGGCCAAAAAGGCCGGCGTGGCGATTATCTCGATGACCAACCAGGGCGCCAACCCGGTGGGCGCGCTGTCCAGTATTCGTCTGTACTCGGTATCGCGCGGTGCGGGCGTCGATCTGCCGGGCGTCATCGCGGCCGCCTCGCAGCAGCACGTCGTTGACATGTTGTATTACTCGCTGATGCACCGCGACGGCCGCCTGAATCCGAAGGCGGCGCAAAAAGGCGGCGCGCAAGACGCCTGACCAAGTGGCGTTTTTCAGCACGTCTTGACCCCGTCGTCCCAGGCCAGATCGAGCCCTATCAGGCTTTCGTAGTCCGGCCGCCTGCGAACCACGCGGTAATCGTCTCCGTCCACCAGCACTTCCGGCACGAGCAGCCGCGTGTTGTAGCTCGACGCCATGACGCTGCCGTACGCGCCGGCGCCCTCGATCACGACGAGATCGCCGGGCGACTGTTCCGGCAGCGCCCGCTGGCGCGCGAAGGTATCGCCGGTCTCGCAGACGGGACCGACAATGTCGTAGACGAACTCGGCATGGCCGTTTTGCCGGGCGGGCACGATATTATGGTGCGCGCTGTACATGCTCGGCCGCAGAAAGTCGTTCATCGCGGCGTCAATGATCAGGAACCTGGCGCTGCTGCCTTCCTTGACATAGATGACGCTGCCCACCAGCACGCCGGCATTCGCGACCAGCGACCGCCCGGGCTCGACGATGCAGCGGCAATCGAGTCTGGCCACGAGCTCCGCGACTGCCTCCGCGTACTCTTCGGGTGAAGGTGCTTTCGGATCGCCGTTGCCGTAGTCGACGCCGAGCCCGCCGCCCAGATCCACCGTTGCAATCTCGTGGCCGTCCTCGCGCAGCGCTTCGACGAGCGTTGCGATGCGCTCGAAGGCGCGCCTGTACGGTTCGAGCCTGAGGATCTGCGAGCCTATGTGCATGTCGACGCCGGCGATGCGAATTCCGGGCAGTTTCGCCGCGGCGGCGTAGGCCTGCCGGGCCGACTGCCACGGAATGCCGAACTTGTTTTCCGATTTGCCGGTCGAGATCTTTTCGTGCGTCCCCGCGTCGATGTCCGGGTTGATGCGATAAGCAATGCTCGCCGTCCGCCCAAGACGCTCGGCCACCTGGCTAATGGTCCTGAGTTCAGGGTCCGATTCGACGTTGAACTGCCGGATGCCGTGCGCCAGCGCCAGCTCGATCTCGGCCGCGGTCTTGGCCACGCCGGAGAAGACGATGCGCTCCGGCGGGATGCCTGCCGCGATCGCGCGCCGCAATTCGCCGCCGGAGACCACGTCGGCGCCGGCGCCCAGGTTTGCCAGAAGCGTAATGACGGACTGGTTGGAATTGGCTTTGAGCGCATAGCAGATGGTAACGTCGAGGCCGCTAAACGCGGTCTCGTATCGGCGATAGGCCGATTCGATGCCTGCGCGCGAATAGCAATAAAAAGGAGTGCCGCAAGTCGCCGCAATATCCTGGAGTCGCACGCGTTCCGCACGGTAGTCTCCGTTCGCGTAGGAAAACGCCGTCACGTCCTTTAGCTCCCATCCTGCCCTGAGGAATAAATTATTATATTGTTTGACTGGTCAGGAATAAATGATTAGAAACTATTTGGAGCCGGCTACCGGCCTGGCCGTATCCGGGGGAATTCGACGGTGACTATGGATTGGATATCGGTACTTCCGCCGATCGTCGCTATTGCGGTCGTACTGTGGCGCAAAGAGGTCATCATTGCGCTGCTGCTCGCCATTTTTACCTCCGAGCTGCTGCAGTTACCGCTGGCGGGCTCCGCGCCGTTACTGGCGACGCTCGGGACTATCGAACGCACGGTGTCCGTATTCGACAGCCCCGGCAACGCCCGGCTGCTGGTGTTCAGTCTCATGATCGGCGCGCTGCTTGCGTATATACGCGCGTCGGGCGGCGTCGCCGCGGTCGTGCTGAGTCTCGTCAACCGCGGGGTCGCCAATAACGGCCGGCAGGCGGCGCTGCTGACCAGCGGCGTGGGCACCGTGGTGTTCGTGGAGTCGAACCTGAGCGTGCTGACCGCGGGGATACTCTCGCGCGGGCTGTTCGACCGCTTCGGCATGAGCCGGGCGAAGCTCGCCTACATCATCGACAGCACCTCGGCGCCCGTCTGCATACTGATCCTGCTCAACGGCTGGGGCGCGTTTGTGCTGGCCCTGCTGGACAATTACGAACTTGGCGCCTCGTCGGCTTCGATACTCTGGGGCACGATTCATCTCAATTTTTACGCGCTGCTCACCCTGGGCGTGGTTTTCCTGACGGCCTGGAGCGGCCGCTACTTCGGGCCGCTCGCGACGAGCGACACGGTCGTCGCGCATACCGGCGACGAGGTAGAGGAACTCAAGGCGACCAAAGCGCGCTACATGATATTGCCGCTGCTCGTGATGATCGTCGGCATGCTGGGTTTCATGTACTGGACGGGCGACGGCGATCTTGCCGCGGGCAGCGGCTCGAAGTCGGTGCTGTACGCCACCACGCTTGCCACGCTGCTCGCTTACCTGCAAATGCTGTTCGGCGGGCACTACAAGCATCTCGAACTGGTCAAGATCGGTTTCGACGGCATGAGCGATCTGCTGCCGCTGGTTGCCATACTGCTGCTGGCGCTCGCGCTCGGTTCGAGCCTCGATGCGCTCGGCACGGGCGACTACATTGCGGGGCTGGTGAGCGGCAACCTGCCCGTATTCCTGATCCCCGCCGTGCTGTTTCTCGCCGGCGGCCTGATTTCGTTTTCGACCGGCACGTCCTGGGGCACGTTTGCGATCCTCGTGCCCCTGGGTATGCCGCTGGTTAACGCGCTGGATTTGCCGCCTTCGCTGCTGCTTGCGGCGATCCTCGGCGGCGGCGTATTCGGCGACCATTGCTCGCCGATCTCGGATACCACGGCGGTGTCCTCGATAGCCTCCGGCTGCGACCTGCTCGAACACGTACGCACTCAGCTGCCTTACGCGCTGTTTACCGGCGGAATCTCTTTGCTAATGTACGTGATTGCCGGATTGACGCTGCTCTGAAGATCGTTCAAACCGTGCCCGGTTGCTCTCAAATGGGTATTCGCTAATGCAAGCACTCAGCAAAACTCTTGTCGTCTGTCTGTCGCTACTGTCGCTCGGCGGCTGCGCGAGCGGCCCGCCACACAGTGAAACCGCAATCGATGCCACGGTCGAGCGCGCGATGCAGGCCTTTTCCGTGCCCGGAGTCGCCGTCGGCGTCATCAAGGACGGCAGAATACTGCACGCAAAAGGTTACGGCATACGCGAACTGGGCGAACCCGAGCGCATAGACGGGCAGACGCTGTTCCGCGTCGCGTCGAACAGTAAAGCGATGACGACCGCGGCGCTGGCAATGCTGGTCGATCAGGAGTTGCTGGCCTGGGACGACAAGATCGTGAATCACATCCCGGACTTTCGGCTGCACGATCCGTGGATTACACGCGAGTTCAACGTCGTCGACCTGCTCACTCACCGCAGCGGCCTCGGCCTCGGCGCGGGCGACCTGATGCTCTGGCCCCGGCCCAACAGTTTTACGCGTGAAGATATCATTCACGGCCTGCGCTACTTCGAGGCGCAAAGCGGCTTTCGGACGGAATACGCCTACGACAACACGCTCTACATTGTCGCGGGCGAGCTGATTCCGGCGGTGAGCGGCACGAGCTGGGAAGACTATGTGGACAGTGCCCTGCTCGGACCGCTCGGGCTCGAGCGCTGTTTTGCAGGTGACATACCCGCCGGCGAAATGACCAATCTGGCCGCGCCGCACGCGCTGGTCGAAGGCGAACTCAGCATTGTCGAGCGGAACCGGATCAGCGCCGAAACCTCCGTATCGGCGGCCGCCGGCGGCGTGCGCTGCAGCCTCGACGACATGCTGGTCTGGATGTCGCTGCAGCTCAACCGCGGCGTGGACGCGAACGGCGTGCGCTACTACAGCGACGCGCAGGCGGAGACGATGTGGAGCCCAAAGACCATCCGCAGCGTGAGCGAGCGCGACCGCGAGCGTGACGGCACCCACTTCAAAGCCTACGGTCTGGGCTGGCGGCTGGCGGACATACACGGTTACAAGGAGGTCGCGCACACGGGTACGTTTACCGGCTGGGGCTCCAATCTCGTACTGATTCCCGAGCTCGATCTCGGTGTGATCGTACTTACCAACGGCGGGCAGACGGGTCCGGCGCGTGCGGCAATCGCCAACAGTATCGTGCGGCCCTATATGGGCGTTCGCGGCGTCGACTGGATTGCAGAGTACACACCGGAGAGCGGCGCCACGGCGGACGCCGATTTCGACCTGCTGGCGGCGGCGCTCGACGGCCGCCGGGCGGCCAGACCGCTCGCGGACTATTCCGCGACGTATCGCGATCCGTGGTTTGGCGAGGTCAGAGTTTACGAGGAAGGCGGGCAGCTCTGGTTCGCCTCCGTCAAGTCGCCGCGCATGCGCGGCGAACTGTGGCCGTGGGAAGGCAATACCTTTGTCGTGCGCTGGGCCGATCGCAGTCTGCAGGCGGACGCGTTCGTGCACTTCGACATCGATACCGCGGGCGTTATCGACGGCATGACCATGGAGCCTGTGTCCGCCGAGACCGACTGGAGTTTCAACTACGGCGATCTGAATTTCGAGCGCATCGCCCGCACGGAACGCTAGTGCACCGCCGCACCGAGGCTCGCATCGATCTGGCGGCGATTCGTGCGAATTTCCGCCTTGCGGCACGGCTCGCGCCGCAGTCGCGCAATATCGCCGTGATCAAGGCCAATGCCTATGGCCATGGGCTGCTGGCGGTGGCAGAGGCGCTCGACGAGCTGGCGCCGGCCTACGCGGTTGCGATTCTCGAAGAGGCGATCGAGCTGCGTGAGCACGGTGTATCCAAGCCGCTGCTCGTGCTCGAAGGCGTGCACACGCCGGACGCGCTGACCGAAGCCGCGGCCCGCGGCGTGTCGCTCATGCTGCACTCGCCGGCGCAGCTCGACATGCTGCTTGGCGCCGCGCTCGGGCAGTTCCCCGATCTCTGGCTCAAGGTGGATACCGGCATGCACCGCCTGGGTTTCATGCCGGCCGAATTCGGCCAGGCGCTGGAGCGCCTCTTGTCTTCCGGCCGGCTCGAGACACCCCCGGTAGTCTGTACGCACCTCGCAGCGGCGGACATGCCCGCTAATACGCATACCGCGCAACAGCTGCGGGAGTTTGCCGCCCTGACCGGGAAACTCGGGCTGCCGCTCAGCATTGGCAACTCCGCGGCGATCCTCGCCTGGCCGGAGAGTCATGCCGACTGGAACCGGCCGGGTTATATGCTCTACGGCAACTCTCCGCTCGCCGAGGCAGTAGCAGCTGCGGGCGAACTGAGGCCCGCGATGCACTTCGAGGCGGAGCTGATTGCGCTGCGCGAAGTAGCGAGCGGGGAGCGCGTCGGCTATGGCGGCCGCTGGCGGGCCAGCGGGCCGTCGACCATTGGCACCGTCGCGGTGGGTTATGCCGACGGCTATCCGCGGCACGCGCCGGACGGCACGCCAACCGTCGTGAACGGCCGTATCGCGCCGCTCGCGGGCGTCGTATCGATGGATATGATCACGATCGATCTGACCGGGCATCCGGCGGCAAAACCCGGGGACCGGGTTACGCTTTGGGGCGACGGTTTGCCGGTCGGCGAGGTGGCCCGGCACACCGGAACGATCGGCTACGAACTGCTCACGCGGGTCACCGATCGAGTGCCGCGGGTTTTCGAAGGCCGGGAATAAGCCTGCGCTCTGAGTCTACAACGAAGCCGCTTTGCCGAATTCGAGCATGGACAGGTCTTCGATGTATTCGATGCCCAGACCGGGCGAGTCATTGATGCGGATCTCGGCGTTGTCGAAGCTGACGCCGCTGACGACCGGATTGATCGTCGCCAGCGACGGCGCGTCGAGATCCACCCGCGTGATGATGTTGGACTTGGCGACCGCCACGTGCGCCGCGGCGGCGACCCCTATGCTCGTTTCCAGCATACAGCCGATCATGCACTCGACGTCGTACAGCGAGGCAATGTCGGCGATATTGATCGCGTTCGAGATGCCGCCGGTTTTCATGAGCTTGATGTTGATGATGTCGGCGCCGCGCATTTGTATGAGATCGATGACTTCCTTGGGCCCAAACGTGCTTTCGTCCGCCATGACCGGTGTGGAGACGCGCTCGGTAATGTATTTCATGCCTTCGACGTCGTCGCCGCGCACGGGTTGTTCGACGAATTCGAGTTCGACGCCGCTGCTCTCCAGTTCGCGCAGGGCGGTCACTGTCTGCTTGGGCGTCCAGCCCTGATTTGCGTCGAGACGTATGAGCGCCTTGTCGCTGACGGCGGCGGCGATCGCCTTGACGCGCTGGATGTCGAGCGCGAGGTCTTTGCCGACCTTGATCTTCAGCGCTTCGAAGCCCAGTTCGACGGCGTCGAGCGCGTCCTGCACCATCTTGTCGATGTAGTCGACGCTAATGGTAATGTCGGTCGAAATCAGCGGCTCGCCGCCGCCGAGGACCCGATACAGCGGCGCATTGAAAGACTGCGCAAACAAATCGTAGACCGCGATCTCCACGGCCGCCTTGGCGCTGAAGTTCGTGAAGATCGACTTCTGGATCAGGTTGACGATGCGGTTCAGGTTGCGGATGTCTTCCCCGACGATGCTCGGCGCGATCACGGTGCGGATAGCCTCGATGATCGAGCCGTGCGTCTCGCCCGTAATGACGGCCGTGGCGGGCGCGCTGCCGTAGCCCTTGTGGCCCGTATCGGTTTCGAGAATGATGACCACGTCTTCCATGTAGTCGACCGAGCGCAGCGCGGTCTTGAACGGGGTCTTGAGCGGAACCCGAAGCTTGCCGAGTTCTATGCCGGTTATTTTCATAGGTTTGATCCGTTACCTGATTTGCTTGATGCTCATCATCAAGTCAACGTAGTGCTGTCCTTTGGAGGACCTGAGCGGCATGAGCGGCGTGACAGCAACCGTGCTGAGTACGCCGCTGTACAAGCTGCCGTCCGCGAGCGCGTAGTTCAGGCCGTTGACGTCGTGTATTACATACGGCTCGCCGTCGACCTCGCCCAAGTGCAGCATCACATGGCCGGGGATGTAGATCAGATTGCCGACATCGAGCGTGTCGAGCGCAGCGACCCGCTCGCCGTGAGCGACCGTCTCGTCGAAGCGCCGGTTGCCGCCAATAACGCTGTCGCGCTGGTCGCCCGAGTTGCGCGGCAGGAGAATACCGAAGGTCTTATACACCTCCGACACGAAGCCGGTGCAGTCGCGGGCGTTGTACGAGTGCCCCCAGCCGTAGCGTTCGCCAAGGAATTTGAAGGACTGGCGAATGACGTTTGCGCGCGTATACGGCAGATAGCCGAGCCGCACGTCCTGGCCGCGGGCGATCAGTGCGGCCTCGAAGCTCAGCGAGCCGTCGGCCTCGCGTACCGGCAGGCGCACGACATGGCTGGTATAAGGGTTTTGGCCGTGCACGTCGTTGCCTGACTCCGAACGCGGTATGCGCGGCAGGCGCACGCCCATATCGAGCTGCAGTTCGGAGACTGCCGGGACATGCGGATTGTAGTTGGTAAACACCTTGTCGCCGGTTACGACCAGCGGCTCATCCGCGAGCTGGCTTTGGTAATCGAGGACGCTCGCGAGGCTGCCCAAAGCGATGTTTTCGCGGCGTACCCAGGCGAGGTAGTTGAAGCTCTGCACGAGCAGCCATTCGCCGTCCCGGCTCGTATGCAGCACGGCCACCGCGTCCGCGGGAAACAGCCCGTTTTCCTGGAAACGGTCTATGTCGGTGGGCGTTTCGGTATTGAAGATGGGATCGTCCGTCGGGTAGCTGCGCATGGACGCGCGTTCGACGACCAGGCCGAAACGCACGTCGTTCGACGCCTCGATCGCGTCCAGATTCAGGGTGGCGTCGTAACGCGCCCAGTCCACGGCGTCCAGTTTGCGGCCGTCGGCATACCAGCGATCGTAGTCCGACGGTTTGCTGATCTGGCGGACCAGCTTCGTAAGTTCGTCCCGGTTCAAGCGCTGCGGATACGACTCGAGCCGCAGCATGTTGTCGACGACGTCGAACGAGCGGCTGTTGAACGCTGCGATCTCCGCCTCCGACATGAGCACACGGTCTGCGTCCCGGGTTCGCACAAGCCAGAAACCGGCTGTCAGGTGGCGTTCTTCGATGCCGGGAACGTCGGTGTCGAGGGCTTGTGCCGGGCCCGCCGGCGCGGTGCCCGACGGTTCATCGGAGCAGCCGCTGACCAGTGCGCCGCCGAGTACGGCGAACAACAGATTCAAGGCTGGTCGTAGACAGGTCATGGTGCTATTCCCGAGAGGATGCGGCCGACCAGGAGTCCGCCGCCGGTGCCGACAATATAGCCCAACATCGCCATTAGCACGCCGACCGGAATGAGAACCCGGGAGTAGGCTGCCGCGAGTATCGGGGCGGATGCCACGCCGCCAATGTTGGCCAGCGACGCGACGCCTAAGGAAAACAGATCCAGGCGGAACAGTTTGGCGACGGTAACCATTAGCGCGCCGTGCACGCTCAGGATGACCAGCCCGGCAACGATGTACACGGGCGCTTTGCCGAGTTCCGCGAAGCTCGCGCGCGATGCGATCAGGGCGACGATGACGTACAGCATGACGCTTGCGAGTTCGCTCGAGCCCGCGATGCGCCCCAGCGGCGTGACGGCGCCGATGACACCCAGCACGGTCACGATCAGGACCACCCAGGTCGTCGTCGTCATGAAGGCGCCGGTCGGCAGTCCGCCGGACAGGCTCTGAACGACCGCGGACACCAGCATGGACAGCCCGAGCAGGAACAGCAGGTCGGTGCCCTGTACGGGCTTCTCGTCAGCCGCCTGCTCGGCTTCCAGGCGCGCGCCGACGCTGTCGATGATCGAGGTATCCGCTTTGGACCAGCGGTTGAAGTGTTTTGCGTAGGGCACGAGCGCAAGCAGAAATATGACCCAGATGGCGTAGTCGATCGAATCGATGAGCAGGGTATAGCCCATGCTCGAGTCGGGCACTTCGAGCGCGCCCTGGATCGCCGCCATGTTGCCGGTGCCGCCCATCCAGCTGCCGCTAAGTGCGGCGAAGGTCTTCCAGGCATCCGGCTCGAGTAGCGGATGGAAGATCGAAAACGCGACGATAAAACCCACCACGATGCTGGAGGTGGCCGCGAAGAAGGCCACGAGCATGCGGGCGCCGAGCTTCTGGATCTGTCGCAGGTCGCTCTTCAGCAGCATGAGAAAAATCATGGCTGGCAAGAGATTGTTGCGTACCGCGCGGTAGGCGCCGTCGATCTCCGCGCTTTCGCCGGGGGCGGGCCACAGGGCGGCGGTCGCAAGCAGCATGACGCCGAAGTAGAGCAGCACGATCGGCGGCACGTACTCGAAAAAGCGGCTATTGCTCTGCTTCTCCAGATAGGTAAGTGCGCCGCCCAGCGCAACCAGGATCGCAAGGTAGGTAAAGCTATTGGTAATCATGGTCGGCGATCATAGTGGACGATCATGCATGGCCCCCCCCCGACCACGTTTCCGAGCACCAAGAATAAAATATTCCGAAGCTGATAGATAGGCGCGATGCGTTCGAATAAAAAATTCAGTCTTGCCGGTTTTCGATGCTATCACTTGTGGTGGCCGCGTCGCCGGGAGCCGGCGCGTCAGTAGCGGGTTCTTCATCGACAGCGGCTGCGGTTTCCTCGGCAGCTTCCACTACCAGCAGCGCCGGCAGTTCGCTCGGATAGTACTTTTCGATCAGCGCAAACAGTATGGCGACCGTAATGGGCGTCGCTTCGCCGCTGACCTCGTAGGGCCTGAAATGCATCTGAAAGGCGGTCAGCACGTCCTTCGTTTGCGCGTCCGCTTCGCCTGTGAGCTCGATCGGATAGCCATACGCATTCAGCGCGGCCTGTACGTTGGCGAGCGGCAGCGGCGCCTCGAGAAACTGCTCCCAGTAGCGGACCGCCGTTGTTTCGTCGTACCACGCGCCGAAGCCCAGCTTGTGCAGGCGCTGCCAGGGGAAACGCGGGCCCGGGTCCACCTTGCGGTCCGGGGCAATGTCCGAATGCGCGACGATGTGGGTGGGCGCAATGTTCGGATGCCTTTCGAGGATGCCTCCGAGCAGGTCCACGAGCAGGGCGAGCTGCGAGTCGGCGAAGTCCGGGAAAAAACACACCTCTGCGGCTTCGACTTTTTCGTCTGCGTCCGCTGCGAAGCCCGAAGCTGCGCGCTGTGTATGGCAGGTCGGCACATAGACGAGTTCTATGCCGATCGACTGGTCGTTGAGGCCGGTACGGCCGCGCCAATAGCTCGTGCCGGCATGCCAGGCCCGGCGGTCTTCGTCCACCAGCTGGTAAACCTTCAGCCCGCGTTTCTTGTAGCTGGGGTCCTGCGGCTCGGGGATCAGGTAGTGCGAACTCACTGGCCGGGACGAGCGTTTTGTCAGCACCCGCAGCGAATGGTCGAAATCAATCGCCGTGTGATGCAGCACGACAATACTGACGCGGCTGTTCTGATTCTCCGACTCCGCGCGCACGGTCGCCGCGCCGCCGGCGCAGCCGCTCAACGCCAGTAACAGCCCTGTAGCGAGCAGCAACAAACCAAGCCTGAGTGTCGGGTGGAACTGAGAAACCATAGAGTCACCTGCGCGCTGTCTGCAGCGACGATTCAGGGCTTTTCGCTGCAGGTCAAGTATGGGCCGATACGGGCATTTTTTGCCTGATTTGGCCGGTTTTTGCGGCTCCGGGAGCCGCTGCCGCCTAGGAATAAAAAATTCTTTACTTTTCGCACGGCAGTGATATTTTATGCGAGAGCAGTAAATAATAGTCAAGAAATACGTCATGTACGGGGGAGTAATATGACTTTGCTACGCCAAAGGATCGCCACTTTCTGCCGGTCCGTCTTTTCTTCCCGGGTCTTGCTGCCGCTCGTCGCCGCCATTGCGTTTGCCGCGCCGGCGCACGCGCAGCAAACCGGAGATATCTCGGGCAACGTTACCGACGCCAGCGGCTCCGCCGTGGCAGGCGTTACGGTCGAGGCGACCAGTAACGTGTTGCCGCAGGACCGGTCCGCGACCACCACCGTCAACGGCCAGTATCGTCTGCGGCGGCTGCCGCCGGGCCAGTACGAGCTCAGGTTCGAATTCGCCGACGGCAGCACGACCACTCGCACTGCCTTCGTACAGCTGCAGCAAACCACCGAAGTGGACGTAATGGCGAATGCCGGCGCGCAGGTCGAGGAAATTGTCGTGACGGGTTCGGCCCTGATCGCCGATACCGGCCAGGGCTCGCTTGCGAACGCGATTTCCGCACAGACCGTCGATGCGCTGCCGGTCGGCCAGGAATACCGCGACCTCTTCAAGCTGATCCCGGGCGTGCAGTACTCCGAGCTCGACATCCGCGGCCCAAGTGCCGGCGGCAGCGGCCAGGACAACGTGTATCAGTTCGACGGCGTGGACGTATCGCTGCCGCTGTTCGGCGTACTGGGTTCCGAACCTTCGTCGCACGACATTGCGCAGGTCTCGATCGTCCGCGGCGGCGCCAAGGCCATCGGTTTCAACCGCGCAGGCGGTTTCCTCATGAACACCGTGAGCAAGACCGGCACTGATGAGTTCAAGGCTGAACTCAGCTATCAGATCGAACCGAGCAGTCTGATCGCCGATCTCGACAACGGCGAGTCGCTCGAGCAGTTCGAAGAAGACCGCAGCTGGATCGTCGCGAGTCTGGGCGGCCCGATTCTCCGCGATCGCCTGTACTTCTACACGTCCTACTTCGGCCCGGATTTCGAGCGCAGCAATACGCAGAACGCTTACGGCCCGGTTGGCGATTTCACCAACAAACGCGACGAGTTTTTCGCCAAGCTGACTTTCGCGCCGACGGACAGCATTCTGTTCGACGCAAGTTTCCGCACGTCAGATCGCGAAGTAGAGAACGACAGTGTCGGCGAGTTCGAATCGGCTACCGCATCGTTGGGATCCGAGGCCACCCAGGACATTATCATTGTCGAAGGTTCCTGGCTGATCGACGAACAGAGTTCGGTCTCCTTCAAGTACACGGACTTCGAAAACGAAAACTCCGAGCGCCCCGACAACCTGTTCGCATTTCAGCCGGCGATCGGCGATTCGCTCGATATCAATAACCTCGATCAGCAGGGCTACTTCATCGTGCCGCAGCCGATCGACGGCGAAGACGCCTTTAACGCGTTCATACAGCCGCTGATCAACGAATTCGGCTACCTCGACAACGGCGTGCCGACCGGCGGCGGCCGCGTGGGCGGCTACTTCCAGATCAACGATCAGGACTTCTTCCGCGAGAGCTTCGAAATCGCTTACGACCGCCTGTTCTACATTGGCAACAACACGCTGGATTTCCACGTGGGCTACCAGTACATGGAAGTCTCCGAAGACCTGGCCCGCCAGTCGAACGGCTGGGGCAGCATTAGCGTTCCCGGTGGGCGTGCCCTGGCATCGGACGGCGTGACGCCGATCTTCTACGAAGCGCGGGTTTCGCAGCAGGGTCTGCTCGATCCGACCGGCGACGCATTCGTGGAGTCGATCCTCTCGGAATCGGAAATGCAGAGTTTCGAAGTCAATGCCGAATACATTACCGGCGCCTGGACCTTCAACGTCGGCGTCATGCTCAGCAAAGACGAGCTGTATGGTCAGGGGCTGGCGCCTAATGCGGCCAATCCGCTGACGGGCCTCGAGCAGTCGCCAGGTACGCGTTACAAGATGTACACGGTCGATTGGGAGGACATGATCCAGCCGCGTCTCGGCGTCACCTGGGATTACTCCGATTCGGGCTCGGTGTTCGTCAACTATGCGCGCTACAACCCGTCTGCCTCGTCGCTGGCCCGGGCGGCCTCCTGGGACCGCAACCTGCGCGGCAGCGTCGACGTCCGCTGGGACGCCAACGGCAACTTCATCGAGGCTACGCCGTTTGCGTCGTCTTCGGGCAAGTTCTTTGCCGACGATCTCGATCCCCGCTTCACCAACGAATGGCTCATCGGCACGTCGCGGAATTTCGGCAACGACCTGATTGTTCGGGCGCACTACCGTTACCGCCGCTCCGAGAACTTCTGGGAAGACACCAACAACAACGCACGCGTCGCGTTTGCGCCGCCGCCCGGAATCCCCCGCGAGCTGTACATACCTGACCTGGATGAGATTCGTGACGAAATCGGCGGCTCGTCCTTCGTTATCGCGGAACTCGACGGCGCTTTCACGCAGTATCACGAAGTCAGCATGGAAGCGGAGTGGAACGTCGATCAGTGGTACCTCAAGGGGTCCTATACCTGGAGCCAGTACTACGGCAACTTCGACCAGGACCGCACCACGACCGACAACGATCAGGCCACCTTTATTGGCTCGTCGAACATAGGCGACTTCGCCGGCCGTCAGCTCTGGAATTTCAAAACCGGCAGGCTGGGCGGCGACCGCCGTCATCAGGTCAAGGTGTACGGTTTCCGTGAGCTGCCGTGGAATGCCCGCGTAGGGGCGTTCGCCGTATGGCAGTCCGGCGAGCCCTGGGAGGCCTGGGACAGCAACGTCTACCGCGCTCTGACGGGCAGCACGAGCGACACCATTCGCTACGCCGAGCCCGCGGGTACCCGGACCTCGCCGTCGCACTGGCAGCTCGATCTGAACTACACGCAAAACTTCGCGGTGTTCGGTCACTCGAACATCCAGTTCCGTGCGGATATTTTCAACGTGTTCGACAACCAGACCGGCTATGCCTTCCGGCCGCGCGTGAACAGCGCAGGCTTCGGCGAGCCGGCCCGGTTCATCGACCCGCGCCGCATTCAGCTTGCCCTCAAGTATCAGTTCAACTAGACGCAACGCAGCGTAAGGGTATTTGCAAGCTGTCGCGCTGTGCCTCTGATGATTAAGCAAACTCAGAGGCACAGCGCGGTTTTGTATACGGCATAGCGCTATTATCGAACGGCCATGCCGCCGCGTATCGTCCTTTTCGTTTTGCTGTTTGCCGCCTTCGTTGCCGGCTGTGCCGACCAGCCGGCTGCCCAGCGGGGGCAGACCGACGCGGGCGAGCAACCGGTTCTGCCCGTTCTGAGCGAGTCCGACTACACGCGGATTGCCAATCGGATCTATCGCAACGAAACGGGCGCGGATCCTCGCAAACTCACGCACTGGAACGAAGGCGAAGACTTTCCCTCGCTCGGTATCGGGCACTTCATCTGGTTCCCGCAAGGTGTCGATGCGCCATTCGACGAGTCTTTCCCGCCGATGCTCGACTATGTGCGTGAACGAAGCGCTGCATGCGTCGCTTTTCCGGAGTGGCTGGCGCAACTGGAGACGATGGATTCGCCCTGGCGAAGCAAAGCCGGGTTCGACGCAGCGATGGACTCGCCGAGGATGCGCGCGCTCAGGCTCTGGCTCGAATCGACGATGAGCGCGCAGGTCCGCTACATCGTTGCGAGCTTCGAGCGCCGCTGGGAAGCGCTGCCGGATGCCGACACGGTACCGCTGACACCGCTGCTCGAGCGTCTGACGGCGGCCCCGCAGGGGTTGTTCGCCGTGCTCGACTATTACAACTTCAAGGGACTCGGCAACAATCCCCGCGAGCGTTATCAGGGCAAGGGCTGGGGCTTGCTGCAGGTGCTCGGCGATGTGCAGAGCGTCGCGGGCGAAACTCACACCGCCGCTGAACTCAGTGCACTGTTCGCGGAAGCCGCGGCAAAGCGGCTGCGGCAGCGTGCCGAGCTTGCGCCGCCCGAGCGCAACGAGGCGCGCTGGATACCGGGCTGGATGCGCCGGGTTGCCGAATACAAGAACGATCCCGCGGTCATGGGCAGCGGGTTTCGCGTGCAGCCGTACATACGGCAAATCGCATCGGACTCGGTGAGTCTGCAGTGGTACAGCCACGAGCCGGGGCCTGGCCGCCTGCGTATCATGACCGCCGACGGCGAACAGACCGTCGGCACGCTCGAGTCCAGGCCGACTATCGCCGAAGCGTTGACCTACCATGCGGCGGAACCTTGTCTTGCCGCTTCCGCCCTCGAGTTCCTCATCCCGCATCGTCATTGGCTCGACATCGACGCGTTGAACCCGGGTACGGCTTACCGCTACGAAGTCACACAGGGCGGTTTTGTTGCGCGCGGCGGGTTTCGCACGCCGTCTGGCGAAGACCGAAAACTGCGTTTTATCGTTTACGGCGACAGCGAAACCGAGCCGGAATCGACGGGCGACCGCGTGCTTTGGCCGGAACCCGGCGGCGGGAACAATGCGCGGCGCTACCCGGTCGATCAAACCAGCGGCTACGCCGCGAACCTCGAAGCGATCGCGGAGCGCGCGCCGCAGTTCGTCGCGATTGCCGGCGACCTGGTCGAATCGGGCGGCGAACAGCGCGACTGGGACGAGTTCTGGCGGCAGAATGCGGCGCTCGCCGCCGACGTACCTATCTATCCCGCGCCCGGCAATCACGAATATTACGGCGGCCCTGGCGAGCTTGGCGGCTACTCCGACGCGGCGAGCCGGCGCGCGATCGAGAAGTACCGGCACTATTTTGCGCCCCTCGAAGCCGATCGGAACTACTATTCCGTTCGCCACGGGCCGCTGACGCTCGTCGTCCTCGATACCAACAACGGTCTGCCGGACAGGTCGGGCACAGACACTAACTGGCTGTTGTCCGGCGCGGGCAGTGCAGCGCCGCCGGACTGGCAGCCGGGTTCCGAGCAGCATGCCTGGCTGCTCGAGACCCTCGCCCGTGCGCAGCGGGAAAGCCATTTTACCTTTGTCGTCATGCACGCTGCACCGTACGCAACCGGGGTGCACAACCGCGAGCCGGGCACGGACGAGGGGCGCGATTTTGCTTCGGGCGTGCCGCTGCGGAGTCTGACGCCCGTATTCCTGCGCTACGGCGTGGACGCAGTGTTCAGCGGTCACGACGAAATGTTCGAGCGTTCCGTCGTGCGCGGCGCGGAGACCCGGCCTGACGGCGGGCAGGTAGAGTACGATCTGCACTTTATGGTCGCGGGCATCGGCGGCGACGGGCTGCGCGGTCCGGATCCGGCGGTGAACAACCCGGCCAGCCGTTTTCTCGCGCATCGCGACGCGCCGGAGATCCGCGACGACGACGGCATGCTGATCGCGGGCGGCAAACACTACGGGCATATCGAAGTGAACCTCGACAAGCTTGCGGGCGGGCGCTGGAGCGCGCGGCTCGAGCCTGTCTATATTCTGCCCGTGGTCAACGCAGCCGGTGAGCCCGAACGCTTCGAGCGGCGCGTTTACGACGACGTAGTCGTGCTCGCCGCGGACCGCGACGATGATTTGCCCGAAGAGCGCGACGACGACGGGCGGGACGCCCACGCGGTGGCTGCTCCGTGAGCGCGTCTCTCAACATCGGTGCGATCGACGGTCTGATCGTGCTGGCCTATTTACTCGGCGTGCTTGCGTTTGGCCTGTGGGTAGGGCGCGGTGCGAAGTCCCTGGCCGACTACTTCCTGGGCGGCCGTTCTCTGCCGGCGCCGGCCCTGCTGCTGTCGATCGTCGCGACCGAAACGAGTACGGTCACTTTTCTGAGCATACCGGGGCTGGCGGCCGCAGCCGGCGGCAATCTGAGCTTTCTGCAGATCACGATAGGTTACGTCGTCGGCAGGCTGTTCGTCGTGTTCGTGCTGCTGCCAATGTACTTCGAGGGTAAACCCCTGACGGCGTACGAGGTGCTTGAGGCCCGCTTCGGCAGCGCCAGCAGGCGCCTCGTGTCGACGCTGTTCCTGCTGACCCGAAACTTGAGCGATGCACTGCGGCTGTTTCTGACCGCGCTGGTGCTGCAGGTCGTGCTGGGGCTCGATCTGGCCCTGTGTATCGTGGCGATCGGGGTCGTTACGATCCTGTACACGTTTATCGGCGGCGCGAAATCGGTTATCTGGAACGATTGCGTGCAGTTTTTTGTCTACACCGGCGGCGCGCTGGCCGCGGCTGCGATTATCGTCGACAGCGTTCCCGGCGGTCTGTCGGCTCTCAAGGATTTTGCCGTCGCGGAAGGCCGCCTGCAGGTGTTCGACTTCGACCCGAACCCGTTGAAGCCGTCCATGACGTTCTGGGCCGGACTCGTGGGTGGCGCTTTCCTTACGGCCGCGACCCACGGCACGGATCAGCTCATGGTACAGCGTTATCTTTCCGCCCGTAGCGAGCGCAGTGCCGGTATTGCGCTGGGCCTGAGCGGTTTTGTCGTGATGGCGCAGTTTGCCGTGTTCCTGCTGATTGGGGTTGGCCTTGCCGGGCTGGCGACGTCCGGCGCGGCGCCCGAGCTGGGACAGGTCTTGCGCAACGATCAGCTGTTCGCGCGCTTCATCGTGGATTTTATGCCTGTCGGTTTGCTCGGTATTACGCTTGCCGCCGTGTTTGCGGCGGCGATGTCGACTTTATCGAGCTCCCTGAACTCGTCGGCGGCCACGTTTATCAACGATCTGTACAAACCGCTGCGGCAGCAGCCGGCGGAACCGCGGGCCGATGCGCGCGCGAGCCGCCGCGCAACCATAGGCTTCGGATTGCTGCAAACCGGTCTTGCGATTGCGTTTGGTTTTTTCGGTACCGACGAAAGCACGGTTGCGGGCGTGCTCAAGATAGCGGGCTTCGCGGCGGGTCCAGTGCTTGGGCTCTACCTGCTCGCCGCTCTGGCGCCGGCGGTGCGCCAGCCGGCGGCCCTGGCCGGTTTTGCGCTGGGTGTGGCGGTGCTGTCGCTGGCGGCAATCGAGACGCCGCTGCACTGGGCGTGGTACGCGCTGCTCGGCTCGGTGACGACGTTTGCGGGCGGCAAGACCATACACGCGCTTTCGCCGTCCGCGCCGCTGCACGAGGCCGGAGAATGAAACAGCTGCTGACCAATTGCCGCGTTTTTGACGGCGAGCGCGTGCATAAGAATCGCAGCGTCGCGGTAAACGGCCGGCATATCGCCGAAATCCTCTCGGCGGGTTCGCAAGGCGGTAACGGCGACACCCTGCTCGACCTTGGCGGCAATCTGCTGGTACCGGGATTTATCGATTTGCAGGTCAACGGCGGCGGCGGCGTCTTGTTCAACGATGCGCCTACGCCCGCGACAATCGCGGCGATTGGTGCAGCGCACCGCGCCCGCGGGACCACCGGCTTTCTGCCGACCTTGATTAGCGATACGGCTGACAAGACTGAGCAGGCCGTGGCTGCCGCATCGGCGTCGATCAAGTCCGGCGTGCCGGGCGTGCTCGGTGTGCATCTGGAAGGACCGCATCTGAATCCCGGTTTTTGCGGCATTCACGACGCTGCGCGCCTGCGGCCGCTCGATGCGGCGGCGCTTGCGCTGCTCGAGGGTTTCGGCGCAGGACGGATGCTCACGACGCTCGCGCCCGAAACCGTGCCGGCCGGTTCCATTCGCAAACTTACCGATGCAGGCGTACTCGTTTTTGGCGGCCACAGCGGCGCAAGCTACGAGCAAACGCTGCGCGCGCTCGACGAAGGTTTGTGCGGTTTTACTCACCTGTTCAACGCCATGACGCCGCTCAAGAGCCGCGAGCCCGGGATGGTCGGCGCGGCGCTCGACGATGCCAACAGCGTGTTCGGGATTATCGCGGACGGCCTGCACGTGCATCCGGCCAGCCTGCGGCTCGCGATCGCATCCAAACAGCCCGGCAAAGCGATCCTCGTGACGGACGCAATGCCTACCCTTGGGGCCGCGGACAAGGAGTTCGTGCTGTTCGGGCAGACCATACGGGTCGACTCGGGACGTTTGGTGAATGCCGCCGGCACGCTTGCCGGCGCGCATCTCGGCATGATCGACGCGGTGCGCAACGCGGCGCGCTTCGGCGGTGTGGACATTTACGAAGCGCTGCGCATGGCATCTGCGTATCCGGCGCGCGTGCTGGGGTTGCAGGATCAGCTTGGCGCGATACGGCCGGGTTACCGCGCCTGTCTCGTGGAACTCGACGAATCGTTTAACGTCGTGCGTAGCTGGATCGACGGCGACATGCTGGAGTTCCCGGCGGCCAATGTTTAGTGCATCGACATTACCGGTAGAGCAGGAACGACTCGCGGCGCGCGCGGAACTCCGCGAGCCCCTCCGCGTAGGCCGACTGGATACTCGCGCGCGGGTCGCCGCGTTCGATTGCGGCGAAAGTGTCGCCGTTGCCGAGCAGGCGCAGGTACGGATCGATATCCCAGGTTTTGGCGTATGCGAGCCTGAGTTCGCGGGCAATGGCGAAGCCGAGCGCGAGCGGCTGGAAGGCGCGGCGATCGCCGATCTCGAAGCGAATGCCGCTGCATTGCTCGCCGGCGAACTTGCTGGACTCGGGCGTGAAGCGGACGGCCCGCACGCGGATGCCCGGGAGACGCAACGCCTCGATCCGTGCCGCGAGCCGCTCGCCGTCGAGCCAGGGCGCGCCGAGGAGTTCGAACGGAGTTGCCGTGCCGCGCCCGACCGAGAGATTGGTGGTTTCGAGCAGGCCGATACCGGGATACAGGAGCGCGGCGTCGAGACTCCGCATGTTGGGCGACGGGTTAATCCACTCGAGACCGGTCTCGTCGAACAGCATCGCACGCCGCCAGTTGCCGAGCGGCACAATGCCGAGTTCGAGCGCCGGGACGAGTTCCGCCTGAAACATCCGCGCCAACTCGGCTACCGTCATGCCGTGCCGGACGGCGATCGTGTGATGGCCCACAAACGAACGTTTGTCGTCGTCGAGCACCGGTCCCGCGGTGGCGACGCCGCCGATCGGGTTGGGCCGGTCGAGCACGACAAAGCGGATGTCGTTGGCCGCGGCGGCCTGCATGGCGTTGCCCATGGTCGAAATGTAGGTATAAAAGCGCGTGCCGATATCCTGGATGTCGAATACCAGCGTATCGATGCCACGCAGCATCTCGGGCGTCGGCGTACGCGTCTCGCCGTACAGGCTCAGTACCCGAACGCCCGTGCGGCGGTCCTCGCTGTCGGCGATATGCTCGACGTCCAGTTTGCCTTCGAGTCCGTGCTCGGGGCTGAATACCGCGACCAGCGTGACGTTGCGGGCGTCGTGCAGCAGCCGGATCGTGCTGCGGCCGCGGCGGTCCACGCCGGTATGATTCGTAATCAGCCCGACGCGCGCGCCGGCAAGCGCTGCGAAGTCCTCGGCCGCGAGCACGTCGATTCCGTTGCGGACTTCCGGCCCGCCTTCCGCCGCGTCTTCGCCGCCGACTACGGGCAGCGGCAGCAGCGAAACCAAGGCCATGCCGATCAACACCGCTATCGTTTTCAGCATCCGTTTCCGCCTCTGGTTGCCGTCATAAGGAGACTCCAGGCCTAATGCAGCACGAACTCAGCACCGAATCGGCCAATCCGGCCTCGGAAGACCTCGATGGTTTGAGCACCCTGGAACTCGTGCAGCTCATCAATCGCGAGGATGCAACGATCGCGGCCGCCGTGGCAACTCAGGCGGAAGCCATTGCCGCGGCCATAGACGGAATCGCCGAACGCCTGGCGCGGCAAGGGCGGCTGTTTTACGTGGGCGCCGGTACGTCCGGGCGCCTTGGCGTCCTCGACGCATCCGAGTGCCCGCCGACCTTCAATACCGATCCCGGACAGGTACAAGGGTTCATTGCGGGCGGCGACCACGCTCTCCGGCATTCGGTGGAAGGCGCGGAAGACCTGCCCGAAGCCGGCGCGGCGGACCTTGCCAAGGCGGGTTTTTCCGCAAAGGACGCCGTGGTCGGTATTGCGGCCAGCGGTTCGACGCCATACGCCTGCGGGGCGCTCGAACATGCGCGCGCCGAGGGCGGTCTCTGCATTGGTTTTTGCTGTAACGAGATCGCCCGCATTGCCGACCACGCGGACATTATGATCAGGCCCATCGTCGGGCCGGAAGTGCTGGCCGGCTCCACGCGCATGAAAGCGGGTACCGCAACCAAGATGGTTCTAAACATGCTGTCGACCGGAGTCATGGTCCGGCTAGGTAAAACCTACGGCAATCTCATGGTCGATCTGCGCGCGAGCAACCGCAAGCTCGAGGACCGCAGCCTGAGAATCCTTAAGCATCTGACCGGGCTTGCCGAAACGGCGGCCAGGGAGCAGCTGGCTGCGGCCGGCGGCGAACTCAAGACGGCGGTGCTTGCCGCTAAGCTGAAGCTCGACGTTGCCGGCGCGCGGGCCCGGCTTGCCGCCGCGAACGGCAGGCTGCGCGAGGCACTCGAAGCGAATGACTAAAGGATACGTCATCCTTGGCGTTGACGGCGGCGGCACCAAGACGGCCGTGCGGGTTGCCGCGCTGTCGGCCGACGGCGAGATCCGGGAGCTGGCGCGGGCAGTGTCGGGACCGAGCAACCTACGAGCCGTGGGCGTTGCCGCCGCGCGGGCAACGCTCGACGCCGTGATCGACGAGGCGCTTGCCGCCGCGGCCGTGTCGGACGTTCATTGCGCCGTGCTGGCCCTTGCCGGCAGTCAGCAGCCGGCCATGCACGCGGCGCTCAGCGAATGGGCCGCGGGCCGCCGACTCGCGGCGGAGGTTGCGATCGTGCACGATATCGGCCCGGTGCTGGCCGTCGCGGACCGCGGCGGGCCGAGACTGGGCTTAATCGTCGGTACCGGGACCGTCGCCGGCAGCATCGATCGCGACGGCGAGCGGCGCATTCGCGGCGGCTGGGGTTACTGGTTCGGCGATCAGGGCAGCGGATTCGATCTGGGCCGGCGGGCGCTGGCCGCGGTCAGCAAAGCGGCCGACGGTGTCGGACCGGGCACGCTGCTTACCGAACGTATTCTGGCCTACGTCGGTGCTTCCGCGCCGCGCAGTATTCTCGAGCATCTGGACCGGCGCGGCGACACCCGCCGGGAAATCGCGGCGTGTGCGAGAGTGGCTCTGGACGTCGCGGACGAGGGCGATCCGGTTGCGCTCGGCATACTCGAAGACTCGGCATCGGAGGCCGCCTTGCTGCTGCATGTCACGGCCGACCGGCCCGGCATGGGCGACAGGCCCGCACTGGGCCTGGGCGGCGGAGTGGTGTGCTCGAGTGAGGGGTATCGCGGCGTATTGCTGCGCCGGCTTGCCGAATTCGGCACCGAGACGGCCGAGCCCACCTTGGTAAAGACACCGGTCGAGGGCAGCCTCATCATGGCGCGGGAGCATTTGCTGCCGCGCGGGCAGGCCGTGTGAACGGGTTTATATGAACAATTCGCATGAGCGATAAATCGCGCAAGCCCAAATGGTGGGTGCCGAGCCTGTATTTCGCGGAAGGCCTGCCGTACGTCGCGGTCGTGACGGTCTCGGTCATCATGTACAAGCGGCTGGATATCTCCAACGCGGCGATCGCTTTTTACACGAGCTGGCTGTATCTGCCCTGGGTGATAAAGCCGGTCTGGAGTCCCATCGTGGACCTGCTGAAGACGCGCCGGCAGTGGATACTGCTCATGCAGCTCATGCTCGGCGCAGGTTTCGCGGCGGTGGCTTTGAGTCTGCCCACGGACGACTTGTTTCGCTACTCGCTGGCCGCGTTTTGCCTGCTTGCGTTTAGCTCGGCAACCCACGACATCGCGGCCGATGGTCTCTACATACTTGGCCTCGACGATCACCAGCAGGCCTGGTGGGTGGGCATCCGCAATACCTTTTACCGGCTCGCAATGATTACCGGGCAGGGCCTGCTGGTCATGCTTGCGGGTTACCTGGAGACGTCAACCGCTGACATCCCGCTGGCCTGGAGCATCGTGTTCTATCTGCTTGCGGGCGTCTTCGTGCTGTCGTACGCCTGGCATCGTTTTGCGCTGCCGCGCCCCGCCGGCGACATCGACGGCCGCGCCGATTCGCTGGCGGCGCTGGCGCGGGGTTTCGTCACGACCTTTGCCGCGTTCTTCCGAAAAAAGCACGTTGCGGTCGTAATCGCGTTTCTGCTGCTGTACCGCTTCGCCGAGGCACAGTTGACTAAGATGGCAGCCCCGTTCCTTCTCGACGAGCGAGCCGTCGGCGGCCTGGGTCTCGGTACTGCGGACGTCGGGCTCACCTACGGCACTGTCGGCATGCTCTCACTGACCGTGGGCGGCATTCTCGGCGGCTTCATCGCGGCGCGCGACGGTCTCAAGCGCTGGCTGTGGTGGATGGTCGCGGCGATCAACCTGCCAAACGTCGTGTATCTTCTGCTCGCGCTGCTGCAGCCCGAGAGTCTCGTCCTCATCAATATTGCTGTCGGTGTCGAGCAGTTCGGTTATGGTGTCGGCTTTACGGCCTATACGCTGTACATGATTTACGTGTCCCGCGGCGAGCACAGCACGGCGCACTTCGCGATTTGCACGGGCTTCATGGCGCTTGGCATGATGATCCCGGGAATGTTCAGCGGCGACCTGCAGACCTGGCTCGGTTACGAGACGTTTTTCCTCTGGGTGCTGCTCGCGACCGTGCCTTCGTTTATTGTGGCGGCGCTCATTCCCCTGGACGCGAGCTTCGGCCGCAAAAAGGATTAGCTTTGGATTCGATAGTAGTAAGAGGCGGCAAGCGCCTGGCGGGCACCGTGGCTACGAGCGGCGCCAAGAACGCGGCCCTGCCGATCATGTTTGCGACGCTGCTGGCCGACGGCGAGCACCGGCTCGAGAATGTGCCCGAACTGCGGGACATCGACTCGACCGAGCAGCTTCTCAACGCGCTGGGCTGCGTAACCGAGCGCAGCGGTAAAGCGATGACGGTGCAGGTGTCGCGGCCGGCCGAGGCGCTTGCGCCCTACGACCTCGTGCGCAAGATGCGCGCCAGCATACTCTGCCTTGGACCCCTGCTTGCACGCTACGGCGAGGCGAAGGTGTCGCTGCCCGGCGGCTGTGCGATCGGCTCCCGGCCCATCGATCTGCACGTCGATACGATGCAGAAGCTCGGTGCCGAGATCAGCATTGAAGCCGGATACGTCATTGCTCGGGCCAAGCGCCTCGTAGGCGAGCGCATCCTGTTCGAGAAGCTCACGGTCGGCGGTACCGAGAACGCCCTCATGGCGGCGGTGCTGGCCAAAGGCACCACGCAGATCGAAAACGCGGCCAAAGAGCCGGAGGTGGTCGATCTCGTGCATTATCTGCGCGCCATGGGCGCCAGGATCGAAGGCGAGGGCAGCAGCGTCATTACGATCGAAGGCGTGGATTCGCTCGAGCCCGCGAAGCATTCGATCATTGCCGACCGCATCGAGGCGGGCACGCTGCTGCTCGCCGGCGCCATCACGGGCGGCGAGGTGCGCGTCGAGCGCTGCGTGCCGCGGCATCTCGATGCGCTGTGCAGCAAGCTTAAGGAATGCGGCTTCGATATTGAGACCGGCGACGACTGGATCTCGGTCGCTCCCGCCGAATCCTGGTCGAGCACCGACGTGACGACCGCGCCGTATCCGGGTTTCCCGACCGACCTGCAGGCGCAGTTCATGGCGCTGATGACCCAGGCGGACGGCACTTCGGTGATTACCGAGGGCATATTCGAGAACCGCTTCATGCACGTGCAGGAGCTCGTGCGGCTGGGGGCCGATATATCTCCGATGGCGCTGGTGGCTGTCGTGCGCGGCGCCAAAGGCTGCCTCAGCGGGGCCGAGGTCATGGCGACGGATTTGCGCGCAAGCGCCTGCCTAATACTTGCGGGACTCGTGGCGCAGGGCTCGACCAAGGTCAACCGGATCTATCACCTCGATCGCGGTTACGAGCATCTCGAGCAGAAGCTCCAGTCGCTCGGTGCGGATGTCGAACGCGTAAGATCCTAGCTGACGGCTGCTTCCAGCAGCGTCAGCGTCCCGGCATCCACATCGAGCTCCGCCTGGACCCCGAGCGGCACCGTGGTCTGATCGTCTACGTGGCCGATCATCAGGCCGCGAATCGTCGGCACGCCGAGCGGTTCGAAGCGCATGCGAATGACGTCTTCCATGCTGAACTCGTTGCCGTCGTAGCCGTCCGTGTCCGTGAACTTCCCAATGGCGACGCCCGCGACTTTTTCGAGCGCACCTGCAAGCCAGAGCTGAGTGAGCATCCGGTCGACCCGGTAGGGCGCCTCGTCGACGTCTTCGAGAAACAGGATTGCGCCTTCGTAGTCGGGCTCGTAAGGCGTGCCGTGGATGGCGGCGAGCAGGCTCAAGTTTCCGCCTATCAGCGGCCCGCGTGCCTTGCCGCCGACTATGCGCGTCAGCCGGTTGGTTTTGTCGATGAGACCCGGACGGCCCTCGAACGGCGGCGCCTGGCCAATGACCGTGCGCGGCGACGGCTCGACCAGCACCTTGCGGTATTCGCCGAGCGTGTAGTCGGTGAAATTCTGCAGGGCAATCGGGCCGTGGAACGTGACCAGCCCCGTGTTCTTGTGGATGGCGTTTAGCAGCGCCGTAATGTCGCTGTAGCCAAGGACGATCTTAGGGTTCTTGCCGATCGTCTCGAAGTCGAGGTAGGGCAGCATGCGTGAGGTGCCGTAGCCGCCGCGCAGGCAGAAGATGGCATCGACGCTGTCGTCGGCGAACATCGCATTGACGTCGTCGGCGCGGCCGCGGTCGTCGCCGGCCAGGTAGTTGCTGCGCTCGTAGAGGTTGGCGCCTTTTCTCACCTCGAAGCCGAGCGAACGCACGATGTCCGCGGCCATCTCGATGGATTCGAATTCGGACACGTTGCTGGCGGGGGCAATAATCCCAACGGCTTGTCCATTGCGCAGGCGCTTCGGCTTCTTGAGGGCGCGGCGTTCCGCGTGATTGTGGGCGCTTGCCGGGGCGGCCGCAGCAAGTGCGGCGGCGAGGGCGGATTGAATGGCGGTTCGGCGGTTGATCATTGCGGGCGGTTTCCTCGATGGGAAGATCGTGTGGCCAGGGCGAATATTTTATTCCTGGCATTCTAGCTCGTCGTTGGCCTTCCTGCGCGGGAAGTCTTCGTTTAGATCGAGATTGCCGTATGCGAAGTCGCCGCCGGCCGCCGCGGCTTAGGGTTCGGCCGATTGTCGGGCAGCCTGCAGTCGTTCGAGCGCGGCGAGCGCCCGCTCCTGCCGGCGGCCGGGTCGGTCTTGGAGAGCGTCCAGGCTCGATTTTAGTAACCGCTCGGCTTCGTCGAGTTGGCCGAGCCGCAGCAGCGAGTCGCCCAGTTCAGCCTGAGTGCTCGCTACGAGTTCGTGCCCTTCCGGGTAGTCCATAAGACGAATCTCCAAAGCGCGTTCCAACGCTGTTCTCGCCTCATCGAACGAACCTTGAGAGTTCAGGACTGCACCAAGTTCGGTTAACGCCGATGCCGCGTATTGATGCTCATCGTCCAGTGACTGATCGAAAACCATTGCTGCTCGTCTTAGCGAAACCTCAGCTTCTTCCAGTTTTCCTTGATCATGCAGCAACATGCCAAGCAGGATCTTGTCGTACCCAACCATTGGATGGTTTTCGGTGTGTATCTCCAAGTGTGTTGCGAGAGCGCTACGCATGACCGATTCAGCGTCGTCGAGCTTCCCTTGAGCATGCAGAACGGCACCCAGGTGAATTAGTGTGTCCGCTAACGCCGGGTGTTGTTCGCCGAGGATTCGGCGGATCGCTTCAATCGCGCGTTCGAACGTCGCCTTGGCCGCAGCCAGGTCTCCTTGTGAACGCTGCAGAACCGCGAGGTTCTGTAAGAAGTACGCCATGTGGGGATGATCTTCCCCTTCGTTGGCGGCGAGAATCTCGATGGCTTCACGGAGTAGCAGCTCGGTTTGCTCAAGGTCTCCGCTGACCTGAAAGACACGCCCGAGCAGGCTCTTGACCTCGGCGAGTTCGATCGCGTATTCCTCAGCCTCGTCTTCGTATATGTCGATACTCGAGCGGGCATACTCCCGCGCCTCCACGAGCCGGCCAGTCTTCAAATTGAGCTCGGCCAAAGCAGTCAAATTCCGGGCGACTCCGGCGGAGTCGTGGCCAAGCCGCTCGCGGTTAGTGGCGAGCGCCTCCGCGAGCAGTGCTGCCGCGCGTTCGTAGTCCGGAAGCTCGATTAGTACTTCCGCCAGATCGTTGCGGAGCATGGTTACGTCCGGATGCTCCTCGCCATATCGGCTAATTCGGAGCGCCAGCGCCTCGTCCAACAGGTCTACCGATTTCGGGTATTCGCCAAGTTGAAAATAAACCCGGCCAATCGTTCCCATTAGCGCCGCCTGAATTTCCGGCCGGCCGCTAAGGTCCGAGCGTATGCGCTCCGCGCCGCTCGCGAGTAACTCATCGGCCGTAATACTGGCGCCGCGCGCTTCGGCCGGATCCTGCGACTGAAATATGTCTTCGAGAAACTGGGAGACCTCGCGGGCTGTGTCGCGCTCGCGGACGATAGTCCTGTTCTGTATGGACAGCAGCACAGTAAACGTCGCCAGCATAGCCAGCACGGCGGCGGACACCGAGACGCCAAGGTAGTGCCGCCGTACGAACTTGCTGGTGCGGTAGTGCCAGGAATCGCGACGCGCCACTATGGGCATTGAGCGCAGATGCAAGTCGATGTCGTCCGCAAGTGCTGCCGCGGATCGATAACGTCGATTCGGATCTTTCTTCAGCGCGCTAATGACTATCGTATCGAGATCGCCACGCAGGCGCCGACGCAGCCGTTCCGGGCTGGTGGCGCGATCTCGAGCCAGTTCGTCGACTTCCGCCAGTTCGTGAGCGTTTTGCTGCCGCGTACGCAGCTCCTGTTCGAGGCGTGTGCTGGGAGGTACGACCTCCTGATCGCAGACGAGTCTTGCGAGTTCCGCCGGCGTCAACTCGTCCGTCCCGTAAGCGCGTATTCCAGTCAGCAACCGGTAAAGCAGCAATCCGAGGCCGTAGACGTCGGTGGCGGTGGTAATTGCCTGTCCCAGGACTTGTTCAGGCGCGGCGTTGGCGGGCGTCATTATCACCGCACCCTCGCGTGTCAGACCGTCGGTGGCGGCGCCGGCCGTATCGGTCAGTTTTGCTATACCGAAGTCCAGCAGCTTCAGCGTGCCGTCGTCGGTCACCAGGATATTCGAGGGTTTGATGTCGCGATGAATGATCAGATTCTGGTGTGCGTAATTGACCGCTGAGCAGATTGTCTGAAACAGACGCAGCCGTGCTTCGATGCCGAGCCGGTGCAGGTCGCAGTAAACGTCCAGACGAATACCGTCGATGTATTCCATGACCAGGTAGGGCACGCCGTCGCCGGTGGTGCCGCCGTCGAACAAGCGCGCAATCGCCGGGTGATCGAGGTCGGCCAGTATCTGCCGTTCGTTGCGCAGGCGCAGCTCGGTCTGCGGATCTATGAGCCTGTGTCGGCCGAGCTTGATGGCCACCTGCTGATCGAATTGTTCGTCAGCGCGCTCCGCGAGATACACCATGCCCATCCCGCCCGAGCCGATTAGCCGCTTTACTCGGTAAGGACCGATCATTTCGCCCTGCATGGAGTCGTCTTCCGCGTCGCCGAAAGCATCGGCAGCCGTACTGACTATCGTTTCTTCCACGGCGGCGTCGACATCGATGCTGGTATCGAGCAGCGTCAGTAAATAGTCGCAGAGCTCCGCATCGTCACCACATTCGGCAGCCAGAAATGCAGGCTGTTCCGCGCGGGGCATAGCGGTGGCGGCATCGAACAGCGTCTGAACCTTTGCCCAGCGCTCCGGACTTAGCTCAAACGTTGCGGAGTTCATTCGCCAGCCAGGCTTTGGCAAGCCTAAGGTCGCGGTCTACTGTGGCGGGAGAAACGCCTATCGCCGCAGCCGTTTCGTCGTAGGTCATGCCACCGAAGTAATGCAGCACGAGTATGTCGCTCTTGCGTTCGTCGAATTCAGCGAGTTTGGTGAGTGCCTCGTCGAGGTCGACTATATCCGCGCCGGGTTCCGATGTCGGGCGCGCTATCTCTTCGTGCAGCGTAACCGGTTGCTCGGCGCCGCCGCGTTTCTGGCTGCGCCGGGCACGACCGTAGTCGGTAAGAATCCGCCGCATCATACGCGCGGCAATGGCAATGAAGTGCGCGCGGTCTTCGTAGGCGACGTCAGCGTCGGACAAGCGCACAAATGCCTCGTTGACCAGCGCCGTAACCTGCAGCGTATGGCCCGGCCGTTCGGTCTTCAGGTGCCGTGCAGCGATCCGCCGCAGGTCGTCATAGACCAGGGGCGTGAGCTGCTCGAGCGCTGCTGCATCGCCGGCGCGCCAGTCTTGGAGGAGCTTGGTCACGTTGGAGGCAGGCATGGCGGGCGCCGGGACGTTGCTGGTTGTTTCTTGATAACAAATAGGCGGCTCGGCCGCAATGCGGCGTTGTTCGCCCGCGAGCCGCTATACTGGACTATGTAAACCACCAACAATAAAGAAGGAGTTACTCATGGTAGGAACAAGCAATCCACCACCACCCTCCAGAGCAGCAACGGCAGCCGCAGCCGCCGTTGGTGGCTTCGCCGGTGCCGTCCTCGGCGTCATCGCCGCAACCTCGATGATGGGCGACGGCGACAGCCAGTCCGCTACACAGTCGAGTCAGGCAACAGAAACTCAGGTAGCGGAAGTCCGCGAGCAGGATTAGGGGGATCCAAAAGCCGATCGCGTGAGGGGTTTTCGACCCCTTTCGCGCTATATCCAATGACGGCGCCAACAAGGGCGCCGTCATTGGGTTATGTCGAAAGAAAAAGAGAAAAATCTGTTCGTTGTGGACCACGCAAACAAGTCGGGCGACCGTGAGCGCAGAAATCCGAACCGCGCCGCCAAGCGTCGGGTTGCCGCGGAGTGGCAGGAACATCTCGCCAAAATTGCGAGTGGGCAGCCGACTCAGGTTAACCACTCGTGCATGAAAAAAACAAAGACTGACAAAGACCGGTCCCGCGAAAAATCCTGAAACGGCCGTAGTCCCCGCATAAAAGCTTTCACAACGCTCTGTGGTATTGCGCTGCTTATGGTCGGCCGTGCACACTCGGCTGCCGGGGATGCCTCCAGGCTCGCATGACAAAAAAACTGCTTCTCTCTGTTGTCGTTCTTGTGCTGGCAGTGTTGTTCGCTCTGTCCTCGCAGACCGAGTCTCAACGCGGCGACAACGCCGCGATCTCGACCGAAGTGCTGCTCGAGGTCATTCAAAGCCGGCAAAGTGACGCGCAGGTGGTTGGCCGCGGCATCGTGACGCGCATTCTGCCCGACGACACCCAGGGCAGCCGCCATCAGCGTTTTGTCCTGACCCTCGATTCCGGCGACACGCTGCTCGTCGCGCACAATATCGATCTTGCGCCGCGCATAGACGGTCTCGCGCGCGGCGACGTCGTGGCGTTCCACGGCGAGTACGAGTGGAACGAGCGCGGCGGCGTAATACACTGGACCCATCACGATCCAGGGGGCCGCCACGTTGGCGGCTGGCTGCAGCACAAGGGCCGGCGCTACGAATAGCGGCGCGGCCCCAACACGCGAGAAGCATTTGGACAAAACAAAACAATCCGTCAACTGCCCCAACTGCGGGGTGGATATCGACGTCAACGAAATTCTCTATCATCAGCTCAGCGAGGAGCTGCAGCAGCAGTTCAACGACGATCTCGCCAAGGAACGGCGGAAGTTCGCGGAGCAGGCAGAGACGCTCAAGGCAGAGCGCAAGGACCTCGAGCAACGGGCGGAAGCGCTCGACGAGCAGGTGGCCAGCAGCGTCAAGGCCGGTTTGCAGCGCGAGCGGGAGAAACTCGAGGCGAAGCTCAAGGCGCAGCTCGCGGAAGAACAGGCGGAGCGCCTGAGCGACCTGCAAAAGGAACTCAGCGAGAAAACCGAGCAGGTCAAGGCACTCAACAAGTCGCGCGCGGAAGTCGAGCGCCTGAAGCGCGAAAAGGACGAGCTGCGGGATACGATCGAACTCGAGGCGCAGAAACGCCTTAGCCGTCAGCTCGACGAGGAGCGCGCGAAAATCCGCAAACTGGAGGAAGAGCGGGCGACGATGGCGATCTCCGAGAAGGACATCGTGATCAAGCAGCTTTCCGAACAGCTCAAGGATGCGCAAAAAAAGGCCGAGCAGGGTTCCACGCAGCTACAGGGCGAAGCGCAGGAGCTGGTGATCGAGGAGTGGCTGAAGTCGCAGTTTCCGCTCGACGGCATTGACGAGATCAAATCCGGTGCCACCGGCGCCGACACCCTGCAAACCGTAAACACGCATGCGCGACAGAACTGCGGCTCGATCTACTACGAAAGCAAGCGTACCAAGCACTTCCAGCCCGCCTGGATCGAGAAGTTCAAAGCGGACATTCGCGACAAGGGCGCAAACGTCGGCGTGCTGGTCACCGAAGTCATGCCGTCCGGTCTCGACCGGATGGGGCTCGTGGACGGCGTCTGGGTGTGCACCTTCGACGAATTCAAAGGGCTGTCGACGGTGCTGCGCGAGTCCGTCATCCAGCTGAGCCACGCGATCGCCACGCAGGAAAACAAGGGCGACAAGATGGAAATGCTTTACGATTTCCTGACCGGCAACGAATTCCAGCAGCAGATCGAAGCGATCGTCGAAGGCTTCACGCAAATGCACAGCGAACTCGAATCGGAGAAGCGCTCGATGCAGGGTTTGTGGAAACGGCGCGAGAAGCAGATTCAGAAGGTGCTGCTGAACACCAACCACATGTACAACTCGGTTCGCGGCATTGCGGGCAGTGCGGTCAAGCCCGTGGCGCAGCTCGAACTGGCCGAGCCTGACGAGGACGATTAGCCTCGAGCGTTCGACAGACGCCTGTCACGGCACTGCCGGCTCATTCCAGGGCGCATCTAAGCGCTGTCGTTAATAACCAAACGGTATAAGCGGCGTCGCGCCTGCCGTATTTGGCCGCATCTGCGACGTACTTGGAGTTTCATGCATCTCCGGTGAAGTGCCCCTAGCGCGACCGCCAGAATATGCTCGATGGCGGCTGGCCGGGCCTGAACCAGCGCTCCACGTTCCGGTCATACATCGGGCATGGGGAGAACGGGCGGCAGTAGCCGCCGACAATCGTCAAGGTCACCGGGGGCCATCTGACATGAATCTGACCCAGCTCTGTCAGCGGCAGTGGCCGTCCGTGGCCGTTGCCGTGGCGCTCGTGGCGCTGTTCGGCGCAACATCCATTGCCGGACTGCCGATCCAGCTCCTGCCCACCATCGAAGAGCCGCAGGTATCCATTGCAAATTTCTGGCGCGCGGCCGCGCCCGAAGAAATGGAAGCGAATATCATTGAGCCGCAGGAAAATCTGCTGCAGAACACACCTGGGCTGACCGGCATCAATTCGTTCATTAGCCGTGGCCAGGGATTCGTTAATCTGAGCTTCGCCGTGGGCACCGACATCCAGGAGGCGAAGCTCGATGTGCTCAACAGCCTGAGCCAGGCGCCGCCATTGCCGGCTGATGCCGTCGAGCCGCAGGTGTTCGCCGGCGGCGGGCAGCAAACGCCCGGCGCCGCGTCGCTCTTGGTCCGCGTGCTGCCGGGCAATCCAAACACCGAGCTTTCAAGTTATCAAAAACTGATCGAGGATGAAGTCCAGACGCGGCTGGCCCGCATACCGGGTGTGTCCCGCGTGCAACTGCAGGGTGAGCAGCCGCGCGAGCTGCACATCCTGTTCGACACCTATCGCGCCGCGGCGCTGGGTATACAGGTGCAGGACATCATGTCGCTGTTGTCGCGGACCGCAGATACCTCGGGCGGCTTTGCAGACGTCGGCCGCAGGCAGTACACGGTGCGTTTCTTAGGCCAGTTCGATCCCGACGAACTGGGCGGCGCGATTGTCGGCTGGAGTCAGGACCGCCCCGTTTATCTCGCCGATGTCGCGGATATCGAGATCGTGCCGCGCAGGCAGGACGGTTTTACGCTGCGCAACGGTTATCCCGCCTACTACATAACGGTACAGCGTGAATACGATGCCAACACGGTCTCGATTCTCGACGGTGTCAATGCGGCGATCGAAGAACTCAATGCGGGGCCACTCGCCGAGGCAGGTCTCGCTATCGACCTCAGTTTCGACGCGTCGATACACATCCGCCGCGCCATTGCGCTCGTGAAGAGCAACCTTGGCCTTGGTCTCGTGCTGGCGCTGGGCGCGCTGTATTTCCTGATGCGCAGCCGGCGTGCGACCTTCCTCGTAGCCGCCACCGTGCCGCTGTCGCTGCTGGTAGCCTTCGTGGCGCTGCGCGTGTTCGACAAGTCGATCAACGTCATTTCCCTCGCGGGGCTTGCGTTTGCGGTGGGGCTCGTCATGGATGCCGCCATCGTGACGCTCGAGAACATTGTCCGTAACCGGCAGGCGGGGGCGTCGCCGGAGCAGGCCGTGGTGGAGGGCACTCGGCAGATTACGGGCGCGCTGTTTGCCTCGACCGTTACGAGCGTGGCGATCTTCGTGCCCGTGCTGTTCATGGACGGCATGGAGGGGCAGCTCTTTCAGGATCTGGCCTTAACCATAGCCGTGGCCGTGTCGGCCTCGTTCCTGATCGCCGTGACGGTCCTGCCGGTCGCGGCTGGCTTCTTGCTCAGAGACGAGAAGCCCGATCCGCTGGCGCACTACTGGGAGCGCATCGCGGGCTTTGTCGATTACCTGACCCGCACGCCCGCGCTATGCCGCACCTGGGCCATTGCCATCCTGGGTGGATCGCTGCTGACCATGGTGCTGCTCATGCCGAAAGCAAACCTCCTGCCGCAGGCGCCTTCGGACTCGCTCAATTCATTCTTCAACATGCCGCCCGGCGGTACGATCCAGATGGTGCGCGAGGAGGTCGCGGGAACTATCGTCGAGCGGCTGCGGCCGTACATGGAGCACGAAAAGGAGCCGCACATACGCGGCTACAACCTCTCGGCGTTCGGTGCATTCAACGCGCTGTTCCTGTACCCGGCGGATCCCGGCCGGATCGAGGAGATGATCGAGATCGTGCGCAACGAAGTGCTCGTCGATCTGCCTGACACGCAGGCGTTCGTGCAGCGCTCGTCGCTGCTGAATTTCGGTTTCGACGGCGGCCGTTCGATCAACCTCGACATGCAGGGCCCCGATATCGGCGTGCTCGCGGACGTGGCGGAGCGCGCCATGCCCGTCGTCAGCGCCGCGCTGCCGGGTGCCATGGTCAGGCCGATACCGGGCCTGCAGCCCGCCGAACCGGAGCTGCAGCTCGTGCCCGACGACCGTCGCATCACCGCGGCGGGCCTCGACCGCAATGCGGTAGCCACGATGGTGCGCGCCGCGACCAGCGGCGCGTTTGTCGGCGAATACTTCGACGGCAACGATCGGATGGACGTCATCCTCAAGGGCCCGCGCTGGGAGTCGCCCGACGAGCTGGCCGCGACCCCCATTGCGACGCCGCTGGCCGGTATACAGACCATCGGCGAACTGACGCGCATCAATCGCACGGTCGGGCCTACCCAGCTTCGCCGGGTCGACGGTCAGCGCACGCTCACGCTTGCCGTCACGCCGCCCGACGAAATGACCGTACAGGAAGCCCTGTCCGTGCTGCGCGATGACGTGGGGCCCGAACTTGAGGCGTTCCTGCCCGCGGAGGTGTCGCTCAAGTACCGCGGCACCGCGGACCGGCTCGAACGGGCATTTGCCAGCATGGGCGTAAACCTGCTGATGGCGGCGGTAGTGCTGCTGCTCGTGCTTGCCGCGATGTTCCGCTCGCTGCGCGACGCGCTGCTCGTCATGCTGTCGATGCCGCTCGCGCTGGCCGGCGGCGTTGCCGCGCTGTCGGTGCTCAATCTGTTTACGCTGCAGGCGATGGATCTCCTGACCATGATCGGTTTTCTGATCCTGCTCGGCCTGGTCGTCAACAATGCCATCCTGCTGGTCATGCAGGCCCGCCGCGGAATGGCCCGGGGTCTAGAGCGCGGCGCGGCCGTGACCGAGGCGGTACGGGTGCGCGCAAGACCGATCTACATGAGCACGCTGACGAGCATTTTCGGCATGCTGCCGCTAATGGTCATTCCCGGCGTGGGTTCGCAGATTTACCGCGGACTGGCCGCCGTCATTCTGGGCGGCATGCTGGTCAGCGCCATATTCACGCTGGTACTAATGCCCGCCGTTCTCAAGCTGCCGCCCCTGCGCTGGGCGGCGCTGCCCGGCCGCCGCGCCGCAAGTCATGGAGTTCCCGCCGATGCGTAGTGTTTCTTTCACCACCGCTCTTGTTCTTTTGCTCGCAGTCGCCACGGAGCCCGCCGGCGCGCAGCAGGGGCCGCAGAGCGTCGTCCAGGTCGCCGAGGTGTCGCGGACCGAACTGACACCCACGGTGCCGGTGCCCGGGACCGTGTTCAGCCGCAACGAACTGCAGGTGACCGCCGGTATCGCCGGCAGGCTGGAGTGGGTTGCCGAGCCCGGCACGCGGCTGGAGGCGGGCGCGGTGATCGCACGTCTCGACCGCGAGGCGCTGGAACTGCAGCGTGCCGAACAGGTGGCCTTGCTCGAGCGCGCGGAAATCAGCTTACGGCAGCTCGAAAGTCAGCTCAGGCGCCAGCGCGAGCTGGAGAACGAGAAGCTCGTGTCGGAGTTCGAGCTCGAACAAACCGAGGCCAACCGCGATCTGGCGCGGAGCGATACACAGATCAGCCGGGTGCGTATCCGCCAGATCGAGGAACAGATAGACCGCGCCGACGTGCGCGCCCCGTTTGCGGGTGTCGTGATCAGCCGTTTACGGCGCGCGGGCGAAGAGGTGGCGCGAGGTGAAGTGCTCGGCCAGATGACCGACACGCAAAATCTCGAAGTACGGGCTTTCGTTCCGCTCAAGCACTTGCCGCGCACGGTCGTGGGCGGGTCGCTGAGCGTGTTTGCTGCCGAAACCGAATACCCTGGCCGGATTCGCGCGCTGGTGCCGACCGGCGACGTGCGCTCGCAGACTTTCGAGGCGCACATCGATCTGCCGCAGGAGGCGGTCGAGCGCTGGACGGTTGGCCAGCTCGTGAGCGTCGCCGTGCCGGTCAGGAATCCCGAGATGTCGCTTGCCGTGCCGCGGGACGCGCTGGTGTTGAGGGCCAGCGGCGTTTACGTCTTTCGCATCAACAGCGAGGACAAGGCCGAGCGCGTGGCGGTTCAGACAGGCGACTCGTCGGGCAGCCTGATTGCGGTTTCCGGCGAACTCTGGGAGGGCGATCGCGTCGCCGTGCGCGGCGCGGAGAATCTCCGGGAAGGCGCCGAGGTCAAGATCATGCTGTCGCAGCGCGGTGCGGGGACCGCCGCGGGAGACAGCTAAGGGCGCGTGTCGACGCCTATGCCGTCGAGCCAGTCGAGCATGATGTTTGCGGTCTCGCGGTTCTCCGGCACGCCGTCCGCAAACGCATAAGCGCTCTCGATGTCGCGGTAGCGCCGGTTACTGTGCCCGATCCCCTGGCGCTCGACGTAAGTGGCGCTGCCCGGTCGCAGCCGGTTTACCGTGTCTACGATCAGGCGATGACCGTGCCGGGCCTCGAACTGATCGTATTCGTTGAAGATGACAAGCACGGGTGCGTTGACGGCAGCCCAGGCCTCGAGAAAGTTGCGCCGGGCGAGCTGCTGGTGCCAGGCGAACGGCCGGCCGTAATGATCGTTTTCCGCAAGCCCGAGGATATCGCCGCGGACCTGCCGCATGTCGTCGCCGTCACTGGCTATCTCGTCGGGATGTCGGCCGTTTACCAGATACTCGTAGTGAAAGCGGTTGCGCAGCAGGAACTGTTCGTGGCGTTCCGTCGGTGAGAATTTCCCGGGCTGGCGCTCCAGGTAATTGCGCTCGAATTCGAGCATACGCTCGAGGTAGGTATAGCCGCCGCCGCCCTGCACCATGACGCCCGCCACGCTGTGGCCGGCACGGGCGAACGCCGCCGCGAGCAGCGGCGCCGTATTGGAGCCCAGGCTCGAGCCGTAGAAATACAGGCGGCTGGCATCGAGGTGCTCGTTCTCGAGCAGCGCTCCGAACGCGTCCTTGTAGTGTTCGAGTTCAGTGTCGAAATCCAGCGCGCTGCAGTCGGGTCCGCCGCGCAAGGCCGAGCGTTCCACGCGCACGAGCGCAAGCCCGGATTCGCGTGCCAGCGCGGCCAGTATGCTCCTGGAGTCTTCGGGGAACTCGAGCTCTCCGCACGACACCCACTGCGCGAACAGCAGCGGATGGCGTGGGCTCGCGTCACCCGCAGGGAGAGTAATCGTGGCTTTCAGAACCGCACCGTCGCTGACCGTGATTTCGGTTTCGAACGAGTCGACGCCGGTCAGGCGCTCGGATGCCGGTGCGGCGTTTGCGGAAAGTGTCAGTAATGCGGCGACGAGCGCCGGGAAGAGAAAGGCTTGCATTCTTGAACCTCGTCCAGGGATGTTCTGTTCAGGCGGACACCGGCAGGAAGAGTTCGGTAATGAAGTCTTCCTGACGCGATGCGAGTACGGCTGCGGGCAGTTCGTAGTCGTCCTGATCGGCGCCGAAGCGGTGATAGATTTCACGCAGCGGGCCGCTCGCCCGGAGGCCCGCTGCGGCGGCCCAGTCGAGCATCTCGACATGCAGCTCGGACGTCTTCGCGTAGTCCCCGGAATAGATGACGCTGCAACCGCTGTTGCAGCCGCCTATGACCGTCGTGCCCGGCAGATCGCCGCCGGCGGTTTCCGTTACCGGGATACAGACTTCGATACTTAACCCTCCGGTCTCTCGCGGCGGGCGTTTGCCGTCAGAGTCGTGGAATAGCAGGAAAGGCGCTTCCGCTGCGGCCCGGGCACCGAAGCCTGCCACCGTCGATTCGGCGGCCTCGAACAGCGCCGTCACGGGCGCGCCGAGTTCCGGCACGGTCGCCTTGCGGCTGTAGACCCGCTGCTCCCTGGCTTTCTTGAGCCGGACCGCCGAGAACGCATCGTCGCCGGGCGCTGCCAGCGACCGGGTCAGCGTTTCCAGGATATCGAGTCGTTCTTCCAGTTCGTGGCGCTCCCTGTCGAGTTTGTTGCGCTGCGCCGCAAACAGGGAGACGAATTCCTTGCCCAGGCGGCGGCGCTCGAGGAGTTCCGCTATCGAGCTGATCGAGAACCCGGCTGAGCGCAGATTGCTGATCAGCGCGACGTCGGCGCACTGCTCGAGCGAGTAGTAGCGATAACCGGTATCCGGGTCGGTAAAGCTTGGCGTCAGCAGTCCTTCCGCGCCGTAAAAGCGCAACGCCTTTACCGAGACGCGCATTAGCGCCGCAAATTCGCCGATTCTAAGCAGGCTCTCCATGGATCAAGAGAATACGGTCTCCCCCAGGGGGAGAGTCAACGGTTTCGGCCGCTGCGGGCACCCCAAAGGGGCTGCAAGCCATCTGCTATGCTTGGCGCCCTCGAGTAAAACAATAGTCAGGAAAGCTCATGCGTTTGTATCTGTTGGCGGCGGTCGCCGTTATTCTTTCGATTGGCGTACCCACGCAGCCGGCGGCGGCAGACGGGCACGAGGGGCAGAAGGCGGTGCTGGTCACCGGCGCGAGCAGCGGGATCGGGCGGCACATTGCCGAGCGGCTCGCCGACGAAGGCTTTTTCGTCTACGCGGGCGCACGGAAACAGGCAGACCTGGAGGCGCTGAATGCGCTCGATAACGTCGAAGCCGTCAGGCTCGATGTGACCGTGCAGGAAGAGATCGATGCTGCTGTCGCCACGGTGGCAAAGGGAGGCAAGGGGCTTTACGGCATCGTCAACAACGCCGGCGTGTTTATCGGCGGACCGCTGACGGATGTCTCCGTAGACGAACTCGAATGGCTCATGGACGTCAACGTGTTCGGCGTGTATCGGGTTACCCAGGCGTTTGCGCCCATGATCATCGAGTCCAAAGGTCGAATTACGACCATTGGTTCCATCTCCGGCATTCTGGCAGGAGCGTTTGGCGGCCAGTACTCCATGAGCAAACACGCCATTGAGGCTTATACCGACTCCCTCGCGGCCGAAATGGCGACAGTTGGGGTTGAGGTCAGCGTCATCGAGCCGGGCAATTACGATTCACGAATTGCGGATACGGCCGCAAGGCGGATGCGGCAAAAGAACGAGTCCTATGCCAACAGCGGTTCGCCGTTCTCCGAGCGGTTTGCGGAGTGGATCGACCAGCCCTGGGATCGCAGCGAGTACAAGCCGCCGCACGAGGTTGCGGAGGCGGCTTACCGGTTCTTTACCGACGATCAGCCGCTGCGGCGCTATATGGTCGTGCCGAACGAAGAGGAGGCGGCATGGACCATCAATCAGATCATTCGCGAGATGGTACAGCTCAACGAAGGGCAGGCCTACAAGTACAGCCGTGAAGAACTGATCGACATGCTTGATGCAGCGCTGGCGCCAGCGGAGGAGCCGGTCGCTGAATGAGCGGCGTCTTTTTGCGATACTGCTCGAACGCCGAAACGTTCGGCTGCCCGCCGGGCGGCACAATCAGAAAGCAATCCGTATGAGAAAAGAATACGACTTTAGTAAGCTAAAGCGCGGCACCGTTGCCGCTAATAGAAGGCAAACCCGGACTATGATGTATCGGGGCGACGATATCGTCGCAAGTTATCGTGAGAAGATCGATAAGCTCGGTCGAGTCTATCAAACGCTGATCAACGAAGCGTTGAAAGAAACGCTGCGAGCGCATGCAGGTCTTGTTACATAGTTTGCCCGTTAAGTGGATGAGTTTCCGGAGACCAATGATGGGGATGTGGCTGTCTATCCTGATGTTGGCTGGAGCAGCGGCATACGCCGACGAACCGAAGCGGGCTGAATTGCAAGAGCTGCTCGAGTATTTCCTGAGTAACGTCGAAGAGCGGCAGGCGCACGAGCGCTTCTGGGCCGAAGATCTCGTTTACACCTCGTCCTCGGGGCTGCGCTTCGGCAAGTCGACGATCATGGAAAGTCACGCGGATACGGACGACAACGGCAGCGTCGCAGCCGAGCCCGACGAGTTGTCGTACCGTGCGGAAGACGTGCAAATAAGGCTCTACGGCGACACCGCCATTGTTGCCTTCAAGCTGGTTGCCGAGGCTAGCGATCCGGCCGCGGAGCCGCCCCGGTATTTCCTGAATACCGGCACTTTCGTACGTCGCGATGGCGTATGGAAAGCCGTCGCCTGGCAGGCGACCAAGGCGGCCGATTAAGCCAGGGAGCCTCTGATAAATTCAGCCCATCGTAGATGTGTGGACCTGATGTGCCCGGCTGCCGGCGAACCGCCCGACAAGCTCTCAGCCAAAATCATCGACGAAGTTGTGCACTCCGAAGGGCCGCCGATCATTCGCAGATTCATTAAGCTCGACAATATCAGTCAATGTCCGGGCATGTTTGCCGGTAGGACCGTTGACCAAGGTATTGTTCCCATTCCAATGGCGTAAGGTTGCGATCGAGACGATCACAAGCAGTTGCCAATGGATCGTCGGGCCAAACCTCCCAAATGTCGATTGAAGTTCCAGGCGTGGATGTTGCAACCAACGATGAATCCGGACTGACCGCAACAGCCCCGATTCCCGCGCGTCGCCCATCCCACGGATGCGCAAATCGTGCGAGTTCTGCGCCGTCTCGGCGGAGCCATGCGCGTGCGCTCTTATCGCCGCTACTTGTGACGACAAAATCTCCATCGGAGCTAAGTGCAAGAGCATGAACGACCGACGTATGCCATCGATCAATCGAAATCTTCGCCTGAGCAATATCCCACCAAAGTACGCTTTCGCGACTTGCAATAAGCAATTGCTCGCCTTCCGGCGCAAAAACCGGCTCGCCGTATACCGGGAAATACTGATTCGATTCCGATGTCGGAGTAACGACCTGATGGACGATGTCACCACTCTCAAGGTCGAGAATCGTTACCCACCCGTCGGTTACCGCCAGTACTTCGCTGGGATCGAAGATAATCGAAGTCATCTCAGACGCCTCCACCGGGCTGCCAATCGGCTGTCCATTATCTAAGCGAAATACTTGTCCCATTCCTGCGGCAACCCATGCGCCATAGGCACCGTTTGCCGAAAGAGAAACTGAACCAATCCCCGCAGGCGCCTCAATTTGCATTTGTTCCTGTCCGGTGACGGCGTTGAATATTCGCACCTGACCAGTACTGCTGCCCACGATCATCAACATACCGTCGGCAGAGTAGGCCACAGAAGTCGCGGAACCGGCGATTTCGACCGCAGCCAGTTCACGTTCTGTCTTGGGGTCAAGAATACGGGCAGCGCCGCGGTCGTCGATGATTACCAAATCGCCGGTCTTGGGATTTATGGCAAAAGTGTTTCCCGGGTATCGTCGGACGGCAGCATCGCCGCTAGCATGACGCCAAACAACAACATCGCCGGTCCAATCCTGCCCGACGAGCAACTCCCCGTCAGGGCTAAACTCGAGCCTGCCAACCTTATCGTCCAGTGCGAGCGAGACATCCGGCTCAACTAACAAACCCAACGCATGATACAGGGCGCGCTCAGCGGTTGGCGTCGCGCTGATGCGATACGCTTCGGCGGCTAGTAGTGTCGCCAGTTGCAATGTATCCATCCTGCCGTGCTGAGTCAGAACATACGGCCAATAAGAATCCTGTTCTTCGTATGTGCGCTGCAATACAGTGGCGCGAAGCTCATTCGCGCTTCCAGCCAATTCACCGGCAGCCCTAGATTCGTATTCTTGCCGTTGGCTGATATTGTGAGCAACTTTGACGCTGGTCAGCAGGAAGAGAGCAATGGCCGTCGCCGATAACCACCGGAGCTTTCTGCGCCGCACCATACGCTTACGGCGCGCGAGACGCTCAGCGCGAATTGCGGGGAGTGCGTCGCCACCTGCGTCGACAATCCTGGCAATGTCATCCATCGCCAATCTGAATGTTGCATTTTCAGCTCCACCGGACCATAGAGTGAAATCAGCTGCCTGCGTTTGCCTGAACGGCATCGGTGGTTCGCAGTCGTCAATTAGTATCGGCAGCAGCGCGCCTCGCTTCCACCCCTCGGCCGCCTCGGCACGCACCCATTCGGATTCAACGGATTCGCTCGACCAAATTACGACGACGCACCTTGCTGACGTTACGTGTTTTTCGATCTGCCGATCGAAGTCCTCGCCAGTTCGCATGCTGTGATCCCACCAGACTGACCAGCCGCGCGTAACTACGAGCTTATCGACAAACCGTCTAACCCAACGCTTATCCTGCCTCGAGTAGCTTATGAAGATGTCGTAAGGGCTAACGTTGCTGATCCCAGGTCACCATGATTTCCCGAGCCTGGTTTGGCCTGGGAAGCTCTGACTAATTCAGTCTGCTCAAGGATAATACAGTTTCTGCGAAAGGATATTTCAGGGATGCCGCAACAAACGCTGTCGGGCGGCGGATTTGGGAAGTACGGCAGGAAGGCGTGTAAGGAACTGTTGCGAGAGGAGATGGACAAGATCGCTCCGTTTCTTCGAGAACCAATTCAACGGTCTCAATAATGTGGACGTGACACTAGAGCCTTTCTCAACAACGTCAAATTGCGTGCTCCGTCTGTGTCGGCCGGTACAGTCAGTCAGCTCTCGTTCAGCGTGTTCCGCGCAGAATAGCGGTCATCATTTCAGGTGCGGACGGTCAGTCAGGCTGCCGCTAGCGCTTTCAAGCATGGACGAGGACATAGTAATGAAGCATGGACAAAAGACACTGCTGGCAATTGCGGTCGGAGCAGCCCTGCTGCCGCTCAGTGCAATGGCTGACCGTGGTTTGTATTTCGGCGGCAGCGTCGGCACAGCCGAGCTCAGCGAAGACTTCGGCGGAATCGGTATCGACGCCGACAGCACGGCCTACCGTCTGGTCGTTGGCTGGCAGCTCAGCGACTTCCTGAGCCTCGAAGGTGGCTATCAGGATTTTGGCCGCTTCGAGGATGCCTTTACGGTGGGCGGTCAGCCCGTCAACTTACGCCTCAAAGCGGACGGCTTCACGCTGGGCGGTACTGCCAGCATTCCGCTGAGTTATTCCATGTCGCTGTACGGTCGCGCGGGCGCTTTTTTCTGGGACGGCGATGCCGAGGTGAACAGCATTACGGACGCGCGCCCGGAAGATACCAATCCGTACTTCGGCGGCGGCGCCAAGGTTTCCCTGACGAACCGCATCGATCTCATTGGCGACTGGACCCGTTACGAGCTGGATGAAACCGAAAGCGACGTGATCTCGCTGGGTTTCACCGTTCGCTTCTGATCGATTGCGCCCGGCCTGAATGCCGGCCGGCTCATTTCCGGTCGGCATCCGGCGCGCTTATCTCGGCGAAGCGATCGAGCAGCGTGCTGAGCGTATTGGCCGTGACGGTTTGCTGTTTTTCGCTTATCCCGGCGAACACGGTTTTCAGCAGCCGCGTTTCCCGCTGCCGGAACGACAATAAGCTTGTCAACTTGCCCTGGGGCGCAAAAAAGGCTGACCTCGAATGAGGCCAGCCCTGTTTACCGCCGTGTACCGCGAAGCTAGTACACGTAGAGTTCGAACCGCAGGTGTTTGAACAGCAGATCGAAGTCGCTAAACGGCGTCGTCTTGGTGGCGGCACCAAAACCGTTCGGGAAGTTCTCGTACACCGTGGTGTCGGTCTTGATGTCGTAGCCCGACCAGAGATCCATTGGGCCCGGATCTTCGACCCCGCGGCCTTCCGTCACACCCACCAGCGCATCGTCGCGGGAGGTAATCCCGTAGCGATAGTCGAGCGTGCCGTCCTTGCAGAACTCGACCGAGAAGTAGTTCGGATTCGAGGTGAAGAACTCACTCAGGCTGACGCCGTGTACGAACAGCGTTTTATCCGTCAGTTCGACGAAGTAAAAACCCGGCGTGCCGAAGCCGAAGGTGCCGGTCGGATCGAGATCCGCCCAGTACGGCGCTATGCGCGGCGGACCGTCCAGGAACGCGGGTACGCTCACCAGGAAGTCGGTACCGTCCTCCGTGGCGGTGGGCTCTTCGAAGGTAAGAGTCCCGTTGGAGTTCAGGAACACCGTCGAATACTCGACGCCCAGGAACTCGAAGGGCCGCGGCAACGGGATTTCGACGTTGTCTTCGTCGCCGAGGAATACCGGCTCGCCGCCGAACTTGCGTACCGACAGCACGTAGCCGCCGCCGGTGAGACCGCCACCCACGAAATCAACGTCAGGGAAGGTGGATACACCGACCGCAACGTTGGTCGTCTCCGGAACGTTCAGGACTATGCGCGACAACAAGCCGCTGCCGCCGTCGTCGTCGAAGGCCAGCAGTTCACCCGTATCGGCGTCGAACAGGCCGATCACCGTGTCGAGTTCTCCGCGAACCACTTCGACGGCGATGTTCTCGTTGGCTCTTGCCCGGAAGCGGAAGAAATCCACGTCGCCGTTTTCGTTATCGATCTCGGCAAACTTGTTGCCGTTCGCGAACGGTGCACGGATCCGGCGGGCGGTTTCGACGCTGTCGTTGTCGGTATTGACAATGAAGTCCGTCGTGTCGTCGAAGACGCGCACGACGCTGTACTCGAAGCGGTCTTCCGGCGCGCGCACGCCGGCATAGCGCAGCCGGCTGTTGGCGAGGTCGACCGTTTCCGTTTCCGCGTTGATGCCGGTGAACTGCTCATAGGCCGCCGACATTCCGCGAATGGCACCCTTGCGTTTGCCGAGATCTACTTCTTCTTCGAGATCGTTGGTGACGGCTGCGCCGCAGCTCCATCCCGCGAGACCGAGTGACGCGTCGATGTCGCCGTACTCGACGACGAAGCGATTGCCGGTTTCCGCGGATTCGGTGCCGGAATTTTTTGCCCGCAGCTTGATCGAGAAGGTGTTGCTGTTGCCGGCATCGAACTCCGGCACACCGTCCCAGATGACTTCGAAGAACGAGGAGCCGTCCGTATCGAAGGTCACTACACCGCCCTGGCTGGCGTTTAGGTCGCGCCAGAGTCCGGCAATACGCGGTGGGCCGGCGAGTAGCGCACCCGCCGATTCGGTGAACTGCCCGCTCGGTGCGCCAAACGTAACGTTGCCGTTACCGTTGACGAACAACGAGTTGTAGCGTTCGCCGCAGAAGTCGATCGGGAAGGGCGTGAACAGCTCCGTGGAGCCGTCGCCGAACTCGCCGACGGGCAGAGGCGCACCGGGCTGCGGCAGGTTGAGGATAATGTCGACGCCATCGGTTACGCTGCCCGCGGCCGCGGACACCGTGGCCAGCAGCGCCGGGTCGTCGCTGTTGCTCTCGGCTGCACCGCTGAAGAACTCTTCCGGCGAGGGCGCAAGGGCAATCGGGTCCGTCGAGAAACCGCCGTCGACGATTTCGTCCACATAAACGGCGTATTCGGCGCCGGGCGTAAGACCCGTGAACTGGAACGTACCGACGAAGTCGCTTACGGCCGGATTCGTTTCGTCCGTGTCGGCACCCGAAAGAATGCCGCTGGCGTCGTCGTAGGGATCCGCAACGTTACGTGCTATGACATTGACACCGGAAATCCGCGTTACGCCGTCGGGGATGCGGACGCTGCCCGAGATCGTCGCGAAGTCGCTGGTGAATTCCGGCGTGGGGTACAGCGTCGACAGCGAACTGCGATCGTCCAGTTCAATCGTCTGCGTGCCCGCGAGCGGACCGAAGTAGAACGGATACATCGTGACGATGATGTCGGAGAGAAAATCCGGCGCCGGGAATGCGTCGAAGCCCGGGCCGTTGTCATCGCCGATCACAATCGCACCATTGACCTGGACGTGAGCAAGATTGCTGAAGTGTCCGAACTCGTGAACCATTATGTCCTTGGCTTCGACGAGGTCCTCGAAGGCAGGACCGTTCAGGAACGCGACGCCTTCGGTGATCTGGCAGGTCGTCGTGTCGCCGAACTCGGGACCGGCAAAACCGAGGATCCCTGAATCGGGGCCGAACAATACTTCGAAAATCTCCCCGGTATCGTCGTAGACAATAGCGGAGAGTCCGTCGGGACCGGTGGGGTCTGCGAATTCGCCGAAGTTCGTAATATCCACGTCGACCGGTAGTGCTGCACCCTCCATATAAGTGGCCGTCGAAGTCGCAATGTCCTCCCAGGCCTGGAAAGACTCGGCTACCAGAGCCGTAGCTTCCGCATTGGTGAGATTACCGAGATCGCCCTGGTCCGGATTAAAGGTGATACCGACGCCGTCGCCGGCCGCGCCCCAGCGGAAAGGAACGCCGTCGGAACAGGTGGCGAGTACACCGCCAGCCTGGGCGGTGCCGGCTGCGAGTAATGCACCGGTCAGCAGCAGACCGGGAATAAGAGTTTTACTTTTCATTGTTCTCATTCTCCTTCTACTGTGAGGTCAGCGACGTTCTGATACGCGCTGCCAGATCCCGGTAGGCAATAGGTCCCTCGCTCGGAGCCGCGCTCTGCATACCCTGGAACAAACCGGCATTGCCGGCGCGATTCAGCGCCATACCGCCCAGGATATCGAAGCAGCCCTGCGCCAGACCTACCGTAACGCTAAGTCCCGCGCTGCTCTCGACCGTCGTAAACAACAGGTACTCGGAGCCCGTTTCGAGACGCGGGATATCCCGCAGCATGTCGAACCTTACGATCGGTCCGCTAGCCGCCTTGTGCTTTCCGCTGCCGATCATCGTGATGGCCAGAAACTGTTCGCCATTACGTACGGCGGTCGGTTCGCCCTTGAACATTTCTCCAACCTTAAAGAGATAGGTCGTGGTCGGCATTTCTTTGCCGCCCACAGTTACCGAGCCGGATTCGATCCCGGTTACCGTGCCGCGAAAAATTGCGCCGGAGTTTTCCACTAGCGCATCCAGATTCATGTGTCGGACCGCCGATGCCTGCACAAGTGCAGGTGCGGCCATCAGACACAACAACAGGCTGAATAGCCCCTTACCCTTTGCTGTTCTCATTGCTTATTCGCTCCCCCCGCTGTCGCGGGATTAGAAACTGCTAATCGCAGCTCATGTTTTATTGAGTTGTCGCCGCGACTGATCTTGCGTCAGCTTTTTTAGATACTTTTTTTACGACGACTGCAACTGAGTATAACTCTTAGGAGCACAGCTTTAGCGCGCTCGCGACGATTGATACAAATTTGTTGCTGCAGGCTAAACTGTGGTGCTAGCAGTGCGTGTCGTCAGTCGAGACGGCGACAAACCGTTGCCGATTTGGATTAAACGGCAAAAAAGCCGACTGCGCGCGCACGCGCGGCCGGTCTCCCGAATGTCGATATTGCCGCCCTGGTACGCGGCTCGAGCGTGCCGCGAACTCCGCGCAGAGCAACACCCTGCCGCTCCGGCACGACCCGCGACCTTCGCCCCGCGCTAGCTTACGTTCGCCGTTGAGCGTGCGCTCTATTCTCGAGGCTTGCGAAACACATAGACAAAACGATCTGTCTTTCCCCGCCAGTCTTCCTCGAATACCGACGCTGTGCGCGGATCGTCGGGATTGGCAAGAATGTCGGACTCCCTCTCCAGCACGAATCCCGCAGCCGTGACCTCGGGTACGACCTGCGCGGCGTCCATGCGATGCAGCTCCCGGGTTACGCTGTCCGGCGCTCCGGGCTGCGCGTGGTGGTCCACCAGCAGAAACTGCCCGCCGGGCCGCAGGGCAGCGAAGATTGCGCGGTTCATGGCCGCGCGGTCTTCGCCGGTCCAGATCGTGTCGTGGTAGTACAGAATCATCATTGCGCTGTCGAGCGGCTCCGCAACGCGCAGCGTATCCATGTCCTGTATCGAGTAGACGATGTTGTCCCGCGGATCCAGTTGTGCAAACCGGGCATACGTCTTTCTGGCTTCGGGAAATTCCGCGAAGATCGGTTTGGGATCGACCGCGTAGACGGTGCCTTCGTCGCCAACCGCTCGCGACAGCAGGGCTGCGTAATAACCGCCACCGACTGCGAGTTCGGCGACCGCATCGCCCGGCTGCAGTTCGATGAGTCCGAGTACCTGAGCCGGCTTGCGTCCGGCGTCCCGTATCCGATGCTCTTCGAGTCTGGACGTATCCTCCACGGCCGCGACGACCGGATCGGCGGCCGCCACCGTGGCGACGCAGGAGAGTGCGGCAAAGCTAATGCCGAGAGCCAGCCGCTGTATTGCTGTGCTTAAGAGTTTCATGGCCTTTCCCCAAATCGTGTTTGACCGTGAATCTTTAGCAGACCGTAGGACGGAGGTTCGGGCGTTTTTGCGACTGGCTACGGAGCGCAAAAAAGGAGCCGCTTTTTCCGGTGACCGGCCCGCCCTCGCCACCCTCGTATAGCGGCACCCGCGCATCGCCCTGTTGGCTTTCCGCGACCGGCGTAGCGAATCGGTGCCAGCGAAAACGCCGCAAGCGTTATTGCACGCGGCGTAATCGCAACGTATCGCGCTTACGGTTCCGTTGGTTCGCGCAACGCTCCGGTAACCGGTCACGCCGTCGCCCGTCCTCGATGCCGTCCGTCTCGCGCGACGACGCCCGCGTGTCTTTTTACTTGCGGCACAAGCCCCACGTTTCTCTCATGCCGGATGTTTTACGCAACGGCTGCTCTGACGCTATTCACTCTCTCCACCGCTCATTACGAGCGACGCAAATCATTCAATTAGGGGAGCATCAATGACTGCAGATACAGAGTATTTTCCTCGAACGCGCGCTTTGCGCGGCACGCTAGGGCTTGTTTCTGTGCTGGCCTTCGCCTGCAGCGCACTGTCGACCGCAACGGCGCAGGAGCCGGAGCGCGAAGAGCTCGAGGAAATCACCGTGGTCGGCTCGCATATCCAGCGAGACGGCTTCGCCTACTCGGCGCCCGTTGCGATCATCAACAACGATACGCTAGAGGCGACCGGCACCACCAACCTTGGCGATCTATTACAAACGCTGCCGCAGAACGTCAGCTCGAACAACAACGCAACGAGCGGCTTTACGCTCTCGTCAGCGGGGCTTAATCTCACCGATCTGCGGAACCTCGGATCTTCACGCACGCTGGTGCTCATCAACGGCCGGCGCTTCGTATCGGGCGTCAACCCAGGCGTGGGCTACGGGGTCGATCTGAACGCGCTGCCCGTGTCCATGATCGAGCGCATCGAGGTGCTGACCGGCGGTGCATCCGCGGTCTACGGTTCGGACGCCGTCGCCGGCGTCGTCAACGTCGTCACGCGCACCGACTTCGAAGGCGTCGATCTGGAGGTGCAGACCGGCGCGTCCACTCAGGGTGACAAGCGAAAGGATGACGTTTACCTGACGCTGGGCGGCAAACTCGGCGACAGCGGCAATGCCTGGCTGTCGCTTGGCTGGTCGGACGATTCGGAACTCTTCACCCGCGATCGTCCGTGGTCGGCAACCGATATCGTCGTCTACGATCTCGACGGCGATGGCCTTGGAGAAACCGACGAATGGCTGGGCTCCAGTTTTGTGCCTCAGGGCCGCTTCGGAACCTATCTCGGCACGGGCGAGCCGTTCCGCAACGGACTGGCCGACCGCGAAAACAGCGATCTCTTCAACCGCGCCGATTTTCGGACGATATTCACGCCCGTCGAGCGGCGCTTCGCCAACGGTGCGGCGACCTTTCAGGCGAGCGATCGCCTGACGGTGAGTGCCGAACTCAACTACTCTCTGGTCGAAGCGCTGACGCAGACCGAGCCGTTTGCACTCGACATCAACGACAATATCTTTATCCAGTCGCGCGGCGGTACCGGCGGCATCGACGTCGCCACCCATCCGCTGATTCCGGACTTGTTGCGGACGAACCTGCTCAATGACGGCATAACGGATATCAATCAGCTCGGTATTGCTTCGGCCGTGCGACGGCTGGTCGAGTTCGGCCCCCGGCGCACGGAGATCAGCCGCACGACCCTGCGGGGCGTCGTGGCTTTCGACTACGAACTGCCTTCCGACTGGGTGTTGAGCGGCTACTATACCTATGGCCGCACCGACCAGGATCAGCAGGGGTCCGGGCAAATCAACACGGAGCGGGCTGCGCTTGCGCTCGATATCGAAACGGGACCCGACGGCCAGCTTCGCTGCCGCGACGAAATAGCCCGGCTGCAAGGGTGTGTGCCGTTCAATCCGTTTGGCGCCGGTACGATCACCTCCGAGCAGGTGCAATACCTGGCAGCCCCAAGCAACTTCCAGGCGATCGTCGAGCAGGAGGTGTTTAATTTAGGACTCAACGGCAGTCTGCCGCTGGAACTGCCCGGCGGCGCTGTCGCCGTTGCGGGCGGACTCGAATACCGGGAGGAGCGCGGCGCCGAAATCCCGGGCGGTTTCTTGCAGGCAGGCGTGTCCGGCGGCAACGTGTCGCGGCCGACCGACGGCAAGTTCGACGTGTTCGATGCGTACGCGGAAGTCTATTTGCCGCTGCACGAGCGCTTCGGCATGGACCTTGCTGTGCGTGCCGGCGACTATTCGACGGTGGGCAGTCAGACGACCTGGAAAGCCGGTATCGATGCAACTATTGTCGAGTCGCTGCGGTTCCGCGGCACGGTCGCCACGGCCGTGCGCGCGCCCAACATCGCGGATCTTTTCAGCGGCGACGGGGAGACGTTTCAGCCGTTAACCGATCCCTGCAACGGTATCGATGCGACGACTGCCGGCAACGTTGCCGAAAACTGCCGTTCGATACCGGTCATTGCCGACCGGATTGCAGACACCGGATCGTTTACGCTCTCGCAGGTCGAGATACAGCAAACCGGCGGCTTCATCAGCGGCAATCCCGAGGTTGCGGAGGAAACCGCGGATTCGATCACGGCGGGCCTGGTCTGGCAGCCGGGTTTTCTCGGCAATTTCTCGGTCTCGGCGGACTGGTACAACATAGAGATCGACGACGGTATTGCCATCACCTCTCGTACGGTCGTGCTGCAGCGCTGCTTCGACGTGGCACCCGGCGAGTTCGATCCCACCTGCGGCGGGCAGGCGCGGCGCGACGGCAATGCCGGCGCGGGCGGTCTGGTTGGCGTCGACTCGAACAGTTCCAACGAAAACCGCTTCGAAACCCAGGGTATCGATATCGAGCTCGCCTACTCCAGGCCGCTCGGCGCGGGTGACATCAGCTGGACGATGTTCTACAACCACCTGCTCAAGTTCGACACGATCGGAATCGTCGACGGCGACCTCGACGAGGATGCGGGCGAAGTCCTGTTTCCCGAGAATCGCCTGACCGGCAATCTGCGCTACGACTGGGGCAACTGGGCGGCAAACTACCGCGTGCGCTTCTGGGACAGCGTCAAGGATTCGAACACGCCGGAGCTGACCAACGAGAATTTCAGCCTGGGCGGAGTTCCGGTGGGACCGGAAAAGAACGAGATATCGGCCTACACCTACCATGACGTTTCGCTGGCGTACGTCAACGACAACTGGCGGGTTACGGCGGGCATCAACAACGCGCTCGACAAGGATCCGCCGCTGCTGACCCAGTTCAGTCAGTACGGCAATACCGGCACCAACACCGCGGCCGAAGCTTACGATCCCGTGGGCCGGACCTGGTATTTCAATCTTGGATACACGTTCGACTGACGGCCCCGATTTGTCGCCAATACATCGAGGTGCTAACAGGGCCGGCCGCAGCGCCGGCCCTGTCTTTACACGGCACGTCGCCGGGCACGCACTCCGGTAACCGGGAACCAGCACCGTTTACCATGGTCCGCTTAAGCATCGGGGTGGAATTGCTAGTATCTGAACAATGTATCCAGAGAAACTGTCCGTGAGCTCTGCGTTCGGTCCGGCCACGACCATTCGGTCGATCATCGTAGACGACGAACCGCTGGCTCGCGACCTTCTCAAGCGGCTGATAGAAAAGGAAGCCGACGTTCGTCTGCTGGCATCGTGCAGTAACGGCGAGCAGGCCGCCGAGACGGTTCAGGCGCTGTCCCCGGATCTCGTGTTTCTCGACATCGAAATGCCGGGCGAAGATGGACTGGCGCTCGCCGAGCGGCTGTCGGCGCTGCCGAATCCGCCGCACATTGTGTTTGTGACGGCTTACAACCGCTTTGCCATCGAAGCCTTCGAACTAAACGCCATCGACTATCTGATCAAGCCGGTTTCCAAGGAGCGTTGTCGTAACGCAATGGCAAGGGTGCGCGAGGTGCTTCGCAAGGACAGCATAGTGGAGCTGGCGTCGCGACTGATCGAGGTGGTCAGGAACGTAGAGGGTGCGGCGGAAGACAGACCGGAGGAGCAGCATCTCGTGCTGAGCAAGAACGACGTCTTGCGCAGCGTTCCGCTATCGAATATCCAGTGGGCCGAGGCCGCCAATCAATACGTCAGTATTCACACGACGGACGGCTGTTACCTAATGAGCGAATCGCTGGGACAGTTCGCATCGCGCATAGCTGATCCCCGCTTTCTGCGCGTGCATCGCTCGGCGCTGGTCAACGCGGCCTGTGTGGCCCGGGTCAGCCGCAACGCCAACGGCACCCACGCGCTCAAACTCAAAGACGGCACCGAGCTGACGCTGGCGCGGTCCAGGGCTTCGCTGCTGCCGGCACTGCTGCGCATCTCGGCGGACGGCAATGCTTGATACTGCGCGCGCCGCGCCGCTAAGTCAGCCCGCAAGCCTGGCCGCGCGGCTGTCGCGGTTGCCATTGGGATCCGCTTTCGCCGCGGTCTTTTTCCTGTGGGCCGCAATATCGCTGATCGCGGCGATGACGGCGTTCCTCGCGCGCGGCGGTCAGGGTTTTGCCGACCTGTCGGTCGTCATGCAGCCCATGGCGCGCTACTACGGCGTGTGGTTCGTTTGCTCACTGCTTATCTATCAGGTGGCGCGCCGCTGCAGCGGTTCGCCGCGGAAGCTCATGCTGGGTTACGGCATTCACCTGCTGCTGCTGCTCACCTTTACAGTAACGATGCCGTTTGTGGTTAGCCCGAACAACTGGAGCAACATGCTGTACGGCCAGCTCGCCCCCGGGTTTCACTCGCTCTCGGTCATCATCTATGTCTATTGCCTGATCGGCGCGCATCTGCTGCTGCGTTACCGCGCGGCCGAAACGCTGCGCGGCCAGGCTGTGGCTGCCGAGCTGCAGGCGGTATCTCTGGAAAATCAGCTCAACCTGGCGCGCATCGACGCTCTGAAGATGCAGATCAATCCGCACTTCCTGTTTAACGCGTTCAACTCGATAGCGGCACTCATAGAAGCGCGGCGCAACGACGATGCTTATGAGGCGCTGGGCCTGCTCGGCGACTTGTTGCGCACGGCGATTACCCATGCCTCCGACCGGCTGGTCAGTGTCGAAGACGAGCTCGCGTTCGTGCGACGCTACATTGCCGTCGAGCGACTCCGTTTCGGCGAGCGGCTCGAGCTGTCCGAAGACATCGCGCCCGAATGCCTCGTCGCCGAGGTGCCGGCTCTGCTGCTGCAGCCTCTCGTCGAGAATGCGGTCAAGCACGCGGTCTCCCGCAGCCCAGAGCCCGTCCTGGTCGAGGTGTCTGTGCAGCGCAGCGGCGATACCCTGGTGCTGTCGATTCTGGACAACGGGCCCGGGTTTCCCGGCGGCGGGACGGCCGAGCCGGGCGTCGGACTGGCGAACGTGCGGCGCCGGCTGCAGCTCCTGTTCCCGGAGTCGGCAGAGCTTCGCTGCGAAAACGCAGCGGACGGCGGCGCACACGTTACCGTCTCGCTGCCATTCTTCGCAGCGGCGTTCGAAAACGCCGCTGCGTTTTCCTCCGCGTCGTAGCCGCGCCACGGTCCGGCAGGCTATCGGTCGAGATTACCGGTCAGCCGTCGAGCGGCTTTGCCAACGGTGAAGCAGCGGCGTTGTCGTCTGTCTAAAACCTAAGCTCCAGGGGCGATGCCCCGTCATGACAGCGCAACGACACATCCGCTACACATGGAGGCCGGCCGAATGGTAATCGGGAAGATTCAGGAGATCGGAGATCTCGTACTCTTTGTCAACGTCGTCGAAACCGGGGGCATATCGAGCTGCGCGCGGCAGCTCGGCTACGAACGCGGTACGGTAAGCCGGCGGATACGCCGGCTCGAGCTGTCCATAGGGACGCCGCTGCTCAAGCGCTCGACAAAAAACGTGACGGTTACGGATGCGGGGCGCCGCTGTTTCGAACAGTGCGCCGTGCTGCTCGACACCGTGGAGCGGGCAAAAGAGGCGGCGACGGAGGGCATCCCCAACGCCCCTTCCGAGCCGATCGTGATCGGCGCTCCCGCCGCCGCGTTCGAGACCTTTCTCAAGCACCACCTCGAGCGTTTCGTCGCGACGGCGGCAAACGTGCGGCTCGAGATGGTGCCGGTCGGTGCCTGGAGCCGCGATCTCCTGGCGCGGGTGGACATTGGCCTTGCTCTGGCCCCTCAGAAGCTCGACGGCGTAGAGACAAAAACGCTCTCCGACGTGACCGAGGTCGTATGCGCGAGTCCGGGTTTTCTGCAGTCGGCTGGCCGACTGGACAGCGTGCAGCAGCTCGCCGAGGTGCGCTGTGTGCTGGACGGCTCGTCCGCCAAACCCAAAGTCTGGAATTTTCTCAACGACGGCGAACTGGTGCGCGTCAAAATCGCAAACGGCCACATGAGTTCGGGTCCGCTGGAGGCGCGCGAGGCGGCCATTGCGGGCCTTGGCGTGTGCCGGATACCGCGTTTCATGTGCAGGGCCAGTCTCGACAGCGGTCAGCTTCTGCCGCTGTTTCCGAGCCACGAACCCACGGGGCGGCGTCTCGTGCTGCTTAGCCGGCAGCGTTCGATGTTCCGCCGGGATTGCACCGAGCTGCGCCTGTTTCTGGAGCGCGGTCTGGCGATGAGTGCCGTATGAATCTGTTGCGGGCCGCGCCGATACTCGCCAGTATTTCCGCAGGATCATTGGAGCAACGATGGATACCAAAGGTACTGGCCTTGACGGTAAGGTCGCATTGGTTACGGGCGCGAGCAGCGGCTTCGGTCGGCACTTTGCGAAACTGCTCATGGCAGAAGGTGCAAAAGTCGTTGTTGCGGCACGCCGTATCGACCGACTGGAAACCCTGGTGAGCGAATTGTCGTCGGACGGCGGTGCGGCGATGGCGGTGGCCATGGACGTGACGCAGCAGGACGACGTTCGGGCCGCTTTCGACGCGGCGGAGGCGGAATTCGGCCCCGTCAGCGTGGTCTCGAACAATGCCGGGGTCGTGGAGTCCAGACTTGCGGCGAAGGTAGAAGAGACCGACTGGGATTACGCAATGAACACGAATCTCAAGGGAGCATGGTTCGTGGCGCGCGAAGCGGGCCGCCGCTTGCTCGCGGCGGACTTGAGCGGCAGCATCGTGAACACCGCCTCGATTCTGGGCTTGAGGCCCGCGATCGGGCAATCGGTTTATGCGACGTCGAAAGCGGGACTAATACACCTCACCCGCTGCCTCGCTCTCGAGTGGGCGCGGAAAGGCATACGGGTCAACGCGCTGTGTCCCGGGTTTTTCGTAACGGACATCAACCGGGAGTTCCTCGATAGCGAAGCCGGCCAGCAGTATTTGTCGCAAACGCCGGCGCAACGTGCGGGCCGTTTCGACGAACTCAGCGCGCCTTTCTTACTGCTCGCATCGGATTCGGGCTCCTTCATTACGGGCGAAACGCTGACGGTGGACGGCGGGCATACGCTCAGCGGCTTGTGACGCGAGGCTTGCGTCCGTTCAGCAGCCAGCCAATCGGGGTTGGGCGCACCAGCACCGCGTAACTCGCGAAACCTATTGCCAGCGTTCCCAGCGACGCAACCGCATACTCGGTCCAGAGTCCCCACTCTACGTCGAGCAGCAGGAACTGCAGCCAGAACAACAACGGCAGGTGCACCAGGTAGATCCAGTAAGAAGAGTCCGCGATGTAACGGCTGGCGCGGTTGGGTGTGTCGAGAAGAGCCTTGCCGACGACCAGGCAGACGAGCGTCATATGTACGGCAACGCATGCTTCGAGCAGGCCGACAAAGAGGCTCCGCGCAGAGACGGGCGTGCCTTGCTGCAGCGCGAAGGCCGCCTCGAGGCTTAGCGTGCGCGGGACCTCGGCGTAGATGAAAACGTATAGCACGACGCTGCTCACGATCAGCCACGGGAGATAAACTCTGAGTTCGTCGATGAGCTGCTGCCGGCGGTAAAGCACGAGCCCTGTCATGAAGAAGAGCCCGTAAAACACGATGGCCCACAGTCGCGGCTGCAGTTGTTCGGGGGCCGGATGCGGGACCAGCTGAGTAGCCAGCGCCGGTGCAATGAGCAGCGGCAGGCCGAACACCAGGAAGCGGGCCGAACACAGCTTCGCGAGTGCGCGATGTTCGTGCAGTTCGTAGCGGGCAAGCAGACCGAACAACAGGCACAGCTGCACAAGCAGGTACAGGAACCACAGGTGCATCGTGGTCAGGGGCTGCTGCGGCATGTCCGGATTGCGCAGGTTCGCGGCAATGCTTGCGAGCAGCGGCGACGGATTCTCGACGGCCGTCAGCGCCCAGCCTACCAGCCAGACAGTGGCTGCCCAGAGGAGGGGCAGGAACACGACAAGCGGAGTCAGTATGCGCACCGCCCGGTTGCGCAAGAAGCCCGCGACGCCGCGTTTGCCGACGAGATAGGCGGCAAAGAAACCTGCAATGAGAAAGAACAGCGGCATCCGGAACAGGTGCGAGAACCAGGCAAGCGCATCCATCGCAACGGACTTCTGCGGACTGGAGCCAAGCCAGACTTCGTGCAGAAACGGGCTGTACGCCAGCGCCGCATGAAAGAAGACGCCCGCAAGCATAGCCAGCGCCCGGAGGTTGTCCATGTAGTGATAGCGGACATCCCGGCTGCCGGCAACGATCGGGCCGGGATCAGGCGGCTGTGACACCGCCGTCTGCCGTCAGGATGTGGCCGGTAATGAACCCGGCCTCGTCCGATACGAGGAAGCGCGCGGCGCTGGCGATTTCCCGCGGTTCTCCCAGTCGGCCCAGCGGTATCTGCGCCGTGAGCGCCGCGGCCCGTGCCGGGTCCGCCAGGGCTGCCGCCGTCATGGGCGTTGCAACCGGCCCCGGCGCGACGGCGTTGACGCGTACGCCCGCGGGAGCGAGCTCCAGTGCCATGGCTTTGACGAGCCCGTTGAGCCCGGCTTTGGACGCTGCATACGCGGCGGCGCGGGGGTGCCCCACTGCGCCGATCTGGCTGGACACCAGGACTATCGAGCCGCCGCCGGCGTCGCGCATGATCTCGCCGCACCGCCGCGCGATTTGAAATGCCCCGCGCAGGTTGACGGCGAGCACACGGTCCCAGTCGTCGTTGCCGGTTTCGAGTGCGGCTTTGTGCAGAAACATGCCGGCTGAAACGACCACCGCATCCAGCTTTCCTTCGAGCGCGCCGATTGCGCCGGCAACGGCGCGGTCCGTTTCCGCCGCTATCCCAAGGTCCGCCGTGTAGCGGCGCGACGGATCGACGACGTCGTCCAGTATGTCCGAGTCTTCGTAGAGTAATGCCGCTAGCACCGCGCCGGCGTTGGCGGCGTCCCTCGCAAAAGCGAGGCCTATTCCCGAGTCGGCGCCGCTGACGAGAATGCGGCGGTTCCTAAGGCTCGCGAATTCGCTCATTCGTGTTCGGGACCTATGCCGGACGCTTCGTTGAAACCGCCCTGGCCGGACAGCTTGGCCCAGGTTGCGAACTCCGCTGAGGCCTCGACCTTGCCGGACAGCACCACCTTCCGCCATACGTCCGCGGCTTCGACAAAATTCGGCACGCCGCCCGGGAACATCGTCAGCGACAGGGCTTCGGCCATGCCGGTCTCGCTCACTTTGTCCTGGTATGCCGCGACCAGCTGCCACTCCAGCCCGTCCCAGTCGCCAAGCGTCGTGTACACGGCCGCGGCGGCCATATGGGCAACGCCGATCTCCGAGCCTTTCGCCGCGGACCGGAACGCCTCGACATAGGCTGTGAACGGATCCACGCCGGGCAGGTGCTCCTGCCAGTGCTCGCCGATAAAGCGGTATGACGAGCTGCCCATCGCCAGCGAGGTCAGCGCGAGTATGCTCGCGAATTCGCGGTCGTTACCGCCGGCGCCCGTATAACGCGGAATATGATGCGTGCCGATCGCCTCTTTCGAGGCGATCAGAATAGCCATCCAGACGTATTCGTGTTCGTGCTTGCTCAGCACCCGGTCGACGAGCGTCAGTTCGGTATACAGCGTGTCATAGGCGTCGAGCAGTTTCGGCATCGAGACGGCCATCAGGCCGTGATGCGGCAGCAGGTAACCGCGCTTCTCGCGGATATCCAGCAGGTATTGGGCGAGATCGGAGGGCATGCGGGTGACTTCTCCAAATGGCCGTTCTGATTGCAGGAACATTGTTATACGCTAGCGCGCTCGAACTGGACAAGGCGGAACCAATGGCGAACCCCGATCTCGAGGGACAGGTGGCACTGATTACGGGCGGTGCGCGAGGTATTGGGCGAGCGGCAGGCGTGTTGCTCGCCGCGCGCGGTGCGCGGGTACATCTCGCCGATCTTCTCGACTGCGGCGACGCCTGCGATGAGATCTCGAAGGCGGGCGGAATCGCCGCCGGCCATCATCTGGACGTTCGCGACCGCGACGCGTGCGCGGAACTCGCCCGCGAGATTGCCGCCGGCGGCGAACCCGTGGGCATTCTCGTCTGTAACGCAGGGGTCTGTCCGCCCGGCAAGCCCGTCTGGGAGGATGCGACGGACCTCGAGCAGTGGCAGCGCGTCATCGACATCAACGTCAACGGCACCCAGAACACCGTGGCAGCCGTCTGGGACGGCATGCGCGGGCAGGGCAGGGGCCGGATCGTGATTATCAGCTCGATGGCCTTCTATCAGGGCGGCGTTATTGTCGGCACCGAGTATTCGGCGTCCAAGGCCGCGCTGATAGGCATGACCCGGCATCTCGCGCGCAACGGCGGACCTCACGGCATCGTTGTCAACGCCGTGGCGCCCGGCGTAATCGAGACGGACATGACCCGCGACTTCGACAAGCCCGAACTCGAGAACATCCCGCTCCGGCGGCTCGGTACTTCGGAAGACGTGGCCGGGCCGATCAGCTTCCTGTGCGGGCCGGAATCGGCCTACATGACGGGGACCGTGCTAAACGTCACCGGGGGCATTGTGCTCGCGGATTAGCAGGCCCTGTTTACAAGACTCTAGGACGTGACGCCAAGGTAGAGTACGCACGCGCCGAGCCACAGTGTGCCGACGGCGTGCACCGTAAGGGTAGTTTCGATCGCGCGGGTCATGCGCCGGCGATCGCCGGCGTCAGCGAAAACGCTTGCCGCGGATCGAAGAGCCGGTATCAGCAGCAGCAGCGGCGCCGCGGGCGCAAGCGGCGGCAGCACGCCGGCGAAAGCCAGCCAAAGCACCGGGACTGCTGCCGCCACCTGCAGCGCGCCGTAGAGAATAGCCGTTCCCTTAAGCCCCATGCGCACCGGCAGCGTACGTTTCCCGCTCAGGCCGTCGGCGCGCCGGTCAGGCACTTCGTTGATGAGCAGAATGGCGCCGACCCAAAGTGCAACCGGGAGGGAAAACAGCAGCACCGGGAGATCGACGACGCCGCTTTGCAGCCACGCGGCGCCGGTTACGGGAATGACGCCAAATGCGAGCGCCACGACGGCCTCTCCGAACCCCGTCGCGTTTAGCCGCACGGGGCCCAGCGAGTACAGCACAGCCAGAAGCATGCCGGCGAGCCCGAACCACAGCACCGTCGCGCCTTTCAGCGCGAGCAGACCAATACCAAGCACAGCGGCAGCGGCCAGCAGGCCGGCGCCGAGCCGCAGCATGTCGCGTGCCGACAGAATACCGCTCTGAATGAATCGCGATCCGCCCGTGTAGGGATAGATGCGCTCAGTGTTGATGCGATCGGTGCCGCCGCTGTCGTCACCGACGTCGTTCAGCACGTTGGCGCCGGCGTGAACGCAGACGGTTGCCGCGAGCGCCATCGCGAAAACCATGCCGTCAAAGCTGCCGCTTGCCGTGAATCCCCACGCGGAGCCGGCAAGTACGGGGAGAATGGAGGCCGGGAAAAACTTCGGACGGCTGGCGAAAAACAGCCGTTTTGCGATCCGGGCCGGGCCTCTGCCCGTAAACTCGTGCGGCGGCGGGTGCGCCTCGGCTGGCTGTGTCACAAGCTCATCTCCAAAACGGCGTGCGTGCCTCCGTGGCTGTGTGGCGTCCGGGCCGGCGCCGATCCAGGCATCATCCTGCATGCTACGGACGGTCTTCGCAGTCCGTAACAACCGCAGTCGGGAGATTCCGCGGTAAACTTCGGCGACGGCCGCCGCACTTCGCGGCCGCCGTCGATCAAATACGGAGACAAAGACGGAGATACTCGCAATGCGTTTGCCTACAGCGCTCATCGTTCTGGACATGCTGGGCATGCTGCTGCTGGGGGCGGGCCTGTACGGACTGTTCGGCAGCAATACTACGCTCGATCTCGAAACTCATGCGGAGCTGCTGATTGTCGTCGGCGCTGCCCTCATGTGCCCGCTGCTCGTTTATGCCGTGAAGCGGGCGGCGTCGCAGCGGCGCTAGCGCCGCGATTTAACCACTGCCCGATCAGCGGTCCCTTCGGCTCGACGGACGGCAAGCCCCCGCCGGGCGGTCGTTTTCGCCCGACCGCTGACCTGTCGTGCGCGTGACTTACCAACCTAAGCTAAGGGTGAGGACTGGAGGAGGAACCAGCTTATGTCAAACGACAAAACACCGCTAGCAGGCGCTGACCGCCGGCCCGTGAAGGTCATTGTCGAGCAGCCCGAGGATGCGGCGCGGAACCAGGCGGCGAAGGTCGAGGTCGTCGCGCTGGCCATAGACGAAAACTTCGATGCCGGCGGCGATCCTTACAACCGTACCGGCCAGTTCATGGCGCTCAAGGTCGACCAAGGCGAAAGCTGAAGTCGGCGTCTCGCCGGACGCAAAGAGACGCGGCGAATTGTTCGACGAATCCTTGTTCGACCAATCCTTGTTCGACCGGTTAACGGATCAGGACACTAGAACGCCGGAATACCCGTTATGGCCCTGCCGAGAATCAGGGCGTGTATGTCGTGCGTGCCCTCATACGTGTTGACGGTCTCCAGATTGACCATGTGCCGCATCACCTGATACTCGTCCGCGATACCGTTGCCGCCGTGCATGTCCCGGGCGACGCGTGCGATGTCGAGTGCTTTACCCACGTTGTTGCGTTTGACGATCGACACCATCTCGGGCGTAAACCGTCCGTCGTCCATCAGGCGTCCCACTCTCAGGCTTGCCTGCAGGCCGAGCGCAATTTCGGTCTGCATATCGGCAAGTTTCTTCTGCTGTAGCTGGGTCGCCGCCAGCGGACGCCCGAACTGCTTGCGCTCGAGGCCATAGCTGCGCGCGGCGTGAAAACAGAATTCGGCTGCGCCCATTGCCCCCCAGCTAATCCCGTAGCGGGCGCGGTTGAGACAGCCGAAGGGTCCCTTGAGGCCCTCGACATGCGGCAGGAGCGCGGTTTCGGGGACTTCGACGCCGTCCAGCATGATCATTCCGGTGATCGACGCGCGCAGCGACAGTTTGCCCTCGATCTTCGGCGCTTCGAGCCCTGGGGTGTCCTTTTCGAGCACAAAGCCGCGAATCCGGCCGTCGTGTTCGTCGGACTTGGCCCAGACCACAAACACATCGGCCACGGGTGAGTTGGAGATCCAGGTTTTCGAGCCGGACAGCCGGTAACCGTCGCCCGTCTTTTCGGCGCGTGTACGCATCCCTGCCGGGTCCGAGCCCGCGTCGGGCTCGGTCAGGCCGAAACAGCCGATCCATTCGCCGGCGGCCAGTTTCGGCAGATACCGCCGTTTTTGCTCGTCGGAACCGTAGGCGAGGATTGGATACATGACCAGCGAGGACTGCACGGACATCATCGAGCGGTAGCCCGAGTCTACGCGCTCGATTTCCCGCGCGATCAGACCGTAGCTGACGTAACCGGCATTGGCGCCGCCGAATTCCTCGGGCACGGTAGCCCCCAGCAGCCCGAGTTCCCCCATCTCGCGAAAGATTGCGAGATCCGTATGTTCCTGCGCGTAAGCCTCGATGACGCGGGGCATGAGCTCACCCTCCGCGTAGGCGCGGGCCGAATCGCGGATCATTTTTTCGTCGTCGGTGAGCTGCTCTTCCAGCAGGAAAGGATCGGCCCAGTCAAAGCGGGTGTTCTTGGTCATGGTGTCTCTGCTGTCAAAGTATTCAGGGTGTGGCAACGCCTGCGGTCCCGAGCCCGCTCAAACTGCGGTAGCGGCTCGTGGGCAGAACCACGACATCGGTCCCGTTGCGTTGCACAACGCGTTCTACGAACAGGGCCGCAATGTTCTCACGTTCTGCCAGTGCGTAGCCATCCGCTTTACCCAGTATCAGCAGCGCGGTAGCAAGCGCATCGGCACGTGTCGTGTCGGCGGCGATCACGGTGACGGCGGCGGTCGCATGCCGGACCGGGGCGCCGGTGCGCGGATCGAGCAGGTGGGAATAGTGCTGCCCGCCCGCCACGAAATAGTTGCGATAGTCTCCGGAAGTCGCGACCGCGCCGTCGCGAAGCTCCAGCGTTTCGAGAATATCGCGCTGCTCGCGCAGCGGCGCCTCGATAGCGATGCGCCAGGCCTCGTCATCCGGCTTGCGTCCACGGGCCCGCATCTCACCGCCCACTTCGACCAGATAGTCGGTGTAGCCGCGCGCGTCGAGCAGGCCTGCGACCTGATCGACGCCGTGACCTTTTGCGATGCCCGACAGGTCCACTTCCAGCGAGCCTATCGTCTTGCGAATGGCCGGCCGCCGGCAGTCGGTTTCGAGTTTTTCGTAGCCGGTGCTGCCGAGTAGCGTATCGATGCTGTCTTGCGAGGGCCGCGTATCGACGTCGCCTTCCGGCCCGAATCCCCAAAGGTCGACCAGCGGGCCAAGCGTCACGTCGAATGCGCCGGCGCTGAGTTCGGAGGTCTCGGTGGCGATCGCAATCACCTCGCAGAGAGCCGGCGCAACCGCGACCCAGTCCGTGCCGGGATGCGCGTTGAAGCGGCTGACCGCCGAATCCGGCCGGTACGTCGACATGAGCGACTCGGTGCGGTCGAGCGTAGCCTGGATGTCGGCCGCAAGCGCCTCGTCGGCCCGTGCGCCGGCGAGCTGCACGCTGTAGCGCGTGCCCATTGTCGAGCCCGTGAGTAACTGAATCTGGCTGTCGGCGTTCCTGCCGCAGCCGCCGAGCGATGCGGCTGCCGCCGCAACAACCGCAACAACCGCGACGGTTAAGCTTTGGCGGATGCTTCGGGGCGGGCCGGCAGCGGGTCTACGGTTCAAGCTCGGTAATCTGCTCGCGCCAGGCACGTAGCACCGCCTTGACCCGCCTGGCGTTGTCGTTACCCATGCGGATCAGCAGCTTTTGGCCGGCGGTCAGAGCGGCGAGCTCCGGATCCCGGTATTCGTACAGCACGTGATCGCGAACGAGCTCGACCGGCCCTGCCGGTTCCGGCGTCGCGAGCAGCGTGTCGATTACGGCCACCAAGCGGTCGTTGAAGTGCCGTTCCGGATAGCCGAGCAAGGTATAGGCTTCCTGCAGCAGCGGATAGAAACGCCGATAGGTGTCCGTCAGTTCTTCCGCGCTCGCCCGCTCCAGCATCCGCACGGCGTCGTCGTAGCGTACATAGTTGCGTTCGCTGATCATGTAACCGGCATCGCCGCCCGTGCCATCGACCTCGAAGCCGTCGCCAAGCCGGCCCACCGGGCGCATGCGTTCGGGTACGCGTTCGCGGCCGAGGTTATCGAGCGTTCCAACCGTGCGTTCGATGAGCAGTTCGCTGACGAGCTGCTCCTTGAGTTCGGGCCCAAACAGTTCCAGCAGGGCCAGTTCGAAATAGGCGTCGCTTTCGTCGAGCGGCGGCAAAGGTACGAGTTTGCCGCCGGCCGTGCGTTTTTCGATCGGCGCAACCGGATAGACGGGCTCGAGAGCCGGCCCCGCGGGCTCGGCGCGTGTTTGTCCGGCCGGGGGCGGCGCGGCTACCGGCGCAGCGGCCGGAAACAGCGCGTCGCGAAACAGCCAGATCCCGCCTGCGGCCGTCAGCAGCAGCAGGCCAAGGAATATCCAGCGCCAGTCGTTGTTCTCCATACCGAAATAGACCACGCGAATGCGCGTGAATTCAAGTCATTGCAGGCGCGCCGGCCTGGCTACCGGCGCGCGGCAGCACTCCGCGCGGCCGGTTTCGGCTCGAGAAAGCCGCCCGTTGCCTGCAAGGGGCGCTGCGTGCCGCGCGCACTAACCCATACGGCCAGCGCGTAGCCCGTGGCCGCTACGTCCGCAGGTGCGATATTGGTGTCCGCGGCGTAGCCAGCGCCGCGCCGCTCGAGCGGCAGACGCCTGTGCTCGAGTACGACAAAATCGTGCTGCAGCCGGCGGCCGCGGTTCTCACCCGCGGCTACTTCGCTCTCGATGCCCATGCCCAGCAGCGCGACGTTGATTTCGAAGCCGCCGCGGGCGTCCGTCGCCGGTACGTAGTCGATAGCCACCGCCCCGTCGAGCACGGTTGCAGTGAGCGCGCCGCCGTCGCCGTCGCCAGCTTGTACTCCGCGCCCATTGCGCCAGCCGAGCCACTCTTTGCCCGCGCTGAAGAATCCGGGTGTGTACACAACCCTGGCGGCGTCTTCTTCGATGTAACGGCGCTGACGATCGCTGTAGGCGGGCTGTGCAAACCGGTCTTTCCAGCCCAGGTAGTTCCAGTAGTCCACGTGAAACGCGAGCGGCACGTAGCTCTTCCAGAGTTCGGGATCGTCCCGCCGCGCGCTCAGCCAGCGATCCGCGGGGGGGCAGCTCGAACAGCCCTCGGATGTGTACAGCTCCAGCAGCGCAACCTGCCTGCCGCCGGTCGAAAAAACCTGGCTTGCGACGTCTTGCGGCTGCTGTTCGGCGCTCGCGCCGGCCGCCAACAGGAGCGCGGTGACGGCGAGCTCGAGTGTGCGCGGCAGCCGGCTCATCGCGCTTCGGGCCCGTTCGCTGCCGCGGCATCGAGCCGGTCGAGCGTCCTGCGGATTTCCGCTGCCCAGTACGGCGCCCTGAAGGCCGCTTTCTGAGTGTGCGTCAGCGGCTCTTCCGAATCGGGAAACTCGCGCCGCGGCAACTCCCGCAGATCGAACGCCACGTTGAGGTCGGAATCCGGAACGATGAGGCCGGGCGTGCCGTGAATGCCGTAACGCCTGGCGATCGGGCCGCCGTCGGGCACGACCGTAAAATCGTAGCCCATGCGTTCCACGTAACCCTGTCCTTCCGCGTCGTCGCGGAAGTGAATGGCGACGATACGCAGCTCGTCGCCGTACTCGAGCTTGAGACTGTGCAGGTGTGGCATCAACGCTTTGCAGTACGGGCACCAACTCGCCCAGAAAAGCAGCACCGTTTGTTGCTGCTTGACCTGTTCGCTGAGTTTGATGCTCGAACCGTCGTTGGTAACAGTGGCGAAATCCGGCGCTTTCTCAGCCGAATGCGCAGCGGGCGCCAGAGCCAGGGCAAACGCTACAAGGGTAAGGCGGAAGGGCATGGCGGGTCCTCGTTGGCAGGAGAATCGTTGGCAGGCAAATCGTTGGCAGGCAAAACCGCTAGCTGCGCGCGCAGCGCCGGCACGCGGCGGCACTCGCGAGGCAAACGTCTTTTCGCTCCGTGATCTACCAAATGACCCACGCAGCAGGCAACTTATTACTCCTGCCGCCTTTCTCGCGGCCGGGGTTTCGTGCAAAGCGCAGCGGTTTGCCGGGAACGACTACGAACGTTTGCGACGATCGTCTACACTAATCGCGAGCCCGGCTTGGGCGGCAACGCCTCGGCCCATTCGAATCCGCGGGTGTGATGTACCACCGCGTTCGGACGCGGCTGACCAACAAAGGCAGGCATGGCGCGACTAATCGTTTACTACGCTCACCCTGGGCACCGGCATTCCAGCGTCAACAAGGCAATGTCGCGGGCGGCATCGTCGATCGACGGCATAAGCTGGGTCGATCTGTACGCGGAGTACCCGCGTTTCGACATCGATATCGACCGCGAACAGCAGCGGCTCCTCGACCACGACGTGATTCTGCTGCAGTTTCCGATGTTCTGGTATTCGACGCCGTCGCTCATCAAGGAGTGGGAGGATCTCGTTCTCGAACACGGTTTCGCTTACGGCCACGAAGGCGACCGGCTGGCCGGCAAGCGCCTGCAGCTTGCGGTATCCGCCGCGGGGCCGGAGGAGGCCTACACGGCCGACGGATACCAGCACTACCCGATACGCACGTTCCTGACGCCGCTGGAGCAAACGGCCCGGCTGTGCCGCATGGATTTTTCCGCACCCTACGTGATCTATTCGTCGCTCAGGGCGCCTGGCGACGGGGCGCTTGCACCGCACGTCGCCGGCTACCGGCGGCTCATCGAGGCTATTCGCGACGATCGCTACGACTTCGCGGCGGCGGGCACCCGCGATACAGTCCACTCCGGCGATCTTCCAGTCCGCGAGGCACGAACGCCATGAACGAGTTCCTGTTGCTGGCGTTCCTGTTTTTGATCGCGGGTGTCGTGGCGGTGCCGATAGCGTCCCGCCTTGGCCTGGGTTCGGTGCTGGGCTACCTGCTGGCGGGAATCGCGCTGAGTCCGCTGCTCGCGGAACTCAACGTCGACGTCGTCAGCATTCAGCATTTCGCCGAGTTCGGCGTCGTCATGATGCTGTTTCTGGTGGGTCTCGAACTCGAGCCGCGCATGCTGTGGGCCATGCGCTCGCGCCTGCTCGGGCTGGGCGGTCTGCAGGTTGTCGTGACCACGCTTGCGATCGCCGCGGTGGCCCTGTCGCTGGGTCAGCCGCTATCCGTATCGCTGGCCGTCGGCATGGTGCTGGCGCTGTCGTCCACGGCCATCGTCCTGCAAACGCTCGAGGAAAAAGGCCTTATGAAGTGTGACGGCGGCCAGGCGAGTTTCTCGGTGCTGCTGTCCCAGGATATTGCGGTTATCCCGATGCTGGCCTTCCTGCCGCTGCTGGCGCTTCCGGAGCTTATCGACGCCGTGCCGGCGCTGGACCCGGCCGGACACGGCGGGGCGAAGAGTGCGGACGGGGAGTCCGGACACGGGCTCGAACTCAGTTTTGTAGCCGGACTGTCCGGGTGGCAGCGTGGGCTCGTTACCGTAGCCGCGATTGCCTTTGTGTTTGCGGCGGGGACGTTCCTGACGCGGCCGGTGTTCCGTTTCATTGCCATGGCCCGGCTGCGCGAACTGTTTACGGCATTTGCACTGCTCCTCGTGGTTGGCATCGCGTTGCTAATGATCGTGGTCGGGCTGTCGCCCGCGCTCGGCACTTTTCTGGCGGGCGTGGTGCTGGCGAACAGCGAATACCGCCACGAACTCGAAAGCGACATTGGCCCGTTCAAGGGGCTCCTGCTCGGCCTGTTCTTCATTACGGTCGGCGCGGCGATCAACTTCGAGCTGCTGTTTTCGGAATTCGGCACCGTCGTTGCGCTCACGCTGGGGCTCATGGCGCTGAAAGCCGTTGTGCTGCTGGTGCTTGCCGTCGTGTTTTCGATACGCGGTTCGAATCGATGGCTGTTTACGCTCAGCCTGGCGCAGGCCGGGGAGTTCGGTTTTGTGCTGCTGTCGTTCACAGTGGCCAACGGTGTCATCCCCGAGGCTCTGTCGGACCGGCTCCTGCTCGTCGTCGCGCTGTCGATGCTGCTGACCCCGGTGCTGTTTGTCGTATTCGACAAGCTGATCGCACCGCGTTACGCATCGGCGCAGGAGCAGGCGCCGGACGAGATCGACGAAAGCGGCAGCGTGATCGTTGCCGGGCACGGCCGCTTCGGCGGAATCATCAATCGCATCCTGCTGGCGGCGGGTTTCAAGACGGTTGTGCTCGATCACCGCTCGGAACATCTGGAGATGGTGCGTACCTTCGGCGTCAAGGTTTTCTACGGTGACGCGACGCGCCCGGATCTTCTGCACGCGGCGGGAATCGAGGATGCCCGCATGCTGGTCATCGCGATCGACGACAAGGAGCAGGCGACGGAACTGGTCCGGTACATGGTCAAGCATCATCCGAACGTCTATCTCATTGCGCGCGCCGTGGATCGACACCACGTGTACGAGCTTTGGGGCGCCGGCGCGCGCGACATTATCCGGGAGAGTTTCGACAGCGCCGTGCGCGCCGGCCGTTCTGCGCTCGAGGCGCTCGGCCTGCATCCCTACGAAGCCGAGCGGCAGACGCGCGGTTTCGTCGATAACGATCAGGCGCAAATGCGCGAGCTGGCCGCTCTGTACGACCCGAACATTCCCGCGCACGAAAACCCGGCCTACGTCGAGAGGGCCAAGGAATTCATCGCGCGAACCGGGGATGTCATGAGCGGCAAGAGCGCCGGTTTCTCCAGCCGGGTCGATCGCGGCTGGGTACCGCCGACCGAAGAGGACGTCCAGGCGGAAATTAGCGCGGTTCAATCGAAGGAGTCCTGAGCGCCGGTCTGCGCTGCTCGCAATACGTAGTCCCCGCGATGCCCGGTAAAGCCGCTCTGGACAAAGCGGGGGCGCTGTTTGAGAATCGTGTTCTACCGGTTTCCCGAGATTTGTCTGCCATGCGACGACTGCTTCAGCCTTTTGCGATTCTTGTACTCATGCTCAGCGGCAGTGCCGCCGCCGCGGACGTACTGGACACGATCCTGGAGCGCGGCAGCATCCGCGTCGGCGTGGCCGAGTTCGTACCCTGGACCATCAAGACCGAAAGCGGCGACCTCGTCGGTTTCGAGATCGACATGGCGAAGAAAATCGCCAGCGACATGGGGGTCGACGCGGATTTTCGCGTTTATGACTGGGCCGACATCATTCCCGCGCTGCAGAAAGGCGAGATCGATATCATCGCCGGCGGCATGAGCATTACTCCCGAGCGCGCGCTGCGCGTCAATTTTACGCGGCCGGTCGCCGAATCGGGAATCGGGATTGCAACCAACACCGCAATGACCCGCGATATTCTGAGTTTTGCAGAGCTGAATTCGCCGAAAATCATTGTGGCGACGGTTGCCGAGACGTATGCCAGCAGCGTGGCCGACATGTTCTTCGGCGACGCGAGTATCAATACCTTCAAGACCGTGGAACTGGCCGAGGAGCAGCTTCTCAAGGGCCGTGCGCACGTTTATCTGGCGGGGCTTTCCGAGGCGAAGTTCCTTGCGCTGAAACACCCGGATCTGGTTGACGTGCCCGTCGCGGAGCCTTTGCTGGCACAAAGCGAGGCGATTGCGGTCAAAAAAGGAGAACAGGAGTTGTTGAACTTCCTGAATGCATGGGTAACCGCGCGTCAGACCGACGAATGGCTGCCCACAACGCGCGACTACTGGTTCGATAGCATGAGCTGGGCGGTCGGCAAAGAGTAAGGGTAAAACGGCAATGACTGGCAACAGGCATACACGGAGAGGACGTTTCGTCACGGGCAGTGCTGCCGTCCTGCTGTGTGCGTTCGTTGTGGCCACCGCGCAGGAGCGCGAGGAAGAGCCGAACGACGCCGCGGAGTCCAATGGCGACAGCATGGACGAGATTGTCGTGACCGTGCAGAAACCCGGCGATCGAACGCGCGCTGAAACGCCTTACGAAGAACTCATGCGCGAGCGTCTCATCAAGGAAATGGATGCGATGCGCGAGCTCGAGGAAGAATACGCGTGGCGTAAGAGCGCCACACCCGCCGAACCGTCGAGGATCCGGCTGGGCTACCGTGCGCAGGACGATAACCGCGATCGCCGCGATACCGACCTCACCGACCTGCCGATGGAAAACACCAAGCCGGCAACGCTCTTCCGTTTCGAGTTTTAGACTCCGCCGACGATGTGCGTTCGAAGAAAGCGCCCGCAGCATCGGATCGGAACCTGCTTTTACCTTATAACGGTCGTCACGCTAGGCGGTATTTCCGGTTGTGCGGGTGTTCAGCCGAGCACAATGACGCCGCTCAGTATCCCTTACCTGACAAGCCGCGCCAGCCATCCGGGCGCTGACGGCGAGGTTCGCTACACGACGGAGCTCGACGCAACGACCGCCGGGCGCTGTCAGGTTGCGGCAAGAATTGGCGACCGCACCAGGAGCCGGTTTCTCGAGTACACGCCCGCACCGGTAGACGCCGTGCTCGCGGATTTTGCGCTCGACACGGGCGACGAGCTGCTCGTTTACGTGCACGGCTACAATGTCAGCCTGGAAAGGGCCTGCAGGCAGGCGGCGCTGCTCGCCCTGCAAACCGGCTTTCGCGACCGGGTTCTGCTGTTCAGCTGGCCGTCGAGTCAGGCGTTTGTCACTTACAGCAAGGATGCCCGGCGCCTGTACGCCAGCGTGCCGGCTATTTATGCTGCGTTGCACGCGTTGGCCGATCGCTACGGCGCCGGCAACGTCGCGGCGCATAGCATGGGTGCACGGTTGGCCATCCGCTCGCTCGAAGACCTTGCGCGTCCCGACGAGGTGTTCGGCGAGCTGGTGTTGATTGCACCCGATGTCGATCGAGGGCAGTTCATCGACCGCCTGCCCCAGCTCAACGAGCATGTCGGCGGCGTTACCGTGCTGGCGTCGGACAAGGATCTCCTGCTGTTGCTGTCGCAGGTCGTGAACTTCGCCCCGCGGCTCGGGCGGTCCGACCAGCTCAGCATCGACGGCGTAGATCTGATCGACGTCACGCGGGACACAGGGTTTTGGGCCGGAGGCCACATGTACCATCTGCATGACACGGGCATTGGCAAGATGTTGCGCGCGGCATTGGGCGCCGAGCCCGTCGCGGAGCCCAGTGACGGCCATGCCCCGCCGCGCTGACAAGGGGCTGCCGACGGCGGCTTCGGCTAAGGTCTACGGGCCCACCGCGGCGCCGCCTGAGTTCCGTCCGGCGGAGCCGCGCAAGCTCTGTACGGACTGCGGCATTTCGCGTACCCGCAGCCCCGCGGACTGCGGCCCCGCATGTCAGTTCATAAAGCCCGACTATCCGCGGCTGGAAAACCAGGCTCATGGCAGAGCGCGCGACCCGGCGCGCGACGACGAGCGGTTCTTCGGTGTGTACTGCGAAATGCACCAGGCCGTGCTGGCGCCGCCGAAGCGGGGTGCTCAGTGGAGCGGGATTGCCACGCGCCTGGGCGAGCGCCTGCTCGAAACCGGCGCGGTGGACGCCGTACTGACGGTCAGGCCGGATCCGGAGGACCGCTGGCGTCCCGTGCCGACGCTCGTGACGGATGCCCGCGACATGCGGCACTGCCGCGGCATGCGCATGGGCTATGCGCCTTTGCTCGCCTTGCTCGAACCGGCGATAGCCGCCGGTTTAAGGCGCTTTGCGGTCATCGGCATCCCTTGTCAGGTATACGCGCTGCGCGCACTGGAAAAAAAGCTCGATCTCGAGCGGCTGTACGTAATCGGCACGCCGTGTTCCGATAACACGACGACGGAGAATTTCCACGAGTTTCTCGCGCTGTTGTCCGACGAGCCCGCGTCGATCAACTACCTCGAATTTCGTGCCGACTTCAGGGTTGAGCTGCGCTTCGACGACGGCCGGGTGCGGACCATACCGTTTCTGAAGCTGCCGATCGCCAAGCTTTCGTCCGACTTCTTCCCACTCACCTGCAGAACCTGTGTCGACTACACCAATTCGCTGGCGGACCTGACGGTAGGTTACATGGGCGGCAACGGCGAGCAGTGGCTGCTCGTCCGCAACGCACGCGGCGGCGAGTTGCTCGAGTTATTGGGCGATGAAGTAACGCTTGCAACACCCATGAGCAAGGGCCGTCGCGAAGCTTCGGTCCGCGGTTTTCTCAAGAACACCGAACGCGCCGCCGGCGGCTTACCGCTACGCAGCATGCCGGATTGGCTACGCCCCATCGTCGGCTGGCTAATGCCGAAGCTCGGCCCGCGCGGTCTCGAGTTTGCGCGTGCGCGGGTCGAAATGAAGGCCATCGAGACCGTGCTGCACCTGAGGAACGCCGCGCCCCGCCGGATGTCGTCGATGATTCCCGAGCACGTCTGGCGTCTCGCCGCGGCCTACGGGCTTGCGCGCGCCGCCGGCGAGGGTGCGGAAAATACAGGAGCAAACCGTAATGAGTAAGAAAAGACTTCTGCCCGCGCTGGTAGCGGCTGGCCTCTTGTGCTGGGATAGCGGCGCCGTGGCCGCCGAGCAGTCTTTCGACTGCATGGTTCGGCAGCTTCGGGTAAATGCCGAGCGGTTTTTCGTTCGCTGCCACAGTCGCTATGCGGGTCTCGAGATTCCGGCTTACGTTACGGAAATACAGTATTACTCCGTGCCGTACTCGCAGGAGAACGCGCGCTACCTTTTTGATCTCGTGCTCGAGGCGCGCGGCGGCGGGAAGGCGCTGCGGCTGATTTTCGAAGACGATCCCGCTTCCAACCCAGCTGGCTGCAGCGCCGACAACTGCCGCCGGATCGTCGCTCTCGGCATGCGCTACTGAAAGAAAATCGAGCGGTCGGTAAAGTATCGATACTTCGATAATTTCGAACGAAACTGTCGATCTTTAAGAATTGTTCGGCGTATTCGTTTAGCGGATACTAGCTCGCGTTCGATGCCTGATCCTTCCCCCGGTGCTTCGAACCCATGAGGGCTGCGAATTCTTTCGCGGCCCTTTTTTTGTTGTGGCCGGTTCATTGTGGCCGGCTGCCTCAAACCGCCTGGCCGGCGGCGTAGCCCGATGCCCAGGCCCACTGGAAGTTGAAGCCTCCAAGGTGCCCGGTGACATCGACGACTTCTCCGACGAAGTAGAGTCCCGGCGCCCGTTTTGCTTCCATGGTCTTCGAGGACAGCTCCGCCGTGTCGACACCTCCGAGAGTGACTTCGGCGGTACGGTAACCTTCCGTCGCCGCGGGTTTGACTACCCACTTCTGCAGTTGTGCGGCGATGCTCAAGAGGACGCGATTACCGATTTCGATCAGCGGTTTCTCCGCGACCTCAGGCCACGAGCGCGCTTCGAGTGCGAGTACCAGCGCCCGCGGCAGATGGCTGGACAAGACGGTGCGCACCCTTGAGCGTGGCGACCCGTGTTTTGCGGCCTCGAGGACGGCGCCAAGGTCTTCGCGGGGCAGCAGGCAGATCTCGATCGCGGCGCCCGGCTCCCAGTAGCTCGATACCTGCAGGGCAGCAGGCCCGCTCAAGCCCCGGTGCGTAAACAGGATGTTCTCTTCGAATCGCCGCCCGCCGGCCCGCGCCGCGGCCGCGACGCTTACGCCGGCCAGCTCTTCCGTCATCGCTTTCATTGCTCCGCTGAAGGTAAACGGAACGAGACCCGCCCGGGTGTCGAGCACATTGAGGCCAAACTGCCGGGCGATGCGATAGCCAAGATCGCTGGCCCCCATCTTGGGAATCGACAGCCCGCCGGTCGCAACGACGACGGCTGCGGCAGCACATTCGCCAAAGCCGCCGGCGACCAGATAACCGTGTGTACTCCTGGCGACAGTCTCGATATCGCAATGAGTCCGGATCGCGACGCCGGCCGCTTCGCACTCCTCAAGCAGCATCGCAACGATGTCTTTCGACGATCGATCGCAGAACAGCTGGCCAAGGGTCTTTTCGTGGTAGGGGATGCCGTGCTTCTCGACGAGATCGATGAAATCCCGGGGCGTGTAGCGGGAGAGTGCCGACTTGGCAAAATGCGGGTTCTCGGAGAGGAAAAACGAAGCGTCGCTGTGCGTGTTGGTGAAATTGCAGCGGCCGCCGCCGGACATGAGGATCTTCTTGCCTACCCGGTTCGAACCCTCGAGCACCAGCACGCGCCGCCCGCGGCGGCCCGCGGTCAGGGCGCACATTAGACCCGCGGCGCCGCCGCCGAGAACGATAAGGTCGAGATGGGATCCTGTGGTCAAATGCGTTCCTGGTGTGTACGGTGCCTGCACCGAGAGCGTACGGGAACTCCAGTGGCATTTCAGAGTCTTTCATCCGTTACTCGGGCAGTGAACTGCGCACACGAGCTGCATATCAGAAATAACAGGGGGCTGTTGTGATCAAGCGTGTTTTCGCACCGTTGCTGGTGCTGTTGGTGTTTCCGGCCGCGGCGTTCGCCGAAGTCGAAGTCGATATTCCTTACGAACGTTTCGCGCTGGACAACGGTTTGCGCGTGGTCGTGCACGAAGACCGCAAGGCGCCCATCGTGGCGGTTGGCGTCTGGTACCACGTCGGATCGAAAGACGAGAAGCCGGGCAAGACCGGTTTTGCGCATCTGTTCGAACACCTGATGTTCAATGGCAGCGAAAACTACGACGACGAATACTTCAAGCCGTTCGAGGAAGTCGGCGCTACCGGCATGAACGGAACGACCTGGTTCGACCGGACGAACTATTTTCAAAACGTGCCGACCCCGGCACTTGACATGGCGCTGTGGATGGAGTCCGACCGGATGGGCCATCTGCTTGGCGCCGTCACCCAGGAGAAACTCGACAACCAGCGCGGCGTTGTGCAGAACGAGAAACGGCAGGGCGATAACCAGCCCTACGGGATGGTGGAGTACCGCGAACTGGAGGGGCTGTTTCCGGAGGGCCATCCTTACCGCTGGAGCACGATCGGCTCGCTGGAAGATCTGGATGCGGCGTCGCTCGATGACGTGAAAGACTGGTTCCGCGAGAACTACGGCGCGGCCAATACCGTGCTGGTACTGGCGGGCGACATTAGTACGGCCGAGGCGCGGCCACTCGTCGAGAAGTACTTCGGCAACATCGACGCAGGTCCGCCGCTTGCGAAACGCAAGGCCTTTGTCCCGGAAAAGAGCTCGATAACGCGTGAGCGAATGTTCGATCGCGTGCCGCAGGCGCGCATTTACCGCTCCTGGGTCGTGCCGGGCAGAACCACCGAGACCCGCGCAGAGCTCGATCTTGCCGCCGCTGTGCTGGGCAGCGGCAAGAACTCACGGCTTTACAAGGCGCTCGTTTACGACGCGCAGCTTGCCACCAACGTTTCGGCCAGCGTGGAAGCGCACGAGCTCGCGAGCATCTTCCGTATTACGGCCACCCTCAAGCCGGGCGGTGACGCCGCCGAGGTCAGCGGCATGATCGATACGATCGTTGCCGAATTCCTCGACAAAGGGCCCGGCAGGGACGAACTCGAACGGGCGAAAACGAAGATCAACGCGGGATTCGTGCGCGGCGTCGAGCAGGTCGGCGGGTTTTCGGGTAAGGCGTCAGTGCTGGCGCAGGGCGAACTGTATGCCGGCGATCCCGGCTTTTTCCGGACGCGGCTCGCGTGGTTGAACGATGCGTCGGCCGATCGGATTACGGCGTCGGCTCAGCGCTGGCTCAGCAAGGCGTATCACCAGATCGACGTGCTGCCGTTTCCGAGTTTCGCGACGACCGGGGTCGAAGCGGACCGCAGCGCGTTGCCGGTCGTTGCGAACACTCCCGATCTCGTATTCCCGGACATACAGCGCGACGAACTGAACAACGGCATTCAGATCGTGCTGGCGGAACGCAATACGGTGCCGGTCGTCAACATCGCCATGCAGTTCGATGCGGGCTACGCCGCTGACGCGGGCAGCACGCTCGGCAACGCGAATTTCACTCTGGCAATGATGGACGAGGGCACGCAAGACCGCAGCGCGCTCGAGATCAGCGCCGAGGCGGAATCGCTCGGTGCGCAAATCAGCACGGGTTCGAATCTCGACGTCTCGACCGTCACGCTGTCGGCCATCAAGCCCGAGCTCGAGCCGTCACTCGATCTGTACGCGGATATCGTCCGCAACCCGGCTTTCGAACAGGCGGAAATGGATCGCCTGCGGCAGCGTCTGCTGGCGCAGATCGAGCAGGAAAAGAATCAGCCCGTAGGTGTGGCGCTGCGCACGCTGCCGCCGCTTATGTACGGCGGCGATCATGCGTACGGCATACCGTTTACCGGATCGGGGACCAGCGAATCCGTTGCGGCCATGACGCGCGACGACCTCGTGCGTTTCCATCAGACCTGGCTGCGGCCGGACAACGCCACGGTGTTTGTCGTGGGCGACGTCACGATGGACGAGATAAAACCCATGCTCGAGAGGCGCTTCGGCAACTGGAAGGCGCCGCGGACGCCGCTGCCGCGGAAGAACATCGAGGCGGTCGAACGGCCGCAAAGCGCGCAGGTTTATCTCATCGACAAGCCCGATGCGCCGCAATCGCTAATTCTTGCGGGTCACGTAGCGCCGCCGGAGGGCGTAGAGAACAACCTGGCAATCCAGACCATGAACGATGTACTCGGCGGGCAGTTTACGGCGCGCGTCAACATGAATCTTCGCGAGGACAAGGGCTGGGCCTACGGCGCGTATACGCTGGTCTATCCGGCGCGAGGTCAGCGTCCGTGGATGGTATACGCGCCCGTGCAGACCGATCGCACGGTCGATTCCATAGCCGAGCTCATGAGCGAGATGAATGCGTATCTCGACGATCGTCCGGCCAGCGAAGCCGAGCTAGAGCGCAACGTCAAGAATTCAGTGCGCAGCCTGCCCGGCCAATTCGAGACCGGCAGTGCCGTGCTCGGCGCGCTCCTGTCGAATCAACGCTACGGCCGTTCGGACGACTATGTGCCGACGCTCAAGGAGCGCTACGAAGCGCTGGACGTCGAGGCATTGAACGATGCCGCTGAAGAGGTGATTCACCCGCAGCAGCTCACCTGGCTGGTGGTCGGCGATCTGGACGAGATCGAGCAGCCTGTGCGCGACATGAATCTCGGCGAGGTCAGGATTATCGAAACCCAATAGTTCGCGACGGACTTTTTACAGAACGCGGCTCGCAGGCTGTCAAGGCCTGCGGGCCGTCGTCTTTTTCCGGCTGCGTTTAACGAAAATTTAGGAAATTTCTCGGCCCGCCTGCTTTCTGCGACACTTCGCATCTCGCTTTTCGACTGTTGGTAAAGGTCCGCCCGTGAAGTTCATACGCTGGCCATCCGTTCCCAGAGGTTTCAGCTCGCGCGTGCGCTATGCCACGTTCGGGATGCTCGTGCTGCTGTTGATTCTCAGCGCGCTGTTCTACGGGATCACCAAGCGCTATCAGTTCCTGCAGACCCGCAGCGAGCTGGCCAGCGACGTGGTCATGCACTACCTCGAGGTGTCCGACCATGCCTACCGCAAGCTCAATGCGATGGGCGAAATGGTGTCCCAGGGAGAGGTTACGGACGAGGCCGCGCGGGCGAGCAATGCGTTGTCGCTGCGTGAGTCCGTCGGCCGCGTGCGCCGGAGTATTGCGACCGAGGTGGCCTTCATGCAGACGCTCGAAGAGAGTCTCGAACTCGATCACCTCGTCGAAGTCGAGCGGCTGGTCGAGCGTATCGTGACCGGCAGCATTCGCATTCGCGCCGACGTGCAGAACGGCAGGCTCGACGACGCCCGCGCCACGCTGAGCCGGATTCGCAGCGACGCCGTGGCCGGCCGCTTCAACGAGCTGGTGGACATTGCGCTGGCCGACGAGCGCGAGGAGATGCGCGAGGCGGACGAGGCCGCCGCCGTGCTCGGCCGCTTCATCAGCTGGGTCCTGCCGCTTTTCACGCTGCTGGCGTTGTGCTTCGGCATTGGCGTCACGGTCGTAATCTCGCGCTCGGTGACCCGCTCGGTCGAGACGCTCCGAGACGTCGCGCTGGCTTACGCCTCGGGCGACTTCAGCTACCGCACCGACAAGCTCTACGAAGCCGAGTTCGCCGAGCTGGGCGACGCTTTCGATCGTTTGGGCGAGCAGCTCGGCAATCGCCGCGAAACCGATCGTAAGAGCAAGGTTGAGCTCGAGCAGCGGGTGGCGGAGAGGACCCAGGGGCTGCGCGAGACTAACGAGCAGCTGGCGAAGTCGGATCGCAGCCGCCGGCAGCTCCTGGCCGACATTAGTCACGAGCTCCGCACGCCGCTGACCGTCATCCACGGCGAGGCGGAGATGGCGCTGCGCGGCGGGCGCAAGGACGTCGAGGAATACGAGGACTCACTGGACCGGATTCGGGAGCAGGCGCTGCACACGAACCGGCTGGTAGACGATCTGCTGTTTGTCGCGCGCGCGGAGGAAGGGCACGCGCGCATCCAGAAGCGTTCAGTGGCGATTGCCGGCATGCTGAAAGCCGTAAGCGCCGATTTTGCCGTGGAGGCCGAGAAACGGCGCATCCGGATTTCGGAGAGCATAGACGACGACTATGTGGTCGTGCACGGCGATCACGACCGGCTGCGGCAGGTGTTCACGATTCTGATGGATAACGCGCTGCGCTACACCGATGCGGACGGGCACGTTCAGGTGAAACTCAAACAGCAGGACGGCGGCGTGCAGATTATCGTCAAGGACGACGGAATCGGTTTGTCGCCCGAAGACGCCGAGCAGGTGTTCTTCCGGTTCTACCGCGGCGCCAACGCTCAGCGCGCCGCCGCGGGTACCGGGCTCGGTCTGCCCGTGGCCAAGGCGATCGTGGAGGCCCACCAAGGGCGTATCTCCATTAGCGGTGCAATCGGTGAAGGCGCCGAAGCCCGCGTCTGGCTGCCCGCCGAAGACAGTATCCGAGCGATTGCCTAGACGATGATTTCCGCGCACGATAGCGGGATGCGCACGCTAGTAGTGGAAGACGACGACCGGATTGCGGACTTTCTCGTTCGCGCCCTTAAGTCGGAGGGTTACAGCGCGGTTCGAACCGGCGACGGCCGGGAGGCGCTGGAGCTGGGCCAGAAAGCCGATTTCGAGCTGATTATCCTCGATCTGATGCTGCCCGGCATGCACGGGCTCGAGGTGTGCCAGGAGCTTAGAATGCGGCGCATCGACACGCCGATCGTGATGCTTACCGCGATGGACGGCCTCGACGACGTCATTACCGGGCTGCGCATGGGGGCGGACGATTACATAAAGAAGCCGTTCGTTATCGACGAACTGCTGGCCCGCATTGAGGCTGTCGTCCGCCGCGGCCGCAGTTCGGAAGTGCGGAGCGACGTACTCAAGCTGGCCGACGTCGAGCTGGACCGCCGCTCCATGCGCGTCACGGTTGCCGGCGAGCCGCTGGATCTGACGGCCAAGGAGCTGGCGGTACTCGAACTCCTGATGTCGAATCCGGGCCGTCTGTTTAGCCGCGAGCGAATCCTGAGCAATGTCTGGGGCATGGATATCGACCCGCTGACGAACGTCGTGGACGTCTACGTCGGCAAGCTGCGCAAGAAGATAGACGGCCATCGCGAGTACTCGCTCATCGAAACCGTGCGTGGCCTCGGCTACCGCATGAACCTGCCTTAAGGCCGCTGCCGCCGCGCTTTCTTACGCCTTCCTCACCGGGCGTTTCCCTCACTCTCTTGCATGCGTCGCCATTCGGCGACAGCCGCGTTTAGAGTTTTTTAATTTTGCTTTTAGGGTGCCTTCATTGCTCTGACAGCTTTATTTCATTGGTCGTCCGCAGAATAGGCAGCAACGAAGCACGTCACGTGATGTGCCGGTTGCCACCGACAAAGGATCAAGACCATGACCACCAGCACAGCCAGCAAGAACGTCGCCGCCGATCTCCTTTCCGAACACGCATGGGTCCCGGGTTTTCAGCCCGAGGGCCTCCCGCGCAAAGCGAAGTGGAGCTTCATTACCCGCAATATTCCGACCGGCGACGCGTCGCACGTCGAAGCCCGGGCCGACCACAAGCCGCGCTCCGGGGATCTCATCCTCGCCCACGTCGAGAAGATCGCTCAGCACACTCGCATCCAGTTACGTAACAGCCGCCGTTCGCTGCTGTATCCGGGCGACAAGATTGTCGTGGCCTACGGCAATCGTTATGCACCCGACCAGTTCGAAGCCGAGATTCCCGAGTGCCTCGACCGCTGCCACCTCGTGGCGGCGGGCGGGGTTGCCGCAAAGGCTATTGCGAAACATGCCAAGCTCAAGTGGCCGACCACCATTCGTCCCGAGGGTTACTGCATAGATTCGAGCGGCGAAGTCATGAATCTGCGGCGCTACGCGTTGAATACGGAGCGCACGGCCGGGCTGCCGAAGAAACCCGTTATCGCCGTGCTCGGCACCTCGATGAACTCGGGTAAAACCACTACCGCGGCAGCGCTGGTCAAAGGCCTGAGCGCCGCGGGTTACCGGGTTGCCGCGGTCAAGGCAACGGGCACCGGTTCGGGCAACGACGTCTGGTCGTACGCGGACGCAGGCGCGGAAGTCACACTCGACTTCGTCGACGTGGGCTATCCGTCCACCTACCGCGTACCGCAAATCGAGATCCAGGCCTGCTTCGATCGTCTGCTGGCGGCAACCCGCGCCGATGACAACGTCGATGTCACCGTCGTCGAAATCGCCGACGGTCTGCTGCACTTCGAAACCTCGGACCTCGTGGCGTCCGCCGCCTTCAAGCGGCAGGTCAAACACGTCGTGTTCGCAGCGGGCGAGGCGATGGGCGCGCTGGCGGGCGTCGAACGGCTGAATCGAATTGGCGTTACGCCGCTGGCCATTACCGGTCTGCTGACCGCCTCCGGCCTTGCCGCCAGCGAGGCGGAAACGTTTACCGGAGTTCCCGTGCTGACCAAAGCGCGCCTCGAATCGCCGCAGATCGCAAAGCTGGTCCTCTGATGCGCTCCGCCATCTTGCCAACCGCCATTCCGGCCGCGCGCTCGCCGCTGTTGGCGGGCGTCGTCGGCCTTGGACTCCTGCAGGCGCTGACACTGATTGGCCTTGCGCTGGTGATGCAGGATCTCCTGGCCCAGGTCGTGGCCGGAGAGCCCGGCGCCGGCGGCCAGTTGCAAAGTATCGCAGTCCTCTCGCTGCTCGCTTTGCTCGGCGGCCTGTGCCGCTGGCTCGAACGGGCGGGCGCCGAACGCCTGGGCAACGAACATGTGCACGATGTGCGGCTGGCGCTGTTCGACACGCTCGCGGGCGCGGATTCGCGGCGCGGCCCGAAAACGGGTCACGGCGTCAACATGGTGCGGTTTTCGAACGACCTGAATGCGCTACGGCAGTGGGTGGCACTCGGGCTTACCCGCACGATCAGCGCCAGTCTGTTCCTCGCCGGCGTGCTGGTCGCCACCGCACTGCTTGCGACCGATCTTGCCTTGCTGCTGTCCGGCGCTCTGCTGCTGACGATGCTTGGAATCTTTACTCTCGGTCACGGTTTCGAGCACAGCGTGCGGCGCACCCGGCAGCGGCGCGGAGGACTCGCGAACGCCGTGTCCGACGTGTTGCTAAACGTCAATCACCTGGCGAGCTTCGGCCGCACGAAGCGTGAACGCAGCCGTCTCGAGCGGCTGAGCGGCGATCTTTCCGCCGCGCTGCAGACTCGCGCTTTCTGGATGGGGGCATTGCGTGGGTTCACGGACTTCGCGCATCGCATGATCCTGCTGCTGGTCCTCGTTTACGGTGCACACGCCGTCCTGAACGGCGGCATGGACGTGGCCGCGCTGTTGGCGGCAACCGGTGTCGTATCGCTGGCCGGCGCGCCGCTGCGCGATCTTTGCCGGGTTTTCGAATACTGGAAGTCAGCGACGGTGGCCCGGGAGAAACTCGGCCGTGCGATGGGCCGCAATGACGGCGATAGCGAACAAACGAGTGTTGTACGTTTGCGCAAGGGCCGCGGCCGCCTGCGGTTCTACGGCGTCGAGTTCATACCTGGATCGACGGTGCTCAATCGGCGGGTCCGGCCCGGAGAGCGTATTGCCATTACCGGGCCAAACGGCTGTGGCAAGACCACCCTGATAGACGCGATTGCAGGTGTTGGTCCGCTCAGCGCCGGCGAGATCACCCTCGACGGCACGCGCACGGACCAGCTTAGCGATCAGCACCGCCGCCGCGCGATTGGAATCGCAAGTCATCGCGTGCCGCTAATGGTCGGTTCGATCGGCAAGAACGTACGCTACCGGAATCCCGGCGCACGCGACGAAGCCGTTGCCGACGCGACCCGCGCCGCCGGCCTCGACGGCTTGCTCGAGCGCCTGCCGCAAGGGATCAGGACGCGCCTCGGCACGGACGGCGCCGGCGTGTCGGCCGGCGAAGCCGCCCGGATAAAGCTGGCGCGCGCGCTGCTCGGCTCACCGCGCCTGCTCCTGCTCGACGAGATAGAGCAGGGCCTCGACGCGAGCGGCTACCTGACGTTCGAAGACCTTCTTGCCAACTATCCGGGGACGATCGTTTTCGCCAGTCACGACAAGAGGCTCCTGCGAGCTGCGGATCGGGTCTGGACCCTCGAAAGCCCAGCGGGGAAACCCGCCACGCGCGGCAAACACACCTTAAAAATAGTGAGTAACCAGCCATGAACGTCGCTGATCCATATGCACACACACAGCAAGCCGCGCCGAGAATCCTGCGCCGCAGCCTGGCCGAATACCCGGGCTACAGCTACCTGATCCGGCTGCCCGAAAATCCCGATCCCGACAGGCTGCTGCTAGTCGTGCACGGGATCGCGCGGCAGGCGGGCTACATGTTGCAGGCTTTGAGCAACGAGGCCGACAAGGCCTCGTATACGCTGATCGCGCCGCTGTTCAGCTATCGCGACTATCCCGATTACCAGCGTCTCGGCCGCAGCGGCAAGGGTAAGCGCGCCGACCTGGCCGTGTTGGCCACGCTTGCCGATCTGCGCGAAAACCTGGAGTTCGAATCCGGCTTTCACCTGTTCGGCTTTTCCGGCGGCGCGCAGTTCGCGCATCGCTTCGTCTATGCCTGGCCAGATCGCGTGCGCTCCGTCTGTCTCGCGTCGGCCGGCTGGTATACGCCGCCGGACGAGACGCAGCGTTTTCCGTACGGAACAGGGAATACCGAACGTCTTCGCGGCGTTGACTTCCATGCCGATCGGCTGGCGCGCACGCCGACGCTGGTGGCCGTTGGCAACAAGGACACGGACCGCGACGAGGCACTGCGTCAGACCGACCGCGTGGATACGCTGCAGGGCCGCAATCGCCGCCGCCGGGCGGAGTGGTTTCACCGCAGCCTGAAAGCGGCCGCAGCGCAGCGCGGGCACCGCGCGTTGCACGAGTTTGCGTTGCTCGACGACACCCGGCACGACTTTGGCGAAGCCGTTCACCAGGGCGGACTCGCCAGCAAACTTTTCGATTTCTGCGAGCGCGCCGCTCGCCATGACAACTGAGGAATACACGATGAAAGCGTTCATTCGACCGAAGACAAGCCCCATGCTGAGAAACCTGATTACGCTCGCAGCCATTTGCCTGTCACCGCTGGCAATGGCCGGGGAGGTAGAGCTATGGGATGGCTGGGAGCTGCGCTACGGCGGCATGTTGCACACGGATACCGTGAGCTTCAGCGACGACGTTACGCCGCTAGACAACTCGACCGACTTTCGCAGGGCCCGGACCCGATTGCAGCTCTCCAAAGACGACTGGCGGTTCCGCGCCGATTACGATTTCGGCATTGCGCGCGGTTTTCGCAGCACCTTCGTGGAGTACAGGGGCTTCCGCAAGCAGCGCATCGTCGTCGGCAATCAGGTTGCGCCGTTTTCGATGGAAGACCTGAAGGCATCGCGTTCCATGGGTCTCGTGGAGCGTTCGATAGCAAGCGCGCTGAGCCCCGGCATGCAGACCGGCGCGTCCTGGCGTACCTGGCGTGACAACTGGAGCGTGCATGCCGGCGTGTTCGGCGACGCGATGGACGATCTGGACCGGCGGAGACTGCCCGGCCGGAGCCTGGTGTCCCGCGTTACGTATGCACCGGTGAACCAGGGCGGTTTTACCGTGCACCTGGGCGCCGCGGCCGAGTTTCGCAACGTAGACAACGGCGAGCGGGTCCGGCTGCGGGCGCGGCCGGGCTCACGGCTGACCGATCGGCGTCTGGTGGACACGCGCAGCATCGACGGCGTCGACTCCAGCAATACCTACGGTCTCGAGTTCGGCCTGTCCTACGATCGTTTTCGCGTGCAGGCCGAAGTCATTCGCAACAGCCTCGACGCCGCCGGCGGTTCGCTGAACTTCGGCTCGCAGTACCTCATGGCGAGCTACGTGATCGGCGGGCGGGCATACGACTACAGCCACAGTCGAGGTAACTTCAAGTCGGTGCGTCCCGAGGCGTCCTGGGGTTCCGTCGAACTGCTGGCGCGCGTCGCGACGCTCGATCTTGGCGACGGTCTGGTCGAGGGCGGTGAGCAGCGGGAAATAACCGCCGGTGTCTCGTGGATCTACAACGAGCACGTGCGTGTCATGCTGTCGTTGTCCGAAATCGACGCGGAGCCCAATCGCGACGGCATCGACGAAAGCGTAACGGTGGGGTCGCTCAGGCTGCAGCTTACGTTCTAGCGACTGCAACAGGGCGGACGCTTGGCGCCCGCCCTGTTCGAATCTGGTCGTATCCCTGCCGCGGTTGCTACCGGTTTTGGCTGAATCCACGGAACGCTACCCAGCCACCGCCTTGGATCTGCTCAAGTAGGCAAACAGCTATCTCGCTACGTTCGGCACGATTCTCGAGGAGAGATCTGTCAATGGTGCCAGAGTACGGGCGGCTTCCAGGCTGAATCTCGGGAAGAAGTGGAGATACGCTCGCGAGTCGACCGGCTCAAGCATTTCTGACTCAGAAACGGTGTAAACTTGCTTCGTCACTCGGAGCCTGATTTCATGTCTAAGCGATCGCCAAAGCGCCCTGACCGACGCGAGCTTCCGGCGTATTCCATTGCCGAAGCTGCTCACTACCTGTCCGTACCTGCTGCGACCGTTCGCTACTGGTCAACAGGCCAGAACAGCTATTTGCCGTTGATCGACGTTCCGCATAGTCAACCTACACTGCTTTCGTTTCTAAACCTCGTGGAGTTGCACGTGCTGGCAGCGATTCGCCGCAAGCATGCTGTGCCAATGCCCAAGGTTCGGTCAGCCATTGAATACCTGAAGACCCGTACGCGTCGTGCGGGCGACAAAAGGCATCCGTTAATCAGTCGTCAGCTCGAAACCGATGGCTTGGATCTGTTCATCGAGCGCTACGGGCATCTGGTTAACATTAGTCAGGACGGCCAAATAGCGATGCGTGACGTAATGAGTGCTGCCCTGAAAAGGATTGAGCGAGATCGACACGGTATCCCCATTAAGCTGTATCCGTTTACCCGCAGCCGCATGGATCAGGCGCCCGCGCTTGTCGTGATTGACCCTTTACTCTCCGCAGGCCGGCCTGTGATAGCCGGCACCGGGCTGGCTACCGAAGTAATTGCCGAGCGCTACAAAGCAGGCGAGTCGATCGAGGAACTTGCGAGAGACTATGAACGCAGAGAAGAAGAAATCGAAGAAGCGGTTCGCTGCGAGCTTCGAACCGCCGCATAGGCCTGTTGTACTCTACCTGGATCGTAATCTTGGCAAGCACGTGATTGCCGAGACGTTACGCGCTGCCGGCCATAGCGTCGAGATACATGACGACCATCTGCCGATCAATGCACCTGACGAAGATTGGATTGCACTCGTTGCCAGGAAAGGCTGGCTCGCAATTACAAAGGACAAGAACATTCGATATCGTTTTGTAGAAATCGAGACCATAAAAGAAAGTCGGGCGAAAGTTCTGGTCGTGCGAGCCAAGAACGCGACCGGACGCGAGATAGCCGATTTGCTCATAAATGCGATGTCGACGATTCAGAAGTTCGCTCAAACTGTTGCTGCGCCATTCGTCTGCGGAATCGATCGCTCAGGTCGCATAACTCGCTACGAAATCTAGAAGTGGGCGGTGTTACGAAGTTCGCTAGTAATTCAAGCGTACTTCGTTGTTCAAAAAAAGCGGCCGGACACAAGAGTGCCCGGCCGCCGCAGGTCGCCAGGGTGAGACTCGCCCTGGCTTGAGGTGCGGTCTTAGTCGTCCTCGACTTCAACCTCCTCGGCAGTGAGTACCCCGCTTGCAAAGCTGCCGTCTACCTCGACGACCTCGTTCAGGGCGCCGGCGAAGAAGGTGGCCGCATCGATCTCGTTTTCGTTGGCGTCCTCGAATTCCGTATCGACCGTGGTGCGTACCGTCACGCCGAGCGCCGTGAAGTCAGGGTTGCTGATCGCCGTGATCGGGCCCTGCAGACCGGAATCGCCCTCGTCGTCGTCGCGCTCCAGACCCGTGAGCGTCAGCGTCCCGCTGTCGTCGAAGCCGCGGACTTCGACGTAGTCCCCGACGCTTACGTTGGACAAGGCAAACGATGCCAGGTCGGCGCTGCTCTGATCGTCGAGGCTGGTTTCGGCCGCGACCGTCGCGGTAATGCCCAGCAGCGTAATGCTGCTCGTGCCCACCGCTTCGACAATGCCGCGTAGCTCCAGGGTGCCCACCTGTTCGAAGTCGATCGACTCGGCGACAATCACGCCGCTGGCATTTACCTCGCCCTCGACCTCAATGGCCACATTCAGCGCGAGATCGGTGCTGCTGCCGTCGTCGAAACTGGTGGACGCGTTGGTTGTCACCGGTACGCCGTTGACGTCGAAGTCGGCGGCCGACACGAAGCGCGTGATGATGCCCTCGACCTCGGCATCGTCGCCGGCAGCCGCACCCAGGTCGTTGTCTTCGAGTTCAACGCTTGTAGCAAGCAGCTCGCCGCCGCCGCCGAGCGTACCTTCCGCCTCGACCTGCTGGCCGTTCTCGGGCGCGCCGTTCGGGAAGCCGCTCAAGTTGGCGTTGCTGAAATCGACAGTCAGCCCGTTGATCTCGAAGCTCAAATTACCCGCGTCGAGGTTGCTGACGATACCGGACACTTCAAAGTCGCCCGCATTCTGCTCCAGATCGACGTAGGTGGCGCGGATATTGTCGTTCGCATCGAAGAAGCCGGAGATCTCGACGACGTCGTTCGGTGCAAGACCTTCGATATCCTGCGGGACGAAGTCGTCGTCGAAGATCGTATCGTTGTTCACGATGACGGTCTGGCCCAGCACTACGAAGCTCTGCGCGCTCACGTCGATCGATTCGACGGGACCTTCGAGCAGGGCGTCAAAACTTACCGAATCGGCTCGGGCGTCCTGGCCGTTCTCATCGGTGCTGCCCTGAATCGTGACCACCTGGCCCACGGCCAGATCGCTCTCGGCACCCGCGACGCCGTCGATATCGAAGCTCGCGTTGCTCGTGTCGTAGCGTACGCCGTTGACGATCACGCTGCCGAAACCCGTTATGGTGCCGCGCGATACCGTTGCGACCCTGCTCGGCGTGCCCCGGCCGTCGATACCCGCGGTGGCTTCGCCGCCACCGCCGCCACAGGCGACGATCGCAAAGCAGCCGCCAATGGTTAACAAGGTATTCCTGTTCATAAGTTCCATCCTCTTAAATGGTGCTCTCTATCCAATAAGTGCCCAATCCAAGGCGAACGCAGTCGTTCGCCTGTTTGTTTTCATGCTGACTTAGCCAGGTATCCACGAGTTCGAGAAAGGCCTGGCTTTCGCGGTCGAGAAACTGTTTGAACGCGGGTATGCACGAGCGCGGCATGTGCGTGTTGGTTGCGCGCCGCTCGAAACGCGGTAAATCGTCGTCGGAGCGGTGCAGGTTGTACGCCACCGTTTCACCCACGTCCTCGAGCACGCTGCCCGACGTGAGCATGCGCTCAGGGTCCATGTGCACCGGCATGTAAACGCGCATCTGCGCAATCAGCTTGCCGCTTGCGTCCTCGACTACGGCGCCTACGTGTTTGAGTTCCTTGAGCATCGTGGACGCCGCAACGCCCGAGGCGTAACGGGAGCAAAGCGTCTCGAAGCTCGGCGCCTTGCCGCTGACGTCGAGGCGCAGCGGCTCGCCCAGCGTATCGGTGAACTCCGCATCGGAGTACCAGCCAGACAGCACCCTGGTGGCGGAATTCATGCTGCCGAACTGGGCGAGTTCCTCACGTTCCAGAATATCGCGCAGCCGGCGCACCTCGCGACGGGTAAAGCCCGTCATGATCGCGACGCGCGAGATATTGGTTGGCCGCCCGCGTATGCCGAATTCCTGAGTCGCCACTTCTACGTAGGTGAGCCGGCAGATCTCGGAAAACTCCTGCCAGGTGACGCCGGCACGCAGCAGAATTCTTGCGATCGGGCGAAACAACAGGCGGAATGCCTTGACAGCGGCTGTTTTGTTCGTATCCATAATTGAAACAAATTAGCTCAATAGTGGATTTAAGGCAAGAAAATAGTCAGCTTTTACGTTGTGGAAACTTTTCCTCGTAAAAGGCGCTGCGGCTGGTCGGAAAAGTCCGCATACTGCCGGGCGTCGTCCGGCATATCGGCCCCTAACTCAGCCTGGAGAACCCTTTTGAAACAGTTTGCGTTCAGTTTGATCGTCGTCTTGTTCGCATCGTATGCCCAAGCCGAAGCCCCTGCGGCCGACACGGTTTTACGCAATCTCGACGTCTTCGATCTCGAGTGGGCGGTCGATCCGCAGATCTCGCCGGATGGCCGGCGAATCGCCTATCTGCGCCAATCGATGGACAGCATGACGGACCGGCCGCTGACCGCGGTCTGGAGCATCGACGCCGACGGTAAGAATCATCGGCCGGTGCTGTCGGGCACCCGCAGTTACTCGAGCCCTCGCTGGTCACCGGACGGGACGCGGCTCGCGTATGTCGCCCGGGCGGGCAAGCGCGGCGCCGAGCTGTTCGTGCGCTGGTTCGACAGCGGCGCAACCGCATTGCTGTCGAATCTCCCGGCGGCGCCGGCTGCGCTGACCTTCTCGCCCGACGGCAGGCACATTGCGTTTCAGATGTTCGTAGCGGACAAGCCGCCCGTGCTGGCGACGCCGCCGGCGAAACCGAAAGGCGCCGAGTGGGCGCCGCCCGTGCAGGTCATCGAGGACTACCCGTACCGGGCGGACGGCCAGGGCTACCTCGAAACCGGCTACACGCAGGTTTTCGTCATTTCCGCGGATGGCGGCACGCCGCGGCAGCTCAGCTACGGCGACTACAATCACACCGGCCCCTTGAGCTGGTCGCCGGACGGCAAATCGCTGGTTTTGGCGGCAAACCGGATCGATGAGCCGCTAGCCGATCCGCTGGAGTCCGAGCTCTGGTCGATCGATCTCGCCAGTGGCCAAATGACCAGGCTGACGGACCGCGACGGCCCGGATTTTGCGCCGCAGTTTTCTCCCGACGGGCGCTCACTGGTCTATCTTGGCTACGACGACCAGGGGATGGGTTATCACAACGTGCACGTTTACCGGCTCGACCTTGCGAGCGGCGAGACGCGGAACCTGACGCCGGAGCTGGACCGGTCGATCAACGCTGTTGCGTACGGCGGCGAACGGCTTTACGTATCCTACGACGATCAGGGCGCCCGCAAGCTCGCGCGGCTTTCGGGAGCGGGCAAGCTCGATGTGCTGCTGGACGATATTGGCAGCGCCAGCCCGGGCCGGCCGTACACCACGGGCAGCTTCTCGGCCGCCGGCAACGGCAGCCTCGCCTACACCCGCGGCAGCGCCACCCGACCTTCCGAGCTGGCCGTTGCCGATCGTGGCGGGCGAAGCCGGACCCTGACTGCGCTCAACGACGACTTGTTTGCCAAACGTACCGCGGCTGCAGTCGAGGAACTCCGCTGGGCGTCGTCGGTGGGCGACTACGAAATTCAGGGCTGGCTCGTAAAGCCGCCCGGCTTCGACCCGGAGCGGCAGTACCCGCTGATTCTCGAGATTCACGGCGGTCCGTTTGCGGCTTATGGCCCGCATTTTTCGCCCGAGATTCAGCTATTCGCCGCCAGCGGCTACCTCGTGCTGTACACCAATCCGCGCGGCTCGACGAGCTACGGCTACGATTTTGCCAACGAAATACACCACAACTATCCCGGGCAGGATTACGACGATCTCATGTCGGGGGTGGACGCCGTTGCAGCCAGGGGCTACGTCGACGAAAACCAGCTGTTCGTCACTGGCGGTTCCGGCGGTGGCGTGCTGACGGCCTGGATTGTCGGTAAAACCGATCGCTTCGCGGCCGCCGCCGTGCAGAAACCGGTCATCAACTGGCTGAGTTTTGCCCTTACGACCGACGGTGCCGCGTTTTTCGTGCGCTATTGGTTCGACGCGCCTCCGTGGGAAGACCACGAGGCGTACTGGCGCCGCTCGCCGTTGTCGCTGGTCGGTGAAGTCTCGACGCCAACCATGCTAATCACGGGCGAACAGGATTTCCGCACGCCAATGCCGGAATCCGAGCAGTACTACCAGGCGCTCAAGCTGCGCGGTGTCGATACGGCGCTAGTGCGGGTTCCGGAGCGATCGCACAATCTGGTTAGCCGCCCGTCACACCTGATCGCCAAAGCAGACAACATACTGGCGTGGTTCGGGCGTTATCGCAGCGACGATTAGCGGCGTACGGTCCAGCTGTGCGCGGGCAAGAAAAAGCCCGGGTTTCGTGAAGAAACCCGGGCGTTTCCCGATACCGCCCCGACAGCGGAGAGAGGGCTAGGCCTTACTAAAAGCGGTAACCAAGCGTAATGCCGTACACGATCGGGTCGATTTCGACGTCGCCGATTCCGGCGCCGTCTACCTCGGCTTCCGTGTCGATGTCGATCCAGCGTACGTTTGCGCCGAGGGTCCAGCGGTCGTTCAGATCGTAGTCCGCGCCGAGTTGCGCCGCGACACCAAACGAATTGTCCAGCGACAGATCGGAACCCGCGAGCGCTCCGCTGAGTTCCTCGTCGAAAAACAGCGTGTAGTTGACGCCAAGGCCAACATAAGGCTTGAAGGCGTTGCCGAGGTCGAAGTGGTACTGCAGGCTGAAGGTCGGGGGCAAGTGTTTGGTCTCACCGACTTCGCCACCGCCGTTCAGGTTGATATCGTGCGAAAACGGCGTTGCGGCCAGCACTTCGAACGCCCAGTTGCGGTTGAAGAAGTAGGTGAAATTGATACCGAGCGCCGTGCCGGCATCCACGTTGACCACGTCGTTGTTATCGGATTTCGGGTCAACGACGTACGGACCCGAGCGGATCTTCCAATCGCCTGCTTCCTGTGCGATCGCGGTACCGTTAATCGCCAGAACGAGCAACCCGGCTATTAGCAGTCTCTTCATTTTTGTCTCCTCATGAGATCATTGGTAAGAAATAGTCAGTAAATTCGATCGCGCACGATAGTGAAGAGAGTGTCCCGGGACTATCCGAACTTCTCGCCCTTCATTACGGTTTTTGCGAATGGACATAAAACGGCACCAGCACCCAAAACTCCGGTTTTGGTTCAGGCTGGCGAGCCGCGCTGGCAGAGGGGTTCAGGCATGTCGAAAACACAACGGGCAATCGAGCGGCGCCAGTTACTGAAAGCAACGGCGCTGGCGGGAAGTGCAGGTCTGCTCAAGCCCCTCCAGGCGGCCGGCACGTCGCAGCGTTTTGTGCTGGTGCACGGCACCTGGCACGGCGGCTGGGTCTGGCGGGACCTTGCGCGGCGTCTTGCCGGGGCCGGTCATACGGTGCTGACACCGACCTGCACCGGTTGCGGCGAGCGTGAGCATCTGTCGCAGGCCGACGTTGGCCTCGACACGCATATCCGCGATGTAACCGAAGCCATCCGCTTTGCCGAACTCGAGGATTTTGTCCTGGTCGGCCACTCGTTCGCCGGCCTGACGATAACGGGCGTCGCGGACCGGCTGCGCTCCAGGGTTCGGCGCATCGTGTTTCTCGATGCACTGGTACCGCGGCCCGGACGTATGGCCGCGATCCCTCGGGACCCGGAGAGCGGCGCATATCCGGCGTGGTGGCAGGAGAGGACGCGCAAGTTCGTTGACGGCTATAAAATGGTGCTGTGGGAAGACTATCCCGTGGACATGCTCGTGCCGCCCGACATGACGGAACACGTTGCGCGTCTCAAGCAGTTCATCACGACCCATCCGGCGCGCCAGTGGACCGACGAACTGATACTCGCGAACGGCGGCTGGGAAGGGCTCTGTCCAGCCTATATACACTGTGTGGGCCAGCGCTACCGGCAGAGCAGCGACATGATGCTGGGGCCGGCACGCGAGCCCGGCTGGCGGTTTATCGAACTGGACGCACCGCGTAACGCGATGATGACGCACCCGCGGCAGCTTGCCGAGTTACTCATCGTGCTGGCGGAGACCTGAGGCCTAAAGGGAGCAGAGCCCCGGCGTACGGTTCCCTGACCGTCTAAGGTCGGTCGCCGAAGCTCAGTCGTCGGCGATTTTCCCGCCGCTGCCCCGTTGCGGAGCGGCGGGCTGCCGGTGCACGGCCGCCAGGACGTCGAACGGCCTGTCCTTCGGGTCCGCGTCGGGCGTGCCGTACAGCGCGTTGGCGCGGTCTGCCACGCTGCCCGCCGCGAACAGGCCCGCGGCAGCCAGCGCCAGAAGGCCGGTTCGGGTGTGTTTGAGCGAGACGTTCATTGTCTTCGTGCTCCAAACCTTCACTGACCCCAGAGCGTAAGCGTTTGCGCGGCCGCTGGCAAAGGCGCCCGCGGGTATCGCGGCAAGCGGCTGCCCGCAGCCCACTAGTCTGCCAGGCTGCGATACCGGCCGCCGTAGTAAAGCAGCGGCTTGCGTGCGCGCCCGAGCTCGAATTCGAGCACCTCGCCGATCAATATGTAGTGGTCACCGCCTTCGTGCACGATGTTCGTGCGGCAATGCAGATAAGCCAGGCAGTCCGGGAGCACAGGCTGCCCCTCAGCCGACTCCGATGCGGCCAGCCCCTCGATCTGATCGAAGCGCGGGCGCTCCGATTGCGCAAAGTGCGCTGACAGCGGCTGCTGGTCTTCGGCAAGGACGTTGACCACAAACGCGCCGGCGTCGAGGAAAGCGGCCGTCGAACGCGAATCTTTCGCGATATTCCACAGCACCAGGGGCGGGTCGAGCGAGACCGAGCTGAAGCTGTTGACGGTAATGCCGCTGGGGCTGCCGTCCGCGGTGCGGCAGGTCATGACAGTGACACCCGTGGCAAAACAACCCAGGCAGTCTCGGAATTGCCGGTGTTCGCTCAAGTCGCTGTCCTTCATATTCGAGATTCAAAACCGGCGGGCAGCATACTCATCTCACCGACCGCGTGCAAAATCCGCGCGAATTGCGGCCGCCGCCGGGAAACCGGCCGGCACAAGCCCGATCTCACCCTATCCGCTTTCCGCAAGAACGGACTTTAGTCTCGCAGACCGCGGCCGATACCCAAACAAAGCCCCTGGGGCTTGCCATGCCTCACGCGCTCCAGGCGCGGGTTCCATTGGCGACCTGCGGGACGTCTCCTCGTTGGGAGTGAACGGCAAGAACACCACTATTACCGCCATGCGAATAGTTTCTACAAGAGCCTGCACCGCAAGACAGCGCGCATTACGCTTCGAAACCACAAGCTGTGTGGTGGCGACCGCCGCGCCGTGCGGCCTTGCCGCGGACAGGGCCGCGTGAGCGCGGAAGCGCACGGCGGGAGCGAAACCCGCCCGGTCGTTCTGATCGCCGACGACGAGAAATCGCAGCGGATGCTGGCGCGCGCAGCCCTCGAGCTTTCGGGATTCGACGTGCTCGAGGCGCGAGACGGCCGCGAAGCGCTGAGTAAAGCGGATGCCGAAAACCCGGACCTCATTCTCCTCGACGTCGAGATGCCGGAGTTGGACGGTTTTGCCGCCTGCGTCCGCCTGCGCAAGCTGAAGCACCTCGTGGATACGCCCATCATCGTGCTGACCGGCCGCGAGGACGACGAGTCTATCCGCAACGCCTACGATTCCGGTGCCACGGATTTCATATCCAAGCCGGTCAACTGGAACCTTCTCGGCCACCGCGTACGCTACATAAGTCGCGCGACCCGCGTGGGAAAAGGGCTGCGGGAGAGCGAGAAGAAGAACCGGGCGCTCATCCAGGCTATGCCCGATTCGATGCTGGTGATCGACAAGGCGGGCCGGGTGCTCACTCAGCATCGCGGCAAGGACGGCAGTCGACTGCTGGATGAATGTGTCAGCCAGGAGCGGTCGGTCCTCGATGCGTTGCCGCAGGAGATCGCCGATTCCTGGAGGAGACAGATTGCGAGCGTTCTGGTGCACGGCGAAATGTCACAGAGTGAAGATCATCTGGAGGACAACGGAGCGCACTACTTCTATGAGACGCGCATGATGCCGTACACGGCGGACAGCGTGCTGCTCATACAGCGGGACGTTTCGGACAAGAAGCGGACGGACGCGAAAGTACGCCGGCTTGCTTTCTTCGACACGCTGACCGGATTGCCCAACCGGCAGTCGTTCCTCATTCAGGTGTCCGAAGCGATTCGTGAGGCAAAAGCCAGGGACGGCCTGCTGAGCATCCTGTACTTCGATCTCGACAACTTCAAGCGCATCAACGATTCGCTCGGCCACAGCATTGGCGACGTCTTGCTGCGTGGGGTCGCGCGGCGTCTGGAGCACTGCGTTCGGCGCGACGATGCCGTTGCACGCTTCGTAAGCAGCGATGCCACCATGCAGGTTGCGCGTCTGGGCGGAGACGAATTTACGGTTTTGCTCCGCGAGGTCCAGTCCGTAGACGAGGCCGCTACCGTTGCCGAGCGGATTCTGACGATGCTCGGCAAGCCCATGCATTATCACGGCCAGCAGTTTGTGATTACGCCAAGCGTCGGCATTGCATCTTATCCGCACGATGGCGAAGACGTCGATACGCTCGTCAAGAACGCAGACATGGCGATGTACAGCGCCAAGTCGCAAGGCCGCAACCGCGTCAGCCACTTCTCGGGGACCATGTCGGTGCGCTCACTCGAGCGTCTCGATCTCGAAGACTCGCTGCGAAAGTCGATCGCGGCGGGCGATCTCGAGCTGCACTATCAGCCCAAGCTCTGTCTGCAGAGCCGGCGGGTTACGGGCGTCGAGGCGCTGGTTCGATGGACGCACTCGGAGCGCGGCCCCGTGTCACCGGCAAAGTTCATTCCGATCGCGGAGGACGCCGGGCTAATTATCGATCTTAGCCGCTGGGTTCTGGGATCGGCATGCAGCCAGCTCAAGAGCTGGTCCGGCACCGATCTGGACGCCATCCCCATAGCCATCAACCTGTCCGGCAAGCAGTTCCGCGAGCCTGACGTCGACCTGCAGATCATCGCGGCGATCGAGGCGAACGGGCTGCCGAAAAACCGCCTCGAACTCGAGCTCACCGAGAGCACTCTCATGAGCGATGTCGAAAACACGGTGCAAACCCTGCGGCGACTCAAGGATGCCGGTTTGAAAGTCGCCGTGGACGATTTTGGCACGGGCTATTCGAGTCTGAGCTATCTGAAGAAGTTTCCGATAGACGCCCTCAAGATCGATCGCTCGTTCGTCTCGGAACTCGGTACCGGCGGCAACGACCGCTCCATCTGCGCGGCGATCATCGCACTTGCGCAGAGCATGGGTCTCAACGTGATCGCCGAAGGCGTGGAGACGGATGAACAGCTGCAGCACCTGCGTTTTCTCGGTTGCGATGAAATCCAGGGTTTTCACTTCGCCAAACCCATGTCGGCCGACGACGTCGCCGCTTTTCTGCGCAGCCACCTGAGCAAGCAGGGAAAGCGGCTGCCGCTGGCGGACGCCACGCCGTCCGTAACCGCAATTTGAGGCAACAAGCGATGAATACCCCCGTCATTGATCCCGCCCAGCTCGACACCATCAGGCAGTTGCAGCAGCCGGGGAGCGAGAATCTGCTCAACGGCATCATTGGTCTGTTTCTGGAGCAATCCGACAGCCAGTTACAGCGTTTGCACGCAGCTCTCCACAGCGGCAGCGTAAGCGCGATTTGCGAGCTTGCCCACACGCTGAAGTCGAGCAGTGCCAATGTCGGCGCAATGCGGGTGTCCGCGCTCAGCTACGATCTCGAACAGGCTGGCCGCGACGGCGCGCTGAGTGCCTGTACGGCGCTGATCGATCGCCTGGACCTTGCGATCCGGGAGGCAAGTGGAGCGCTGCAGGAGATCGCAGAAGCCGAGGCGGCATAAACGCGGAGCGGCGTCTACCGCTCCGCGCTTGATGACCGGGCGCGCCTGCGGCGGGCGGGATCAGGTCTTCGAGGCGTCGAAAATACTCTGAATCGAACGATCGAGCGTTGCGTTGAATTCGTCGTCGCTCTGCTGCGCGGACAGCCCCTCCGAGAGCGCCCGCGAAAAGCTCGCGACCATGCCGTGATTGCGCGACAGGCGAGCGTTTGCCTCCTCACGCGAATAGCCGCCTGACAGGGCCACCACGCGTACCGTGTTGTCGTGAGCTATGCAGTCGGCGTAGAGATTGTCCTGCTCGGGCAGGGTCAGCTTGAGCATGACGAGCTCGTCAGCGCCGAGGGCATCGAGTTGCTGCATGATCGCCGTATGCAGCAACTGTTCGGCCGAGGCTTTGTCGGGGCAATGAATATCGACCTCCGGCTCGATGATCGGCACCAGGCCTTTTGCCACGATCCGCCGCCCTATGTCGAACTGCTGCTCGACCACGGCATTGATTCCGTCCGCGTTGGCCTGTTTGATCACCGAGCGCATTTTGGTGCCGAATATGCCGGCTGCTTTCGCCTTGTCGAGCAGTGCGTCCAGCTCGGGCATGGGGTTCATGATCTGGGCGCCCTGGTCTTCCGCGGCAAGCCCCTTGTCGACCTTGAGAAACGGCACTACGTTCTTGACCTTCCAGAGGTAAGACGCCGTCGATTGCCCTTCGACTTCGCGGTCCATCGTATTCTCGAACAGGATGGCACCCAGAATCCGGTCGCCCGAGAAAGCCGGGCTGGTCATGATCCGCGTCCGCATGGCGTGCACGACCGCAAACATCTCGTCGTCGTTATTCCAGGCGTCCTCGCCGACCCCGTACAGCTTGAGCGCTTTCGGCGTGCTGCCGCCGCTCTGGTCGAGCGCAGCGATGAAACCCGCTTGAGTGCGGACCTTTTCCAGTTGATTGTCGAAGCTCACGATTGTTCCCGAATGGTGAAATAGACGCGCGGATTGTACACCCATGCGGCGGAATGGTCCGCCTCCCGATACATCGCTGTAACACGCCGGCAATCCGGGTGCGCGATGCTGTTCGGGATTGGTCTGCAGGTACACCGGCTCATGGCGCCCTCCAAACCGCTCGCGGAGCTTACGCTCGCAGAGCGCCTGAACTTCCTGCTGACCAACCGCCTTCCACGGCGCTGGCTGACGCTTTTCATAGGTCGCTTTTCCCGCATCCGGCAGCCGCTGGTACGGCGGCTGTCCATTGCCCTGTGGCAGCTCTTCGTCGACGACCTGCGGCTTCACGAAGCCAGAAAGGACCGCTTCGACAGCCTGCACGACTGCTTTATCCGCCAGCTCAGGCATGGCGCGAGGCCGCTTGCCGCGGACGCCGGTTGCCTGGTCAGTCCCTGCGACGCCGTCGTCGGCGAGTTCGGCGACCTGCAGGGTCTGGAATTGCTCCAGGCAAAAGGTTTTCCCTACGAACTCGCGGATCTGCTTGGCTCCGAACGCAGCGCGGACGCGTTTCGCAATGCACGTTTCCTGACCCTGCGGCTGAAGTCGAGCATGTACCACCGCTTTCATGCGCCGTGCGACGGCCAACTGGCCGGCATCCGCTATATCAGCGGCGACACCTGGAACGTCAACCCGATCGCGCTCAAAGCCGTCGAGCGCCTGTTTTGCAAGAACGAACGCGTTGTCATGCCCTTGCAGCGGCCGGACGGAGAGCAGGTCGTGCTGGTCGCCGTTGCGGCGATTCTGGTTGCCAGCCTGCGCCTGCACGGACTGCCGGTGCCACTCACGCTCGAGTATTCCGGCCCGAACGAACTTGCGTTCGATCGGCGCTACGCAAAAGGCGAGGAAATGGGCTATTTCGAACACGGCTCGACCATTGTGCTGCTGGCGCCGCGGTCACTGGCTTTCGTCGATTCGCTGGCTACCGGGAACGTCGTTCGCATGGGGCAGGCCGTGATGCTGCCCGTCGGCAGGGCATAACATAGCCGACACAGAAGCGTAGCCTTCCGGTCACACGAGATACCTAGCCTTTGCTAGCGTCGAACAATGCCGTGAGTTCCAACATGCAAGCACCTGACGCAGTAAGCGGGCGAACGATGAGCTTCCTCCAAGAGCTTCACAAACAGCGCTGGGACGACCACCGCTATTACCACCACAGCCGCATCAATCAGTCGCTGCACTTGCTTAGCGCGAGCTGCTTCCTGACCGCGTACGCATTCCTGATAGTGAGTCCCAGCGCCGCAGCTCTGCTGGGCTGGATACTCGCGATGACGTCACGGCAGATCGGGCACTTTTTTTTCGAGCCCAAGACCTACGACGACGTGAACCGCGCGACGCATGAGCACAAGGAGGAAATCAAGGTCGGCTACAACCTGTTCCGTAAACGCGTCTTGCAGACCGCCTGGGCGTTGACGCCGCTGGTGCTTTGGGTGAACCCGACGTTTTTCGGCATCCTGCCGGCGCATACCGGGTGGGACAGCTTTCTCTACAATCTCTCCCTGCTGTGGATCTGGCTGGCCGTGCTGGCGCTGATTCTGCGGACCGTGCACCTGTTCTTCATCTACAACGTACAGACCGGGCTCGTATGGGCGACGAAAATTCTCACGGACCCGTTTCACGATTTCAAAATCTATTTCAAGTCGCCCTGGTATCTGCTGCGCGGCGAACTTATCGACCCCATGTACGACGTCCGCGATGGCATCGAAGCCGACGAAGGCGAAGACGAGCGCGCGATAGCCTGAGCGCACTGAGGCGCCGCTCAACCCCGTGTCTGGGGAGCGGTCGCCAGCGGTGCTGGATTTCGATGCCTGCGGCCTAGCCGCGCCGCAAGCATTTCCGCAAGTACCTGGCGGCGTATGCCGCGGTTGCTTAAGCTCGGGCTGCCGCTCCACCAGCCGTCGGCAAGCATGTTTCGTGCTGCATTCAATATGCGCGTTTTTACCGCGGCGAAATCCTCGTCGGTGTAGTCGTGGCTGAAGATGAAACGGCCCGTGCCGACCCAGCTTAGCGCGAGGCCCTCGGCCCGCAGGTAATACTGCAGCATCCAGTTGTAGCGGCTCGGCCGGGTGTAGATCAGCGTCCAGACGGAGCTCATGTTGCTGGCGCGCACGGGTAAGTCGGCAGCGGCGAGAGCGGCATTCAGGTCCGCGCGGCGGGTACTCCAGACCGTCTCCGCGGCGGCGGTTAACGCGGCTTCGTCCATGGCGCGTTTCAGGAACTCGTTCATCGCGGCCATCACGTACGGGTGCGAATTGAAAGTGCCGCGGGCGAAACAGACGTCGGTAGGCCGTTCGTCACGGTATCGCTGCATCAGCTCGCGCCGTCCCGTCAGCGCGCCGACGGGCAAGCCGCCGCCAAGAGTCTTGCCGTAGGTAACCATGTCGGCCTGGACGCCGAAGTATTCCTGTGCGCCGCCCAGGCCCAGTCTGAAGCCCACGAATACCTCGTCGAATATCAGTACGATCCCACGCTCGCTGCACACCTGCCGCAGCCTCCGGAGCCACTCCGAATAGGCGGCGCGATCGAAATGAGCACGTCGGTCCGACGCGATCAACATGGCATCGCTGCTGGCGCCGGAGTTCGGGTGCAGCGCCTGCAGCGGATTGACGAGCACGCAGGCAATGTCCCGGCGGCTGGACAGCACTTTGAGCGTGCGTTCGCTCATGTCGCTGAGCGTGTACACGTCGCCGGCCGGGCGCTGGTTGCCGATGCCCGGCTGCACACCGTCCCACCAGCCGTGGTAGGCGCCGCAGAAAACCACCGTCTGCGAGCGCCCCGTGCGGTAGCGAGCCAGGCGTACGGCCTGCATGACGGCTTCCGTTCCCGACATGTGGAACGAGACCTCGTCGAGCCCTGAAATCTCCCGCAGGCGTTCGGCGTTGTCGCCCACCACCGGGTGATAAGGCCCGAGCACCGGTCCCAGCCGGCCGGCGACGGCCACGGCCTTTTCTATGTTGCGTTTGTAGAACTCGTAGCCGAGCAGATTGACGCCGTACGATCCGGAGAGGTCGTAAGACCAGTTGCCGTCGAGATCCCTGATCCGAACGCCGCGGGTCTCAGCGGCGAATCCCGCGGACTTCAAGTGTTTTCCTGCGTACTCGCGGTACTGAAACGGAACCCGGTAGGCGCTCGTGAATTTGAGATCCGACAGGCCGAGCGCGGCCTGCGCAGTGGCGTCGATCGATGCGCGCGATCCGGCCGACAGCCGCTCGGCGAGCGCTTTGAAGCCTTCGCGGCGGCGCGCCGCAATCGCCTCGTCCGCGCCGTCGCTCGAGAAGAACTCGCGCTCGCCGAAGCTGTAGTACAGGACGAGTTTCGCGAGCCTGCGCGACAGACGGCTGTGGCCGCGCAGTGAGCGGTGTTTGGCACGCGACAAGAGCACGCGCTCGTAAATGCGATAGATCAGCCACAGCGCAATGGGCGTGGCGGCCGCGGTTAGCAAGATATTCATTCAAACCCGCCGGATACGAAGCTTTGACCCGGCAGCGTGGCAAACCTATGTTACTTCGATGTGACGGGTGCTCGGCGCACGCGTTCCCGGTTCGGCGGTGGACAGTCCCGGGAGTCCGCTGAAGTCTTCGTAAACATTTGTAACTATGCCGAGTGGCGCCGCTACCCGGGCGACGGCGTTTGCTACCGTGACGGAAAGCTGGAGGTTTGAGTGAAAGTTGCACTGTTTGGCGGAACGGGTTTTGTCGGCGGCTATCTCGTCGACGCGTTACTCGACAAGGGGCGTTCCCCCGTGCTGCTCGTGCGGGCGGGCAGCGAGCACAAGCTTCGGCGCGCCGGCGACATAGACGTCGTCGAGGGCGATCTCACGGACGCGGGCGCGATCGAGGCCGTGCTCGACGGCGCCGACGCCGTAATCTACAACGTCGGTATCCTTCGCGAGTACCCGCGTGCCGGCATTACTTTCGAACGTTTGCAGTACCGCGGCGCCGTGCGCGTCATCGAGGCGGCGCGCCGCGCCGGCGTATCCCGCCTCATACTCATGAGCGCCAACGGCGTGCGCAGGCCCGGCACGCCCTATCAGGAAACCAAGTTTCGCGCGGAGGAATTTGCGCTGCGCAGCGGGATGGACGTCACGGTGTTCAGGCCGTCAGTGATCTTCGGCGATCCTCGCGGCAGCTACGAGTTCGCGACGCAGCTCCATCGCGAGATGATCGCGACGCCGCTTCCCGGGATTGGTTTTCACAACGGCTGGAGCGCGGGCAAGGGACAGATACACATGTCGCCCGTGCACGTCGAAGACGTCGCGCGGGCCTTCGTCGAGGCGCTGGACGACCCGAGTACGATCGGCAAGACGTACGCGCTGGGCGGTCCCGAGGTCCTGAGCTGGACCGAAATGCTCAGCCGGGTGGCTGCTGCTACCGGACGCAAGAAGACGATACTGCCCATGCCCATTAGCCTCATGCGCGTCGGCGCGACAGCGTTCGACTGGCTGCCGTTTTTCCCGGTAACGCGGGATCAGCTCACGATGCTTGCTGAGGGTAACCGGGTCGAATCGCAGGACCTCGAGGCGCTGACCCGGCAGCAGCCCGCGGAATTCAGCAACAAAACCCTGAGCTATCTGAAACAGTAGCCGGAGAGTTCTGGCGATGTCCGAATCCGCAGGCCGCCTGCTCGTCGTGCTGGGTAACCAGCTGTTTCCACCGCAGCACGTAGACGCGCTCGCGCCGGACCGGATCTTCATGGCGGAAGACCTGGGCCTTTGCACTTACGTCCGTCATCATCAGCAAAAGATCGTCCTGTTTCTCGCAGCGATGCGGAGTTACCGCGACGCACTCGTCGAGCGCGGTTTCGACGTGCACTACGTCGAACTCGACCCGGACTCGGGCGAGATATACGAAGACAAGCTTGCGGTCGCCGCGGAGGGCGCCGCGGAACTCGTGCACTTCGAGATCGAGGACAAAGCGATGGAGTCGAGAATCATAGACTTCGCCGATACCTGCGATCTCGACAGGATCGAGATACGTTCGCCCATGTTTCTTACCTCCCGGGAGGGTTTCCGGAGCTATGCGAAGGGCCGGAAGCAGCTGCGCATGGCGGATTTCTATAGGAACGAGCGCATACGGCAGGAACTGCTGCTCGAACGGGAAGGCGAGCCTGTCGGCGGCCGCTGGAGCTATGACGACGAGAATCGCAGGAAACTGCCCAAAACGCTGACTCCGCCGAGTCTGTGCGGTGCGTCGCCGGGGCCGCACGTTGCGGCGGTTGCCGAGCTGGTCGCGGACAGTTTTGCCGAGCACCCTGGAAATGCAGCGGACTTCTGGTGGCCGAGCACCCGGGAGCAGTCGCTGGAGTGGCTCGAGCGGTTTGTCGCGGAGCGGCTCGAGCTGTTCGGACCGTACGAGGACGCGATGAGCACGCGCTCCGAGACCGTATTCCACAGCGCGCTGAGCCCCGTGCTGAACCTCGGCCTGATTACGCCGGACGAAGTCGTCGAGGCGGTCGTCGACGCTTACGAAAGCCGGGATCTGCCGCTCAACAGCGTCGAGGGTTTCGTGCGCCAGGTCATTGGCTGGCGCGAGTTCGTTCGCGGCGTGTATCGCGGGCACAGCGATGCTGAGGAAAGCGAAAACTTCTTTGGCCACGAGCGCGGACTGACCGCGGCCTGGTACGAAGGAGATACGGGCATCGAACCGCTCGACGACACGATCCGCACAGCGCAGAGGCTCGGCTGGACCCACCACATTCCGCGGCTCATGGTGGCAGGTAACCTAATGACGCTTTGCGAAATCCGGCCGGCCGCGGCGCACCGCTGGTTCATGGAAATGTACGTAGACTCGTCGGAGTGGGTCATGGGCCCCAATGTCTACGGGATGGCCCTGTTTAGCGACGGCGGGCTGTTCGCGACCAAGCCGTATATCTGCGGTTCGAACTACCTGAGGAAGATGAGCGACTACAAGGCGGGTCCGTGGTGCGACGTTGTCGACGGTCTGTACTGGCGTTTCATCGACCGGCATCGCAAGTTTTTCGCGGGAAATCCGCGTCTGGCGCTCATGCCGAGAGCGCTGGATCGCCTGTCCAAGGAACGCCTGGACGGCATATTTGCAGCAGCGGAGGCGTTTCTGGAGGAGTACACGTCCTAATGTCTATTATTTGTCTAGTTACGACCTGAAACAAAGTTAAACATCCCTGAAACCCTAAGGGACGGGAGCGTTGTTACTGTCCTCGCTCCCCATGCACTTCCCCCATCATTTCAGGAGACCTTTATGACCCGTTTAGCAAGCAGACTTACCGCTCTGACCGTTGCCGCTTTTGCCGTCGCGTACACGTCCGTTGCGCTGGCCGGCAGCCACGGCGGCGGCAAGGCGATGGACAAGAAAGACATCGTCGACACGGCCGTTGCCGCCGGTAGTTTCACCACGCTCGCCGCCGCGCTCGAAGCGGCCGGCCTGATCGACACCCTCAAGGGCGACGGTCCGTTCACCGTGTTCGCGCCGACCGACGATGCGTTTGCCGCGCTGCCCGCCGGCACCGTCGAGAATCTGCTCAAGCCCGAGAACAAGGATCAGCTCGTCGCCGTGCTTACCTATCACGTCGTGCCCGGCAAGGTGAAAGCCGCGGACGTCGTCACGCTCGACAGTGCCGCCACAGTCAACGGCAAGTCCGTGAGCATCGAAGCCGGCGACGCCGGCGTCACCGTAGACGGCGCCAACGTCGTCACGACCGACATCATGGCGAGCAACGGCGTCATCCACGTCATCGATGCCGTTATTCTCCCGTAAGCCTCTGCCGGAGCGCCGGCCGGGTTCTGCCAGCACAGGGACGTGCTGGCGGGTCAGGACTCTTTGCAATGAGCGCTGAAAGCGTGCCTTTCGCCTGGCAGGATCTCGATGCGCGTCTGCGCGTCGCGGTTTTCGGCAGCGGGGGCGGCATTGGATCGGCGCTCGTTGACGCGCTCCTTGCACGCCCGGGTGTGGCCGAAATCCATGCACTGTCGCGGCCCGGCCGCGAGGCCAATCCCGGCCACGCCGACGAGCAGGGCAGGCTCAGGCGAATCGGCGTCGACATTGACTGCGACGAGTCGCTCGCCGCGGCCGCACGCGACGTCGGCGGCCCGCTCGATCTCGTAATCGTCGCGAGCGGCACGCTGCACGGCAAATCGTTTCGACCGGAACGGCGCATTAGCGACCTGGACGCCGCGACGATGCTGGAAGTCTTTCGCATCAACACGGTGGCGCCAGCGCTAGTCGGCAAACACTACCTGCCGCTGCTGCGCAAAGATCGCGCGGCCGTGTTCGCCGCGCTATCGGCGCGGGTCGGCAGCATTGGCGATAACCGCCTGGGCGGCTGGACGTCTTACCGCGCCTCCAAAGCGGCGCTCAACATGGTGCTGCGCAACTTTGCGATCGAGCAGGCCCGTACGCGGCCGCAGACGATCGTTGTCGGACTGCATCCGGGAACTGTGGATACGGAACTGTCGAAACCGTTCGCGGGCCGGGTTCCGCCGGAGCAACTGTTTACGCCCGAGCGATCGGCGGCACACCTCCTTAGCGTCATAGACGGCCTCGGGCCGGACGACTCCGGGGCCGTGTTCGCCTGGGACGGGCAGCGCGTGCCTTGCTGACCAAACTGCAGGAAAGAAACTATGAACAGACTTGCGAGACACTTGACGCCAGTGCTCGTCATTCTCTCGTGCGGCGCATTGCCGACAGGTGAGGCCGTGGCTCTCGAGGAACCCCCGTACACCGTCGTGGACACACGCAACGGCTACGAGATACGGCGCTACGAGCCTTACATCGTCGCCGAACTCGATGTGGCCGCCAATTCCGAGCGTGAAGCCGGCGGCAACGCATTTCGCGTCCTGGCCGCCTATATCTTCGGCGACAACCGGCAGCGAACGAAAATGGCCATGACGGTGCCTGTCGAGACCAGCGCTGCGGACACGGCTGTGGCGATGAGCATGACGGCGCCCGCCGAAACGCGTGCCGATGACAGTATCTTTACTTATGCGTTCGTCATGGAGCGCAAGTACACGCTGGACAGCCTGCCGGAACCGCTCGATTCGCGCATTCGCATTCGCGAGCGCTCGGCGCGGCACGTCGCGGCGCTGCGTTTTTCGGGAAGCGCGCGCCAGGCAGCCTACGATCGACGGCGGACGGAGCTTGCGCTCGCGCTGCGTGCCGATCGCATTACGCCCGTGTCCGGGTACAGCCTGGCGCGTTACAACGGCCCGTACACGCCACCGTTCCTGCGCCGCAACGAAGTTCTGGTCGATATCGACTGGCCGCCGCAAAAGACGACCGCCAGCCGCTAAGCCGGATATCTCACCCAATGACGCGCCCCTGGGTGAGATATCCGGGCTAAAACTCCAACCGAAACCCAAGCTTAACTTTCCTGTAAAGCGGTGTTCACGCCGGTCGGAAAAGATTCGCCGGCTGCATCTCGCAGCACTCTTTTTCCAGGAGACTCAAGCATGCGTAACAATAACAAGAGCGTCGGCATTAGCCTGGCGCTGCTGCTGCCCCTGTTCATGGCAGCCTGCGAGGGCGACGACGGTGCTACCGGACCAGCCGGCACGGCCGGAGCCCCCGGTGGCGACGGCGCTGACGGTGGCACCGCGCTCGTCGTCCAAACGCCGCTGGCAGTCGGCAGTGCGAGCTGCCCGAACGGCGGCCTCCAGATCGATTCGGGCACCGATCTCAATGCCGACGGAGTCCTCGATGCCGGAGAAATCAGCCAGACGTCCACACTCTGTAACGCGGCCACCGCAAGCGTATTCAATCGCGTGTCGTCGTTTCTCGTCTGCACGCAGATAGATCCTGCCTGCGATACGGATACCGAAACGGCCGCAGAGATCGTCACGGCGAGCGAAGACGGCAGCAAGCTGATCTATACGGACAGTCCCGGAGGCGTCATTGGCTTCGTCGATCTGACCGACCCCGCCGCGCCGACGGCAATGGGCACGACAGACGTCAGCGGCGAGCCCACGTCAGTTGCCGTCGCGGGTAATCTCGCGGTCGTGGGCGTCAATACGTCCCCCGATTTCGTGAATCCGTCCGGCAACCTGGCCGTCGTCGACGTCGGCACGCAGGCCGTCGTGGGCACCGTCACGCTCGCGGGCCAGCCCGACTCGGTTGCGGTTAGCCCGGACGGCGCTTATGCCGCGATTGTGATCGAAAACGAGCGCGACGAGGATCTTGCCGCTACCGGTGGCGCGCCGCCACAGCTCCCGGCCGGCAGTCTGCAGATCGTCGATCTCAGCGGTCCGGTAGCGGGCTGGACCGCGACGACCGTCGATCTCACGGGGATCGCGACGCTGTTCCCAACCGACCCGGAGCCCGAATACGTCGACATCAATACGGACAACGTCGCGGTCGTTACGCTGCAGGAGAACAACCACATTGTGCTCGTCGATCTTGCGACCGGCACGGTAAGCGGCAACTTCAGCGCCGGTTCGGTCGATCTGATGGGGATCGACGCGACCGAAGGCGAAGGTGACGCCGACAAGAACCGGATCTTGCAGAACGAAATGCTCATGTCGGTACCGCGCGAACCGGACGGTGTGACCTGGATCAACACGACCTTGTTTGCCACCGCCGACGAAGGCGATCTGGACGGCGGCAGCCGGGGCTTCACGATTTTCAACACGTCCGGCGACGTAGTCTTCACCAGCGGCAATCAGAACGACCGCTTGACTGCGCGTCTCGGCCACTATCCCGACGAGCGTTCCGGCAATAAGGGCAATGAGCCCGAGAACGCCGAATTGGGCAACTACGGCGGCAACGAGTTGTTGATCGTCGCGTCCGAGCGTTCGAGCCTGCTGTTCGTGTACGACGTCAACGACCCCGTGCAGCCAAAGCTGCTGCAGATCCTGCCCGCTGGCACGGGTCCGGAAGGCGTATACGCTCTGACGTCGCGCAATCTGCTGATCGCCGCCAGCGAGGAAGACGCTCGCGACAATCAGATTCGTTCGGTCGTCAACGTGTACCGCTACGAGCTTGCCGATCCGACGTATCCGAGTCTGGTTTCGGCCGATCGCGCGGACGGCAGCCCGATACCCTGGGGCGCGCTGTCCGGACTCGCCGCCGACATCAACGAACCGGACCACCTGTTGGCCATCGAGGACAGTTTTTACGGGGAGAATCGCATATTCCGAATCGACATTAGCCGGTCACCCGCCGAGATTGTCGAGGAGATCCGTATTCTCGACAGCGGCGGCGTATTCGCGGCCGTCCCTGCAGCGGCGCTTGCGGACACCGCCGTGCCGGAAGACGACCCCACGCGGGTCGATGTATTCGACGAAGTGGACCTCGATCTGCTGATCAACGCGGACAACACCGTCAACATCGATCCCGAAGGCATAGCCGCCGCAACGGCGGGCGGTTTCTGGATCGCCTCCGAGGGCGCCGGCGGCGTCGGAGACCGGCCGGTCAACAGTCAGAACTTCATCTTCAAAACGGATGCCGCCGGCGTCATCGAGGCCGTCGTCACGCTGCCCGATGCGCTGAATGCGCAGCAGCGCCGTTTCGGCTTCGAGGGGATTGCCGAGTACAACGGCGCGGCCTACGTCACTTTCCAGCGCGAGTGGCCGCTGGCCGGCGATACCGATAGCGCGCGGATTGGCGTGTACGACCTGACCGCAGCAAGCTGGATCTTTCTCAACTATCCGCTGGACGCGGTCGAGTCGCAGGACGGCGGCTGGGTTGGTCTGTCCGATATCACCTCGCTGGGTAACGGCGAATTTCTCGTGGTCGAGCGCGACAACAAGGCAGGTCCGGACGCGGCGATCAAGCGTCTCTATCGGTTCGATGCGACCGGACTCGCGGACGGCGATCCGATTGTCAAGACGCTGGTCCGCGACCTCGTTCCGGATTTGACCGCTACCGGCGGCCTGGTCGTGGACAAGGTCGAAGGATCGGCCGTCACGCAAAGCGGCGACGTGTGGATCGTCAACGACAACGACGGCGTGGACGACAGCAGCGGGGAAACGCGGCTCATCAATCTCGGCCCGATACTCTAGGCACGAAGTCGTAGTGCGTCAGGATAGGGCCGGCTGTACTGCCGGCCCTGTTTTCAAGTATCGCATTGCCAGCGGAAGTCTAAAGCTCCGAGCGGCCCTTGCGGCACAGGGTAAGAAAGGCAAGCCCAAACAGAACTAGCAAAAAGATCGCGCCGCTGCTGCCGCCGCCGCCCGACCCATCCCGCCATGCGACCGTTGCGGTCTCACCCGCTTTCGCCTGCTCTTCGAATTCGCCGAGTTCGTGCTCGAGGTTGACGATCATGTCCTCGTTCGCGACCGCAAAACCCACGCTTCTGAGTTCCCGCAGTTCCCGCGCGTTGTCGAAGAACGTGGAGTTCCGCTGCTGGCTGTGTATCCCCGGCGCCCGGAACAGCAGTCTGGCCGTGCTGACGTCGAACACGGCCGTATCGATAAGTGTCTGCACTTCGTTGGAGTTTCCCTTGACGAACGCCGTGCCCACGATCGTCCAGTACAGCAATGCCGAATCGCGCTCGCTGGAGAAGGAAATCTGGTCGTACGATACGAGCGCCATGACGTCGATTCCGTGCAGCCCGGCAACCTGCTGCATGCCGAGCACGCCTTTTGCACTGCGCAGGTAGTGCTCCGAAATGGTCTCGATCGAGCTGACGTAAGGGCGGTCGCGGAAGGCCTCCGCAACCTGTTGCATGAGCGCCGCTTTTTGCGCTTCGCTCAGGTCGCTGCGTCCGGCCGACGGTACAAATGCAATCCCGACCCGGAGCGGCAGGTCCAGCCGCGGCAGCTCTTCGGGCGCGGGCGGCGGGATCTGTCCGTCCGGATAAAGGTAATCGACGAGGCTGCTCGACTCGCCGGAGCGAACCCGCTCCTCGCTACCGAGCAGAAAGCTGCAGCCTGCGAGAAACGGCAGGCTTAGGGTCGCGAGCAGGGTGAGGCGCTTTCCGGTCATGTCGATACTCCAGCGATTCCGTGTCGAGGATTAGCCAGAGGGTCGAATTCCGCAACAAGAACGGAAAAAGTTGCGCCAAATTATCTTTCGAGTATCGTATTGCGATACTTTTTGTGGAAAATACCTAGAAATGTCCCAGGCAACTGCGCTCGTCGACGAGCTGAAGAGGGCCCTGAAGCAGGCGGGCCGGACCTACCGCGACCTTGCGGAGCACCTGCAGTTGAGCGAAGCGAGCGTCAAGCGAATGTTCGCTCAGCAGGGGTTCTCGCTGGAGCGCATGGAGCAGTCCCTCGCACTCATTGGGCTCGATTTCTCGGAACTCATGGAGCGGGTCAACTCCCGCCGCGAGTTTCTGAGCGAACTGACCGCCGAACAGGAAGACGCTTTGGTAAGCGACCCTGACTTCTTCGTGATCACGTTTCTGGTGCTGAATCGCTGGTCGCTTACCGAGATCGCGACCGAATACAATTTTACCGAACGCCAGGTGGAGCAGGTGCTCATCAAGCTCAACCGGCTCAAGGTCATCGAATTGCTGCCGCTCAATCGGTACCGGCTGCTGACGTCGCGGAATTTCGCCTGGCGCCGGCAGGGCAGTGTCAGCCGCTTCTTCAAGCAGCGGGTCATGCCCGAGTTTTTCGCCAGCGAATTCGATGCGCCGGGCGAGGAACTGCGGATTCTCGGCGGCATGCTGTCAGCGGCGAGTATTGGAGAAATGCAGGAAGCCGTGACCCGCCTCGCGCGCCGCTTCGCCGAGTTGGCCGAGCAGGATTCGGCGCTGCCGCTCGAAGAAAAAACGGGCTGCAGCGCGGTACTTGCGTTTCGGCCCATCGAGTACTCCATGTTTATCGAACGACGCCGGTCCGACCGGCCGCTGCGGCGCCTGCAATTGGGCTAGTGTGCCAGTCCAGCGACGGGACGGTTCCCAAATAAAGCTGACACCAATAGACTCGCACAACGTAGTCGGCAGCCGTTGAGGACGGAAACAAGCGTGTTCAGAATTCCTGGGAAAGTCATGTCGCCCGAGCGTCTGGAGGCGGTCTTGCAGTCTATCGACAGCGCGCTCGAGGACGACGATGCAGAACTCGCCTGGAGCCGGTTGCAGCCGCTCTGGAAAGCGCAGGCGCACCAGGAGGACATCGCGAAACGGCTCCTCGATATGGTCGAGCAGCGCCGGCTGCCCGTGGAGCGCGGTCTCGACGTGCTCGAGGCTGTCGCGGCGGCTTATCCGGATAACCCCGAGATGCTCGGTCTGGTTGGCGTTAGCACCGAGGGCGCGCGGGACCTGGACCGGCTCAACCTGGCGGCGCCGGAGGCGGAATTTTTTGCCGGGCTCGTCGCCAGGCTCGACGAGCTGCTGGCACAGGCCGAGGACCCGGAGGACGAGGCGAAACTGCTCGCAGGCCTCGCCACCGCGGCCCGCATGATGGCTCGGCAGCGCGACGAAATCGCCGACCGCGCCTACCGGCGACTGGTCGAGCTGTCCCCGGAACAAAGCTCGACGCACTACAACTACGGCCTGTATCTGAAGACCCGCGGGCGGTTTAAGGAGGGTATGGAGGCCAACCAGCGAGCGTCAGCGCTCGCGGCGGAACCCGTCGAGGCTTACGACTGGAATCTCGGGATCTGCGCCACGGGTGCGCGCGAAGGCAAGGTTGCGCTGGCCGTATGGAAGCGTCTGGGGCAGAAGATAGAGATGGGGCGCTTCGATTTGCCGGAAGGCGGCTATCCGCACTGTAAAGTTACCCTGGCCGAACGCCCACTCGCCGAGCGCAACGAGCGTCACGATAACCCGGGCCTCGAGGAGACTGTCTGGATAGAGCGGCTGAGCCCATGCCACGGCATAGTGCGCAGCGTGCTCTATCAGGATCTCGGCGTGGACTACGGCGATGTCGTACTGATCGACGGTGCGCCGATCACCTATCACCGCTACGGCGAGCGCGAGGTGCCGGTCTTTCCGCAGCTCGCAACGCTGATCAGAAGCGCTTACCGGTTCTTCGATTTCGCCGGCACGCAGCAGGATGCCGGACAGCTCGAAAGCGCCGACGACGCGCTCGACGGCGATGCCGTTATTTATTCGCACACCGAGAATTTCAGGAGTTTGTGCGCGAGCTGTTTTCGCGACGCGAATATCGATCACGACCGGCACGACGCGGAGCAACATCATGTCGTCACCGGGCGCATTGCCGTTCCGCCCGGCGTCGATATCCCTGGTCTCGTGGTCAGGCTGGATGCCGCGGTCGCCGGGCAGACCGGCTGCCGGCTGTTCTCGCCGGGTCTGGTCGAAGCGGCGGGCCTCGGCAGCCGGGCCGAGTCAGAGCAGCGTCGTTTCGACATGCTGCGAAACGCCTGAGCGGGTACCGGCAGAACCCGGAGGCCGTCCTTTTTGGCGCCTAGGCCTGGGTCCCGTACCAGGGCGGCAGGCAAAGCTGCTTCGATTCGAGAAACCGGGTGTTGAACAGCCGCTCCTGGTAGCGCAGCCCGGAGTCGCAAAGGATCGTCACAATCGTGTGGCCCGGGCCCAGGTCGCGCGCCAGCCGCACGGCGCCCGCTACATTGATGCCGCTGGAACCGCCCAGCACCAGGCCTTCGTCACGAATCATGGAGTAGACCAGCGGTATCGCTTCGCTGTCAGGGATCTGGTAGCTCACGTCCACCGGGGTCCCGTCGAAGTTGGCCGTGATGCGGCTGTTGCCTATCCCCTCGGTAATCGAACTGCCGACGATGCGGACCGCGCCTTCGGCAAAAAAATTATGCAGTCCCGAGCCCTCTGGATCTGCGAGTCCAACGCGAACGCCGTCATTCCGCGCTTTGAGCGCCCGCGCCACGCCGCCAAGCGTACCGCCGGTGCCGACCGCACAGACGAAACCATCGACCGTGCCGTCCGTTTGCTCCCAGATTTCAGGCCCCGTCGTGTTTTCGTGAAAAGCCCGGTTATCCGTATTTTCGAACTGGTTGGCCCAGAACCCGCCCAGTTCGCCAGCCAACCGTCCGGACGTATGCACGAAGTGCTCTGGGTTCTTGTAGGGCACGGCTGGAATGAGTCTCAGTTCGGCTCCGTAGGCTTTGAGCGTATCGATCTTCTCCCGGCTTTGATTTTCCGGCATGACGATCACGGCCCGGTGACCGAGTGCGGCGCCAATCATCGCGAGACCAATGCCGGTGTTTCCAGCCGTGCCTTCGACAATCGGCGTACCGGCTTCGAGTTCGCCTCTCTCTCTTGCCGCCAGCAGCATACCCAGCGCAGCCCGGTCCTTGACCGAGCCGCCAGGGTTCATGAATTCCGCTTTCCCCAGAATCTCACAGCCCGTGGCGTCCGACACGGCGTTGAGGCGTATCAGGGGCGTGTTCCCGATCTGATCGATCAGTGTTGTCGACGACGATGGCATGCGGTTTCCTCGGTTTGAGCCGCGAAAGTAATGAGCCTGGCCCGTTTAAGCAAACACTGCGGCCTGCGGGCGGCGGCCGAGTGTTGCAGTTGGAAACAGTTTGAAACGGCTCTGAGATCCTTACCCGGCCATGGCGTGCGATCTTCTCCTTAGGAACATACCGACAAGCCGCCACATCGTCAGCGCGCGGGACCGAATTCCGAAGCTGCCGGCGTTCCAGGCGGCAGGGCTGACCCGGCTTCGGCAAACGATCGGGCTTTTGAGGAGAAGAGAAATGGCAATGCGTATCAGAACTACCATCGTGCTTGGGCTCATAGTGGCGTTTGCGAGCGCGCTGGCCGCATCGCCGGCCAAAGCGGCGCAAGAGCTCGACTGGCGTTTTGAGGTCTCCCTGGACGATCGCAAGATCGGTTACCACAGCTTCTCGCTCGAGCAGCGCGCCGGACGTCAGATCCTCGAAACCGAAGCCAGATTCGACGTCAAGCTGCTCTTCATTACCGCGTTCAAATACCGTCACAGCAACACGGAGGTGTGGGATGACGGGTGTATAGAGAGCATGGACGCGCGTACCCGGACGAACGGCAAAGTGCTCGAAGTAACGGCCGAGCGAAACGCTCAAATGCTCGAGGTCAGCAGCACCAACGGCAAGGCTGAACTCGGCGCGTGCGTGCAGAGTTTCGCCTACTGGAATCCGCGGATTCTCGAGGCAGAGCGCCTGCTGAACAGCCAGACCGGTGAGTACGAAAGCGTCAGCGTCACGCAAGAGGGCAGCGATATCGTCGACGTAAACGGCCGGGCGCTCGACGCGGTGCGGTATACGCTGGCCACCAAAGCGGGCGAGATCAAGCTGTGGTACTCGAAAGACTCGGAATACTGGCTGGCGCTGGAGGCGCCGGCCAAGGGTGGGCGGACCATTCGCTACACGCCCGTGGCCGTGCCCGAACAGCCGCTTGTTCAGGCTGCCGCAAGCGTTCGGATCTAGCTCGAGCCATGCCGCCGCTGCTTACGGTCTGGTTCGATGGGAGCTGCCCGCTCTGCTCCCGGGAGATTAGCCTGATGCGCCGGCTGGACCGGCGCAGGGCGATACGTTTCGTTGACGTCAACGAAGGCAGGGATTGCCCGCTCGATCGGACAACGCTGCTCGGCCGCTTTCACGCGCAGGAAGCCGGCGGCCCGATCGTCTCGGGCGCCCGCGCTTTTGCGGCGATGTGGCGCGCAATCCCCGTGTTGCGGCCGGCGGGCATAGCGGCGCAGAACGCCGCTGTGCTGTGGCTGCTCGAAAGGCTGTACCTTGGTTTCCTGAAGCTCAGGCCGGCGCTCGCGCGCGCCTTGCATGCGCAGAAAAAATCCAGCCCGCGTTTATCCTGAATGCGCTGCCGTGGTCAGTGCAGCTTGATGTACATGTCGAGTACCCGCTGGCAGGCTTCGGTGTCCTGGTTACGCTCGCAGGTTCTGACGACGGCCGTCTCGCAGGAATGGTGAATTCGCGTCATCGTCGACGACTCAATGCTGGATGGCAGGTCCGGGTTTTGCGCGCGCATCTCTTTGACGTTATCGACCACACAGCTCTCGAAAGCGCGCTGCAGCAGGCTGTCGTTGGTCGCCGTGGGGAACGGCTGGCCGCCCGAATCGGGCTCGCAGCCGGAAGCTGCGCACAGTACGGCAAGGAGTAACGAATATCGAAACACGATGGCAAGTCCTGATTGCAGCGTGCGGCAAAGAATAGAGGTTCCGGCGTTTCCTGTCTGTGATCGAATCGCGGGTTTGCGGGCGGCGTATGTCCGACATTGCGGCGTGCACGACGCTCTCAGGCAGGCAAGCGCGCTAGTCGCCTTCGGCGGCATCCGATGGCCGTGGCCGTTTGGCCAGCCGCCGCAACCGCCGGCTGCTCACTACCCCGTGCAGCGGCATGAGGACGGGCAACAGGAGATACGCCCAGCCCGGCATCGTCGCCATGCTGCGGGGAGCAAACAGGCCCATCAGGACGGCCAGCGAGCCCACCGCTGCAAGGATGCACCAGCTCAGCATGTCCGAGCGCGTCGTCAGGCGTTCGACCTCGTTGAGTTCGAGCGCATCCCGCCGCCGCCACGCGTGCCAGTAGAGCAGGAGCATCGCAATACACAGCGCGACAAAGCCGACGCTGTAGATCGTGAACATCCCAAACAGTTCGTCGAATGAGCCGATCGTGACGCCGGTGCTCAAGCGCTCGCCCGTAATCCAGGCGGTGAAAACCGACGTCATGTACTTCATCGGGTAGACATAACACAGCATGACGAACACCAGCAGGAAGCTCAGACCCATCGAGGGGAAGTCTTCGAGACCGTAGCGCCGGCTCCAGTTCCAGTGACCGTGCCAGAATACGAACAACAGCGCACAAGCCAAACCAAAAGCCGGCACGCCCTGAATCGCAAGCAGCAGTTCGTCGTAGCTCGAGGGGATCGCGTCGATCGAAATGACCAGCAGCGTCAGGGCAAACGCGAAAGCGGCGTCCGTGAACGTTTCGGTGCGGGTCATTTCGATGCCGCGCAGACGGAAGCCATTGTCGGCAGGCGTTGCCGCGAAACTGTCGGTCATGCCGGGACTCCAGCGGGATCGAGCGCAAAAGTTTACCTGCCGTTGCTGCAAAATGCTGCCCGTTGCTGCCCGTGCCCAGTTCGACAGTATTGAATGCATGAGGTTTTGTCGGCAGGCTCCGCTGTTTCTGCGTCACTCGAGTCGACGCCAAGCCCCGATTCGTACCGACCGTCGTTCAAGGGTTGAGCGCTATGTTTCCAGATCAAAGCAGCATCCTCGGCAGAGCGCCCATGCGCCGATCCCTGCCGGCCGCGGGCGCGGTATTGACCTTGCTGTTCGTTGTCATGGAGCCTTCCGCATCGGCCGGTTACGGTGTGCTTGGCCGCGCTGTGTTCTGGAGCGTGCACGTCGGCGTCGGCTTGCTCGGGATACTCGTCGCCAGCATGATCATCCGGCACACGGTCTTCGCCCGCTGGCATCCGCTGCTCGCGATTGCCACCGCAGGTGCGCTGGGTGCGCTGATCGTGGCGCCGCTGTTCGTCGTCATAGAGTCGCTGCTGCCGGTATCGGCTGCCGACGACGACGGCGAGTTGCTCGAAGCGTTTGCAGCCGAAGGACCGGGTCAGGCTATCCTTGCGGAGTATCTGGAGGTCCTTCCCGTGCTGGTCATGTCCTGGGCCGCTGTAAACCTGCCGCTACTGCTGCGCTGGCCGGGTCCCGGTGCCGGCGGTGACGATCCCGGCGGGCCGGACGCGGCGTCTTCGCCGCACGACGAGTCGTCGAATCCGGACAAAATCGAATTCCTGAGGCGTTTGCCGACATCGCTCGGTAACGACATCGTGGCGATTTCCTCCGATCTTCACTACCTGCACGTGTTTACGACCCAGGGCCGGGCCATGGTGATTGGCAGCCTGCGCGATGCGGCGCTGATATTCGCAGACGAAGGCATGCTGGTGCACAAGTCGCACTGGGTCTGTCACGCTCACGTCTTGCGCTATGTGGCCGCGGAGCAGCGCGCCAACTGCATCATGTCGAACGGCATCAAGGTGCCGGTCAGCCGGCGCAGGCGCAAGGACGTAAAGGCAATGTACGGCGATCATTCGACCGTCCGCCTCGCCTCGGTAAGCAAGCAGGGCTAATGTGCGGCCAGCCAGCGCTCGCCGCAAAGCTCCGTCACCACATCTGGCTCAAGCCTTACTGATACCGGCCGATAACCCGGGTTGTATCCACTTACTCGAATGCGCTGCCGCGATCAGGCGCCACCCGGGGCGTTTCGGTAACACGAATTACGGGGCTCTCATGTCGCTGGGGAAGAAAGTAGCGTTCGTCAGCATATTGCTGGGTATCGTGTTTTCGGTAGGTACCTACGCCGTGCTGCGGGTGACGATACTTCCGGCCTTCGGCGATATCGAGATCAGGAGCGTCGAAAAAGATCAAATGCGCGTGCAGTCGGCGCTCGCCGCGGATCTGCGTGCGCTCCGGGTGTTCAACAACGAATACGCCTCCTGGACCGCTACCTACGAGTTTGTTCACGGCCTGAACCCGGGTTTCGACAGGCGCGAACTCGGCGGGGCAGGCTGGGCGACGGCCGAAGTTCACCTCGTCCTGTTGTTCGACGAAAACTATCGTTTGCACTATAGCTGGATGGGGCACCCGACCGACGGGCGGCGGCTCGACCCGGCCGAGGAACTGCCGCTGGACTTGTCTTCGGCAGCCGATGCAAGCGTTCTGCAGACCGCCAGCGGGCTGCTCAAGACTCGCTCCGGACTCATGCAAATAGTGGCCTTGCCCATCCTCGACAGCGGCGGTCGCGGACCTGCGCGCGGCTTCGTCGTTACCGGGCAGTTCGTGACCGACCAGCGCATCACCGAAATCGCACGCCAGGTTACCGCGGATCTTACAATCTACTTTCAACTCGACGAACATGCGCCGCCGGAAGTGCAGGCGGCGCGCGATCAGCTTGAAGGTACGCTCGAGCCTTATGCGTTCGCAATCGACGAGGATTCGGTGCGCCTGTATCAGTTGCTGACCGATTTCACGGGCAAAAACATTGGCGTTCTGGAAATGACCACCGCGCGCCGCGTGACCGAAATCGGCACCACGGCGCTGCGGGTTGCGGCGGCCGTCATTGCGTCGACCAGCGCCGCTTTCCTGCTGGCGTCGCTCGCGTTCATGCAGTCTCAGATCGTTCTGCCTATCAAGCAGCTCATGGCGGCCATGCTGCGGACGCGCGAGACCGGCGACTTCGTCGCGGTCGACGACACTGGCCGCAGCGACGAGATCGGCGCGCTTGGGCGCGAGTTCAACGAACTCACCGACAAGCTTGCTGCCGTGCAGGCGGAACTGGAAGACGCGCGCGACGAGGCGCTGGCTGTGTCGACGGCCAAGAGCGAATTCCTGGCGCGTATGAGTCACGAGATACGCACGCCCATGAACGGTGTGCTCGGTATGACCGAGCTGCTGCGCAGTACGCCGCTTTCGGAGCGTCAGGATCGGTTCGTCAAGACCATCTACGATTCCGGCGCCACCTTGCTCGCGCTAATCAACGACATCCTCGATTTTTCGAAGATAGAGGCCGGCAAGCTAAGTATGGAAACGGTCAGCGTCGATTTGCGTCAGCTCGTCGAGCAGGCGGCGGAGAGTTTTGCGGAACCGGCGAACGCAAAAGGCATCGAGCTGATTACGCGGGTGCCGACCGGTGCGGAGGCCAGGGTCCTGACCGACCCGACCCGTCTGCGGCAGGTGATCGTCAACCTGCTCGGCAACGCGACCAAGTTTACCGACAGCGGCGAAATAGTGATTCGCCTGGATACCCGGGACGATGGCGACGAGGTGCGCGTGCGTGTCGAGGTTCGCGATACCGGTATCGGCATTCGCAAGGAGAGCCAGGCGTCGATCTTCGAATCGTTTACTCAGGAGGACGGCACGACGACGCGCGTTCATGGCGGAACGGGCCTCGGCCTGGCAATCAGCCTGCAGATCGTCGAACTCATGGGCGGCGAGCTGAAGCTCGAAAGCGAGCCCGGCGCGGGGTCGTCGTTTTATTTTACGCTGCGGCTGGCGAAAGATACGGAGCAGCCGCCGCTTGCTGATTCCGGCGCGGGTTTTGTCGCCGGCAAGCGCGTTCTGCTGGTCGACGACAACGCGACCAATCTGGCGATACTGGAGGAGCTACTGTCGAGCTGGAGGGCGGTCGTCACGACGGCCGGCGGAGCCGGCGCGGCCTTGCCGCTTCTCAGGGAGACCTTCGAGGGCGCGACAAAGCCCTTCGATCTTGCGATTCTGGACTGGCACATGCCCGATTGCGACGGGCTCGAACTCACCCGCAAGATTCGCGCGGCAGGCGAGCGCTCACTGCCGATCATCATGCTCAGTTCGCTCGCGAGCGGACTCCGGGAGGCCGATTGCCGCGAATTGGGGATAGCGGCCGACGTCTCGAAACCCGTGCGGCAGGAAGAACTGCTGGATGCATTGCGCGCCGCACTGCTGGAGCCCGCACGGCAACCCGTGGAACAGTGTCGTGACCCGGACAGCGAGCGGCGTCTGGCGGGCAGGGTCCTGCTGGCCGAAGACAACCCGGTCAATCAGACGGTCGCGGTTGCGATGCTCAGGAAAATTGGTCTCGACGTCGACGTGGCGGCCAACGGCCTCGAAGCCGTCGAGCAGGTGCAGGTTACGGACTACAGCGTCGTGCTCATGGACTGTCAAATGCCGGAGCTGGACGGTTTCGATGCGACGCGCCGCATACGGCAGTGGGAACTCGAGTCACTGCGGCGGCCGACGCCGATAGTCGCGCTGACCGCCAATGCGCTGAAGGGCGATCGCGAAGCGTGTCTCGCCGCCGGGATGGACGACTATCTTGCCAAGCCGTTCACGGGCGAGCAGCTCTATTCCACGCTCTTGCCCTGGGTGGCCGGCGACGCCGCCGCCGACGATCCGCGGGCGAGCAGGGCAGCCGGCTCCAGGGCTTGATGGCGGTGTTCGCCGGCGTCTAAACCTATCCGGCGGCCGAGAGCGCCTGATCGAGGTCGGCAACGATGTCGTCGATGTGCTCGATGCCGATACACAGGCGAATCATGTCGGGCGTTACCCCGGCCGAGGCGAGCTCGTCGTCGGTAAGCTGCCGGTGCGTCGTCGATGCCGGGTGCGCGGCCAGCGACTTGACGTCGCCGATGTTGACCAGGCGCAGGAACAGCTCCAGCGCGTCGTAGAATTTGACGCCGGCGTCGAAGCCGCCCTTGATGCCGAAGGTGAGCAGGGCGGAGGGTTTGCCGTCCGCGTATTTCTGCGCAAGATCGTGGTATGGCGATTCCGGCAAACCGCCGTAGCGCACCCAGTCCACCTTGGGGTGATCGTTCAGGTAATTGGCCACCGCCATGGCGTTGTCACAGTGGCGTTCCATACGCAGCGGCAGAGTCTGCATGCCCTGCAGGATCAGGAACGCGCTCATTGGGCTCAGCGCCGAACCCGTATTGCGCAGCGGTACGGTCCGCACGCGGCCAATATAGGCGGCGGGCCCCAGCGCTTCGGTATATACGACTCCATGGTAGGAGTCCTCGGGTTTCGTGAGCATGTGAAACTTCTCGGCGTGTTCCGCCCAGGGGAACTGGCCGCCGTCCACGATCACGCCGCCCAGCGTATTGCCGTGTCCGGCCATGTATTTGGTCAGAGAGTTGACCACCACGTCGGCGCCCCACTTGATGGGCTTGATCAAGGCGCCGGTTGCAACCGTGTTGTCGACGATCAGCGGCACGCCGTGCGCGTGCGCCATGTTGGCCAGCGCTTCGATGTCGACGATATTGCCCGCCGGATTGCCGATCGATTCGCAGAACACCGCCGTAGTCTTGTCGTCGATGAGCTTTTCCATGGCCTCGACCGTATCGTCCTCGGCAAGCCGCACTTCTATGCCGAGTTTGGGAAGCATGTGCTTGAACAGCGTATAAGTACCGCCATACAGCAGCGGCACGCTGACGATGTTGTTGCCCTGTTCGGCTATGTTGAGAATCGCGTAGTTGACGGCGGCGCTGCCGGCGGACAGGCCGAGGCCGGCGATACCGCCTTCCAGCTCGGCGCAGCGCTGCTCTAGCACCGCTGTGGTCGGGTTCATGATCCGCGTGTAGATATTGCCTTCGACCTCGAGGTTGAAGAGATCGGCGCCGTGCTGTGCGTTGTCGAACTCATAGGCCACGGTCTGATAGATCGGCACGGACACGGCCTTGGTCGCGCTGTCTGCCTTGAAGCCTGCGTGGATGGCAATGGTTTCGTCTTTCATCGTGTGCTTCCTTGAGTGCGTTGCGCCGCCGCTTGCCGGCTTGCGTTGATCCCCAGCGGATCGTCGGGATCGACAGTGTCCATGAACTGCAGTTCCCGGTCGAGATTGGTGAGCTGATAGACGAGCCCGAGCCAGTTGTTGACGATGGCTTTTGCGGTATCGCCCCAGGTGTTGTCGAGTTTGCCCTCGAGCATTTGCTCCAGCGTCGCGGGTATCTCGAGGCCTTTCGCGTGCATCCGCCTCGCTTCCTCCAGATACGCAACCACGATATCTTGGGCTTCGGTAGAGAAGTAGTGCTCGGGGAAGGGCGGCTCCGCGTCGATTTCCCCGGCAAAAAAACGCTTCAGTTCGCGGCGGTATTCCTTGAGCAGGCTGTTGTGGTCGTACTCCGGGTGGCCCTGAAAGTAGACGACGCGAAACTGATCGGTGCTGACGGCCATATGCACGCCGCCTTCTTCGCTTTCCGCAAGCACGGTTAGCCCGTTGGCCTCGAGCTGCTCGCGCGAGATGTCGTTGTAGCGCGAGTGGGGAGCATCGAAGCGCGTGTTGATTTCCCGCAGCAACGGGTGCTCGGGAAGCATGGCGCGATGGCTGTAGACTCCCCAGCGCTTGGCCGGCAGCGGCCGCCGTTCTATGCCGTGGAAGTGCTTCAGCAGCGCGTGTGTCGCCAGACAGGAGCAGAGTATGGACGCGACGTTGTCTTCCGCCCAGCGCACGACGTCGACCAGCGGCTCCCAGAACGCCTCCTCGTCCAGCGACGGATTGGCGACGTTGGCGCCGGTAATGACCAGCGCGTCCAGCCCTTGTGTCCTGAGTTCGTCGAAACGGCTGTAATAGCGCTCGATGTACGCGCGCGTCTCCTCGTCGCGATTGAGCTCCGGCAGCGAAAACGGATAGACGAAAAACTGCGCAATGCGATTGCAGCCGCCGACCAGCCGGATGAACTGCCGCTCGGTAGCCTTGAGCGCCGCGTCCGGCATCATGTTGAGAAAGCCGACATGCAGCTCGCGAATGTCCTGATGCATGGCTCGATCGAGCGACAGCAGCTCATGGCCGCGCTGTCGCAGGTGCTCGAACGTGGGCAGGTCGGAATGGGCAACTAAAGGCATCCCGCGAGTGTAACCGCATGCCGCAGAAATAATCAGCCCATACGGGCTTCGTCCTGGCCTATGTTATCTTCGGCGGCGTGTAGTGGGGATACCGGGACCAAGGCATGGACGCGGCGCTCAGAGCCGGCACTGTTGACAAGCTCAAGGCCGAAATGGCCCGGCATCAGCCCGGCTTTTCACTGGCCGCACCCTTCTATACCGATCCGGATCTGTTCGAGCTGGAACTCGAGCGTGTCGTCTACCGCAACTGGATTCTCGCCGGACATATCAGCGAGTTTCCGCGTGCCGGCGACTTCAAGACCGTGGCCGTTGCGCGCGAGTCCGCCCTGATTGTGCGCGGCGAGGACAACGAGCTTCGAGCGTTTGCCAACGTGTGCAGGCACCGCGGTTCGCGCGTCTGTCTGGAATCCGGCGGCAGCGCGCGGTCGTTCGCCTGCCCGTATCACGGTTGGACTTACAACCTCGAAGGGCAGCTTACGGCGGCACGCGAGATGCCGCAGAGTTTCGAACGTAGCAAGTATCCTCTGGCGTCGCTGCCGCTGGAAGTCGTGCACGGTCTGGTATTCGTGGCTTTCGGCCCGGCGCCGCCGCTCGCGGCCGCGCGCCGGGATCTCGCGCGGCCCATGCGCTGGTTCGGCTTCGAGTCCATGAAGGTAGCGGCAGCGCGCAGCTACGTCATAGCGGCGAACTGGAAGCTTGCGATCGAGAATTATCAGGAGTGCTATCACTGCGCGACGGCGCATCCCGACTACGCAACCCGGCATACGCTCATGCTCGGCCGCAAGCGGCGGCAGCGCGTTCAGGCGCCCATGCTCGGGAGGCTCGGTGAATCCGGCCTCGAGCCGCTAGAGATCGATCGAATCGATACCCGGGCGCCGCCCGGGGAAACGGGTTACGCCTATAGCCGTACGGCGCTGTTCGAGGGTTATCTCACCGGCAGCCGCGACGGCCAGCCGCTGGCCCCTCCGCTGGGCGAGCTCGACGGTTTCGACGGCGGCGCGTCAGATTTTTCCTTCGGCGGCTTCAGCTTTCTGCTTGCCTACAGCGACCATGTCGTGGCCTACGTCTTTACGCCCGTCGCGCACGATTCTTCGTTACTGAGCACATATTGGCTCGTGCGCGACGATGCCGTAGAGGGGCGCGACTACGACGTCGAAGCGCTGACGTGGCTGTGGCACAAAACCACGCTCGAGGACCTCGACATCATTCAGAACAACTGGCGCGGCGTGCAATCGCTGCACTACCGTCCGGGTCCGCTGTCCACTATGGAATCGGCGCAGCGCGCTTATATCGACTGGCTGCTGGGCGAGCTGCTCGAGCCCGATTTGCGCGAGAACGACCCGGCGTGAAGGTCTACGACGCCCTGGTGCTCGGCGCCGGACACAACGGTTTGACGACCGCCGCGTTTCTGGCGCGCGCCGGGCTGAAAGTCCTGTGCCTCGAAAAAAACGACTACATTGGCGGTGCGGCAGTCAGCCGCAATCTCTACAAAGACTGGATCTATTCGAATTGCTCGTATGTTTGCAGTTTGCTCAGACCGGAAATCTATCGCGCGCTGGAACTGCACCGGCACGGTTTGCAGATTACGCCTTACGGCGGTTCGGTCACCTTCATGCAGAATGGCGACTACTTCGGCAGCTATCACGATCCTGCCGTCGCTTACCGGGAGATGGCCAGGCACTCGCGGCGCGATGCCGATGCCTACGCCCGCTACAGCTCGGACACGCAGAGACAGTGCCGGCTAATACGCGACTTTCTGCTGACGACACCGCCGGACCCCACGTCGCTCAAACCGCGCGACCTGCTGGGCCTGAAGTCGATCGGCGAGCGGCTCGTCGAGCACGACGAGATGCAGATTTACGACACGCTCAGGTTCTGGACGAGCAGCGTCGCCGACTATCTCAACGAGTATTTCGAGACCGACGTCATCAAGGCCGCGCTGTCCGGCAGCGGTATCATTGGCACGGCGCTCGGCGTGCACTCGCCGGGCACCGCTTACGTGCTGCTGCACCACTACATGGGCGACGTCGACGGCAACGTGGGGGCCTGGGGTTTCGCCCGCGGCGGCATGGGAGCCGTATCGAACGCACTGGCGGGCGCCTTCCGCGCGGCCGGCGGAGAGATTCGCACCGAGGCCGGGATCGCGCAGATAACGGTCAAAAAGGGCAAGGCCAGGGGCGTCGTGCTCGAGAGCGGCGAGGAGATCGACGCACGGATTGTCGTGTCGGCAATGGACGTCAAGCGGACCTTCCTCGATTGTCTGCAGGCGTCCGACCTGCCGGAGACTTTTCTCGAGCGCGTGCGGCACTTCAAGACTCGCGGCTCGTCGGGCAAGCTGAACATTGCGCTTGACGGCCTGCCCGAGTTTCCCGCGTTGCCCAAGGGCAGCCCGCTGTACCACGCCGACATGCACTTCATCGATTCTATGCAGCGGATGGAGCGGGCGTACGACGACTGGAAGGACGGCACGTGGTCGAAAGACCCGTACGTCGACATGGTCATCCCGACGCTCACCGATCCAACGATGGCGCCGCCGGGAAAACACTTCATGAGCTGTTTTGTGCAGTACTGTCCGCACCAGCTCGAGGGGCGCGACTGGACCAATCCGGAACGTCAGGCGTTTGCACAAACAGTTATCGATCAGATCGCGGACTACAGCCCCAACTTCAAGGACCTGATACTCGACGTGGAGATACGCACCCCGGCGGATATCGAGGCGCAGATCGGCATTACGGAGGGCAACATCTTCCATGGGGAACTGACGCTGGATCAGCTCCTGTTCAACCGTCCGCTGCCGGGATTCGCCCAGTACCGCGCGCCCATAGCGGGTCTGTACCTCTGCGGCTCCAGCACTCATCCCGGCGGCGGCGTCATGGCGGCGCCCGGCGCCAACGCGGCGCGCGAAGTCCTGCTCGACCTGAAGCGGCCGAATACGGTGCCGGAGGGTTTCGGCGATGACTGAGCGTTTCGACGTCGTACTTGTGGGCGCGGGCCACAACGGTCTGATCGCCGCGGCGGAACTCGCGAACGCCGGCCGGCGCGTGCTCGTGCTCGAGGCTGGCGCGCAGGTCGGCGGCGCCTGCATCACGCGTGAGTTTGCCGACGGCTTTACCGTGTCGCCGGCCGCGCACCTGCTGTACCAGTTACAGCCCCGGGCCGCGAAGCTCCTGAGTCCGGCGCCCAGCTATGCGGCCCGCGGTCTGGATACGCTGGTGCTCGGCGAGGATGCGCGCATCGTGCGCTACGGAGGCACGACGGTTACGGGAGTAAGCGAGGCCGACCGGCTTGCGTACTCGAGCTATGCAAAGCGCATGCGGCGCTTCAGCAGACTGTTGTGGCGCTGGCTGAATCGCGTTCCGCCCCGTCTCGGTGCAGGCCGTCGCCGCGACACGCGGCGGCTGCTGCGCATGGCGCTGGAGCTGCGCGTGCTCGGCAAGTCCGAGATGCGGGAGTTCCTGCGGCTTATCGGTGCCAATATCTACGACGATGTCGGCGAAAACTTTTCGAGCGAGCTCCTGAAGGGCGGTCTTTGCCTCGACGCAGTGTTGGGGACGCACTCGGGGCCGCGTTCGCCGAATACGATCATGACGGCCCTCTACCGGCTCGGCGGCGCGGCGGGAGCATACGCTGTTCCGGCCGGCGGCATGGGCATTATCGCAAACGGCCTGGCGATGACGGCGCGCACTGCCGGCGTGGAGATCCGCACTGACAGTCCGGTGACCGCTATCCTGGTCGACAACGGCCGGGTAACGGGCGTCGAAACCGCCGACGGCACGCGCATAGCGAGCTACACGGTAGTGTCTTCGGCCGATCCGAAGCAGACAGTTTTCTCCCTGGTTGGAGCGCGCCATTTCGAAACCGGCTTTGTGCGCCGACTGGAAAAACTGCGCAGCGGCGGCAACGCCGCGAAGCTGCATCTTGCGCTCGACCGGCTGCCGGACGCACACGGCCTCGATGCGGAGCAGCTCGGTCAGCGCCTGTTGATCGCGCCGGGCCACGATGCCGTGGAGCGCGCGTTTAACCCGGCCAAGTACGGTCAGTACTCCAGCGCTCCGGTCATGGAGATTTCGATTCCGAGCATCCACGACGAGACCCTTGCGCCGGACGGACAGCACGTGCTGTCGGCCGTCGCGCAGTACGCACCTTACGCACTGGACGGTGGCTGGAATGCCGAACAAAAGCGCAGATTTTTTGAAATCTGCCTGGACACTCTGGAGGCGCACCTGCCCGGCGTGCGAGCGCGGATTATCGAGGGTGAGCTGCTGACACCGGTCGATCTCGAGGAGGAGTTCCGCATGACGGGCGGCCACTGGCATCACGCCGAGCTCGCGCTCGACCAGTTTCTGTTCACGCGCCCCGTGCCGGGTGCAGCGCAGTATCGCGCGCCGCTCGACGGGCTGTATTTCTGCGGCGCCGGCAGCCATCCGGGCGGCGGCGTCAGCGGCGCTCCAGGGCTAAACGCGGCGCGGGCGGTACTGCAGCGCGAGGGCGATCAGTGAGCGCGGGCCAGGTAGCCCAGGGCCGCCTCGTGACGCCGTTTTATGCGCGGCAGCGCGAACTCGATACGCTAAACCGCTGGCACGAGTGGCAAGGTTACACGGTGGCCGATGCGCTCTACTGCGAGGAACTCGAGTACTTCGCGATCCGCAACGCGACCGGCGTATTCGATCTGACACCAATGACCAAGTACCGCATCACAGGGCCGGATGCCACCGCCTACCTCGATCGCCTGGTGACGCGTGACATGCGCCTGGTCAGGCCTGGCCGGGTCGCCTATGTCGTCTGGTGTAACGACGCGGGCCAGGTGATCGACGACGGCACCGTGTTTCACCTGGCCGAGAACGACTACCGGCTGTGTTCGCAGGAGCGGCATTTCGACTGGCTGCTGGCGGCGGCCGTTGGCTTCGACGTCGAGATCGCGCATGAGACCGCCGAGGTTGCGGCGCTGGCCGTGCAGGGGCCGACGTCGTTCAGCACCTTCGAGCGCATGGGCCTGGGCGCGATCGGCGGCCTCAAACCGTTCGACCTCATGCGGCTCGAGTACGGCGGTGCCTCGATCGTCTTTTCGCGCACTGGGTTCACGGGCGATCTCGGCTACGAAGTGTGGCTGCCGCCCGCCGTTGCCGAAGCGTTCTGGGACGACCTGTTCGCGGCGGGCGCGCTGACCGGTATTCGCGCGATCGGCGGCGAGGCGCTGGAGCTTGCCCGCATCGAGGCGGGTTACCTGACGGCCGGCGTCGATTTTCTGCCGGCCGACCAAGCCGTGCGGCCTGGCCGCACGCGCTCGCCGCTCGAACTCGGCATGGAGTGGATGGTCAATTTCGGCAAGCCGAACTTCAACGGCCGCCGCGCGCTCGCCGAGGAATGGCGCAAGGGCTCGCGATGGCGTCTGGTCAGGCTCGATATCGAAGGCAACAAGCCCGCGGTCGATGCCTATATTCACGCGAAACGGGGAGCCGGCGAGATCGGTTTCGTCACCTCCGCGGCCTGGTCGCCGGTCTGCAAACAGAACATTGCACTCGCCACGGTCGATGCCCGCTACGGGCGGCCAGGCGACGTGCTGTGGGTGGATATCTACTACCGGCGGGAAATGCACTGGCGGCGGGAGATGGCGCGGGCAAAGGTGGTCGAAGGCCCGTTCTGGGATCCGCCGCGTCGCCGGGCGACGCCGCCCGAACCCTACTGAGCCTGCTATGAGCAGGTATAAAAAAAAGTGAACCGGGTTTAAAACCCGGTTCACTTTTTTTTCTTACGTGCCCGTGGACGGTTCACAAGCGATACTCGCGCGTAAGCGTTTCGGACGCCTGCCAGAGCTTCTTCGCCATGGCATCGTCCATCATCTGCGCATTCGGCAAAGCGGCGTTGCAATCGGCAAAATAGTAGCCGCTCACTCCATCGAGTTCCGGGTGAGTTGCAAGGTAACAGCTGGTTGCAGCGCCCTGCGGGACGGTTTTGTAGCTGATGCGTTGTCCTTCCGCCCCGCTGCCCGGCGGCCCGTGACGGCCAATGCCGGTCTTGATGACGCCTGGATGCAGCGAATTCGACGTTGCCCGGCTGCTCTGCGACAGACGGCGGGCGAGTTCGCGGGAGAACAGGCCGTTGGCCAGCTTCGACTGGCCGTAGGCGACAAACGGGTCGTAACCATTGCTGCCGTCGAGGTTGTCGAACTGTATGCCTTCGGCGGGCGCCCAGCGGTGCCCGGCGCTGCTGACTACCACGACGCGACCGGCGCGTGCCTCGCGCAGCGACGGCAGCAGGTGTTCCGTGAGCAGAAAATGGCCAAGGTGATTCACGGCGAACTGCCGCTCGACGCCGTTGCTCAAGGCCAGTTCCCGCAGGCCCATGATGCCGGCGTTGAGGATTAGCATATCGATGGCTTCGCCTGTGCTGCGGACGTGGTCGGCAGTCGACACGATGTTGTCGAAGTCGCTGAGTTCGACGACGACCGGCGTGGTCATGCCGGCGACGCTCTCGCAGGCCGCCTCCGCTTTTTTTCGGCTGCGCGCCGCGCCGAACACGTGTGCGCCGCGCAGGGCGAGGACCCGCATGGTTTCGAGTCCCAGGCCCGAGTTGCAGCCCGTGACCAAAGCGGTCATCCCGGCGAGATCCAGGCCGCGGGTTACGTCTTCCGCCGTGCTGTCGAAACCGAACGGCGAGGTGGGTGGTTCAGGCCCGCCCGCCACGGCAGGAACGTAGTCGTCGCCGCTTGCGAGCACCGGTACTCCAGCTGCTAGCAGTGCACAGGACTTAACGACGGAACGCCGGCTAACCGCGGTCATGCTGAACTCCTCGAGGCGCATAGTGCGGGCATTCTAGCATTGCCGGATTGCTGGCCGATCGGCGGCGATGCCAACCGCTGCGTTCTCTAGTATCTTAGCGGTCGTCATTATTGGGGAAACAGAAATGACCAGATTCAGCATGTTCTACGCGCCCGTGTTCCTCGCCCTTGTCCTGGCTGGCTGCAGCCCGGCAGCCGATACTTCTACCGAACAGGCCGTCCAGGCGGCCGCGGCACCGAAGGCTGACGCCGTGCCGGCGGCTGATAGCGTGCCGGAACTCGTGAGACCGGACGGCTCGTACCCGACGGTGCCGCTCGAGAAAGACACGATAGTCGTAAAAGTCGTGCAAAACGGGGTCAAGAACCTGCAGGACTTCGATGACGTCAGGGAGGGTTTGAAAGAGAACCTGGAGCGTATGGTGTCGTTCGCCGAGCGCGCCTGCAGCGAAGGCAAGAAGCCCGATTTCATCCTGTTCAACGAGTTTCCGCTGACCGGCTATTCGTCCGGTTCGCGCTACGAAAAGCTCAAGTTCACGCTGGAAATACCCGGCCCCGAGACCGACCGGCTCGGGGAGGTGGCGCAAGACTGCGACAGCTACTTGATCTTCGGCAGCTACGCCCGCGATGAGGCCTGGCCCGGGCATATACTCAGCATCAACGCCGTCATCGGCCGCGACGGCAGCGTCGTCAAGCGCTACTGGAAAACGCGCAACGTGAAGCGCCTTGGACCCACGACCGAGATACCCACGACGACCATCGAGGGCGTCCGCGCCAAATACCGCGAGCGCTACGGCATCGAGGAAGAGTTTCCCGTGCTGATGACCGAATACGGCAACATCGCCGTCAGCACCGTGCAGCTCGATCCGTTCGTGTTCGCGGCTTATGCTATGCGCGGCACCGAAATCATGTTCCGCACCTCGACGCTGTTTTCTCCCGTGGACGTGCGCGCTACGGCCCTCTACAACAATTTCTACACGGCGATGTCGAACATCACCTTTCCGGCCGATAGCGACTGGGCAAGCTATGGCGGCAAGTCGCTGATTGCCGGACCGGACGGCAAGGTGCTCGCCGAGGATCCGAGCAACAACGAATCGATCATCGAGGCCGAAATACCGATCGCGGAGTTTCGCGAGGGCCGCACCCTGCAGCGCTACCCGCTGGAGGTGGTTGCACCCGTTTTCGATCAGTACGTCGTCGAAACGCCGCTCGATCATCTCGATCTCCCGCCGGAAGAGCTGCCGCCTACCGGCGAGGACATGAAAACGCTGATCGACGAGACGAGTCGCTGGCTGAACTAGCCACACAGGTCGCCAGCGGCTACCCGGACAGCTACTACGCGAGCACGGCAAGCGGCATCGGCCGGCATCCGGCGCTGTCCGGCGATGTCGATGCCGACGTCTGTGTCATTGGCGGCGGCTTCACCGGGCTGGCCGCGGCGCTGAATCTGGCCGAGCGTGGCCGGAGCGTGGTGCTCCTAGAGGCCGAGCGCCTCGCATTCGGTGCATCGGGCCGCTGTGGCGGTCTGGTTGGCTCGGGCCAGCGCAAGGACGTGCTCGAAACGGAAGCGCTGTTCGGCTACGAACGCTCCCGCGCGTTGTGGGACCTCGCGGAAGCTGCGAAGGCCGAGATCCGCCGGCGCGTCGAGCTGCACGGCATCGACTGCGAGCTGGCCTATGGCCAGCTCGTCGGCATTCATAAACCCGCTTACGCGGGTTACGCCGGGGAGCTTGCGGGCGTATTGGCCGAGCGCTACGACTACCCCGACTGCCGGGCGCTCAGTCGCGACGAATCCCGGCAGCGCGTGGCGACCGACAGTTTTATCGAAGCGCTGTGGGACCCGCATGCGATGGCTCTGCATCCGCTGAATTTTGCGCTGGGCCTCGCACGCGCGGCGGCGGACGCGGGCGTCCGGCTGTATGAGAACTCACAGGTCCTGGGCTACGATCGCGCATCGCCCGCCGCGGTCCGTACCGCCGCCGGCCGCGTGCGCGCGCGGCAGATCGTGCTGGCGTGTAACGGCTATCTCCGCAAGCTGGAGCCGCGCGTCGCCGGCAATATCATGCCGATCAACAACTTCATGATCGCGACCGAGCCGCTCGGCAAGGCGCGCGCGCTGGAATTGATCGACGGTTTTTACGGGGTCCACGATACCCGCTTCGTCGTGAACTACTTTCGCCTGTCGCGCGACTACCGGCTGCTGTTCGGCGGCGGCGAGAATTACCGCGCGGGTTTTCCGGCGGACATATCGCGTTTCGTAAGACCCTACGTTCTGAAGCTGTTTCCGCAGCTCGAGGACGTGCGCATCGACTACGCCTGGGGCGGGACGCTGTCGGTAACCGTGAACCGCTTGCCGCACTTGGGCCGGCTCGAGCCGAATCTCTGGTTTGCGCAAGGGTTTTCGGGGCACGGTATTTCGACCGCGAGTTTCGCGGGCAGGCTGCTGGCGGAGGCGATTTGCGGCGACACGAAGCGGTTCGCGCTCATGGAGTCCCTGCCGACGCGGACCTTTCCCGGCGGCGCGCTGCTGCGCTACCCCGGCATGGTCCTCGGCATGCTCTACTATTCGTTCAAAGACAGGTTCTGAGCGACTGACATGGCGGTAAGGAAGATACTTCGAATGGGCGATCCGCGGCTGCGGCAGGTGTCCGAACCGGTCGGGGAGTTCGGCACGCCCGAACTCGAGCAGCTCGTCGAAGACATGTTCGAGACGATGGCGGCCGCGGACGGCGCGGGTCTGGCCGCGCCGCAGATCGGCGTTCCTCTCAGGGTCATGATCTTCGGCGTCGAGAACAATCCGCGCTACCCGGAGCGCGAGGATGTGCCGGCTACCGTGCTGGTCAATCCCGAATACGACGTGGTGGATGCAACCGGGGTCGGCGGCTGGGAAGGCTGCCTGTCGGTGCCCGGCATGCGCGGTTACGTGCAGCGTCACGCGGCGATTCGCTATCGCGGTTTCGACCTGGCCGGCAATGAACTGCAGTGCGAGGCCACGGGTTTTCACGCCGTGGTTTTCCAGCACGAATTCGATCATCTCGACGGTATTCTGTATCCCGACCGGATTGTCGAGCCGCACAAGTTCGGTTTCGAAGACGAGTTAACAGCAGCCGGCGCGTTCGGCTAAAAGGAGCGTGTTATGCAATACCCGACCGTAGTAATCGCAGGCCTTCTCGGGCTCATTCTTGCGGCCCCTGCGCAAGCCGACGATGCCAAACCGAAACTCATGCGTAAGGGCGATCTTGCCGGCAAGATGCTCGAGGGTCCCAATGTGTACGAGAGCACCGAAGACGGCAACACGACGCTCGACGCTACGTCTTTCATGTCGAGCGACGAGCGCTTCGGTTCGGGAATGTACCGGTCCGGGCCGGTACGCTACGAGGTAGACGAGCCTTACGGCGTCGACGAGTTCATGTATTTCATCGAAGGCGGTGTGACGCTCACTTCGAGCGACGGCACCGTGCAGGTCGTCAAGGCGGGCGAGGCCGTGACGGTGCCCAAGGAATGGACCGGCATCTGGGAGACCAAGGGCTATACGAAAATCTGGGTCATCTATTCGGCAGACGGGTCCGGGCTGGAATGAGTCGGTTCGCACGCGTCGCATCTGCCGAAGTTGCGGGCTGTGGCCCTGAGGGAGCGAACGACCGGGGCGAAAGCGCGGGCACGGTATCCATGAAGATGGCGTCTTGCTGACGCTGTTCGGCGGCGAGATCGTCTACGAGGCGCAATGAGTATGTACAAAGTAGCTGCGGTGACGGGTGGGGCGAGCGGAATCGGTAAGGCGTTTTGTGAGCGTCTTACACGCGATGGCTGCCGTGTCGCGGTACTCGATCTGGACGGTGACGGTGCCGCGCGTCTTGCCGACGAACTCGGCGGCATTGCTTTGCGCTGCGATGTCGGCAACGAGGCGGAGATGACGGCGGCGATCGACCGGGTCGAGGAAGAGCTCGGGCCCGTCGATCTGTTCGTCGCCAACGCCGGCATCCTGTCGGGTGACGGTCCGGACGGCGCCGCCGACGCCAAGGGCTTATGGGCTGCGTTCGACGACCGCTGGGAGACGGGCTGGCAGGTCAACGTCATGGCGCATGTGTATGCGGCCCGCGCGCTCGTGCCGCGCATGATCGAACGCGGCGGCGGCACCTTTGTGAGCGTTGCCTCAGCGGCCGGGCTGCTGGCGCAAATCGGCGATGCCATGTACTCGGTGACCAAACATGCCGCGGTGGGCTTTGCGGAGTCGCTGGCGATCACCCACGGCGACGACGGTATCAAGGTGACGCTGGTCTGCCCGCAGGCGGTCGATACGCCGATGGTTGCGGCGGCGGCGGAGCATCGCGAAGAATCCGGCAACGCGATTGGCGGCGCTGCCGTGGATGGCATCGTCGCACCCGAGACCGTCGCCGACATGGCGATCGCTGCGGCGCTCGAGGGCCGCTTCCTGGTTCTGCCGCATCCAGGGGTTGCGGGTTACATGCAGGCGAAGGCGGCGGACTACGATCGCTGGATAAGCGGCATGCGCGCTTTTCGGCGCAAGTTGAGAGAAAGTACTTAGAAACTCAGGCGGCCGGCCGTGTAGCCACCGTCGCTCATATGCATGTTCAGGCGCTCAATCGACGGATTGGCGCCGCTTTGCCGCATTGTTTACCGCGGTTCATGACGCCCCGATTTGCGCTTGCGGCAACGCGCGAGACCGCGGGCAATACGTTACCTGACCGTACCGTTTCGAGGGTGTCCGTTCGGTGCTTGTTTCTCTTGGTTCTGCCCGGTTTTGCATCGGCTTAATCGTCATTTTCTCTCTATATTTCAGAGGGTTGGCGGTATACTGCATATATTTACAGGCACCAGAATGCTGAGGTAAAAGCCCATGACTGCCGCTTTCGCCGCCGTCCCGTCGTCACCGCCATCTTCAAGTCCGGCCACCGACGCGCTCGGCCGGGAGATCACCGAGCTGTGCGGCTACATCTACG
>JBCBSC010000006.1:0-180258 GCA_039819385.1 Pseudomonadota bacterium | reverse complement strand
GGCGCGGTCGGGCTCGGCGCGGGCGAGTCGCTCGGCAATTTCGAGGGCATTCTGGAAGGCTTTGCGGTCGGCTTCTCCCTGGCCGAGGTCTCGATAAAGGTCGCCCATCTTGTTGTAGGAGACGGAGAGATCGCGCTGGTAGTCGACGCGGTCGGGCTCGGCGCGGGCGAGTCGCTCTCGAATCTCGAGGGCATTCTGGAAGGCCTTGCGGGCGGCTTCTCCCTGGCCGAGGGCGCGATATACGTCGCCCATCTTATTGGAGGAGAGGGAGAGATCGCGCTGGTAGTCGGCGCGCTCGGGCTCGGCGCGAGTGAGTCGCTCCGCGATCTCGAGGGCACTCTGGAAGGCCTCGCGGACGGCTTCTCCCTGGCCGAGGTCTCCATACACGTCGCCCATCTTGTTGTAGGAGATGAAGAGATCGCGCTGGTAGTCGGCGCGCTCGGGCTCGGCGCGGGCGAGTCGCTCGGCGATTTCGAGGGCATTCTGGAAAGCTTTGCGGGCGGCTTCTCCCTGGCCGAGGTCTCGATACAGGTCGCCCATCTTGTTGTAGGAGACGGAGAGATCGCGCTGATAGTCGGCGCGGTCGGGCTCGGCGCGGGTGAGTCGTTCGGCGATCTCGAGGTCCTTTTTGTAGGCGTCGTGGGCGGCCTCCCCTTGGCCGAGGGCGCGATATACGTCGCCCATCTTGTTGTAGGAGACGGAGAGATCGCGCTGGTAGTCGACGCGGTCGGGCTCGGCGCGGGCGAGTCGCTCTCGAATCTCGAGGGCATTCTGGAAGGCTTTGCGGGCGGCTTCTCCCTGGCCGAGGTCTCGATGCAGGTCGCCCATATTGTTGTAGGAGATGGAGAGATCGCGCTGGTAGTCGGCGCGCTCCGGATCGGCGTGGACGAGTCGCTCTCGAATCTGGAGGGCACTCCGGAAGGCTTTGCGGGCAGCTTCTCCCTGGCCGAGGTCTCGATGCAGGTCGCCCATATTGTTGTAGGAGATAGAGAGATCGCGCTGGTAGTCGGCGCGCTCGGGCTCGGCGCGGGCGAGTCGCTCGGCGATTTCGAGGGCATTCTGGAAAGCTTTGCGGGCGGCTTCTCCCTGGCCGAGGGCGCGATACAGGCCGCCCATCTTGTTGTGAGAGACGGAGAGATCGCGTTGGTAGTCGGCGCGCTCGGGCTCGGCGCGGGCGAGTCGCTTGGCGATCTCGAGGTCCTTTTTATAGGCGTCGTGGGCGGCTTCCCCCTGGCCGAGGGCGCGATACAGTGCGCCCAACTTGCTGTAGCAGACGGAGAGATCGCGCTGGTAGTCGGCGCGCTCGGGCTCGGCGCGGGCGAGTCGCTCACAAATGTCAGTAGCCTCCTCGTAACGCTGCTTGGCGCGCTCCGTTGCGCCCAAAGTCATCAAGGCGTCCGCTTCAGAGCCACATATTGGGTAATAACCCAAGTGATGCGCGGGCAAGCTCTCCAGAATTTCCGCGGCGAAGCCGGCCACATCGACGCGCTGACCGTACTGCTCCATAAAACCAAGAATCGGCAAAGCTATCTCGACCGCTCGATCGAAGGCATGGGCTTCGAGAAAGCGCCGCACCGCCTCCACCCCGTCCGACAGGGATGAGGAGACATTGGTAACGCGCCAGGCGCGGTACTCGCCGGCGAGGCGAGCATATTCCCGGGCGTCTTGCTTACTCAGTCGGTTGCGTAGCTCCTGAGCGGTCCAGCGGTGTACCCAGACATGATGGTCGGGCATAGGTGTGAGTAGAGACGTCGCGATTAGTCGGAGCGCGCTTGCTTCGGCGGCCTCGACCTGCTCTACAGTGGGCTCGTTGGCGTCTGCGAGGGCGAAGGCGAGTGCATGAGCATCGACCGGCAATGCGAAGGCGGCGCATTGATAAAGAGCGGCGAGATCCCCTGGGTGTGCGCTGACCAGTTCGATGAGCTCATCGAGCAGGACATCTTCGGCCCCAAGCCGTAAGGCATCGCGCATGGATTGCTCCAGGTCGCCGCCGAGTTGTTCGGGCTCAAGGCCGAGGCGCCTCGCGTTTTCCCGCAGGCGCTTAGTTACCATAGGCAGGCGCGCCTTGCCCTGGCGTAGGATGGCGTCGACGTACTCCAACATCCGCGGGTGGCCTCCGATGTGGCGCAGTATGAGCCTTAGCGTTTCAGACGCAGCTTCGGTCAAGGCGTGAAGGCGGTAGAAAAGCTTGCGCGTCTCGGCCGCGGAGAGCGGGCCCAAATGTTCATCGGCGACCCACTCATCCGAGTTGGGTATGGGATAGCGGCAGGTGATGAGCACCTTGCCGCCGCGCGCCGCCTCCAGCAGCCCGGCGAGCACCAACTCCGTGGTCTCATCCAAAAACTGATCGCCGCCCAACGTCAGGTTGTCCTCGAAGTTGTCTAGCACAAGCAGCACCCGATGGCTGGCGAGGAGGCTCTTAAGCTGCTGAAAGCGGACCGTGTCAGAGAGCCCCTGCTCAATCAGTAATTGGCCAGTTCGCTCAAGTGCCTGATTCGTGTTGCCGACTAGCTGAATGCCAACCGAGGAAGCCAGTTCGCCCAAGCCCCAGCGACCCACAACAGCCACGATCGTCCAATCGTCGTCGGCGAGACGTGCCATGACCCGCCCGGCCAGCGCGCTTTTACCCACCCCGCCGATGCCGCGAATCAGCGTCCCTGCCCGACGGCCCAGCTTGTCCGTTACGCGCTCATCGTTCCGCAACACGCCAACGATGCGACGAAGCTCGGGACGACGACCGATCAGCTCGTCCATGCGAAGAATCGGCATTGCACCCACGGGAGGTAGCGGCGGTTTTTCGACAATCGCTTCTTGAGGCAGCGCGCGGTCGAGGAGCGGGGCCTCGTCGGTGCCGGCAAACAAGGCGGGCGTTGCCCACTCTGCAGCGAGCCCTGCGGCCTGCTCGCCGCGGGTCAGTGCCTTGCGTCGCTCGCGCTCGATATCCAAGCGAGCCAGAGCCAGCGCGCGGCTGGCCAACGGCGTCTCCATGCGGCTCAGGGTGTTGTAGAAAGCGCCGGCAAGACGAGTGGCATACCAGTCAGAGACGCTGGTTTGCATGGCTAACACCAGCGGAACTCCTTGGCCGAGGAGACCTTGGGCAAAACCGGTTGTATCGTCGTCGCCGACGCCGCTCAGGCACGCGGCAAGAAAGATCAGAGGGAGCGGGCGGCCGCTGACGCGGACAGCATCAGCGAGCGCTTCTGCCGTGACCTGGACGGCGCGTCCATCTTCGTCCTCGAGTTCGATCACTCCCGCTTTGCCATGTCCCGAGACGTGTAAAACATGGTAGCTGCGCTCGAGTAAGGCACGCCGAATCTCTTCGGGACGACTGACCTCAAGAATCTTGACCTCAGCGTTACCGTATCGCCGCGCGTGATCCATTACATCCAGTATGGTCTGGAGTTCACGTTCGTAGTCCAGCACCACGTTTTGGGTCTGCCCTTCGTCAGGTGCCCCAACGGCAACAAGAATGCGAAGCGGTCCCGCCTGTGGTATCACCTCTGGTCCATTCAGGCCGCTCTGGCAACGCAGCACTTGTACGCCGGGTTCCAGCGCGGCGACACGCCCATCCGGCAGGTGGGCGGCCTCGAAGGGAAGGGCCAGCAGGGCAGGGCTCGCCTCGAACACCAGCCGTAATTGTTCGCCTTCCGCGCTCGCCCGATCGATGGCGGCGGCAAGTTCTGAGCCAACCGCGCTGGGCAGCAGCGCTTTGCCTAACGTCTCCCCCAGGCGGGCGAGATCCTGATCGCGCCGTCGTGCCTGCTCATCGGCTTGCATACGGCTCGTCACCGGAAGCGATGTCGCAAGGAATTCCTGATAGGAGCGTTGTAGTCCGGATCCGAGCTGCGAGGTCTCCTCAGCCACAACCTGTTCGTCCAGCCGCGCGACGACCCGCAAGCTCGCATCCGCGGTTTCCATAAGCTGAATTCGGAACTGGCGCTCGCGCGCGTTTGCCCGCGGCGCGCTGACGGTCGGTTTGCCGCTGCGGCCGTAGATAGCGTCAATGAGCTGATCGAGATCTTCGCTGGCGACGCGGGCGCGCGGCCTCAACAGCTCGGGCACGGGTGCGTCCGCGTCCAGCATGACCGGTATTACAGGCTTGCCGTCTTCAATAGCCTGATAGGTGAGTGAGCTGACTTCGCCGCGGACCCAGTCTTTCTCAAGTGTCTCTCTCGAGAAAAAGATCAGTCCGACTCCGCAGGTCGAGAGGCCCTCGTTGATCTTGGCTACGATGTCGTCGCCGGGGGCGATCTCCCACTGATCCACCCACGGGTCGATGCCCGCCGCGGCCAGTTTTTCAGCTACCGCTTTGACCCTTGGTTTGTCGATCGAGTTGTGGCTGCAGAATACTCTTATACGGTCCGCTTTTGCCGCGTTCATATCAGCTTGCTCCCGACTCTGCGACCACAGTAGTGCAGAGGATTATTGTGTGGGGCAGTCTTCCCTGATACCTGATGTATTGATTCGTTTTACCGCATCGCTATTCTAACGCTAATTGACCATATTTAGGTGAAGGTTGATTGTGTGGGGGAGCGGCTGGTCGTGGCCGTTCAGAATGCGGCCTGCAACACGCACTACTAGCAGCCCAGACCGCTGGACTTATTCAAAAGAGTGCTTGAGGCAGTGCCGCAAGACTGGCGGCAAGGCATTCGGGTAACCGGCGGGCCAGCGTGCGTATCGCTAGCTAAAGACGACCGTCTTGTCACCGTTTAGCATGATCCGGTATTCGGACTGGTAGCGCACCGCGCGCGACAGCACGCGCGTCTCGATCTCGCGGCCAACCGCCACCAGTTCCTTCGCCGTCTGTGCATGGGTCACGCGCGACACGTCCTGCTCGATGATCGGGCCTTCGTCGAGATCGGCGGTGGCATAGTGCGCGGTTGCGCCGATCAGCTTGACGCCGCGGCCGTGGGCCTGATGGTAGGGCCGCGCGCCTTTGAAGCCGGGCAGAAACGAGTGATGTATGTTGATCACGCGGCCGCGCAGCGTGTCGCAGAGTTCCGTCGTCAGGATCTGCATGTAGCGGGCAAGCACGACAAAATCGATATTTTCCTGCTCGACCAGTTCGAGCAGCTTCGCTTCCTGTTTGGCCTTCGTTTCGGCGCTTACCGGCAGGTGGAAAAAGGGTATGTCGTGCTGCGCCGCCAGTTGATAGGTATCCCGGTGGTTCGAGACGATGGCCGGTACGTCGATCCGAAGTTCGCCCATGCGCTGCCGGTAGAGCAGATCCGCGAGGCAGTGGTCGAACTTCGACACCATGATTAGCACGCGGGCGGGCTTCGAGTAGTCGTGCAGACCCCAGCCCATGTCGTACTGGTCCGCGACTTCGGCGAAACCGTCGCGCAGCGCCTCTTCCATATTGTCTTCCGACCCGGTGACGAAGTGGATGCGCATGGAGAACAGATTGGTCTCAGGATCGCCGAACTGGGCGCTGTCGGCGATATTGCCGCCGTTTGCCGCAATGTACGTGCTGACGTCGCGTACGATCCCCGGCTGATCGGGGCAGGTGAGCGTCAGCACAAATTCACGGGCGGATTCGCTCATTCGTTTGCGGCCTCGAACGTCCGGTCGAGGGCAGTCTGCACTTTACCGATGAGTTCGTCCGCTTCTTCGTGAGAGAGTGTGAACGGCGGCGCGATAATCATGCTATCGCCAACGGCTCGCATGACGACTCCGCCGTCCATCGCGTAGTCGCGGCACAAGCCACCGATACCCCGTTTCCCGGGGAAGCGCTCCACGGGCTGCTTGCTCTGCACCAGCTCGATCGCACCCATGAGGCCCACCATTCTGGCTTCGCCGACGAGCGGATGTTCGGCCAGCTCGAGCCAGCGCTCCTGCAGGTACGGGCCAATGTCGTCGCGAATACGTTCCACCAGCCCCTCGCGCTGCAGCAGGCGGATGTTGGCAATGGCGACCGCGCAGGCGGCCGGATGCCCGGAGTAGGTGTAGCCGTGGGCGAATTCACCGGCCTGTTCGATCAGGACATTTGCGACGCGGTCGCTGACGAACACGCCGCCGAGCGGCAGGTAGCCGGACGTCACACCCTTGGCAAACGGCATAAAATCGGGCCGGGTGCCGAAGTGCTCGGCGCCGAACCAGCTGCCGAGACGGCCGAAACCCGTGATCACTTCGTCGGAAATGAGCAGGATTCCGTACTTGTCGCAGATGCGCTGTATTTCGGGCCAGTAGCTGTCGGGTGGAATGATAACGCCGCCCGCGCCCTGCACCGGCTCCCCAATGAACGCGGCCACTTTGTCCGCGCCGATTTCTTCGATCTTGTCTTCGAGTGACCGCGCCGCCGCCAGGCCGAACTCATCGGGCGACAGGCTCCGATCGCTGCCGAACCAGTAGGGTTGCTCGACGTGGACGATACCGGGGATCGGTAGTCCGCCCTGCTTGTGCATCGGCGTCATGCCGCCAAGGCTTGCGGCCGCGACGGTCGAGCCGTGATAGGCGTTCTTGCGGGAGACGATCGTGTGCCGTTCCGGCTGTCCCATGAGATCCCAGTAGGTTCTCACCATCCGCAGGATCGTGTCGTTGGACTCCGATCCGGAGCCGGTAAAGAAGACGTGGTTGAACTGCGGCGGGCTAATTTCGCTCAGCAAGGCCGCCAGTTCGATGGCGGGCGGATTCGTGCACTGAAAAAAGCTGTTGTAGTACGGCAGCTCCTGCATTTGCGCGTAGGCGGCGTCGGCCAGCTCCTTGCGGCCGTAGCCCGCGTTGACGCACCACAGGCCGGACATGGCGTCGAGTATCCTGTTGCCGTCAGCGTCGTAGATATAGACGCCGTCGGCTTTGGCGATGATCCGGGAGCGCTTTTCGTGCAGCGTCTTGTGATCCGTGAACGGATGCAGATGATGCGCGCTGTCGAGTGCCTGCCATTCGGCGGCTGAATTTGCGGCGGCCACGTTGTCAGTTGCTTGGGAAGGTGAACTTGGCTTGTTCGCGGACGCCGCCGGACGGCCAGCGTTGGGTAATCGTCTTGCGGCGCGTGTAGAAGCTGACGCTGTCCGGACCGTAGGCGTAGAGATCGCCGAACAGCGAGCGCTTCCAGCCACCGAAGCTGTGATAAGCAACGGGTACGGGCAGCGGCACGTTGATACCTACCATGCCGACTTTGATAGTGTCCGCAAAGTAACGCGCGGCTTCGCCGTCGCGCGTGAAGATGCAGGTGCCGTTGCCGTACTCGTGTTCGTCGATGAGCCGCATCGCCGTGTCCTCGGACTCGGCGCGAACGACGCACAGTACCGGGCCGAAAATCTCTTCCTGATAGATGCGCATGTCCTGTGTAACGCGATCGAACAGGCAGGGACCCAGGAAGAACCCGTCCTCGTGACCGTCCACGACCAGCCCGCGGCCGTCGATGACGAGTTCAGCGCCTTCCTCGACCCCTAAGTCCACGTACGAGCGCACCTTGTCGTGGTGCGCTTTCGTGACCAGCGGACCCATGTCGTTGCTTGTGTCCCCGCCGTTGCCGATGCGCATGCCGGCGACGCGCTGCCTGAACAGATCGACCACCGTGTCGGCCGTCTCGTCGCCGACACAAACGGCCACCGAGATCGCCATGCAGCGCTCGCCGCAGGAACCGTAGGCAGCGCCCATTAGCGCGTTTACGGCATTCTCGATGTCCGCATCGGGCATGACGATCGCGTGATTCTTGGCGCCGCCGAGGGCCTGCACGCGCTTGCCGTTTGCGGTGCCCGTGGAGTAGATGTATTCGGCAATGGCGGTGGAGCCGACGAAACTGACGGCCTGCACCCGCGGATCGTTAAGCAGAGTATCGACCGCTTCCTTGTCGCCGTTGACGACGTTGAAGACGCCGTCGGGCAGTCCCGCTTCCTGCAGCAGCCGGGCGCACAGCATAGAGGCGGTTGGATCTTTCTCGGAAGGTTTCAGCACAAAGGTGTTACCGCAGGCAATCGCCATGGGATACATCCACATGGGCACCATCGCCGGAAAATTGAACGGTGTAATGCCCGCTACGACACCCAGAGGCTGGAAGTCGGACCAGCTGTCGATGTTCGGGCCGACGTTGCGTGAGAACTCACCTTTCAGGAGCTCGGGTATGCCGCAGGCATACTCGACCACCTCGACGCCGCGCTGAAATTCGCCCAATGCGTCATCGAGCACCTTGCCGTGTTCGTCCGTGATGGCAGCGGCAATTTCCTTCGCGTTCTGCTCGAGGAGTTCCTTGAACCGGAACATGACCCGCGCCCGCTTTAACGGCGGCGTATTGCGCCAGGCCGGGAATGCAGCCTCGGCCGCCGCAATCGCTTCCTCGACCGTCGATTGTGCCGCCATGGCGACCCGCCGCGTGACCTGACCCGTGGCGGGATTCGTTACGGGTTCCGGACGATTGGTATCGGCGACTTCGCGGCCGTCGATGAAATGGCCAACGACGGTGTCCGCCCTGCTTTGTTCTGCTGGATGTGCGCTCATGCTGTTTGCTCGCTGTCAGTCGATCGTATCGACGATCCGGCGGATGCTCTCGAACGCACGCGTCAGGTCGTCGACTTCGGAATTGAGGAAGGGCGAAAACTGCAGGATGTCCATGCCGTTGCGGACGACAAGCCGCTCGTCCCAGAAGCAGCGCTTGTGGACTTCGAAGCCGCGGGCTCCGGGCGCGCCCTCGCGCGGCGCGAGTTCGATGGCGCCCATTAGACCCAGGTTGCGCACGTCGACGACCTTCTCGTGCCCGGCAAAAGAATGCAGCAGATCCTCGAACGGTTTCGCGAGTGCCGCCGACTGTTCGAAGGTGCCTTCTTCCGCATAGACATCGAGTGCCGCGACACCGGCCGCTGCGGCGACAGGGTGGCCTGAATAGGTATAGCCGTGGAACAGCTCGATCATTGCTTCGGGCCCGTGCATGAATGCGTCATAGACGTGTTTCTGCACCAGCACGGCACCCATGGGTATGACGCCGTTGGTGAGTCCCTTGGCGGTCGTGATGATGTCGGGCATGACGCCAAAATAGTCGGCGGCAAACGGTTTTCCCAGACGGCCGAACGCCGTGATCACTTCGTCGAAGATCAGCAGTATCCCGTGCTTGTCGCAGATTTCCCGCAGCCGCTGCAGATAGCCCGCTGGCGGCGGCAGTACACCCGTAGACCCGGCGACGGGCTCGACGATAACGGCGGCAATGTTGCTGCCGTCGTGCAGGGCCGCCAGCCGCTCGAGATCGTCGGCGAGGTGCGCGCCCCATTCCGGCTGACCGCGCGAGAACGCCGTGTGTTCGAGATCGAGAGTGGCGCGGATGTGATCGACGCCCGGGATCAGATTGGCGCTGAATGTTTTGCGGTTGGGCACCATGCCGCCAACCGACATGCCGCCGAAGTTGACGCCGTGGTAGCCGCGCTCACGGCCGATCAGACGCGTACGATGCCCTTCGCCTTTTGCCCGGTGAAAGCCGAGCGCAATCTTGAGTGCGGTATCCACCGACTCAGAGCCGGAGTTGGTAAAGAAACACTGGGTAAACGGCCCAGGCGCCAGATCGATGACCCGGTCCGCGAGTTCGCAAGCGCGATTGTTGCTCACCTGAAAGCCCATCGCATAGTCGAGCGTCGCAACCTGCTGCTGCACGGCCTCCACTATCCTCGGGTGGCAGTGCCCGAGACCGGTGGTCCACAGGCCCGCGAACAGGTCGTAAAGCTTCTCGCCGCCGGCCGTCGTGTAGTAGTGACCTTCCGCCCCGGTAATGATTCGCGGCTGCTTCTTGAAGTCGCGATTCGCCGTGAACGGCATCCAGTGTGCATCGAGTTGTTGGTTGGCCAGCGCCATCGTCGGGTCCCTCGCTATTTCGGCTCGACCATGAGTGTAGGCTCATAAGGTAACGTTAAACAATCAGTTAAGTGCATCTTCATAAGTTATTGATTTTGTGTTCTCAGGCGATCAGTATGTTTAGCTTAGTAAACGTTTGACGGAAGGCAGCATGGATACGGCGATCGGCGAAAGACTCAAGCAACTGCGCCAGCGCAGTGGCTTGTCCCAGCGGGCGCTTGCGCGGCAATCGGGCGTCGCCAACGCCAGCATTTCTCTGATCGAGAACGGCAAGCTCAATCCGACGGTCAGCATGCTGAAAAAGGTGCTGGACGGCATCCCGGTGCGGCTGAGCGAGTTCTTCAGCGACGAGGCGGATGCGCCGGACCGGGTTTTCTTCCGAGCCGGCGAGCTGACCGAAATTGCCGACGGCGGCGTCTCGTATCTGCAGGTAGGCGCCAATCTGAGTCAAAAGACGATCCAGTTTCTCAAGGAACGCTATGCGCCGGGCGCGGGTACCGGCAATCACGAAATCACGCACGACGGAGAGGAGTGCGGCCTGGTGCTGAGCGGCCGGCTCAAGGTAACGGTCGCGGGCGAGTCGCGCATACTCGGTCCCGGCGATGCCTATTATTTTGACAGCAGTTATCCACATAGCTTCCAAAACGTGGGCAAAGAGCCTTGTGAGTTGATATCCGCCTGCTCGCCGCCGACGTTCTGACAGCCGCCACGCGGCCCGGCGACGCCGCTATGCCTCGACGCGGCCGCCGCCTCTGGCCCTGGCGAGCAGGTAGCCGCCGAGTACGGCGGCCAGCAGGGGCAGGAACGGCTCGAACGGCCAGTAGGGCATGTAGAGCTCCAACCACTCCGTCACCGAGTAGCCGTATAGAATGTTTTCCGCGGCGGGCCGCCATATCGACCCCAGGCCGGCGGCGAAGACCGCAGCTCCGATCATTGTGTAGCCCAGCAGCGCAAACGCCGGCTGATCGTTACCGTAGGGCCTGGATTTTCTCGCCTGTTTGCTGCGCTTCTTGCTCCATGCCGCGACGCGCAGCGCCCATGCCGTGAAGCCGGCCCAGTAGAAAACATAGTCGAGCGTTACCGGTTCGGCGTAATAGTAAAGGCTCCACCAGTAGGTGCTGAAGGCGTACGCCCAGAGGAAATACATGCCGCTCTTGTGCAGGAGTTTCCACTGCCCGGGCGTCATGTGTTTACGGACCGGCATAAACGAGGTGACGGTCATTGCGAGCAGAAACGCATAGCCGATCACGCCTTCGATCGCATCGCGCAGCACATAGACTTCATCGACGTAATAGTCGGTGTAGCCGATCACCATCCAAAGTATGAACAGGGCCTGCCAGGCCATGGCCGCGGCGAAGGCCAGGCCCAGATATTTGCGGTTGCGGGCCAGCCAGAGACTGAGCGGGCCGGGAAAAAGTATTTGTATCGACGAGGCGGCGAAGGCGAGGAACAGCCAGGGCACCGCGAAGCGCACCGATAGCTGGATCAGCGCCGATACTTCCGACCCGCTCCAGGTGTCGACGAGCAGCATCCCGGCGAGCATTACGAGCGACGTGGGGACGACGATCAGACGGAACAACGGCCAGCCGTTGACGGACTTGTGTTTGCTGAGCGTCTGAAGGTTTGCAGCCAAGAAGAGTCCGCCGCGATCGTGACCAGCCAGCACTCATCGTACTACCGAAAAAACGCCAGCGTGTCTGAGCGTATCCGTCAGGAAGCCTTCGCGGACCGGGGGCAACAGCCGTGGCCGATAAGGCGGTTCGTTCGTGATCTGCGGTTCGGGTATTGCATGCTACCGCCGGCTGTTCGGCCACCGTACGACTGACAGACTCAATACATAAGTAGACAAAAGGAGACCGAATCTTCATGGCGACCTCTCTACACTTTTTTCGTCGCCGCCATTACGGCGTCGATGACCCTTTACTGGAAAGCGTAGGAAAGACCGACCATGAAGATATTGCACAACCCGATACCAAAACTTGTGTTCCTGACAGTGTTGCCCGCCGCATTCGGCAGCCTGGCCCCGGAAGCCCGTGCGGAGGACGCAGCGCGCTGGGAGTTGAAAACCGGCATTGGCGTGATTGATTTCGATCATCCGCTCGTGCTTGGGAGTCAGGGCGACGACCGGGTTTTCGTGTCCGGCAATGCGGGCCTCGCCACGCAGTTTGGCATTGCGTATCGCGCGTCGGATCTGATCAGCTACGAACTGTCGCTCGCACACGCCAGGCTGCCGGACGTCAAGCGGGACATCGACGACAGCACTGAAGAACTGACGGACGGTCCGCGCTATCTCCCGATAACGGCGGGCATGAACTTCCACCTGGGTTCCTCGGAGCAGTTCGATTTCTATGTCGGTCCGCGCCTGACATTCATCGACATGCAGGACATCGACGTTACGCTCGATGACGAAGCGGCGACGTTCAAGGTCGACAACGAATACGGCTGGGGTATCGCAACCGGCTTCAGCTACCGGTTTGGCCATCGCTGGTCGCTCACCGCCGATGCGACGTACATCGACGTCGATCTCGACATTGCCCGGCGAGACACCGAAGACCGCGTCGAATCCGGTTTCGACCCTTTGACCTTCAGCCTTGGAGCGTCCTATCGCTTCTGAAGCGGCAATACTTTCGCGGCTGCCTGCGTGAGATGAAAACAATACCGCTATTAATGTTTATGCTCTGTCTTCAGGGCTGCGGAACGGCGTCCGTGGCCCTGAATCAGGGCATTGGCAATGGGGACACTGCGCAGCCACAGGCGAGCCGCCGGGATGTCGAACGTATGTTTGGACCGTCGCTCGGGAAGATTCCGAAGAGCGACGGCCGCTTCGTCGAGCTTTATCTGGCGTCGGAGTGCAAGGGACGGTGTGCCGAGCCCGTCGAGCGATGTGCGGCCGCATACCTCTTCGCAGCGCGCTGTGCCGACAGCCCGGTGGCGCTTGGCAACGACTGTCGTTTCCGGCGTGTGTTCATACAGTACGACGAGCAGGATCGGGTGTTGTCCGTCATGACGGAGCGGCGGCATGACGAGCCTTACCTGGGCTGCCGGCTAGAGGACGCGCCTGTTCCATCGCGAGATCAGTCCGTGGGAGCGCGAGCACCTGTTACTGAACGTTTGACCCGCTCGCCTTCGGCTCGCGGCCTACAGTGCGGCCGGGTAGGTAAACAAGAGGAAGTGCCCCGCGTTCAGCAGGAAGTGCGTCAGTATGCTCGCCTCGACGCGGCCCGTACGCTGAAATACGTAGCCGTACACGAGCCCCGCGATCGTGGCCAGTACGACGTAGCCGGGTCCGCCGGCAAAGTGCGCCAGCCCGAATAACAGCGCCGCGATTGCAAGGCTTACCGGCTTGCCCCAGCGGTACGAAGCCAGCGCCTTCTCGAGCCTGTACTGCAGGAAGCCGCGGAAAAAAGCTTCTTCCGCGACGCAGGTGAAGAACAGATTTCTGAGCGCCCAGACGATAAAGACCGAGCTGAATGTCGGATCGAAGGTTGCGTAGCCAAACGCATAGCCCGCGGCGTAGACGAGTGCAATCCCGGTCAGCGCAATCGGTGCAGCTTCCCGCAACATGGTTTTCCATGCGTCTGCCCCGCGCAGCAGCGGAGCGCCGAGCGCAAGTATGAACAGCCCGACCAGCGGCTTGTCGAAATTCAGGTACAGCGAAAAGGCCTGCGCGTTGTCGCTTAAGGCGAAGCCGTCGAGGATTTTCCAGTTATCGAATCCCGGCACGACGTGCATGGCGAGCGCAATCGAGAGCAGCGCGCCCGTCGTGCCGCCGCCGACGCGTAGCACCACTGGATAACGGCCCTGCTGGGCGACGTGAAAGCACACCGCTAGCAGCGCTATCGGCACAATCGCGAGCGCCTCTACTCTTCCGGCAAGCAGACCCAGCGCCAGCGCAATCGCGAATGCGGCTGCCCAAACGGCGCGGCTGCGGGTGATCCACAGGCTGGCGACCGACAGGAGCAGAAACGCATAGCTCGACAACGAGAGCGGATCGCTCAGCAGTTTCTCGAAGACCATGACTGTCCCGTGTGGCTTCCCCAGCCGCTATTGTGTGTCGCCGCCGGCCGTTCGACAACGGCGTGATTCGAGATGACGCGGCATCCGAACGTGTTAGCGGCGACTACGGATACCGCGGCCGTGAATGCGACAAGGCCGGCGAAAGCCGGCCTTGTCGTTTGCAGGCTATTGCGTTCCCCGGCTAGCGGTGGCGGCGGAACGGATTCGTGTCTATGTACAGCACAAAACCGTCGTGATCGGACGCGCGGAGATAGGTCGAGTCGTCGTTGATCAGGTCGACCGCCGCATCCGCGTTGCCGCGCACGAACTGCAGTCCACGCACGCGGAAGTCGAGCGGCTGACTGGTCAGGGCATGATCGAGTACCTGTGCGTTGCCGCGGAACACGAACGAATAGCGCTCTTCGGGCGGCAGCGACTGGATCTGATTCATGAGATTCGGCTCGACGAGGTCCGCGCCGGACAGCAGGCTCTCGGCCGGATCGAAGTCGCCGCGGATGTGGCCCACGGCATCGACGTAGCCGTCGCTGAACTCGAAGGCGTTGAAGTCGCCGATCACGACCAGACCGGCCCAGGGCCGCGTTGTCTGGATCGTCTGCACCTTCTCGGCAACCGACAGCGCCTGCGTAAGCCGTTTCGTTTGCACACGTTCGGTTTCGATACCGCTCAGAGAGCGGTTGTGCACCACCATGACGCTCAGCGGGTACAGCGGCGTCCAGCCGTTGAGCACGAGCGGCGGCCGGTCGTGGACCAGGTCGAGGCTGCCGTCCGACGGATCGATGAAGGTTTCGTCCGCGCCGAGCTGTTCGACCCCCGTGACGAACACGCGCCAGCGCCGGGTAAGGAAGCCGACGTCGATGCTGCCGATGTCGTTGCCCTCGACGAGGTGCACGTCGTAGCGGACATAGGGGTTGATGGCACGGATCGCCGCGGCGAGATCCTCGAGCACTTTGGCGCTCTCGACTTCCTGCACGCCGAGTATGTCCGGTGCGCGCATACCTTCGAGGATGTAGCGCGCGGCTTTGTCGAGACGCCGCTGGTATTGCTCGATGGGCACGACCGCATCGTTGATCGTTTCGCCCAGTGCGTTCTGCAGCGGCGCATCGTCGATGTCGTCGAACAGCCGGAACAGGTTGAGGCTCGCAACTGTCGTCTCGAAGAAGCGGCTGCGCTTGCGCGCCGGCTGCGGCAGCGGGTTTTCATCGACGGCGAGCTCGGTCGGCCAGATTTCATAGCCGCCGAATTCGAAGCCCAGCACGCCGGTTGCCGAATAGGTGGAACCCGCGGCGATGATCCGATTGGGCAGACCGAGGCGGTCCGGATCGAGTTCGAAGACTTCCGGGTTGCCGTCCCAGACCGGGAGATCGGGCAGCCCTGGCGTTTCGATGCCCGGCTCGCGGAAGCTGCGTTCCGCGCTGGCGGTCACCCGCACTTCGGCGATCGGGTCGCTGTTGAAGCGCTGGTTCGACTGACCGACGCTGCCCTTCGCGACCGTGATCCGCATGCCTTCGTAGCACTCGAACTCGATGGCGCAGGACGGTGCGGCCGGATCGGGGCTCGGCACGCTTGCGTCGAAGACGACGGGTTCCGGGAGCGCGAGACCGCCGCCCGTTACCGTAACCTCCGGGTCGGCGAGTTGCGTAAAGCCGAAGAACTCGACAACCGAGCCCGTGACGTCGACGAGATCGCCGACGACGACGGTGGGCAGCGCATCCGTGAAGACGAAAGTGCCGTCGGATGTGTCGACGATGTTGTCGGACCGCGATGCCGGCGTCTGAATGAAGAAGCCGTTACCCGCGAGCGCCGTGACGACGTTGCCCTGGGTAATGACGCGCTGGCCGACGAACGGCGAGGTGCCGCCGTCGCCCTGGATTTCGAAGACTTCGAACGGGCCGAGGATCGGCAGTTCGCAGCCCGCAAACACCGTGCCGTCCACGCGCGTGCCGGGCGAGTAAGAGGCACCGGCTGCGCCGTTGGCGGCTTCGTGCTGCACGTAGGGCAGCGCGCCGGTCACGTCCGGATCCAGCGTCAGCGATTCGTCGCTGCCGCCTTCGCTGCCGTAGCCAATGGCGACGATGTCGCCTGCGCCGTCGTTGAGCGTGATCGAGTCGCCGCCGTTGTTGAGTCCAAGAGCGCCGGACGATGCCGTTTGCACGAGCACGCCGCCAAAGCCGCCGGTGGGCGAGCCGCCGCCGAACACGACGATGCCGCACTGATCGTCGAGGATCGTGTTGGCCGGGAAGGTGTGGCGGAGCGTTGCGCCGTCAGCGACGGTCCAGCCGGACACGTCGAGCGGGCCGCCGCTAATGTTGACGATCTCGATGAACTCGTCGTCGGACGAGTCGCGCGTGCCGTCGTTGTTGGCGTCGCCGCCGAGGCCCGTTGCCGGATCGGCGAGGAATTCGTTGATGACTACCGGCGGCCCGGCCAGCGGGTCGCGGCAGTCCGTGCTGTCGGCGACGTTAGCTGCGCCCGGCGTCGTGCAGCGCAGGCTGAAGTCGACGTTGTTCTGATCCGTGTCGGCGCCGTTGGGGAAGCGCGAGATGCTCTGGAACGCGCCGTCGAACGGATCTTCGAGGCCCGCCCCGGAACCCTCGACATAAGGCGCGGGTACGTCGCCTTCGTAGGAAACGGCGTCGACGATCTCGGCGCCCAGCAACAGCGCAACGGCATCCGGCGCGCCGTTTTGAATCAGGTTGCTGTCGGGTGAAACGTCGAGGTTGCAGTTCGCCGTGGTCGCGGCGTTGGCGCAGACGACAAAGTAGTCGCCCGCGGCAAGCGAGGTGGCGGGCAGGGGAATCGTTGCATACACGGCGGCTCCGCCGTCGCTGCCGTTTACGAACTCGAGTGAGTAGTTGCCGAGTTCGACCGCGACGGCGCCGGAATTGCGGAGTTCGATAAACTCGGCCGAGTCGCCGCCCGGCTGGTCGTAGTCGATTTCGTTGATGACCAGCTCCGGCTCGGGCGGCTCGCCGCCGCCGAAGGTCTGGCCGGTGTTGACGTTGCCGAAGGTGTTCGGCTGTTCCGGCGCCCAGGTGAAATCGCCCGGGAAACTGCCGCTGCCCGTGAGCTGCAGCGAGTCGCCGACGGCGGTGCCGCTGGATTCGGAGACGCCAATGTCGCTGCTGAGCAGGCCGTCAGCCGGCCCGCCTACCGCGGTGAACTCTCCTTCGTAGCTCAGGAACTGAACGACGATGCCGCCCGCATCGACGAGCGCAATGCCGTCCGGGCCGCCGTTCTGCAGGCCGTTCGAGGGGTAGGTGACAACGGTCGTGCCGAGGCCGCCCTGCTGGTTCGGCAGCGTGCCGCCGAGCGCCGTGGTGTTGTACACACTGCCGTTCGCGCCGTTGTAGAGGACAATATTCCAGCCGGTCAAATCGGTGCCGGCGGGTCCGGCCAGCTCAATGGCTTCGCCTACGTCGGTGCTGGCGTTGTCGTAATGAATCTCGTTGATGAAGACTTGCGCGAAGGCTGTGGGGCTAAGGCCTGCGGCAACGATGAGGCAAATGAGCAGGCAGGCCAGCGGACGGCCGGATGCGGATCGGGACATTGAGGAACTCCAGACGGTTTCGGACGATTTATTGTGAATGGATTTTTGTACAAATCGGCCATAAAAGTATCGCGGATGATTATGGCGCTCAGGTTACGCGATAGGCAACCGTAAGCCCGGAAATCCGGGCCGTGGACGGGCAGGAGATCGCATTGCATACGAATTGTCGCTAAGACCGTCGCTACGATCGTTGCTAAGATGGGCGGCCTCGCGCGCCCGCAGCTGCCGGTCAATCTTGCCGGGCGCGCCGTTTTTCTCGTTTCCCGCAGAGCTTTACGAGCGGTGACCTTACCCGCTCGTCCTGTGTACTCGGAGTGAGAGTTTCGGGTTCTTGCTAGCCTGGTTAAGCAAATTCCTAGTCTGATATGCTCGATATCGGAATGTGGCTCGCAGCGCCATTCATCGCGTCAAACAATAATAAAGGAAGCGTCATGACCCAGCCTTTCCGTTTTCTTCTGCTGGTCTTTGCGATCGCCTCGAGTCCGTTACCCGCCATGGCCGCGGAAGCGGACGAGCATCCGCTCGCTGGCCTGCCGCTACGAACCATAGGCCCGGCACTGACATCCGGCCGGATTTCGGACTTCGCCTTTCATCCGGATCACAAACACGTGTACTACACGGCGGTGTCTTCAGGCGGCCTCTTCAAGACGGAAAACAATGGCACGACCTGGACGCCGTTGTTTGACGGCGAGGGTTCGTATGCGCTGGGCGTTGTGGAACTCGACCCTGCGAATCCGAACACCGTCTGGGTGGGAACCGGGGAAAACAACGCCCAGCGGAGCGTCGGCTTCGGCGACGGTATCTACAAGTCCATCGACGGCGGCGTGACGTGGACCAACAAGGGGCTGGCGGATTCGGGCCACATCAGTCAGATCTGGATCGATCCGGAAGACTCGGACACGGTGCTGGTTGCCGCTCAAGGGCCGCTCTGGAACGCCGGTGGCGACCGCGGCCTGTACAAGACTAGCGACGGCGGCGAGACCTGGGGTCCGCTTCTGACCATCGACGAGCACACCGGCATCAACGAGTTTGTCGTCGACCCGCGCGACAGCAATCGTATCGTCGCGTCGAGCTACCAGCGGCGCCGGCATGTGTGGACCCTGATCAACGGCGGACCCGGAAGCGGCATCCATCGTAGCGAGGACGGCGGCGTCACCTGGACGGAAATCGCAACCGGCCTGCCCGAGGACAACATGGGCCGCATCGGGCTCGCGGGTGTACCGAATCATCCGGACCGCATTTACGCCATCGTCGAGGCGAACGACGAGGAGCGCGGCATTTACCATTCCGCGGATTTTGGCCTGCGCTGGGAAAAGCGCTCCGATCACATGACGACCAGTCCGCAGTACTACAACGAACTGGTGGTCGACCCTGGCAATCCCGAGCGGGTTTATTCGCTGGATACGTTCACGCACGTCTCGGATGACGGCGGCCGGTCCTGGACGCCACTCGGCATCGCGCACCGGCACGTGGACGATCACGCGCTATGGATCGATCCCGACAACTCCGCGCATCTCATCATTGGCGGCGACGGGGGCATCTACGAAAGCTTCGACGCCGGCGCGAACTGGCGGCATATCGGCAACCTGCCGATCACCCAGTTCTACCGCGTGCAGCCGGATTACGCGGAACCCTTCTACAACGTCTGCGGCGGCACCCAGGACAACAATTCCCTGTGTGCGCCGTCGCGCACGACGCTTCGCCACGGCATTACCAGCGCCGACTGGAACCTGATCCTGTTCGGTGACGGTTATGAGGCGCAGTTCGATTCGGAAGACCCGAACATCATCTACACGCAGTATCAGTACGGCGGCCTCGCGCGCTACGACAAGAGCAGCGGCGAACGGCTCTTCATCGTGCCGCATCCGGGCAGCGGCGAGAACAACTACAAGTGGAACTGGAATACGCCGCTGCTGGTCAGCCCGCACAACAGCAAAAGGCTCTACTACGCAGCCGAGAAGCTGTTCCGGTCCGACGATCGCGGCAACAGCTGGCGTGCCGTCAGTCCGGACCTTACGCGGCAGCTCGATCGTAATACCCTGGACGTAATGGGCCGGGTCTGGAGCATCGACACCGTCGCGAAGAACGACTCGACCTCGATCTACGGGGCTGCCATTGCGCTGTCGGAAAGTGAGCTCGTCGAAGGTCTGATCTATGTCGGTACCGACGACGGCGTCATGAACGTTACCGAAGACGGCGGCGAAAGCTGGCGCCGTGTTGACAGCTTCCGCGGCGTGCCGGATATGTCACTCATCGAGGATGCCGTTGCCTCGCTGCACGATCCGGACGTGGCCTATGCGACGATCGACAACCACAAGCGCGGCGACCACAAGCCGTATGTGCTCAAGACCGAAGACCGCGGCCGCAGCTGGACGCTGATCTCCGGGGATCTGCCGGAGCGCGGGTCGGCGCACACCATTGTGGAGGATCACGTCGATCCGGGCCTGCTGTTCGTCGGCACGGAGTTCGGGGTGTTTTTCACTCAGAACGGAGGTTCGTCGTGGCATCGGCTGAAGACCAACTTCCCGACCATCTCCGTGCGCGATATCGAGATCCAGCGCCGGGAGAACGATCTGGTGGTCGGCACCTTCGGCCGCGGCATCTACATCCTGGACGACTACTCGCCGCTTAGAACCAGGACCGGCGAGCTAGAACCGGCACACCTGTTTGGCGTCCGGGACGCCTGGTCCTATGTTGTCGGCGACCGCTACGGTGTCGGCGAGAAAGGTTTCCTCGGCGCAAATTTCTATACCGCACCCAATCCGCCGTTCGGCGCGGTGTTTACGTACAGGCTCGAGGAAAGCATCGAGCCTGCCCGCGAACTCAGGCGCAAAGCCGAAATCGAGATCGAGAAGGAAGGCGGCGATACGCCCTACCCGTCATGGGACACCGTGCGCGCGGAGGACCGGGAGGAAGATCCGGCGGTGCTGCTGATCGTTCGCGACAGCGAAGGCGCGCTCGTGCGCCAGGTGCAGGGTGAGACGTCCGCGGGACTGCATCGGACAGCCTGGGATCTGCGCTGGCCGCCGACTGACCCGGTCAGCCTGACGCCACCGGGGTTCAGGGTCCCCTGGGCGACGGACCCACAAGGTCCCCTGGCCGCGCCGGGCCGCTACACCGTTAGTCTCGCCGTGCGGCGGCAGGGGGAACTCGAGGAAGTGGCCGGTCCAATGCCCTTCACGGTCAAGTCGCTGTCCCAGGGAGCGGAGACGAGCAGGGATCTGTCCGGCGTACTGGCCTTCCAGCGCAAGGCCGGCGAGCTGTATCGTGCCGTCATGGGCGCCGGCGCGTTGACAGGCGAATTGAATCAGCGAATCGATCATCTCAAAGCTGCCATACCGCAAACGCCGTCGGCAAACGAAAGCATGGAGCAGCGGCTGCGGGCGATCGAGACTCGCCTCGACGAACTGGCCGTATTGCTCAGCGGCGATACGAGCGTTGCTTCGCGGAACGAACCCACGCCGTGGTCTGTCACGCGCCGCGCAACCGTCGTTTACGGACTGCTGCTCAACGTGCGCTCGGACGTGCCGGCAATGTACGAGGATTCGTATGCCGTAGCCGCGGACGAGTTTCGCGATGTGCTCGCGCGGCTCCGATCGGTCGAGGCGGACCTTGCTGCGCTCGAGACGGAGCTGGAGCGGCTCGGCGCTCCGTACACTCCAGGGCGGGTGCCGGAGTGGCGGGACTGAGCGTCGTGTCCTCATGGATTGCTGTTGCCTGAAATAATGTTATAACATATCAATCTCGCTCAGGCAGAGATTACGACCTTGAACACGCAGCCGGTCCCGGCCGTCGTTTATGACGACGACTGGGCAGACACCTATGCGCGAAGCGCGGAAGCCGGTATCGAGCCGGAGTCGGTCGACGGCATGGCGCAGCGTTTCGCGGCGGAGCTGCGTCCACAATCGGTGCAGGAAACTCTGTCTTTGTTGACGGGCGCAGGTTTCGCGGACGTTTTCAAACCTTTCTCATCGCTGCTCTATGGCTCCTGGTACGCGCATCTCACGCAAGGAGAGCAAACACCGTGAATTCCTCCAACTCTCAGATAGAACTGCAAGGTGCCGAAGGCTCGCCGCTGGATCTCTATGCGGCGGCGTTGTCGACGCTTTGCCTGATCCACTGCCTGGCTCTGCCGCTGTTGGCCACCATGCTGCCGCTGGCTGCCCATTTCGCGGAAAGCGAGCTGGCGCACCGGGTACTGGTGTTGCTGGCGGCTCCGGTGAGCCTCTGGGTGGTGTGGAAGGCTTGGCCTATCGAAGGCAGCGGGCTCTTTATTGGCGCCGCGCTGACCGGTCTCGGGCTGCTGCTGCTCGGCGCGTTCGTCGCTGCGGTAGAGGTGTATGAAGAGCCGATCACCGTCGCCGGCTCATTGCTTCTGGGTTCTGCGCACCTGTGGCGCTGGCTGCGACATCGCGGCCGCCGGGAGTAATGACCGATCCCGCGACGCTAGCCGTGGATGTCGCCGGCCTCGAGTTCAGCTACGGGGACAACACGGTCGTGAGCATGGAGCGCTGCCAGCTGGCCCGCGGCCGCAGTCTGGCCGTCATTGGAGCGTCCGGATGCGGCAAGACCACGTTTCTGCATTTGCTGGCCGGTCTCATCCGCCCCGCCGCCGGTGCAATCCGCGTGCTGGGACAGGACCTGACAGAGCTTAGCGGAACGCCGCTCGACCGGTTTCGCGGGCGGAACATCGGTTTGGTATTCCAGCGCCTGCATCTCCTGCCGGCGTTGAGCGTCCTGGAGAACGTGCTGCTCGCGCAGCGGCTCGCCGGCGGCCGGATCGATGCGGCCCGCGTGGCGGCTTTGCTCGAGCAGCTCGATCTGGACGGCCTCGAGCAGCACAAGCCGTCGATGCTGAGTCAGGGACAGGCACAGCGGGTCGCCATCGCCCGCGCGCTCGTGCACGGCCCGGAACTCATCATGGCCGACGAGCCGACGTCGGCGCTGGACGACGGGCATGCGGAGCAGGCGCTTGCACTGCTCAAGACGTCGGCCGAGACCGTTGGCGCGGCTTTGCTGGTCGTGACTCACGACCAACGCGTGTGCGGCTGTCTCGACGGTGAGTTCGAGATGCGGGTGCCCGCATGACCTGGCTGCGCCTCGCCGTCGCAAACCTGGGTCTGTCGCCGCTTACCTCGGCCGTGAACGTGCTGCTGATGGCGCTCGGCACGGCGAGCATTGTGCTGTTGCTGCTGGCGGGATCGCAGCTGTCGGAGACGATGTCGCGGGATGCCCGCGGCATCGATCTGGTGCTGGGTGCAACGGGCAGCCCGGTTCAGCTTGTGCTCTCCGCGGTGTATCACGCCGACGTGCCGCCCGGGAACGTCCGTCTCGAGGAGGCCCTGCGCTGGGCTGACGATCCGCGCGTACGCACTGCAATTCCGCTTTCGCTCGGCGACAGCTATCGCGGTTACCGGATCGTCGGTACCACCGCGGACTATGCCGAGCTTTATGAGGCCGGGCTTGCCACCGGCCGTTTCTGGGACGGGACGCTGGAAGCGGTCGCCGGTTCGGCGGTGGCGCAGTCCGCGGGGCTCGGCGTCGGCTCGAGTTTTGCCGGCGCGCACGGCCTCGAAGAGGGCGGCCACAGTCACGAGTCGGACCCCTATCGAATTGTCGGTGTGCTCGAGCCGACCGGAACGGTGGTCGATCGCCTGATTCTGACCTCGCTTACGAGCGTGTGGGACCTCCACGCTGAGGAAACATCGCACGCGCATACGGCCGGCAGCGATCATGCGGACGACCACGACCACGACCACGACAGCAACGAGGCACACAAGCACGACGAGAATCACGATCACGAAGCCGTAGCAGGGCAGGATCAGCCGGACCCCGATCGCGAGATCACCGCAATGCTGATCCGCTACAGTTCGCCCATGGCGGCCATGACGCTGTCGCGCGAGGTCAATTCCGCCGGCGTGCTGCAGGCGGCGGCGCCCGCCATGGAAGTCTCGCGCATACTGCAGCTCATCGGCATTGGCCTGGACGGACTCAGCGCCTTCTCGTGGGTGCTGATTCTGACGGCGGCGCTGTCGGTGTTCGCGGCTCTCTACGGCTCGCTGCGGGCAAGGCGAGGCGATCTCGCCATCCTGCGCTGCCTGGGCGCAACACGCTGGGAATTGCTGGTCGCCCTGCTTCTGGAAGGACTCCTGCTGTCCGTTCTTGGCGTCACGCTCGGCTTCCTCGCCGGTCACGGCGCCATGGAACTGCTGGGCGCGTGGCTCGAGAACACGCGCGGTGTCGCCATGACGGGGTGGACCTGGGTACCCGCCCAAACGCTGCTGCTGTTCGGCCTGTTCGGTGTTGGCGCCGTTGCCGCGGCGATACCCGCCGTGCAGGCGTACCGTACGGACGTTGCCAGAACGCTGGCGGAGGGATGAGGATGTTGCACGCACATTGGAGTATGGCGGCTGTAACGGGAGCAATAGCGACGATTGCGGTCGCCGCACTGGCCAACGCTCAGGCGCCCGGGCAAGAAACGGCGGAGCAGCCCGGCGGGCTGACTGCGGAAGAATTGGATTTTGAGCCGCTCGATCCGGCGGATCGGCCAATCGCGGCGGCCGATGCCACCGACGTCAAAATTGCGCCAGTGGCTGAGATCGGCTATTTCGACGAGCACGGGCGCTATGTCGTCGACCTGATGCAGCAGGACTACACGTATATTGCGGTCCGTGTCGAAACGGCCGATGGCCGACCCGTCGAGGATGCCGAGCCCGTGTTCTCCATCGAGGGCACGAGCCAGTTGCTCAAGCCGCAAGACGTCTCGATGCCGGCCACGAGCAACCAGTACGGCATTGTCGAGTTTGCGGTGGTTGGCGGAGAGATGGGCCTGGACCGCATTGCGGTCGAATATGGCGAGGCGAGTACCGAGATCCTCGTCAACGTAATCAGCCTGCGGGCGAACGCGTTCCCGACGTTGATGGAGGGTGAGGGTTTTTTGTCCTGGGACAATCTCATGCAGGCGCGAGTGCGCTACGAGGATGCGAAGTTGTTCGCGGAATTGCCCGCGGCGGTTACGGAACGCTCCGGAAAAACGGTCAAGATTTCGGGCTTTATGATGCCGCTGGAGACGGGTGTGAAGCAGAACTGGTTTCTTCTGACTACCCACCCGCCCGGCTGTTTCTTCCACGTGCCCGGAGGCCCATCCGGCGTCATCGAAGTGTTTGCCAAGGAGAGTATCGGGGTGTCCTGGGATCCGATCGTGCTCGAGGGACGATTCGAAGCACTGGAAGAGAGCGAAAGCGCGATGTACCAGCTTCACGACGCACGTCTGGCCAATTAGCCGCTAATCGATGGCGTGAATTGTTCACTGCCGGGCTGGAGCGAGTATCATGTGCAGAAGACGTAAGAGGAAGCAGATCGTTGGCCAAAAGCGCAACAAACGCACCGCCGCTCGCCGCGAAGTGGCGCAAGCTCGCCGAAGCGCGCTGTGCGGAGGCAGGCGAGCGCCTGACACCCGCCAGACTCGCGGCGTACTCGGAATTGCTGGCCTGCAAGCGGCCGATCTCCGCCTATGAACTGGTTGCCCTGCTCGAGAAACGCCAGCGGCGGAAAATTGCGCCGTTAACCGCCTATCGCCATCTGGATTTCCTGATGCGCGTGGGCCTCGTGCATCGCCTTGAGTCCACGCAGTCCTATCTGCCGTGCGACCATCCGGAGCACGCGCACGAGAGCCAATACCTGCTCTGCTCCTCTTGCGGTCAAGCGGATGAGGTAGAGTCGAAGAGTGTCGAAAACCTGCTGCAGAAAATTGCAGGCCAACGGGGATTTCAGCCCGAGAATGCCGTCGTGGAAATAAAGGGACTTTGCAGCAGCTGCGCGGCTGACTAGCCTCAGCAGGTCCGGGGCAACGCCCTGGCGCCGAATGCCTTACGGAGTTTCGGCTTGCGGTGTTGCTTCCCTGCTTGCCCGTATATCTTCCACAACACTCTCGAGCCCCTCTATACAGCCGGTGTCATGGTATTCAAGGAGCGCATTGTTGGTTGTCACGCGCCCGTTCGCAAAAAGGCCTCTAACGAACTCGATGTGCTTCTCCTGTTGCAGGTGAAGCTCCACTATCCTGCGTTCCACTTGCCGCCTGTCTTCCGGCGTAAGCTCAGCGCCGCCGTTTCTGGCATCCGCGTATCGTCTTTGCTTGACTTCCAGCTGTTTGAGTCGAGGGCCGGCCATGTGCGTACCTCTGATTTGCGGATCCGATTTTGCTTCACGAAGACATGCGAGTAGCTCTTCTTCCGCATGATATTGTTGGTATGCGTCGATCTGCGCCTCCAGTTCCGCGTACGTCAGATTGGTGTCTCCTGCAGCCTGCGTGGCTGTTCCGGCATCGCCCTGATTGCTGTCCGGGCTGGCCCAGGCGTTAGCCGAAACGGCGCAAACGGCTGCGTTGCTTATTGCGATCGCCGTTGCCGTTACTCGGGCTTTTCTCTTAGACATTACGATAGTCCTTGTTTATGTGAGGGAAGGCGCTCACTCCTAGTCAATAGGACGCTGCCTGCACTGTTTTTCTAATCAGTGGGCTCGGCCTGTTTCCTTCATGTCGTGTTTTGTCGCAGGGGCGCTACTGATCGCGCTCGGACAGTTGTTCGAGGCGCGAGTCAACGCGTTGCTCAAACGCTGCGTCGCACCGCATTTAGCGTCGGTATTCCCGTACAGATCGCCTGTGGGCTTCGTGCCAGCATTCTCAAGAGAGACGTCAGGGCCATCGTATACAACCGATCATGCTCGTGCTGACCGCTGTTGCCGCCCTTGGGGGACTGACGCTGCTGCTCGCCACGGGCCTGATCGTTGCCAATCGCAGGCTGCACGTTGACGAAGACCCGAGGATCGATGAAGTAGAAGACATGCTGCCGCATGCCAATTGCGGCGCATGCACGTATCCCGGCTGCCGGCCGTTCGCCGAGGCACTGGTGCGCGGCGACGCACTGCCCGGCAAATGCACTGTAAGCAACGACGACGAGCGTGCCGCGATCGCTGCCTACCTCGGCGTCGGTATTGGTGCCGAGGAGCCGCGCGTTGCGAGGCTCGCGTGTGCCGGCGGCCAAAACGTTGCCCGCAACCGCGCGCGGTACGCCGGCGATCGTTCGTGCCGCTCGGCCGCTCTGGTTGCGGGCGGCGGCAAAGGGTGTTTCTGGGGCTGTCTGGGTCTCGGAGACTGCCAACGCGTATGCGACTTCGATGCAATCGGCATGAACGAACACGCGCTGCCGGTCGTTAACGAAGCTTTGTGCACGGCGTGCAACGACTGCGTGGAGGTTTGCCCGAAAGACCTGTTCAGCCTGCATCCGCGCAGTCATCGTTTGTGGGTTGCGTGCAAGAACCTCGAAGCCGGCGACGAGGTGCTCGACGACTGCGAAGTTGCCTGCACGGCCTGCGGCAAATGCGCGATGGACGGTCCGGGCCTGATCGAAATGACGAATAACCTGCCGGTGATCGACTACAGGGCGAAGGCGAAACACGCAACCAGGATGCCTATCGAGCGTTGCCCGACCGGCGCCATCGTCTGGATCGAGGCCGACGGGCGCGTGATCAAGGGCGATGCAGCGCGCCCCGTGTTGCGTCACACGACGCGGCCCGAGGGGCCCACCTGACGACAACCAAGAGAAGCATCGATGAGCAAGTCGAAGAATAAGCTTAAGTACCCCGGCACCCGCGCGGCCATGGACGGCAACTCGGCCGTCATACACTGCGAGCGGGAGGCGAGTGACGCGGCCGGGGCCTATCCGATCACGCCGTCGACGCAGATGGGCGAGTACTGGGCCGAAGCCGCGGCGGCGGGCCATGTCAACGTTGCCGGGCGGCCGCTGATCTTCGTCGAGCCCGAGGGCGAGCATGCGGCGGCGGCGGTCACCGCCGGCATGGCAATGACCGGCCTGCGCGCAGCGAACTTCTCGTCCGGCCAGGGTATCGCCTACATGCACGAGTCGCTGTACGCGGCGGCCGGCAAGCGGCTTACCTACGTCCTCAACATCGGCGCGCGGGCAATGACCAAATCGACGCTCAACGTGCACGCGGGCCACGACGATTACCATTGCATCGACGACACGGGTTTTTTCCAGCTCTTTGCCCACGATGCGCAGAGCGCCGCCGATCTGAACATCATTGCACACCGCATTGCCGAGCTTGCCCTGACGCCGGGTGCGGTCGCGCAGGACGGTTTCCTGACGACGCATCTGATCGAGTCGCTGCTCGCGCCGGAACGCGAACTGATCGAGGAATACCTCGGCCGGCCCGACGACGTCATCGACACGCCGACGCCGGCGCAACGCATCATCTACGGCAAGACCCGTCGCCGGATCCCCGAGCTTTGGGACGTCGACAATCCGGTGATGGCGGGTCTCGTGGAGAACCAGGACGCCTACATGCAAAGCGTCGCGGCGCAGCGGCCGTTCTTCTACGACCACCTGCCGTCGCTGGCCGAGCGGGCGTTTGCGGAGTTCGCGGCGCTGACCGGCCGCGAGTATGCGCCCGTCATGAGCTATCGCGCTGAGGACGCGGACTTCCTGATCGTGGGGCAAGGCAGCGTGATCCCGAGCGCGGAAGCGGTCGCCGACTACCTTCGAAGCACCCGCAAGCTGAAGGTCGGTGTCGTCCATGTGACGATGTTCAGGCCGTTTCCGGCGGAGCCCATCGCGCGCCTCCTGAAGGGCAGAAAGGGCGTCACGGTGCTCGAGCGGCTCGACCAGCCGCTTGCGGGCGACCTGCCGCTAATGCGCGAGATCCGCGCGACCGTGGCCAAATGCCTGGAGAACGGCCGCGACGTGAAGAATCCGGCGTATCCGGCGCTGCCGGGCTACGGGAAGCTTGCCGATGCGCCGCCGCTCTATTCCGGGTCGTTCGGCATGGGTAGCCGCGACCTGCAGCCGGAAGGGCTGATTGGCGCGGTCGAAAACATGCTGCCGGAGGGCGGGCGGAAGAAGCTCTACTACCTGTCGATCGACTTTCTGCGCGACAAGCCGTTCACGCCGAAACAGGAGCTCTACCAGCAGACGATCGAGGAGTCGTATCCGCACGTGCGCGAGCTCAGCGTGCGCGGCAGCGAGAACCCCAACCTGATGCCGGACGGGAGTATTACGGTGCGTTTCCACTCGATCGGCGGATGGGGCGCGATAACGACCGGCAAGAACCTCGCGATGACCCTGTTCGACCTGCTCGGCTATCACATCAAGGCAAACCCGAAGTACGGCTCCGAGAAGAAAGGTCAGCCGACGACGTTCTATTTGTCGGCAGCGCCTGAGCCGATCAAGGTGAACTGCGAGTATTACTATGTAGACGTGGTGCTGTCACCGGACCCAAACGTCCTGCAGCACACGAATGCGCTCGCCGGTCTCAAGGAAGGGGGCGTATTTATCATCCAGAGCGAACTTGGCGATCCCGCCAGGGTCTGGGCCACGATTCCAATCCGCTTCCAGCAGATTATCGTCGAGAAGAACATTCGCGTGTTCTTCCTCGATGCATTCCGCATAGCACGCGACGAGGCGACCGACCCGGAGCTGCAATTGCGCATGCAGGGTGTGGCATTCCAGGGAGCGTTCTTCGCGGCGTCGCCTGTGCTGCAGCAAAAGGGCCTCGACGATGCCGAGCTACTAAGGGCCATTCGCGATCAGCTCGAGCACAAGTTCGGCGCCAAGGGCGCGCGGGTCGTGGAAGACAACATGCGCGTCGTCAAACGCGGCTTCGACGAGGTCGAAGAGATCCAGGAAAAACCCTTCACGCTCGATGCGCAGGCGCAGCCGGACGTGCCGGCCGAGCCCCCGATCCCGGTCATGCTGAAACGCCTGCCGCAAAGCGAGGCGCCGGCTACCGACATTCACCGCTTCTGGGAACAGACCGGCAACTTCTACGCGCGCGGCATGGGTAACGACAACCTCACCGATCCGTTCATCGGTTTGGGCGTGATGCCAGCGGTCACGTCGCTGTTTCGTGACATGACCGGTATCCGCTTCGAGCATCCGGAGTGGATCGCCGAGAATTGCACGGGCTGCGGTGACTGCTACACGGTGTGTCCCGACACTGCGATCCCGGGGTTGGTCAACGAGGTCGGGCAGGTGCTGGACACCGTCGTCAAGCGCGTCAGGAAGCACGGCAAGCCCGCCGAGCACCTGCCGCACGCCGTGCGCCGGATGGAAGGCCACCTGCAGAAGGGCCTGCAGGCGGCCGGTGAGAACGAGCCGGTCGGCGGCCTGATAGAGGACGCGATTGCCGCGACGATTGCAGAAGGCGACGAGGCGGATCGCGAGGCGCTGACGGAGGAGTTCGCCGCATTCAGCGAGGAGCTCGACGGTTTCCAGTTTGCGCTGTGCCGCCCTTACTACACGCTCCCGGAGAAAAAACAGGCTGGCGAGGGCGGCTTGCTCTCGATCACCGTGGACCCGTACACATGCAAGGGCTGCATGGAGTGTGTCCAGGTCTGCGATGACGACGCGCTAAGGCCCGTCACGCAAACGCCCGACACCGTGAAACAGCTTCGCGAGCACTGGGATTTCTGGCTCGATCTGCCGAACACGCCGCAGAAATACATACGCGTCGACGATCTCGAGGAGCGCATAGGCGCGCTCGAGACGATACTGCTCGACAAGGACAACTACCTGTCGTTCGCGAGCGGCGACGGCGCCTGTCTCGGCTGCGCCGAGAAGACCGTAATGCACCTGTTCGTCGCGACCGTCGAGGCGCTGATGCAGCCGCGTATCAAGGCGCACGTCGCCAAGCTCGAAGAGTTGATCGGCAAGCTCAAGCAGTTCGTGCAGGACCGGCTCGTGGGCGAGATCGATCTCGGCGACACGGAGGAGATTGCGCGCGTTGTCGAAGGCATTGGCGACAATGACGTGACGCTGGCGGGCATAGCCGATCGCATAGAACACGACAAGGGGGCGCAGCCCATCGATCCGGCCTGGCTGAAGCGCATGACCGGCCTGATCGGCGAGCTGGAGACGCTCAAATGGCGTTACGTCGAGGGCACGACCGGGCGGGGACGCGCGCGCATGGGCATGCTCAACGCTACCGGTTGCACCTCCGTGTGGGGTAGCACTTACCCGTTCAACCCGTATCCGTTCCCGTGGGCCAATCACCTGTTCCAGGATGCCCCGTCACTGGCGATGGGCGTGTTCGAGGGTCATATGGCCAAGATGGCGGAAGGTTTCAGGACCATCCACAAGGCGGAGCTCGAGTTGGCCGGCGACTACCTGCCGTCGGTGCACGACGAGTTCTTCACCCACTTCGACTGGCGGCAGTTCAGCGACGAGGAATTCAAACTCTGTCCGCCCGTCGTTGCGGTCGGCGGCGACGGCGCGATGTACGACATTGGCTTCCAGAACCTGTCGCGCCTGTTGATTTCGGGCAAGCCGGTCAAAGTACTCGTCGTCGACACCCAGGTGTATTCGAACACCGGGGGGCAGGCCTGTACCTCGGGTTTCATGGGGCAGGTCTCCGACATGGCGCAGTTCGGCAAGGCGATCAAGGGCAAGGAAGAAGTGCGCAAGGAGATTGGCCTCGTCGGCATGGCGCATCGCACGAGCTATGTTCTGCAGAGCACGATTGCGCATGCCAGCCACATGATCGAGGGCTTCATCGAAGGCCTGCTGACGAGGCGCCCGGCGCTCTTCAACCTGTACACCTCCTGCCAGCCCGAGCACGGCATCGGCGACGACATGAGCGAGCGGCAGGCGAAGCTCGCGGTCGAGTCCCGCGCCTATCCGCTGTTCCGCTACGACCCGGACAAGGGCGTCACCGCGGCCGAGTGTTTCGATCTGTCCGGCAATCCGGCGCCGGACGCCGACTGGCCGAGCTACACGCTCAAGTATCGCGAAGGCTCCCGCGAGAAGACGCTCGAGCTGCCGATGACCTTCGCGGATTTTGCGATCACCGAAGTGCGCTTCCGCAAACATTTTCGCATGGCGCCGCCGGACACCTGGAACGACAAGATGGTGCCCTTGCACGAGTTCCTGGAACTCGACGACGGTGACCGCGAAGACCGCTTCCCCTACATCTGGAGCGTCGATCGCAAGCACCGCCTGAGCCGCCTGCTCGTCGACGAGACGATGGTGACATCCTGCGAGGAACGGCGTGACTTCTGGACGATGTTGCGCGGGCTGGCCGGCGCCGACAGGACGGAGCCGGATCTCTTAGGGATCGAGAGCCGGATTCGCGGCGAGGTGGTGTCGAGGATCGCAGAGGGCCTGGCCCGGATCGCGGGCGAAGAAGGCGTCGACGTCGCGCCGGTCCAGGACCTTGCCGCCGCGGCGCCGGTGGATGCGGCGGTCACGGCAGCGCAAGCCGGCGACGACTACATGGCGCCCTGGATCGATACCGAGGAGTGCACGGCGTGTGATGAATGCATCAAGCTGAATCCGGGCATGTTCGAGTACAACGCGGACAAGAAGGCGGTCATCAAGGATGCGCAGGCGGGCCCCTACAGCGATCTCGTCAAGGCGGCCGAGAAATGCACTGCACAGGTCATCCACCCGGGCCTGCCGCGCGACCGGTCGGCCGGCGACATCGACAAGTGGATCGCCCGCGGCTCCAAATACAACTGACGAGTAACGCCAAAGATGCTCTCCTTGCCGCAGCGCTATCCAACTTTCACTCACGGCGTACATCCGCCGGAGTCGAAGGACGACACGCGCGCGCTCGGTATCCGGCAGTTTCCGTTCGCGCCGGTGCTCGTCTTCCCGTTGTCCCAGCACATCGGCAAACCCGCCGTACCGGTCGTGCGCGAGGGCGAGGAAGTGGTCAGGGGACAGGTGCTGGCGAGAGCCGACGGCTTCGTTTCGGTGCCGCAGCATGCGCCGGCGTCGGGTGTGGTGCGGCGGATCGGGCTGGTGCCGGGCATCGCCGGCAAGATGGTGACCGGCATCTACCTTGAGCCGTACCCGGGTTCGTCCCAGGAGGTCGCCGAAGGCGAGCCCTGCGATCTCGACACAGCCAGTCCGGACGAGATTGTTGCCGCCATCCAGGCGGCGGGGATCGTCGGCCTCGGCGGAGCCGCGTTTCCGACCCACGTCAAACTGCGGCCGCCCGCAGGCAAATCGATCGATACCTTGATACTGAACGGCGTCGAGTGTGAGCCTTATCTGACCACGGATCATCGCGTGATGCTGGAACAGCCCGCCGACGTGCATACCGGCGTGCGCTATTTGCTCAAGGCGACCGGCGCCGCGCGCGCGTTGATCGGCGTCGAGGCCAACAAGCTGGATGCCGCCGAGGCGTTGCAGCGTACGATCCCGGACGACCTGCCCGTCGCCGTTCGCGTCGTGCAGGTGAAGTACCCGCAGGGCGCGGAGAAAATGCTGATTACGGCGTTGCTCGGCAAGGACGTGCCGTCGGGCGGATTGCCGGCCGACGTCGGCGCGGTGGTCGTCAATGTCGCGACGGCCGCCGAGATCGGCCGGCTGCTGCCGCACGGCCGCGGCATCCAGGAGCGCGTCGTCACGCTCACTGGACCTGCCGTCGGGCGCAAGGGCAACTATCGCATCCCGGTCGGCACGCCGCTGCGGTTTGCGCTCGAGCAGGTCGAGGTCTCCGGCGACGTCAGCCGCGTGTTTCTCGGTGGCCCGATGATGGGACAGGCACTGTCGAGCCTCGACATACCGATCACCAAGGGGACCTCGGGATTCGTCGCGTTTACGCACGCCGAGACCGGCGCCGGGCGAGAAGAGTATCCCTGCATTCACTGCGCGTATTGTGTCGACGCCTGTCCGATTCACCTGAATCCCTCACAGCTTGGCCTGCTCGCGAAGGTCGCCGACTACGAGCGTATGGCGGACGAGTTCCATCTGCTGGATTGCTTCGAGTGCGGCGCCTGTTCATACGTGTGCCCGTCGCACATCCCGCTGGTGCAGCGCTTCCGCTCCGCCAAGGCGCTGGTCCGCGCGCTGAGGTCGGGCTAATGGCGAAAGCCGGTAAAACACTCGAGATCGACACGTCGCCGCACATCGCAAGCGGCGCGAGCGTTGACACGATCATGCGTAACGTCGTCTATGCGTTGCTGCCGGTGTGTGCGTTTTCCGTTTACGTGTTCGGGTTCGCCGCGCTGGTAACGCTGGCGGCGGCGATATCGAGCTGTTTGGTGACAGAGCATCTGCTGTGCCGCTGGCGTGGCGCCGCGTCGACGCTCGGCGACTGGTCCACGGCAGTGACGGGCGTCATCTACGGTCTGACGCTGCCGCCGGCGCTGCCGGTTTGGATGGTGGTGCTGGGCGGCGTGATCGCGGTCGGCGTCGGCAAGTTTCTGTTCGGCGGTCTCGGTTACAACGCGTTCAATCCGGCGCTGGTTGGGCGCGCGTTTTTGCAGGCGGCGTTTCCCGTGGCGATGACCAGCTGGTATCCGGCGCTCGCTGCGGACCGGTTCTCAGGCCTGCCGGCGTCGTCGCTCACGTATCCGTTCGCGACGCCGGTTTACGACGCGCTCACCGGCGCGACGCCGCTCGCGGCCATGAAGTTCGACGGTGAGGTCACCGCGACGCTCGATCTCGCGACCGGCCTGACCGCCGGCTCGACGGGCGAGACCGGCGGTATCCTGATCCTCGCCGGCGGTCTGTATCTCGCTCTGCGCAGGATGATGAACTGGCGCATACCGTTGGCGATCCTGGCGACGGTGTTTGCGTTGAGCGGCGTCATGCACCTCGTCGCACCGGCGGACTATCCGGACCCGGTATTCATGCTGTTCAGCGGTGGCCTGATGCTCGGCGCCGTGTTCATGGCGACGGACATGGTTGCATCGCCAATGACAAACGCGGGCTGCGTCGTTTACGGAGTACTGATTGGCGCGCTGGTCGTGGTGATCCGCCTCTGGGGCGGCATGCCCGAGGGTGTGATGTACGCGATCCTGCTCGCGAACGCCGTGTCTCCGCACATCGACAATCTGCTTCAGCCGCGCGTCTACGGCACGCGCAAGGCATCGGGAGGGTCCTCGTGAACGGGCCGGATTCAGAGCGCGCCTGGCCCATGTACCGTGCGCTGGTGGGCGTCGGCATGGTCTGCGGCCTGTTGATCGCCGTCGTGTTTGCCGGCACGCGGCCCGCGATCGAGCAGAACCGTGCCGAAGCGCTGGAGCGTGCGGTGTTTGCAGTCCTGCCCGGGGCGCAGCGCCGCGTGACCTTGATCCTGATGGCGGACGGTCGGGTGACGTCGGACGTCGAAGCACCCGGCGAGCGCTTCGACGCCGCCTTCGGCGCGGACGGCAAGCTGGTCGGCGTCGCGATCGAGGCCAGCGGGATGGGTTATGCGGACACGATCACGCTGCTCTACGGCTACTCACCGGCCAGCGAGACGATCACAGGCTTTCGCGTTCTGGCAAGCAGAGAGACACCGGGACTGGGCGACAGGATCGAGAAAGACCCGGCTTTCCTGGCAAATTTCGCGGCGCTGGACGTCAGTCTGGACGAGTCCGGCAGGTCTCTGCGCAATGCCATCGAAACCGTCAAGCCCAGGGCAGCGACCGAGCCCTGGCAGATCGACGGCATTACCGGCGCGACGATCTCGTCCGAGGCGGTCGGCGAGATCCTGGCCCGCAGCACGGCACGGTGGGTTCCCCTGATCGTGGAAAATCGGGACGAAATCACAGCGCGGGGCCGCGATGAAGCCCGCTGAGACGGCATCGCCGACCGACGAGTTCGTCAAGGGTCTCTGGCGCGAGAACCCGGTTTTCGTGCAGGTACTGGGCATGTGTCCCGTGCTCGCCGTCAGCAACACGGCCATCAACGCGCTCGCGATGGGACTCGCGACCACGTTTGTCATGTGCATGTCCAACACGCTCGTGGCCGTGCTGCGCCACGCAATACCCAGGCAGGTTCGCATAGCGACCTACATCCTGATCATCGCGACCTTCGTCACCATCGTCGACTACGCGATCGAGGCGATCAGCCTCGACCTGCACCGGGCGCTGGGGGCGTTCATCTCACTGATCGTCGTCAACTGCCTGATCCTCGGCCGCGCGGAAGCGTTTGCGTCCAGGCACGGCGCCGGCGCCGCCATGCTCGACGGTCTCGGCATGGGTGCAGGTTTCACTCTGGCACTGTTCTGTCTCGGTGGCGTGCGCGAGATTCTGGGCAGCGGGTCCTTGTTCGGCGTGGCGGTGCTGCCCGCGGGTTTCGAGCCCTGGATTGTCATGATCCTGCCGGGCGGCGGCTTCTTCACGCTCGCTGCCTGGCTGCTGTTGATCAATCATCTGAAACAGCGGCGGCAGGCCGGTGCGGAGCCGGTGCGGGAGGCGCTGCGATGAACGAGCAATCCCTGTGGTCCATCTTCGTCAACGCCGCGCTGGTCAACAACTTCGTGCTGGCTTACTTCCTCGGCATCTGCCCGTTTCTCGGGGTGTCGGCAAAGATCGGCACGGCGACCAGGATGGGCGGCGCCGTCATGTTCGTCATGCTCGTGAGCTCGGTGTGCGCGTACGGGATACATCATCTGCTGATCGCAATCGGCGCGCCGTTCCTGGAGCTGATCGCGTTTATCGCCGTGATTGCTTCCGCAGTGCAGCTCGTGGAGATGTTCATCAAGAAGATGAGTCCCGCGTTGTTCCGCGCGCTGGGTATTTTCCTGCCGCTGATTACGACCAACTGCGCGATCCTGGGGCTCGCGCTGTTTCAAACCAACAAGGGTTACAACTTCGGGCAGGCCATCGTCTACGCCTTCGGCGCCGGTGCAGGATTCACGCTGGCGCTCGTCCTGATGGCCGGCATTCGCGAGAAGCTCGAGTTTGCCGACACGCCCGAAGTCGTCAGAGGCACAGCCATTGCTTTGATCGTGGCCGGCATCCTGTCGCTGTCGTTTATGGGCTTTGCCGGACTGGGGGCCTGACCGATGCTCAGGGAATTCCTGCTCGCAATTGTTGTGCCGCCGCTGCTGATGCTCGGCTGGGTCTCGGTCCAGGGCGCCTGGCGGCGCCATTTTGTGTCGTCCGATATCGATGGGGACGTGCTAGCCGCCCGCGGCGGCTGCGGTCGTTGCGATTGCGCGAATCCTTGCGATGCCGATTCGGCCGCGGACAATAAACTTACAGGGAGATCCCGACTATGAAACTGGACGACTACGACAAGCAAGAGCGCTTTGAAGCCAAAGTGTTATCCAATGAGCGCATCACGCCGGACAATGCGGATGCCGAGGTGCGCGAGATCGTGCTCGAAGTGAACCGGCCGGATTTCGACTATCAGCCCGGCCAGAGCATTGGCATCCTGACGCCCGGCCCCCACGAGCTAGGCCATGACGAGCATTTTCGCCTCTACAGCGTTGCCGACACGCCGGCGGATACGGAGGGCGGCAACCCGCGAATCACGATTGCCGTGCGCAGGGTTTCCTATATCGACGACTACAGCGGCGAGCGTTTTGCCGGCATCTCGTCGAACTATCTGTGCGATCTGAAAGGGGGCGACTCGATATCGATCACTGGCCCCTACGGCTATGCGTTCGAAGTGCCCGAGGACAAGGAGGCGAATCTGATACTGATCGGTTCCGGCACGGGCATCGCCCCCTTCCGGGCCTTCATCAAGCACCTCTACCGGGACATAGGCAACTGGCGCGGCAAGGTCAGACTGTTCTACGGCGCCCACTCCGGCCTCGAACACTTCTATATGAACGAGCAGCGCGACGACTTTGCCCTTTACTACGACGAGGACACCTTCGAGGCGTTCAAGGCGTTGTCCCCACGGCCGAACTGGGCCGACCCGATCGCGTGGGATTACTGCCTGGAGGAGCGCTCGGCGGAGATTATCGAGATGCTGGAAGACCCGAAAACCTACGTGTACCTCGCCGGACTCGAAGACATTCGCGACGAACTCGACCGCGTATTCGCGCAGATGATCGGTTCCGAGGAACGCTGGGCGCGGCGTCGCGCGGAACTGGTCGCGGGCGGGCGCTGGACCGAGCTGTTGTACTGAGGCGGCGCCGGCGACCGGCTGCGCGAAGGAGCGATGCACGATTGCACTGTGCTGGCACAACGATCACAATAGCCGACCAACGCAGCGCCCGTAGCTCAGCTGGATAGAGTACTGCCCTCCGAAGGCAGGGGTCGCAAGTTCGAATCTTGCCGGGCGCGCCACTTCTCCACTATGCACCGCCGGTATCTGACGAGCCTTAAACTGACCGACTTCACACGGGCGGCTAAGCCCGGTCGCCAGCTATCATTGAGATCCGCCATTTTGAGTGCTCCTGCAAGTGACTCATGCAAATCCGTAATAGCAGGCTGACATCTTTTCTAAGCAATATGTCAAACATTATTTGCGGGCGTATTGCTGCGAAGCTGTTAAAAACCGCCCCATAACACTCTGTACAAAGCTTCCACGACTTCGCCGGAACGAAAAACTTCGGTTCGACCCCGTTTCAAGCCAGCACGCGTCGACGCGCTTCACATATCAGGCCACGCGGCTTGACCGGTCTATTTCGAGTAGATAGCGTGCCAGTCTGTGGATAGACGCGCTGCTCGATAGTGCGCCCAGTCTACTGCTGCGCCACCCCTGCAGGAGTCGCGGATGAAAATCAGACTAAGCTTGTTCGCTGTGCTGCTGCTGTCCCTGGCAGCTTGTGGCGGCGGCGGGAGTGACAATGGCAGCGTGCCGCCACCGGCAGAGCCCGAAGCGCTCGTATGGGGACAGGGAAACTGGGATTCGGCTGAATGGCAGTGACGTGCTTCGACACTGCATCTCGTGGCGTGAGGAAAAATCTGCTCGCCGAACGATCGAATCAGGGAGAGTAAGATGACGACTGCACGTTTTGCTTTTTTGCTGGCGTTCGCGCTTTCCGGATCCGTCAGCCTCGCCGACGAAGTCGATATTCCGAATCAGTTCAGTGCGGGCACGCCGGCCGTGGCAGCCGACGTTAACGAAAACTTCTCGGCTGTCGAAGTGGCGATCGATGACAACGCTCAGCAGCTCGGTTCGCTGTCGACAACAGTCAGCGGCCTCGAAGCTGAGATCGCTGCACTGGAAACGGAAAACGCGTCATTGACGCAATTGCTGCAAAGCCTGGTGCTCGAGACGTCTGTCCATCCGTCAATCGATACGACCGTCAATATCAACGATGACCAGCCACAAGCGGATAACGACGACTTGTTAGTAGCCGACACCGGTCCGTTTGAGACATCCGTCCTCCTGCGTTTCGATCTTACGCATATTCCGGCCGGGGCAACTATCGAATACGCCGAACTGCGAATGTGGCTGCTCGACTGGCCCGACCCGTTACCCGATCTCGACATTTGCGTCTATCAAGTGACGTCGGATTGGGACGAGACAGTCAGGTTCTCCACGGCACCGACACAAGACAGTATCTGTCTCGCGGTCGAAACCGTGGGAGATGAGCCCGGTCTGTATTACTGGAGCGGATTCTCGAGCCTGGTCCAGACCTGGATCGATGGGGATAACTTTGGACTTGCGCTCGCCTTGACGGGCCCGGACGTCACAACGTTCAAGCAGTTCTACAGCAACGAGGGCGGCATATACAAACCGGAGCTGCAGGTACGTTACGGCGTTTTGCAATAGCGAAGGCTTCCGATATAGGATTCAAGACGACCTCTATGAGCCAATCCGCTCCAACACTTCGGGATGCTGTTTGGCGACCTGTAGCAGGGTCTTGGCAGCGCCTCTCGGTGACCGACGTCCCTGTTCCCAATCCTGAACAGAATCGACCGACACGTTGAGTAGTCGAGCAAAGTCTTTCTGCGTTAGATTGACTGACTGCCGTGCCGCGATAGCGAGAAGCTGCTCAGATGTATAAACCTTGCCCTTCTTCTTCGCCTTCATCTGTTTGACGGCTTCAAGAAGCTCAGCGCCTTCGGCACTCATTTCCTTTTTTCTAGTCACGATCAATCACCTCTTTGATCAACTTCAGCTCGTGCGCAGGAATGGTCGAGCGATCGGTTTTGGCATACATCGTGAGCAGCCAGATTTCGCCGTTCTCGAGGCGATTGTAGTAGATCACACGAACGCCACCGCTTTTACCGCGCCCCTTTTGCGCCCAGCGCACTTTTCGAACGCCGCCGGAACCACGTACAACCGAGCCGGCCGTAGGATTTTGAGCAATAAATACCGCGAAAGCTTCTCGCTCATCATCGGTCAGAATCCTTTCGACCTTGCCTGTATAAACCGGGGTTTCAATGACGGTGTACACTGAGCTTATAGTACGGCAATGCCGTACTTCTCGTCAATTGCCGACTGTGGGAATATTGTGGGGCTCGGTTATGCTTCGTTGTGATGAGTACTGAATTTGCAACGGACGTCCCACAGTGTAGCGTCAATAAATCCAGTTACTTACAACGAAAATAGCGTACTCCGAAGGCAGGGGTCAGAGGTTCGAATCCTCTCGGGCGCGCCATTTTTTCGACGGTGTTAACCGGAGACACAGGTAACACTTTCTCGATCGCGATCAGGTGCTGACTGCCGCCAATCGTTCAAGTTTCTCGACAAGATCGGGTAATCTGGCCTGGCTGCCAGGATCTCCTGGCAGATGACCCGGAATAGCATCGAGGAATTGCCGGTCATTCATCAGGTCGCCTATTCGACCGCAAACGTACTTCCTTACATCTGCCGCGGAGCCAAGAACTTCGTCCTCAAGCTCAGGCCTGCCGTCCAATACGCAAACGACATCTTCCAGGTCGTGACTCATTACATAGTCTTCGTCCCCGCGACCGTCAAAGGCGGTCAGTTTTGTTGCAAGGAAATGTGCCGCGTCAATTAGCCTGATGTTTGCGCCGCTTGGCAGCTTAAACGTCACCGCCGCGTTGATCGCGCCGGTGTACCAAACATTTGTGAAGCCCAGAACTTTCTTATCCGTCGGCATAACGTCGAGGATGATCCCATGTCCGATCCAACGGCAGATTGGTGCGTCCTTCGACGGGTCCACATAGAAGCCGCATTTGCGTAGCCTTTTACCCAACACGTGATATTCAGCCACCGATGCGATTTCTGCGACTGTGTCCACGTCGCGAGTAACTCTGACAGGAGGCGCTGCCGAATCCGTAATGAGCAATGCAGTTGCACATCCGCCGAGGAATACAAGGTCTTCGCAAACCGCTCCGAGCGCCTGTGCGGCGATCTCCAGAATTTCGATGTTCGGACTCTGCGCCCTAGCCATAATTCTGGAGCTTTTTCTTCAAAGCTTTTACCGCAGCTTGTTTTTCTCGCACCCGCCCAGCTCGCAAGGCGTCAACGATTACAAGAAGCTCATAGAGTTCCGGATCGCGTCGTGCCGCACTCGGTGCGGACTTGTGTATGGGAGAAAGCGATTCACCGCGGACGTCGCCTGACGAATCTGGCCACACAATAGGGTTTTCGTCAGCCACGAACAGGGCGGCAAACGGCGGTGCGCTTGTCAGGGTGGCCATGCCTCTGCTTATCGCACCTCGTTCCGGAATAGCAAGATAGCGTAGGCCATGGCTTAGAAATTCTTCCAGGTTTTGCGCGTGTACGCGCACTCGTTTATCCGCTTGGTAAGCCAGTTCGGATTTGATCGCTCTTCGAACCGCGGCATGCACCTGAGAGGGACTCAGGTCGAGTTCTATTGCCAACCCGTTGTACGTCCATGGTTCATCGCGTAAGGCAACCAGTTTTAGCAGGACGAGCACGTCCTGTGGTTTCAGTGTCATACTCTTATTCTATATTCCAGATTCTGAAATATAGAATATCTCATCGATGTCCGGTGATCAACTCTTGCCAATCATCACTGTGGGAGAATTGTGGGACTCGGTTATGCATCGCTGTGCAAAGTACTGAATATGCAACGGGCGTCGTGCCAGATAAGTTTGTTTAATTCAGTAATTTACGATCAAGATAGCGTACTCTGAAGGCAGGGGTTTCACGTCGCACGGGAGGTAGGGTGGCGTCGATGGGTCGAAGATGTACGTCTAGGTTCCGTCAATCGCACGAGCGGCTTCGACTCCGTCGCCCGGTATGCAAAAGCCACCGATGGCTTCGACCATATGAGTGATTTTTTTTGCCAATTATAGTAGGCAATCGCGGGCTTCGCGGAAACTCGCCTTAGAGCGTCTTCAATCCGGGGGTTCGGTGCTAAGTGCCGGTTCCTCCTCGAGAAGTTCGATACTTAGCATCTGGAAGCGCCAGCCCGTCTCATCTCGACCGCCGGATGGCCAGTTGATCTCACCGAACGAAATCAATTCAGCGAACTCTGTGTAGATTCTCCGGTTCTCGGAACCTCCGTGCCGTCTAGGCGTACCGTCGTCACTGATTTCGATCCATCCGATAAACTGGTCCGAATCGTGAAACTCAACGCTGCCGCCAGCGCCCAACGATAAAGTAAGGTCAGCCGATTCAGTGGCGAGCAGAACTATCTTGCGATAGAACGACCGATGCCAGCTAATAATCTCTTGCGCCAGACGCTCCTCGCTGAAGTCTCTAACGTCACCCTCGACTAGCGACCATCCACCAGCCTGTGTGTAAGAGCGCATTCGCTGCATGTCATGGTTGTTGATCTTCACAACATGCCGCGGCATTCCGGTGAAATACCAATACTCCTGGATATACGGCAGTCGAGCTTGCGGATGGTGATTGATTGCCGTGTTGTGGACAGCGACCGCTTCCTGCCAAACCTCGGCCCCACCCAGCATGGCAAGCATTTTATCGCCGAGCTCCGTAGCTCGATCCGCGAACGCGGGTGACGCGGCAATTGCGCTGACTACCAGGATCGTGCCAAGGCGCGAAAAGAATTTGAACATGTTTCCGATCACCTATTGCTGATACTCAAAAGACTGCGTGTGAGGTTTGTTGAGCAGCCGATAGTCCACCATGACTACGCGCCAATCCCCGCCCGGCTCGATCGCCTCGGACCACAGTGTGACGTCGCCGTATTGAAGCGGTCTCCCAAGCAAGTGAGTGTCGGTGTGGCGATCTTCCCGGCCGTATGCGACCGGCGTACCTTCAGGATCGGTCGCGATCCAGACGACTCTCGTGTCGTCAACAAAAATGTCAATGACGCCATCTCTCCATTCGGCATGGATACCGGGATCATTGGTGGCCAGCAGGTGGAACACGCGTGTCGGTATACCCGGCCAAAAGGAGCGCCATCCGGCGACTTGCGCATCGGGCCAGTCCGAGTATTCCTCGTCACGCACAGTCCAGCCGCGGTCGACGTTTAGCGCACGTGTCTGACGCAGACCGTTGCCTTCAGTCGACTCCATGATCCTCGGCGACCGAAAATCGACCCAATAGTGGCGTATCACCGGCAATTCGAACTGATCTGAGTGCAGAATCTCTGACATTGTGAACCCGTGGGCGTCCGCCCAGATATCCCGACCTCCAACTGCAGCCAGGAGCTTGTCGACCTCCTGCTCGATCTTCGACGCCTGAGCGTGAAGAGGGGCCTGCGCAGCAAACAAAGCCACAGACACAAAAAGCGCAATCAAATGCTTCACTTCGTCCCTTAAAAAGACCCTCGATTCAGACGCGGGCAATCTAGCAGGGATCAGTGGTTTGAAATTGCGATTTTTTGATGGGATCGAAACCTGTTGTACGAACGCAGGCGCGCCGAAACGCGCGAAAGTCACGATATCCGGCTTTGAATGCGGCGCCTTGCGGATTCGCACCGTTGTCAATCTCACCGATAGCACGTATCAATCGATTGCGTCGCGCGTAGGCGCCCGGGGATACGCCAAACATCTCGGTGAACAGACGCAGGAAATAGTATTTGGACAAGAAGGCGGTGTCAGCCAGTTCGCCTAGGTCGGCGGACTGTCCGAACGTGTCGTCGATCTGCTCTTTCGCCCTGAGCAATCGCCTGGCAAGTTCTTGCCGGGTACCGGCCTTTAGCGGGGACCTCAGTCGGCAAAAGGGTACTGCAGCATGAAGATCTCTCAGGGCTTCGATCATTAGCTTTTGCGAAGCTTCGTGCGAGTCTGAATCAGAGTCCTTTTTCAACGTCCGAATCAAGGCGAGCAGTGCTTTCTGGCTGTCTTGAGTCGCGCGGTATGCTACCTGAGGGAAACCGTCGATTATGTCGTAGGCACCATCCTCGACTCGTTGTTGATCTCGTGCTGACAACGCCGCTTCGTTCAAGCTGTGTTTGTCGGTCGTCGGAAAGAAGATAGACAGAGATTCGGTAGGTCGCAGAATACGGCTCGAGTAGTGCTGACCTTCGTTGACGACCAGAAGTCGGCCGGGTCGCAACACGAAAATGCGGCCACCAATTTTGTATTCCTCTTCGCCAGAAAGGACGGTTTTCAGAGACAAGGCGCCGCCATGCTCAGGAAGTTCCGTACAGGCCGTCGTAAACCTGAACAGATGCGGGGTAGTGAGCGGACGATTGTAGAATTCGTCGACTTCCGTGTAGCCAAAACTACGACAGGGTCTTTGCCAGTTAATTACTCGCATCGAGCGATCTTAGTTCATCGACGCGGTGATTCGGGAATATTCGCACCTTGCCGTCGACGAGGTGCGCCGATCGTGCGTCGAAGCGTTGATTTGAATCTGACGAGATAGCCGAAGACTCAAGCGTGTTCACGCGCAAGTGCATCAAACCAAAAGGGATTCAATCGAGAGGTGCTGTACCGTGATTACTCTTCGACATGTACTAGTGCTGACTGTCCTCGTCCATTCGGGACCCTGCCTTCAGGGAGGAAGACTTCGGCTGCGGGCTGCTGTTGGGTTCCGGTGCACTGGCGAGCGCTGGTCAGGACCTTGCAATTGGGCTGGCAGAGAGTTTTTCGGCTGGCTGACGACCTGCGTGATCGCGATCTGATCGGCCTGGCCTACAGGAGTACCACTGGCAGCTCCGGCGGTGCCGAAGGCCAGTAGTGGGATTCCGGCAATGTAGCCGTACGGTGGCGCTACCAGGCCACCGTTTCTCCCGTGTACGACCGATACTCACCGTTGTCGTCAGCGGTCAAACCGTCGATCACCGCCCGCATGCTGCTGACAGATTCCTCAGGCGTCAGCGTGGCACCCGCACCGCCCATGTCCGTCTGCACCCAGCCCGGGTGCAGGGCAACGCAGATAAAGCCTTCCGGGCCAAGTTCGGCAGCGAGCGTGCGGGTAAACATGTTTAAAGCGGTCTTGCTCTCGCGGTAGCCGTAGTAGCCGCCGCTCTCGTTCCGCCCGATGCTCGCCAACTGACTCGTGATGTTGATCACCTTTTTGCCCTGTCCGTCGCGCAGCTGCAGCATGAGCGCCTGAGTGACCCGGACCGGACCCACCGCGTTGACCATCAGCATCTGCGTGTAGTCGTCGATTTCGACATCGTCGATCCCGTCGCCGCGCGCCAAGAAGCCGGCATTGTTGATCAGCAGATCGACAGACCGCCCCTCGAGTGCCGCGGCGAAGGCGTCAACGCTTGCAGGCACCGTGACGTCGAGCTGCAGGACTTCGACATCGAGGCCCTTGAGATCGTCAGCTCGGTCGGGGCTGCGCGCCGTGCCGATTACGGTCCAGCCATCGCTCGCGTACTGGCGGGCGAATTCGAGTCCGATACCGCGGTTTGCGCCGGTAATCACGACGGTCTTGCCGGCCGTATGGCCCTGCGCGAACGACATGTCCGTTCCGCAGGTAAACAAGATGGCGGCAATCACCAGTAGGCTTCGAAGGACTCGAGAATCGGTCATGTGGCAGCTGTCCTTATGGTCTGTGGAAAGTAGTCGATTGAGGGATCCGCATTCTAGCTCAAGTGCCGCGCGGGTCCGAGCCCCGTTAAGCTCTGTGAACATGAGGCTGCCGACAATTCGCTGGCTGCTACTGGCCCCGCCATTGCTTTTTGCCGTGTTTTACGCGGCATTCGCATCTTGGCGGATTGCCACACTGTCCATCTGGTGCCCGATCGGTGCTCAGATTTGCTTGCCCCAGGTGAGACCTCCGTGTCGCCGGATGTGCTCGATGATCTGGCCCGGATTCAGTCCAGGAGAATTCACTACTAAAGGGATGACTCAATGAGCAACTCGTTCTCGACGAGGTACGGGCTAAACAGTGAAATGCGCCAGCCATCGTTGCCGCAGACCAGGAGATAGAGAGAAATCGTCTCGTAGATTACCTTTCCGTCGTCATCAATGCCGTGACCAATGTTGTTCGCCAGCACTTTTTTGGGCGACAGAATGTGGAAGGATGTCTTGTACCACACCAATTGCGTGACGCCCTTTTGCTCCAGGCTCATGAGGAAGCCTTCGAAATTCCTTCCAAAATCCTCTCTGGAATCTGTAACGAACGGCGCGCTGGTCGGTGGTGACTGCAAAACGGGCATGTTGACGACGGCGTTGATTTCGGATCGAAATTGCTGGCCTTTTTCCGGATAACCGAATCGACGGTTGTACACCTCGAGGTAGTTATCAAAGAATGTTGCCGCTTCTTGTTCAATGACGAGCCTGTCGGCTTCATCGGCAAAACACGTCGAGCAAATCAGGAAGGCTGCGATTGCGAATAGTTTTTTCATGTTCCAGAGTCCTGTGTAAGGTGTCATCAATTTGCCTCGGCAAACAGTTCTTCGAGTGTTGCAGTCAGTTCTTCAACACTCCTGCTGAATGTTTGATCGTGATTCAGTTCGACAACCTTTTGCAGAGCCCTGCTGAGCGTGTAGTCAACTTCGGCCTGGCTGGCAGAAACCATGTAGCGCAGCTTTGGTTGGTCTGTGGTAAAGAAGTCCAGCACCGCTTCCGCAACGGGTGTCGGTTCCGCGTGCTTCGATCGGTCGACCTGAGCAAACGACGCAAAACGAGCGAATTCGTCCTCGTACAGAGTGTCACGTGCGCCACTCTTGATTGACGCAGCTCTCTGTCGCATGTTTTTCATGACGTCGGAGCGGAAGTTGCCCGGTTCGACAATTGCGGCGTCGACGTTGAACTTGGCCATTTCCTGGTCTAAGGATTCGGTAAACGCCTCCATGGCGTGTTTGCTCATGGCATAGGGTCCGAACAAGCTGTTGGAAAAAATGCCTGCCAGGGATCCGACCGTCATGATGCGTCCTTCGCTTTCGATAATGAGGGGCGCGAACGCCTTGGTGACTCGGTAGGGTCCGAAAAGGTTGACGTCAATAACGAATTGCATGTCTTGTTCGCTCACCTCGATCAGCGGGTCATACAAGAACACGCCCGCATTGTTGACGAGGCCAACAAGACGGCGGCCGTCCGCGCGCACTGTGGCGACGGCCGCATCGATTTCGGCTTGTATCGTCACGTCCAGGCGTATTCCGCGGATGTTCGGAATTGCGCCCAGTGCCTCGATATCCCCTGGTTTTCGAGAACCTGCGTATACGTAGTAGCCATTTTCGGCAAGCGTCAGCGCAATACGTTTGCCAATACCCGAGCTAGCGCCGGTGATCAGCACAGCATCCTGCGCAGGTGAGGCAGATCCCGCCTGTGCAGGCGATAGCGTAAGTGGAGAGCAAAGGGCGGCAGCAACAATGAACGTGAAAATCGGAAAACGCATGGATGAATCTCACTGACGGGATCTGCTTTTGACGTTACCTGTCGGACCACGGGGCAGAGCAGTTACTAGACGAGTGAGGGGGATTCGTCGGCCGAACCATCGACAGCGACGTTCAGCGGATTCGTCGATAAAAACCGCTCGTTTGTCGACTAATCATCCAGGGAGATCAAACTGCGCTACTATTTGGTCGACCATTGTCGGGACCTTCTCTTGCCTTCTGATCCTTCCACTTCGACCACAGAGTCGGTGAGATCTGTCGCCTTGTATCTCGGTTTCTGGGCCGTTGTCTTTGTGCTAAACGTCGGGCCGGAGTGGCAACGCTATTCGTCGGCCCGAGAGGTGCTGGAAGTTGCCGGCACAGTGACGGCATTGCAATTCGCAGTGGCCGCCGTGGCCATTCGTTGGTTTGTACCGCTGTTGCTCGAGCGAGGCCGCACTGTATTGTTTGCTGCGCTATTGCTGCTTACTCTGCTGGGCGCGGCCGAGTTGAACATCCTGATTAGCTACTTCTATCTGGAACCAACCTATCCGGAATCGTATGGCCGGTATTATCTGTCGTTGGAGCAAAAGACCCTGATTGAGCGACTGGGCTTTTCATCCATCATCAAATACATCCTGTTCTCGAAGTTGCCGTTGCTGTCGTTTCCGACGGCAGTGCTGATCGCCGGTGACTTCTATCGCAAGCAGCAAAAGATGTTGCAGTTGCGTGAGCAAAAACGTGCGGCTGAGCTCAATGCGCTCAAGAACCAACTCAATCCTCACTTTATCTTCAACACACTGAACAACATCTATGCACTCGCACTAAAGCAGTCTGACCAGACCGCCGAGGCGGTCGCGAAGCTGTCTGGAATTCTCGATTACGTCTTGTATCGGTGCAACGCGAAGTACGTCTCACTTGCCGACGAGGTGGCCATGATCGAAGACTACGTGGCACTCGAGGAGATTCGATTTGGCGAAAGGCTGGACGTTACGTTTAGTAACGACGTATCCGAACCGGTTCAGATCGCACCGCTATTGCTGTTGACCTTACTGGAAAATGCTTTCAAGCACAGCGTAAGCCAACAGCTGGAGCGGGCGCGTGTCAGTCTGTCTTTGACGACGGACGATCGGTTCGTGGTGTTCGTTGTGGAGAACACGAGACCGCGACGTACGCTCACGAACACAGGAGAGTCGAATAGCATCGGTCTGGCCAACCTGCGGCGCCAACTGGATCTCCTCTATCCGCAGTCTCATTCGTTGAGCGTCGATGCGGGAGAGGCTCATCACAGGGTACGCTTAGCGCTTGATAAGGGCATCACGTGAGTGGCAGGCGCTATCAATGTCTCGTGGTCGATGACGAGGAGCTGGCACGCGAGTTGCTCGAGACGCACCTTGCGCATTTCGACCAATTCGAACTGGTCGCCTCCTGTGCGAGCGCCATTGAAGCAAGTCGATACTTAAACACCAGGAAAGTCGATCTGCTTTTTCTGGATATCGAGATGCCCGTTCTGAAAGGCACCGACTTTTATCAGGGTCTCAAAGAGAAGCCGGCAGTTATCTTCACAACCGCCTATCGTGACTATGCGGTAGACGGTTTCGAACTGGCCGCGGTCGATTACCTGCTGAAGCCCATCGTGTTTTCGCGGTTTTTTAAGGCCGTCGAGCGTTTCCTGGCGGCACGGATCCAGGGTAGCGGTGCGAGGCTACCGGAAAGTGAACTCTCTCTGTCTTCGCCACAACCCGACCACGTGTTCATACGTGTGGACAGGAAGGACGTGAAACTGACGTTGGCCGATGTCATCTACGTGCAGGGACTCAAAGACTACGTCAAGATCCATACAGACCGGGATGTCTACATCGTGAAGAGCGGTGTCGCAGCAATATGCGAGCGTCTTGGAGATGATTTTGTACGTGTTCACAGGTCGTACATCGTTAATCGGAATCAAGTTACTGCAATTTCAGGTCACGACGTTGAGCTGGGACGGGCTGAGGTCCCCATTGGCGATCGCTACCGGGAAGCCGCGCTGGCCCGATTGGGTAGCTTGGATGCCTCATGATAGAGGATAGTAAAGAACGGGCACTTCGCAGGTTGAAATAGTTTCGGAATTCGCGGAATTTTGAGGTTCGAATCCTCTCGGGCGCGCCAGTCTTCCAGGTGCAGGGCCTCAAGGCCCGGTGACGCGTCAGCCTGAGATTCTTCGGTCAGTCGTCCACAGGGGGGCTGACCTCGGTTTATCTAAGAAAACGGAATGCCTCGTCCATCTGCTCCGGACTCCCGACATCGCCGAGCCGCTGGTTGTCGAAGATCAGTTTGACCTTGGATATGCCCCGCTGCTGATACAACTCGTAGTCGGATTGAATGTGGCGTTTGCCGTCGTCGCTTAGTTCGGGACCAAATTGAGCGTATGGTCAGTTCAAGGGGGGTACTAATGTGGCGGCTGACAAACAGTACGACGCTGGAGAAATTTCAGGTAATACACTGCGCCACGTAATCCTTGAGGGTCTTGCCTTTCTCGTCTCTGAAGGCAGTTCCCGGAACAGCCAGTTCCGCCATGCGGTCCAATCGAAAATTTCTGAAATCTTTTCTCGTTTCACACCAGCCAAGCACCAGCCAAACCGGTCCGAAGAATACCAGTGACAAGGGCCTGATGGTTCGATTGCTGGTCTTGTCCCTCAAGTCGGTGTAGTGGAACCTGATCTTGTGTCGAGAGCGAATGCATTCCCTGATATCGGAAAAACTCACCTCCCAGGGAATCTTGCTGCGGCTTTCTTCCGAGTGGGTAGTCAGTTGTTGCATGTCATTCAGCCGTGACTCAGGAAGCACGGCCTGTATTTTCTCCAGAGCGCTCACTGCCGTTTCGGAAAATTTTTTATCGGTCCAGGTTCGCACCATGTTGATACCCAGTGCGATGGCCTCCAACTCGTCAAAGTCGAACATCACCGGCGGCAAGTGGTATTTCTTGTCGATGACGTAGCCCACCCCGGCCTCCCCGTAGATGGGCACTCCTGAATTCATCAGATCCTGAATGTCCCGGTACACAGTGCGTTGGCAGACATCGAAATGGTCTGCGATCTGGCGCGCGGTAACTGCGTGGCGCATACGACGCAGGTAGTGAACGATCTTGATCAGTCTGTCCGCTCTTCTCATGAGGTTCCCGACAAGCTCTACGCAAGTCCGCAAGAGTGAGTATAGGCTACTGCAAGTCTACTGACACCACGCTGTCAGCAGGGTGTGGGTACAGTGAAAATCACCAACGCGGCACTCGGCAACATCCCCTGAGAAACGAAAATAGAGGAAACAAAATGATCGGCTACGTGACTTTAGGAACAAACGACTTACAGAAAGCGGCCGCCTATTACGACGGGCTTTTTGGCTCGATGGGTATCGGTCGGTTCATGGAAGAGGAAAACTATTTTATCGCCTGGGCGCCGGCACCCAATGCGCCTTCCGTTGCGGTATCCGTTCCGTTCAACAAGGATAAGGCTACCGTTGGTAACGGCACCATGGTGGCATTGTTCCTGGACTCCCCGGACAAGGTAGATGCTTTGCACAAGAAAGCGCTGGAATTGGGTGGCACCAACGAAGGAAACCCAGGTTTTCGCCCTGCTGAAAACGACAAGGGGTTTTACGCAGGCTATTTTCGCGATCTGGATGGCAACAAGCTCAACGCATTTTGTATGGTCGAGTAACGTCGATTGGGAGCAGGGCGGAATCTATCGGGATGGAGTCCGTTCTGCTCCCGCCTTTTTTAGTAGTTCATGATTTGACTGTCCGGTCAGATGCCGGCGCTATCCACCTGGTTGGCGGCCACCGAGACAAAACCCCGCCGTTGTAGCTCGGGCCTGACCGCCGCCGTATCGACCAGGCGGCCATCGAGCAGGTACTCGATTCGTTCGGCCCGGCGAGCGCAGGCGGGGTCGTGTGTGACGATGACTATGGTCGATCCAGTGTCGTTCAGCTCCGAGAGCAAATCCAGAACCTCCTCACCGCTGTCAATGTCGAGATTGCCGGTAGGTTCGTCTGCGAGCAGCAACGACGGATTGCCGGCGATTGCGCGGGCTATGGCAACGCGCTGCTGCTGGCCGCCCGATAGCTGGGATGGATAGTGGTTGGCGCGATGTTCCATCCCTACCCGCTCGATGGCTTCTCTTACTCGCAGACCGCGAATCTTCTCCGACATACCGCGGTAGGACAGCGGTAGCGCGACGTTCTCGCCAACCGTCAGATCGCCAAGCAGGTTGAACGACTGAAAAATAAAACCGATCTTGCGGTTTCGGATCAGTGCCCGTTTCGTCGGGCTTAGGTGGGCTGTGTTGTGACCGTCCAAGAAATAGCTGCCAGAGTCGATTGGATCGAGTAGGCCCAGTACCGACAACAGAGTCGTCTTTCCGCCGCCCGACGGCCCAGCAATCGCCAGAAATTCTCCGCGCTCGACTTCCAGCGAGACATGGTCCAGCGCGCTGGTCCTGATGGTATCCGTCGAAAACTCGCGTACGGAATCTACTAATGAAATCATGTTCTGTTGCGCTTCCACGGTTTATTCCTCGCTGTGCGTGCTTCTATCGGGTGCTGAGCAGCTTACTCTCTTGTCGATTGTCGGCTGACGTTGCAAGCATCACCTGATCCCCTTCGTTGAGGCCGGCGAGTACCTGTATGCGATCACCAACAGACGTTCCGAGCTCGACGCTCACTGCTTCGGCACGTCCTTCGTCCGTCAGCCGCTGCAGCGTCGCTTGTGAGTGCTCCACGACGCCGACGGGTCGAGCTACGTGAACGACATCGTCGACGCGATCGAGCTCAATGAAGCCCTGCACACTAAGGTCCGTCCGGAGCGTGGCCGGAACCGACGCCAGTTTGACATCCACTGTAATCGTTCCGCTGGTAACGGCCGGGTCGATTCGTTTGACCGTACCCGTCAGCTCGATACCGCGGGCGTTGAGCCTCGCCGGCAATCCGAGTCGAAGCGAGGCGGCGGCACTTTCGGGAACGCGCAGTCGAGCCACCAGCTCACCCGGCTCGACAATTTCGGCAAGTACGGCGCCCTCGGTAAGCCATTCGCCGGTCTCGATCGGCAAGTTCTTCAAAACTCCGGTCACCGGGCTGAGAATCGACAGCGAGTCCACAACCTGTTGCTGAAACTCCTTGAGCTCCGCCAACTGTTCGACGCGGGCTTGTTGTTGCTCGATCCGCGCCACCATCGACCCGGCGACCGCGTCGGCACGGCGGCTCTCCACCTGCAGCAGTATCTCCAGCGCCTCCACGCGTTCCGCCAGACGCACGACCTCGATCTTCGGCATTACCCCCTCCGGCAACGCAGCAGTGGCTTCGGCCCGGCGACGGGCATCGCGCAGCTCGAAAACCATTTCCTGATGAAGCTTCTGTTGTTCGAGCCCGCTGGACTGCAACTCTCCTCGCAGTTCCGACAACGCCGCTTCCGCCACTCGGAGTTCCTGCTCCATCTCGAGCAGACGTCTGCGCTCCGTGACGTTGTCCACCGTGGCTATCGGTGTGCCGGGTTGCAGTTCGTCACCAACCTCGCGGTGCTTTTCGATTACGCTCCCTTCCACGAGCGCGGATATCAGTCGTGTATTCGCCGGATGCAGCGAGCCCGCAGCCGCCACTTCCCGGACGAGGCTGCCGCGCTCGACCGTATCAATCCAGACTGAGCCCCGTTCGACAGCCCGGGAAGACGACAGCGTTGTCGTTCCGATGGCGAAGGTCAACACCAGGCCCGCGCCGCCCAGCAAAGCTGCCAGTGTCCAATACAGGCGTTGCCGAAAGCGTCCCGGCGCCTTCGCCACAGGACGATCCATGTTCCAGTCCTTTTTCGTCACCTGAGCTAGTCCTGCCGTAGCGCCAGCGACGGATCGGTATTGGCGGAGCGGATCGACGACGGGGCCGCTGCGAGGATCGCGAGGACAAAGATGATCGCCGCGCTGCTCAGGATGACCAACGGATCGCGAATCGACGTCGTGTATATGAGCTTCTGCAGCCAGACCATGCCCATCAGCAGTACGCCGCCGCCGATCGTAATGCCGATCAGGCACGCCGCGAGCGTCTGCGACTGTACCCACATCAGCGCGCGGAGCGGCGTCAACCCGAGTGCAACCCGAATTGTTGTTTCGCGCTTGCGGCGCCGGACAAAGTACGACGTCGTACCGTACAGGCCGATCATGGCTATGGCGACGGCAATCGCCGCGAAGATCGACAGTAGCGTCAGCACGAAACGGGCGCCTTGCAGCGCCTCGTCGACAGCGGCCGTGAGAGTGCTGCTCGAAGACAGCGATTGCCCTGGTGAGATTCGCCAGATCTCATTCTGCAGTGCGTCCAGGGCGGTCTCTGCATTACCCCGGGTCGTCGCAACAATCGACATGCCGCCGAGCCGCGCCTGCGAATTGGGAACGTAGACGGTCGGTTGCGGCGGGGTAGCGGGACCGGCGTCGAGCACATCGCCGACGATGCCGACGATCGTCCACTCCTGCGATCTGCTCAAGACGCCGAACCTTAGCCGTTCACCCAGCGCCGATGTATCGCCGAAGTGCCGTCTGACAAACTGTTGGCTGACGATGGCCACTCTTTGTGAGTCGAAGTCATCCTCGGCACCGAAGCGTCGGCCGTGCAACAACGGGATATCGAGCACCTCGAAATATTTCGCCGACACTGAATTGGCGGAAGCCCGCAAGCCGTCGCCTTCCCTGCCGCCGATAACCTCGATGCCCTCGCGCGAATAAAGGGCCGGTATCAGCGGCATTGCACTGGCCGTTGCCACCGTCTCGATCTCGGGACGACTCTCGATCTGACTAATGAGCGATAGTTCGAAAGCGCTTCGCGCGGCCGCATCGGGATGCAGGCCAGAGGTGAACAACTCGACAGCAACACGCCCCTCATCGGAAAACCCCAGGTCAGTGTCGAGCAATTGCTGCAGACTCTGGTGCAGCAGTCCGGAGCCGGCGATGAGCACCATGGTCAGGCAAACCTGCAACGCGATCAGCGCTTGCTGCAAGCGAACGTTCTGCCGCGTGCGCGTCGACCGGCCGCCGGACACCCGCATGGCGTTGGCGAGATCGCGGCCGGTCAATCGAACGGCGGGCAGCACCACGGCCACCACTGTCGTGATCAGCGCAAGAATGAGCAGGCCGCCGGCCAGTCCAGGCCCGAAATCGTAGGCATTGAGGTCCGACAGCGAAGGCGGCGCGTGTTGCGCAAGGATATTCAGGATGCTCCACGCCAGCGCGGCACCGAGAATGAGACTAATGATCACGGGGATCAGGCTCTCGACGGCCAGTTGGCGAATCAGCGCACGGCGGTTGGCTCCCAGCGAAAACCGGATGGCGAGTTCCGGCGCGCGGGCCAGGCCCTTTGCCATGGCGAGCGCAGTGAGGTTGGCAAACACGATGCCAAGCAGGAACAGGCATGACACCAGCAGTGCAGTGACGATTCCGGCTTCGCGGCCCAGCAGATGGTCACGCAATGACGACAACTGAACGCTCCAACCGCTGTTTGTCGTCGGATATGACTCGGCAATCGTTGCGGCAATGTTGCGCATTTCTTCCGACGCTTCGTCGACGTTGACGCCGTCTTGAAGCCGGCCGACTACTGTCAGATAGTTCCCGGAGCGTCCGGCTGCTTCGCCGGGCCCCATCGCCAGCGGTATCAGCACTTCGGATCCCCGTAAGTCGGGCGTACGCCGATCCAGTATGCCGACCACTCGAGAGGGCTTGCCGTCCAGTTCGACGGTGGAGCCGACCAGGTTGTCCGCACCTGAAAATCGTTCTTGCCATGCATCCCATGACAGGATCACCGCCGGTTCGGCACCCGGTTCGAAGTGCCGTTCGCTGAAGAGCCGCCCTGCGATCATGCGTGCCCCGAGCGCCGGCAGATAATCGAGCGAGACACGCGATGTCTCCAGCGATACCAGACGATCATCGGTCCTGAGATCCACACCAAACGGCGCGGCTGCCCCCAGCTCGGAGAACCCTGATTGCATCTCCGTCCAATCGAAGAAATTGCCGGGCGATGCGTCCTCCGGCTCCAGGCTTTGATCGGCACTCACCTCGTGAAGAATGACGACACGGTCAGCCTCGGCATAGCTCAAGGGCGCCAGCAAGACCTGGTGCGCTACGGTGAGAACGGCAACGCTCAAACCGACGCCCGCGGTCAATACGCCAATGAGCGTCAACCCGTAGCTTGGTGTACGCAACAACTGCCGCCAGCCGTAGCCGAATTCCTTGAGGCGTTCACGAATCCAGTAGGTTCTCGCCTGCGCGCGCATTTCCTCACGCACCGACTCGATCGAGCCGAAATCCAGCCGGGCTTGTCTCTCGGCTTCGGCACGGGACATGCCCTTACGCTGGTTGGCCTCCGTTTCCAGCGAGAGGTGACATTGGATCTCGTCTTCCAGCTCGCGGTCGAGGTCGCGTTGCCGAAACCAGTCGATCACGCCGGCGCTCCGGATAGCACGAGGTCGACTCCCGCCGTGTATCGATGCCAGCGTTCGGTTTCCCGTTCGAGCTGGCGCTTTCCGGAGTTGCTCAGACGATAGAACTTGGCGCGCCGGTTATTCTCCGAAATCCCCCATTCCGACGCGATCCAGGTTTCTTTTTCGAGTCGGTGAAGTGCCGGATAGAGCGATCCCTGCGTGACGACCAATCGGTCTTCGGAACGGTCTTTCAGTGCCTGCGCCACACCCCAGCCGTGTTGTTGGCCGCTGCTCAGGATGTGCAGGATCAACAAATCCAGCGTGCCCTGCAGTAAATCCGCGTTCGACTTCATGTAGACAATCTACAAGAGGCTCTTGTCGAATGTCAAGGGGAGAGGGCTTTACGCACTATCGCGTGCCGCGTAATCGCATCTTGATCGCGTGGGCAAACGGAAACGTCGGCGTCAGCTCGGGAGCGGCCGATCGCTCGGACGATCGTTTGGATGATCGTCCGACAATCGTGCGGATGAGTATCGAGTCGGGTTGTTACGACTGGCGCGGGCGCCGGCGGCGCGCTCCCTAAAACGGGATATCGTCGTCGAAATCCGCCGGCGGTGCGTCATTGGGGGGCGGTGAAGGACTGTCTTTGCCCTGCGGTTGATCGCCTGCCTCGGAGCGGTCAACGCGCCACGCCTTCACATCGGTATACCAGCGGCCGTTGTATTCCCGGCTTTCGAGATCGACATGCACCGTCAATTCCTGACCCTCGGCGATCTGGAACTGATCGATCTTGTCGCCCCAGACCATAAAGCAGACCTGCTTCGGATAGTCTCCAGGGATCTCGATCACGTACTCCTGTTTACGCCAGGGGCCGCGCGCAGACTTGCCGGATTTTTCTTCCAGCACGTGAGTGATTTTTCCAGCGAGTTCCAAGATTCAGGCCTCATGCGGTCTCGATAAAGCGGGATGAAACACTAGCACCGTTGCTTGCCCGCGGCCATGCCAATGGCGCTCTCGACGCGTAATTTCTGAACGATGGGCCACATTCAATTTGCATGGCAGGCCTGCAACCACCAGACTTCGAATCTCCCGTCTCAAGGACAAAGCGATCTATGACCGCCTACGCCGGCAACCTGCGCAAGATGCAGAGCGCCCTTTACTCGACGGTTCGCTATCGGTTGACGATGGGCGACGAGCTCGTCGACATGAACGCTCTGGTCGGGCGCACCCTGCGTCTGAAGTTCGAGGGCCGGATCAACTGCATCGAGTGTGGGCGCCTGACCAATAAGTCCTTCGGGCAGGGGTTCTGTTATCCCTGCTTTCGCGATTCGCCTGCGGCCAGTGAATGCATCATTCGGCCTGAGCTGTGCCGTGCCCACGAAGGCGAAGCCCGGGACATGGAGTGGGCGAAAGCGCATTGCCTGACAGAACAGGTGGTATATCTGGCGAAAAGCTCCGCGATCAAGGTGGGGATTACCCGAAACTCGCAGGTCCCGACGCGCTGGATTGACCAGGGCGCGTCAGAGGCGATGGTTTTCGCTCGGGCGCCGAATCGTTACATGGCCGGCTGTATCGAAGTCGCAATGAAGTCGTTCCTGACCGACAGGACCAACTGGCAACGGATGCTGAAGAATGAGATCAGCAACGCTGACCTGCTCGAGAAAAAGCGGTCGCTGACCGCGGAGATGGCACCGGAGCTTCGCGACTACGTCACAGACGACGCCGATGTGTGTGCGATCAAGTATCCGGTCGATCACTACCCGAGCAAGGTCAAAAGCCTGTCGTTCGACAAGCTTCAGGAGATCGAGGGCTGCCTCGCCGGCATCAAGGGCCAGTACCTGATTTTCGACGACGGGCGTGTGCTCAACATCCGCAAGCACAACGGTTACTTTGTCAGCCTCGATGTCTAAGGTAAGTGCGCAAGCCGAATCCGGGATAACTCGAGTAGAGGCGAGTGGGACAGACGGCGGAGCGTCGCGACGCCGAGGCAACGTAGCTGCCCGTCAATCTGCGGCTCCCGTTCCCGTATCGCCTGCCAACCACCAAGCCCTGCCCGCCGGTAGCAAAGGACTGGTATTGATACCCATCATTCCAGCAAGACAATCCACCGTTCCCGGTGCAAGCGTTCCATTTGCTGGCGAATCCAGCGTTGCCGTTCGCAAACGTATTGCGACGGTCGATCCACGTGCAGCCTGTTGGGGTTGGGCAGGACGGCCGCGAGCAATGCGGCTTCCGAGTTCGATATACGCAGCGGATCCTTGTCGAAGTAATACCTACTCGCGGCCGGCACACCGTAGATCCCTGGGCCGAACTCGGCGATGTTGAGATAAATCTCCAGGATTCTTTCCTTGGGCAGACTGATCTCGACCAGCAATGTGAAATATGCTTCGAGGCCCTTGCGCAGGTAGCTTCGCCCCGGCCACAGATAAAGGTTCTTCGCCACCTGCTGCGAAATCGTGGAGGCGCCGCGCAGCGACTTTCCGTCTTCGAAGTCTTCTATGGAATCGACAATCGACTGCACGTCGAAACCGAAGTGGTCGGCAAATTTCTGGTCTTCCGCAGCGACGACCGCCAGCGCCGGCGCAACACCGATGTCGGTCCGGTCCGTCCATTCATACAGGACCGGGTCGAGCCCGCTTGCGTCCTGCAGCATGAAGGCTGTCGTAACAGGATCGAACCAGCGGAGCGGTACGACCAGCATCAGGCTAACGAGAAACAGCCCCGCAACGATAGCCGAGATACGGTAGAGCCATAGCCGTTTCCGGCTGCGATGTCGCTTTCTTTGTGCCACGGCGCGAGTCTAGCATTTGCGGTCGTCGGATCGTCCGGTGCCGTGGGCGCGATTGCACTTGTGCAATGCGCTGAACTCGCAACGAACGTCCTGCCATCACATTCGGCGTAGCATAAACGGGACCGGACATCGGGCATGGCGATGCAGGAGTGTGGATAATAGCGGGATCGGCCGATGCCGCAGACAAGGCAGGAAGATGACCACACCCGCAATCTCAGTCGTTCTTTTCCTCATTGCGTCGTTCCTCGGCGCCCTCGGGCAATACCTCTACAAGTCAGGTGCCGATGCGGCCGGCGGAACCGTGGCGAGCTATCTGCTGAATCCGCGCCTGTTGTCCGGCGTGGTTTGCTACGTTGCCGTCATGGCGCTGTTTGTCGCAGCGTTCAAGAAAGGCGGTGCGCTGACAGTGTTGTATCCGGTTTACGCCACGACGTTTATCTGGGCGGCTTTGATTGCGCTGCTGGTCTACGGAACGCCGATCAAACCGATCAACGTTGCGGGCATGGGCCTGCTTGTCGCCGGTATGTACCTGATGGGGAAGTAAGACGATGACAATCGACGCGGCGCTGAGGAGTGAGATATTCCTGAGCTACCTCACCATCGTCGGCGGCCTGCTGGTAGTTGCCGGTGCGGCGCTTGGGATACTGAGCTTGAGCGGCAAGGACGTGTCGTCTGTCTGGAAGACCTATCGCGGCTGGCTGATCATGGTTCCGCTGGTTCTGGGTACGATCTTCCTAGGCCGGGAAGCGGTGATTGCCGGTGCGACCTTGCTCGCCATATTCGGCTTCAGGGAGTTCGCCCGCGCGACGGGTCTGTACGAAGACTGGTGGCTCACCGGCATCGTTTACGCGGCGATCGCCGCGCTTGGTGCCGCGTCGATAGCTACGGATCCGCGCCTCGAGACCGCGGGCTGGTACGGCATTTTCATGGCGCTGCCAGTGTACGTCGTCGCGGCGATCCTGCTGATTCCCATCCTCAGAAACCGTGCGAAAGGCCAGCTGCAGAGGGTTGCACTGGCCATCGTCGGCTTCGTCTATTTCGGCTGGATGTTCAGTCACCTCGGGTTTCTGGCCAATTCGCCCTACGCCTATGGCTATATTCTGTACCTGGTGTTTGCGGTGGAGATCAATGACATCGCCGCGTTCACCTGCGGCAAGCTCTTCGGCAAGCGCAAGCTCCGAGAGAATATTAGCCCGAACAAAACCATCGGCGGATCGGTGGGCGCCATCGGCGTGTCGTTGCTCGTTCCCTGGTTGCTGTGGTTCTCGTTTCCCCACTTCGATGTCGTGCATCTGCTCCTGGCGGGATTGATCGTCGGCGTGGGCGGGCAATTGGGCGACCTGGTCATCAGCTACATCAAGCGCGATATCGGCATCAAGGATATGGGCTCCGTAATCCAGGGTCACGGCGGAATTCTCGACCGCGTGGACAGCATGATCTTCGTGGCGCCGCTCTTCTTCCACATGATTCGATGGTTTCACGGACTGAATTGAAGGAGGGCTGGAATGGACGACTGGCAGTACCATCCGGCGCCCGACATTGACGAGTCGATGGCCGAGCAGCTGCGCAACTTTCCGCGCCAGCCGCACATGCTGCAATATGCGATTCGCTCGGTAGCGGCGCTGCTCATGCGCGGTTGGCTGAAAATTTATCACCGGCTAAGCGTCAGCGGCCGGGACAATCTCCCAGCGTCGGGCTCATACATACTCGTGTGCAATCACACGAGTCATCTGGATACGCTGTGCATGCTGTCGGCGGTTCCGCTGCGGAATATTCACCGTACGTTTCCCGCCGCGGCGGCCGATTACTTTTTCTGCAGCCTGCCGCGCAGCGCGGTCTCCGCTATCCTCATCAATGCGCTGCCGTTCGATCGCAAGCTGAAGGGAGCCGAGAGCCTGACCGTCTGTTCGACCTTGTTGAGTAACGAGGGCAATGTGCTGATCATCTTTCCCGAAGGGACCCGCACGACAAGCGGGAAAATGGGTCGGTTTCGCTCCGGAATCGGGCGCCTGGTAGCGGGCACGGATTTGGCGGTAGTCCCTTGCTATCTGTCCGGGGGCCTGCGCGCATGGCCCAAGGGCAGGATGTTCCCCCGCCCATACAAACTTCGTTTGAGTATTGGTGCTGCCTGTCACTATCCGCAGCTGCAGAAGGATGCGGAATCCGTGCGCGAAGTCTGCGCGGACCTCGAACGGCGTGTCGCAGAGCTGGGAGGCGAACCGCATGACGATCTATGACCTGAAACCCGCATTTCAGAACCTGCTTCGGCCGCTCTGCCGCGGTCTGGCGAAAGCCGGCGTAACGGCAAACCAGGTGACCGTCGCGACAATGCTGCTGTCCATCGCCGTCGGTTTGACGTTTGCGCTGAACCCGGAGTCATCGTGGGCGGCAATGACGATTCCGGTTTGGCTGTTCCTGCGCATGGCGCTGAATGCGATCGACGGCATGCTTGCGCGCGAACACGACATGCAAAGCAAGCTCGGCGGTATTCTCAACGAACTCGGCGACGTCGTATCGGACGCCGCGCTCTATCTGCCGTTTGCGCTCGTTCCCGGAATTTCGCCGATGTTGGTTATCGCCGTCGTGCTGCTCTCGATACTCACTGAAATGGCCGGAGTCGTTGCCGTGCAAATAGGTGCGAGCCGGCGATACGACGGCCCCCTGGGCAAGAGCGACCGCGCATTCGTTTTCGGGCTGTTGGCGTTGCTGCTGGGCCTCGGATTGGATCCGGGCGGGTGGGTAAACGCCGGCCTCGCCGTCGTAGGCATTCTCACGGTATTGACGGTTGTAAACCGTTCGGCGAAAGCGCTGCAAGAAACCACTGCGAATGCGGACCGGGGAGAAAATGCAGGTTGACGCAACCGCATTCATCCGAGACTCTCTGAAACCCGCGAACGGGAAAGTCGAGCAATGCGCGCACCGAAGCCGGCTTTCCTCTGCGTGAGGGTGCGAGCAATGTGGCTTCTGCCCGATTCAAACAGGTAAACAACCGCTGCCGGTTCGATTTCGGGCCGTACATTTCGGTGCCGGAATGCGACGTGCTTCACAAAACCGATGCTCAGAACTGTCAATCCTGACCAGCCTGCCGATCACTTTATTAATACGGCGACTTTAAGTCCTGGGCGGTCCGATGCGAAAAGACTCGGCCTATTCGGCACAACTCAAGAAAGGTTTTCCACTGCTATCGTTCGAGCCGGCTCTCGAGCGGGAGTTCAGGCTGTTTCATCTGCAAGCCGTTCGCGGCCGCGTGATTACCTGCCTGCTGATTGCCGTACTGTTTAGTCTCTGGGCAGTATTTGCGAGCCGATCGGGCGCTGCACCGTCGCTTGAACCCGACCTGGCCGCGACCCTGCGCCGCTGGGTGATTCGTCCTCTCAGTATCGTACTCATTATTACCGCGCTGACGCCCTGGCTATACAAGCGATTGTGGCTTCGCCTGGCTCCGCTCGTCATTGGCATGAGCGGCGTGGTTTCGGCATACAGTTCTGCCGGAGTCGTAGTGGACGGCAATTATCACGCGTTTGTCCTCATGGTATCCGGGCTGCTCGGAATGCTGTTGCTGCTCGGATTTCTGTTTTGGCAAGTCGTTACGCTCGGGCCGGTCGTCGCCGGAAGCTATGTTTTTTTCCTTGCCGAAAAGGGCGGTACGCCCTCGGTGCTGGGTTTTGAGGCGGCGGTCCTTGGTTCAATGTATCTGCTAGCCCTCGTGTTTTCGTACAACCTCGAAAAAAGCATGCGAACCACGTTTCTGCAAATGCGCATACTTGAAGACCTGGGTCGACTCGACAGTATGACCGGCCTGTGCAACCGGGGTGCCTTCGACGAGTCGCTGGAAGCGCTTTGGAAACAGGCCATTCGGGACAAAAAGCCGCTGGGCCTGTTGCTCATCGATGTTGATCACTTCAAGAACTACAACGACGCATACGGGCACCAGGCGGGTGATCGCTGTCTGGGGCAGGTTGCCGATATATTGAAGAGCAGCGTTAACCGACCGCTGGACATTGCGGCGCGAATAGGCGGCGAGGAGTTTGCTCTCCTGTGCTACGCAAGCAGCCCGGAATATCTTCATGGACTCGGCAAGCAGATACGCGCCCGTGTTCGCGAATTAGATGTCCCGCATACCGGGTCGGAAGTGGCCACTTGCGTGACCGTCAGCGTTGGTGCCGTTCTCGTGCAGCCGACCGTTGGGCGCAGCACAGAGAGTTTCGTGCAGTTCGCGGACCAGGCGCTGTACGATGCCAAGAACGCCGGTAGGGACAGAGTGATTTTTCGCGATAACGAATACGCCGCTGTCGTCACAGGGGCGTTCAAAATGTGAAGGCGGTTATCGGCTCGGGCGGGTTGAACGAGCCTCTTTTGCGGCGCCAGTGACTCACTGATATCGGGACGCGGAAACGTAGTTGCTAAAGCAATTGGACATTTGGTCGATAGCCTCCGTTGAGGACTTCTTGGTCATAATCCGAAGCGAATCATGCAACACCAAAAGGGGCCAACGCCCGACATTCCCGAAACGCGGACCAGTCCGCGCATGCGCCTTGGAGTACACGACACGCTTCGAGTACTCGGGCCGTATGTCAAACGCAATTTCCTGACCCAGCTCGAGGGCATCTGGTTCATCGTTGCTTATCTGGCCGTTTTCCAGATCCTGGTCCTGCAACTGCCGATCGTGTACGCGGGAATGATTGCGGCCGGGATACTCGTCGTTGCGTTTGGCCTCATGTTCTTCATGGAAGGCTTGCGCCTCGGCCTGATGCCACTGGGCGAAATAATAGGCAGCATACTCCCGAAGTCGAGCCGCATGCCGCTGATATTGCTGTTTGCCTTCTTGCTCGGCATAGGCGCCACCTTTGCCGAACCGGCGATTGCGGTTCTTAAAGCGGCTGGCAGCACTCTGGAGCCGGGTGTTTCACCACTGCTCTACAGCATGCTCAACGACTTCTCCGGCCAGCTCGTCGCCGCGGTTGGCGTCGGCGTTGGCCTTGCCGTGTTGCTAGGCGTGCTGCGGTTCTTTTATGCCTGGCCGCTCAAGTATCTGGCGATGCCGTCGGTCGGTCTGCTGCTTATCCTGTCGGTGATATACAGCCGGGTACCCGAACTCAACGACGTGCTCGGCCTGGCCTGGGATTGCGGTGCGGTAACGACCGGACCCGTGACCGTGCCGCTCGTGCTGGCGTTGGGCATCGGCGTGTGTCGCGTTGTGAGCAGCGGTTCGGGCGGCGGCGGACATTCGGGTTTCGGCATTGTCACCCTTGCCTCGTTATTCCCCATACTGGCCGTGCTGCTGCTGGCTGCGTTCCACTACGCCAAGGCCGACTACTACGGAGCGGCGAACTATCGCGGCGACGTTGTCGCGGCAGCGACTGCCGAGGCAGAGCTGCCGAGCGACGAGACCGTCGTACGCGCCAATGCGCCTATTTCAGCAACGGAGTTCGCCGGCTTCGTCGAATCCGGAGAGGTTCCCGACGGCTATGAAGTCGCCTATTCCGGTGGCGAACCTGTCCTGCGCGACGGCCAGATTGTCATCTCCAATCCCGAGGTTGTTATCAGCAAGCAGCTCGACCGCGGGTTTTCGCTTTTCAGCAGCGAAGCCTGGGACGGCAGCAAAGTGCTGTCGACGGAAATAGGTAAGGCAGTGATGGACGCGCTTCGGGCCATCGTGCCGCTGTGCCTCTTCCTCTATGTCGTCTTGCGGCTCCTTGGTCAGAATCTGGGTAAGGACTCGGATATTGGCGTCGGCGTTACGTTTGCGGTTGTCGGCATGGCGCTGTTCGGGCTTGGCATTGCGCTTGGCCTGACGCCGCTCGGCAGTCAGCTCGGCAGCAACACGCCACTGGCGTTCGCAACGATCGTGCCGTGGGGATCGAGCTACGCGGAAGGTCCGCTGCTCAGCGTCGGCGCAGGCAAACTGCTGGCCGTCGGTTTCGCGTTTTTCCTAGGATACGGCGCAACGCTGGCCGAGCCTGCGCTCAATGCACTGGGCAACACGGTCGAGAAAATTACGGCAGGCGCTTTTCGCAAGCGGCTCCTGATGCAGAGTGTCGCGTTTGGGGTCGGTTGCGGCATTGCGGCCGGGGTCGTCAAGATGACCTTTGGTCTGTCGCTGATTTCGCTGCTCGTTCCCGCCTATTCGCTCGTGCTGGTGCTGACCTGGCTGGCGCCGAACAGCTTCGTTAACTTCAGCTGGGACAGTGCCGGTGTGACGACCGGCCCCATTACGGTACCGCTGGTGCTGGCGATGGGTCTCGGTATCGGCGCGAACGTGCCGGGCGTATCGGACGGCTTCGGAATTCTCGCGCTTGCGTCTGTGGGTCCGATCCTGTCCGTGCTTACCGTCGGGCTTTACACGCAGAAGGTGCAGCGCGCCGAGCGACAGGAAGAACTCGAGACGGAAGACGTTACAGAGCCCGGCGATACAGAGGTAGCGGCCTAGTGTTTAAGAACAGCAAAGCGTATTCGATCATTACCGCAATTCTGCCCAACGCAACTGTGGCGCGGGTCATAGAGGGCACTGTCGAGGCGAACGGCGGCACGGCGCTGGCCTGGAAGGCTCGAGGTACACTGCTTCGGGACCACTGGCTGTCCCGCTGGATGCCGCCGATCGGGCCCGTGAAGACGGTGCTGCAAATGGTGGTCCCGCAAACGGAGGTCGACGGTATTGTTGCGGCAACCATGGAATCCGGCCGGCTCCATCAGCAGGCGACCGGCGCCGTTTTCAGCACGCCCTGCGATCATGCCTACGTCGGTTCCGAGTTCCGGGCCTGGCCGGAAGGTGCTGAGTCCTCAGCCGGTAAGCACGCCGTCAGCGAATCGCTCAGCGTGATCCTCTGCAGCGTCGGACAGGCATACAGCGATCGCGTAGCGCGCGCTGCCGTAGAGGCCGGCGCGCACGGGCCCATTATTTACTTCACGGAAGGCCGGGGGCTTCGGGACCGGGTCGGCTGGCTGCGTATTGCCAAGGAACAGCTCCAGGAAGTACAGATGGTCGTTGCCGACGAAGCGCAGGTCGACGACGTCTTCGATGCAATGGCAAGAGCTGGCGGGTTCAACAAGCCGGGGCGTGGCCTGATGTATCGAATGAATATCGACAAAGGCATGTTCAATTTGCCCAGCAGTTTCGTCAAGCACCGCCATGAAGCCAACATGCAGCAGATCATCCAGGCAATCGACCACCTGAGCGGGCACACGCACTGGCGCGATCAATCGGTTTTCGCCCTTGGCGACCAGGGTCGGGTTGTCGGCATCGAGGGATTCTCCGCGGCGGCGTCCGAGCAACTGGAGCGTGTTGCCCTGACCGGTATCGTCAGGCGCGAACAGATGGAACGTTTGACGGACCTCATCATCGACTCCGGTGCTACGGGTCTCAACATGACCTTTGGCCGCTTCGTCGGCGAAGAGCAAGGCGACAAGTCCGGCGTGCGGATTCACGACGAGCATTGCATTGTGCGCTCCATCATCCCGCCGACCGTTGCAGCCCGCATTTGCGCGGTTATAGACGAAACGGCGGAAGACCTGGGAATCAGGGACCTGTGCATGCTCGTGAATCCGATACAGCGCACCGCAACCTATGTGCCGGGCAGTGTCGATCATCGTGAACAAGACAAACAACAGGCTGCCTGACAGGCGCGAGTTCATCGATTTGCGCTGGATCTGGCTTTCGGTTGCCCGTTATTCTTGGTAGCCCAGTCCGGTGCTCGCGCAGGGTGCCCGATACGACCAAGTAGTCTCAGCCGGTGCCAGAGCTTCCCGACATAACGGCATACATTGACGCTCTTCGAGTTCGCCTCGAGGGGCATGCGCTCGAACAGGTGCAAATCTCAAGCCCATTCCTGCTGCGCACGGCATCGCCGCCCGTTGACGTTGCGGTTGGTCATTGTGTCACTGGATTCGAACGTCTCGGCAAGCGGATTGCGTTGGGCTTCGATAACGACGTCTGGTGGGTGCTGCACCTGATGATTGCCGGCCGCCTGCGCTGGCGCGCCGAGGCTCCCAAGCGACCGTCACGAACAACGCTTGCCGTATTTACCTTCGACGGCGGCGTGCTGACGCTGACCGAAGCGGGAACCAAGAAGCGGGCCTCGCTGCACGTCGTTGAAGGCTCAGCGGCGATGCGCGGCATGAACCCCGGTGGGCTCGAAGTAATGGACGCAGACCTCGAGTCGTTCAGCAATGTGTTTACCGCACGCAATCACACGCTCAAACGTGCTTTAACCGATCCGCGTATCCTGAGCGGCATCGGCAATGCCTACTCGGACGAAATTCTGCATCGCGCGGGTTTGTCGCCCGTCAAGCTTACGCAATCGCTCAGCGCCGACGAGATCGCAACTCTGTATGCCGCCGTGCGCGATGTTCTAGGCGAATGGACGGAAAAACTCAGGCAGGAGAGCCGCGAGAAGTTTCCCGAGAAAGTCACGGCCTTTCGGCCCGATATGGCTGTGCACGGCCGCTACGGTAAACCGTGCCCGGTGTGCGGATCCGAAGTGCAGCGTATTCGCTATGCAAGCAACGAAACCAATTACTGCCCGCGCTGCCAGACCGGCGGCCGCTTGCTGGCCGACCGGTCGCTGTCGCGTCTGCTGAAAAAGGACTGGCCTCGTTCTATCGAGGAGCTCGAGAAAAGCCGCGGGGACAACTCGTAAGGGAGATCACGGCCTGCCATCGGGTGGGAGGTCGCATACACCATGACTCTCGTGATTCAGGGTGTTGGGCATCAAAAGCGTTCTAGCGCCTGCTTTTCCGGCCAAGCCCGTCACGGCGTCGCTCGTGCTCCCAATACGACTGCGATCTGGCGTTGACTCGCGGCTGAAGTAGCGCAAAAATGCAACATATATCCCGTTTCTCAAAAATAAGCTGCAAAAAATTAGAGATAAATTTGGACAAGTGGAATGAATTCCGCACCGCCTATCACGTCGCAAAGTGCGGCACGGTCAGCGGTGCCGCCGACGAACTGGGCGTTCACCGCGCAACCATCATTCGTCACATCGACGCCCTGGAGGAAGAGCTTGGCAGCAAAGTGTTCTTCCGCAATGCTCGGGGGTATTCGCTGACAGAGGTTGGCGAAGACCTGCTGCGCGTCGCGGAAGCAACAGAAGACCAATTCAAGCAGTTTATCGGCCGGTCTCACGCGCAAACGCGCGGCGTTTCAGGCGAGCTTGTGGTCTCGACCATTGCCGTGTTGTGTGCTCCGGTTTCGAAGGCCCTGAAACACTACACCCGGCAAAATCCCGACTCGACCGTGCGTTGTGTCCTCAGTGCGGAGATCGCGAAACTCGAATACGGAGAAGCACACGTCGCAATCCGGGCAGGCCAAAAACCGAGTGACCCCGATAACGTCGTCATACGCATGCGTCCGCTGGAAACAGGCCTCTACGCACATGAGAGTTACGTGCAAGCGAACGGCCGACCCGCAGGAATCGAAGAGTTCGAGAACCATGCATTCATCGGTAGCTCGCACTCGGCGAGCCTGGCTGCTCCCTATGCCTGGCTGGAAAGGCACGTCCCTGGGTTGAAGTACCGCTTTCTTAGCGCGAACTTCCAGAGTAGATTTAATGCACTAATGGCCGGCATTGGACTAGCGTTTCTGCCCGTTGAAGAGGCGAGGACGAGGAACGGTCTGGTCGAAGTCATGCCTTCCAACCGTGCATGGCGTACCAAAATGTGGGTGGTTACGCACGGTGCGACGCATCGGACGCCCAAGGTACAGTCTTTCCTGCAGAGCCTCCGCGAGGAGGGGTATCTCGCAAAGACCTGATCAGCGATACGCTGCAATAACGCGCAGTCTCTGCGTGTTTTTTTGCTTTTCCCGGCCGTAAAGAATCGACACGCTCGTGCCCGATGACCACTGCAATGTCAGGCACCCCAAGCTGGACCGAGATAAGGACGGCTTACTGGGTAGGCAAGCTCAAGACCGTGTCGGCAGCCGCAGCTCACCTTGGGCTGCATCGAGCAACCGTTATTCGTCATGTCGATGCACTGGAGGCGGCGCTTGGACAAAAGCTGTTCCATAGGCACGCAAGGGGTTATACCCCGACGGAAACCGGTGAGGAGCTAATACGGGTCGGAGAGACTGCCGATCTAATGCTGGAAGACTTCGCCGTACGAAGCGAGAGCTACACCGAAGACCTGAGCGGCGAGTTGCATTTTACCGCCCGGGAAGTCACCAACGCGCTTGTTCTGCCGATATTGGCCGAATTTCAGCGCCGCCATCCGACACTCTCTATAAGGTATTCACCCACACCCAGCAGACTTCGCCTGGAGTACGGGGAGGCGCACATAGCACTAAGGATTGGCGTCAAGGAAGAGGGTCCGGCGTACGTCACCGAGCACTTTCGAGATATCGATTTTGGACTGTACGCCACAAAAACCTATGCCGAGCGGCACGGCATACCGAAGACAATGGATGAGGCCGCCGAACACCGATACCTCTGCTTTACGTCGAAAGAGCCATCGCTCCCGGTGCACACGTACCTGCAGTCCAAGGTTCCGAAGGAGTGCATTATCTTCCGCAGCGACAGCCCGTTGGCACTGGATGCAGCACTGGATCTACACATGGGTATCGGCTTCGTTCCCACGCACTTCGCCAGCCATCGACGCGACCTGGTCCCGATCTGGCAGCCATGGCCGCGCTGGTCTGCCCCCGTCTGGTTTGTCATTCACTCGAACATCTACCACAGCCGCAAGGTTCAGTCGTTCCTGGCGTTCGTAAGGGGGCAGTAGGCGCGCGTGCGGTCGCAATATCGCACAGTCGGTGATCCCAAAAACGGCAGCGCGGCGATTTCGCCCATGGGCAAAATCAGCGAATCGGGATATCGGCGTCTTATCGCCGGTCGGTCTGTCCCATGACGTGAGGGAGTGGCATACGATGTGCGTTGATCGTGACGGTAATTTCGTAGGCCGACCCTACGATTCCGGGCTGTCCCGCTACCGGCTGCTCGAGAAAGTTCAATCCGGTCACCTGTCGATTGTCGTGCGTGGGCTGTTCTCCTCGCACGCCCTCAACAGGATTCGCTGCATACTGACCCATGCGCGAGTGCCATTCGTGCATGCGCCTCCCGAACGCCAACATCACGAATCCCGGTTGAGCGCAGCATCGCGCGATTCACCCATGCTCGAAATTGCCGGCCGGCCCGTACAGCGTTTGGATGTCGCGATGGCCGACCTGATTCCGGCGCTTGGCTATTCGTTTCACCCGGCTTGGGAATCGCTAATCGCCAACAATCTGGATCTCGGCGTTCGACTCCACTGCTCCGTGTTTGACTGGTACAGGCTGGCAACGAGGACGTATGCGATCAGGCCTCCCGTTGGGCCGGCTGAGTGCCTGCTGCTTCGTCGTCAGCAAATTCGTTACGCCAGTCGACAACGCAAACGTCTGGGTCTCGACGGTCGGGCTCTGAATACCACGTTTATCGCCAGAAGGTTCCGGCTGGCGATGCGAGGGGCGTTCTTTCACGGCGACAGCCCCGGTCATGTGGACCTTTCTTTCTACGGAACGATCGCGGGCCTTCTATTTGCAGGGTGCAGCGCGGGTCGTGAGCTGGTACGCGAATCCGGGCTCGAGAAATGGACCTACCGGATGGACGCCACGATACCGCTGAGTGAACTCTTTCCCGAGAGCCGGCCGAATGGGTTCTAGTGCAGCAAAGGATCAAGTGTCGCATGGCCGCACGGCAGGTGAGTCTTTTTGCACATTGCCCGGTCGGTCGCTGCGCAAGACACTGCGTCCTGGAGTCGCCGCATCGCGTTCCACCTGCCGGTCCAGCAAGCTTGCTTAGTCGGTGCGGCAAGTCATCACGCAGATCCGGGTACGGCTTACCGCTGTTGGAGACATACAATGCAACTGCTCGCTTTTGCGGCCTCGAATAGCCGCTCATCGATCAATCGAACTCTTGTGGAGTACACACTCGGCCTGTTCAGGAAAGAGTTCGGTTTTGATATGGACGTCGAAATTCTCGATCTGAACGCCTATGAAATGCCGATCTACTCGATCGACCGCGAGCGCGAGAACGGTGTGCCAAACCGGGCGAAAGACTTTTTCCAGAAGATCGGGGATGCAGACGCAGTGATCGTATCCTTCGCCGAGCACAATGGAACGACGACGGCTGCGTGGAAGAACCTCTTTGACTGGATGAGCCGCATAGACACCGGAGTCTGGCAGGAGCGGCCAATGATGATTATGGCGGCCACCCCGGGTGCGCGTGCCGGCGCAGGCGTCCTTCAGCATCAGACCTCGCTGGCCCCCCACTTTGGCGGCAGGATTGCGGCTGCCGTCGGCGTGGGGCGCTGGCAGGATAGCTTCGATAACTCGACGGGCGCGTTGACCAATGCCGAAGATATCGCCGCTATTCACAAGGCCGTGGCGGGGTTCACGGAGGTTCTGCGCCAGGGGCCGGACCAGGCTGGCAAGTCCACCTAGACTGGCTTGTTTCCAATTCGGCCCAATCTCAAAACGGAACGCCGTCAAGTCTGCCCATCCTGCCGGTTGCGAATCGGTGTTGAGCGTTCTGAATTCCTTCCTCGCTGTTCGAGTCATAGATCGCCAATTCAAGGTTCCTTCATGCGATTGGTCGAAGTTTGTCGTTCACGTCCGAGTGTCTCAACCGTTTGCTCCGCGATGAAACGCCAAAGCTTGTCCAGGAGGTGTGCGCTCTTAATGTAACGTTCCCGATCTAAACGTCGCCGACTCGCGCTGCTGTTGCCTACTCGCACACCCGGTGTGCACTAATCACCCTTAACGGCCACGACCCGTTTCCGTTACCGTTTTCCGGCGTACCAAGCTCTCGTATTGGTGGTCTATCAAACACAGAAACGACGTCGGCGAATCACAAGCCGAGTAAACCGTGTGCCTGAGACATTATCGAAGGGGTAAAGAATGAAGAAGCAAGCAGTCGCGATCGCACTTTTGGCAATCACCGGGGCCGTTCTCATTGGGTTCTTCGACGCCCGGGCGCAGTCCGGTGACATCAAAGCGCAGGCCGATGAGCTGGATACCGGCATGGGGTGGAACGTCTATTTCTACGTCACGCGGCCCGTGAACTCTTTCGAGGAGGTCGTGGACGTGTTGCCTGCGCACATGGCGTTTATCCACGAGATCGAGAAGGCGGACGTCATGGTCATGGGCGGTCAAACGACGAAACAAGGTGACGATTTCGCGGGCGGCAACGGGCTGGTCGTGATTCGAGCCAACTCTTTCGAAGAGGCCAAAGAGATTGCGGACAACGACCCGATGCACAAGACCGGTGTGCGTGAATACGATCTGTACCAGTGGGCCATCAACGAGGGGGAGCTGACGATCCGGCTCAACATGTCCGACCAGTCCTTCGTTATCCGGTGACGAGCGGCGGGGCCAGGTCGATATCCACCCAAAAACACTTCGTAACACTAAACAAAGGGACACTCTCGTGAATACCACCACTCGCGCCATGACACTGATGTTTTCCCTGTTCCTGTTCGGCTGCAGTTCGGACGAGTCGTTCGCCGCCAAGACGCCGCCCGCCCTGCCGGCTGCAATGACGGCCCTCGAGTTTGGGCCGGACGCCACCCTGTTTGTCGCCGACCCCGTTCGCAACGTGATCCATGCCATCGACGTGTCCGACTCCCTGGAGGGCCGCGCGGTGACCGAACCCCTGGCCTTCAATCTGACCGACTTCGGTGAACAGCTGGCCGCAAAGCTCGAGGTCGACGAAGCCAGCCTGCGTTACTACGACGTTGCCGTGCATGCGCAGAGTCAGGTGGCGTTCTTGTCGCTGGGCGTGCAGTCGGGCACGGGCGAGGAGCCGTACCTCGCCAGCATTACGCTGGAGGGCGACATCGAGATTCTTGGCCTCGACAACACAGAGCGGTCGACGACCAGCCTCGAGGCTCCGCCGGATGCCGGCATTACCTTCATGCGCGACGTGCCTGCAAGCACGCTCGTGGTAACCGACCTGGATTACTCGGACGGCGTTCTCTACGTGTCAGGACTGTCGACAGGCGAGTTCGCGTCGACCCTTCGGCAGATTCCGTATCCATTCGGAAACGATGCCTCCAGAACCTCTATCGAGATGTTCCACGCGGCGCACGGACAGCAGGAGACCAGAGCGCCGATACGTGCCATGACGCTGGTCGATATCGACGGCAAGAAGACCATTGTTGCGGCATACACGTGTACGCCGCTGGTCACCATCGACGTGGACGACCTCGAGGACGGTGCTCACGTCAACGGCAAGACCATTGCCGAGCTGGGCTACGGTAACCAGCCGCTCGATATTCTCTCATTCGATGTCTACGGCATGGACGGCAAGGCAGAACCCTACGTTCTGGTCATCAATCGGGACATGGGCGCCAAGCTGTTGTCTCTAAGCGCCATTGCAGAGTCCGATTCGAGCCCGGGACTGAGCGCCCCTGTTGCAGGCCTTGGCTTTACCGCGGGCACCGAACACATGACCGTGCCGCTCAGCGGCGTCGTGCAGGTTGCGGATCAGAACCCGCAGTTCCTGCTGGCCTTAAAACGCAACCTCGAACGCGGAACGACGGAGCTCTTGTCCTACCGGAAAGGTTCGTACATGCGGATTTCCGAGTTCCAAAGCGAATACAACTTTCCGGATTACGAATACGCCGAAGGCCAGGAGTTCATCCGCCAGTTCCAGAATCAACTCAAGGCCGACGAAGGCTATACGACGCGGGTTCGTAACTAGGCACGTGGTGACGGTAATGGCCTTTTCGGGTCCCGTGACGGCGCGGTAGCAGCGTGTACGAGTCAGTCGACACGAAGTGCGCCTATGCAGCGCCGATACAGGTCAGATTAGCGGCGCTTGCAGTCTTTTGGATGCAGTGTCCCGCACTGGCCTACGGCGGCGATGCAATCGTGCCAGCAAATACCGGCTGCGACGACGGCCCTCACGTCGATGAGGTCTATCCGACGTCGCAAGCTGTGCCTGAGAACATTCTGAGGTTCTACGTCTACTTCACGCGGGCCATGCAGCGACACTCACTAACAACAGCTGTGCATTTGTTTGACGACGGCGGTCACGAGGTCGAAGGTGCGTTCTATCGAGGGCGGTACGAGCTCTTATCCGCCGACGGAAAACGCCTTACCGTGCTCCTGGATCCAGGGCGCGTGAAGACAGGGCTGGATTCGCATGAGCAGCTCGGCCGGGCGGTCACCGCCGGCCAGACATACACATTCACTGTCGATACCGAAGCGCGCGATACGAGTGGTTGCCGGCTCCGCGAGCGTCACGAGAAGCAGCTTGAGATCGTGCCCGCCCGCTCGCATGCGATCGACCCGGAAGCGTGGGCGATCGAGATTCCTGCGGCGGAGACCAGGGAGTCGATAGTCGTGCGTCTCGATCGGCCCTACGATCATGTGTCGCTGTACCATCGCCTGCGCATCCGCGATCGCAGCGGCGCTCTTGTCCCCGGTACCATCGACCTGGGTGACGACGAGCAAAGCTGGCGCTTCACGCCCGCGTCTGCGTGGCAGGAAAGCGACCACCAACTTGCGATCAACACGCTTCTCGAGGACATCTCGGGGAACCGCGTGGGGCGCCCTTTCGAAGTGACTCGCAACGACGACGTGGGTAACGGCACGGCGATTGTCGGTGAAGCGACTCTTCAGTTTCGGCCTCCACGGGCGGGTGAAAATTGAAAGAGCGCTTTCGCTGGCTCTTGTCATGCGCGAACCGGTCATCCGAGACATCCGCTCCGCCGGTCATGGCACTGTTGTCCTGGACGGTACTCGGTGTCGCGGTTCTATCGTCCGCGCCTGCGCTGGCCGATTCCGAAATCGATGCGCTTCGAGAGCAGCTCGAAGCGTTGACCGCCGTTGTGGAGCAGCAGGCGGAAGAACTGCGGCAGCTGAAACAACAACAGGCAAAGCAGGACCCGGCAGCAGCTGGGGCCGACGGTGTGCAGAATGCGGAGCCATCGTCCCTGATGGGTAGCGCAGCACCGCGCCAGCCGCTTGGCCGCTTCCCTGACGATGCCATCGTGACTGCAGGGACCTTCGGCGGCTCGCTGCAAATCCCCGGCGACGATGCTTCAATACGCTTGGGTGGCTTCGTGCGTCTGGAGGGCAGCTACGACTTCGACAACATGGGCATCCAGGACGTAACGTCCGTGCGCACGATCCCGCTGGATGGCACGGCCAAAGACGACACCAGTCAGGCGCGCTTTCATATCCGCAACAGCCGTCTCAACGTCGACTATCGAAAAACGACGGCACTCGGGCCGCTTCGTACCTTTTTCGAGGTCGACATATTCGGTGGCGGCGGTGAGTTCATCAACAACTACGAGCTGCGCGTGCGGCATCTCGCCGCGCAGATCGGCAACGTCTACGTTGGGCAGTGGTGGTCCTATTTCGACGACGTGCAGTCGATCCCCGAGACGTCGGATTTCGGCGGTCCGCTGGGCGCGCCCATACTCAGAAATCCGGGTATTCGCTGGGCTGCCGACGTTGCGTCCGGCTGGCGGCTCGGCGTCGGTGTCGAAAACCCGGCCGGGGATATCGAAGACCCCGACGATCTGTTTGCCTCGGACGAGATGCCCGACATTACCGGTTTTGCACAAGTGACCCGATCCTGGGGGCGGCTTCGCGTGGCTGGAGTGGTTCGTCGCCTGAGTTCCACGCAAGACGATGTGACGGTCGGCGGCATCAATCTTTCGGGACGCCTGTCGCTGCCGTTTGGCGGCGGGAAAGACAATATTGTGTTCCAGGCGCAGCTGGGCGAAGGCTTCACGCACTACTATTCGACGTTTGCCGGTCAGGGCCTTGCGGGATTCATTGATGCTGACGGCCGCATCGAAGCGACCGGCATTACGAGTGGCTACATCGCCTACCAGCGCTGGTGGTCAGAACAATGGCGATCGACGGTGTACGCGAGCGTGCTGGATCTCGACAATCCGGAAAGTGCGCCGGGCTCGACGTTTTCCCACGGCGAGTACTATGCGGCGAATCTGTTCTGGACACCGTTTCGCGGGGCAACATTCGGGATGGAGCTCGTCCACGCTGCCCGTGAGATCGAGTCGGGGCTTGAGGGTGACGGCACGAGGTTTCAGATTTCGGCGCGTGTGGATTTCTGAGCGCCTCGGCCGAGGCTCGAGAACGGGGCAAGCTGTCCCGAGCCACTACCGGGGCTGCGTGATCAAGAGCCAACCATGGCAGCACGGCCGTGAGGCTCATCGAAATCGAGCACGGGCCCGGCGGGTACTATCCTGTGCGGATTGATAGTTTCATGACTGCCGTAATAGTGCTGCTTGATGTGGCCAAAGTTTACGGTCTTCCTGATCTTCGGCTGTTGATACAGGTCGCGCGTGAATGCCCACAGGGACGGATAATCCACCAGGCGCCGAAGGTTACACTTGAAGTGACCGACGTACACTGCGTCGAATCGAACGAGAGTAGTGAATAATCGTATGTCCGCTTCCGTCAGACGGTCGCCGGTCAGATAGCGCTTTTTGCCGAGAATCCCTTCCAACCAATCCAGCGTTTCGAACAACGGGTAAACGGCCTCCTCGTAAGCCTCCTGCGTGGTCGCAAATCCGGACCGGTACACGCCGTTGTTGAGCGTGTTGTAAACGCGCTTGTTAATGGCGTCGATCTCGTCGCTGAGCTCGGTCGGATAATAGTCGCCCGGCTCGGCGCCCACGGAGTCGAAGGCGCTGCCGAGCATGCGCAGAATCTCCGCCGATTCGTTGTTGACGATCGTGTCGCTCGACTTGTCCCACAACACCGGTACGGTGACTCGCCCGCTGAACGCAGGATCGGCCTTCTGGTAAAGCTCGTAGAGACGGCCCAGTCCAAACAACGGGTCCCGGGTGTCGATCTCGCCGTTTTCCTGGCCGAAGGTCCAGCCCTGATCAGCCATGAGCCAGTCGACCGGCGACATTGAGATCACGTCTTCCAGCCCTTTGAGGGCCCGGATGATCAGCGTTCGATGCGCCCATGGACAGGCGAAACTTACGTACAGATGATACCGGCCGGGCTCGGCTGCGAATCCGCCGCTGCCGCTCGGTCCGGGTTCGCCGTCAGCCCTTATCCAGTTGCGGAAGGCCTGTTTCTGGCGGACAAAGCGGCCGCCGCTCGACTTCGTGTCGTACCAGCGGTCTCGCCATTCGCCGTTGACTAACATTCCCATGCGTTTTCTCCAGCTCGATTACGCTTCCGGATCAGCAGTAAGGAGTATGCAGCATCCATCCGGCTGCTTACGACATCACTTGCGCGCGGATCGGGAGCGAGGCTCGATAGGGCGCGTGGCAAAGTCGATGCCGCACGCCGTTAATAAGGAATGATACGTCGTAAAAGACGTGCGAGTTTCCGGTTTCAGGGTTTTGAAAACCGTTACGCGATTGACGCCGGCAGCTTCGGCGACTTTGCTGATACCACGGGTTCGAATGACATCCGCCACCGCGGTCTTGAACACGACTTCGTCACCCTCAAGGAGTGCCTCGTTGAGATAGGCAGCTGCATACGACGGATCCAGAAGATCCTCGTAGAGCTTGTCTTTCACGGTCCATGGCGCCGCAGCCTTGACACTCTTACCCATCGTTTCGTTCCCGAAAGTCTCTCAGTCTTTCCCGCGCTTGCTCTATCACCCGCCTTTGGTCACGTTTTCCGGAGCCTCCAAGCAAAAGCACAATAGCTCCATCGATATTTGCGAAATAGATTCTCAGGCCAGCGCGACCTGCCAGCCGCATTTCGTACAGCCCGCCTCTGAGCGACGAGCAATCTCCCAGATGACTGTACTCTTCGACGGCACGCAATCGTCTTCTGACGGATGCCTGCCGCTGACCTTCCAGCTTTTGGAACCAATCAACGAAGGGCCGCCGTCCGGAATTCGTTCGATAAGCCAACAGACGCATCGAGATACTATCGTGCATGTTGCCTGCAGGCAACATGCACAAATCTCGACGCCTTCGCGAGATTCGTGCGATTGAGTGCACTCGCTGGCCGCCGGGCTACTTAGCCGCCTTTACCAACGGGCGCCCCGATCTTTCGATTTCTTTGGGCATAGTCCCGCTCAACCGTCGCTTAACCCCGTAAGCACCCGCAACACCAGCATCTGCGGGGGGTTAGGTAAGGGGCCTAAAGGCCCGTGGAGAAGCGAAATGAACACGAACGGCCTCGACGCGCCCACATTCAGCAAACGGGCATCCGGCGTCCTGTTTTTCTTGACCTTTTTGACGCTGCTGACCGCCTGCGGCGGCGGTGGAGGCGGCGGCGGGGGCAGCACCAGCATATCTCCGCCACCACCACCCCCACCGCCGCCAGTACGCTCCCCGCAGTCGGCGTTCTTTATTGCCGAAGACCCCACGCTCATGCAGCGGCACTTGTTCAACGCATCCGACGAGGGCGGTGCGCTGACGCAGCTGACGCCGGCCTTCGGCAACCCGGATGGCAACGTAGTGCAATTTGCGCTGTCGCCGGACAAGCAAACCGTTGCCTACGTCGCGGACGGCGACACGGACGGCATAGCCGACGTTTACGTCGTCCCGGCCGCGGGTGGCACTTCGGTCCGAGTCTCGAGCGGATTTCCCGCCAATACTGGGGCGACGCGGCTGATCTGGTCGCCCGACAGTTCCAAAATCGCGTACATTGCCAACCCGCTGGGACGAGCGCCACGCGGATTCTCGATCGACGAAGTCTTCGTCGCCGACCGCGACGGCAGCAACAATCGCAAGGTCAACGGTTCCGTCGGCTCGCCGCCTTCGGTTGGCCTGCCCGACGCAAAGTGGTCGCCGGACAGTCGCTACCTCGCGCAAAGCGTCTACATCCTGGACCCTTTCTATACCCTGGTCGGTATCAATATCTATGACACTCAGGATCCCGCGCCGAACAGCACGCGAATCACGCCGGCACTGGATTTTCTCAATAGCGAGCGCATGGAAACCGACTATGCGTGGACACTGGACAGCAGCCGGGTTGCGTTTCGTTCGAGCCATGACGGCGCCGGCATCACCCAGCTCTACACCGTGTTCCCGGACGGTTCCTCGCTGACCCGCATCAACCCGAACCTCATTGCCGACGGCGATGTCGGTCCCTTCGGCTTCTCGCCGGACGGCAGCACCCTCATCTACGTCGCTCAACAGCTCTCGGCCGCGTTCGATCTGTTTGCGAGCGACATTAGTGGCGCAGGCAATCGGCGTCTGAACACCGGGGGCAGTTTTCCGACCTTCAGACTCAACGTGCAATGGTCGCCCGACGGCAGCCAGATTGCCTACTCGCTGGCTCTGGATACCCCCAACGTCACCGAATCCTACGTCACCAACGTCGACGGCAGCGGCACGGTCAAGCTGCATCCCGATCTCGTGGACGGGCAGTTTGCCAACGGCGTCCGCTGGTCGCCCGACGGCACACAATTGGCATTCGTCGCCGAACTCGACACTACCGGCCTCTGGTACACCTATGTCGTCAATGCCGACGGCAGCAGTCTGACCAACATCAGCATGGCCGTCCTGCCGGACGACCGGACGTTGCTGCCGGTTGTCTGGTCGCTGGACAGCCGGAATGTCGCCTATTTCTCTCAGACGGGAGCCACGAACCAGTTGGAGCTGTATGTCAGCACGGCCGACGGTACCGCCGGCAACCGTATCAATGCCGATCTTGGAGACGATGAGGGCGTGCGGAGCGATGTCCGCTGGTCGGAGGACTCCACACGACTTGTCTACTACGTACGCTTCGACGACTTCCTCGTTTCCGACTTCCGGGATATCTGGGTGGGCACGCCCGACGGCAACGCGCCGATGATGCTGAACGGCACGAACGATTTTGTTGGACCTCCCATCGCCTATTGATGTCGGCGGAAAAACATGTGACGAGGCGCTCGCCGGAAACGGCGAGCGCGGTGTCGCGCTTCAATACGTTGATGCTCATTTGCGAGTGATTCTTGTTTCTGTCGTACGATTATTCCCGTGACAGAAGTCGCGTCTTTCCGTGCCGGTTTTTACTAAGCTACAGGCTCCGAATCTGCTGATGGAAGCGACGTGGAAAACACTATTTATGCGCCTCCCGAGTCGAACGTCGATGTTCCCGCCGGCCCGGACACTGCCTACTATGTAGTCGCACCCATCAAGTTCTTCCTGCTGTCCTTACTGACGATGAACCTGTACATCATCTACTGGTTCTATCGAAACTGGCGGACAGTCAAGCAACGCACCGGTGAGAGTATGTGGCCGCCAATGCGGGGCATTTTCTATATCTTCTTCACGCACTCGCTATTTTCGCGAGTAAACGAGAGGATCGAGTCGGAGGGCAAAAGTTTCGACTGGCAGCCCTCAGCTCTTGCCACGATCGTTGTAGTGCTGACAATTCTGTCGAACGTGCTCGACCGCCTGGCCTGGGAAAGTATCGGCAGTCCGGCAACGGATCTGATCAGTGTCGCGCTCGTGCCCATCGTGCCGTTGTTAATGCTGAAGGCGCAGCGCGCCGTTAATCTCGCATCCGACGATCTCGAAGCGCGGACCAACTCCCGCCTGACTCCGGTGAACTGGATCTGGATGGTGTTCGGCGCGCTGCTCTGGCTACTGGTACTGTTTGGCGTCTTGATAATGCTGGTCGAACCCGAGCTGTACGCCGAGTAGCCGTAGAGCAACGCCCTGTCCCTGCCCGCCCCACGTCCTGAACTCCGACGGCGTTCGCCCCGTCGTTCGCCTGCTGTGCAAAAAATCGAGCTATGGGTTGCATCGCTGCCAAGATGAACTATTTTAGAATTAATGAGATACGAGCCTAGCAAGCAGTCGTATTCTACAAAAATCCCAACAGGGTATTGATATGCCAGGCGACAAGACCGTTTTTACCGGTTGCATACCCGCACTAATGACACCCTGCAGTGCGCAGGGTGAGCCCAATTTTACTGCCCTTGCGCAAAAGGGCAGGGAATTATGCGAGGCCGGCATGCGCGCGGTCGTGTATTGCGGGTCCATGGGCGACTGGCCGTTGCTCGACGACCGCCAGCGTATGCAGGGTGTCGAGCGTCTCATTGCCGCCGGCGTTCCCACCGTTGTAGGCACCGGCGCGCAGAACCCGGCGCGCGCGGCCGCTCTGGCAAGGCACGCCAGTGAGGCAGGCGCGGACGGCCTCATGGTCATACCGCGCGTGTTGTCGCGCGGCACGTCGCCGGCGGCCCAGCGAGCGCACTTCGCCGGTATTCTCGCGGCCGCGCCGGACGTCCCGGCGGTCATCTACAACAGTCCCTACTACGGTTTCGAAACCCGCGCGGAGTTGTTCTTCGACCTGCGCCGCGAGCACTCGAACCTGGTCGGTTTCAAGGAGTTCGGCGGCGCGGCATCGCTTAGCTATGCGGCCGAGCACATCACCAGCGGCGATCCGGAGCTTAGCCTAATGGTTGGTGTGGACACTCAGGTCGTGCACGGTTTCGTCAACTGCGGCGCGCGCGGCGCAATCACGGGAGTGGGCAACGCGCTGCCGAAAGAAGTGCTCCGTCTCGTGGCCCTCTGCGAGCGAGCCGCTGACGGGCATCCCGAATCGCTGCGTCTCGCGAAGGAACTCGACGAGGCGCTGGCCGTACTATCGTCGTTCGACGAAGGCGCGGATCTCGTGCTGTACTACAAACACCTGATGGTCCTGGAGGGCGGGAGTGAGTATCGCCATCACCTGAACGCCTCCGACCGGCTGAGTGCTACACAGCAGGCGTTCTTGGAAACAGAATGGCGGCGGTTCCGAAACTGGTGGGCCTCCTGGCCCGGCAGGGACGATTAGAGCGTTGAGCGGAATCCGCGTCATCGATTCCCACACGGAGGGCGAGCCCACGCGCGTGGTGCTCGACGGCGGGCCGGATCTGGGTTCGGGTTCGCTGGAGGAACGTCTCGACCGATTCGCCGAGCACCACGACGGCTTCAGGCGCAGCGTGATTCTCGAGCCGCGCGGTTCGGAGGCAATGGTTGGCGCGCTGTTGTGCGCCCCTCTGGATGACGATTGCGCGACGGGCGTCATCTTCTTCAACAACGCGGGCTACCTCGGGATGTGCGGCCACGGCGCAATCGGCGTTGCCGTCACGCTGGCTTACCTTGGCCGGGTAAAATCCGGCGATATCAGGATCGAAACGCCGGTTGGCGTCGTCGGCGTGACGCTCACCGCGGCCAACGAGGCGACGGTCGAGAACGTAGCCAGCTACTGTTACCGGCGCGACCTTGCACTCGAAGTGCCGGAACTTGGCGAAGTGCACGGAGACGTCGCATGGGGCGGTAACTGGTTCTTCCTCGTCGACGGCGCTCCGTGCAAGCTTACCCTGGACAACGAGCCCGACCTGACCCGTGCCGCGCTAAGCATCAAGAAGGCACTGGCGACCGCTGGGGTCACGGGCGCAGACGGCGCGGAGATCGACCACATCGAGTTTTTTGGTCCGCCCGCAGCTGGCGATGCGCACAGCCGAAACTTTGTGCTCTGTCCGGGTAATACTTACGACCGGTCCCCGTGCGGAACCGGCACTAGCGCCAAGCTCGCATGCCTGGCCGAAAGCGGCGAGCTGGCCGCGGGTGAGCGCTGGGTGCAGGAAAGCGTCATCGGCAGCCGCTTTGTCGCGAGCTACCGCAGGAACTCGGAGGGCGAGATCATTCCCAGCGTTTCCGGGAGAGCCTATATTTGCGCCGAGAGTACGCTGGTTCGTCAGGCGGGCGACCCGTTCGTGGACGGAATCACTTAAAGGTGGCGCCAGGGAAGTGACATTAGGGAAATGACATCAGGGACAGGTAGCGTCGTCGTAACCGGCGGCGGGATCGTTGGCCTTGCCTGTGCGCACTACCTTACGAGCGCCGGGTTCGCGGTCACCGTAATCGACCGCTCCGGTATTGGGCAGGGTTGTTCGCATGGCAATTGCGGTTATGTCTGCCCCAGCCACGTGCTGCCGCTCACCGAACCCGGAGCGTGGCTCGACGGCATCCGGTCCCTGTTTCGTCCGGAGTCCGCATTCAGGATAAAACCTCAGCTGAGGCTCGATATCTACCGCTGGCTGTTCGAGTTTGCGCGGCGCTGCACTCACGACAGGATGCTCGAGGCCGGCCACCGCCTGCAGCCCTTACTCGAATCGTCCATGGCGGAGTATAAGAAACTGTTCGACTCGACCGCGCTCGCGGGTGAGTGGAAGGAACACGGATTGCTGTACGTGTTCGAGACCGACGCCGGTTTTGCCGGATTCGAGCGAACGGACGCATTGCTGACGAATACTTACGGGCTTGCGGCCCGTCGCATCGAAGGCGATGAATTACCGGAGTTCGACGCCGCACTCAAGGATGGCCTCGCGGGCGCGTATTTCTACGACGGCGATGCGTCCGTGCGTTCCGACAGGCTCATTCGGGAATGGCGCTCGGAGCTGACGAACTCGGGCGTCGAATTTATCGAGAACTGCCGCCTCGAACGCGTGTCCAAATCGGCCGGCCGCATTGAGGCGTTGCAAACCGTGAAGGGAGAGCTGACCGCCGATTACTACGTATTTGCCGCGGGTGCATGGTCGTCCGAGCTGGCGGCCGAGCTCGACTGCAGGATACCGGTAGAGCCCGGCAAGGGCTATTCCCTGACCATACGCAAGCCGGATTGCTGTCCGGCACACCCAATGCTGTTTCCCGAGCACCGGGTCGGCGTCACGCCGTTCGACGAGAGCTACCGGATTGGCTCGATGATGGAATTTGTCGGTTTCGATTCGAGCATTCCCGAGCGGCGGATCACGCAGCTCAAGGATTCCGCGCGGCCTTACCTGAAGACGCCCGTCGACGGTGGGATCGAGGAAACCTGGTACGGCTGGCGGCCGATGACCTGGGACAGCCTGCCGATTATCGGGCGGGTTCCGCGCCTCGGCAACGGCTTGCTGGCAACGGGTCATAACATGCTGGGCCTGACCCTGGCGCCGGCCACCGGCAGGTTGATAGCGGAGCTCGTGTGCGAGCGAGCGACGCACATTGCCGTGGATGCTTTCTCACCGGCCAGGTTTTGATCCGTGCGACGTTTCCCTCAGCATCCCCGGGAGTAATACCACGCATTCGGCTTGCCGCTCCGGCCGTAGCCGGGCACCCAGCCGGCCACGCGTACCTTGGGTGTCCCGCCCGAACAGCGTCCGTCTTCCAGTATCTCGACGCGAAACCACGGCATGCCGCCGATTGTGGTGTTCTCGAGGATGTTCACGGCTTGCTCTCGCGGCCGTTCGGCGCTTGCGCCGTCCGCCCGCACAGGCAGACCGGCGCCGGCGGACGGCCAGACGAGGCCGCTCCATTGTTCCGTCAGGTAGGCGAGCCGCCGCAGCGGCAAACCCTCATAGGCGAACCAGGTGCCGGCATCGTCGGCGGAAATCCAGCCGAAGCCCTCCTCCTCTGCCTTGACCCGAAACCAGCCGGGAATGGCTGAATACACGACGGCTGCATCGATCTCATAGCCAATCTCCCTCGAGACAACATCGTCATAAGTGTGGATTTCGCCGACGACCCGGGCATCCTTCTCCGGCGTTGCATAGGCACGCGTCGAGCCGCCGTGCGCAAGCGCTTTCAGGTCCAGCAGTCCGATCAGCGATTCGTTTGCTCTGTCGTCAGGACGGGGTGCATGCCGTGCAACGTCACCGAGCACGTCCAGGCCAAACAACGCGTTGAGCTGCGCAGCGACAAACCGCGCCGGGACATCGACGAAGCCCATAGGTTGTTCGAGCCGGCTGGAGAGGTGCACTCGCGTGCCGCTGCAGGTATTTACCGCCGGCGAACCCGGCCTCGTCCGGTCTTCGTTTCCGAATACGACATAGATGGCACCAATGTCGGTTTGCACGCCGCATTCGGCGCTGTTCGTTGCCGTTACTGCTCGAAACGGCGCTTGCTTCGAGGCCCGGCCCTTGTATGGGTTGGCCAGAAGCTCGAAGGTCAGTTCCCGCTGCCCGGACTGTTCCGCAACATCGACAAGACGCGCCATGACCACCACGTCAGCGGTGCTGAAATACTCGGCCAGCGGCCGTTGCTCGCAGCGGCAGGCGAGCGTCAGGCCGGGAGCTGCCAGCAAGGCAAGTACAAGCAAGGCTTGCGCCCTCATCCCGGGAATCTCCGGGCGATCCAGACCAGAGAAAAGCCCACCGCGGCACCCCCAGGTGCGAAGATCAGCGGGCCGATGACGAGCTCGAGACCGTGCGGAAACCCGGGTGACGCCCGCGCCGGAAGAAACCTGGGCCAGTATTCTATATGCGAAAAGGCAATGACGAACACTACGGGAACGGTCGCGCCGAGTGCGTAAATTGCCGCGCCGTTCCACGTCTTTCGCAGCCACCGGCGCAAGCCGACGCAACCCGCGATCAACAACAAGGGCAGAAGTCCGAGCAAGGTGACCAGCACAAGGTTGCCGCGGCCGGCGACATATTGTGCCGCCAGGGCACCGAGACTATCCGGCAGGCTCATCTCCCGATACAGTCCCGACGCTACGAAGACGAGAGCGGGCAGCAACACCAACGCGACGGCTGCAGCGCCCAGTACAGTGCTTGCGCGGAAAGTCGACACGGGGAGATCGTAGCGCGGGCCCGCAGGAGTGTCGACTGGAGTGTCCGGGACGACTTCTCCACGTGGCAATCGGCGTTCGACGTCAGGCAGCACCCCTGGCAAAACTATGCTTGTCGATTGACACGGCTGGCGGGCGCACCTAAAGTCGACACGTGTCGACTTTTTCCTTGCAGGTACGCTCATATGTTTGGATGCCCTGAACACCAACGCGCACTCGGGCCGGTTGGCCTGGCTCTGCTGCTTACTCTGACGTTCCTGCCGATGCAGGCAGCCAGATCGAGCGTGGATACCGTGATCGATGCACTCGAGTGGCGACTCGTCGGTCCCTGGCGCGGCGGGCGGGTCAACGCGGTGGCGGGACACCCCACCGACAAGAACACGTTTTTTGCGGGCTATACCGGCGGCGGCGTATGGAAAACCGATGACGGAGGTCTTAGCTGGCAAAACGTTTCCGACGGTCATTTCGCCGTGGGTTCGATCGGCGCAATGGATATCTCCGATTCGCACCCCGAGGTCATCTATGTCGGTACGGGTGAACAAGCACTGCGCGGCGACGTGTCGCACGGCGACGGCGTCTACAAGTCCACGGATGGCGGCAAGACCTGGGCCAACGTCGGTCTGACCGACACGCGGCAGATCGCGGAGCTGCTCGTCCATCCGACCGATCCCGACATCGTTTACGTTGCGGCCCTTGGACACTTTGCCGGGCCGAACGGGGAGCGCGGCGTGTTCAAGACCACTGACGGCGGAGAGAGCTGGCAGCGCGTGTTGTTCGTGGATGAGAACACGGGCGCCGTCGGTCTGGCGCTGGACGAGTCCAACCCCGATCGACTGATTGCCGGTATGTGGGACGTCAGAAGGTTTCCCTGGGGCATACGCAGCGCGGGACCCGGTTCCTCGCTCCACAGGACGAAGGACGGCGGCGCGACCTGGGAGGATATCTCCGCGCATGCAGGGCTGCCGCAGGGTCTCAAGGAGCGCATGGACGTCTCTATCTCGCAAAGCCAACCCAACCGGATCTGGGCGCTCATGTCGGCGGAAGGCGGGCGGGGTTTGTACCGCAGCGACGACTTTGGCGACAACTGGCGAAAAATCAGCAACCATGCCGAACTGACCGGGCGAACCTACTACTTCCAGAAACTGCTTGCAGACCCTGCCGACGAAGACGTGGTCTACGTCATGAACTGGAACATTCTGGTATCGCGCGACGGCGGCGAGACGTTCGAGATCATCCCGTCAGGTCATGCCGACCATCACGCGTTCTGGATCGATCCCGAAGACAATCAGCGAATCATCGACGGCTCCGACGGCGGCGCGCAGATCACGTTCAACGGCGGCAAGAGCTGGTCGACGCTGTACAACCAGCCGACCGGACAGTTTTATACGCTGACGCTGGACGAGCAGGAACCTTACAACCTCTATGGCTCGCAGCAGGACTGGAGTACCTTGATTGTGCCGAGCCTCGCGCGCGAAGCGGACCCGCGCGGCTATTTCGATACGGGCTATTCGGAAGCGGGTCACGTTGCCGTCTCGCACGACGACCCGAACGTACTCTACATATCGGATCATCACTGGCTGTTGCGCTACGATCGCCGCACGGATGCGGTCAAGTACGTCGGCCCGCGCGACGAGACCAACTACGGTATCGGCACGCGCGATATCAAGTACCGCTTCAACTGGACGTTTCCCGTCGTAACGTCGATTCACGATCGCCGTACCGTGTACGCCGGCTCTCAATATCTGCATCGCTCGCGGGATAACGGCGACACGTGGGAGATACTCGGCCCGGATCTTACCCGCGCGGACCCGGACAAGCTGGAGATTACGCCGGAACCCGGCGTGGATACCTCAGGCAACGATCGCTACTGGGGACCGCTGACGCGAGACAGCAATGGGGATCACTGGTTCTCGACGCTTTACACGATTGCGGAATCGCCCTTGTCCCGCAAGACAATCTGGACCGGGTCCGATGACGGCGTCGTTCACGTAAGCCGGGACGGCGGCCAATCCTGGAGCAACGTGACCCCGCCGGGGCTTCCCGACTATGCAATGGTGACGCGAATCGAGGCATCGTCTCACGATCAGGCCGTCGCCTACTTCACGGCGTCGGCCTACAAGCTCGACGACTATCGGCCGTTCATGTTTCGTACCGATGATTTTGGCGAGACCTGGCAGAAAATCACGACGGGGATCGACGAATTCGAAATACTGCGTGTCGTTCGGGAAGACCCGGAGGAGCCAGGCATTCTCTATGCCGGCGGAGAATCCGGCATGTATCTTTCCCTCGATAGCGGCAATACGTGGCGCAGGCCGGACAACGGCTTTCCGGCGACGCCGATTTACGATATGAAAGTCGAAGGCGAAAGTCTGGTTGCCGCCACCCACGGCCGGGGTTTTTGGGCATTCGATCATCTCGGCACGGTTCGTCAACTGGTGTCCGCGAGCGACTGGAGCGCACCTGCTCTGTTCACCCCGGCGCCTACCGTAAGGCGCGACGGCGACTGGGCGGAGGATGGGAACCCGGCACAAGGCGTGCTCATACAGTACTGGCTGCCGCAGCCCGCCACCGCGCTCGAACTCGAAGTTGCGGACGCAAGAGGCCGGTCTATCGCCACCTTCATGCATCCGGGAGACGATGAGAACGGGCCGTGTGCCGATGCGGGATTCAATGCCTTCGAATGGGATCTGCGCTACCCGAACGCGGCCGTTGTGCCGGGTGTCGTGACGCGCGGCGATACCGATGTCAGCCCCGTCGCGGTGCCCGGCCGGTTCCAGGTTCGGATGCTGGTCGACGGCGCGACGTTCGAAGCGCCGTTCGAGATACGGCCCGATCCAAACGTCGCGGCAAGTCAGCGCGACCTCGAAGAGCAGTTCAGATTCTTGTCCGAGCTGAGAGACTCGATCGACGAACTCAACCGAGCGGTGATCGAAGTTCGCGCGCTGGCGAACAGCGTGGACGGGATGAGCGCCGCGCCGCCGGAAGCCCGGCGCATTCTCGAAGAGCTGCGGCTCATCGAGCAACACATGGTTCAGCCGAAGGCAAGATATCGAAAGGACCTGCACGCAAATCCGGTCCGCGCCAACGACAAACTCTATCGTCTCGCCAACTTCGTCGCCCGGTCTCACTCCCGGCCAACGGCGGTGCAATATGCGCTGAAAACGGAGTTCGAGAGCATGGCGTCCCAGCTCGTATCCCGGTTCGAAGCTCTCAAGGACAACGAGATAGAGCCGTACAATACACTGGCCGCTGAAGAGTTCAGGATCGAGGCGGAGGCGACAGCGGAAGCCCCCGCGGAGCGGGACCAGGGTGCGTCGATGCCCCGCTAGGTCGCTTCGGACTCCAGGCAGGAGTTGATGTAGGCGAGCGTTGCGGTCTTCGCCTCTTCTCGCGTTTTCTTGCTGATACGGCCTTCGCGGCGCACGCCGTATGCGAACGTTGCCGTCATCAGCTCGAGCACTATTTGAAACAGGTCGCCGGATTTATCCAGCTCGGCCGCATAGGCCTGCAGGTCCGTATGTTCCTTCATCAAGCGGCTCAACTCGGTCGCAAAGGTCGAGGCGCCGGCTTCATCCGTATAGCGAATCTGGCGGCTCGCCTTGCGGCCGAGCAAAAGAATGCTGGCTGTCGGGTTGCGGTTGAAAAACCGCGAGAACACGCCGGAGATACCGTCCCAGGCAACCCGGTAGTCGCTGTGCTTGTCCGGGTCGAAATAGTTGATGACTTTCTTTCTGAGCTCTTCGCGGTATTGCGACGACAGCGCATCGAAGATGTCGAATTTCGACGGGAAAAAATGATAGAGCGACGTCCGGGTGACGTCGGCGCGCTTGGCAATCATCGTGGACGTAATGTCGTCCAGCGGCATTTCGTTAATCAACTCTTCGGTCGCCGCGAGAATGTCGGCGACCTTCTCGATACTCCGCTGTTGCGCTGGTTTCGTTTTCATTGGGCGAGGAACCTCTTTCGGCACCCAAATTGACAGAGCGTCGCCGACACCCTAAAGTCGACACCTGTCAAATTATTGCCTTAGGGCGAAACGATAACAAAAAAAGTCGTATGTGGGGGAAAAGCGTGACGATTATCAGACCCGGCAGCAGGCGAATGCTGGCCACAATCGCGGTAGCCATGGCAATGACGCTGCAAGGCTGCAGCGAGTCTCAACCGGTCGATCGGCCAATGGATCGGCCAGCCGATCAGCAAATCGCGAGCGCTGCGGACCGGCAAGCCCTGTTCGACTACCTGCTTCGGAAAACGCTGGAGCGGGAGGCATTCTCCCCCGAAAAAAATAGAGCGCTTGGTCTGAATGTCGAAGCGGCCATGCGGGCAATGGAGCCTGACGTTGTCAATGCCGCAACGGAGGAGGACCTGTTCTATGCGTTGGCGCGCTTGAGCAATGCACGGCGAGACCGCCATCTTTCGGTCTGGGAAATCGCCGGTGGTTTGACCGCGCCTCAATACTATCCGGGCGAAGACACGCCGCCGGCGCCCGTTGCGGGCGTGCGTATCGAGCTCGACTACGCCCGCAGGGACGGCATCGTGATGTTCGTTGCCGACCTTGCGACGAATGCTGCGCTTACGGGCGGGTTGCTGCCTGGCGATCTGGTCGTCAGCATCAACGGCGTCAGCCCGGCCGAGCGTCTGGAGCAGTGGCGTCCGTACATGCGGTATTCGACGGAACTGGGATTTCGCAAGAAAACGTCGCAGGTACTCGCCTCGCGGACGGGCTTGCTGCCGCCGGAATACTATCGCGAGACTCTCGATCTGGAGGTCGTTACGATATCCGGTAACACGCGGAGCGTAAACCTTCCTTACGTCGAGCGGGATTCCATCGAGTGGCAGGGCGACGGCGTCAATCCGTTTCCCGGGTTTAGCCTTGAGGCGAGCCGGCCCACCTTCGATCTCTATCTGCCCGACGGCGATTCCACAGTCATCGTCCTGGACTGGCACCGATTTCATGCGAAGCTCGTCGAGGACATGGACTGGCTCATGGAATTCGCGGCGGCGAATGAGCTGCTGGATCACGACATAGTGTTCAACGCGACCCGCAGCGGCGGCGGCAGTCTCGGTGCCTACGCCATTCAGCGTCTTAGTCCGAAGCCGTTCAAGACGACCTTTGGAAACCTCCGCATCAGCGACGTGATTCCGGAATTCATCAGTACTCGTGTCGAAGCTTTCGAGGCGCGGCAGGACCCGCTCGATAAAGGCGGCAAGGAAACCATCGACGACGGTAGCTGGCTGATCGACTGGCTATCGACCGATGTGCAGGCCGCCTACGACAACGGCGAAGAATATACGAACAACGTGCCCTTCAAACTGGCGCACGCACCGAAGGACTCCGACGGCGTTATTCAACCGGCGGACGTTCATTTCCGAGGCAACATGGTTTGCATATTCGGGCCCAACGGCGGCTCGCATCTCGACCAGTTTTACGCCATCGTCACAGACAATGCCCTGTGCCCAACCATCGGCATGGAGACCGGCGGCTATAGCAATACCTGGGAGTGGTACGAAGAAGTTGTCTTCCCCACGACGGGCAAACCGGCGATCGGCTTCATGTGGAACATCGGCCACACCATTTCGCCCAATGGCCGGATCGTAGAGGGCGATCCGTTGCCGATCGGCGAGCCGATTCCCCTGACTCACGAAAATTTCTCGAAGTACGACAGCATTTTGCTGAAGCGTGCACTCGAAATACTGCAGGCAGACTGAGTTAGACTCCGTGACCTCCGCGGCGCCTTCGAAAGGGTTCATCAGCTACTACAAGAGTCTTTCGCTCGGCGTAAAGATTCTGGTCTGGCTCGGCATTGGCATCGTCGTCGGTATTGTCGCCGGCGAGGACGCCGTCGTCGTTCGGCCGGTTGGCGATCTGTTTATCAAACTGCTGCTGATGGCCGCCATACCGCTGGTGTTCTTCAATCTCGTTGCCGGAATTACCAGCCTGTCGGACATTCGTATCCTCGGTCGGCTCGGGCTGCGGACCGTCATCTACTACGTCGGGACAACGTCGGTCGCGCTGACCCTGGGGCTCGGCCTGGCGCACTGGCTGAAGCCCGGCGAGGGAATGCAGCTGAGCGAGCCCGTCGACAAGGCTTTCGGCGATGTCCCGAGCGTAACCAACGTCATCATCGACCTGTTTCCGGAAAACGTTTTTCGTGCATTCAGCTCCGGCAACGTCGCGCAGGTCGTGGTCTTCGCCATATTCATTGGTATCGCCACGCTGCTGCTCCCGGAGGACTCGAAAGAAAAACTGAAGACCGGCTTTGTCACCGTGGCCATGCTGCTGCGCGAACTCGTCCGCCTGGTGCTGTATTTTGCGCCGTTCGGCGTCGGCGCCCTGGCCGCCGCGACCGTTGGCGAATACGGTAACGCGATCTTCGGACCGCTCGCGAAATTCATCGGCAGCGTGTGGCTGGCGCATCTGATCATGATGACCGTGTACATGATCGTGCTGTTCGTGATGACACGCCGCTCGCCGTTTGGCTGGCTGAAGCTGACGGCGCCGCTGTACGCAACGACCGCTGCAACCTGCAGCAGCCTCGCGAGCCTCGTCGTCTCCATGAATGTCGCGCAAAACAGACTGCGCATACCCGAGCGGATATACAGCTTTACGCTGCCGCTGGGCGCTCAGCTCAACAAGGACGGTACGGCGATCATGCTGACGACCGTATTGCTGTTCACGGCGCAGGCCGCGGGAGTCGAATTCAGCCTGGCCGAGCAGTTCGCGATCGTACTGATCGGACTGATTCTTTCGGAGGGTTCCGGAGGAATTCCGGGCGGCGGGCTGGTCATCGCACTGATCTTCGTCGAGTCGTTCAATTTACCGCTGGAGATTGCCGGCATCGTGGCCGGCATCTATCGACTGATCGACATGGGCGGCACGACGGTCAACTGCATGGGCGATCTCGTGTGGACGACCATTCTTTCCGATCTCGAAGAACGCCGCACGAGCAGCGGCGACAGTGAGGGAGAAACAACGTGATTTCCTCTCGAAACTCGAAAATTCCCGAGTCGGCCACGGTTGCTATCGCGGACCTTGCGGCCAGCATGCGCGAGGCGGGTGAAACGGTCATCGATTTCTCGGCGGGACGCGCTGCCGAGCACTCGCCCGACACGATCAATCGGGCTGCGATAAGTGCAATGCAGTCGGGCCGAACGCATCAAACCCCGGCGAGGGGTCTGCCGGAATACCTCGAGGCGGCCGCGGCGAAGCTACGCAATGTAAACGGGCTAAACGTCGACGCCCGCGAGAACGTGATTGCGACGCTGGGCTGCAAGCAGGGCCTGGTGTTGTCTTTGTTATCCGTGCTCGACGCGGGGGACGAGGTCATCATCGACGATCCCTGCTTTGTCAGTTACGGCCCGACGATCCAGTTATTTGGCGGGATTCCCGTCGTCGTTCCGTCGCGGCCCGGGAACCGGTTCTGCTGGAGCGAAGATGATCTTGAAGCCGCAGTCAGCGACCGGACCAAGGCCATCCTGCTGTGCAGCCCGAACAATCCGGCGGGCACGGTACACACCGCAAGCGACCTGCAGGCGATCGCGACCGTGGCAATCCGGCACGACCTGACGGTAATTGCCGACGAAATCTACGAAGCCGTAACCTGGGGCGGCCGGCGGCATCAACCGATTTACGCACTCGACGGTATGGAGTCACGGGCGATCGGGCTAATGGGAATGACCAAGACCTACAGCATGGGCGGGTGGCGGATCGGCTACGCCTACGCGTCGCCCAAGTACATTCGCGCCATGACCAAGGTGCAGCAGCACCTGATGACCTGCGCGAGTTCCTTCGGACAGATCGGCGCGGCAAAAGCCCTGCAGCCGGATGTCATCGCCTCCATGCGCGATCTCTGGAACGACTGGGAGGCGAGATGCCGGTACGTCACGGACCAGCTCAACGGGCATCATCTGCTTGATGTCTCCATGCCGGAAGGCGGTTTCTACGCCTGGATCGACATTCGGCAGACCGGATTGGACTCGACGGATTTCTGCACCCGATTGATCGAGGAACACAGCGTCGCCGCCGTGCCCGGCAGGGCTTTTGGCGAAAACAGCGACGGCTATGTGCGGGTTACCTGCGTTCGATCCTGGGATGAGCTTCGCGAAGGCGTAAAACGGTTCAGGGCATTTGCCGAAACGGCAATCGTGTGAGTTGCAGATATTGACACTTGTCAATAAAAAATTGACAGGTGTCAAGAAAATACGGCATCCTCAGCAGAGGCTGAATCGCTGGCGATAGTTTCGCGGCGCAAGACAAATAGAAAACCCGGGGGAGGCCAGAACATGGTTACCAAACGTACGCGCTCACAGTGGTTGAGCATCTTGGGGCACACATTCATAGCGAGTGCGATAGCCCTGTCGGCTCAATCACCCGTACTTGCACAGCAGTCGGAGGTCGAAGGACCTTTGGAAGAGATTACCGTAACGGGCTCACGCATCAGACGCTCCGCGGAGTTCGATTTCCCCACTCCCGCGCAGACTCTGTCCAGCCGGGATCTGGAAATCTCCGGTGTCAACGAGCTGAGCGAAGCGCTCGCCGAGCTACCGGCGATTACACCCGACGTTACGAGTGAAACAAGCCAGTCGAGCACTCAGGGCAGCGGTCAATCGACGATATCGCTGCGAAACCTCGGCTCCGAACGCACGCTTACTTTGATCGACGGACGACGGACCGTCGGCAATACTTCAACCGGCAGCACCATCAGTCTGGATACCGTTCCCGATGCATTCATCGAGCGCATCGAGGTCATCACGGGCGGTGCATCGGCCGTGTACGGTTCCGATGCGGTAACGGGTGTCGTCAACATCATCATGAAAGACGACTTCGACGGTTTTCAGTTCGAAACGCGCATTGGCGACTCCACCGACGGTGGCAACGAGGAGATCGGCTTTTCCGTCGCGGCGGGCGCCAACTTCGACGACGATCGCGGCAACATCATTTTCTCGGTCGAGTGGGACGACGAGCGTGCGATTCGTGAAAGTCAGCGGTCGTTGGCGAGCGTCGCGCTGGAGGCCAATACCAACACCAACGATCAGCCCGACGATCTGGAGCCGAGCTTCAGCTCGAATGTTCCCGGCGGGCTGTTCAGCGGCAACGCGGGCGACGCGCTCAATCCCGACAACGACTCGAGCTACTGGTTTTTCGGCAACGGCGGCACGGGCGCACTCACGCCGGACTTCTCCACCAGCCAGGACGGTTTCAACTTCCTCGGGCCGGAAACGATATCGATTCCGCGGGAACGAATCCTCGTCGCGGGCAAGATGCACTACGACCTGACGGAGAACGTCCGCTACTTTGCGAGTGCGCAATACTCATCCGTCTCGACCAAGTCGGAACGCGCCTCCGACACGGCCAACTCGGGCCGCCTGGCGGCAGACTTTCCTATTTTCCTGGCGGATGGCGTGACGCCGCATCCGTTCGTCCCGCAGGAAATTTTCGACGATATGCTCGAGCTTGGCCGCGACACTGCGTTCATGCGCCGCCGCTGGGTCGAGCTCGGTAATCGTTTCAGGGAGTCCGACAACGATACGATTCGTCTGTGGACCGGTTTGAACGGCGCCGTCGGCGAAACCTGGGAGTGGGAAGGCTATGTCGGATTCGGCGAGTGGCGCCGCTCGCAAAGCCGGGTCGGCGATCTCGTGATTCCGAATTATCAGGCGGCGATCAATGTCGAATACGTGGACCCGGCCGATCCTGGCCTGGGTTTGCAATGTGCCGACGAGTTTGCGCGCGACTCGGGCTGCGTTCCGCTAAATCCCTTCGGTCTCGGCTCAGTCTCACAGGCACAGGCGGACTGGATCATCCTGCGCGACCAGCTGCGGGCGCAGAACCGGACGACAACGGCGGGACTTTGGGCGACCGGTGAGCTGTACGATCTGCCGGCCGGCGCGCTAAGTGCCGCGGTAGGCTATGAGTACCGTAAAGAGCAAAGCCAAACCCGCTGGGATCCGATCAGCACTTCGGGCGGCGGCACCGTGACCCAGCAGGTCAATCAGGACGGGGAGCAGGACGTCAACGAAGTGTTCCTGGAAGTCGTTGCGCCGTTACTGGCGGACATCCCGGGCATTGAGAGTCTCTCGATCGAGGCGGCGGTGCGCAGCAGCGACTACTCGACCGTCGGCAGCGTGACCAGTTACAACTACGGTTTCACATGGCAGCCGATCGAGGACGTCCGGGTGCGTGCTTCGTTCGCGGAAGCAAATCGTGCGCCGAATAATATCGAGTTGTTCAGCAACGGGCTAGGCAGCCAGAGCGGCCTCGATGATCCCTGCGATAACGTAACGGCGACTTCTACGGGCGTATTCGCCGATACCTGCCGGCAGGATCCCATCGTCGCGCAGGTCATCGCCGATGACGGCGTGTTCGTCAACGAAGGATTGCAGGTTCAGCAACCCACCGTCGGCAACGAGGCGCTCAGCGAAGAAACGGCCGACACGTTTACCGTGGGTCTCGTATTCACGCCCCGTTTCCTGGAGGGCCTGACTCTCGCGATCGACTACTACGACATCGAAATCGACGGCGCGATTTCGGAAATCGACGCGGACGACATTCTGCAGATCTGCTACACGTCGAACGATTTCGCCGACAACGCGTCCTGTCAAATCCCCATTCGCAACGTGACGACGGGCCAGTTGCAGCAAGTCACCGAGACGTCTCTCAACATCAACGCACTGAGGACCAGCGGTATCGACCTTACGGCCCGCTACACCTGGGAGCCGAACTTCATGCCCGGCACGCTGGATTTCGGACTGACGATGACGAGGCTCGACGAACTGGAGGAAGAGGCCCCGATTCCGGGCAGTACCGACACCTTTATCCAGGACAGGGCCGGTCTTCTGGGATCGCCGGAATATCGCACGCGCTTCTCCGCGAACTGGTACCACAATCGCTGGAGTATCGGCTACCGGCTCAGCTACGTCGGCGAAATGCTGAACGACGATCCGGAGAACACGCGGCTGAACGCCTGCCGTGAGAACAACAACTGCGGCGACAAGATTGCACTGTTTCTCGACGGTGAGGCAACGCACAATCTGCGGGTGGGCTACGAGCTCCCCCAGGGTCTGTTCGGCAGCGCCGAATCGAGGGTCTATGCCGGCATAAACAACATCGGCAACAATCAGGGCCCGGTGCTGTACGGACTGACGGGCGACAATGACGTTGGCGAAAACTCACACGCCCTGTATGACATCACTGGCCGCTATGTCTACGCCGGAGCGAGTGTGCGCTTCTAGTACATCGCTTCTGGCACATCCGTGCAACCGCTCGATAGGGGCGGTGGTCTGCACCTTCGCAGGCCGCCGCCTTTCTTGTTACTCCCGCTCGAGAATATCTGCAATACTCAGTGAGTTGGTGAGTCAGGCAGAGCCCGTTCGCGGATGAAATACAGAACATCAACCATCCCGGTTGTGCGTTATCGCGAATGGTCGCTGAGCACCAAAATACTGGTGTGGATGATCGCAGGCGTCATTACTGGTCTTGTGTTGGGTGACAAGGCCACAGTGCTCAGGCCGGCAGGCGACTTGCTCATGCGCCTGCTGCTGATGGCGGCAATCCCGCTGATTTTCTTTAACCTCATTGCAGGTGTCAGCGGTATCAAGGACAAGGGGGCTTTGGGAAGGTTAGGCATCCGTTCACTGTTTTACTACCTGACGACAACCTTGGTGGCGCTGCTTATCGGCGTTGTCGTCGCAAGCCGGCTGCAACCCGGCAGCGGGATGCAGTTAAGCGACCCGGTCAATGCATCCATAGGGGAAAGTCCGGGCCTCGCCCAGGTCCTGCTCGACATGGTGCCGTCGAACATGCTCGCTGCCTTTGGCGAAGGCAATGTCGTGCAGGTCGTAGTGATCGCCATATTTCTCGGGATCTCCGTGTTGTTTCTGCCGGAAACGCAACGCGAGCAACTCAAGAATGGCTTCGCTCTGTTATCCAATTTGTTGAAGCAGCTGGTCGGGCTGATCCTCAAGTTTTCTCCGTTCGGCATTGCCGCGCTGGTTGCGGCAAGCGTAGGGGAATTCGGCGGCGCGATATTCGGTCCGTTGGCGAAGTTTCTCGCCACCGTCTGGCTCGCGCAGCTGCTAATGGTATGCGCTTATCTCGCGTTCCTGCGTCTGGCGACGGGCCGTAACGTTTCGACCTGGCTCAGGCAGACGGGTCCGCTGTACGCAACCACCGCGGCGACCTGCAGCAGCCTGGCAAGCCTGGTCGTGGCGATGGAGGTTGCACGGCAACGGCTCAGGCTGCCCGAGAATGTGTACAGTTTTACGCTGCCGCTTGGAACGCAGCTCAACAAGGACGGTACGTCCATCACCTTGGCGGTTATCCTGCTATTTACGGCGCAAGCGATCGGCTTTACGTTTTCCACAGCCGATGTCGTCGCGTTGCTCCTTATCGGGCTCGTGTTGTCACAGGGTTCGGGCGGAGTACCCCAGGGCGGCCTGGTGCTAGCCTTTATCTATTTGCAGTCCTTCGGGATGCCGCTCGAATTTGCAGGCATTCTTGCGGGTGTCTACCGGCTGGTGGACATGGGCAATACAACCGTGAACTGCATGGGTGATATGGCCTGGACAACGATCGTGTCTGATCGCAGCGAAGAGCCTTCGACAGAAACGGTGTAATGGCAGCGCGTAGATCAGGTACCTGCCGTGGAGAGCGAGCGGGCGAAGCCTAACACCTATTCTCAAGCCGCCTGGATATTCCGGCCGACTCTCATCGATGTCTCTTGCAGACCGGATCGCCCACCAGACGACGCAGTATGCAAATCGTTAGTCCCCTGGTCATTGCTGAAAACGGGACGGCAATGCCGGTTTCGGAATTGTGACGGATTGACCGCCCAGTCTATAGTTTTCGCTCATTGATCAAGCTGCCCCAGAGCGGATTCGCCAATGTCTGTACGTGAAACAACAGCGTTACTCGCTGTCGCACTTGTTTTCCTGGCGGCAGCGCCTTCCCCGGCGGCAGGCGAACCGCGCTACGCCGACTACCGGGTTCCCAGCAACCCGGACGATGACCGATACGTCTATCACAAACCCTTCAAGGCGGCGCCCTTCGCCGCGGGCGACGTCAGCCGCTTCATGTTCGACGGCTGGCAGGGGCCGGCCATTCCGGTCTGGGTCTACGTGCCGTCAGCTGCGGACGTCACGCGCGCTCCCATCCTGTTCATGATGCACGGCGCCAGCCGCAATCCGGCCCGCTATCTGCTCGAATGGGCGCCATTCGCGGAAGAAGCGGGCATCGTCGTCGTAGCGCCGGAGTTCTCGAGGAAACACTTCAGCGGCAGGCGGGGTTACAACCGCGGCAACGTCTCCAACAAACGCGGCGACCGCTACATTCCAATACCGGAACCGCAGTGGTCGTTTTCCGCTATCGAACCGTTGTTCGACCACGTTGTCGCCGCGCTGCAAAGCGAGCAGCCGGGATACACGCTGTACGGACACTCCGCCGGAGCGCAGTTTGTTCACCGGTTTCTGTATTACAAGCCGGAGGCGCGCGCCAAGCGCTTTATCGCGGCTAATGCGGGCTGGTACACGACCCCGGATTTGGCCGTCGATTATCCGTACGGACTGCGCAATGCGGAGGTGAGCGAGGAGGCGTTTGCGCGGGCCCTGAGGAAGCCGCTGCTTGTCTTGCTGGGAGACAGGGACGTCAACATGTCGAGTTCGGGTCTCAACCGATCCGAAAAGGCCATGCAGCAGGGCGAACACCGCTACAACCGCGGCGTGTACTTCTTCAAAACGGCGATGACACAGGCGGAACGACACGGTCTTGAGCTGGGCTGGCGTATCAAGCGCGTCAAAGGCGTTGGTCATTCGAACTCAGGTATTGCGAAAGTAGCCGTAGAGCACGTCCGCTGACCTGTGCTGGCGCTTTGCAAGGTCCGCAGCGGCGAGGCTGACCTGAGCCGACCCGGATTCGTGCTTCCGGCGGCGATGCCGACTCCGACAGGCAGTGCGCTTCTAGCGTACCGAGCTGCCCGAACGCGCGTCTTCTCCCGGCGCGAGCTTACGTTTCACGAACGTAATCACATCGCGTTCGTATTGCTCGAGCGCTTCCTCGTCCGCCCCTTCGTACGCGGTAAACGAAATACCGTTGGCCCTACCGCGAGTGACTTCTCGAAGCGGACCTTCGTGCAGCGAGTGGCCTGCGTTCTCGTAAAAAATGAACTCGATCGGGCGGCCCTTTTCCTGCAGCGACGTTACCCATTGCTCCAGCGACACGGGTGACGACGGATACGTCCTGGTCCATATGTAATCCGTTGCGGAGCGGCCGGCCCAATTGTCTTTGCTGCCGAAAGGGATAATCGTCGGAACGACGATGTCTCCGACCGGGTAGCCGTTGGCGGCGGGGGCCTCGGCGATAACACCCTTAATGGGGTGGCCAGCAAGTTCAGAAGCCCCATGTAGAGCCACGCGGGCGCCGTTCGAAGCGCCATATAGAAAGATGTTTCGATTGTCCCAGCGGTCGCTTTCCGCGGCGTACTCGACCGCGCCTTTGAAGACGCCCCAAATCATGTTCTGTTTGCCCGTGTTGATAATCCTGCTCGTAACGAACCTCCAGTCGTGAAATCCATTCATCTCGTAGGAATCGAAAGAGATCGTGGCAAACCCGTGCCGGCGAAACAGCGAAACCCGGGCCCGGTCATCCTCACGAAAGCCGGCGCCTCCGTGCGCGTACACCATGATCGGCGCCTTTCCTTCAGCGTCCGGGGTCCAGATCTCAACCGACGGATGCTCCGGCTCGAATTCCGCAAACGGGGCGGCAGTCGTAAACCAGCCCCTGGAGCCGACTTCCTCGAGTTTCGGAATCGTTGGCGATTCAGGTTCCGCGTTGCACGCGGCAGCGCAAAGAAAGAGTGCAAATATGAAAAGTGTATTGAGAACTGGCATAACGATTCCCCGGTTCAGCCTAAAGCTGCCAAATGGGCTTATAGGACGCGTTTCCGGGATTGGTTACATGCACGGGCACGCTCTCCTGCATAAGACTGACGGGCCGGGTGGCCGCAACGGCAAAGAATTTCCCAGCCGTACAGACTTTTCTATTCCGATCGGTATCCCGAGATCCGCTAAGCCCAACTGAGGCGCAGGTCACAGTTTGCGGCGCTGAAATGCTCAACACTCTCGCTGTCGCCTGTCCGCGACAGTCCGGCCAGCGGTCGGGCACAGCGGATTATGTCAACCATACGGAGTGTGCGCATGCGAAGGATTGTCGCGAAACTGACGCCGTTACTCTGCGTCTTCCTAATGCTGCCCGCCGCCAGTGCCGACGAGGCCGATATCCGCAGCCTCGACGAGCAGGTGCAGGAGATCAAGTCCGACGTACTCGGCATTGCCTCGGAACTCGACAACCTCGAGGAGCGGCTGCTGTATCCGTCGGGTACGCAGGTTGCCGTATTCGTCGAGATGGCCGAAAAAGACACGTTCCGGCTCGACGCAATACAGGTTCACATCAACGGTGAGCTGGCCGCGCATCACATCTACAGTTTCAAGGAGCTCGAAGCGCTCGAAAAAGGCGGCGTTCAGCGCGTTTACACCGGTAACGTCCCGACCGGACAACACGAACTCAGCGTGTCGGTCCTCGGCAAGCTCAAGAACGGCAACGACTACGAGCAAAGCGGCACCTTCAGTTTTGCGAAGGGTGTCGAACCCAAGACGCTCGGTATAACGCTTGCCGGCCCAGGGCTTGGCGACAAGGGAATAGCAGTCGGGGACTGGTAGCCCGTGCACCGCCTCCACGCAATCTGCCCTGGTTTTCTGCTGCTGCTTTGTATAGCCGCGGCGCCGTCCCGTGCGGATGTTTCGAGTGAAAACACGCCGACGGACAGGTACTTCGGCGAGGCGCTCTATTATGCCCACCAGGACCAGTACTTCGAGGCGCTCGAGCGCCTGGATGCCGAGGTCAGGCAGCATCGGGGCGTTGACGAGCGCGAGCTCGATACGCTGTACCGCTACATCGACGACGCCGAGTTTTCGCTCGGCGACTTCGAGCTTCGCTATCGCATGCACCACCGCGCCGGCCGCGCGATCCGCGCCGTGCTGGAGGGCGCCGTGGACGAGACGGTGCGCAACGATGCGGCATTCCGGCTGGCTCGAATCCACTTTCAGAAGGGTCAGGCAAGCGACGCCCTGGCCGCACTCGAGCGGATAGACGGCAAGGTCCCGGAAGGTATTCGCGACGACATTACGTTTCTGCGCGCCAACATCTATCTCGCCGAAAAGCGGCCCGCCGACGCGATCGAGGTTCTCGAAGCGCTCGAAAACTCGCCGCGGTTCGGCGGTTTCGCCGCTTACAACCTCGGGATTGCCCTGCTGGAAAACGGCCAGCGGAGCGCGGCTGTCGAACAACTTGCAAAGGCCGGTCAGCGCGACGCCCGCATGCCCGAGGAACTGGCCATCCGGGATAAGGCGAACCTCGTGCTCGGCTCGGTTCTGATCGAGACCGATGCCTACGCCGAGGCGCGGCCGTACCTGAACCGGGTGCGACTGGATGGGCCGTTCTCGAACAAGGCGCTCCTGAGCTCGGGCTGGGCGAGCGTCTCGGACGACAACTACGAGCGCGCCGTCGTGCCCTGGGGGATACTCGCGGAGCGCGAAGTCACCGATCCCGCAACCCAGGAAGCGCTGCTGGCGCTGCCGTACGCCTACGGCAAGCTTGGCGTGCACGGGCGGGCCGCGGTCCACTACGGCTACGCGCTCGACGCGTTCGGCAGCGAGATCGACAAGCTCGACGATTCGATAGAGAGCATTCGCGAAGGCAAGTTTCTCGAAGCGCTGATCCGCGAGGAGATTCGCCGGAATCAGGACTGGGTCATCCGGCTGCGGACGTTGCCCGAGACGCCGGAGACATACTACATGCTCGAGCTGCTGGCCTCGCACGGCTTTCAGACGGGGCTGCAGAACTATCTCGACCTGGCCGATCTGCATCGCAAGCTGACAAGCTGGCAGCAGGGTTTCGATGCCTTCGATGAGATCGTCGGAATTCGCCGAGGGCACTACGAGCCGCTGTTACCCGAAGTGGACGAGGAGTTCCGCGCGCTCGATTCGCGTATCCGGCTGCGCCGGGAGCAGCACGACGTACTCGTCAAACGCCTGAACGATCTGCTGACGACGCCGCGCCCGGAGTTTCTCGCGACCCGCGAGGAACAGGCGCTGCTCGAGCGGCTCACCGTGCTCGACGCAGCGCTCGACGAGGTCGACGAAGTTACCGCGAAGCGGCTCGAGCGAAGAATCGGCCGGCTACGCGGCAGCATCATGTTTACCCTCGAGACCGAGTATCACGAGCGCCTCGCCCGTTTCGATGCCCGCCTCGAGCAGCTCAACGAGGCCATGGCGGTCATGCAGGCGTCCTACGATCAGTACGTCCGCGCCAGGCAGGCAGCGACGCACAGCTACGAGGGTTACGACAAGAGTCTGGTCGAACTCAGAAACCGGGTTGGCCGTGCCGGCGAAACCGTGTGGACGCTCATGGCGCGTCAGGGCCGCGAGTTGGAGATCGCCGCGATCGACGAACTCACGGCGCGCCGTCAGCGGCTCGCCGGCTATCGCGACAAGGCGCGTTTTGCATTGGCGGACAGCTACGATCGTGCAACTCAGGCGCAGGCGCGCAGCGACCCGAAGCAATGAAGCGGCGACTGCAATCGATCCTGACGGTAACGGCCATAGCGTCCATAGCGGCCGCCGTGGCGGGCTGCGCGGCAAGCGTCCAGCAGAACGGCACGCTTGCGGAACTCGACACGGTGGAGGCGGATCTCGACGAGATCTACCTGGAGGACAGCCTCGAAAGGGCCGCGGAAAGCTACCGGCGCTACCTCGCGGAAACCGAAGAAAGCGAGCTGACGCCGGAGGCGATGCGCCGGCTGGCGGATCTGCAGCTCGAGCGCGAGTACGGCGTGATTGCCCCGACGATTGCTCCGACGAGTGCTCCGACAAGCGCCGCCATGCAGGCGCCCGACACCGCCCGGCGTGAGGTCACCCGGGACGAAACTACCAGCGTACGGGTAGCGAGAAGTTCGGAAACGCTCGAATCCGACAGCGAGTTCGAGGCTCGCGCGTCCGAGCGCGAGACGCTGCTCTCGGGTGAGGAAGAATTCGTGGCGGCCTTGCCGCCCGGCGAGGCCGTCGAGGTGCCATCGGGGCCGCTGGAGGCCATCCAGACTTACAAAAAGATTCTCGCGACCTACCCGAACTACGAGTACATCGATCAGGTGTACTACCAGATGACGCGCGCCTACGAAGAGCTGGGCCGCACGGACGAGGCGGTCGAGGTCATGGAGCGCCTGATCGCCGAACACCCCGGGTCGAAGTATCTCGACGAGGTGTACTTCCGCCGCGGCGAATACTACTTCGTGCGCAAGCGCTATCTCGACGCCGAAGAAAGCTATGCGGCCATTACCCGGATGGGGGCGTCATCCGGTTATTACGAGCTGGCGCTCTACAAGCTGGGTTGGAGCCTCTACAAGCAGGAAATGTACGAGGACGCGCTGCACCAGTATCTCGCCATGCTCGATCACCGGGCCGAAACCGGTTTCGACTTCGACTCGATCGATCCCGACGACGAGGAACACCGGGTTACGGACACCTTCCGGGTAATCAGTCTGAGCTTTTCGAATCTGGGCGATGCCAACGTCGTCAACGAATACTTCGCGGAGCACGGCCATCGGAGCTACGCCGACAAGATCTACGAGAACCTGGGCGAGTTCTACTTCGCCAAGCTGCGCTACGAAGATGCCGCTTCCGTCTACAAGTCGTTTACCGGCCTAAACCCCAGGCACCGCGCGTCGCCTTACTTCAGCATGCGCGTGATCGACATCTACGCGGAGGCCGGCTTCCCGCAGCTCGTCGTCGAGGCCAAGAAGGAGTTTGCGGCAACCTACGCCATCGACGCCGGCTACTGGAACGCGATCGACATCGCTCAATCGGACGAGGTCGTGGGCTTCCTGAAGGCGAACCTCGAAGATCTTGCGAACCACTATCACGCGCTGTATCAGGAAGACGTCCTGGAGGAGCAGCAGCCCGAGAATTTCGCCGAGGCGCGCCGCTGGTACACGCAGTACATCGCGTCTTTCCCGCAGGACGGGGATACGCCGCCGATCAACTACCAGCTCGCGGATCTGCTGCTCGAGAACGGCGAGCTGCTTGCGGCGGCGCTCGAGTACGAGCGCACGGCGTACGACTACGCTGCGCACGAGCAGGCCGCTGCGGCCGGCTACGCGGCTGTCTATGCGCATCGTCAGAATCTCGAACTCGCCGACGAATCGGCAGAGCCCGCGGTGCGGCAGGCCACCGTCGCGAGTTCGCTGCGCTTCGCCGACACCTTTCCCGACCACGAGCAGGCGGCCGTCGTGCTCGGCGCGGCCGCGGACGATCTCTACGGCATGCAGGAATTCAACGCCGCAATCGCCGCCGCACAGAAGCTGATTGCCCGCTACCCCAGTGCCGATACCGGACTGATCCGCTCCGCCTGGACCGTCGTGGCGCATTCTTCCATCGATATCGAGGCTTACCCTGAAGCGGAGCAGGCGTATACCAACGTACTCGGCCTGACCGATGCGGACGACGAATCGCGGCCGGCTATCGTGGACGGTCTCGCGGCGTCGATCTACAAGCAGGGCGAGCAGTCGCTTGCCGCGGAAGACTATCGCGGGGCGGCCGACCACTTCCTCCGGATCGGCGACGTTGCGCCCGGCTCGGCGATCCGTACGGCGGCGGAGTACGATGCCGCGGCGGCGTTGATCCAGGTTGCGGACTGGGGCAGAGCGTCCGGCGTGCTCGAGGCGTTTCGCGAGGAGTTCCCGGAACACGAGCTGAACACCGAGGCGACCAAGCAGCTCGCCTACGTCTATCGCGAAGACGGCCAGATCGAACGCTCGGCGGCGGAGCATGAACGCATTGCCGCCGAGGCTGACGATGCGGACCTCGCCCGCGAAGCCTTGCTTACAGCCGCCGAGCTGTATGACGAGGTCAGCAGCGTCGACAATGCCGTCCGCGTTTACCTTGCCTATGTGGAAGCCTATCCGCGGCCGCTCGATCTCGCGGCCGAGTCGCGTACGCGGCTTGCCGAGATCTTCAAGGAAACCGGCCGCGTCGAGCGTTACTTCGAACAGCTCGGCGAGATTGTCGCGCTTGATGCGTCCGCCGGCGCCGACCGCAGCGACCGTAGCCGTTACCTCGCGGCGATGGCCGCGCTGGTGCTCGCCGAGCGAAGCTATGAATATTTCACCGAACTCACGCTGACTCTGCCTTTCGAGGAGAGCCTCAAGGCCAAACAGGGGCGCATGGACGAGGCGCTCGGCAACTTCGAGGCGCTCGTCGACTATGAAGTTGCCGAGGTAACCGCGGCGGCCACCTACTACATCGCCGAGATCTACTTCGGCTTCAGCCTGGCACTGCTCGAGTCCGAGCGGCCGGGCGGACTGTCCGCGTCCGAATCGCTCGACTACGACATGGCGCTAGAGGAAGAGGCTTATCCCTTCGAGGATCGCGGTATCGAAGTGCACGAGGCCAACTATGAGCTGCTGGTATCGGGCATCTACAACAAGTGGGTGCAGAAGAGTCTCAACAAGCTCGCCGGACTCATGCCGGCACGGTACGCGAAGAGCGAGATCAGCGGCGGTTTTGTCGGTTCGCTGGACGTCTACGCCTACCGAATGCCGATTGCGCCGGAGCCGGTAGAGCCGGGAACGGAGACCGGCAGCGAAGCCGAGGCAACCGCGCAGCTTAGCGAGGTTGCGCGATGACCGGCATCGAACGATACGCTCGCGGATGGGATCGTCTACGCCTCGCAGGACTTGCTGGCGCGGTATCGCTGTCGGCGCTGGTGCTAGCGGGCTGCGCAAGCACCGAGACCCGCAGCGTGCCGGCGCGTATCGAGACCAACGAGGCCGTGGGTTTCACGATTATCGAGGAAGCCCGGGTTGGCAACGACGTGCGTTCGGACTACGACCAGGCGGTTCTGCTGCTCGAGGATGGCGCGGACGGGCGTGCAATTGCGGTTCTCGAAGCCGTCGCGGAGCAAGCCCCTGGACTGAGCGCGCCGCTTATCGATCTCGGCATCGCCCAGCACCGGCAGGGCAATCTCGAGGCGGCCGAAGCGGCACTCGACAAGGCGCTGGCCGTCAACCCGAATCATCCGATCGCGCTCAACGAACTCGGCATCATCTATCGCAAGACCGGCCGCTTCGACGAAGCGCGCAGGAGTTACGAGGCGGCGCTCGCCGTGTACGGCGGCTTCCACTTCGCGCGCCGTAATCTCGCGGTGCTCTGCGATCTGTACCTCGCCGATCTCGACTGTGCGCTCACGCACTACGAGGCGTATATGCAGACGGTACCGGGCGACGACGAGGTGACGATCTGGATTGCCGACGCCCGTAACCGAATACAGCAGGGGGTGCCATGAAACGTCTGTACTGGAGCGCTTTGTTGCTCGTGCTTGGACCGTTGGTGCACGCCGACGAGGCAGGGAACGATAACGAAGCCGCGGCCGAAACGCCCGCGGCCGGGAATCTCGTAGCGCAGAACGCGGAGGCGCGTAACGAGCCGTCGCCGCTTGCGGCGGCCGACGACGCGCCGGGCCAGGACCCGGATGCGCCGAAAACGATGTCCGGCATGTCGATTCTCGGCAACGAGGAGGCGCCGAAATCGCTGGTCATCATTCCGTGGAAAGCGTCTGAGATCGGCGCCGATCTTGGGCTGGACGACAGCCTCGACGAACGTGCGGATCCGGTCGACCGGGACGTATTCCTGCGGGAACTGGAGTTTTACGAAATACGCTCCGGAGAATGAATCGTAAGTTGAGCGGATTCCCTGTGAATCCGGCTGAGGGGCTTGAAGATCGTCGGTAACACAAGAGCTTGGCCAAAAAAAGATCGTAAGCTCGCCGGCGGCGATTTTTTTGACATAGGTTCTGGTCGCGAACGTGCGCTCTGTCACATTTCGTAAAAGCCGTGGCCTCTATTCTTCAGTCTCCGAATTGCGACAGACAAGAGCATGAGGTTTAGGACATGAACACGATGTATTCCATTGTCGGTTTTTTCGTATCGGGGGGCATGTTTATGTACCCGATACTAGTGGTGTTCGCGGTTGGTCTCGCCGTCGCGATCGAGCGTTATCTGACGCTGTCGCTCGTCACCCGTAAGAATCAGCAGGTCTGGAAGGAAGTCCAGCCGCTGCTGGCGAAAGGCGAATTCGACAACGCCTACAAGATGACGAGCAAGGACGACTCGACGATCTCCCAGGTTCTGAGCATGGGTTTATCCCTGCAGGGCGCCGTAAGGCGTCGCGAGGACATCGAGATCGCCATGGAGGAGAGCATGATGGAGATCGTGCCGCGGCTCGAGAAGCGCACGCCCTACGTGGCTCTGTGCTCGAGCATCGCCACGCTGCTCGGCCTGCTCGGCACGATCATGGGACTGATTCAGGCATTCACCTCCGTCGCCAACGCGAATCCCGCCGAGAAGGCCGACCTGTTGTCGGCGAGTATCTCGGTGGCGATGAACACGACCGCGTTTGGCCTGATGGTTGCGATCCCGCTGCTGGTCGTGCATGCGGTGCTGACGAGCAAGACGGGCGACATCATCGACAGCCTCGAAATGGCGTCCGTGAAGGCGCTCAACGTGTTCTCGAAGCGTTCGCGGCGACTCGCCGGGGACGGCCCCGATCGCGAAGAAGCCGCGGCGGACGTGAACCTCGATGACGGAGCGGTCGCTCCGGCGTAGCCATGGCCAGACGGCATCATTACAGGCGCAGGAGCAAGGGGCCCGCGCACGAGATCGACGTCACCACGTTCCTAAACCTCATGGTGATACTCGTGCCGTTCCTCCTGATCACGGCCGTGTTCTCACGGCTCACCATCGTCGAGATGAACCTGCCGAGTTCGGCGGGCGGCCCGGCGGCGGCCGAGCAGGGCTTTCGGCCCGAGATCATCGTGCGTGCCGAGAATATCGAGATCACCAACGGCTCGGTGACGATTGCGTCGATTCCCAAAGTCGACGACGAATACGATCTCCTGACGCTGCAGGACATGATGGTTTCGCTGAAGAAGGAGTATCCCGAGCAGGATGCCGCCTCGGTGCTCATGGAGCGCATGATTCCGTACGACTACCTGATTCAGGTCATGGACGTCGTTCGCAGCGTCGAGATTGCGGTGGAAAATTCGGAAAACGAATACGAACTCTACGCGTTGTTCACGGAAATCTCGGTTGGCGACGCGCCGTGAACGACACGCGATCAGAAATAGTCGATCACGCACAGGTGACAAGGAATAAACGATGAGAAACACGCGCCGCATTCGTCGTATGTCACGCAACCGCGTCAAGATCGGCAAGATGAATCTTACGTCGCTAATGGACGTCTTCACGATTCTGGTTTTCTTCCTGCTGGTGAATTCGGGGTCGGTCGAGATCATGGAGGCACCGAAGACGGTGGTGCTGCCCGAGTCGCGCGTGGAAGCCAAGCCGCGGGAAACCGTGGTCATCTTCATTAGCCCCGACGAGGTGGTCGTGCAGGGTCAGGCGGTCATGCGGGTTGCGGATATCCTCGAGAACGATTCGCTCACGATCGCGCCGGTATCCGAGCGCCTGCAGGAGCTAGGTCAGCGCGTGCTCGGGCCGAACACCGCCCTCGTCGCCGAGAGCCAGGAGGTAACGATACTCGCGGACAAGAGCGTGCCGTTCGACGTCATTCGCAAAGTCATGTCGACCTGCACGGAAGGCGGCTATGAAAACGTATCGCTTGCCGTCGTGCAGAAAGCGGCCGCGGCGACAATCGGCTAATCCGGCAGACGGAACTTGAGTCCTTCGAACCCAAAAGACGGCGGCCTGTTAAACGACGACACGTTGAGTGATCGCTCGTTCGACGAGGAAATCGAGCGCGCCGACCGGATTCTCGGCGAACTCGACGATCTGCGCGAGACTGCCGGGGTCGATCTCGACGAGCTGCACTTCGACGTGCCGCAAAACACCGATATCTCCGACGACGAGCGTGTAATCCTCGAAGAGATCAGCCGCTCCGAAGCCGAACTCGACGATCTCGAGGGCTCGCTCAGGGCGGCTTACGCCGAGCTTGCCGCTCTCGAGGACAAGCGCAGTCACTACGAAGCCCTGATCCGCGTCTGCGAAGCCGTCGAGCGGCTCGATACGCTCGAGGCCGGCGATCTGTTCTGGGGTGAGAACGGCGCCGAGCGGCAAAACGCCCGGCTCGAGCACGCCCGCCGACAGCTAGAGCAGTTCGACGCCGAGATCGAGGCAGCCGAGCGCAAACGGGAGTCCGTACTTGCGAAGATCGACGAGCAGAATCTCGAGCTGGACTCGCTCGACACTCATCTTCGCGATGCCATGGAACGGGAAGAGCGGTCGCGTGCCGAGTGGATCGTCGAGAACGAAGTCCGCGAACTTGCGCACCGCGAGCAGGTCATGCCGTGGACGCGCCGCGAGGAAGAAGACAAGCGCTTCCGCCAGGCGCTTGCCGCGGCAGTGCTCATTGGTCTGCTGCTCGGCTGGCTGCTGCCGATGATCGATCTGCCGATTCCGCTGCGCGACAAGCTGACCGAGGTGCCCGACCGGGTTGCCAACGTCATTCGCCAGGATTTGCCCGAACCCGAGCCGGTCGCTCCGGTACCCGAACCCGTAGTCGAAGAACTGCCGCCCGAACCGGTCGAACCTGAGGAACAGCTCGTCGAGGAAGTCGCCGAGACGCCCACCGAACAGCCGGCCGTCGCTGCCGAGGTCGAGCAACCGGGTGCCAGCGAGACAGCACAACCCAAGGGCATACTTGCTTTCCGCGAGAGTTTTGCGACTGCCTCGCTCGACAGGCCGAACGCCCGGCTAGGATCGCAGGCCCGCGTTCGCAGCGCCGGCGAAACGTCCGTGGGCCGTCCCGAACGCGCCATGGTAACGACGTCGGCGCCCGGTTCGAGCGGCGGCATCAACCTGTCCGACATTAGCCGCGACGTCGGCGGCGGCGGCCCGGGCATCGAGGGCGTGCAAGTCAGCCAGGTCGCCAGCACGATCGGCACGGGCGAAGGTCCGGATCGCCCCTTGAGCGCCGGCCTGACAGCGGGCCGTACCGACGAAGAGATTCAAATCGTTTTCGACCGCTACAAGGCGGCGCTGTACCGGCTCTACAACCGCGAACTGCGGCGCGACCCCACGCTCCGCGGCCAGATTGTCCTTACGCTCACGATCGAGCCCGACGGGTCGGTGTCGATGTGCGAAGTGCAGTCGTCGAATATGAATGCGCCGGCGCTTGCCGAGCAGGTCGTCAATCGCGTCCGCGGCTTCGACTTCGGTGCAAAAGAAGACATTGCGGCAGTGACCATCGTTTATCCGATCGACTTCCTGCCTGCCGGCTAGTCACGACACCCGTTTCGGCCAGCGCGTCGGCAGCAACCCCGCTACAAGCTCTCCACACCCTGGTCCACCGCTAGCTGCCGGTCGACCGCGTTGCCCGTTCGCGCATGAGCGATCCGGTGTGTTCGCGCAGCATTGCTTGACATAAATCACCGTCGCCACACGCAGACAGCGTAATGCTTCTGTCAAATTGCCTTTCAAACATTAGGCACAGGCTGAAGGCCGCGTCGTTATTGGCCTTGGGCGGTCCGAAACGCGAGGCCGCCGGGCGGCCGAAGCTGTGACGCAAATCACCTTTTCGCGGCGTGGGGTTGCCCATAGTCCGCTTACACACAGCGTCGGTTTCTGACAAAAGGTGTCACATCGCTTGGGTTCAGGCAGCGCAGGAAGCGCGAAACCGGACCCGCCTGCGATCGATAGCAAGGGCGAACCAGCACAGGGAAGGCAAACAGCTCACGATGACCCGGTTTCTGCATAACTCCATCAAGCTTCCGGTCAGCGGCATTCTTGCCGGTCTGGTCACGGGCTTGCTGTTGCTGGCGAATCCCGCGGCTGCGCAGGTTCCGCCTGCCTGTCCGTCGAACCTCGCGACTGCAGACCTGATCGATCACGACTTCACGGTCAGTTTTTGCGAGCTCTGCGAAATCGGCACCGTGCGCATGGTCATCGAGAACCCCTACCGTGCGTCCGACGACGTCGACTTCTCCGACATAGTCGTCACCGAAGACCTGCAGATCTCGGGCCTTACCTATTTGCCGGGTACGACCCGCTTCACGGCGACCAATATGGCGCCGCCGCCGCTGGTCGAGCCCGCCGTCAGCGGCACGAACGGCTCGATCCTTACCTGGACGCTTGCCAGCGGCTTCACGATGGACGGCCCGCCGGGCAGCTTCGGCAGCACGCCGAGACTTGCGATCGAATTCGATGTGCGCCGCGCCGCGGCTGTTGGCGAAGAAGGGCTCGTCGGGGCAAATCGCTCGATCAACGCCGAAGTTGAATTCACCCCGAGTTGCGAAGCCACTTACCGGCATACCGACGAAACCGGCAACGGCACGCTGCCGCTGCGTGAACCCGAACCCCAGATCATCAAGACCGGCCGCAACGTCGACGCGGGCCAGGGCCCGGCCAGCTATTCCGACCCCGTCTACGGCCATGAAAACGACGATGTGATCTGGCGCATCGAGGTTGTCAACAACGGCGAGGCGGATCTTCAGGACCTGCGTTTCGACGATGTCATGGACCCGGGCAACTACGTCATCGATTACATCTGCGATTCGGAGACCGACGCCAGCTCGGCGGCAAGCGGAGGCGGCGTCGGCAACTGTCAGGGCACGGGCGGCGTTACTACGCTGAACAACGTGTCCGCGGCGGGACTGTTTGGCGGCGGCGCCAATCCTTACATTGCCGCGCCGGCGGGCGGCAGCGGCTTCTACTATCTGGTCGGCCGCGTGACCGATTCCTGCACGAACCGCACGAATACCGTATCCGACGTGCAGTGGGGCTGCCAGATCGAGGCGCCGGCCGGCGGTATCAGCCAGACCTCGCTCGGGCTTACCGCCGGAGACGACGCGCTGCTGTCGACGCTGTCGGTCGCGAACACCCTGGACGTGGACGTCGCGCTGACCGGCACGAACACCTCGCAGCCCATGGGCGGCGCGGGCACCGTGACGATCACGATCAGCAACAATACGGGCGGTACGATCATTGGCGGCGTCAACGACTTCCGGCTCAGAAACGTGCTGCCGGTCGAGTACGTGGTCGACCCGACTTTCGATCCCGTGGTGAACATGACGCCGGCTTACGGCAACGCCTACCCGGGCATGCTCGACACCATTAGCTGGGACAATCCGGTCGCCGGAACCTACCCGAATCTGACGACAACCGATCCGCTCGTACCGCTGCAGAATACGGCGCCCGAGTTCACGGTTACCAGCAGCACGACCCACCCCGATTTCCCTGACCAGGTCGACATGCTCCGGCACGGCGACGTGCTCACGATCACCTTTCGCACGGTGCTCATCGACCCGGACTATTACGATCTCGACGCCTACATCGACGTCCGCGAAGAACGCCCGGGCAGCGATCCGCCCGACACCGATCCGACCGAGTCGTTCCCGATCGCAAACGAACTCGACATCTGGTTCGAGGAGTTCTGTACCACCACGGAATACAACCTGACGTTCAACGATAACGACACGGCCGATCCCGAGGACATAGACCTCGACATGATCGGGCCCGAGCTGGTCTACATACTGACCAATACCGACGTGCTGCCGCTGCAGGTAGACCTGAATAACAACGGCGGTCACGACGCCGACGACTACTTCGCTTACATCACCTTCGGCGAGGCGATGACGGTCCAGGACGCGCCCGGCAGTTGTTCCGTGACCAGCAACCCGCCCGCATGGCCCGAGTGGCAGTTGCCGGTCGGTATTCCGTCGACCGCGACAGTCTACCAGTGCGACCCGGGCGTGGTGCCCGCGGGCGGCAGGCAGCGCCTCAACTTCGAAGTGGTCAAGAATACGGACGTCAATGCCGACGACGATCTGACTTTCCGCGTCGACGTCATTGGCGAGATTACGCTGTCGGACGGCACGCCGCTGTGGTTCCCGGCGCCGACCGCGCGCGCCGACGGCGAGCTGCCGCGTGCCAACGACTACACGGTCGATGCGCTGCGCGCGCGCGTCGTGGGCTATAACCTGCTGAAGAACCAGCGCGGCGTCTGCAGCGAGAACAATCCGCCGCCGGCGACGCCGGACGTCGAGATCCAGATCGGCGAGGAGTGCGACTTCGCGATCGAGTCGGGCGGCTGGTTCGGTTTCGACACGCCTGGCTTTACCTACATCGCCGTGCAGGATATCCAGGTCGTCGATAACATTCCGGACGGCCAGGGCTACATCTCGTCGACCGATCCGTTCGCGCCGGGCTTCAGTACGGCCTCCATTACCAACGTCTCGCTGAACCCGCCGCCCGCGCCGCTCGACGAGACGCCGTTCGACTGGACGCACAACACGGTCGTGCCGGCCGAGCGTATTACCGAGAAGGATCACTGGTTCCGGGTCGACGTCAAAACGCGGCTCCTGAACGATCCGGTGGATACGGTTGCGCCGCCGAACCAGCATGCCGATCCGAGTATCAATATTCTGACCTCGACTTTCGAGGCCGTGTTCTTCAACCCCTTGACGAGCCTCGAAGAGGTCTACGAACTCAGCCAGTCGACGATCGGTTATCCGCCGGAGTTCCGCCGGCGGGTGGATCTGACGGTCACCGAGCCGCGCCTCGTGCTGACCAAGGAGGTTTGTAACGAGACGATCTATGGCCTCGGCCCGGCATGCACGAACTTCGTGCCGCTCGCGGACGACGGCGACGCGTTCGACACTTATATATGGCGTGTCAACGTCGCCAACGAGGCGACCGCAGGCGGTGTAACTCGCGCGCCGGCTTACGACATTACGGTTACCAGCGTCACCGACGCCGCGGATATGCAGTACGTCGATCCGCTGGAGACCGACGGCCTGGACAACGACGGCAATGCCGAGATCGACGAGGCGGCCGGCGAAGGGCAGATCGTGCCGGACAACGACGTGCTCATGGGCGCGCCGGCGCAGATCGTCGCCGACTTTACACACAGCGATGCCTTGTTACGCATCGACGCCGGCGACAGCGTCAATCTTTACTATCGCGTCGATCCCTTCGACGACGTTGCGCCGCAGCAGCGCCTGACCAATACGGTAACGGCGAGCTACGACTCGCTAGAGGGCGACACCGGCAACCAGTCAGCCCCGACCGGCGCCAACGGCGAGATCGGCGGCGCGCGCCAGTACGTCTCGGACGTCACCGATGCGACGATCCAGATCATCCCGGTCGAGGTGCAGCCGAAGGCGATCTTGCGAACCTCGAACACGCCGCTCGTTGCCCCCGCAACGCCGCAGCCCGTTACGCTCGGCGAGGAGCTCGAGTTCGAGCTGCGCACGCTGATCCCGGTGGCACAGCTTCGCAACTTCATGATTCGTGACGAATTGCCCGCCGGCATGCGTTGTATCGAGGCGCCGGTCGTGAATCTCGATGCGCCGCCTTACGACGCGGCCGGCTTCATGCCGGGCGGTTCGTTCACGCCGACCTGCACCGATACCGAAGTTGTCTGGGACTTCGGCAACCAGACGGTCACCAATTCGCCGCGCACCGACCGCCGCTTCGACTTCGGCATCCAGTTCATCGCCCGGGTCGACAACGTCGAGCTCAATCAGGACGGCACGCCGATCCGCAACGGCGGTACTTACACGACGACGCAGGTCAGCTACGTCGACGAGATGTCCAACCTCGTCGTCATCGACTTCGAGGCGGCCGAAATGGTCGTCGTCGAACCGCTGCTCGACGTCGTGAAGGAGTTTTCGGTCGATACCGCCGATGCGCTGGATCGCCTGACGGTAACGGTTACGGCCACCAACAACGGCACGGCCACAGCCTACAACCCACGTTTCCTCGACGACCTGACGGGCACCCGCTACACCTACATAGGCGATCCTGGCGGCGCCAACGTCCCCGACAACGTCGACACGACAACCTACGGGGCCAACGCGCCGCTGTTCAGCTACGCGCCGGGCTATGCCGTTGCGCCGGGCGCGGACGTGAGCTTTACGTTTGTCGTCGAAGTGGCGGCCGACGTCGAACCGCTCGAAGTCATGCCCAACACGGTGCAGGCGGACTGGACCTCGCTGCCGACCGACACGACCGCGCTGAATACAGGCGGCACGATCGGCACCAATGGCGACGTTGACGGCATGCGCATTGGCGCCCTGCCGCCAGCCGGCGACGTCGTCAACGACTACGAAGCGGAAGCCGCCGATTCGGTGTACGTGCCGTCGCTCGCGATCGACAAGATCGATCTCGACCCGGCGGCGCCCGCGGAAATTGGTCTGCACAAGGATTTCGACGTCCGCATCGACCTGCCGGAGGGCGCGAGCTATGCGGTCTCGTTGGGCGACGATCTCGGCACGGGCAGCGCCAGCTACGTGTTCGCGGACGACGCCAATTTCGATGTCACCTACGAGTTCGTCGGCATTACGACGATCAACGGCCTGGCCGCCGACGAGGCGTCGTTAAACGCCGTACCCGCCGACGGCGCCAGCGGCGTCATTACCTGGGACATTGGCGACGTCGTCACCGAGACCGAGGACGACACGGCAACAAGCGACATTACGCCGTATATCCGCATTAGCTACGCGGCGCGCGTCAACAACGACCTCGACACCAACGTCGGCAGCACGCTGCAGAACTCGGCGACCGCCTACTTCAGGAACGGCGACACCGGCGTACAGGATTCGGTCAACGACACGACGGCGGCCATCACCGCGATCGAGCCCGCGCTGACCGCCACCAAGGCCATCAGCAACGTAAGCCCGGGCAAGGCGGCGGGCGATCCGATTGCGCTCGGCGACATCGTGCAGTACGTGCTGACCATCCCGAACATTGCCAACTCGGTCGCCTACGACACCAACATCGTCGATACTCTGCCCACCGAACTCAGGCTGTATGACGCCTACACCCCGACGGCGGCGATCAACGGCGTTCCGGTTGCGGGCTTCGTCGGCGCACCCGCGGGCGCGCCCGGCGGACCGCTGATCTGGGGCCGGGACAACGGCGACGGCAGTCTCGATATCCCGCCCGCGGCGACGCTGGAGGTGACCTACCAGGTCGAACTCGTCGCGCCGGCCGACGAGACGATCGCGCTGACCAACATCATTTGGGTCGACTGGACCTCGCGCGACGCCGACGACCTGTACGAGCGCACCGGCGCCGGCTGCCCGTCGACGTCGCCGCCCGACGATTACTGTTTCGGGCCGGCTTCCGCCGACGGCACGCCTTTGCCGGTCGGGCCGCCGCCGGCGCTGTTTAAAGCCAACACACAGCCATTCGCGACGATAGGCGAAGAATTCACCTACCGGATCACCGTGCCCGGCGCCGTGCATCCGCTGCCGCTGTATGACGTACGGATCCTCGACGATCTCAGCGCCTCGGCGGCCGCCATGAGTTTCGTAAGCGCGACCAAGGTCTCAGGTTCCGTTGACTGGAATCCGGTCAATACGGGGACAGCCACCAATGTAGTCATCGAAGACCCGGCGGGCGGCATCGACATTCCGGTTGGCGAACAGATTGTGCTCGACGTGACCGTGCGCCTCGACGACGTGCCGGCGAACCTGCGCGGACTCGAGTTCCGCAATACGGCGGACTACACCTACAACCGGCTCAACGACGCGCCCGCGACGATACTGCCGGGGGGCAGCTACACGGGCGAGCCCATGACGATCGTCGAGCCCGACGTTCTGACGCTCGAGAAATCCGGTCCCGCGCAGATGCAGGTCGGCTTGCCCGCGACGTTTACGCTCAACGTGCACAACACGGGCGACTCGCCGGCGTATGCACTGACGATCTATGACCGCCTGCCGAACGAGGCGACGGCCGGTACCTGCGAAGTGCCGCCCGACGGCTACACGGCGCAGATATTCGAAGCCGACGGCACGACCGCGGTATCGCCGGTGCTCGTACAGGACACCGATTATTCCGTGACCTTCGACGGCGAGCCGAACTGCACGCTGCAGATAACGGCGCTGACGCCCGCCGCGGCGATCGGGGCGGACCAGCGTCTGATCCTGAGTTACCGGTCGACGCTCGACCTCGACAGCGAGCAGGGTGTGAATCTGACCAACGTCGCCGGTGCGACCGAGTGGTTCAGCATCGACGTATCGGATGCCGCGGTTGCGCCTTACGCCCGCACTTACGAACGCACGATCACGGACGGCACGGTCGGTACGCTCGATCACGAGGACGCCCACACGGTGGTCGTGTTCGCGCCGGTTCTGACCTTCGAGAAGACGGTAGTCAACGTCACCACCGGAGAGGATCCGGCCACTGTCGCAACGCCGGGCGACGTGCTGCGCTACAGCTTACTCATCGAGAACCAGAGCGACACGCCGCTGGCCAACTTCGCGATCGTCGACGAACTCGACCGCCTGAACGGCTCGCCGATGTTCGCGCCGGGCACGCTAAACGTCATTACGGTGCCGCCGGGCGCGGACGTGTCGAACGTCGATCCGGCGGGCGGTGCCGCCGGCACGGGCCTGCTCGACGTTCGTGGCCTGAACCTGGGCGGCCTCGGCGAGACGGTGCTCGTCGAGTTCGAGGTGCAGACCGCGCCGGTTATCGCGAACGGCAGCTATGTGCAGAACCAGTCGCAGATCGAGTTCTCGGGCCTGATCGTCGCGGAGAGTGACGACCCCTACGTCAACGGCGCCGCCGATCCCAACGTGGCGGGCGACGAGGACCCAACCCAGGTGCTGATCGATTCGGCGCCGTATTTCCGCATCGAGAAAATCTCGACCTACCTGAACGGCGATCCGAACATACTGCTCGCGGGCGAGCGGCTGCGCTACACGATTACGGTGCAGAACACCGGTACCGACAACGCGACCGGCGTCGAACTGGTGGATATGCTGCCCGCGAACGTCAGCTACGTAGCCGGCAGCACTACGCTGAACGGCGTGGCACTGCCCGACGGCCCGAACGGCGTGCTGCCGCTCGGCGACGGCATCCCACTGAATGCGCCGGGCGACGACACGCCGGGCTACATGAATGCGCAGGCTGCGAACAACGTCGCGACCATAGTTTTCGACGTTGACGTAAACCCCGATCTGCTCGACGGTACCGTGCTGTCGAACCAGGCGTTTGTCAGCGCGCTCGACTTCGGCCTCGTCGATCTGCCGTCGGACGATCCGCGCACCCCCGTCCCGGACGACCCGACCCGCGACGTCGTCGGCAACGTGCCGCTGCTGTTTGCGCCGAAGACGGCCGAACTCGTGGTTGACGCAGCTTCGCCGGGCATTGTCGATCCGGGCGACGTGCTGCGCTATACCATTACGGTGTACAACAACAGCCCGGTGATTCCGGCGACTGCCGTCTACCTGACGGACGGCGTGCCGCTAAACGTCACCTACGTCGAAGACTCGACGACGCTGAACGGCAACGCGGTCGGCGTGCCGGATGCGGGTGCGTTCCCGCTCGAGAACGGCTTGCCGATCAGCTCCGCCGACCTGACGCCGCCCGTGCCCGGTGCCGGCGAGGGCGTGCTGACGCCGGGCGAGGCTGCGGTCGTACAGTTCGACATGCGCGTCGACGACGCCGTGGCCGCCGGCACGCTGATCAGGAACCAGGCGGTCGTATCGACCGAGGAGCTTGCCAACGTCCTGACCGACGGCGACGGCGATCCCGCGACGGGTCCGGAGCCAACCGTCGTGGTCGTCGGCAACGCCCAGCAGCTTGCGATCACGAAGGCGGTTGCCGTAGTCGACGGCGGTCCCGCGCTTGCCGGTGCAACACTCGAATATCTGGTCACCGTGACGAACATAGGCGCCGTGCCGGCGCTGTACGTCACCATTACCGACGAGTTGGACGAACCGGTTCCGGGCCAGCTCATCTACGTGGACCAGTCGGCCGTCATGAACGGCTTCGCCGACGGCGTGAGCTTCGATCCCACGACCAACACAATTACCGCCGACTACTTCAACGAATACGGGCCGCTCGAACCGGGCGCCGAGGTCACGCTCCGGTTCCGCGCCGCGATCTACGACACGGCCCCGGACGGCACGAGCATCATCAACGTGGCCGAGGTCGGCTGGAACGATCCGGTGCAGTACCTCACCGCGCAGGTCTCGATCGACGTGGGCGCAATGCCGAACGCGGGTATGCTGAGCGGCAACGTCTTCCACGATTCCGATTACGACAACACGCCCGATCTCGCCGAGCGGCCGCTCGAAGGCTGGAGCGTGCAGCTCCTGCGCAACGACGAGCCGCTGCGCTCGGTGCAGACCGATGCCGAGGGCAACTATCTGATTGCAGGCGTGGTGCCGAACTACGCGACCGGCGACGTGTATTCCCTGCGTTTCGCGGCGCCCGGCGCAAACTCGCGCATGGCGCTCATGGGCTATACCGACTCGGACTTTACCGACGGCCTGCATCTCATCACCGATATCGAGGTGACCGCCGGCAGCAACCTGCTTGCGCTAAACCTGCCGATCGATCCGAACGGCGTGGTCTACGATGCCGTGTCGAGGCTGCCGCTCGCCGGCGCCATCCTTACCCTGATCGATGCGCGCACTCAGCAGCCCGTGCCGGGCACCTGCTTCGACGACCCGAACCAGCAGGACCAGGTGACGGTCGGCAACGGCTACTACAAGTTCGATCTGAATTTTGCGGAGCCGACCTGTCCGAGCGGCGGCGACTACATCATCCGGCTGCAGCCGCCGAACAGCAGCTTCGTCGGCGGCGTGTCCGAGCTGATACCGCCGACCAGCGATCGTTCGACCTTCCCGTTCGACGTGCCGAACTGCCCTGGCGGCAGCGACGACGCCGTGCCCTCCACCAGCGACTTCTGCGAAGTACAGCCCAGCGAATTCGAGCCGGGCACGGGTGTGCAGGCGCGCAGCGCGCGCACGGTCTACCACTCGCGGCTGCGGCTGGACGACAGCCAATCGCCGGGTTCGGCACAGCTGTTCAACAACCACATTCCGCTCGATCCGATCCTGGGCGGCGCCGTCGCGATTACCAAGACGACGCCCATGCTCAACGTGACGCGCGGCCAGCTTGTGCCGTATGTCATTACGATCAGCAATTCTTTTGGTGTCGATCTGCAGGACGTGAGCGTCGTCGACCGCTTCCCGGCCGGCTTCCGCTACGTGGAGAACTCGGCGCGCCTCGACGACGTGCCGACCGAGCCCGTCCTCAACGGGCGCGAGCTGACGTGGCCCGGCCTGTCGCTTGCGCAGTCGGGCACGCGCACGATCAAACTGCTGCTCGCGGTCGGTGCGGGTGTGACCGAGGGCGAATTCATCAACCGTGCGCAGGCGGTCAGCTCGCTGACCGGCAACGCCATGTCGGAGGAGGCCACGGCGACGGTCCGCATCGTACCCGACCCGACTTTCGACTGCACGGACGTGACGGGTAAGGTCTTCGACGATCTGAACCGCAACGGCATTCAGGACCAGGGCGAAGGCGGCATCGGCGGCGTGCGCCTCGTGACCGCCACGGGCCTTGCCGCGAAGACCGACGCCAACGGCCGCTATCACGTCACCTGCGCAATCGTTCCGAACGAAAGCCGCGGCAGCAACTTTGTCGTCAAGATCGACGACCGCACGCTGCCGAGCGGCTTCCGGTCGTCGACCCGCCCAGTGCAGATCCAGCGGGCAACCCGCGGTAAGGCGCTGAAGATCAACTTCGGCGCGTCGATTCACCGGGTTGTCGGCCTCGACGTCGCTGATGCCGTCTTCGAGCCGGACACGACAGAGCTGCGCAGCCTCTGGGAGCCGCGCATCGGGCTGCTGCTCAACGAACTCAAGAAAGCGCCGGCCGTGTTGCGCCTGTCCTACGTTGCCGACGTCGAGAACGAGTATCTCGTCGAGCAGCGGCTGGAGGCGATCAAGGACCGCATCATGCGCGACTGGCAGGAACTGAACTGCTGCTACGAGCTTGTCATCGAGCCGGAGATCTACTGGCGGCTGGGCGAGCCGGTGGATCAGGGCAGGGGGAGGAAGCCGTGAATTCGATGACGAAAGTCAGCCGTGCTGCAGCCTGCTCGTTACTTCTGTGGCCACTGCTCGTCAACGCCAAGGGTGTCGACGAAGCACCGGTAGGCGAGGCGGTCGAGAAACACATCTCGCCCGACGAGCCGTTCATGCAGTGGGTGCAGGACCCCGAACGCGTTGCGACCGACATGGCCGACGTGATCGTGACGCGCGAGACGACGGCCGAGGCCTACGAGACGATCAAGCTGTCCGGCCTGGTGCCGCCCGTGCGCTTCGAATCCGGCGTCGTCGATATCCCGAGCGATACCGTCGTTTCCTTGAGCGAGATCCTCGGCAGGATGCAGGAAAAGCACAACGTGCGCCTGCATCTCGTCGGTCACGCGGACAGCCAGCCGCTGTCGCCCGCGCTGCAGGCGATCTACGAAGACAACGAGGGCCTGTCCCGCGAGCGCGCCGGCGAAGTGGCCGAATTTCTCCAGGATGCGCTGGCACTGCCCGCCGAAGGCGTGTCCTACGAGTGGATGGGCGACCGTCAGCCGGTTGCGACCAACCTGACGCCGGCAGGTCGCGCCGAAAACCGCCGCGTCGAGATCGAGGTCTGGTATGACGCGCCGGGTGAGCGCGTCGCGCTCGAGGAATTCCTCGTGCCGCACGAGATCAAGCGCGTGAAAGCCTGCCGCATCGAGACGGTCTGCAAGCTGCGCTACGTCGACGGCCACGCGCGCCGCGCCCGCGTGCAGAACCTCATTGCGCCGCTGTATTACGACGAACAGTCCATCGAGGTGACGGACGAGTTCATAAGCTACGTCGAGGAGGCGCTCGACAATCTTGCGGAAAAGCAAAACGTTGCGGTTCGCTTTGTCGGCTACAGCGACGACCGGCCGCTCGAAGGCCGCATGGAGCGTATCTACGGCGATTCGCTGGGGCTTTCGAAAGCGCGCGCGCGCCGTGTCGCACTGGCGGTGCAGGACGGCCTCGATCTGCGGACGGAGGTTGTGGACAGCGACGGCCGCGGCTCCGACCGGCCGCTCGGTTCGAATCAGACGGCGCACGGCCGGGCGCTGAACCGGCGCGTCGAGGTCGAGTTCTGGTACGACGATCCGCTCAAGGATTTGCCGGACGAACCGCGGATGTGCCCCGAAGAGGGCGGCGCCGAGGTCGTCACGCGCGTCTTCGATCCGCCGGCTGGACCGATCGAAGACGTCCAGTTCGTCGATGGCGAAGCCGCAATCCCGCCGGGCTACGCGACCGCGCTCGAAAGTGCGCTGGCAGCGGCGGCCGGCAAGACGAACCTGCGTCTTCGCTTCCTGGGCTACACGCGCAACGAAAGTCTCGAACGCCGGACGGCCGCGGTCTACGGCGACGATATCGGTTTGTCCGCATCGCGGGCGCGGCGCGTGATGGAGCAGGTTGCCGAGGAACTCGTACTCGAGCCTTCCGAGGCTGAATTCGAGGGCCGCGGTTACGTGCACTCCTCCGACGTGGTCAACACGGGATTCATCCAGGGCGATACCTCGCACGTTGCCGTGCAGGTCGTCTACGACGAGCTGGCGATCCTCGACGATTACGAAGGCGTCGACATTACGCGCATTACGCGCGAACTGAAGCCGGAGGACCCGCTCGGCCTCAACCTGATGCGCATTACCGTTGACGGCGTACCGATCGACGACCCCGAGCGCAGTTCGGCCGATATCCAGCGCTGCACCGACGTGGCGATGGAGGTTGCAAACATCCAGTTCGGTTTCGACAATCTGCGCTCCGCGCCGCGGCTTTCCGTGACGACACGCTCGCCGCGGATTCTGGTTGACCGCGAGGTCGACGTGCAGGCGTTCGTGGACCCGGTCGAGTTCCGCATGTACACGAACTACTCGTACTTCATCGAGCATGCCGAGGTGCGCGTGTTCGAGGCCGGGCAGTCGCTCGAGTCGGAGCCGCTCGACGTCGTCGCAATGCCGCTCGACGGTGTGGCGCAGTGGGCGCCGCCTGCGGCCTGGTTCAAGACGCCCATGCGCGAGCTGAACTACGTGCTGCGAGCCTACGGTGAGGACGGCAACTTCGACGAGACCACGGCGCAGCCGATCTGGATCGTCTACGAGGACATCCCGAGCCCGGGCCCGATCGATGCGCCGCTGCTTGACGATTTCGCCGAGGAAATGTACGCGGCAGGTGACGGCGGGGATTTGCCGGGCGACGCTTATGGTCCTGCCTTCGACGGCGGCCTGCTCCGGGTGAGTGACGAGGACGGTGCCGAAGGGGCTGTGACACATCCGCTCTGGACCGTCTACGAAGATACCGAAAGCGCTGCTCCGCAAGTCGAGGACACATCCGCCAGGCCGCGCCGCCTGGGTTACCTGTCGGGCTACGGCGAGAACCGGCTCGGTACCCAGAACATTACCCTCGGCAGCGGCACGGTTAGCGTTCGCGGTGACGGCGTTCCGGCCGATCACGAGGTGTACGTCGCGGGCAAACCCGTGCCGGTCAGTGCCAGCGGCAGCTTCGTGACCGAGGAGGTATTGCCCGACGGTGCGCACACGGTCGAGGTGGCCGTCATCGATCCGGACGGGCGCGGCGATCTTTATCTGCGCGATCTCGAGTTCGAGTCCAACGACTGGTTCTACGTCGGCATGGCCGACCTGACCGTGTCCGAAGGCTCGGCGGGCCGCGAGGCCGAACTGCTGGCGGGCGACAACCCTGCTTACGACGTCAACTCGAATGTCGACGGCCGCCTGGCCTTCTTCGTCAACGGCAAGTTCGGCAAGCACTGGCGGCTCACGGCCAGCGCCGATACGCGCGAGGGTCCGATCGAGGACATCTTCTCGAACTTCATGGCGAAAGATCCGCAGTCGCTGTTCCGGCGCATCGATCCGGATTATTACTACCCGACCTTCGGTGACGACAGCACGGTGGAGGAGCTGGCGCCGACGATGGGCAAGTTCTACGTGCGCCTGAGCGACGGCACCAGTCACGGCCAGTGGGGCAACTTCAAGATCGGCTACATGAACAACGAGCTCGCGCAGGTTGACCGCGGCATGTACGGCGCCAACCTGGGAATCAAGAGCAAGGCGACGACCGGTTTCGGCGATCAGCGCTACGCCGTCGAGGTCTTCGGCGCCGAACCCGGCACCGTGCCGGGCCGCGACGAGTTCCGCGGCACGGGCGGTTCGCTGTATTTCCTGAACCGGCAGGACATCCTCGTGGGTTCGGAGCGCGTGCGGATCGAGACCCGTGACAAGGCTTCGGGCATCGTGACCGGCGTTACCAACCTGACGCCAATGATGGATTACGACGTCGACTACCTGCAGGGCCGGATCGTGCTTGCAGCACCCCTCAATTCGACGGCTAACGACAATCTGCTCGTGCGCAACGACGCCGTATCCGGCGACGAGGCCTACCTCGTCGTGCGCTACGAGTACACGCCGGGTTTCGACGACCTGTCGACGATTTCCACGGGTGGACAGGCACACTATTGGCTCGGCGACTACGTGAAACTCGGGATCACGGCGAGCACGAACGAGCAGGACGAAGGCGACAGCTCGCTCAACGGGGCCGACCTGACGCTGCGCCTGAGCGCCGAAACCTGGCTCAAGCATCAGACCGCAACGAGCGAAGGCCTCGTGTCGCTGCCGACCTTCTCCGCGGACGGCGGCTTCGATTTTGCGGCCTACGACGCAAACGCGTTCGTCAACGCCGAAGCGGATGCGGATCGAACCGACCTCAGCATCGGCATGCGGGACCTCGTCGGCTGGGGCGGCGTGCGCCTCACCGCCTACACCCAGGAAATCGGCGCCGGCTATTCGGCGCCGGGTCTAACGGCCCTCACCGATACGACCAACTACGGCGGTTCGCTGAGTCTGCCGATGGGCGATCGTCTGGCGCTGACGGCCAAACTCGATTACCGCGAGCAGGAACTGGGTATCGAGACCGAGGCTGTCGAGTACAACCTCAGTTATCAGGTCTCGTATCACTGGGACGTCAGCGCGGGTTACCGCGAGGACAGCCGCAGCGACGGCTCGATCAACGTGCCGCTGTCGCAGGAACTCGGCGAGCGCGCGGACGCCGTGCTGCAGGTCGGTTACGACTCGAAGGACAGCTGGCGGGTCTACGGTTTCACGCAGGACACGCTGTCGACGACGGGCGATCGCGAGACCAACGCGCGCAGCGGTATCGGCGGCTCGTTCCGCTTCTCCGAACTGCTTAGCGTCGATGCGGAGGTTTCCGACGGCGACCTCGGCAGCGGCGGCCGCGTCGGCACGAACTACATAGTGTCGGACCGCACCAGCATGTACCTGAACTACGCGCTCGAGAACGAGCGTACCGACACGGCGCTGGCCGCAAGCCGGGGCCGCGAAGGCAATCTGGTCGCAGGCATCAAGTCACGTCTCGGCGACAGTACCAGCGTGTTCCTCGAAGAGCGGCATCAGCGCGGCAGCGCCATGACCGGCCTGACTCATGCGACCGGGGTGACCTTTGCACCCTCGGCCAAGTGGAGCATGGGTATCAACACCGATATCGGCACGCTCAGGGACCAGGTGACCGGCGCCGAAACGGAGCGGGTAGCGGGCGGCATCCAGTTCGGCTACGGCACGGACGCGCTGCAGTTCGCGAGCGCCGTCGAATACCGCAGCGACGACGCGGAGCGGCCGGACCTGACGCGCACCGAGCGCAAGACCTGGCTGTTCCGCAACAACTTCAAGTATCAGCTCAATCCGGGTTCGCGCCTGCTCGGACAGTTTAACCACGCGACCAGCGAGAGTTCCGAAGGCGAGGTCTTCGACGGCGGCTTCACGGAGGCCGTGCTCGGCTATGCAATGCGCCCGGTGGACAACGACCGGCTCAACGCGCTGGTCAAGTACACGTATTTCTTCAACGTGCCGACGACCGGGCAAACGACGCTGCAGAACGTTGCCGCCGAGTTCCTGCAGAAATCGCACATTGCGGCCGTAGACGTGACCTATGATCTTACGCCACGCTTTTCGATCGGGGGCAAATACGCGTATCGCCTGGCGCAGGTCAGCCTGGACCGCGAGGATCCGGAGTTCTTCGACAACAACGCAAGCCTGTACGTAGTGCGCGGCGATTACCGTCTGGGTAAACACTGGGAAGTACTGGCCGAAGCGCGCCTGCTCGATATGCCGGATCTCGACGAAAGCCGCGGCGGCGCGCTGCTGACGATCTCACGCTATCTAGGCGATCACGTGAAAATCGGCGTGGGTTATAACTTTACGGATTTCTCCGAAGATCTGACCGATCTCAGCTATGACCATCACGGCGTGTTCCTGAACCTGACCGGGTCGATGTAGCGGGTTTAGGGGTTGGTACGAGGTTCGAATTCTACTCTGATCGAATAGCCAAGCACGCGCGCATATTCCTCGATGGTTGCCAGTCGCGGGGAAATGTCGGAGTTGATACTTTCCAACCGTGAAATATTGCTTTTCTTGGTGCCAAGCATTTCCGCCATCTGTTCCTGGGTCAACCCCGCTTCCTTGCGCAGCGCAATCATCTGGCGTTTCATTTCGAAGGCAGCGGAAAGCGCGTCGTACTTGGCTTTTACTTTCGGGTTCTTGAGCGCTTGCTTGCGGAAGCTCTCCAATGTCGGTCGCCTAGCTGCCATCTTGCACCTCTTTCATTCGCTTGTGCGCTGTCTGCATGTGACGCTTGGGAATCCGATCGCCTTTCTTCATGACGGTGACCAGTATGACGATCTCCTGATCCTTTACCGCGCAAAACACCGATCTTGCGATCCCTTCGCGTCCGTTGGCTCTGATCTCGAAAAGCCCCTGGCCCAGTGGCGCCGTGAGAGGCCTGCCCAAGTCGGGGCCAAATTCCTCAATCAGTTCGGCGATCCGCAGGAAGCTGGCCAGGATGCCCGGCGGCAGTGCCAGCGTCTCCCTTTCGACTTTCATATTGTAAAACGTGACGGTCCACGACATGGCGAAAGTTATCAAAAGTGATTACCTCGGTCAAGAGCTGCCAGCGGAATCGCTGCCAATCTTTCGAGGTAGAACGGTATGGCGAAAAGAATCAACGGTGCTCTCGATGCAGAGGATGGACCGACTGTAGTCAGCCCTTTAAGTGACGTCCCGATCCATATCTCTTGATTCAGTGCAGAATTGATTCGTATCGACGCCAAAGTACGTTCGAATTCATGTCTGATGCACTGTTCCGGCAGCTGAACCTAAGCTCCGTGAGCAGGTCTTCTATAAAGGAGCTTTCATCAAGCTTCACAAGATAATCAATAAGTTCCGGCCGGCAGAAAACCTGCTCAACCGGGCGATAGCCACACAGCGGGGGATAAATGAACCAACGACTCTTTCCGCGCCGCCTCGCGCTGCCGCTGCTCGTAACCGCGGCCCTTGCTGCCGCGCCCGCGTGCGCCCAGCTCAAGCCGGCCATGCAGGATCCGGCGAAAGTCCTCGAGCGAGTCGCGGCGCCGGACGTACAGCAGTCGAAGCAACAGCTCGATCTGCTGGTTCGCAAGAGCGGCACCGACTGGGCCGCCGTTGAGGCCGTGCTGGCACGTCCCGGACTCGACGACGCCGGCAAAGAGTTCCTGCTGCACGATGTGTTGCTACGCATCCGCGACGTCGAGCCCGATGACGACGCCCTGACGTTTGTCGCGCGTCTACGGGACTACGCCAGCAAGGTATATGTACCGCACGAAGAGGGCCCGTTGCCCGTCGCTGCATACCCGATATCCACCCTCGCCGAAGGCACGCTCAGTCTCTGGCAGCGGCGGGACGTGATGCAAAAGACCGCGATCGCTCTGGCGGCCGGCGACATGCGCGGCCTCGAATATCTGCGGCAACCAGGGACCGATGAATACGCCGGCGCGCTCGCGGCATTGAACGAAGCCGATGTACTGGCCATCCGGCAGGCGAGAGAATGGTTGACTGCAAACGCCGGCGGCAGCGATTTTTACCGGGCCCGCTGCATTGCCGCGCTCAAGGTCGGCGACAGCCGGGAAATCTCCCGCCTGCTGCAGTCGGGCAGCGGCGTCGCCGCATTGCAAACGCTGCACGCGGTACGCGCAAATTTCGAAGCGGATACCGCGTTCGGCGTGCTGCAGACCGCAACGGACAATCCATCCATTGCCTCGGCGGCGGTCTTCGAAATCGATGCACTCCGCGGTTCCGGCCTGACGGCGCAAGTCGACGACTATCTGCTCGACACCCTGGCCGATCCCGCGCTGGGGGCAACCGCCGCAACGATCATCGCCCGCCGCGAAGACCCGGGCTTACTGACTCGCGTTGCCGATCTCCTGACTGCGTCGGACGCAACTGCCAGTCAGCAGGCGCGCGCGGTGCTCGCTCTCAGGTTGACCGGCAACCAGCAGGCAAGGCGCGCGCTGCGCGATGCGATCGAGAGCAAAAGCCTTACGGATCCTGCTCTGCACAAGGAGGTCGCCAGGTGGCTGCAAGACTGAAACTGTCGCTGGCCTGCGCCGGCCTTGCGCTGTCCTGCACGAGCGGCGCACAGATACTGACCTACACGGAAGCCACCAACAGCGCGACGGAAATAGCCTTGGGCTATCCGGTCCCGACTCCAGTGGACTCGGTGACGGCGGTGGCGGGCTTTCGACTGTATGAGGGTCTGCACGCACAGCATCAGGATCTGGCGCTCGGCAACGCCGAGGTGAGCGGGCACATTGTCGGAACCACGCGCCTGAACCGCGACATCTGGGCGTATCGCATTGGCGATGCCGACACTGTGAACACTGGCGGTATCACCGAGCCGGCGGTGCTCATCAACGGCGGCATACACGCACGCGAATGGGCGAGCCCCGAAGTCGTCACTGAGCTGTTCGAGCAGCTCGTCGAACGCAAGGTGGACGGCGGCGTCGTGCAGTACATCGTCGAGAATGTGAACACGGTGCTGTTGCCCGTCAACAACGTTGACGGTTTCATCCAGACTCAGCGTTATCCCACCCAGGTAACGCCAACCCCGCCAGGGCCGCCGGTCGTGCCCGAGTCCGAACTGTTCGATTCGCCGCGGGACGGGCGTATGCGGCGCAAGAACATGCTCGATGTCGATGAAGATCTCGCGACCGATGCGGACCGCCTGCTGGGTGTGGACTTAAACCGCAACAACGCGCAGTTCTTCGACAACGGCGGCAACTCGCCCGATCCCGCGAGCATTGTCTACCGCGGCAGCGCGCCCGCGTCCGAACCCGAGATCCTGGCTTTGCAGGCCGCGGCCGGGCTTGCGCCCGTCGACCGGCTGCGGCTGTTCGTGGATACGCATTCCTTCGGCCGCGTCATGTTCGTGCCGACGCCGCCGAACCCGCGGCAAAACGCGAACACGCGGTCGCTCGTGAACAAGGTTGCTGCAGCCACGGGTACCGACCCGCGCCATCCCGCTTATGTGCCGGTTTTCAATCAGCCGAATACGGGTATTAGCGGCACGGCATCGTTCTTCTCTTACACCTACGACATCCCGGCGTGGACGCTCGAGATCGAACCGCCGCAGGGTTTCCCGGGCATCCCGAACGCGGGCGCTTACTACGGCGGTTTCGGGGTGTCGCATGACGGCTTCATCCTGCCCGCCTCGGAAATTGAGCGGGTCAGGGACGAGCTTACGGTCGCGAGCATCCTGGCGCTGTACAACCAGGCAGGACCGCCGGCGGTCCAGGCCGTGCAGGTCGCCGATGCGACCGGGAATGTCGTCTATGCCGCCGAGTGGCAGAACAACGGCGACGGTACGCGCTCGCTCCTCGTCGGCACCAACACGGCGCTGGTTGCAGACGGCTCGCAGTATTCGATATGGCTGGCATTCGACAAACCCATGCGCTTTCTGGACCCGGCAACCGGCACGATCGGTGTGTATCCCGGTCAGTCCGCCGTAAATACACAACCGGTGGCGACGCTCGTCAGCAGCGGTAACCAGCTCACCGCAAACTTCGCTTTCACGGATTGGCCGCTGACTCCCGGCGGCGCTCCGTCCGGCTACATACGCTATCAGGCCGATGCCGTTACCGGCACGTTTAGCATTGCACCGAACTCGCAGATTGCGAGCGCAACACCCGCAAGCCTCGCCGTACTCGTTGCCGACATGGGCGGCCAGCTCAACGACGGCGATCCGTCAACCGTCGTGGATTTTGCAAACGGCGGCTGGACCGGCTATGAAAACGCGAGCGGCCTGCAGGGCGATACGGGCGGCAGAGACGAGTCTTTCGGTATTACCGTCAATCCCGGGCCGGCCTCCCCGGGTGCGCCGCCGCCCGCCCAATCCGGCGGCGGCGGAGGGGCAGGCTCGCTGCCCGGTCTTCTGATCCTCGCGCTACTGCTGTCGCTGATACACCCGCGGCGCCGCAGGACGGTCTCTATCTGACGGGCTGCTCGAGCAATCGGCCCGAGTTGGCCAGGATCTCCTCGAGCAACCCCGATGCCGCCGGCGGCGTCATCCAGATACTGCGTCCCGAGTCCGCGAACCGCAGATCCGACCTGAATTCGTCTGTGCCGCCCATCGTTACTGTCACGCCGATCGTTCGAATAGTGTCGATGCCCTCCGCAGACAAGCCTTCTGCCGCAGCGCGAATGTCGCGTAACGCGGCGAGGTACTCTGCGCGGTCGAGGTCCGGCCGCTTGTGCAGGTTGAGGTTCAGCGACTCGCTCAGCGCCTGCGTCTCGACGCGAATCTCCGCGTCCAGTCGAGGTGCGGTCCGCAAAGCGTAGTCGAAAGCCTCATCGAGCCGGTCGCTGCCCACGAATAACCAGCTGTCGGCCCAGACGTGCAGCTTCCGGGCGTTGGGTGAAAACACGACCGGTTTCGCCCTGAAGCGCGCGGCGAACGCATTCCGGTCCGCAGCGGATAGCTGCTCGAAGTGCGCCAGCAGTTTTTCCGCGGCAACAATGACATCCTTGAACGGAAGGTCGCGCGGGTGGGTCGTGGTAACGCTGTCCTGTCCGATCCACATGGACCCGATCGACTGCAGGTGGTCGAAAGCGGCCCAACCTCTCTCCGTGTACGGCAGTATGTCGGTGGCAACGAAGCTGATCACGTCTTCGGCACTGCCATATTCGACTTCCAGGGAAGGAACCGTTCCTTCGGCAGACCAGCCGCGTACCCGGTAGCCCGGCGAGCCGACTATGTCATCGGCGCGTAAAAACAGATGGATTCTTGCGCGTGCCGAAGGCTTCGAGAGATCGAGTTCCCGTGCCTTGCCAACGGCGTCTCGAAGAAAAGTCAGCAGGTCTTTCTCCGACAGGGTTCCGCAGTCGATATCTGCGGGAACCGGTTTGTCGAGGGGAGGCAGCTCTTCCAGCGGCTTTGGCGCGGCGCTCATCAAGATCGTGTTCCGCCTGACTTCGATGCCGGTCAGATCAAGCAGTTCGGCGCGCAGTCGTTCTACCTCGTCGGCGTCGACAAGGCATCCGCCGTAAGAACCCAGCCCGCTTCCTTGGCGATCGGTTACGGTGAGCATTGCGTCGGTATCGGTCGACACGTAGGCACCGCCGCCCGGGCCTGTTGCACCGGCCAGCGCAAGCCAGCCATCGCGAAGCTCGCGTAATCCGGTCACGCTGGCGTTTCGTTTGACCGAGCGGAAACGCTTTTCCCAGACTGTTCCGCCGTCCGGCCCGAGCACCGTAATGACCGGATTGCCCTCGTAGGTATGGCTTACGGCCAGGCCGCCCGACCGGAGGCCGGCAATCCCGCGAACGTGCGCACGCTCGGGCAGCTCGAAATCGCGATGCCATAGTTTCTCGCCCGATATGGAATACGCAGCGATCCGGCCGATCCGGCGGGCCTGGTTCGAGCGTTCGACGTCGGTGTGGAGAAATATTCTGTCCCCGTGTACCAGCAGCTTGCTCGGGTACCGCTGCGGGTCGGTCCAGTCAATGACTTGTGAGGTCGTGCCGTCGCGGCCAACGCGGACTATGTCGCCGGGCCTGGTATAGAACGTGCCCATTTCCAGAAAGACGAACGAATCGCCGCCGGCATGCTGCAGATAACGCAGTCCCGTGATGCCGCTCCGTAACGGAAGGCGTCGAAAGTCACCGCCCAGCGACAGCCCGTGCAGGCGCACCTCACGCGCTTCGTAGTCGTCGGAGGCGCGGCCCGCGGCGTCAATCCCCGCCAGGGCAAAGCCCGACAAGTCGGGGTCCGCAATCGTGGCGGTCGCATAGATTTGGACACCCTCGAGCTTGCCCAGCAGGTTCGACCGGTCGCCTTGCCCGTCGATCCTGTACAGCGAGACGGTCTCGGTTTCCCTGGTACGGCCGGACATATCTCTGATTCGGGTTTTGAGGAGCAGGTAGAGATCGTCGTTTTTGGCCGCGAACTCGAGAATGTCGTGATCCTGCAGATCGTCGTAGATGCGTTTCCATACGACATGTCCCGTTTTGTCGATTCGGGCCACCATCGGTTTCGTGCGATTGCCCGTATCGGTATAAACGGAGCCGCCGTTGCCCGCGACGAAGATATCTCCGTTTGGCGCTTCCTGAATGAAGCTCACGTGATCCGTGGCGGCCACCCGCTGATTCAGTAGCGGGCGTATGCCAAAAGTGACTTGAAACGGTTCCCTTTCGGTCGCGGCACACAGTTCGCAGCCTGTGAGAGCGAGCAACAGCGCCGCGGCGGTTCGTATTCGCATGGCTTGGGGCCCCTTCGTTCGAATGGCCTGCTGGCATACAGTTTAAAACGTACGGCACGCTGTCCCGGGTCTATCCCGGCCCGGGGCGACTAATTCAGGGCGAGAGCGACCTCAATAAGGCGTCCACGTTTTCGCGCTCGGGGTGCGCGTCTTGCAGTTCGAGCGCAAGCTGCCGCGCCGCTTCGGCGTCCCCTGTGTCGCGAAGCATGGTCGCGAGCGCCCAGCCGATATCGAAGCTGTCCGGAAACCTCTCGTAAGCCTGCCGGAGCACGTCAAGGGCCCGATCGCCGTGGCCCATCGAGTTGAGCGCGACGCCGTACACATACGCAAACCGTTCCGTTTGTGCGTCGAGTTCGGCGGCCTGCGCCAGCTCCGGCAAGGCATCTGCATGACGGTTTGTGCGAATCAGGAACAGGCCGTAAGAATGCCGGGCGAGCGCGTATCGAGGATCCAGGCGCAGCGCGTGCTCGTACATTCGTTCCGCTGCGTCGGACTTGCCCAGCCGCGATTCGAATTCGGCGAGCTGCAGCGCCGGTTGCGGCTGGCTTGCATTCAGCCGCAGCGCGGCGCGGTATTCGTCCGCCGCCGCCGCGTAGGCGCGCGCGTCTTCGGCGGGCAAGAGGTCGCGGTAGTCCAGAAACGTCAGCGCGGCTTCCGTGCGCACACCCCGCACGGGGTCCCGAAGCAAATGACTCCCGGAGCGCATCGCCAGCTCGGCGGGTTGCCGGCGGAGGTTCCTGAGCGCGGCAATGCGGACGAGCGGGTCCTGGTCGTCCAGTTGTTCGAGGATAAGGTTTGCCGGCGCGGCATCCTGTACGGGCTCCAATAGCGTCAGCAACGTCGCCCGCGCGATTGCAGGATACGACGCGTTGCCGATGCCATCGAGCAATCGTGCGTTCGCGCCGCCGGCACGGCCCGCCGCGATGAGCTGTCCGTAGTGGTCAGCGGATTCGCCCGCGTCCGGAATTCTGAAGCTGTGGTCGCGTCTGTCGTCAACGCCCATGTAGGTTGTCGCCGGCATGTGGCAGCCGACGCAGTCTCCAACCTGCCGCTCGCTGTGCCCCGCGGTCGCGAACTTCGCGGGCAGGTGGCACTGCGCACAGGTGTCGTTTGGCTCCGGCCCGGCGTGCAGCTTCGCCGAGTGCGGGTTGTGGCAGTCGCTGCAGGTGACGCCGGCGGCGTACATTTTACTCTGCAGGAAAGAGCCGTAAACGTAGACCTCGTCCAGGATGCGCCCGTCCGCGTGGTACAGCTGGTCTTCGAGCAGCGACGGCATGTGCGTGTCCGTCAGCGCCTTGCCGTGCTCGTAGTCCTCGGCAATCGTCGTGCGCCGCGAGTGGCAGCGGCCGCACGACTCCGGCTGTTGTGGCGATTGCCCGGTCAGGGAACGCCGTGCGATACCGCTTTCCGGGTCCATCACCCAGGCCGCCTTTCCTGCCTCGCCGAGCCGGACGCTCAGACCGTAGCGTTCGTCGAACGCCGCGTCGTTGGCTTGCGCGACGTGAGTTCTCCCGGGTCCGTGACAGGCTTCGCAGCCCACGGAGATTTCGTCGAAGCTCGTGGCGAAAGAATCCGTAGCAATATCGTATCCCAGGCGGACGTTGGTGGAATGACATTCGGCGCAGGTGAAATTCCAGTTGAAGTAACGCCCGCTCCAGTGCAGCGGATCGTCCGGGCCTATGTATTCGTCGGGATACAGGTGATACCAGCGCTGGCCGCCATCGGCTTCGGGGCGGGCGTCCCAGGCGACTTGCAGGGCCTGTTTCCGTCCGCCAGGCGCGGACACCAGATACTGCTGCAGGGGATATACGCCAAACGTATGGGTAATCTCGAATTCCCGCTGCTCACCTTCCGCAGTCCGTTCGCCGTAGAAAAAACGATCGTCCCGGCTGTACATGGACACTTTGCTGCCGGAATGTTCGATCACCCGTCCCGAGAAATCGCCGAGCATCGACGCCCGGCTGGCTTCCTGCATGGCGAGTTCGTGGTGAGAGCCCTGCCATTGTTCGAACTCGGTGGTGTGACAATCGCCGCAGTTTTCGCTGCCGACATAAGCGGGCGCCAGTGGCTGCCCGACGAGGGCGGGCTCCTCGGACGAGCATCCCGTAAGAGCGAGCAGCATGTATGTCAGGGCCGTCAGTCTGTGCATTCGACTAGCGCAGCGCGGGGAGAGGTTCTACGTCGACGAGCGAAAACCAGTCCTCCGACTGTTCCGCGCGAAATACTCGCTTGCGCATCTCGCTCACATCGCGCTGCATGTCGGCGAGCACCCGAGTGAAGCGCTCGTCGTCGCGGTACTGGCCAATGGCCCGGTCCCTGGCCAAAAAGTCCGGCGCGCGCATACCCTGCTCGTACATGGTTTCGAGCGCGTCGAGGGTTGCGTCGCGGTCCCCTTCCAGGGCGTATACCCAGGCAGCGACATAGCGGTCAATCAGCGTGACAATGCCGCTTTCCCACACCCGCCGAACGTAGTCTTTTGCATATTCGATGTGCTCGCGGGCTTTGTCCTCCATGCCGATTTCCCGATAACAGGCAGCGAGTACACAGTCGCCCGCGGGCTGCCGAACCCTGTATGCGGCCATGTCCATGTCCTCGATGACGCCGAAAAGCCGTTCGCAACGGCCGGCATTACCGAGAAAAAAAGCGGCGAACGATTGGGCGTCCTCGAGCGCCAGGCCCGGGTCGTTTTCCGCTCGGGCGAGCATGATGTCGACTTCCTCGATCAGCCGCTCGTCATCGCCCGACAGGAACAGCAGGTCGAGATACACGAACAGCGGCCAGCTTTCGTACGGCTTGTCGATCTGGTCGAGCCAATATTGGGCCGATTCGTAGTCCTGCATCAGCAGGTAGGCGCGGGCCAGGTAAGTGATGTAGAGGCCGACGTCGTCGCCGCCGTAGGTTCTCGCAAGCTGCAGATAGCCGACGGCGGTATCCAGCGCTTCTTTGTCCAGGTAAAGAAGCCCGAGGCTGCCGAGGGCCTGCGCCGCCTCGCCGGTCGTGCCGGACAAACGGTAGATATCCTTTAGCAGCCGGTCGGCCGATTCGTAGTCGCCCGCAAGCTGGGCAATGTAGGCCAGATTCTGCTTGAGCCGCACGTTGAGCGGGTCGAGCTGTTCGGCGTGCGCGGCGAGTGTCACCGCCTCCTCGAGGTGGCTCCTGTCGATCTGCGACCACGCTCTCTCCAACAGGTCTTCGAGGTACCAGACGTGTGCCCGTATGTGCGCCGGATCCCGTTCGACCGCCTCCCGATACCAGCTGTCGGCCGCGGCGTGCTCGCCTTCCCGCGAGGCGAGCAGCAGCCGCGAGGCATAGGGTTCCGCGAGATGCGGCGCCAGCTCGATGGCCCTGGCTATCGCATTGCGTGCCTCGCTGAAACTCGCCTCGTCGTCGAGCGCCTGCGAGTCGAGATAGATACCTTCGAGCAGCGCGTCGGCGAGCCCCGAGTAGGCGAGTGCAAAGTCGGCGTCGCGGGCAATTGCCCGGCGGAACAGCTCCACGGCTTCCGCCGTTTGCAGGTTGGCGATCTTGTGCCGTCCGAGCAAATACAGTTCGTAAGCATCGAGCGCCGGCCGCTCGACGGCCGTTCTGACCGCCGCGCTTGCAGCCGGCGCGAGTTCGTTGACGACCGCGGCGGCGAGTTGGTCCTGCACGGCGAACAGATCGCCCGCGGCAACGTCGAACAGCTTCGACCAAACGTGGCTGCCGCTATCGGCGTCGATCAGCTGAGCGGCGATGCGCAGGGTGCCTTCCCCGCGCTGCACGCTGCCCTCGAGAACGGAACTGGCCCCAAGGGTTTGGCCGATCTCGCGAATGTCGACGTTGCGGCCTTTGTAGGCAAACGACGAATTGCGCGCGATGACGCTCAAATCATCGATCTGTGAGAGCTGATGGATGAGTACTTCGGCGAGGCCGTCGCCAAGGTGTTCGTCGTTGCCGTCGGCCGATAGATCCTCGAACGGCAATACGGCGATGGTCTCCGGTCCGGCCGGCGGCGCCGGCTCGCTGGCAAGACGATAAACCGTAACGGCCGCCAGTACGGTAAACAGCAGAATCGCGGCGCCCGCGAACCGCCGGCTTTGCGAGGGCTTCGCGGTTGCCGGCCCGCCGGCCGATTCGTCGGCGTTGCCCGTGGTGGGCACGAAGCTTGTTTCCGCGACCAGCTTGTAACCGCGCTTGCGGATCGTCGCGATGAACTCCGGGTGACGCGCGTCATCGCCGAGAGCGCGCCGCAGGTCGGCGATGATCCTGTAGACGGGGCTGTCGCCGACGAACTTTCTCGGCCACAGCTTTTCGGTGAGTTCGTCGGCGCTGACAACCTCGCCGGCTCTGAAGGCGAGGTATTCGAGTACGGTTGCGGCCAGCGGCTCGAGTGCAACCGTTTTGCCCTCGCTGACGAGCTGATTGTTGCGCACATCCAGCCGCCAGCGGCCGATTCGAATTTCGGAGTGCTCAGCCATGATCGGCACATGATACTACCCGCCGACCCCGACAGACGCCTTTCTGAAGTGGCTTACTATGTCATCAGGTAATAAGTACGCGTTACCTGGCTACCGTCACCAGCAGCCGGCGGGCGTCGCTGCGGCCCAGATCGTCAACCGCCAATACGCGGTACTCACCGGCCGACGGTTTCCAGACGAACGCTTCGTCGCGCTCGACTTCGGCAACCAGTTTGTCGTTGACGAACCAGAACAGCTTTCGAACGTCGCTGTCGGTCGTGGCGAGCAGGGCTATGCCGTCGTCGCCGGGTTTCTCCATTCTCGTGTGATAGACCAGCTGCGAGGATGGCGACGTAATGGAGGGTGCAAGGCCCGTCGTCGACTGAACCTCGATACTGCATTCCGGCGACCACGCTGGCGGCGATACGATCGAGACACCGGCTTTCCGGTACAGCGCGAGAATGTCGGACGGCCAGAACGCATACACTTTCTCGTGCGTCGTGCCGGGATCGAAACTGCACGCGCGCAACCCGGATGCCGAGTCGATGCGAATCGCCCGGTGCACGTTGGAGACACGTATGGGCGACACGCCCGGGATAAACCAGGATTCTTCGGTCCGCGGGCAGTGCCGTCCCGGCAAATCGCCCGTGTCGGCGCAAACATCGACCTTTCTCACGTTGAGGCCGGGGGGAGGCGAAGCCGCCGGCTTTTCCCCTGGACGTCCTTGCAACAGCGAATCCGCAATGTTGAAGAACAAGGGAGCCGCGGCGCTGCGGCCGACGAATGCGGGATTGCCGGAGCCGTCGAAGTTACCGATCCAGACGGCGAGTACGTAGGGTCCGAATACGCCCACGGTCCACGCGTCGCGAAAAGCGTATGACGTGCCGGTTTTCCAGGCAATGGCCGGAGTGTCCGCGGCGTTGACCGCGGACAGTCGATCGGGTCTGGGCGTTTGCCGCAGCATGTCGAGCGTCAGAAAGCTCGCTTCACGGCTCAACAGTCTTTTGCCCTTGGCAGCAGGTGCTCCGTCGAGCACGGTAACGAGCGGCTTGAGGGTCCCTTCGTTGGCGAGCATCGCGTACATCGCAACGAGCTCCCGCATGCTCAGCTCGTTGCCGCCGAGTACGGCCGCAAGGCCGTAAAAATCCGCGCTTTGCAGCCCGCTCACGCCGGCTTGCGACAGGAATGCGTGAAAACTGTCGTGACCGACCTTTGAGAGAAGCTGAATCGCAGGAACGTTGCGGCTGTACATCAGCGCATCCCGCGCTTTGATGGGCCCCATGAAGCCGCGATCGAAGTTCTCGGGCGTATACGCCGCGAATCTCGTCGGGGCGTCTTTCAGGAGGCTGCCCGGATGAACGATTCCCCGGTCCATCGCGAGGCCATAGACAAACGGCTTCAACGTCGATCCGGGCGAACGTCTTGCCTTAGTGCCGTCAACCTGCCCTTGCAACGCGTCGTCAAAGAAGTCTGCCGAACCTACGGATGCAAGGACCTGCATGGACCGGGTGTCCACGAGCATTGCGCTTGCGTTGCGGATGCCCTGATTTCGCCGGGCCTCGGCGTAGCGCTCGACGTGACCTTCGAGCAGCGTTTGCTTGTCGAGGTCAATGCTCGTGACCAGCGTTCCGTGCCCGGCGGCCGTCGATGCCAGCTGCTGCGAAAACTGCGGCGCCCTGAACGGCAGCTCGCGGGTCGAGCGGACCGCCAGCGGCAGCGCAAACTGGGCATAGGTATCCGCGCCGACTTCGTGAGACCCGGCCCAGGCGGACAGCAGGCGATCGCGCGCTTCGCTCATGTTCAGGGCTCCCCGCGCCGTGGAGGGATCGCGCGCTGCCGGATTCTGCGGAATGACGGCGAGCGCCAGTGCTTCCGTCAACGTAAGCTCTGCCGCGGGCTTGCCGAAGTAGATCTGCGCTGCGGTACCAATGCCTTCGATGTTGCCGCCGTAAGGGGCGAGGTTTAGGTAAGCCTCCAGAATGTCGTCTTTGCCGTAGTGGCGCTCGAGCTGCAAGGCGCGTGCGATCTGCTTGAGCTTGCCGCCGACGCTGCGGGTGTCGAGAGAAAACCGCAGCCGGGCGAGCTGCATCGTTATCGTCGATGCCCCCATGACCCGGTCCCGGCTAATGTACGTTGACCATGCGGCACGCAATAGCGCAGCGGGATTGACACCGGGATGCGAGCGAAAGTGCCGGTCCTCGTACAGCAGCGTCGCATCGACGGCCGTGCCGGCAATCTCGCCCAGATTGTGCCGCAGCCGATAGCGATCGTCGTCAGCCAGCTCGAGGCGCATGAGCCGCCCGTTGCGATCCGTGACGGCGGTGGAGAACGTGACGCCCGCGTACAGCGCGGGTTTCGGCGACAGCACAAGCGCCAGCAATGCCGCCAGGCCCACAGCCAGCGTTCCGGCCATGAGCTTGCGCCGCCGGCTCACGGCAAACCCTGCACGTCGATGCGGCCCGGTTTGGTGCGCGCCTGTACGCTGCGGTCGTACATCGAGCCGGCAAACGCGGACGGCGCTACGAAGCTGCCGGCGCTGGTTGCCTTGACCCGGTACCGATACTCGGTGAGGCGGTCGCCGAACGACCCATACACTACGAGCCGGTCTTCGCGTACGTCGAAGTAGTCGGCCGTCCAGCCGCCGTGCTGGCGGTGTACGCTTTCGGTGAGAATCTCGAATCCTCCCGGAAGCAGGTCGACCAGCGCCACGTTGCTGCGCCGCTGGCCCGTCGAGCGAACGCGCAGCCGCACCGTCAGCTCGTCGCCGATCCGTGTCTGCGTGACCGCATCGCCGTTGTCGTCCAGATACTCCCGGTATATCTCGAGGCCCTCCGCGAGCGCGTCGCCCGGCGGCTCGCGGTCGAAGCCGGTCTGGGACACTACGTAAAAAGTGTCGCGGTCGCTGTCGCTCGAGATCTCGATGTCGCGCACGCCGGTTGCAACCTCCGTTCGCGCAAGGCCGGTGCTTTCGACAAGGGTCTTCAGTACTCCGGCGTCGCGAGCCGCAATGCGCAGCGCGTTTGGTCCGTCCGCGCGGGTGACTGCCCGCGTGTACTCGCCAAGGGCGAGTATCGTGTAGGCGGACGACAGGGTGTTGAATCGATTCCGCATGACAGGCTCGGTCAGCGCCTGGAGGGTTTCAGTACCGACGTCGCGGGCGCGTTCGGGGAAATGCCGCGCGAGCAGATAGAGATACTGCGCATCGCGCCCCAGCCGCGTATCGAAGTCGCTGTACATTTCGTTGCCGCCCCTCAGTCGGTAGCCACCGACGAGATCGTTGCCGAGCCGTGACTCTTTCAGCTGTTCGTAGGTGGCCGCCATATAGGCCGCCGTCAGGTCGGCACGCCAGTCGTCCGGATGCTCGCGCTCGAGGGTTTCGTGCAGCTCCGTCAGGTAGTTGGTCGTCACCGCGGCGTTGCGCGTCAGCAGGTAGATGGCGTAGGCCCGGAGTCTGGCGTCGGGGAGCCTCCGTACTTCGGCGGCGGCCAGGGTTCTAAGGAAGCCGAGCCCCGCGTCGAGCATGTCGGGCGGCACGGGCAGGCCGAGTTCGCGCGCGTCGGTCAGGAAATGCAAGATGTATGCGCTGGGGAAATTCGCCGGTTCCTGCGACGTCGCCCAGAAGCGAAAACCTCCCTCGGAGCCCTGCCGGCTTCTGAGCTTGCTTACGGTGGCGGCGAACAGTTCCCGCGTTCGTGCCTCGTCCACCGGCCACGCGTTGTGGTTCAGGAAGCCGATCTGCGGAAAAACCTTGCTGACGATCTGCTCCGCGCAGGCGTGCGGAAAAGCATCGAGGTATTCCAACAGGCCGTCCGTCAATACCAGTGGACTCGCCGAAGCGGCAGCGCTTTGTTGACCGAACTCACTGTAGAGCTCGCGCTCGAAGCCGATTCTTACCGGATCGTCACTGCTGACTCCCGCCTCGAGCGTCGAGACGTAGGCGACCGGCGGGCGAATACTGACGGTTGCGTCGATACTGCTCCGCTCGCTGCCGGAGGCGGCAAGGAAAGTGAGCCTTGCCGCACCCGGTTTATCCAGAGCGCGTACCCGAAACTTCGCGCGGCCCTCGTTGCCCTCGCCGATGTTCAGGCCTAGCGTACTGTCGCCCAGAACTTCCAGGTGTTCCGTCGCTTCGACCGACAGAGTGATTGCGGCGTCGTCCCCGGAGCCTTCGAGGTTGTTGGACAGGCCGACGTTGACCTCGAACTCGTCTCCGGGCGCGGCGGCCGTCAGCAGGTTGGGTGTGACGACAAACGGTGCGCGCACGATCGTGGACGCCTGCTGCTGCCCGACCGCGGCTTCGGCGACGGCAACGGCCATGACCCGTAAGCGGCCGTTAAAGTAGTCCGGCACATCGAAAGATACGCTGCGCGCTGCGGGTCCCGAGTCGATCACGCCCGACCAGAACGCGACCGGCGCGTCGGTTTTGCGGCGGAACGGGTTCAGGTTGCTGCCGGCCAGCCCGGCAGCTTCGCCGCCGCCGGGTGCCGCGGTTCGGGCATAGGCGGCAAACTCGGGAAGCAGCAGATCGGCGAGCTGATAGGTCACTACCTGCAGCGCCATTTTCGGCAGGAAGTGCCGCAACGGATCGGGCATTTTGTAGTTTGCGACCTGCAGGATACCTTCGTCGACGGCGTAGACGACAATGCGCGCGGGTTTCGACGACGTGTGTGCGATTGAAAGCTTGCTTCCGGGGCGGACCAGCTCGGGCACTTCTATATCGATTTCGACGCTGCGTGCCGCCTTGTTCACGCTAAACGGAGCTACCGCATAACTCAGCGGGCTCAAGTAGATCTCGGGTGAGTCCAGCGCGCGCACGAACGACACGTTGACGTACGCATTGCCTTCCAGATCGTCCGGCACACGTATTGTATGTACGCTCGTGTTGCTGTCGCTGCTTATCCATTTGTGCGCGTAAACGCGATCGCGCTCGATCGTGATCAGGCCCGAACCCGTGTACGGTGCGGTGATCTGCAGCTCGATTTCGTCGCCGGCTTCGAACTCCTTGCCGCTGATCCTGAGGTCCAGTTCGGCATCCCGTTCGAGCGTTCCCGCAAGATTACGGGCGCCGGCGACGGCAAAGTCCACCTTGCTGAATACCAGCCCGTCCGCATCCTCAATTTCGACGGCGAACAGCCCGGGCGTGGCCGTCGGGAGTTCGAAGCTTGTGCCCTCTTCGGCAACGCGGAAGTCCTTGCTGGAGACCGGCGCTTCCTTGCGTATGGACTGGTAGGCGTAGGTGCCGTTGGGCCGCTGTACCAGCGTCGAGACGTAGCGGTATTCGATCACGGAAAGCGTCAGGTCCCCGAGCTCCGTTCTGGCACCGTCGCTGTCGACCCCAATGTAATCGATGCGGTGCTCGGAGCCTTTTTTGACATAGCCGAGGTCGCCGCTGGTCTTGTGGCCGATCAGATAGTCGAGCGGCGAGAGCATTACGCTCGCCCGCGCTCTGACGCTGCGGCCGCCGCCCTGCTCGAAACCTTCCGTTGCGACGGTCAGCCGGTAGATACCCCGTTCGTACTGATCGACCGGCAAGGGCAGTGTCGCGAGTCCGTCCGCATTGGTGGTCGCATCGGGCAACGGCAGTTTGATCGTCTGCAGAGCCGTGCCGGCCTGCCGTAACGGGTCCTCGAACACAAAGCCTGCGTAGTCGGCGAAACGAATGCCGGAAGGTTCGAGTTGCAGCTCCGCGGCTACGCGGCGGCCCTCTGCAGCCGTGCCGAACAGGTTCTCCAGCCGGACTTCGCTCGAGAGATCGTCCGGCTTCAGCCAGCCCGCAGGCTTCTGACCGACGTTTTCCCGATTGACGATGCGACTGCGGATGCGCAGCCGGTCGGGTTGAAACTCCTCGACTTTGAAACCCGCGTTGCCGATGGAGCGGCGGCGTTCGTTGTCATCGACGAGATACAGCGTTGCGCTGTAGTTACCCGTTGGCGACGCAGCCTCGGTCGCAAACTGCTCGTCGAGCAGTCCGCCGTCGGGCAGCCGCAGCTTGCGGTCGAACGCGATTTGACCCCGCGGATCGATGACGCGGAGATACAGCGGCACGTTGCCGAGCGGCAGCCAGTCGTCGCGCTTGACGATTGCGGCGAGGTTTACGGTGTCTCCGGGGCGATAGATTCCACGGTCGCTGAACACCTGAGCGCGCAGGCGTTCCTGGTCGGAACCCAAGTACAAATATTCGCCGCCCGTATCGAAGCGCGAATACTGCAGCATGCGGCCATGCCTGCCGTAAGGCATGAACACCGAATCGTTGGCATGATTGACGACAAACACGGTTGGCGTCTGTTCGCGCTCGAATCCGTCGACGGCCGGAAACGATGCGCGGCCTTCCGCCGACGACACGCGCGACACGATAGGCACGCCGTTCCTGCCGAGCAGCCGGACGGTCGCGCCCGCCAGCGGGCGGCCGCTGGCGATGGAGTGAACGAACACATCCTGCGTGCTGTCGACGTTGGTCTTGACGAGCAGACCTATATCCGTCACGAGCACGAACCTGCGGTCGGCGCTGCCGATCACGCGCTGGTTCGCCTTGTCCCAGCCCTGCACCTTGATGAAGTAGTAGCCGCCGTCGGGCAGATATTCGCTGAGATCGAGGCTCGAGTACACGGCCTTGCCAGGGGCTTCGGGGTTTAGCTCGACGTAGCGGGTAACCCTGGAGCTAATGTTGTCCTGGCCGAACCGATAGTTGCTGAAATACGGGCTGGCCATGTCGCCGCCGGTCTGGCTGGCGAGATGATTGACGTCGTCTGCGAGCAGCTGTCCAATCTCTACCTGAAGTGTCGCTACGCCGCGCGACACGAACGTCAGCTGATGCGATCCGGTTAGCGGCAGTACCGCGCCGGACTGAGCGATTCTGGCCTCTTTGGGGTAGGCGGGTACGGTTACCAGCGTGTCAAAGGCGCGGCTCAGCGTGAACTCGCCTTCGGACGTGAGCCCGCTTTCCACTCGTACGTACATGGAGCGGCCTTCGGGAAGACGCACGGTCGCGCTATGCAGGGACGCGGCCTCTCCTTCCACCGGGGACAGCTCGATGCCGACGGCCTGTGACCGGGCGAGCACGTCCGGGGTGACCTCGCGCGGTGACTGCCAGCGCCGTCCGCGCTGAACCGTGCCGTTGAAGATCGCGTTTTCCGGCAGCAGATACGCGCTGATTCGTTGCTGCAGCCGGGTGGTCCCCACCCGGTCCGTGAACCGCAGCATCAGGGTCTGCACCGGATCGTCGTCTTCGTTTCTGGCAATCAGTGCACGTATGTCGCTGACGCGGAAGTAGCTGCCTACGTCGGGAATGAGAACGTTGCGTAGCAAGGCTTCGGTGGTTTCCGCCGGACCGCTCGCGGGAGACAGGCCTGCGCCGAGCTCGAGCGTCATATAGTTTTCCTCGGGCGGTATGTCGATCGGCACGGAGTGCACATAGGCGGTCCGATCGTGGGGCCCATACCGGATCTCGTAGTCCACGCTGCGTGGCGCGGTCCTTATGTTTGCGCCGGATTCGCGCATCGTATACTCGAGTTTTTCGGTCAGGCTCTGCCGGTCGATGGGGTGACTAAACGCAAGGTCGGCAACGACCTTGCGCAGGTCGTGCTCGACCGGGTCCTGATAAAACTCGAGTGCCTCGATTGCGGCGCTAAACGGCGGGGTTTCGAACTCTTCGCTCAGGGCGTCGAACTCGAGATTCGGCGCGAAGATCGACGGCTCGTAGCGAACCACATACGTCTGCCCGGCGGGCCAGTCCGCGGCGGGCGTGAATCGCAGCCGATTCTCGGTGACCCACTGCCACTCACCCTCCATCGAGGGTTCGAGCGAAATTCCCTCGGCGAGAGTTTCCCCGACCTGATCGATGCGCGCTACGGAATCGACGGTCTCGATCGGAAACCGCGGGTCCGCCCTGACGGTGAACTCGAGCGTCAGCGGCGCGGGCTCGAGCCGGTCGTTCACAATCGGGGTAAGGCCCGGCGGGCTGACGGCGGCGAACACCGTCGCCGGCTGCGGCAGGGACCGATAATACGCAAGCCCCGCGGTTGTGATCCCGGCAGCCGCAAGCACCGCCGCACCGCCAATGAGGAACCGGCGCGCGCCGATTCGTCGGGCCCAGCCCGGCGGCGCCCAGCTAAATTGACCAAAAACCGTTCGTAACAAGGCCATGCGGCGCTCCGCCTTTCAACATCAGGCGCAGATTCTACCCCGCTGGCGGGTTGGACAATGTGTACAAATACTGGCGAATCGTGGCACGAACCGCCCGCGCGCCGCCGCAACCGCTGCCGATGATATAGTCTGCGCTGTCCGCACAGAAAAAGGATTCCGCACGATGAAATCGAATTGGCTGCGCAGCATGATGCTCAACGTCATGACCGTATCGGTAGTGTGCCTGGGCTGGTCCCAAGCGTCTTTCGGGGGCGTCGTGGACACTGGCTATCTGATCGAGAGCGAGGCGCGGGACGCAAGCCTTGCAAGGGTTGAGGCTTTTCTTGCGCGGCAGGACGTCGAACGGCAGTTGTTGTCCCTCGGAGTCGATCCGGCGGTGGTCGTCGAGCGAATCGGCGGGATGAGCAATGCGGAGCTGATTGCCCTCGAAGGCAAGATCCAGAATCAGATCGTCGGTAGCGATGCGATTGCCGTTATCGGCGTCGTATTTCTGGTGCTGCTAATACTTGAACTCGTTGGTGTCACGGACGTGTTTACGGCGATTTGAGCCCGGACGTTCGCAGCAGACGGCGGACAAGATTCGTAAAGGGCTGGCTATTGCCAGCCCTGTTTGCATTGCTCGCGGGCTGCGCATCGATTCCGGAGCAGGCATCGAGACTGCCCGCCGGCGCGGGGGGCGTCGAGCTTGTAGAAACGCCGTTCTATCCTCAGGAACGCTATCAGTGCGGTCCCGCGGCGCTGGCTACGCTGCTCGATATGAGCGGGGTCAGCGTATCGCTCCCGGCCGTAACCGAGCAGGTTTACATTCCGCAACTGCGAGGCAGCCTGCAAGCGGAGCTAATCGCGGCGACCCGCAATGCCGGCCGCGTTCCCTACGTCATCGATCCCGAGCTTTCGGCGTTGGCGGAAGAGTTGCGCGCAGGGCGCGCGGTTCTGGTGTTGCAGAACCTGGGCGTCGCCGCTTTACCCAGGTGGCACTACGCCGTTGTGATCGGTATCGACCCTGCCGGCAACGAGGTCGTTCTGAGATCCGGCGTGGACAGGCGCCGGGTGACACCCAAAAAAACCTTCCTGCGGACCTGGGCGCGCAGCGGTTTCTGGGCGATGACCGTAATTCGCCCGGACGAACTTCCTGCCCGGGCCGACAGGCTGCGCTACTTCGAGTCCGTTGCCGCGCTCGAACAGGTGGGTCAGCTGGATGCCGCCGAGGCCGGCTGGCGTACGGCGCTCTCCGAGTGGCCGGACGATCGCGTTGTCCTGTTCGGACTCGGCAACGTTCAATTCGCCAAGGGCGATTGGGCCGGCGCGGAGCGGCACTATCGCGCCTTGCTCGCGCTTGCACCCGGCCTGGCGGCCGTGCGTAACAACCTTGCTCTGTCGCTTGCGTATCAGTCCCGCTTTGCCGAGTCGCTCGAGGAAATCGCCAGAGGTCTGCGGGACACCTCGGACCCGCGGCTGCGGGACGAGCTCAGGGCGTCAATGGACGATGTCCTGGCGCTGCGGGAAGAGCACCCGAATCAGCTCCCGGCGGCCGAGTCGCCCTAGCCTTTCTCTTTCTGGTCTTTCTCTTTCTAGCGTTTCTCTTTCGCCTGGGATATCAGGTGGCTGACGATTATCCACTGTCCTTCGCGCCGCTCGAGGACCCGGAGGTGATGGATGTGCCGGTCCGGCATGACGTCTCCGGCCGAAGTCTTCTGTCCGGAGCGGACCAGCTTGCTGCGCACCGTCGCCACGTCCGGACCGAGAAAGCGGACGTCGGCGTATGCGTTGCCGGCAGAGTCGCCGGCCATGACAAAACCCAGGCTGAAGATGTATTCGAGGCCGTCGCGGAGGGCCTGCTTACCCTGAAACCGGTCGCCAAAGGCATTGGTCCAGTCCGCATCCTCGGCGTAATCCCGGACCGCCAGGTCGGCGTCGCCGTTTGCCCAGCCGTCGTTCCAGGATTCGAAGGTTTCTAGGACTGCGGCTTTGTCGGATTCGGACTGCGCGAGCGTATTGCCCGACCAGAGTGCAAGCGTAAACAGGCATAGCGCAAAAAACTTCACAGGCTTCCCCTTTTCGATTTGTTATGCGGGGTGATGCGCGGGAGCCTTAGTCTAGCACCCGCCCCGCCTGCAGTTCGTTCGGCCGGTATGCATAGTTCGAGACTCCGGCGGGGACGAAGGCGCGCCTCGCGGCGCGCCCCGGCCGTTCGCATGAAGCCGTGCGCGGAATTGGTTCCCCTAAAAACGGAGTTCCGCAAAAGCGCCAATCACACGCTGATGAGGCTTGAGCCGGATGCCGCTCGCGCCGAAGTTTTCCTGCGTGCCCGTGTAGTACTCCTCATCGGTGAGGTTCTCGACAAAAGCGCCGATCGAGAATCGTTCGGTGTCGTATCCGGCGCGCAGATTTACGAGGTCGTAGTCCGGGCTGCGGAACGGGAACTCACCGTACGGGAGGTTGCGGACCAGCCCGGAATTGGGCGAAGGCCCGGTGGTCTGCAGAACGGTGAGGCCCTCGACGTCGGAGTACTGTCCGTCCCGGTGGATGAAGTCCACCCGCAACCAGGCTTCGCCGCGGCCGGCCGCGGGCCAGCGGTACTCGCCGAATGCGTTCCACGTGAGTTCCGGCGCTTTCGGCAGCGGTCGGCCCTGAAGATCGACTTCGAAACCGCCCGTGATTTGCGCCGTGGATGCGCTCGTGATCTCGGAGTCGAGCAAGCCCAGCGATCCGCCGACGGTCAAGCGCTCCGTGAGCAGCGCGAGGAATTCGAACTCGAGCCCTTGCGCCTTTGCGTCTTCCACGTTGATCGTCTGTTCGAAGATCGACGACAGGTCGCCCGGGGTCAGGAAGCGGAAGGCTTCGAGCTGCAGGTCGCTCCAGTCGAGGCGGAAAACCGAGGCGTTCACCCGCAGACGGTTGTCGAGCAGCTCCGTCTTGAGACCCACCTCATAGTTCCACAGCGTTTCTTCGCCGTAAGGAACGGTTATCGCCGGTTCCCCGGCCACGTTCGTGTTGTTGCCGACGCTATGGCCGCCCGCTTTGTAGCCTTTGGATACCGTGCCGTAGAAGCTCAGGTTTTCCGCCGCCTGGTAGCGTAGGCCAACGCGCGGCGAGAAATCGTCAAAGCTCTCGCTGGCCGCGGCCCTTGGCCGCTCGACGTTGACGAAGCTCGCATAGAAGCCGACCGGATCGACCGCTGGATCCGGCGCGCCCGGGCCCGGCGCGATGGCGAACGCGCCGATCGCGTTACCGATCTCGTCGTGCGTGTAGCGGCCGCCGAGCAGCACGTCGACGGTGTCGGCGACGTGAAAGGTGAAGTCGGTAAACAGCGCCGTGCTGTCGACGTCGAAACTCTTGTCGTTGAGGAACAGCCCAAGCCCCGTTGGAAACGGCGGCAGAAAGGTAACGCCGTTTATGCTCGCGGTCGGCTCGCGCGAGACCGCAACGTAGTTGTTCTGCCGCTGGCGGTCGCGTGCATGCAGCAGACCCGTAACCCAGTCCAGGCGCTCGCCGCCGTGCTCTAGTCGAAGCTCTGCGCTGTAGGATTTGCCGTCGTAGCGATTGGTCCGGCTCAGCGCATCGACGCCGCCGATCAGGTCCTGGTCGAAAAAACGCCGCTGTTGGGCGTCGATGATCCCGCCTATGGCCTTGAACGTCCATGCGTCCGACAAGCGATGTGTCGCGTTGACGACAAACAACGTGGACTCGAGCCTGTTGTATTCGTCGAGATCGTGGCTGAGCCGGTCGCGGTTCTGCGGCCAGAACCCGGTACCCGGATCGATTGCATCGCTGATCCGGAAGGTATCGACGGTGTCGAGATCGAGCACGCCCGACGGCACGGTCTCATCGTGGCCCTGGTCTTCGTCCGAGTGCATGAGCGTAAACTCGACGGTTGTTCTGTCGCTCGGAGTCCACGTGCCTTTTGCGCGCAACATGAGCCAGTCGTGCCCGCTGTCCGCGGCGCCGCTGTCGCTGACGTTGCGTACGGCGCCCGAGTTTTGCTCGTAGAACACTACGCCTCTCGCCCGGAAGCTGTCGGCTACAGGCAGGTTGAGCATGCCCGTCAGGTTGTAAGTTTCGCCCGTGCGGCGGTAGTTTTCGGCGCCGAGCTTCAATGCTCCCGCAAAACCCTCTTCCGGGCCCCGCGTTGTCAGGTTCAGGGCACCGCCCAGAGAGTTGCGGCCAAAATACGTCCCTTGAGGACCTCGAAGGATCTCCACGCGCTCCATATCGGCGAGGAAAGGATTCGCAATCTGGTTCGGTACCGATGCAACGCTGAAGCCGTCGAGATAGACACCGACCGAGTTGACGAATGCGTTTTCGCCGGATACCAGGTTGTTGACGCCTCGTATCGACAGGCCCAGTCCGCGGGAGCCCGACTGTCCGTCTTCCGTGAAACTCACGTTCGGAGTAAGCGCCAGGTAGTCGGTCGCACTCTGAATATTGTTCTTGTCGAGTTCTTCGCCAGTGAACACGGTCAGGCTCACGGGAACGTCGTGCAGGTTTTGTTCGCGGCGCTGAGCCGTCACGACAATTTCTTCGATCGCCACGCGCTCGCGGACAGACCGGTCTGTCGTCTGGGCGCGAGCCTGCGGCAAGAGGCTTGCCGCCAATATCGCAATAAGAACGAGTCCGGGCGCCTTGGGCATCGCGCGGCGGAATCGCGACCATGCCCTCCCCGGGCTCGCGGGTTCTGGCCCTAAACGTTTGCTTGTAAACACTTTGTGTCTCCTTGGTTATTTCAGGTGTTGGGGGCGGCAGGACGCGCCGGGTTGTCCGACATGCTCAGACCGCTTTTCGAATTGGGCGAACGGCGAGGTCAGCGTCGGCCGGTATCCTTCGTTTCCGCCGTCTGCGCAGCCGGGCCTCCTTTCGGCAGGGATACGTCCCGGAACAGCAGCATCTCCGGTACCCGCGCGGAGGCTCCGTCGTAGAAGCCGGCAGCCATGCCATCGACGTCGCGCGGATTGACGAAGGTGCCGAAGACGATGTCCCACAGCGGCAGGTCGGAGTAGTTGTAGTGGTGGATGCCGCGGCCGTGGTGCACGCAGTGGCTTTCCGGCCGCTGAATGAAATAGCCCAGCCAATGCGGCGTCCTGACGTTTGCGTGCTGGAACATCGCGTTGAAGATCAGCAGAGCGGACGCCAGTGCCGCCGCTACAGCGTCCAGACCGAGCAGCGGTACGAATACGAGGCTCGCTGCGCTCGTGAAGCAAACGACGTCGACGGGGTGCAGGTAGTAGGCGCCAAACGCGTCAACGCGTTCCGCGCTGTGATGCATTTGATGGGCAAGCCGCCACAGCGCATCGTAGCGATGAACGCTGCGGTGATACCAGTAATGCACGAACTCGTAGACGAGCAGGCCAATTAGTACGCCCCACAGCGTACCGAGGCCGCTGAGATCGAGCAGGGAATAGTCGCCGAGCAGGGCCGCCCAGCCGCTCGCGACGAGCATCGACAGCCACACGGCCGCCGCCGTCACGACGATGCCGCGAACCCGCCAGGTTCTCTGCCGCTTGTATTGGCGGTGCCCGCGAAACGCATCCAGGAGGATGAACGCCGGAATCAGCGCAAGTCCCGCGTAGCTCAAGATATCGACCATTCCGCACCTCCTCATCTGCTGCCTGCTCGTCTCGGGAGCGGCAGCAATGGTCGAGGAGGACAGCGCTAAAGGCTTGACTGAAAAGCGATACTTCTATGCAAAAAACCTGACCGAAAGCTGTGGCGCGGTTTCTGGCGTCAGGCGGATGGCCTGCGAGCCTTGTGTCAGGGGGTAGGCGGTTCGAGGCTTGCTGTCAGCGTTTCGAACTCGGGATGTGCATGCAGGCCGGCAAAAAACGGATCGTTGCGCAGCCCAATGATTTCGCGGCCGCCGGTCTCAACCGCGGCCCGGATCTCGTCGAGTGCGGCCCGCTCGTTGCCGAGTCCGGCATGCACGGTCGCAAACACGAGTCTCGATATGCGCTCGGTTGCGGCGCGGCGCTCGAGTTCGGCGAGCAGGGCCTGAGCTTCGATTCGTCGTCCGAGCCGTCCGTACACATGGGCAAGTCTGCCGACGGCGCCGGCATCGCGCTGCTTGGCACCGACCGTAAATTCGAAGACGGCCGCCGCGTCGTCGATGTGTCCGAGAGCCACGAGCACGAAGCCGCGCTTGTCGGCGATCATGGCCGGCTCCGCACCGAGCGCGCTGGCGATGTCGAGCTGCCGCAAAGCCTCTTCGTAGCGTCCGGCATCGAGGAGCCGGTTCGCAACCTCGAGCTGATTTCTGCCTCGCGCCGGGAAGCGGTCGGCGAAATCCTGCGTCAGACGAATAGCCTGATCGTGACGTCCCAGCATCGAATACACGTGGGCCAGACTCCAGACCGTTCCGCTGTCGTTCGGATCGAGCTCCAGCGCGCGCTCGAGATCGGCCAAAGCGCCGATCCAGTCGCGATCGTGGACCGCGCGGATGTATCCGAGGATCGACTGCGCCGTTGCGAGTTCGGGTTCCAATTCCAGTGCGCGCAGCGCGGCGGTTCTTGCCTTGGGATACGCCTCCTTCGGCGCAAGATAGCCGACGCCGGTCGCGGCGTGATTGTAGGCGTAGGCCAGCCAGTCCCAGGCCTCCGCGAACCCGGGATCCAGCGCCACCGCCAGTTCGAAGCGGGTGACCGATTCGCGTATGTCGCCCGGTAGCTGGCGCCGGTAGTGAAACTTGCCGAGCATGAACGCGTCGTATGCTTCGATGTTGGTGGTTGGTAAATCCGCCGCACGCGGCGTGGCGCTGTCGTCCAGCGTAACCTTCAGGGCGCGGGCGATTTCCCGGGCGATTTCGTTTTGAATGGAAAACAGGCTGGCAACCGACAGCGATTTTTCGATGCTCCCGGACCACAGGTTTTCATCGGTATCCGCCTGAACGAGCTGTGTCGTCACGCGCACCGTATCGCCGTACCGCCTTACGCTGCCGTCCACGATGACCTCCACGCCCAGTTCCTCCGCAACGATGGGCAAGGTCTTGTCGTGGCCGCGGTATTGCAAGGTGGACGCGCGCGAGCGGACAGCTAATGCATCGCCGCGTGACAGTTCGCCGATCAGTTCCTCATGTACGCCGTCGGCAAAGTATTGCTTGTCGGGCTCACCGAGGTTGGCAAACGGCAGTACGGCGATTGATATGTCGTTGTCGGGCGTCAAGTCCTTGTAGAACCGCCACACGCCAATTGCGGCAAACACGAACAGACACAGCAATGCGATCGCCTGCAATCGCTGCCTGAACTTGCCGCTCCGCGGCTCGGGCACGGGTTCTCCGATCGGAGTTACGCCGGCGACAAGCCGATAGCCGCGCTTCGGTATGGTTTCGATGTACTCGCGGGAACCTGCGCGGTCGCCGAGTTGCCGCCTGAGTTCGGCAATGCACTTGTTCAGCGGATCGTCGCTAAACGCGCGGCCCTGCCAAACCTCCTCCTGAAAGGTCTCCCTATCGACCACCTCGCCCGGCCGTCTGGCGAGGCACAGCAGCACATCCATCGATTTCGGCGTAATGCGGCGACTGCCGTCCGGGCCGTGAATGACGCCGCGCAGCGGCGTCACATGCCATTTGCCGAGCTTGAATTCGTGATGCTGGTCGGTGTTCATGACATCAATACGGGCTGGACTCTGCGGTCTTGCGACCACTGGCAAGGGTCTAACCCGCCAAGTGTACGCGCAAAGCGGGGAGTAGGAAAAAGTCAGCTTACTGGCAGGGGTTTCTCAGGTATTCCGGACCGGCAGATCGCAGTATGCGCGCCGTGTCGGGCAGCCCGCTCGGCGCGACACCGCAAACTTGAGGAGTGCAGCACTGTGAAAAACCTGACTATCGCATCCACCCTGGCGCTCAGCGCCATCGTCGTCATTGGCGGTATTGCGTCCGCGCTGACGGGGGCACCCGGCAGCGAGCGCGCCGACTGGCAGCCGCCGAAGGGCGACGACGTGGCCGCGAGTTTCGAGCGCGAGCTGAACCGTCAGCCGGTACCGGCGGCGCCGGCACGCCGCGACGCGCTCGACGAGGACGTTCTCTACAAGATGATGAACGAGGTCCACTGGACAGAGGATGCGCGGACGCCTGACGATAAAGCCCGTAAGAGCATCGATGCGGTAGAAGTGCGCAAGCAAAAGCCATAAGCCGGTCAGTGTTTCCTGTAGCTCGCAACAAGCGCGTCGCGGACGGCGTCGCCGTATAAGACCGAGTCTCGACAGCTCTCAACGCCGAACAATGCCGCCGGCGCAAAAGCTCCGCTCTTCAGCGCGTAGTCGAGCAGGTCCTCGGCGGACAGCGTCTTGCGGCCCGCGCGTTCCTGCAGTGGAAAAGCGAGGCCCTCCAGTCCGTCGTAGGCGCGGTAGATCACTTCCGTGCAGACGACGCGGTCGGAGTTGAAGAAGTTGAAGTCGAAGTTATACAGCTTGCCCTCGTGCTGCAGCGCGCGTCCGATCGCCGTGCTGATGCTTGCCGCTGCAATATTCGGCCGCAACACCGTAAGACTGTCGACCGCCAGCGTATCGTGCAGGGGTCGCAGGAGTACGCCGTCCTTGCGGGCCTCGAGGACGCAGATGTCATCGACCCAGAGCGCCAGGTGATCCGGGTCCGCACCGATATCGGCGGCCTGCCGTTGTTCGGGTGTTCCGACATACAGCGCCGCGTGTGGCCAGAAGCCGGGAAAAAAGAGGTTGGTCAGCGCTTTTGCATGCCGCGTGACGATGACGTCGCCGGGCTGGAGGAAAGCGGCCAGCTCGTCGCGTATCTCCGCGGTGACCTGCTTGTTGTCCATTTCGCAGAACTCGGAAGCCGCCCGGCCGAAACCTTCCAGTACGCCGGCAAGCAGCCGCTCCGCGCTGACGACACCGCGGCGGCGCCAGCTGTGACTTACGTAACTCGAGGCACGCTTGAGGTGGGCGCGCTTGCTCGGGTCGAGAGAGGTCTCGAGCTGCGGGAGTTGCTGCGCGATCGGGCCGACAGCCGCGTCCTCGGACATCGCAAGCAGTTTTTCCCGGTTCTTCTCGACGAACAGCATTGCGTCGCGCAGCGTAAGGGCATCGATTGGGTCGACGAATGCGGAGAAAATTCTGGTGAACTGCTTGCGCGGTATCCGGTATTCGGGGAACGCTTCGTTTAGCTTGCGCTGAATGATGCTGTGTTCGCCAATCTCGAACAGAAGCAGGCGGTCGATACGCACCAGTAAACACACAGCCGCATAGCCAATGAGAAAGTAGCGGAGTTCGTCCTCCTCGCCTATGGCGCGGAGCGGCTTGTCGACCAGTGCGCGGACGTCGTCGATCAGCGCCCACAGGTTCTGTCTGATCGTCAGAAAGCGGGCGAACCAGAAGCCCACGGCTTCGTCTTCGGAGGGGCGAAACTCGCGACGGGCGACGATGGCATCGATCGTCTGCCGGGTCGGTGCGTCGTCTTGCAGTTGCGACACGGCGTTGATGAGGCCGTCGATAGAATCGCCAAGAGCTTTCGGCATCGATGACTGCATATGCGTTTACCTTTGTCCCCGGTCGCCGGACTCATCGTTCGAGATGACGAAAGCCCTCGAAAAACCAGTGTCGGATAGCGAGCACCATGGTCGTGCCGTTACGGTCGCCGGCGGATAACTTGCGGTCTTCCCAGTTGGTGTCGTCAAACAGATCACCCATTGCATTGAGCTTTTGTATGAGCTGAATCTGGCTCTTTCGCGACAGCATGCCGTTCTTTACGATGCGCAGCGAAGTGTCATCCTGAAAATCGTGGCCGAAGAACTCCGCCTGGACCCGCTTTCGGAAAAACGACTCGATGGCGCCGTTCTTGCGCCAGCTGAAGTTACTGGCGACCAGCAGGCGGACGCGGTCGCCTGGCTGCAGTTCGATGACCTTCATGCGATCGAGCTTGCGCAGATACTTTGTTCCGAGCTCCGGCGAGATGTCATAGCGTTCGACGATTTCGTCAAAGCTCCAGTGGTTCATCAGGCAGTAAGTCAACAGCAGCAGGCGGTCGTCGTCCACGATTTCCCTCTCGTTTTCGGCGGATAGCTGCTCGATCTTCGGCAGCTGCGCTTCGCTTAAGGTGACGAGATCGCCAATGTCGATCTCGAGCGCGGCACAAATTTCGTCGAGGCGCCGCAGCGAAAAGTTACCCGTCGAGAACATGTGTTTGACCGCGGATTCGGAGAGGTTCAGGCACTCCGCAAGGTGCTTGTAGGTCATGGCGCGAACTTTGAGCTGCCGCTTGAGTGCGTCGATGATTCGAGAGGAGTTTGTCATTCGCGAGCCTTGAGTCCTAAAAAATTGTACTCTGAGTTCTAAATAGCTGACTTTTATCAATATAGTTGCCAAATATTATACTAACTCCTAGGCTTGGTCATGCACTAACCAACGTTTAAGGAGTTGTCATGAGCCTAATACGAAGAATTTCCACGAGCATCACGTCGTCGGTAGACCGCGCCGTCAGGAAGGTGGAAAACCACGACGCGATCATCAACGCGGCGCTGCGCGACACGCAGCAGGCTGCCGCGCGTTCCAGGGTACGCCTGGCGCGGGTGCGCAAAGACGGTGAAAGCCTCAAGTCGCGTTTTCGCGAACTCGAGCTATCCGCGTCGCGCTGGACGGAGCGCGCCAGACAGGTTGCGGCCAAAGACGAGGCCAAGGCGCTCGAGTGTCTGCGGCGGCGCAAGGAATGCGAATCGCAGCTCGTCGGGCTTAGAGACTCGATCGAGAAGCACGACGAACTCGAGACGCGTATTGCCGAACAGGTAAAGAAAATCGAGTCCCGTATCGGCGAGGTCGCGCAGCAGCGCAACATGATGCGCTCGCGGCAGTCGGTTGCCGAGGCCATGCGGACGATCAACAACATCGAGGGTGTGTCCTACGGCGAGATCGAAGACACCTTCGACCGCTGGGAAATCAATCTGGGAGAAACCGAAATCCTGATGGGTGCGGCCGTCACTTCCGATCCTCTGGACACGGCGTTTCTGGCCGAGGAAGACACGGCGGAGCTGCGCGCCGAGCTCGAGGAACTGCTGCACCGCGATGAGGAGAATCCGTCATGAATACGCGAGTAGCCGCAAATTTCGACGACATGAAGGCCGAGGGCGCCGGGTTCGATCACGAGGAACTTGCGAGACCGCGTCAGGGAAGCAGCGTCGACAAGGTAATCAAGTCGGTGCAGAACTTTGCAACGCTGTCCGAGGCACTGCGCATACTCGGCGCGTCGGTCCTGCTGGCGTCGATGTCGGTGTTTCTGCTGCAGGGCTGGAACGAAGGTAACGACATTAGCCGCTATCTACTGCTGCTCGCGCAGACCGGGCTGCTGGCCGCGGCCGGTTTTGCAATGAGCCACGGTCTGAAGGAGGCCAAAGGCGCGCGTCTGTTCTTTGGTCTGGCGCTCGTGTCGATTCCGGCGAACTTCACGATTCTCGGCGCCTTGCTGTACTCCGTATTTCAGTGGGACGGCGGGCTGACGAGTTACCCGGCTTATGCGACCTGGCAAATCGAGAACGTGGCGAGCACCGGGGTTACGCTGGGCGGCGCGCTGCTGGTGCTGATTCCGGTCACCTTCTTTTGCTTTGCCGTGATGGCGCGGCACTCCGCGAAATCGCTGTCGCTGCATTTCCTGCTGCTGAATCTGCTGTTGTTGCTGCCGATTCGCGGTTCGATAGCGGCTGGCAGCGTCGCTCTGTTAGGCGTTCTGTACGCCTTGTACGTGGTCGGCAGGATGTCGGGCAAGGACAGAGCGTTGAAAACGGGTGAAGGCAAGTTCGCCTTGACGGCGCTGTTCATCCCGCTCGGCATCATTCTGTTCCGCAGCATGTATTTCTATCAGGTGGACAGCCTGATGATCGCAATGGTGTCGCTGGCGTTCTATCTGTCCGCCCGGCAGGCAGCGCTGTTCCCGGGACGCAACGATCGCCTGGCAACGGTGCTTGATCTGCTGTCTCTGCCGCTTGCGCTCGTAGTCGCGATAGCTCTGACCGATGCATCCGGCGCGATTCTGGCCGACGCGGCAAAAGCCCCTTTCTTCGCCGTGGTCTACACCGCGCTGGCGCTCGATCTGATGCGCCGCACGGCCAGCCGCGTGTTGACGGGATTCGTCAGCGTCACGATCAGCTTCTTCGTTGCGCTGAGTTTCATCTTCAGCGTAGCGGTGTGGCCTGGAGCGGCAACGGCGTTGCTCGGTCTTGCGGCCGGCGCAATCCTGATACTTGCAGGTGCCGGGATGCGCGACAGGGTGGCGTTGCTGTCCGGCGTGCTAACGATGTTCGCGGGTGTCTACTTCGGCTTCGACGATATCCTGCGGCTGGTGGTAACCAGCGGCTGGATCGAACTCGCGGTGTTCGGCGCCAGCGCAATCGCACTGGGGTCGGTGCTCGACCGCCACGGCGTGGCGCTCAAGCTGCGCGCCGTTAAATGGTTCAATGCCATGGGCGAAAAGCAGCGTCAAACAGCTCTGGAAGACTAGTTGGTTAGAGCGAGTTGCAGAGCTGCCGCCGCGGTCTCACGATCGCGGCGGTTTTTCTTGGGTGCCGCTACTTCAGCTTACGTACTTCAGCCGCCACCGCCAGGTCGAGACGATCGAGCCCCGCGTCGATGCGGTTCTGTAACGCTGTGCCCTTCCGGGCAGCGGCTCGCAAGGCGAGGGTAATGTCTGCCGGCCGCAGTTCGAGAAGTGCTTGAAACACCTGCTCGGCCTGATTCAGGTCTTTGCGAATCTTTGCGGCTGAACCGCTGCGGCGCTTTTGGCTGATCGCGCACTTGTGAACGGCGAAGCGCCCTGGCGCAGGGACATTGATCATAATGCCGTGACCGTATAGCAGTACGGTGGGCTGAATGTCTTCCAGAAGATAATCCAGATGCCGCAGCGGTGTTGCAAAGGTTCCGAACTGCTTCAACTCTATCGGTCTGGAGGTCTCGCGCCCATGCATCGGCGCCAGCACGTCGACGCGGAAATCCCGGTTACGAATCCGAAACGATGTCGATGGCTCTCTGGGATTCAATGTTGGCACTTCGACATATCCCAGTCCGCTATCGAGAATTAACTGCCCGAGGTTTTTCGGTGTCTTGGGTCTGGGTAACGCGAGTAGATAGCGGCTGTCAGCCGCGAGATCTACGTCCTGTGTGCCCACGTCGTTTTGCCAGGCGACGCCCAGCATGCTTGCGTAGGCCCGGAACGCGAGCGTGCCGACTATTGCCGCGCCTGCGAGAAATACTCCGTTTCGCTCGAGCAGGCTTAGAATTTTTCCTTCGTCATTGCTCAGTGCCGACATGCCGCCGCCGATGAGCATGTTGACGAGTCGGGTCCTCAGTTCGCGGTCGTCGACATTCGATTGCCACAGCGTTTTCTCGTCTTCGATTTTGTCGAGCAGTTCCGTCGTCTCCTCGCCCAGGTAGTGTTCGCGTCGGGTTTTGCCAATGCTGATATATAGATACCAGTACCGCCTGCCGTTTATTGTTTTGGATTTGAATGACAGATTCGAGCCATCCGAAACGGGCTGAATACAGTTCTGCAGTAGCTCGCTGTACTGGACCGACAGGCTATTGGGCAACGTTATCAGCATCGACTTACTCATTTTATACCGCAATTAACCTATTCAGCGGTATAATTATAATGTCTTGTTAAAAATAAGAAAATTCTTATGCGAGGAGCGGGATTACGTGGAATTCTTCGATATTCTTGCATGTTTTATACCGCAAATAAATAGTGTTGCGGTATAAAGGGGCGAAACACGATCGATCTGCGATCCGCCGAACGGCCTTGCTTCCGGCTGCTGCGCGATACCAAGACATCCTTACGACGTCGGCGCATAACTCATCCGACGTCCGGGCATCTACGCATTGCGGCGCTCCGATGCGGCTCCCAGACTCCTCTAACGCCATCGGCACAGTCAGGGAGAGGACCATCGCCGCTACCAGCAAGAAAGAACTTCTAGAGATAAGCGAAAAGGAGTTCGCCAAGCTGAGCGTGCTCATCGATGAACTCAACGCTGTCCAGGCGATAAAAAAACACTCGGAGGATACTTCGATCAAGGACGTGGTGGGTCATAGAGCCCACTGGATCACGCTGTTTCTGGGCTGGTATTGGGACGGTGTTGCGGGCAAGGATGTGTACTTCCCGGCGAAAGGCTACAAGTGGAACCAGCTCAAGGAATACAATCGTTCGTTGCGCGCGAAGCAGGCGAAGTTGAGTTGGAAAGACGCCAAGAATCTCCTGCGTACGAAGCATGACGAACTCCTGAAATTCATTGCACAGCATTCCGACGAGGATTTATACGGAGGCCCCATGCAAGGCGCCAACAATCAGTGGACGCCGGGCCGCTGGGCGGAAGCCGCAGGGCCCAGCCACTACCGTTCCGCGGTGAAATTCATTCGACAGTGTCTCAAGAGCGCGGGCTGACCGCGCTTGCCGCGCCGCTCACGGCGTCAGGCTCCCCGCGGCTCGAGGTGTCCGGTATAGCGGACGATCAGGCCAACGAGCGGCGCCCTGATTTCGACGTCGAAGTGAAACACGCCGTCTTCCTCGAACTCGTAAGCCTCGCCGTTCGGTAGCAGGAAGCGCGGCATCGGGATTCCAAACGCGCTCCAGCGGCGCGGCACCAGCGATAGCCGGTTCGAATCGACGACCAGCGCCAGACCGAACGTGAGCGGGCCGAACTGTTCGCACAGCAAATGTTCGAAACGGCCTTGTCCCTCGAACTGGCGGCTGTTGAATTGTTTATCGCCGAAGGTTCGCGTCCAGCGCTCCGCCTTATCCTCCTGTGCAAAACTTACGGTCAGGTCGACCGACTCCGTGGCTCGGGGGAAGCCAAAAAGCCGAGCCAGAGCACGGGCGAGCAGGCCGGTTCCCCGCACAACCCGCGCCTTGCCGCGCGCGGTGAGGCTGGCCGAGTGGCTGTGCAGGAAACGGACCGACGGCGGCAAGGCATTCCACGCATCACCGAGTACGCGGCCGTAGAGGCACTGATCGACAACGAACTCGCTGCCTCTCAAGCCCGCGAAGATGCTGCGGTCTACAAAGAGTTTCTCGTAGTCGTCCAGTTCGATCTCGCGGATCGCCACGCGTGCGCCACATTCAGGCGGCGACCCGTGCACCCAGCGGCGAATGAGGGTTTCGATCGCCATCGACGGAATGAACGTACCGTCATTGCCCTCGGCGAGCACGTGCCAAGCCCGCCTGACCGTTTGCCCGCCGCCGGCCGTGCCCTGCACTTCCACGAACATGCCGCCCCGGTGTTCGCCCCAGCGTAGAACGTTGTTGGCGTGAAACAGCGCCCTGGAGAAGGGCGCGAGGGACGGCAGGACCCTTAGGCGCACGAGATGAGCCAGCCCTCGAAGGAGCCGGTGCACGCTCGCAGGTACGGGGCCGGCGCCCATCCAGACGGTTCTTGCCTCGGGCCAGAGTTCCAGCAGGGATTTGAGATCCGGCACGTCGACCAGCGAGAAATGCAGGCGATCCAGCGGCACGAAGCCGGGAGGAGCGATCGTATAGCGTCGTGTTTCGGTTAGCGCATGGGCTGTCCGCTGCCTGCCGTCGCTGCGCAGTGATACCGCCTGCCCTGCATACCCGGCGATCGCGCTGACGACGCTCAGGCCGACGCCGGCGTAGGGCGTGGGCGCAATGCCGCTGACAATGGAGTCGACCGACGACAGATCGGACGACAGCCGCCGAACGATCGCGGCCGACAGCGCCGGATAACTGCTCACGCCGGATAGCACAACCAGGCCTGCCTCACGGGCGGCTTCGTCGAACTGGCCAATGCCGTGCACGAACTCCGCACCGTCGGCGAAGTCGACGTAGTGGCAGCCCACGGCGAGCGCAGCTTTCGGCACGCGGTAAGGATCGTCGCCATACGCCTGGAACGGACCGGATGCGTCGACGACGACATCGGGCGCGATCTGCTCAAGCCTGCTCTCGATGTCGCCGTTACGATCGACCGCTGCGGCGATGCGTTTAGCCTGTCCCGGCAGCGATTCGCAAAACGCGGACGCTTTGGCCCGGGAACGTCCCGCGATAACGAGAGTCAGGCGTTCCTCGTCGCACAACAGTTCCGCAAGCTGGCCGCCGAACTTGCCGTAGCCGCCGAGAATAAGGACCTTTAGCTGCTGCGATGTCACTACAGGAAGCGATCCGCGTCCGACGGGGCAGGTACGTAGCAGGTCTCGCGCGTCCCGAACCAGCGCAGCCGGTTTCGCGCGACCTTGTCGTACAACCAGTTGCTGAAACGCTGCGGAAATACGCGAAACAGCACCGCCGCGCGCCACGGCCATCCGAGCCCGACCGCCATGCGAATGCTGCCCTCGGCCTTGAACCACGGAACACCCTGCTCGATCAGGATGTTGGTTTCGTAGTCCCTGGGGTCCAGGCCGAAGTGTGTGTATAGCGCACGCCCCAGCTCCGACTGAGCCGTCAGCAGGCGATAACGCCGCTGCTTGTCGTGCCGGAGAACAAAGGCCGCCCAGCCGGTGCACAGCGCACAGTAGCCGTCGAAGACGATAATCGGCTTGTCATCCGCAAACTCCGGTACCGCCGGATCTTCCCGATAGCTGTACGCTTCGAAAGATGTGTGTCGGTCGGGTGATGGCTGCGCTCGCGCCACGCGTTGAGCCTTAAGGTCAGGGGACACCCCAGTTTATCATTCGCCCATTCCTTACCAGTAAACCGTCAGAGCACGGTGCCGGCCATCCGCGGAGAACGTCACGCCGACATATTCGCCGTCGGCGGTCCTTATCGCATTTGTTCGCAACCTGAAACGCCATTCGCCGAGGACGACCGGCCTGGGCGGGGTGCCCCAGCCTGGCGACTAATCCGCGAGAAGACTCAATGGCTGTCCCGCACAGCGCTGTGTGTCCGGATACACACAAATGGCGTGAGAGAAACTTCACGGCTCCGTTCGAAGCCGCCGCCCCTCCCGGGCGAGGTTTGCGGCGCCCCGCAGGATCGATCTTCGGTCCGCGGATGGTTTTGGCTATTGCCACCGGTGTCAAAAAGGTTATGATACCGGTGTCATTGCCGTCGCCAACAGTCGGCGTGACACCTTGCAACACTCTTTCCGGGGGGATTGAAACATGGCTTACAAACACGGGCGGGCTTCGAACAAGCCCGGTTGGACCTGCATAACGCTCCTGCTGATCGGAGTGTCCGCGTCCGCCGCGGCGCAGGCACAGGCGGACGCGGACGATGGTGCGGCCGATGACGCCGAGCTTCTCGACGAGATTGTCGTCAAGGCTTTCCGCCAGACCTTACGCCAGTCCCTGGCCGTCAAACGCAGCAATACCGTCATATCGGATGCGCTGATTGGTGCGGAGATCGGCGATCTGCCGGATTTGTCGATCGCCGAGTCGCTCGAGCGCATACCCGGCGTGACCTCCGACCGCTTCAAAGGAGGCGCATCGGAGCTCTCGATTCGAGGCCTCGGCGCCTTCCTGGGTTCGTCCATACTGAACGGCCGCGAAATCACGTCGGGCAGCGACGGCCGCGATGTCAACTTCGGTCAGTTCCCGTCCGAGCTGATCGGCGGCACCGTGGTTTACAAATCGCAGCAGGCGAGCTTCATCGAGGGCGGTGTGTCCGGGATCATCGAGCTGCAGACTCTGCGGCCGCTCGACTACGGCAAACGGCGCCTGCAGGTGGAGGCGCTTGCCGGCTACAGCGACTACGAGAATCGGGTTGCAGACGGCGAGCCGGTCAGCGGCCGCTATACGCTGTCTTATACCGACCTGTTCGACACGGGCGTTGGCGAGTTCGGTCTGGCGATCGGCGGCCAGATCCGCCGCGACACGGCCCCGGAGGATATCTACACCAGCAGCTCGACTTACCGGCCGTGCAACACCATCGAAGGTGTCGACAACAGCAACAACTGTTCGTATTCGGTCGACGGTAACGGAGTCCCCGACGGCGCTTCCGACACCTACTTCGTCTCCAACCAGTACATCTATCGCGCCATGCAAACGCAGGCCGACCGCGATTCGGTCATGGGTAATTTTCAGTGGCGCCCCAACGACCGGTGGGACATCAACATCGATGCCCAGTACGCGGAACGCGACGATATCGAACGCCGTCACAACCTCGTGGTCGCGGACGGCCGGCGCGATATCGCGCCGCTCGCGATTTCCCCGTCCGGCGCTCTCGAGGCCTGGACCGGTGAAACGCGTCTCGAGAATCAGTCCGTGTGGCGCCGGCGCGCCGAAACCTACGAGGCATGGGGCTTAAACGTCGCCTGGTCCGGTGAGCGACTGACCCTGACCGGAGACGTCGGGTTCTCCAGTACGGAGCGCCGTCAGGACGAGAAAGACATGCGCATTCGCACCAACTCCCGCGCCCTGTTTACGCTCGACACCCGAGGCGTGGACGTGCCTGACCTGACGCTCGACGACGTCAGCGCGATCGAAGCCAACACGGGGCTTGTCTTCGACCTGAACAATCACGATCTGTACACCAACGGCGCGCGGGCCAGGCGGCGCCTCGAGAATGTCGACGACGAAATCATATCCGTCCGCTTCGACGGCAGCTACGCCTTCGAGGGCGGTTCCATCACGTCTCTCGACTTCGGACTGCGCGGCGCCGAGCGCGACCGCGTCGGTGACGACGGCATCGACACCACGGTGTCGCTGGTCGACGATAACTACCTCAATCCGGAATCCATAGCTGCGCGCCGCACGAGTTTTCCGGTAGAAGATCTTTTCGAAGGCGCCAACACTGCTATGGACGGCATTACCTGGGCCACCTGGAATCCGCAGGCCCTGTGGCTGGGCCTGACCGGCGATGCCGACGCTGGACTGCCGGTGGGCTCTACTCTTTCGCCGGACGACGCCGACGTAAACGAGGAAACTCTTGCGCTCTATCTGCAGGCGAACTTCGAACGCGAACTGTTCGGCTTGCCGGCATCCGGCAACTTCGGCGTTCGCGCCGTCCGGACCGAGATCACGTCGGTCGGCATCAGCACGCCGCTGCAGACGACGCCGAATCCCGACGGCTCGATAACGGTAACGCCGACCGGCGAGCTCACGACCAACGTCGAAACCAACGACTTCTGGAACGTCCTGCCGAGCGCGAACCTGAGTCTCGAGCTGCGCGAGGACATGCTGCTGCGCTTTGCGCTGTACAGTGCCATCGCCCGTCCGGATCCGGGTGCAATGTCCGCGGCGCTGGACTTCGACGACGAAGCGGACCTTGCGGATATCGCCGGCATCGTCAGCGCGGCGGGTAATGCCGCGCTAGAACCGCTCGAGTCCAACAACTTCGACATTTCCTGGGAATGGTATCTAAGCGAAGACACGGCGTTCTCGTCCTCCTTCTACTACAAGGATCTGCAGACGGGTTTCGAAACCCAAATCTCCGAACTGACGGTTGTGGTCGACGGTGTCGCAACACCCGTACTGATCGGCCGCACCGCCAACTCGAACGACAGCAGTACGCTCTGGGGCGTCGAAGTGACAGCGCAGCACGTCTTCACGAACCTGCCCAAGCCCTTCGACGGTCTCGGCATACGCGCGGCGTACAACTACGCCGACTCGGACTTCGAGTTCCCGGATCCAACCGTACCGGACGGCGTCAATGCGCTCGCGGACTTCACGACGCCTGCCAACATCCCTGGCTACTCGCGCAATACCGGCAACGTGACGCTGTTCTGGGAAAACGACTTCGCCAGCCTAAGGCTCGCCTACAAGGCCCGTTCGAGCTACTTCAAGCCGTTCCGCGCCAACGCAAACCGGTTTACCGATTCGCAGGATTTCCTCGACTTCTCGGCATCGTTCGATCTGACCGATATCCTAGAGCTGCGTTTTCAGGCGCTAAACCTGCTCGACGAGCCGAACGTGTTCTTCCGTCCGACCGGCGACAGCCTGGCGCAGGCCGACTACAGCGGACGCCGGATATTTTTGGGCCTGAGAGCGCGTTTCTGATCGCTCATGCCCGGCTCCCCGCAATCGCGGCGGACGCGGCCGAATCGCCGCGTCCGCCCGGGACTTGCAGCGGCGCTGGCTCTGGCCTTGCCGATGCTGGCTGTTTTCGCTCCCGTCAGCGCAGCTGCAGCGTCCTCTTGTTCCGAGCTGGTCGGCAACGACCTGTTCGTCTGGCGGGCGGAGAACCTGAACGGCGCGGCCGCTGCGATCGAGCGCGCCGATCCCGCTGTCCTGCCTGCCTACCGTCAACTGATCGAGGATGCCGACGCCGCGCTGCACCGCGGTCCCTACACCGTGACCGACAAGACCCGCGCGCCGCCCAGCGGCGACCTCAAGGACTACACCAGCCTCGCGCCCTACTGGTGGCAGGATCCGGACGCGCCGGAAGGATTGCCATACATTCGTCGCGACGGGGAGGTCAATCCGGAGCGCAACGGCGATAACTTCGACCGCATTCGTTTGCGGTCCATGGCGCGGGACGTGCAGGCGCTGGCGCTGGCCGCGTACCTTGGCGACGACGATGCGTATGCAAACCACGCGTCCCTGTTGCTGCGGGTCTGGTTCGTGAATGCGCCCACGCGGATGAATCCCAGTCTCGACTTCGCGCAGTCGATACCCGGCCGTACCGAGGGCCGCGGCATCGGCATTATCGATACCGCGGAGCTCATCGCCGTAGTCGATGCAATCCGCCTGCTCGCCCTCAACGGCATGCTGGAAGCCAATACCTATATTTCGCTGCGCGAGTGGTTCGCCGCGTATGCGCGCTGGCTGATTACCGATCAGCTCGGTCTGGACGAACGTAACGCGCGCAATAACCACGGCACCTTTTACGACCTGCAGCTCATGCTATATTCAATGTTTGCGGGAGACTGCAAGCTGGCCCGGCGGATACTCGACGACACTCGCGTGCGTATCGACATGCAGATCGAGGGTGACGGCAGTATGCCGCTCGAGGAGGCCAGAACCCGCTCGCTGCACTACACGATCTACAATCTGCGGGCGTTCCTGCAGATCGCCCGGCTCGCCGAGCACCTCGACATCGATCTGTATCGGTACCGCGGACGCGACGATGAGGGATCGATCGTTGCAACGCTGCGTCTGCTGGCCGGTTACGCCGGCCGGGAGTCGAGTTGGCCGCACCGGCAGATCGGCCGCGCCAGCGATCGTGAACTGTGGATGTTACTGCGACTTGCCGCAACGGCGATCGACGATCCGGCGCTCACCGCTGCGCTGTTCCGGGCGAGCGGCCGCTCCGAAAGCGACCGTAGCGTGTTGCTCACCTTTACTCCCTGAGGTACGGCAAAGAAGCTTCAGGCAAACCACGCCGGCAGCGTCATCGACAGGGCAGGTACGAAGCTAATGAGCAGCAAGGCGGCAATCAGCGCGGCGTAAAACGGCCAGATACTGCGAATGGTTTCGTCCGCGGTAACCCCTCCGACGGCGGCGCCCACGAACAGCACGGCACCCACCGGCGGCGTTACGAGACCAATACCCAGATTGAGCATCATGACTATGCCGAAGTGCACGGGGTCCACCCCGGCCTCGATCGCGACCGGCAGGAAAATCGGCGTCGTAATGACGATCAGCGGCGACATGTCCATGAAGGTGCCGAGCAGCAGCAGGCTCACGTTGATGATCAGCAGGATCAGAATCGGGTTTTCGGTCAGCGAGGTAATGAGATCCGCGAGTTGCGTCGGCGCTTCGAGGATCGCCAGCGCATAGCCAAACGCCGTGGCGCTGCCGATGATCAGCAGCACCATCGCGGTGATCTTCACCGACTGTACCGCCGACTCCCACAGCTTCCGCCAGCCAATAGTGCGGTAACCCAGCGCACCGATCAGAATGGTGTAGATCACGGCGATTGCCGACGATTCCGTCGGCGTGAACACGCCCGAGAGGATGCCGCCCATGATGATGACCGCCGTCATTAGTCCCGGCACCGCCCACAGCGCCGCCCGCGCCAGGGCGCTCCAGCCCGGGAACACGCCTGCCGGGTAACCGCGTTTAATGGCTACGATCCAGGCGACCAGCATGAGCATGCCGCCGGTCAGAAGGCCCGGGACGATGCCGGCCAGAAACAGATCGCCCACCGACACGCCGCGGCCCGCGGCGGCGGCGTAGATGATCATGTTGTGCGACGGCGGGATCAGCAGGCCGACAATAGCCGCGGTTGTCGTCACGTTGACCGCGTAGTCGCCGTCATAACCCTTCTCACGCATGAGCGGGGTGAGCGCGGAACCCATTGCCGACGCGCTGGCGATCGCCGAGCCCGAGACGGCGCCGAACAGCATCGATGCGCCAACCGTAACCTGGCCGAGCCCGCCGCGGCTCCGGCCGAAGACGCCTTCCGCGACCCGCACCAGACGGTCCGCAATCCCGGCGCGATACATGAGATCGCCGGCGAAAATGAAAAACGGAATAGCCATTAGCGTAAACACGCTCATGCCGGAGGCGAGCCGCTGAAACGCGACCACGAGTTCGAAGTCGAGCGCCACGAAGGTCAGCAGCGCCGACGCCAGCAACGCGAAAGCGACCGGCACGCCGATCGCGAGCAGGCCAAGCAGGCTGCCGAGCAGGATCGCTAACTCCATCTCGGGTCCTCGTCGAGTTCGCCTTCGCCCGCCGCATGCGTCGGGAGCTCCAGAATACGCTCGGCGGAAAACAGCGCGATCAGGGCGCCGGCTATCGGCAGCCCGAGGTAAGCGGCGCCGCGCGGCAGGCCGAGCGTCGGAATCGTGTGGCTCCAGGTGCCGACGACGAGCTGGCTGCTCCAGATCAGCATGGCGACGCCGACGCTCAGAACGACAAGCTCGCTTAAGTAGCGCAGCGCCAGCCGACCCCGCGCAGGCAGCGCGTTGGTCAGCGCGACGATGCGAATATGAAAACCTTCCCGTACGCCTGCGGCGGCCGCAAAACTGACATACCAGATCATGAGTGTCAGCGAGGCTTGCTCCGACCAGTCCGGCGATGCGCGTAACACATAGCGGCCGAAGACCTGCCAGCCAATGATCGCCGTCATTAGTACAAGGCCGACGGCGCCCACGGCGACCAGCAGACCGGCGGCGCGGCGCGTGATCGTTTGTAAGCCATCGAGCCTCACGCGAGCCTCTCCGTCATGGACTGAATCTCCTCGATCAGCGTCCGTTGCTCCGGCAGCGTCGCGAACCTGCGCCAGACGGGTTTCATGAGATCGGAGAACGCCCGAATATCGTCGACTTCGTTGATCTCGACGCCGGCCGAGGTCACGATCGCGCGCGATCGATCGACCCGTTCGTCCCACAGCCTGCGCATGTGGCCAACCGATTCAGCGGCACACTGCCTGACGAGCTCCCGGTCCGCGGCCGCCAGTTGCTCCCAGCGCCGCCTCGACATGACCAGTATTTCCGGCGCCATGACGTGGCGCGTGAGGCTGTAGTGTCGGGCAACCTCGAAATGCCGACCGGATTCGTAGGACGGCCAGTTGTTTTCCGCTCCGTCGATCACGCCTTGCACCAGCGATTGATATACCTCGCCGAGATACATTGGCGTCGCGTCGGCGCCGAGCGCGTTGATCATCGAGACGTACAGGTCGGAGTTCTGTACCCGGATCTTCATACCGGCCATATCGTCAGGGGTCCGGATGGCGCGCTTTGTGTTGTAGAACGAGCGGGAGCCGGAGTCGTAGTAGCACAAACCGATCAGGCCGTGCGGCTCCAGCGAGTCGAGGACCTGCCGGCCCGGCGCGCCGTCCAGCGCCATGCGCATGTGCCGCTCGTCGCGAAACAGGAATGGCAGGCAGGGCACGACGGTCATTGGTGCGAGCGAGTTCAGCGGCGCCGCGTTGACCCGGTTGATATCGAGACCGCCCATGACGGTGATCTCCAGCGTATCGCGCTCCGAGCCGAGCTGCCCGCCGGGATAAACCTTCAAATCCAGGCGTCCCTCGCTGCGTTCGGCGAGCAGGCCGCCCATGTATTTGACCGCCTGCACGGTCGGATAGTCCGCCGGATGATGATCCGACGAGAACAGGCGTCGCGGCCCGGCCGCGCGACCGCAGCCGACCAGGCCGAACGCGGCCATTGCGAGCAGCGCGTTGCGGCGGCTCAGGCGGTCCGTATCAAGCTTCACGGCTCGATCCCGGCGGCTAGTCGCCGTCGTGCATCCGCTTGGGCTGCGTACCCTGTCGGCGGTCGATCGAGCATAGTTTCGCTTGCGTATGGCCAGAATTTATTTAGTATGACACCGGTTACCAAAATATTCACAAAAATCTCTCGCCGCAGTTTTTGCGGCCACAGCGCGGTGTCGTATGAAGGTTTCTCCCAATCCTGTTCAGGAAAAAAAGCCCGACCTGGAGGCGGTTTCAGCCGCGTTTTGCGGGGCGCGATCGGCCGGCCGGGCGCTGGGCGGCTTCCCCGGGATACTGCCGGCGAGTCTGGACGACGCCTATCGGGTGCAGGATCTCTCGATAGCCCGCTGGCCCGATCAGGTTGCGGGCTGGAAAGTCGGCGGAATCGATCCGGCAATGCGGGCGGCGTACCCGGCGACGCGGCTGTGCGGACCGATTTTCAGCCGCTACGTCAGGCATGCCGCCGACGGCGAGCCTGCCGGCATGCTGGCGTTCGAAGGCGGTTTCGCAGCCATCGAGGCCGAGTTTGCGTTCCGTCTCGGCGATGTAAGCGCGCTGCCGGATGCGCCGCTGGTTCTGGACGATGCAATCCGCGCGATCGAATCCGCGCACATTGGCGTCGAGGTCGCGAGCAGTCCGCTGGCCACCATCAACGAGCTCGGCCCGGGCGCGATCGTCAGCGACTTCGGCAACAACGCGGGACTGGTGATCGGACCAGCGCTGTCACGCGACCGTCTCGCCCGGCTGTTCGAGATCGAGATTACGGTCGACATCGACGGGCGTACGGCGGGGGTTGGGCGCGCCGGACGCGGAGCCGACGGCCCGCTGGGCTCCGTCGTGTTCCTGATCGAATGCCTGCGTCAGCGCGGACATGCGATACCGCCGGGCACCTGGGTGTCTACCGGCGCAATCTCGGGCGTGCACAGCGCGCCTGTCGGTTCGTTTTCCGTAGCGCGCTTCGCGGGTCTGGGCTCCCTGTCCGTCGAACTGCTTGCGCATCCGCGGCGCTAAGGATCCTTATTCGCGGCCCGCAGGGCCTGCTGTGGGACGACAGCGCGGAGTACGCGCGGCGCGGTTTATTGTGCATCCCGCGTAAGCCCGCTACAAAGTTCTGCCGCTATCGCCGACATCCGCTAAAATTGCGGCAACGGCGGGCTTCCGGCCCGGGCTCAAACACCTCAAGCGCAAGCATCGAACGGGATTTTTCTTGGATCCAGCGGAAGGAAAGACCAGCAGCCCGGCACAGGCCGCAATGGAATGGCTTGCGGAGCACGGCTCGCGGCGCAAGGCGACGATCAACGATGTCGCCCGGCTTGCAGGCGTTTCCAAGAAGACGGTTTCGCGGGTCATAAACCGCTCGCCGCTGGTGAGGGAAGGCACCCGAGCCGACGTCAACACGATCATCGAGACCCTGGGATACGTACCGAACCCACAGGCCCGCGGGCTTGCGTTTCGCCACTCTTTTCTGATCGGCATGATCTACGACAACCCCAATCCGCAGTATGTCGTAAACATGCAGCAGGGCATCCTCGACGGATTGCGGGGCTCCGGCTACGACCTCGTCGTACATCCATGCGACCGCAACAACCCGGATTTTGTGCGCGAGGCCCGGACCTTTATCGAGCACCAGAAACTGTTCGGCGTCATCTTGACGCCGTCAGTATCCGAGGACACGCGTCTCGCCAGAGAACTCCTGGACATTGGCTGTGCATATGTCCGGATTGCGTCCGTGGCGCTCGACAGCGACGATCACATGCTGGTCTCGCACGACCGGCTGGGCGCGATCGAGGCTGCCCGTCATCTGTGTGAACTCGGACACCGAAAAGTGGGCTTCATCGCCGGGCGCGAGGGTTTTCGGTCGTCGGTAGAGCGCCGGGCGGGCTTCGAGGCGGGACTGGCCGAATTTGGTCTCGAGCTGGACGACGCGTTTGTTGCGGCCGGCGACTATACCTTCCAGTCCGGCGTCGAGGCGGGGCTGGAGCTGCTGTCGAGATCGCCGCGTTCCACGGCGATCTTCGCCGCCAACGACGAAATGGCCGCCGGCGTCATGCAGGCCTTGCGCCAGCTCGGACTGCGCGCGCCCGATGCCGTGTCCGTAGTCGGCTACGACGATTTCGAGATTGCGATTACGGTCTGGCCACGGTTGACGAGCATACATTCGCCAACCCGGGAAATCGGTCTTCGCGCTGCGCATCGCGTGTTGTCGCTGGACGGCGAAGAGGTGCAGGCGGACGCGGTCACGCCGTGGATCGTCGTGCGTGAATCAACCGGTCCACCGCCGGCAGACTAGGCCCGGCAGGCTGTGACGACGGTATTTACGATTATGCTTGCACGCGGAAATGACACCGGTATCATGGTTCTGATTCAGCACCTCCCAGGGCATCACTAATGTACGAAAAAACTCTTCAGGCGACCCATCCCGACATGATGGAAAGCGTCGCTAACGCGACCTTGAAAGATCGCTATCAGGTCGACGACATGTTTGCGGCAGATGCGATTCGCCTGTTCTACACGCATAACGAACGCATGGTGATCGGCGGCTGTGCGCCGGAGACGAAGGCCGTGCGGCTGCCGGATCACAGCGAACCCGAATCTGCAGTGGGTCAGCCGTTTCTGGTCCGCCGCGAGATGGGCGTATTCAACGTCGGGGACGGCGCCGGCCGTGTCGCGGTCGATGGCGAAACGTTCGAACTCGCTCCGCGCGAAGCGCTGTATTTGCCAATGGGCTCGAAGGACGTCTCGTTCGAGCCGGCCGCAACGGGCCGCGCGCGATACTACATGGTGAGCGCCGCCGCGCACCGCCGGCTCGAACTCAGGAAAATTACCCCGGAGATGGCCAAGCCGCTAGAGCGGGGATCGCTGGAACAGTCGAACGAGCGGATCATCTATCAGTACCTGATCCCTGGAGTTTGCGATACCTGCGCCCTGCTGGTCGGACTGACGGAACTCAAGCCAGGCAGCGTCTGGAACACGATGCCGCCGCATTTACACGATCGGCGTTCGGAAATTTACTTCTACTACGGGCTCGGCGAAAACGACAGGGTCTTGCACTTCATGGGTGAGCCGGACAGCATGCGGCATCTCGTCATGAACAACGAGAACGCCGTCATCTCGCCGCCGTGGTCGATACACATGGGCGCCGGGACCGCCAACTACAGTTTCATCTGGGCGATGGCCGGAGAGAACCTCGACTACACCGACATGAACGTCCTCGATATCTGCCAGTTGCAATGAGCGGTGCTTCGCCATTCGACCTCGCGGGCAAGCGGGCGCTGGTCACCGGCGCCAATACCGGTCTCGGTCAGGGTATCGCCGTTGCGCTCGCCGAAGCAGGCGCCGATATCGTCCTGGCCGGACGTTCTTCGGCTGACGACACCCAGGCGGCGATAGAAGCGCTCGGCCGGACGGCCGTTGCCGTGCGGGCCGATCTCGCGGACATGAGCGCCGTGAAACGGCTGATCGCCGACTCCGAGGCGGCGGCCGGGCCGCTCGATATCCTGGTCAACAACGCCGGCATCATCCGCCGCAACGACGCGCTTGCGTTCGATGAAACGGACTGGGACGACGTGCTGGACGTGAATCTCAAGGCGGTGTTCTTTTTGTCGCAGGCATTCGCGCAAAGCGTCGTTACGCGCGGAGCGGCGGGTAAAATCGTCAACATTGCCTCGATGTTGTCGTATCAGGGCGGCATCCGGGTGGCGTCCTATACCGCGTCGAAATCCGCCGTGATGGGTTTGACGCGCATCCTCGCCAACGAATGGGCCGCAAAATCCATCAACGTCAACGCCATTGCGCCGGGCTATTTTGCGACCAACAACACGGCCGCCCTGCAGGCCGACGAGACACGCAACCGCGAGATCCTCGCGCGCATACCGGTCGGGCGCTGGGGCGAACCGCAGGAGCTGGGCGGCGCAGCCGTATTCCTCTCCTCAGCCGCGGCGGACTACGTGCACGGCATTACCCTGCCTGTCGACGGAGGCTGGCTGGCGCGCTAAGTCCCCTGCAGCCGCTGGAGCCCGCAGCCGGTCGGTCCGTTTTCTGGCATTGACCCAAAAGGCGCCGAAAAGGTGCCGGGTTTATTTTCGCGAAAAGGTGCCGGGTTTATTTTTGCCGATGCGAAAATAAACCCGGCACCTTTTCGGTCCGGCACCTTTTCTCTAGCCATTCCCTCCTGTGGTACGACGGTGCATCCGCCGTTCCGGTCTAATAGTTTCTTTCGAAACGGATTCGGCCCGAAGAGATCGCGGTTGCGGATGCAAGACCGGTTAGCAAGACTCGGTTAGTATCGGTAGAGTGGAACCCGCCCCGGGGGTTCGGCTTCTAACAACAGAAACAAGGCAGGCACCATGCAAGCAGCAGGGCGCGCAATTGCGCGTGTAGCGGTTTTACCTTTTGTGCTAATGACGATTGCGTCATGTGGCGGCGGTGAGACTGAAACGGAACGTGAACCGGCCGTGCGGCCGGTCAAACTCATTACGCTGACCAGCGCATCCGCCGTCGAGACGGGTCGCTACCCCGCGGTCGTGGACGCGGCTCAGCGTTCCGAGTTGAGCTTCCAGATTGGCGGCCTGATCGAGGAGCTTGCCGTTACGGAATCCGAGGATGTCGAGCGCGGCGCCGTTATTGCCCGGCTCGATCCGCGCGACTTCCGCAGCCAGGTCGATTCGGCCCGGTCGCAGTTCAACAACGCCGAAGAGGAATATCAGCGTGCCGTGCGCCTGGCTGCCGAGGATGCGATTGCCCGGAGCGTGCTGGAGCAGCGCGAGGCGCAGCGCGACGTGGCCAAAGCGCAGCTCGACTCGGCCGAAAAGGCGCTCGAGGACGCGGTGCTGCGCGCGCCGTTCGCCGGAGTTGTTGCGCAGGTGCCCGTGCGCGAACGCGAGACGGTTGCCGCGGGCCAGCTCATCGCCTCGCTGATCGGCATTGGTGCGCTGGAAGTGACGGTGAATCTGCCTGCCAATCTCGTGGCCCGTTCGCAGGAGGTCGAGGATCGCAGCGCGTTCGTGATTCTCGACGCGGCGCCGGACAGTCCGATTACGGCGGAGTTCAAGGAGGCCGATCTGCTGGCGGATACGGCCTCGCAAACCTATCGCGTTACCTTCGAATTCGAGCCGCCGGAGAATCTTCTAATCCTTCCCGGCATGAACGCGACGGTTGAATTGAATGCAACCCGGCTGTCGGCGCGGGGCACGACGAACCGTATCTCCGTGCCGCTGTCGGCGGTCTTGAGCGACGGCGCGCAAAGCTATGTGTGGATCGTCGACGAGGACTCCATGACCGTTACGAAGCAGCCCGTCACGGTGGCGGACGGCATTGGCGAAACGGTGGTGGTCACCGCAGGCTTGACGACCGGAGACACGATCGCAACGGCCGGCGCTTCGTTCCTTGCCGACGGTATGCAAGTCCGGCCCTGGACCCAGTAGACAGGACCGAGCAACAATGAATCTCGCTGAGTTTGCGATAAGGAATAGAGTCCTTAGCGTCATTGTCATCCTCATGACTGTCATTGGCGGCTGGCATGCCTATCAGAACATGCCGCGCTTCGAGGATCCGGAGTTCACGATTCGCACGGCGCAGATCATCGTGCAGTACCCGGGCGCGAGTCCCGTCGAGGTGGCGGAAGAAGTCACCGACCCGCTCGAGCGCGCGATACAGCAGATGCAGGAAGTCGACGATATCGAATCGGTTTCGTCGGCGGGCGTTGCCGAACTCAAGGTCAACATCAAATACGAGTTTTCGAAGTCGAAAGCCGATCTGCAGTTGATCTGGACCAAGCTGCGCAACAAGGTAAACGATGCTGAGCAGCTGCTGCCGCCGGGCGCCGGGACGCCAATGGTCTACGACGATTTCGGCGACGTCTACGGTCTGTACTATTTCCTGACCGGTGACGGCTACACGCCGGCCGAGCTGCGGCACTATGCGAAAGAACTGCAGAACGAAATTCTGCAGGTAGAGGGCGTCGCAAAGGTCGCGATCGACGGCGATCTCTCGGAAGCGATCTTTGTGGAGATATCCCGCGAGAACGTCGCATCGCTCGGCGTGTCGGTTGCGAATATCTACAGCGCCCTGGAGCAGCAGAACGCCTCGGTGTCCGGGGGCGACGTGCTGGTAGGCGACAGCCGCCTGGTAATCGATCCAACCGGTGCGATCGACTCCGTCGAGGCGATCGAGAGCCTGCTCGTGTCGACCGCGGCGGACGGCAGCGTGATTTACCTGAGCGACATCGCGCACGTCTGGCGCGGCTATCAAACACCGCCGCGGAAACTCTACCGCTACAACGGCGAACCCGCGATTGCGCTTGGTGTGTCCGGAGTCCTGGGCAGCAACATCGTCAAGATTGGCCAGGGTGTCGACGCCAAGATCGCGGAATCGGAAAGCCGCCGGCCCATCGGCATACAGCTAAACGAGTTCTATCACCAGGGCACCATTGTCGATCGTTCGGTCAAGGACTTTGTCGTCAACGTCGTGGCGGCGCTCGTGATCGTGGTCGTTACGCTGCTGATCTTCATGGGTTTCAAGTCGGCCACGATCATCGGCGCCGTCTTGCTGCTGACCATTTTTGCAACGCTTGCGACGATGAACGTCAGTGGAATTCCAATGCACCGGATCTCGCTCGGCGCGCTGATCATTGCCTTAGGCATGATGGTGGACAACGCCATTGTAGTGACCGAAGGCATTCTGGTCGGCGTGCGGCGGGGCTTGAAGAAGCTCGAGATCGCCAAGGCAATCGTCGATCAGACCAAGTGGCCGCTGCTGGGCGGCACGCTGGTCGGCATTATCGCGTTTGCGCCCATTGGCTTCGCGCCGGGTGACACGGCCGAGTACACCGGGCATCTGTTCTGGGTAATCCTGATTTCGCTGGGTTTCAGCTGGCTGTTTGCCGTGACGCTGACGCCGCTGTTCTGCTACTGGCTGTTCAACGAGGAGCCTGGCGACAGTCAGCAGGCACCGCCGGAAAGCGGCTTTATCCGGTCTTACAAGCGTGTGATGAATCGCGCGCTGCGCATGCGTCCGCTGGTCGTCGCCTTGGCCGTCGGCTTGTTCCTGGCGTCCGTGTGGGGTTTTCAATTCGTGAAGTCCGGTTTCTTTCCCGCATCGACGACGCCGCAGGTTGTCGTCGACTACTGGCTGCCGCAGGGTACGGATATCGCCAGGACCGAGCGCGATATCACCGGGATCGAAGCCTGGGTTGCCCAACTCGACGGCGTCAACGCCGTGCAGACCTCCATTGGCGGCGGCGGCGTGCGCTACATGCTCGTCTATCCGCCGGAATCGGCGAATTCCTCGTACGCCCAGCTGTTAGTCCGCGTGGACGACTACAAGCTGATCGACGGGCTGCTGCCGCAGATCCAGGACTATCTGGACGAGCAATACGCCAGTGCCCAGTCGAAGGTGTGGCGCTTCGTGCTGGGACCGGGCGGCGGCTCGAAGATCGAGGCGACGTTCAAGGGTCCGGATCCCAGCGTGCTGCGTGAACTCGCCGACCAGGCAAAACGCATCATGGTCGACGACGGCGGCGCCATGTCGATCAAGGACGACTGGCGGCAGCCGGTCGCGGTGATCGAGCCGATCTATTCCTCCAGCAAAGCGCGCCGCGCCGGGGTGTCGCGCGAAGATCTCGCCAACGCGCTGCAGACGGTCTACTCCGGCAGGGCCGTCGGCGTCTATCGCGAAGGCGACGACCTCCTGCCGATTATCGCGCGCGCGCCGGAGCGCGAGCGGCAAAGCGCCAGGGACATGCGCAACGTCCAGATCCTGAGTCCGACAGCGGGGGTTACGGTGCCTATCGGCCAGGTGACCGACGGCTTCCGAACCGTATGGCGCGACGGCCAGCTGCGGCGCGAAGACCGTGTCTGGACCATTAACGCGCAAAGCGATCCGTTTCCGGGCGAGCTGGCGTCCGAATTGCTGACCCGCATTCGGCCGGCAGTGGAGGCCATCGAGCTGCCGGACGGCTACAGCATGGAGTGGGGTGGAGAGTATGGCGATTCGAAAGAATCGAACGAGAACCTCGCCGCCGTGCTGCCGCTTGGTTTTGCCGCAATGGTCCTGACGGTGTTTGTACTGTTCGGCGCGGTACGGCAACCCGTAGTCATTTGGCTGGTCGTGCCGCTCGCGCTGATCGGCGTTGTCGTCGGGCTGCTGCTGACCGGCATCCCGCTGGAGTTCATGGGGATCCTGGGTTTGCTGTCTTTGTCGGGTCTGCTTATCAAGAACGGGATTGTGCTGGTAGACCAGACCGATTTCGAAATCAACGCCGGGAAACCGCGTTTCGACGCCGTCGTCGAGGCGGCTGCGAGCCGCGTGCGGCCCGTCATGATGGGCGCGCTGACCACTGTGCTGGGCGTGGTCCCGCTGTTCTTCGATGCCTTCTTCCAGTCAATGGCGGTGGTCATCGTGTTCGGTTTGTCGTTCGCTACCGTGCTCACGCTCGTAATCGTGCCGGTGCTGTACGCCATGTTCTTCAAAATAGGTTCCGAGGAGGTTGGCCATGCGAACAGCTAGTGCACTGCTGGTCGTTGCCCTGTCCGCCGGCATGCTCGGCTGCGCGGTCACACGTTCGGCTGCGGAGATCGAGGCGGACGTTGATCGGGGCGCCGCGAGTCAGGCGCCGGATGCGCCGTCGCAATGGGACGGTGCCGCAGCCGGGGTTGTCGAAGACGGCTGGATTGCCGCGTTTAACGATCCGACCTTAAATGTACTGGTTGCCGAAGCGATGAACAACAATCGCGACCTGGCGGCTGCCGCCAGTAACGTCGATCGCGCCTGGGCGCTGGCGGGACAGGCTGGCGCGGCGCTCGTGCCGTCCGTCGGATTGAGCGCCGGCGGTGCGCAGGGCGGGCCCGTGGAGGGTTCGGCGGCGACCTCGTTAAGCCTTGGCACGCAGGTGTCATGGGAGCTGGATGTCTGGGGCCGCGTCCGTTCGCAGGAGCGTGCAGCGGTCGCCGGCGCACAGGCGGCGGAAGCGGATTTCCGTGCGGCACAACAGTCCCTGGCCGCGGCCACGGCGAAAGCCTATTTCACGGCCATTGAGGCAAAGACCCAGGTGGAGATTGCCCGCGAGACCGTGGAGCTGCTGACCGAGACGCAGCGCATCGTCAACGTTAAATACGAAAACGGTCTGGCCTCCGCGCAGGACACTTCGCTTGCACGTTCCGATCTCGCGTCGGCGCGCGAACGTCTGACAACCATCGAGGGCTCCTACCGCGATGCGCTGCGGGCGCTCGAGGCGCTGCTCGGCCGCTATCCGGGCGCCGAGCTCGAGGTTCGCGACGCCTTGCCCGAGGCGCCGCCGCTGCCGCCGGCGGGTTTGCCGTCGGAACTGCTCGAGCGCCGCCCCGATCTCGTGGCGGCGGAACGCCGCGTAGCGGCTGCCTTCAATGCAACCGATCAGGCGCGTGCGGCGCGCTTGCCCAGCATTGGTCTGTCCGGCGAGATAGGCGGTGCATCCGGTTCCTTATCCAGCCTTCTCGACCCGGGCAATCTGGCCTGGTCGGCGGGTGCAAGCCTGCTGGCGCCGATTTTCGACGGCGGCCAGCGGCGTGAGCAGGTGAACGTTGCCACGGCCGAGCAGGAGCAGGCGCTCGCCGCTTACGGTCAGGCGGCGATTGCCGCGTTCGGAGAGATGGAGACGAACCTCGATCAGGGCGTGGTTATCGAACAGCGTATAGTCGATTTGCAGGAGGCGTCGGCGGAGGCGGATAAAGCGTACCGGATCGCGAGCCTCCGCTACGAAGAAGGCGAAGAAGAACTCCTGAGCGTGCTGCAGATCCAGCAGCGGGTGATTACCGCGAGGAGTTCCTTGTCCAGTGTCGAACGGCTGCTGCTCGAGCAGCGGGTCAACCTGAATCTGGCGTTGGGTGGCGGCTGGGAAGGCTGACGGCCGGGAGCGCTTACGTCCCGCCGGCAAACGGCTGAAGAGCGCCCGGCGGCTCGGCAAACACCGTCCCGGGGTCCCGGCCGAGGTAACTTTTCAGAAGCTTGTCTACCGTAGGGAGGAAGGCCTCGGCTTTTAGAAAGCTGTCGCTCAGTTCGCCCGACATGCGGATCTCGAGGCCAAGCCCAAGGGCGCTGTCAGTCGCCGTAAGCCTTAGATCCAAAGGCGGGATTATCGTCCCGTCGGCATAAGCGAGATACGTGCCCCCGGTTTCCTTCAGCAGGTCCTTGCAGACCTCCGTGCCTTGCAGCACGACTCCCGCGATGTTGTTCCACGCCGCATCTTCGTTGCGCAAGTCCTCTCCGGTCTTCTTTTCTTTCGACAGCGGCGGCAGCCCGAGCTTCCCCCGGGAGGTTTCGGTGCCCGCGTCGGCGAGCTGTTTGGCGATCGTCAGAAGCGAGGGTTCGAGCGCCGAACGAATCGTCGCCGCACTCTCCGCGGGCACACCGCTCCAGAACCGGTCGGTCAGCGCGCAGACGTCTGCTCTCGGCATGGGTCTTGCGAAGTTCTTGTCGCACAGCACGACGAGCCGCGGCTGCTGCTCCCCTTCCGCGTTCGAGTTGAGCGCACAGTGCATGAGCGGATACCAGATGCGCACCAGGCCGACAAACTCGGCCTTCTGAGTGTCGGATAAGGGCTGAGCTCCGACGGCAGTCCTGACGGCCTGCAGGTCCGCGCTGCGGGGAGAGCGCCAGGTTGCCCCGCTATCGCCGTCCGCAAGCAGCGTAAGCGGTGCGCCGAAGGTTGCCTGCACGTCGATCGAAAGATTCGTGTCGAGAATGTTCCCGGCATGCTCGGGGCCAGGGCAGGACAGGTACGCCGTGTCGGAATTGACGACCGTCAGTTCCAGCAAACCTTTATCGATAGTCGTCTCGTAGCTTGCCGCTTTGAGCTTGCCGTTGTAGGCGTCGACCAGCGCTGATACGGCGTAGTAGTTGAACGCGGGTTGCTTGCTTCGGCTGCAGAAGTCGTACAGCGTGGTTACGAAGAGTCTGGCGGCAGCGGCAACGTCTTTCTGCAGCGCCTTGCGATGCAGCAGGGGACCAGTGACGATTTCGACGATACCGCGATAGCTTTCGGGTCTGCTTACGGGCTTCGGCAACGCGCCTTGCAGTGTGTCGTGCAGAGTTATCTTGAGGTTCGCCGGGCGCTTGACGTTATCCACCGTGATTTGCAGCAGCGGCCATTCCCGGGAATTGTTGTCTGGTACAATTCCGCGCGTTCTCGCCAGATACGAACCCGCTGTTTTTTCGTAGATGTCGGTGAATTCAGCGCCATCGTAGCGGACGGCATAGAATTTGCCGATTTCGATCTCGTAGCCGACCTTGGGGTACTCCGGATCCGCAGCGGCAGGGCGCGGTGCCATAACAAGCAATAAGAAAACAGCAAAAGGGGTCAGCTTCATCGTGAATTACCACACAAGGTGTTGTGTACGGTCGGATCGTACACCAGACGAAGCAGACGCTTCATGAGCGGCGGCAGCATTGCACCGGCACCAGCCGGCAAGGCCGTTACACGATCCATCGGCGTATCGTTCGTTTTTCTACTCGTCGCCTGTACACCGCCCGCGGACACGCGTGAGCCGGATGCGCCTGACGATGCCGCGGGCGATGCGGCGGATCTCGGCATCGCGGACGTTCCCGATTCCATAGAAATCGTCGAGGCGCCGAAAACCGGCGTAAGTCTCGGCTGGGGCTGGAACAAAGCGGATCACGAACCTATCCCGACTATTTGCGTCGAGTTCGTCATTGGCGAAGAGCCGGCGCAGACGCGCTACATGACGATGAGCGAAGTCACGGATAGCTACGAGGTCATGCAGTCGCTCGGGATGTCCGCCGAGGCATCGGTGAAGACCATTGGCTTCGAAGCCAAGGGCAAGGCTTCGTTTGCCAAGTCCGTGAATCTCAAATCCGATACCAGCACGTTCGTCATGAATGCCGAAGTGCGCAACGGCGTGC
>JBCBSC010000005.1:0-214497 GCA_039819385.1 Pseudomonadota bacterium | reverse complement strand
GTAGCTCGGATTGGAGCTGTCGGTGATCAGCTCCTCGAAGGCGCCCACGTAGAACGTGTGCTCCACACGCTGCGTGCCGCTGTCGTCCCAGCTTGTCTTCTTGTAAAAGCGCTGACCGTCGGGGCCGTAGGCAAACTCGTCCTTGGCGGTGGGCGTCGTATCGCTGAGCGAACTGCCGATCACCACCGTCGTCGGCAGGTTGCGCGCGTTCCAGTCGATGAACTTGTCTTCGCCGCTGGCGCGGTCGTAGCGGGTGATGTTGCCGTTGTTGTCGGTCGTGAAGGTCGTCGACACTCCGCCAATCGTGGCTGAAGCGAGTTCATTGGACCCAGTGGTGTAGTTGTAGCTCGTGACGTCGATGTCGTTAAGCACATCGCTAGTCTTTGCACTCAGGTTGCCGCGGATATCGTAGCTGCTCGATAGCGTTCGTTGCAGTACTGCGTTGACGTAGGTCTGGCTCTGCTCGAGACGGCTCAGGCCGTCATGCTGGAACACCTCGGAGTAGCTGTTAGCTCCAACCTGCCTGGCGCGGCTTTCCAGAATGCCGTTACTCTGCCATTCGTAGGTGTTGTCCTGCAGCACGTTGCCACCGCTGGACGTATCGATCGATTCCAGCCAGCCGGTAACGGCGTCGAACCCGCGCAGCGTCGTGTGTCCGTTACCGTAGGACTCGTCCGTCGTGTTGCCGTAGGCGTCGGCCGCATTGATCGTCTTCAGCGTGACGTTCGGCGATGCCGCTATGTCGGTCAGCGTCGAGAGATAGCCTCGTGTGTTGTAACCGTACTGCACGTCAATACCCGACGGGTAGGCAATCGTGTCGAGCCGGCCGTTGTTGTCGAAGCCGTAGTCGTGCACATAGACCTTGGTCATGCCGCCGCCCTTGAGCGTGGTCGTGATCGTGTCGATCTTTGTATCGCTGCTATAGGCCAGGTCCTCGTCGAAATCCGTGCCGTAAGCGCGCGAGGCGAGGAATCCCTTGCCGTTCACGGGATCGTAGGTCCAGCTTGCCTGCGCGTCCGCATCGGAGCGGGTGAGAATCCGGCCCAGGAGGTCGTAGGTCATCGTCGTGACCTGACTCAGGTTGTCCGTGACCTGCCTCGGCTGATTCAGGGCTGTGTACAGCGTGTCGATCGTGCCGACGTCCGGGCCCGTGAGCCGGGTCCGGTTGCCGGCATCGTCGAACTGGAACGAAGTGACGAGATTGGCGCCGTCGGGGTCTACGGCGACGGTCTTGGGAAGCCCGGATGCGTAGTAGGCATAGTTCGTTTTGACATTCTTGCCCGTCGAGTCGTCGATGGAGGTGACGAGATCGCCAGTCAGGTCGTAGATGCTCACGCGCACCTGGTCCGCAAGTGCGGTAACGCCGTCGGCCTTGTTGACGGACTCGGTCAGCGTCACCCGAACGCCGGTACCGGCTTCGACGACGTAATCGATGCTCGTACTGCCGCCGTTCGGCCGGCTAACCGTCGTTGCGCGATCGCGTATGTCGTAGGCGAAATCCGAAAAGTACCGCGTAGCGCCGACAAGGTAGGGCTGGCTTACACGGTCCACGCGCCCTCGGGCGTCGTACTCCGTGTCGGTTCGGCTGTAGGTGCCGTCGAAGGACTCGACCTCACCGCGAATCACGCGGCCGAGCTTGTCGAGATAAACCCGCTGCCTGGGCGTAATGGCGGAATCGCTCTCCACGCGCATGACCGGCGCGATGCTGCCCACCTGCGGGCAGGCAACGACGGTACAGAGCTCGTAACTGGTCGTCGTCACCACGCCGTCCGAACTGGTCTGCGAGGTAACGCGCCCGAAACCGTCGTAAACGGCGCTCGTGATCCGGCTGTTCGGGTCAGTCGCCTGTTTCGCGAGACCGAAGCGGTGGTCGAAACTAAAGTAGGTATCGTGGCTTACGGCATTTCGGGTGAAGGTCGGGTAGCGGCCGTCTACATAGTTGTTGGCCGATACCGTGCGCGACGTCACGGCGTTGGCGCCGGATACGGCCTGGGTCAGCAGGTTGCCGTTGGCGGCGTAGGAATAGGTCGTATCCAATTCGTACTCCGTATCCCCGGGGAAGCGGGTCGTAGTGCCCACCTCGTTGGTGCTTTGCCAGCGCGTGTAGTCGACTGTTTGCGTCTGATCGGCCGTACCTGTGGCCGCGCCCGGATACATCTTTTCGGTCACGCTGTCCGCAAAACCGATCAGCCAGTCGCCGCCCGTAGTGTCATTGTCGAGAGTTTGTGCTGTCTCGGCTGAACGTAGCACGCCGGTCAGCGAATACTCCGCTGTCTGTCCCCAGACGGAGCCTGCAGCCGTTGCGACGCTGCGCCCGCTGCCGACGCTCGCCACGTTGGTCACACTCGATACTAGGCTGGCAGTCATATTGAGCGTATTGGTCTCCAGCGTGTAGCCCATGGTCGTGCCGTCCTCGAGCAGCGCTGCAACGGAGGACTTGCGGTAAGGCAGGTAAGTGGTTCGCCCGATTCCCCACGAGTACGTCTTGCTGTCGAAGTGCACCTCGACGTCCGTCAGTACCTCGGTATGGGAGCCGTAAACGCCGTCGAACTGCTTGGTGGCGACCGTCTCGGCAAAGTACGGAAAATCCAGCCGGTATTGATGGTAGGTCACGATACCCGATTGTTCATCGGTAATCCGGGTACCGTAGAAACCGAGATAACCCCAGTTCTTGGTGCTTTCGAGGCCGCGGCCATGGTACGCGTAGCTGGTAGTGTGCCAGCCGCCCAGCCCGTTGCTGCGGCGTACCGAGGTCACGACGCTCTTGACGCCGTTGTGTGCGGGCGGCGAGCTTAGCGCCTGCGTGTCTGCTACGACGGTTTCGGTGCCGAACGGCCGTTCCGTAAACACGAAGGTCTGGTCTCCCGATTCGTTGACGATGCCGTGCACGAACTCCGTGACGGCACCGAAGGAATCGGTCACGCTGTCGAGATACGTGTCGAGATCGTCGAGGCTTTCGGTCGGTTCCGCCCAATCCATGTCGAGCGGCAGAAGGCATTCGGAGGTAATGCCGTTCTCGTCGTAGCCGCAGAGTTGAATTTTGTCCACACGTCGCCACTCTTCGGGCGCCGGTGAAGTCTCGCTGACGATTCGATACTTACGCACAATCTTGGTATCCAGGGAAACCCGCACGGTGTGCAACAACAGCGGCTGGCGCAGAGTTTCCGGCCCGAGCTGCACCGCCGCCAAATCGTCTCTGGTTACGTAATCGAAGCGTATCTCGGCATCGTTGTTGTTACCGTAGGTGATGTACCAGGGGTGGTTGACGCCCGCGGCCTCGTCCTTGAAGTAGTTGTAGAGAATCGCATTGCCGAATGCGTCGGCCAGGCGGTTTACTGACCACTTGTAGGGCTTGGAGTAGTTGGCACTGCTCTCACCGTTGATTGTCGTGTAGTTGACGGCGCGAACGCGGCTGTCGTCCGTCCTGCCAAACTCCATCACCGAACCGTCGGGGGTAAACACTTCGAACCACGATGCGTCGACCGTGCCGTGCATGACGATCTTGTGATAACTCTCGCGCAGCGTGCGGTATTCGGAACCCGGGGTGAGATACGTGCCGTTAGTCAGAACCAGCGGCTCGCCTTCCAGACACAGCAAATCGATCCCGTCGTCAATCTGGATTGACGTAGCGTTCGGCTTGCCCTTAACGCAGCGCCGGATGCTCGAGAAACCGCTGAGCGAGAAACCGTAGCCCAGAACGTCCCCCGGTAATTCGTAGTCCACGCGCTGGCGATCGCGGCCGCTCGAATAGCTGATGGCCAACGACGGAGCGGCACCGTTGACGCCCGGCGCCGGGGTAATTGGGACTGTTACAAACGCATTGCCGCCTTTCGTGACGCCGGTGTCGTACGGGATGTTGCCTGCAACCGTCACCGGGTCAACGGTCGGCTCCGGTATCTGTCCGACCACGATGGTTTCGATGGGCGAATAGACGTAGAAGTAGCCGATCTGGTACTCGCTGGGGATCGGATTGCGCTGCACGAGCCGGTAGCGATACGTGCCATTGCTTTTACCTGAAAACGCTTTCGACTGATCCTGGCCATCGTAGCGCGTAACCCAGTTTATGCCGTCCGAACTTTCCTGCAGCATGCGGCGGCCGAGCGCGGTCCAGGTAACGGCGTAAGCGCCCGTCAGGCTGTCGGCCGGTACCGACAAGCCCATGTTCTCGAGGTTGTTAACGTAGACGGCTTTTGTCTGCGTTGGGGGACTGCAACTGGTAAAGCTCACGACGGTGTTGCAAGCCGACACTCGGTAGAGATAGACGGCTACGCTCGGCGAAGACTGGATATACGACAACGCCGTCGTCGTCACGGGTGTCCAGCTACTTGCCCCTTCCGTTTTGTGCTCCAGCTTATAGGAGCTCACGCTGCCCGTTGCCGCGGTCCATGACACGGTGAAGTCGTCACCCGGTAAACCGTCGCTAGGCCCGGTTAGTGCCCCCGGTATGCCGGGGGTGGCCGCGACCGTTACTATCTTCTCGGGAGACCAGCCGGCGCTGCAGCCGGCTGTGTTGCAGGCTTTGAGCCGGTATCCCCAGACGCCGTCCGCGCGCCCGGTCTCCGAATGTGACAGGGTCTGTGTCGTCGGAATGTCCACCGACCAGCTCCCGCCGCTCAACCTCCGCTGTATGACGTAGCTTGTCGCGCTGCTCACGGCGCTCCAGGACAGTGAGAACGAGCCGTCCGCATCGGTCGAGGGACCGGATATTGCGCCAGGCGCCGGCGGCGGCAGCGTCACCTGCACACTCTTCACCGGCGAGCTGAAACCACCGCAGCCCGGAATGCCGCAGGCCGCCACTCTATATTGATGAGTACCGTTCGCGCTTGGACTGATAGATGCGCTTAGGCCGCTGTTCGATATCGTCGTCCACGACCCGCCAGGCTCGAGTTCCTGCAGCCAATAGGAGGCTGCTCCGGCCACGGCAGACCAGCTCACGGTGAAGTTGCCGGTGGCCGTGGCGGGGCCGGTCGGTGTGGCCGGCACCAGCAGCACGTCCACCTCAAGGTACGGAGTCGACCAGACGCCGCAGCTGCTGGCGCTGGACGCACTGCAGCCGCGAACTCTGTATTGGTACCTGCCCAGACTCAGGCCGGACCGCCCCACGCTGGTGCCCGCACCGGCGTAGATCTGCGTCCAACTCGTCCAACTGCCGGTGTTCTGTCGTTGCTCTGCCTCGTAACGAATGGCGCCGCTGACCGAATTCCAGCTAACCGTGAAAGTCCCGTCGGTATCCGTCGCCGGTCCGCTAATCGTCGGTCCGGTAGGCGGCAGAGTGACCACTGTGGTTACGGGGGCCGTGTAGAAGTACTCGCATTCACCCCAGAAGCAGATGTCCTGGCGGATTCGGTACGTGTAAGTTCCGCTCGACTTGTTGTAGCTCTTGGAACTCCCGGTTCCGACATAAGATGTCAGGTAAGAGCCGCTCCCCTGTTTTTCCTGGAGAATCAGTTGCGTCGAACCGTCCCCATTCCATGTGACCGTATAGGAACCGGTCGTATTCGTCGCGGGCGAAGAAAGGTTCTTGTTGATGTGCGCCGTACCGCCCGGGTGATCCGCTCGGACTTCTGACGGAACCGCAACCGCGAGAACGATGCAGAGGAAAAACGGCAACACTCGAACGACTGCTTTCATTGGGACACCTGCGGTTTGCTGACTTGCAATGGGCTGCACGGGAGAGACTCGACTCATGTCGAGCGCAGGCGTTTACTCCAGCCTGTGTTGAATGACGTGTTTGAGGTGTCTGCGCGCTCCGCTTGCGACGTCTGCCGACAGCAAAGTCTCAAAGGCCCGGGCCTCCGCAATGCAGGCTTCGATTACGCGGTCCGCGCTGGGATGGTCGCGTGTCTTCTCTATCGCTATCTGCTGCTCCGCGCACTGCAGCAGAACAGTCTTGCGAGCCTCGAGTTCGTTGGCGAAGGTGTGTGTCGGAACGACGAACAGTGATGCCGCGACGACAGGAACGGCGAACGCTCTCATGACATATCGATCCCCCTCAGATACCTGGCAGACTCGCGCCGAGGAGCAAGGCGATCTTGATCCTGTGAGCGATGCGCAAAAAACTGACGCAGCCGACAGGCATAGTCAATTCTGGTCGAATTAGTCTAAATGAAGGTTTCGTGAATTAGCGCCAGATCGATTCTTCGGCTTTCCGGGCAGATACACGAAGCGGAAGATCAGCGTCGATGCGCATAAACGGCTGATTTTGCTTGCCGTATCCCGAACAAGAGGAATATACGAAGCAGGATGTTCAGGGTGTCCTGCGCCGGTGAGAAGGACTGGGGTCAATCGTTTTTTTCGAACTGGCAACGGCAATAACTCGAAAAAAATGCTGAATATGAGCATAGAAAAACGCATTTCTTGCCGAAGTCGTTATAAAACTGCGCGAATATAACGCCAGGCTATAAGCCCGTTTGTACATTCCAAGAACGAAAAAGGTCAGCTGGCCGCAGTCGCCCGGCGGATGGTCGATACACGGATCAGAGCACCCGCCGCTACTCCGGCCGTAGCAGGAATTCGAGCGGAATGTGCACCCGCTCGCGCCAGAAGCGCTCCGAATGCCCGGCGCCTTCGAACTTGCGCGTAATCCACAGCTCTTCTTCCGCATACCCGAGTTCGCGCAGTAGCGAATCAATCTGGAGCTGGAAGCCTTCGTAGTTTGCATCGAGTTCGGTAGTGCCGAAGTCGAAGTACCAGCGCCGGTCGGCAAGCGGTTCGAATGCAGTTCGAAGATGCGTGAGCATCGCTTCAGTATGCCGGGCGTTATCGCCGTCGCCGAACACGGCCGGCCAGTGCGTTGAGAGACAGGCGGCACCGGAAAACACGTCGGGATGGAGCTGCATGCCGTACAAAGAGATAAGGCCGCCCATGCTGGAGCCCATCAGGAAGGTATCCTCACGGCCGGACTTGGTCCGGTAGTTCCGATCGATGAACGGCTTCAACTCGGTCGTAATGAAGCGCAGATAGTCGTCGGACAGGGACGCACCGCCGATGAAGCCGTCGATCAGCCGACGCGTCGAACCGTCGCTCAGCTCCCTGACAAAGCGCGGCTGATACTCGCGGCTGCGCTTTGGCGTATTCCATATGCCCACGACAATGGTCTTGCGGATCTTGCCTTCGATGAGCAGCGCTTCGAGGGCTTCGTCAACACCCCAGTCGATGCCCGTGTAGCTCATCTCCGGGTTGAACAGGTTTTGACCGTCGTGAGCGTAGAGCACGCTGTAGCTCTCGCTGTCGTCGCCGTCGTAGCCAGGCGGTAAGAAGACGTCGATATGCCGCGGCTCGAGATAGGCCGAGCCGAATCGGGCGTGCCGCTCGATGTCGCACTGTCCGACTCCAAGCACAGCCGACTCGAGCGGTTCGAGTGACAGGGCGAGTTTCGCGGTGCCGCCATCGACGACCAGTTTGCCGTTGTTGTTTCCGTAGAGCTGTTCTTCCAGCCGGTAGCGGCCTTCGCCGAGCTCCCAGTTCTCTACCAGCTCGGCCGGCAGCTCGAGCGTGAAGCTGTGCGCCGCTTCAGCATCGAAGTTGCTAATGACGATGAGCTTCTCGCTGTCCTCGTCGTCGCTCCAGCGGGCAAACGCGAACAGACGGTCGTTGTAAGCGCCATCGAGCGCCCGGTTATGGCTGTGCAGTTCGGCGTAGTCGCCGTTTAGCGCCGGGCTTTTCGCGCTGAAGCGCATGAGGCGCTCATAGAAATCGCGCAGCGCTTTTTCCCCGGGTGTTGATTGTCCGCCGTCGAAAGCGCCGTCGTTCATGAATCGCTGGTGCGAGGGCACACCCCAGTAGTCGAATATCGTCGTCCTCGTGGGGTCGCCGAATCCGGCATCGCCGTCGCCGGGTTCACCCACGTCCTGCGCGAAGTACAGCATCGTCGGCGAACGGCTGATCAGCGCCGACACGACCATGCCGGGTTTGCCTCTCTCCGCATCGCCGGCAAAACCTTCGCTGGCAATCCGCTGTTCGTCGTGGTTCTCGAGGAAGTGCAGCATGTGCTGCTCGATGTCCATGACGCTTGCCTGCGCCCCGACGAGTCCGTCCGTGCCGCTCTTGCCCTGCATGACCGGTTTCAGCGTGTCGTAGAAACCGACCTTGTCGTACAGATAATCCATGCGGCCCAAAAAAATGTAGTCGCGATACAGGTCCGGGTTGTAAACCTCCGCAAGCAGAAAGGCATCGGGGCGAACGGACTTGATGGACGAATTGAGATAGCTCCAGAACTCGACCGGCACCATTTCGGCCATGTCGTAACGGAAGCCGTCAACGCCTTTGCCGAGCCAGTACAAGACGATGTCGCGAAATTTGATCCAGCTGTCGGGCACGTCCTTGTCCGCCCAGAATGCCGCGTGTTCGGCGTTTGTCCAGTCAGCGGCATCGTCGGGCAGCACATCGAATGCGTAGCTGCCGTCTGGCCGTACACCGTAGTTGACCTTCACCGTTTCGAACCAGTCGTCGAAACGCGGCTGCGGCGCACGTGCGCCGTTGCCGGTCCACTTTGCGGGCGATTCTTCGAAACGGCCGTCGGCAAGCGGGTGGGAATCTCCCCCGAGCGGCGCATAGCCGTCGGGCGAGTCCGGCACCGCGAAGTCGCTGCCGACGACGTAGTAGAAGTTGTTGTCGCGGGCCCACTCGATACTCGTATCGTCGCTTGCGCCGAAGTCTTCCACGCCTTCCGGCCGCGCGATCGACTCATACCCGCGCGCGACGTGATTCGGCACGATGTCGATGATGACCTGCATGCCGTGTTCGTGAGTGCGCTCGATCAGCGCCTCGAACTCCTCGAGGCGGCGCGCGGGGTCGTCGGCGAGGTCCGGGTTGACCGAGTAGTAGTCCTTGACAGCGTACGGCGAGCCGGCACGGCCTTTTACGACATCGGGATCGTCGCCGGATATGCCGTATTCGCCGTAGTCGTGAATGACGGCGTGATGCGGCACACCCGTGTACCAGACGTGCGTCGTGCCGAGCGCGCGGATGCTTTCGAGCGCGGCGTCGTCGAAATCGGAGAATTTGCCGACACCGTTGTCCTCGATCGTGCCCCACGGTTTGTTGGTGCTCACCGTGTTGCCGAACAGCCGCGTGAAAACCTGGTAAACGACGGCCTTGCCGCCGCTGCCGGCGGCATGACCGGCGTCTTCCGCTGCCGCGTCGGACGAGAGTTCGGGCTCCGAGCCGTTCGTCGGCGTATCGGGCATGCCGCCAGTAGGCTCGGGCGAATCGCCGCAGCTCATCAAAACCAGCATCGCGAAGACAGCCATCGGGTATCGAGTCATTTTCGCTTTCCTCCTTCGACAAGCAGCGTGCTCTTGCCGTGGTCCCAGTCCACGCGGATTGTCAGCGTATTCTTCGTGTGCACGGCGGCCGCACCGGCGGCGTCCGGCCAGCGCGGCAGGACAGGCACGAGCCGGCCGTTGAACCGAATGTCGCCCGCGTCACCGGACCAGTTGTGAATGACCACGGTAAGCTCGCGCCGCTCGGGCCGTCCCGGGTAATCGCCCCCTGCGCGGGAGAACGAAAGCTTAAGCTCATCCTGCGACCGGGCAGCTTCGAAGTGCAGGAGTTCGTACTCGCCGGCGTCGAGACTGCCGCGGCTGTGGCCGTCGTCTTCGAACATCTGCCCGGACGACGACGTCATCGTCTCGTCGGCGTAGTAGTGCAGCGTCAGTCGTTCGCTCGAGTAATTCGCCGTCGTCTGCACCGCATCGACCATGGGCACGAACGAGCCGGCGCGCACGAAAACCGGGATGCTCGACAGCGAGACCGGCACCTCGTGCGCCGCACCGCCCTCGACGCGGCCGCCGTTCCAGAAATCGAACCAGACGCCGGGCGGCAGATATACGTCGACCGAACGCAGGCCTGCGTCGGTGACGGGGTGTACAAAAAACGCGTTACCGAACAGGTAAGCATCCGCGCGGTCGAACAGGCGCAGATCGTCCGGCGCCTCGAAAAACAGCGGCCGCATGAGCGGCATGCCGGAGCGGCTGTTCTCCCAGGCGAGCGTGTAGATGTACGGCAGCAGCCGGTAGCGCAGCTCGATGAACTCGCGTGCCAGCCTGCGGGTCTTGCGATCGTGAAATACCGGCTCCGGCGCGATATGTTCCTGTGCGTGCGGGCGATATACGGGCTGGAACACGCCGTATAGCAGCCAGCGCAGATACAGCTCCCGGTCGAAGCGCTCGCCGCCCGCGAAACCGCCGAGATCCGAATGTGTCCAGGCAAGCCCGAGCAGCCCCATGGACAGGCTCAGTTCGACCTGCGGCTTGAGGCCGCCCCAGCTGCGGTTGACGTCGCCGGTCCACGGCACGATGCCGTAGCGCTGCGTGCCCGCGAAGCCCGACCGCATCATGATGAGCGGGCGGACGTTCGGTGCGTGTTCGATTTGCTTTTCGTACACCATTTGCGCCCAGCGATGGCCGTAGACGTTATGCACCTCGTCCGCCGTGGCCCAGGCGTCGATGTCGCTGAGATAATGCAGCGCATCCGCCGGATGGACTTCGGGTTCCCCGAGATCGCCCCAGGTGCCGCGCGTGCCCTGATCGAACAGCATCTCGTAGGGCTGCCAGAACCAGTCGCGGGCGCGCTCGTCGAAGACGTCGACGAGCCCGGTGTTGCCGAAGTAGAAATCGAAGCGGCGCGGTTCTCCCGCGGCGTTCCTGGCCAGGACCTTGTTCTTGACCGCATCCTCCCAGCGCTTCGAAGTCGACAAAATGAACGGTTCGGTAATCGCAATCGTCTGAACGCCGTCCGCCTTGAAGTCCGCAATCATGTCTTCGGGATTCGGCCAGGCGTTGCGGTCCCAGTCCAGATTGCCCATGTGGCCCTGGATGTCCGGCCCGAACCAGTAGAGATCCAGAATGACGGCGTCGAGCGGGATTTTTTCGTCGCGGAAGCGCCGGACGACGTCGCGCGTCTCCGCCTCGCTGCGATAGCCGAAACGCGAGGCATAGTTGCCGAGCGCCCAGCGCGGCGGCAAAGGCTGACGGCCCGTTACGTCCGTATAGTTCTCGAGCAGCTCCGGAAAGCTGTCGCCCGCAATGGCCAGGTAAGCCGTGCGGCCGCCGACCGCTTCGAAACTCAGGACATCAGCTTCCGTGCCGCCAATGTCCAGCCAGCCGTTTGCGGAGTTGTCGAACACGATCATGTAGCGATCGCTCGACACGATCGCCGGGACGCTGTAGTACATTTGCTCGGCGTCGGTCTCGTAGCCGTAGCTCGCCCGGTTGTACAGCGGCAGCCGCTTGCCGCGCCGGTCCATGCCGACGACGCGCTGGCCCGCGCCGAGAATTTTTTCGCCGTCGTCGAGCGCGAAGCGGAAACCGCGGACGGTGTCGTAGGCGAAGTAGCCGTGCTCTTCGGCAAACAAGGTTTGTTTTTCTTTGACGAATTCGACTTTGACCGGCGACTTGTGGATGACCGCGGTGAGGCCCGGCAGCGAGAGCGACAGGCTCGAGGCAGTTTCGCTGAGCGCCGTTTGCACGGGCGGCGGATCGCCGGCCAGCGCAAACGAGGGTAGCTGGCGAATGCCGTCTTCCTCGTAGTGCACTTCGAACGCCGCGTCGTCGATGGCCGTGACGCGCAGCGTGCCCAGTTCGGTTTGCACGGCGAGCGTATTGCTGTCGAGAGTGTGGCTTGTATACCGCCCAAAGTCGGCTTGTGCCGTGCCGGCAAACAACAGTGCAAGCAAAACGCCTGCCGTGCGGAGTCGTAAGATCAAAGTCGAGCCCCCTGGACGATGGGTTTACCGGCGGGTACTGAGCTTACCGTACAAGCTCCAGCAGCAGCGCGGAGCGGGGCCCGAGTTCGAGCGGCTCATCGAGGCTGTAACGATCGCCGCTTAATACGTCGCGCGCGCTGCGGAAGCCGCGCAGCCGCTCGGCGAAGCGCGCCGTATCGAGCGTAATCGCATCTTTGCCGCGATTGAGGGCCACCATGACGGTATCGCTGTCGTCGTAGCGAAAGTAGACATAGCTGTGTTCGACAGGCGCGAAGTGCATGAACTTGCCTGAGTGAACGACGCTCGCCGACTTCCGCCAGTTCAGGAGCTTCCTGACGAACGCCTGTGCTTCGCGTTCCCTGGCGCTTAGCCCTGTATCCGAGAAGGCATCCTTTCGATCGTCCTCGAAACCGCCGGGAAAATCGCTGCGAATGACGCCATGGCTGTCCGTGCCCGGATGCGACATCAGGACTTCCGTGCCGTAGAAAAACTGCGGGATGCCGCGCATGCTGGCGTAAAACACCATTGCCATGCGGTACAGATCGAGATCTTCGTCGAGCTGCGTGTAAATGCGGCTCATGTCGTGATTGTCGGGAAAGATCACCAGTCCGAAAGGATCCGGGTACAGGAAGTCCATGCCGAGCGTCTCGTAAACCGGTGTCCACACGCTGCCCCATGGCGGCTCCGGCCCGGCGAGCGCGCCGGACAACGCGGCCTGCAGCGGAAAGTCGAAAACGCTGGGCAAGTACGATACGTAGCCGTCGTGGTTGTCTTTGCCTGCCTGCCAGTACGACGTGACGTTTGGGTTGTGGCTCCATTCCTCGCCGACGATATTGAACTGCGGGTACTCGGCCATGATCCGGCGGGTCCACTCGGCCATGAATGCCTTGTCGGGGTAGGGGTAGGTATCCTGGCGTATGCCGCCCAGGCCCAGGTACTCGATCCACCAGAGCGAATTCTGAATGAGGTAGTCGGCCAGCAGCGGATTGCGCTGGTTGAGATCCGGCATCGTCTTCGCGAACCAGCCGCCCGCGTGCAGCTCGGTATCGTAGCGGGATGCATAAGGGTCCTGGTTGGTCGTGCGCGCGTGGCTGGTGGCCACGTAGCGGTTATCGAAGTTGACCCAGTCGGCGGCCGGCAGATCGTCCAGCCACCAGTGTCCGCTGCCTGCGTGGTTTTCGATCTGGTCCATGATGAGCTTGATGCCGCGGGAGCGTGCCGCATCCGCCAGCTCGAGATACTCCTCGTTGCTGCCGAAGCGCGGGTCCACCTTGTAGAAATCCGTGATCGCATAGCCGTGGTAAGACGCCTCCGGCATGGCGTTTTCCAATACCGGATTGAGCCAGATAGCCGTGAAGCCCATGTCCTCGATGTAGTCGAGGCGTGCTTCAATACCGGCAAGGTCGCCGCCGTGCCGGCCGTAGGGTTCCGAGCGGTCTGGAAGGTCTGCAAAGCCTGCGACCGAGTCGTTGTCCGGGTTGCCGTTGGCAAAGCGGTCCGGGGTAATCAGGTAGATGACGTCCGCGGCCGAGAAACCCTCGTTGCGCGCCGAATCGGCGCTGCGCTGTTCGAGCGCGTAGCTTGCAACCCGCGTATCGCCGCCGTCTTCGAAGACAAGTTCGAATTCGCCCGCTGCGGCGTTGGCAATATCGAGGTAGACAAAAAGATAGTTCGGGTTGTCGGTCGTTACGCTGCGCGTTATGCGGATGCCAGGGTAGTCCACGCTGGCGCGATAACGGCCTATGTCCGTTCCGTGCACGAGGAGCTGGAGTTCGGCATGCTCGAAACCGAGCCACCAGTGCGGCGGTTCGATGCGGTCTATCCCGTTTGCCGGTCCCATGCTTCCGCCGGATTGCTCGGCGAAGATCCCCGGCGCCGTGGCCAGCAGCAATAAAGCCAATACGATGCGCCGCATACTCGTTCCCCCCAATCCGTTTGCAGAATTCCCCGCGAATATTCTAGTCATGGCCCATCGTCTGCACTATCTGAATACGTATTCATTCAGAACAGGCTCATGCGAGTTGCTAAACTCGGACGAAGGTGGGGGCCTGAGCAGTCGCGCGTCGCGCTGACCGGTTCGGGAGAGAATAAGTCCAAGAGGCTGCGCCGGCGTCCGCCGAGCCGGCCACAAGGGAAAACCTATGCAGGCAGGGGCGGGGCCTCTTCGTCACATTGCGGTCATTGGCGGCGGCTCGGCCGGCTGGATGGCCGCCGCGACGCTTGCGAATACCCTGCAGGGCAACTGCCGGATCAGCCTCGTGGAATCCGAAGCGATCGGCACCGTTGGCGTCGGCGAGGCGACGATCCCGCCGATCAAGGCCTTCAATCAGCGTCTGGGAATCGACGAGAACGATTTTGTGCGCGCGACGCAGGGCTCGTTCAAGCTCGGTATACAGTTCGTCGACTGGGGCCGCAAAGGGCAGCGCTACTTTCATCCCTTCGGTCCCTTCGGTGCGGACTTCGACATGGTGCCGCTGCATCATTACTGGCTGCGCGAGCAAAAACGCGGCGAGGCGCTGAACCTGGACGACTACTCGATGGCGTGGGCGGCCAGTGCTGCGAACCGATTCGACCGGCCCTCCCGCGATCCGCGACTCGTTCAGTCGACTTACGACTATGCTTATCACTTCGACGCCGGACTTTACGCCGCCTTCCTGCGGCGCTACTCGGAGCAGCGCGGCGTCGTGCGGGTGGAAGGCCGGATAGAAACGGTCAGCCGCGATCCGGAATCGGGGGACGTCACGAGCGTGACGCTCGACAACGGCAGCGTCGTAGACGCCGAGTTTTATCTCGACTGCACGGGGTTTCGCGGCCTGCTCATCGAAGAGGCGCTCGAGACCGGCTACGAGGACTGGACGCACTGGTTGCCCTGCGATCGTGCCGTCGCCGTGCAGTGCACGCATGGCGGCGAGTTCACGCCGTACACGCGGTCGACGGCACATGCGGCGGGCTGGCAATGGCGGATTCCGCTGCAGCACAGGATCGGCAATGGCTACGTGCACTGCAGCCGGCACATCTCCGAGGACGAGGCTGCCGCAACGCTGCTCGACAATCTCGACGGCGAGCCAATCACGGAGCCGCGTGTTCTGCGCTTCGTCACCGGCCGGCGCAAGCGCTTCTGGAACGGGAACGTGGTTGCGATCGGTCTCGCCGCGGGCTTCATGGAGCCGCTCGAATCGACCAGTTTGCATCTCATTCAGACCGGCATCACGCGTTTCATGGCTTTGTTTCCCGAGCGGCAGCCCGATCCATTGGCGGTCGAGGAATACAACCGCCTCACGACGCTCGAATACGAAACCATCCGCGATTTCCTGATCCTGCATTACTGCGCGACGGAGCGAACGGACTCGCCGCTATGGCGCGAATGCAGTGCAATGCCGATACCCGATACGCTCCGCTACAAGATCGATCACTTCCGCGCCAGCGGCCGGCTCGTGTCGAGCGGTGTCGAACTCTTTCAGAACCCGAGCTGGCTGGCCGTGTTCATTGGGCAGTTCGTCACGCCGGAGCGCTACGATCCGCTGGTCGATCAGCGGCCGCAGGTCGAGGCGGCCCGCAAACTCGAGGGTTTGCGCCGCGTCATGCGGGAAGCCGCCGCTGTCATGCCCGCGCACCGCGACTACATAGAGCAACACTGCAAGGCTGTGGAAATGTAATGCGTGCCGCCGCGAGGATTTTGCTCCTGGGCGCTGCGCTGCTGTCTGTCAGCTCGCCTGCATCCGGCACGCCGGCGGCGGACGGTAATGAATACCAACTGACGTCGCCTGACGGACGAATTACCGTGCGTGTGGCGCTCTCCGATTCCGGTCAGGCGACCTACCGGCTCGAGTACGACGAGGCCACCCTCGTCGAGCCGTCGCCGCTTGGCCTGTATTTTGCGTCGCGCATCGATCTGGTAACCGGGTTTAGTATCGAAAGTGCCGAACGGCGCTCGGCCGACGAGCGCTGGGAGCAACCCTGGGGCGAGCGCCGCGTAGTCCGCGATCAGTACAACGAGCTGCTGCTGACGCTTACGGCAAGCGGGCCGGAGCGGCACTACCGCCTGCGGTTTCGCGCCTATGACGACGGCATCGGTTTTCGCTACGAGGTGCCGGAGCAGGTCGCGTATCGAGAGGTCAGGCTGGTTGGCGAAACGACGGCCTTCCGGGTCAGCCGCGATGCCCGGGCGTTCTCGCAGCCGGCCGACGGCGAGCTGCGCTACGAACATCTGTACAGCGAGACGTCGCTTGGCGTGCTCGACCGGGTGTCGTCGCCGCTGACGTTGCGATTGCCTTCCGGCGTACATCTCGCAATTCACGAGGCGGCGCTCAGGAACTATCCGGCGTTTAGTCTGGAATTCGATGTCAGCAGCGTATTGAGGACGTTTCTGCGTCCGGCGTCAGAGGGATACCGCGCAAGGCTCGACGTGCCGTTTGTCACGCCGTGGCGAACGATACAGGTAGCCGATAGCGCTACGGGTCTGATTAATTCCTCGCTGACGCTAAACCTGAACGAGCCCAACGCACTCGGCGACGTGTCCTGGATTAAGCCCGGCAAGTACGTCGGCATCTGGTGGGCCATGCATCGCGGTCTCTGGACCTGGGGCAGCGGCGACCGGCACGGCGCGACGACCGAAAACGCCAAAGCGTATGTCGATTTCGCGGCCGAACACGGTTTCAGCGGCGTACTGGTCGAGGGCTGGAACCAGGGCTGGGACGGTGACTGGGTTGGCAACGCGCAGTTCAGCTTCACCGAGCCGTATCCCGATTTCGATATCGCTGCCGTCGCAAGCTATGCGCGCGAGCGCGGCGTTCGCCTGATAGGTCATCACGAGACCGGCGGGCACATGTCGTCATACGAGGCACAGATGGAAGACGGCTTCGATTTGTACGAAGGTCTTGGCGTGCGGCAGGTCAAGACGGGTTATGTCGGTCCCGCCCGAAGCCTCAAGCGCATCGACGAGAGCGGCGATCGCATACTCGAGTGGCACGACAGCCAGTTTGCCGTTCTGCACTACCAGAAAGTCCTCGAAGCCGCCGCGCGCCGGCGTATAAGCATCAATACCCACGAGCCCGTGAAAGACACGGGTCTCAGGCGAACCTATCCGAACTGGCTGACGCGCGAAGGTTCGCGCGGTCAGGAATTTGCCGTTTGGGGTGCTACGCCCAATCCGCCGGAACACGAGGCGATGCTGGCGTTTACGCGCCTGCTGGCCGGCCCGATGGACTACACGCCCGGGCTATTCGATCTGGACTTCGAGATCGAAGGCGTTCCGCGCCGCGTTCAGTCGACGCTCGCCAAGCAGCTTGCGCTCTACGTCGTCATCTACAGTCCAGTGCACATGGTGCCGGACCTTCCCGAGAATTATCGGGCGCGCCCGGATGCGTTTCGCTTTGTCGTTGACGTACCGACCGACTGGGAAGACAGCCTGGCCCTTGCCGGAGAGGTTGGCGACTACGTAGTCATTGCCCGGCGGGAACGCGAGGGCGACGACTGGTACCTCGGCGCGATTACGGACGAACGGGAGCGACAGATCTCCGTGCCGCTGGCTTTTCTGCCCGCGGGGCGGGCTTACACCGCCGAGTTGTACACGGATGCCGCGGACGCGCACTGGGAATCCAATCCGTACGGCATCGACATACGCTCGGCCGAGTACACGCACGACGACACGCTGGAACTGAAGCTCGCCGCGGGGGGCGGCGCGGCTATCCGGTTCCGGCCAGCACCGCAGGCACATCGCCCAGGAAACCACAGCCAATGAAACAACCGTCAATACAACAAAAGCCCGCGCTGAACTTTATTCAAATCTGGAACATGTGTTTCGGCTTTCTGGGCATCCAGATCGGCTTCTCGCTGCAAAACGCCAACGTCAGCCGCATCTTTCAGACTTTGGGGGCCGACACGGACAATCTTGCCGTGTACTGGGTCGCGGCGCCGCTGACCGGCCTGATCGTGCAGCCGATCATTGGTTACATGAGCGATCGCACCTGGAATCGCTTCGGCCGCCGCCGGCCCTACTTCACGGTCGGGGCGGTGCTTGCAACGCTGGCGCTGCTCGTCATGCCGAATTCCCCGGCGCTCTGGTTCGCCGTCGGCATGCTGTGGATACTCGATGCCAGCATCAATATTTCCATGGAACCGTTCCGCGCGTTTGTCGGCGACATGCTGCCCGAGCGCCAGCGTACGGCAGCCTTCTCCATGCAGACCTTTTTTATCGGTATCGGCGCCGTGCTCGGTTCGGCTCTGCCGTGGATCGTCACCAACTGGTTCGGCGTTTCGAACGTTGCGGAGGCGGGCGCCATCCCGCCCTCGCTCAAGATCGCGTTCTACGTCGGCGGAGCGCTGTTCCTGTTCGCAGTGCTGTGGACCGTGTTCCGAACCGAGGAATACTCACCGGACCAACTCGCGGAGTTCGACGCGGCGCGGCCCGAATCGCACGTACCGGCGGAGTCGCCGCCGCGGCCGGCCAGCCGCTACCGCAACGGCGGGATCGCAACCGCGCTGCTGGGCGCTGTCGGCTGGTACCTGATCGCCAGCATGGGGCTCGACAAGCAGCTCTACATCATGGCGGGCGCGTTTATCGCTTTCGGGCTCCTGCAGCTCATCGTCAGCTACATGCAGAACGCCGGCAATACGAGCAACGGCGTATACGAAGTGGTGCACGACCTGTTTCACATGCCGCGCGTCATGCGGCAGCTCGCTGTCGTACAGTTCTTTTCCTGGTTTGCGCTGTTTTGCATGTGGGTATACGGCGTTCCCGCCGTGACCAGCCATCACTACGGCACCAGCGATCCGACGTCGATCGCTTACAACAGCGGTGCGGACTGGCTCGGCCTTCTGTTCGGCGCTTACAACGGTGTAGCCGCGCTGGCGGCAATCGCCATCCCCTTTATTGCCCACCGGCTCGGTTGCCGCTGGTGCCATGCGCTCAACGTAAGTCTTGGAGGTCTCTGCCTCCTGAGCTTCTACTTCATCTCCGATCCGAAGATGCTGGTCGTGCCGATGATCGGCATTGGCATTGCGTGGGCGTCGATCCTGTCCTTGCCTTATGCCCTGTTGTCGAGCAATCTGCCGTCGAACAAGATGGGTGTCTACATGGGTATCTTCAACTTTTTTATCGTCATCCCGCAGGTAACCGTGGCGGGCGTGCTGGGTCCGGTGCTCAAAGCCTTCTTCGACAGCGAAACTATATTTGCGCTGGTAATCGGTGGCGCACTAATGATCGTTTCCGGAGCGGCTACTCTATTTGTCGACAAGGCCGCGGAGCCGCAGCTTTGAAGCGGCTGTGCGCGGCGCTGGCATGCTCGCTGCTGCTGACCGCATGCAGCACGGCGCCGCCGGCTGTCGAACCGGAGCCGCCTCCGCGCGTCGGCATGCCGCCCGTCGAACGGGCGTATTCCGGAACGGACCTGCCGTTTGCGAGCGAGGCGGTCTACTTCCTGCTGACGGATCGATTCGTGGACGGCGATCTTGCCAACAACTACGAGCAGCAGGGCGGCACGGAGCGCGGAACCTTCGACCGGCCGATCCAGCTGGACGGCCGCAGGCCGGCCAACATTGGGTATCTCGGCGGCGACTTCAAAGGCGTTGCCGACAATGCCGAATACCTGGCCGACATGGGCTTTACGGCCGTCTGGCTGACCCCGATCGTGGACAATCCCGACGAAGCGTTCACGGGCGGCATACGCCCGGGAGAGGGCATCTTTACGGATCGCGGCAAGACGGGCTATCACGGCTACTGGGGCGTCAATTTTTTTGTCGAGGACGAACACCTGGTGTCGCCGCAGATGGCGTTTGCGGATCTGACCCGCACGCTCTCGGCGGGTCACGGCATGAAGCTCATACTCGACGTGGTCTGCAATCACGGCTCGCCCGCCTATACGATGCCGGAAGACCAGCCGCTGTACGGCGAGCTCTACGATCGCGACGGCCGGCTCGTGGCAGATCATCAAAACCTGCACCCCACGGAGCTCGATCCCGACAACCCGCTGCATGCGTTCTACAGCCGGGAGCCCGATCTCGCCGAGCTGTCGGATCTCGATCCCGACAATCCGGCGGTGCTCGACTACTTCGTGGACGCTTACACGCAGTGGCTCAATCAAGGCGCGGCCGCGTTCCGCATCGATACGATCAAACACATGCCGCACGAGTACTGGCGCGCGTTCGCGGCACGCATACGCGAGCACAGCCCGGATTACTTCATGTTTGCGGAGGCGTTTTCTTACGACGCCCGCGAGATTGCAGAGTACACCTGGCCCGAGAACGGCGGCATACGGGTGCTCGACTTTCCGGGCCAGCAGGCAATGGGCGCCGTGTTCGCGCAGGATGCCTCGTACCGCGAACTCGAGCGGGTTTTGCATCTCGATACCGGCGTGTACCAGAACGCGTACGAGTTGCTGACCTTTTACGACAACCACGACATGCCGCGGATCGCGGCCGACGAGGACGGTTTCGTCGATGCGCACAACTGGTTGTTCACCAGCCGTGGAATTCCGGTCGTCTACTACGGCTCCGAGATAGGCTTTCGCGCAGGCACGGACCAGCACGGCGGTAACCGCGACTATTTTGGCCAGCACAACATCGAGGCGGCAAAGCGGCACAGGATTCACGGCGAGCTCAGGCGTATTGCCACGCTGCGCAGGAATTCGGTGGCGCTGCAGCGCGGTCTGCAGGCAAACATTGCCTTTGACGAGGACAGCGCTGCGTTCTACCGCGTGTATCAGGATGCCGAGTTGCAGCAGACGGCGCTGGTGTTGCTGAACAAGGGCGACACGGCACGTGAAATGGCCGTAACCTACGGACTCAGTATCGGCGATTGGCGCGACGGGTTTTCGGGCGAGATGCTGAAGGTTCGCGCCAGCGATCAGTCGCTCGAACTCGAGGTGCCCGCGCACGGCGTTCGCGTGCTGCTACTAGACGCAGCCGTCAACAACGTAGAGCTAATGCGGGAACTGGATCGTCTGCAGTCGGCGGCCGAGCGTCCGGTTCGCCGGGCCGAAGAAGCGCCAGACGACGACGCTTATTGAGCGTGCGCGCCGCAGGACTGGCGTACGACCAGTTTCGGCGCCATGAGGGTGGACTCCACCGGTTCTTCTTCGATGAGCCCCACGATGCTCTCGACCAGTCCCTCGGCCGCCAGCCGAATGTCCTGCCGCACCGTGGTCAGCGCCGGCGTGACGTGCGCGGCCAGCGGCATGTCGTCGAAGCCGACGACGCTCACGTCCCGAGGTACGCGCAGGCCTGCATCTTCGAGAGCCCGCATGGCGCCAATCGCAATCACGTCGGTTACCGCGAATACGGCATCGAACTCGGCGCCGGATTCGACCAGCTGCCGTGCCGCCTGGTAGCCGAGTTCCTCGAGGTTATCCGCGTCGACCTTGAGCGCCGGATCGGGCGTCTTGCCGGCGCTTTGCAGCGCGTCCACAAAACCGGCGTAGCGAGCGCTGAACTCCGGGCTGCGCGGCGAAGTCTGGCCGAGGAATGCTATGCGCTCGCGGCCTATACTCAATAGATGACGGGCAGCCTGAAAGCCCCCGTTTTCGTTGTCGCAGCCAACCGTGTGGCCGCCGTGCTCGCGCAGGATCGGACCCCAGATCATGAAGCGCGTGTTGGCAGCCGACAGTGCCGCAAGCTTCTCGCGGTAGCTCAGATAATTGCCGTAGCCCAGCAGGATCAGGCCGTCGGCGCGATGGCTGGCCTGGTATTCGATGTGCCAGTCGTCGGAAAGCTGCTGCAGCGAAATAAGCACGTCGTATCCGCGCCGCGCGGCGGCTCTCGAGATGTAGCCCAGCATGGACAGAAAAAACGGATTGATCTGCGCGTCGGCGCCCCCCGTTTCGTCGAATAACAGGAGCGCAATCGTATTGCTCTGATGCGTTCTCAGGCCCGCGGCGTTGCGATTGACGAAGTAGTTGAGTTCCTTGGCGATTTCGTGGATGCGCTCGCGCGTTTCCTTGCGTACCAGGGGGCTGTTCCGCAGCGCGCGCGAGACGGTTGCCTGCGAGACGCCGGCAAGGTCCGCAATATCTCTCGACGTCGGATTGGCCACTTTGAGTGGGCACACGGTCGATTACCCCTGTTACACGAGTCTCTTTACTACCACAAAGTTACCGCCGCAATGAAATTCGCGGCCGCAGGATTCGTAAACGTTTGTATCTGCGCGGCTTTTCCGGGCAGCGATATTCTCGCCGCGGATCAGCACCCGCTCGATTTCTAAACCAGGGAGGAGAGGGCCTGCTTGCTGTCCCGCAGCTTGATGACCGCGGCAGGCCCCAGCCTAAGGGCGAGCGCTACGTGAACGGCGTCGAGCAGCGCGAGCTGCGCCAGCCGTGAACTCATGGGGGTATAGACGCTGGTGTCCTCGACAATTTGCAGCGGCAGCACGATGCAGGCATTGCGTGCAAGGACTGAGCCCGGGGCGGTAAGAGCAACGACCGTCGCGCCGCCTTCGCGTGCGAGCCTGGCTGCGTCGGCGAGTTCGCGCCAACCCCCGGTATGCGAGTTGAGGACCAGTACGTCCCCTTCCGCGGCAACCGCTGCGAACTGCAGAATGCCGGGTGAATCCGCGAGCGACGAGCAGGGAATGCCGAGCCTGAAAAACTTGTGGGAGGCATCGCGAGCGACGTAGCCGGATGCGCCGAGGCCCGCAAAAACGATTTGCCGGGCGTCGGCAAGCGCATCGACGGCGGCCGAGATCGGCAGGGCCGAGAGGCTCCCGCGCAGATTCAAGAGGGCCTGGATCGACGCATCCAGTACCTTGGTGACGGCGTCGGGCATAGCGTCGTCGGCGTGCACGTCCGAGTGCACATAGCTTACCGGCTGGCTCAGCGCCTCCGTCAGCCGCAGGGTCAGCTCACGAAAACCGGCGAGTCCGACATGCCGGCAAAAGCGCACGATCGTCGGCTCGCTGACGCCGGTTGCGGCGGACACTTCCTTGAGGGTCGCATCGGCTGCCTGCCGGGGGTGCCGCAGCACCCACTCTCCGACTCGTCTCTCGGTGCGGCTCAGCTGCGCCAATTGCTGTTCGATACGCACCAACATGTAGCAAAACTACAAAAACGGATGGTCAAAATCCAGTCAATTATCGGATTTCTTCCAAAAAGAGTAGTAAACTTTCAGCACACCGAGGGGACACAACATGGCAAAACTGATTCCGGTCGAGTGTTTCGATCTGGTCATTTTTGGTGGCACGGGCGACCTCGCAATGCGCAAGCTGCTGCCCGCGCTGTACCACCGTGAGCGCGACGAGCAGATCACGGGCGGCAGCCGGATTATTGCGGCAAGCCGGGGACAGCTCGAAAGAGCCGCCTACCTCGACCGTGTGCGCGAGTCGCTCGAGAACAATCTGGCGAGCGGCGAGTTCGAAGAAGCCGTCTGGGAGACCTTCGCCGAACGTATTCACTACGTTCAGGCGGACGCGGCTGCGCCCGAGGACTGGCAAGCGCTGGTGACGCTGCTTGCCGGACACGAAGACCGCGTCCGGGTTGCCTATCTGGCGACGGCACCGGGCCTGTTCGGCGCTTTTGCCAACGGGCTCAGGCAAAACGCGCTGATCACTCCGCATAGCCGCATCGTTCTGGAGAAACCCGTCGGACGCGACTACGAATCTGCGGCCGAAATCAACAACGCGATCGGCGCCTGTTTTCCGGAGAACCAGATCTACCGGATCGATCACTATCTCGGCAAAGAAACCGTGCAGAATCTGCTGGCGCTGCGCTTCGGCAACTCGCTGTTCGAGCCGCTGTGGCGCCGCGGCGCAATCGACCACGTGCAGATTACGGTTGCCGAGCATCTCGGCGTGGGCGGCCGCGTCGAGTTTTACGATCGCATCGGCACGCTGCGGGACATGGTGCAGAACCACATGTTGCAGCTGTTGTGCCTGGTTGCCATGGAGCCGCCGTCGAACTTACATCACGACTCGGTTCGCGACGAGAAGATGAAGGTGCTCCGCGCGCTCAAGACCATAGGAGCTGACGACGTTCGCAGCAACACCGTGCGCGCCCGGTACACGAGCGGCGCGATCAACGGCGAAACAGTGCCGGGTTATCTCGACGAACTCGGCGGAGCCGAGAGCGCGACGGAGACGTTCGTAGCCCTCAAGGTCGAGATCGAGAACTGGCGTTGGTCGGGTGTGCCTTTCTATCTGCGCAGCGGCAAACGTCTCCCGGCGAAGCACTCGGAGATTGTCGTGCAGTTTCAGGAGGTGCCGCACTCCATTTTTCCCGAACAGGAATACAATGTGCGCGCCAACCGTTTGATCATCCGCCTGCAGCCCGACGAAGGCGTCAAGCTGTCCGTCATGGCCAAGGAACCCGGCCCGGGCGGTTTCGACCTGCGGCCGGTTTCGCTCGACCTGAGTTTCGAGGAGACCTTCGGCATCCGCTATCCCGATGCCTATGAGCGATTGTTAATGGAGGTTCTGCGCGGCAATCCGGCACTGTTCATGCGCCGCGACGAAGTCGAAGCTGCCTGGAGCTGGATCGACGGCATAGTCGCGGGCTGGGCGAGTTCCCGGCAGAAGGTCGAAAGCTACGTTGCGGGCTCCTGGGGACCCTCCGCTTCTTCACTATTGCTCGATCGTGACGGTCGGGCGTGGCAGCCGGAGGCTTAAACAATGCAGGAACATCTTTTCGACAGCCGCACGGCTGCGTCGACGGCTGCGGCCGAGGCGATTTCCAGACTCATCGAGCGGCGTCTGAATGGCAATAGCAAAGCGTCGTTCGTGGTTAGCGGCGGAACGACGCCCGGCGAGTGTTTCGATGCACTGGCAAGTTTCGAACTCGGCTGGGAAAACGTAAGCGTCGTCCTGAGCGACGAACGCTGGGTGCCGCCTTCGAGTCCCGACAGCAACGAGCGGCTCGTACGCGAAAGGCTGCTCACATCGCACGCCGCCGAGGCCCGCCTGCTGCCGGTGTATCGCGAAGAAGGGCTTCCCGGCGAGCGTGCCGAGGAGTTGAACGGCGAGCTGCGCAGCCTGCCTTTCCCGTTCGCCTGCGCGCTGCTGGGCATGGGCGAAGACGGCCATTTTGCGTCGTTGTTTCCGGATGCGGAAAACCTTGAGGAAGGACTCGATATCGACAGCCAGTCGCTGTTCCTGTCCGTAAGCACCGGGTCGAGTCCGCACCCGCGAATCAGCCTGACGCTGTCCGCGCTGTCGCGCAGCGACGAGATTGTTCTGCTGGTCTTCGGCGAAGCGAAGCGCGAGGTGCTCGAGCAGGCGAGACAACCGAACAGCAATCTGCCGATCGCCAGTCTGCTGCGACAAAAGCGCGCCCCCGTCAACCTTTACTGGGCGCTGTAGCGCCGGAGCCCCAAGCATGCATTCGACACTCGAAGCCGTAACCGAGCGCATCCGGAAGCGCAGCGATCCGGCACGCAGCGCTTATCTCGACCGCATAGCCCGCGCTGCCGAAGAGGGCCCGGCGCGCTCGTCGCTGTCGTGTTCGAACCTGGCGCACGGCATGGCCGCCGAACGGCGTCAGGAAAAGGCGGTCCTGTCGGGCAACACGGTGCCGAACCTGGCGATCGTATCCGCGTACAACGACATGCTCAGCGCCCATCAGCCGTTCGAGTCCTACCCCCGGCAGATCCGCGAGGCGGCCCGCGAACGCGGTGCAGTCGCACAGTACGCCGGCGGCGTGCCGGCAATGTGTGACGGTGTGACCCAGGGCCAGGACGGCATGGACTTATCCTTGTTCAGCCGCGATGTCATTGCGCTGTCCACGGCCGTTGCCCTGTCGCACAACATGTTCGATGCGGTGGCCTGCTTAGGGATCTGCGACAAGATAGTCCCGGGCCTAATGATCGGCGCGCTTGCATTCGGGCATCTGCCCGTAGTCTTCATCCCGGCCGGTCCAATGGTCACTGGCCTCTCCAACAAAGAGAAGGCAACCGTTCGCGAACAATACGCAGTCGGCGAATGCGGCCGCGAGGAGCTGCTGGCGAGCGAGTCGGCCGCGTATCACGCGCCGGGTACCTGCACTTTCTACGGTACGGCTAACAGCAACCAGATGCTCATGGAGTTCATGGGTATGCAGCTTCCCGGCGGCTCGTTCGTCAACCCGGGCGCATCGCTGCGTAAGCATCTGACCCGTGAGGCCGTTGCGCAGGTGCTCACGTTGACGCATCTCGGCAACAACTACACGCCGATAGCGCACGTGATCGACGAGAAGGCTATCGTGAACGGAATCGTGGGCCTGCTTGCGACAGGCGGGTCGACGAACCACACGCTGCATCTGGTGGCGATAGCACAGGCTGCCGGCATCTCGATCGACTGGAACGATTTCGCGGAGTTGTCTGGAGTCATCCCGCTTCTGGCGCGCGTGTATCCGAACGGCTCGGCCGACGTCAATCACTTTCACGCGGCGGGCGGGCTGGGCCTTGTCATGCGCGAGCTGCTGGGCGGGGGGCTGCTGCACAACGACGTCAACACACTTCTCGGGCACGGTCTGGAGCGGTTCTGCCGCGAACCGCGCCTCGAGAACGGCACGCTCGCATGGCAGGAATGCCAGACGGAAAGCCTCGATACCGACATCGTCCGTGGCGTCGCCGATCCTTTCGACACCGAAGGAGGCATCCGCCTGGTGGCGGGCTCGCTCGGCCGCGCGATCGTCAAAGTCTCGGCGGTCGCCGAGGCGCACCGTTCGATAGAAGCGCCGGCCCGCGTATTTCAAACGCAGGCGGCGTTCACCGAGGCCTTCAATGCCGGCGAGCTCGAAATGGACTTTGTCGCGGTGTTGCCGAATCAGGGGCCGCGCGCCAACGGCATGCCGGAGCTGCACAAACTCACACCCTATCTGGGCGTTCTGCAAAACCGGGGTTTCCGCGTTGCGCTGCTGACCGACGGTCGCATGTCGGGCGCGTCGGGCAAAGTGCTCTCCGCGATTCAGCTAACGCCCGAATCGGTATGCGGCGGCCTGCTGGCCAGGGTTCGGGACGGCGACCGGATCACGATAGACAGCGAAGGCGGAATACTCGAAGTCGCTGACGCGGATGCCGTGGCGGCGCGTGCTGCCGTGGCGGCCGATCTGGGCGATAATCACACCGGGATGGGCCGGGAGCTGTTTTCCGTGTTTCGCGCGCAGACGGGCGGGGCCGAGGCTGGCGCCTCTATCTTCCCGGCCGCCCAGCCGGGCGAGCGGGCGGGGTAAAGGCCGAGCGGCGCCCGTTCGGGAGCAGATTCGCCATGAAGACGGCGGCTACGGCCAGAGCCTATAATCCGCGGCAACAGGCCGCGGCGGGCGACCGAGAAGACCAATAACGAGCAGGCGAAGCATGGCAGATCCGACGTACCTCATTGGCGATATCGGCGGTACCAACGCGCGATTCGCGCTGGCGGACGGCGAGGAAGGCTACCGCTCGGAGCACACGCTCAACTGCGCGGATTTCGATTCCGCCGACACGGCCATGCGGCATTATCTCGACACCGTCGGCGCTCCAAGCCCGAATGCGATTTGTCTCGCGGCCGCGGGTCCCGTTGTGGACCGTACCGTCACGTTCACCAATAACCACTGGGTTCTGGACGTTGCGAGTCTCGAGCGGACTTTTGCCAAAGCCTCGGTCAGCCTGATCAACGACTTCGAGGCCGTGGCCTGGGCGATACCGGCGCTTACGTCGGCGGATTGTCAGACAGTTGGCCTGCCGCCTCCGGCCGACCTGAATCGAGACGCGTTTACCGTGGCTGCCACGGGGCCCGGGACGGGCCTCGGCGCAGTCGGGCTCAAGAAGAGCGGCGGCACGCTGCTGCCGATCTCGGGTGAGGCCAGTCACAGCGGTTTCGCCCCGGAGACTCAGCTACAGATCGAAATCCTCAAGACCATGCGGGAGCGGTTCGACCGGGTGTCGTTCGAACGGCTGGTCTCGGGGCCCGGTATCGAAAACCTCTACTGGTCGCTCTGCCTGATTCACGGCGAGCAGCGGCAGCAGCTTTCGGCGTCCGAGGTATTCGCCCGGGCACAGGACCAGAGCGATCCGCGGGCGGCGGAGGCCGTGCAGGTGTTCCTGGAGATTCTCGGCCAGTTTGCGGGCGATCTTGCGCTGACGCTAAATGCACACGACGGCGTCTTCATAGCGGGCGGCATCGCCAAGCGCTACCCCGAGCTGATCGAGAACAGCCGTTTTCGCAGCGGCTTCGAGGGCAAAGGACGCTACCGGCCGCTAATGGAGCGCATTCCCACCCAGCTCATTACGCACGATCATCCGGGCCTCCTGGGGGCGAGTTACTGTGCGCTGCAGCGTGCTCTTTAGGATGCGGCCGACGTCTCCGGCGGACTTTCGTCCGGCTCGTGCCCGCCGTTGCGGGGCGTTGCGGTAATTCCGATCTCGTGGCGCGGGAACGCGCTGGCATCTATGGTCTCGAGGTAGCCGTGCCACGCCGCATAGCCAATGAGCGGCACGATGAAAACCAGGCCGACAAACGCCGTTGCGGCACCGATCAGCAGGCCCAGTACGATTAGCGACAGCCAGACGAGCATGGCTGCCCGGTTGCGCAACACTGCGTTTATTGAGCTGACGATGGCCGTGACGCTGTCCACGTTGCGGTGCATGATCATTGGCAACGAGAAGGCGCTCGCGGAAAACGTAATGGCGGCGAACACGGCACCGATGGCCGAACCGAAAGCGAGAAAACCGGCGATCTCCCGAAAACCGGCGTCGCCGTCGGTCGGAAAAAACACCGTGACCATGACTGCTGCCCGCGCCCAAACCAGAAAGATGACGAGCAGCACGATCGCAAACACCATTTCGTTACTGACATGGCGGCGGAATGCAGCGCGCAGGCTGCGCGCGAGCAGGGGCGGCTGCCCGCGTTCGAGCTGCGCGCTGATCGCGTACAGACCGACGCAGGTTAACGGCGCCAGGAAGACAAAGCCGCCGAGCATTGCGAACATGATCCATTGACTGCCGCGAAACCACGCAAGCAGCGATACGCCCGCTATTAGTATTGCTACGGCAAGGCCGTAAGCGAGACTTTGCCGCGGCGCCTTCCGAAAGTCGCCGAAGCCCAGCCGCAGCCAGCGAAACGGGGCGAGTAACGAGAGCTTGCGGCAGGGCGCAACAAACGGCATTTCGTCGCGGCCGGCCGGTTCTGCGGATGCGTTGTTCATGGTTTCCCCCTTGGCGATACCTCCGCAAGCTCCGATGATCGGTGATCGGGGCGGCGGCCGCAACGAGGAAGACAGCGCCCGGGATGTTCTTGTGCAGTGCAATATATCGGGCATAATGAGCGCTCCCGGGCGTCGGGGATAGCCGTGTCCGCTGTCGACAACTGTCCGAAAACCAAATTAAAATCAAAGGCTTAAAGAAATGGATCTGAAAGAAAAGACCATCGTCATTACGGGCGGAGCGCGGGGGCTCGGAGGAGCCATGGCGACCCGCCTCGCCGCCGCCGGCGCGAAACTCGCACTTGTGGACCTCGACGAAAGCGCGTTGGAGTCGATGGCGGCCACGTGCCTCGACGCGGGTGCGGCCGCAGCGAAAACCTACACGGCCAACGTCGCGCACGAAGCGGAAGTGGAGTCGCTGTTCGATCGGATTGTCGCCGATTTCGGTGCGCTTGACGGCCTGGTCAACAACGCCGGTATTACGCGCGATGCGATGCTGCTCAAATACAAAGACGGCGAGCAGGTAGCGAAGATGACGCTCGAACAGTGGCAAGCCGTTATCGACGTCAATCTGACCGGCGTATTCCTGTGCGGCCGCGAGGCTGCCGCGAAGATGATCGAACTGAAGAGCAAGGGTTGCATCGTCAATATCTCTTCGATCTCGCGGGCCGGCAATATGGGACAAACCAACTACAGCGCCGCCAAGGCCGGTGTGCAGGCAATGGCGGTCGTGTGGGCAAAAGAACTGGCGCGCTACGGTATCCGGGCGGCAGCCATAGCGCCGGGCTTCATAGGCACCGAGATGGTCATGTCGATGAAGCCGGAAGCGCGTGAAAAAATCGAATCCATGATTCCCGCGCGTCGCGTCGGTGATCCCGACGAGATAGCCAGGACCGTCCAGTTCATTCTCGAGAACGACTATTTCAGCGGCCGTTGCATCGATGTCGACGGTGCGTTGCGCCTGTAGAGTTTGTCCGGGTGGGTCTGCGCTTTGCGCCAGACCCATATTTCCGCAGCTTCGTTCCGGTGTCCGCCGCGTTCGCGCACGGCGACCTGTACTCGCGTCTCGAGACCAGTTAGCCCTGCGGCGGAGCTGACGATTCCGGATTCGGGACCAGTTCGCGGTAAAGCGCCAGCGTCTCTTCGATCGTCGTTTCGTTGCGGAAGTCTTCGGCGATGCGGCGTCGTGCGGCCGCCCCCATCTCGGCTCGCCGTTCGGGGTCGCGATACAGCTGGGTGAACGCGTTCGCCAGTGCCCTCGCGTCTTTCGGCGGCACGACGATTCCCGAGTGGCCGTCAACGACCAGTTCGGGGCTGCCGCCGGCATCGGTAACGACAGGTGGCACCTCGTAGACCATCGCCTCAATGACAGCTCGCGGCAAACCTTCGCGCTTGGTCGATGGCAGGCAGAAAACGTCGCAGGCCGCGCTGAGAGACGGTGCATCGTCGCGAAATCCCACTCTGTGAATGCGGTCGCGAGCGGGACTGCCGTCGATACGGCGGCTCAGCGAATCGGCATCCATGTGACCGACCAGCAGAAGATGAGCTGGGATGTCGGCGGGCATGCGCTCGAGTGCATCGATCAAATACTCGATTCCCTTGCGCGGCCGGTAGTTCGCCGTACAGCCAATGACAAAGGCGTTCGCCGGCAGGCCAAGCGTTTCCAGGTCCACGGGCGTGGCGGTATACCACTCGGGTTTATGTCCTTTGTAGATCCGCACCGGCCGCGACGCCGGCATGCGCAGAAACCCAGGTTGCATGGCGAGGAAATAATCGCGGATGGCATCGCAAACGCAAATGATCCGGTCGATGCGCGGATTCAGATAGCGCATCCAGGACATGGGGTCGAGAAAGCTGACGGCTCCGACAATGCCGCGATAGCAAATCACCTTCACCGGCAGATTCCGACAGGCTTTCAGGCCGTTGGTGACGGCTTTGTTGTTGAACGTGTGAATGATGTGATAGCCGCCCTCGACGAGTTCGCGCCGCAGCACTGCAACTCCCTCGTGGTCGAAATTGCGCTTAAGCGTAAGTCCGATGACGGGCACTCCCGCGTCGATGAGGAGCTGGTAGTTGGGATGCTCGGGCGGGCAGGTGACGGTGATTCCGACGCCGGCCCTATGCAATCCGATGAAGGTGGCGACCGTAGGCCGGTCCGCACCCTGAGTTACGCACAGAGATCGTATTTGCATTCGTCTTACTGGCCGGTCCGCCCGGTCCGCCCGGGCCGCGTTGGGTCAAACCCGGGACGCTATCATATGTTCCGTAAGCATGTCCCCCGCGGGCTGCTCCCTGGAAAGGCATCATTCCACGCGCGTGGCGAGCCGCAATACAAACGACGGCACTCCGCCCGGCGCCACGCTTGCCAGGCTGCCGCCCAGCGTTATTCGCACGGAGTCGATGCGGCCGTCAAAGCCCGCCGCGTCGGGTGCCGGTGTGTAGCCGAAGCTCGCACCGCCGTCGTCGGAATACTCGACCAGCAGCAGGCTGACGCCCGGCGGTACCGGTGACGCGGCGGTGTCGAGTACTACCGGACCGCCGGGATAGCAGGCGGCAGTGACGCACAGCGCAACTTCCGGTGGAATTTCGTCGGTTACCACAAGGGTATCCGTGTCCGGCGACGCCGAGCCGCGGTTCTCTACCTCGATCGTGTACTCCATGATCGCCGCCGGAATCGACCGTGGGTTGGCTGTCCCGGCAACCGGGTCAGATAGGGAGCGAACGTTTTTCAGAACGGACATGTCGACGGCAAAGTTAACGTGAAAGTCCCTCGATGCCGCCACGATACCGGCCACCTCGTTGATATGATTGCGTTCGGAGTCGTTGTCGATATCCTCCTCGACGTGCAGGCCAAGCGCGGCTGACGATTCGCTGCAGCGCCGCAGCCAGCCGCCGTTGTTGCCGTTGCGCGTGTTCATCGCAGCAACCGCCAGCGGCGTTGCCGCGAATGTTCCGCCGTAGGCCGCCGTGAAGCAGCCGTTGTTGCGGCCGCGAATATTGTTGCCCGTGCGTAGCGTGGCGAGTGTGGCGCTGTTGTTGAAGCGATCGACGAAACTGCTCGTTGTATTCGCATCGATCGCGAGTACCGCAATGTCTTCCGTGCTGACGATACTGCCGTCCGTCGTCTCTGCGCGTTCCAGCGAGATCTGCAGCGTGCCGCTGCCGACATTGCGGATTGCGGCGGCAAGAAAGGGTGCGGACGTGCTTGCCGGCGGATTTCTCTCTTCGTTGCGCACGCTCTGAATGGTCGCGAGAACGGCCGGCGGGCTGGTAAATCCGCCCGGCAGTGCGATCGTGTCCCAGCTCGTGCCGAGCAGGCGGCTTATGCTGCTGCTGGTGGTATGGCGCAGCGCGGTAACCCGTGTCCCGTCGGGCATCGTATGTGTGCCCGGCACGATCGCGAGATAGGCGGTGGGCATCGCCGAGTGCGGTCCGTCGGTAGCGGAAGCTTCGTGCGGCGTCACCTCGAAACCCGTGCTTGTGGCGTTGCGGACCCGGAGCGTCGCCGGATCGTCGCCGTCACTGGTCGGCAGAACGAACACCAGCGGCGGCGTCTCGAACGGGGCAAGGAAACTGACCTGGGTCCAGGCGGCAACCGTGAGGGTCTCGTCAACGTCTACCCGCGCCATTTCGAATTGCCAGGCGAGCGCAAGCGACGGTGCGAGCCAGGCGGGGAGGCTGGCCAGGAAACAGCGCGATGTCGTACGTCTCGATAGCATGGCGGGTGCCGGATGGTCGAAGTGTCCAAGCTTAACCGGCGCCGCGCCGCGCCGCAGCATAGTCCGTCACAGGATCGCGGCAAAGGTCGGCACGGAAGTCTACGCCGCCGCCGGTGGACGGGTAGCGCCTCAGGGGTTATTGCGCGCACCGGCTTCTGCTAAAGTCCGGGCCTCAAGCTTACGCAATTGCGGAGAACCCCAGGACCCATGCGCGTCATTCTCGTACCGGTTGCAGACCGGCCCGAATGCGCCCGCGCGCTGAGCGCGGCGTTTGCGATCGCCGGCCGTATCGATGCCAGCGTCAGCGGCTGTCACATGCGGCCGCATCGCTATTCCGATACCCGCCTGTCGCCGGCCTTCGCTGAGGCGGCCTGGCGCAAGAAAAGCACCAAGAAAGCGCCCGCGGCAGCGAAGGCGCTGTACGAGCAAATCGCGAACGAAGCGGACTTCGTCTTGAAGAAGCGCGCGGGCCGCGAACCCGGTGCGCTGTGGTCGGAGAAAGTCGGTTCGCCGGATCGCCTCATGGCCATAGTCGGTCCGCTGGCCGATCTCATCGTGACCAGCAAGCCTGAGCGCACGGGCGGCGTCGCTGATATGTTTCTGAACGCGGCGCTGCTGCAATCCGGCCGTCCTGTGCTGATACTGCCGAAAGCGGCGCGCCGCAACGTCGGCACGCGAATCTGTATTGGCTGGAACCAGACTTCGGAGGCGGCGAGATCCGTTGCCGCCGTGACGCCGCTGTTGGCCGCTGCCGAGTCGGTAACTATCGTAAGCTGCGGCGCCGAGGATCAGCCCGGGCCAAAGTCCACGCAGCTGGCGCAGTATCTGCGGCACTACGGCGTTGCGGCCGAACGCATCAATACGCCAGGGCGCGATGTGGAGGGCGAACTTGCGACAACCTGCCGCGAGCAGGGCGCCAATCTGCTCGTCGCCGGTGCCTACAGCAAAAGCCGCTGGCGGGAGAAAGTCTTCGGCGGCACGACAGAGTGGCTGATCCACGAATGCCGGTTGCCGGTACTGCTTCAGCACAGCTAGCTGCCGATCGGCGAAATCTGACAAGTTTTACCGCGTGTCGCTCGAGTCGGCGCGCTTTTTACAGTGGAGGGAAGCAATGAGTGTCGCAAAACATACCGAAATCACGGCGAGTTCGAGCAAGAGCTTCGAAGCTGCCATCGACGATGGCATCGAGAAGGTGGCGAAAACCGTCGACAATATCGAGGGCGCCTGGGTCAAGGAACAAAAGGTAGTTGTCAAGGACGGCAAGGTTAGCGAATATCGCGTGACGATGAAGATTACTTTTATCGTGAAATAAGGCAGTAAACCAAGGCAGTCGCAACGGACCGCCGGGTAAAACCTAGAAGAAGCAAGATCGTTGAGTCGACCGCCGGGGCAGTGGCCAGGTCATTCGCAACAGAAGGTCAGCGACCGGCAGCGTCGAGCGCAACGAGCATTGCAATGAGACAAGCACAGCAGGAGATGAACGATGGCAGGCAAGTTTGAGATCTACAAGGACAAAGCAGGCGAGTTCCGGTTTCGGTTGAAAGCGGCGAACGGGCAGAACATTCTCAGCAGCGAGGGCTACGGCAAGAAGGCGAGCTGCACGAACGGGATCGAGTCGGTGCGCAAGAACTCGCAGGTTCCGGAGCGTTTCGAGAAGAAGCAGACCAGGTCGGGCAAGTACACTTTTTGCCTGAATGCCAGCAACGGACAGGTTATCGGCAACAGCCAGACCTATAAGTCCTCGTCCGGCTGCTCGAACGGCATGAAAAGCGTAGCCACCTGTGCGCCCGGCGCTACGGTAGACGATCAGACGGCCTGATCGGGCTGAACGGCTGCAGCCTGGCGTGCCTATGGCGCGCCGGGCTTTTTTATGTCCGTCCCACCGTTCCGGTACAGGAGTTTCGCGTCCACACCCCACTGCGTGACGGCGCCGAGCGTCTCCGATACCGATGCGTCGAGTCGCTGTATGCGCTGCTCGGGCACAATGACGACGTTGCCCACGGTGGCCACCGGCGCTGAAGGCAGGAACACGGCACAGCGCTGATCAGGGAGTTTCTCCACGAGGAACCCGATCGCGCGCGCGTCCGAGTGATACAGGTCCACCTCGACCGGCACGAACTCCTCGCCGTCCAGACCGGCGAAACGCTCCGTTAGCGACGTAATCGCCTTGTACATGGGGATGCGCCGCGCGACGTTGCGGCCGAACCAGCCGCGCAGCGCGCCGCCCAGTCGCGTTTGCACGGCAAGACCCGTACCGAAACACAGACCCAGCAGCGATCCAAGGGCGATCAGCAGTACGAGCCAGGGGTTTTCGGAGACGATGTTTGGGACGAAACCCGAGCCGACGATGGCGAGACCGGCGCTGTACAGCGCGAACAGCAGCTGACCGAGCACGAACAGCACGACGGCAACCGGCACTATTACCAGCAGGCCTCCCACCGCGGTCGTTTTGACAAAATTAAGGGTCCGTTTGAAGGCCATCGCACTCGCTCCTCGCCGGTGTTCTTCGCCGTATGCCGTCAACCAAGCCCGCTTACGGGCGTTGTATGACCTGAACCTTCAAGCATACCAAGGAGTTGGGCCATGACTGTTGTGAAATGGAAAATCGCGAAATGGACTATTGCGACGCTGCTCACGGCGACCGCGCTGCCGGCTTTTGCGCAGAGCGCCGACGAACTGGCCGAGCGCCTCGACGAGCGCGGCGACCGTATCGAGGACCGACTGGACGAGCGGGGCGACCGGATCGACACCCGCCTGGACGACAAGGGCGACCGGGTGGAAACACGCCTCGACGAACGCGGCGACCGCTACGAGGAGCGGCGCGACAATCAGGGCGACCGGATCAACGAGCGGCTGGACAACCGTTCGGCGCGGGCCGCCGAGGCAGGCTACGACGGTGCGGCGGAACGTCTCGACAACAAAGGCAATCGCATCGATTCACGTCTCGAGCGCAACGGCGATCGCGTGAATAACCGGCTCGACAATCGCGGCAACCGCGCGGACAACCGGCTGGACCGCCGCGGCAATCAGGCTGACCGGCAGCTCGATAATCGCGGGGAGCGCGCCAATCGGCGCAACGACCGCGCGGGTGAGCGGGTTCGCCGGAGAGACTGAGCGGAGTTGCAGCAGCACAGCCCGGCCGTTGCTGACCGCCGGGTTTTTTCATGCGGATGACAAAAACCGGGTTCTACTGAACCCGGACGCGGAAGCGGAGCGAAAACTCGCGGTTGCTGCCGCCGTTGGCGGCGGCAAAACTGCCGATCGGCCGGATGCGCACGAAGCGAATCGCCGGGTCGAAGCCATCGGCGTCGGGCGACGGCGTGTAGCCGAAGTCGACGCCGTCGGTCGAGAATTGCAGGCTGTCGCCCGCATCTCCCGGGCCTCCATAAACGTAACTGAGGCCGCTGGCCGAGGTGCCGGCGCCGTCGGTAAAGACGACGGGGCCTGAATTCGGAGCGCCGAGGTCGCCGACGAACAGGGCGACATTTGCGGCGAGCGGGTCGGTGACGGCCAGCGAGTCCGCATCGGCGCTGCCGGCGCCCGAGTTGGCCGCCGTGAGCGAGTACTCTATCCACGCTCCCGGAATGGCCTTGGCATCGTTCGTGAGATTGACCGGGTCGTAGACGGTCAATACCGACTTCGTCAATAGCAGGTTAGGTGACTGGGTTTCCGCGGTCAGTATCAAGGTGGGTTCCGTCGCGATGTAGCGGCGCACCAGTATATTGCGGACCCGCGCGCGATCCTGTGCCGTCATGAATGCGACGAAGCCGCGATTGGCGTTTTCGTCGCTGCCGTCGCTGCCCGCAACCTGGAGGTTGCTGCCTGCCGGATAGCCCAGTGCAGCCCAGCTTCCGCTTAAGTCCTCGTCCCAGTAAGCAAGGTTGGTCGGCCCCGCCGACCAGGCGGCCAGCCCCTGGCGGCGCCAGGTATTGCGCTGCACGTCAGGCGGATTGGTGCCCGTCACGACGATGTTCTGGCGGTTGTTTTTGATGATGCTGCCGTCGTGCGTGTAGCCGCCCGCCGTGCAGGCGGAGCCAGGGCCTACGTTGGGGAATTCGCCGCGGTTGCTGGCGTAGTAATTGTCGGAGTTCTCGCTGCCGCCGGTGCCGCTGCTGATGCTGCCGCGAACCATCAGGCCGGTCGTAATGTTGAGCGGGTAGCAGCGCTGGTGAAAGAACTCGGCTTCGATGTACACGTCGCGCTCGCCGACTTCGCGGCGGTAGCCGCTCGAGAAGTTATCGCCGTTGTCGTAACGGTAATAGCCGGCGCCGACATAGCTGAGCGAGTCGTCCCAGCCCGTCCCGTGCCAGGGATCGATACGGCCGCGCGTGTAGCTGCCGATCCGGTTGCTGCTGCCATCGTCGTACCAAAGATAGACATTCGTTTCGTTCATCGGAGGCAGCGCGCCCGGCGCCGCGTTGTTGTGGTAGAGATAGTAGTTGTCGTCGAGGTCCGAGGCCGCAATGTCCGCGCTCAGCATGAAACGTATGTCGGTCTGGGCAGAGTTGCAGTCGATAACGTGGCGCGGGAGTTCGATCCAGGCTAGCCCGTCGTAAAACAGAACGCGCAGATCGCTGCAGTCGCTCTGCAGTTCGCCGGCCGCGATCAGCGCAGCCGTATCGAGCGCTGCGATGCGTGCGGTGTAGCCGGCATATCCGCGATCGGGTACGCCGGGCCCCGTGTTGACGGCGATGTTGAAGCGCTGTGCGTAGGCCGTATCCCACCACAGGTCCGTCGCCGCCTGCAGGGGCGCGGCGGTAAGCGTGAGCACGGCCGCGAAGAGCGCGGCGGTCGAAGTCAATGCGGGTCGGGACATCACGGGCCGAATATACGTCAAATCGTTATCGTGTCCGCTATCTGAATCACAGTCCCGCGCACTGCCGGGCGACGCGTTCACAGCCGCGGCTCAGGCGATGCTCCGATACCAGATAACGCCGTCCGCGTCGGCCTCGGCCACGATTGTGCCTTCGGCGCGATGAAAGTTGAGATGAGCGATCGCCTCGCCGGTTGCCATGATCAGGTTGTCGGCTGTGATCCGCGCGCGGAACAGGGCGGGGAACGTGTCGACGGCGCGGCGCGGTTCACGGCAAAATTCCAGCAGCCGCGCAAGCCGCTGGCGGTGTTTCCGCGCCAGTTCGTCCAGCCGTTCATGCGCGCCGTAGAACGGCCGGCCGTGCGCCGGCAGCACGAGTACGTCGTCGGGCAGATCGCGGCGGAAGCGTGCCAGCGACTCCAGCCAGTCGGCCAGCGGGTTCGCGCGCGGTTCGGTCGGAAACACGCTGATGTTCGACGAAATCGACGGCAGCAGCTGGTCGCCGGCAATCAGCAGTCGGCGCTCCCGGTCCAGCAGGCAGGCGTGCTCGGGCGAGTGGCCCTGGCCAATGAGCACTTCGAATGCGTGGCCGCCAATATTCACTCGATCGCCTTCCTTGAGCCGCCGGTATGCCTCGGGCAGCGGCGCGACATAGCGGCCGAAGAAGCCAAACAATTGCCGGTAGCTGGCGAGTTCGTCCTCGGCGAATCCCGCGGCGCGGTAAAAGGCCAGGCCTTCCTCAGGTGCCGGCCGGCCCGTGTCTGCCACCAGCACCCGGCACAGCATGTACTCTTCCCGCGGCATCCAGAGTTCGACGCCGAAGCGCTCGGCGAGCCAGCCGGCGCAGCCGACATGGTCAGGGTGCAGATGCGTGGCGAATACCCGGCTGAGCGGATCGCCGCGCATGATGCCCGTGAAAGCCTGCTCCCACGCGCTGCGATTGGATTCCGTATCGATGCCGCTGTCGACGACGGCCCAGCCGTCGCCATCGCGCAGCAGCCACAGATTGATGTGGTTGAGATCCATCGGCAGCGGCATCCGCAGCCACACGAGATCGTCGAGAATTGCTGTGGCGCTGCCTTCGGCTGGCGTGGCGTCGAACGGGAAGCGCAGGAGAGACGTTGTCATGCGCGCGATTTTCGCATGCTGCACTGCAAAAATCGTCCTTGATTTTTGCATAAGTGCCTCGAAACGGCGCGCGCGAATGGCGCGTTTTCGAAACTTCCCGAATCTAATAGCCGTTAAAATTTACCGGGTACCGGCCTGCATTTTAAGGCTTCTGGTGGAGACCTCATGAGTATTGCATCGACAAGCGCCGCGCCCGAACAGGCGGAACGGCAAAACGCTTACGGTTACGAAGAGCTGCTGAAATGCGCCAGCGGCGAACTGTTCGGCATGAACAACGGCAAGCTGCCGCAGCCGCCCATGCTCATGACCGACCGCATTACCCACGTGAGCAGCGAGGGCGGCAAGTACGGCAAGGGCGAACTCAAAGCAGAGCTAGACATACACCCTGAACTGTGGTTTTTCGACTGTCACTTCACGGGCGATCCGGTCATGCCCGGCTGTCTTGGCCTGGATGCGCTGTGGCAGCTCGTCGGCTTCCACCTGGTGTGGGCCGGCTACGAAGGCCGCGGGCGGGCGCTGGGCTGCGGCAAGGTCAAGTTCACGGGGCAGGTGTTACCTACGTCGAAGCTCGTGACTTATCAGCTCGACATCAAGCGCATTATCGACCGGAAGCTGGTCATGGCCATTGCGGATGGCACAATGGCCGTCGACGGCCGCGAGATCTATACGACGGAAGATCTGCGCGTCGGTCTGTTTACCTCAACCGACAATTTCTGAAACTTCAAGACTCAGGTTATAGCATGCGACGAGTAGTAGTCACCGGGATCGGTGCGGTCTCCTGTTTGGGCAACACAGCCGAAGATATCACTGACGCTCTGCGCGCCGGACGATCAGGCATTGTGGCCAATGAGAGTTTCAAGGAAATGGGCTTGCGCAGCCACGTGTCCGGCAGCGTGAACATCGATGTCAAGGAGCACATCGACCGCAAGGTACTGCGCTTCATGGGCGATGCGGCCGCGTATGCCTACATAGCCATGCAGAAGGCGATCGACGACGCCGGACTCGAAGACGGGGACGTGTCGAATCCGCGTTCCGGCCTGATCGCCTCATCGGGCGGCGCGTCGAGCGAGAACATCATTTATTCGTCGGATACGCTGCGTAATCGCGGCGTGCGCAAGATCGGTCCGTACATGGTGCCGCGTTCCATGTCGAGTTCGGTTTCGGCCTGTCTGGCGACGCCGTTCAAGATCAAGGGCGTGAACTACTCGATCACGTCAGCCTGCGCGACAAGCGCGCACTGTATAGGCGCCGCTGCCGAGCAGATTCAGCTCGGCAAGCAGGACGTCGTGTTTGCCGGCGGCGGCGAAGAAGAGCACTGGAACCTGTCGAGCATGTTCGATGCGATGGGCGCGCTGTCGACCAAGTACAACGAGGAGCCTGCGCTGGCGTCGCGTCCGTATGACGTCAATCGCGACGGCTTCGTGAGTTCGGCGGGTTCAGCGATGCTCGTGGTCGAAGAGTACGAGCATGCGAAAGCAAGGGGCGCGAAGATTTACGCCGAAATCGTCGGCTACGGCGCGACCTCCGACGGCCACGATATGGTGGCGCCATCCGGCGAAGGCGCGGTGCGCTGCATGGAGCTTGCGCGTTCCACCGTTGAGGGTCCAATCGACTATATTAATACCCACGGCACGAGTACGCCCGTGGGCGACGTCGTCGAGGTGGAAGGTATGCGTTCGATGTTCGGCGACGACATGCCGCGCTTCAGCTCGTCGAAATCCATGTGCGGACATTCGCTGGGCGCGACCGGTGCGCAGGAGTCGATACACTGCCTGCTCATGCTCGAACACGATTTCATCGCGCCGTCGATCAACGTCATCGATCTGGACCCGCGCGTCGCGGGCACGCCGCTCGTCACCGAGACGGTCGAAGACGCCGGCATCCGCACCGCGATGACCAACAGCTTCGGTTTCGGCGGCACCAACGCTACCCTCGTATTCCAGAAGCTTTAACTGGCCTTAGAGCGGCCGCTCGTCAATAATGCGGCCGCATGAACATTGAAAACATAAGCGAAACCCGCTGCTTTGGCGGCCGGATGGGGTTCTACCGCCACGCATCCGTCGCAAATCGCTGCACCATGCAGTTTTCGGTCTTTGTACCGCCCCAGGCTGCGAGCGGCCCCGTTCCCGTTGTCACTTTTCTTTCCGGGCTGACCTGCACCGAAGAAAACTTCATGATCAAAAGCGGCGCCCAGCGCTACGCCGCCGAGCTGGGCATCATGCTGGTCTCGCCGGACACGAGTCCCCGCGGCGACGACGTGCCCGACGACCCGGACGGCGAATACGATTTTGGCCACGGCGCGGGCTTCTACCTGAACGCCACCGAGGCGCCCTGGTCGCGTCATTACCACATGCACGACTATCTGCTCGACGAATTCTGGCCGACGGTGTTCGCGAGCTTTCCAGCAGACCGCGCCCGGCACGGTCTGACGGGCCATTCGATGGGCGGCCACGGTGCGCTGACCCTGGGACTCAGGTATCCCGAGCTGTTCAAGTCGCTGTCGGCATTCGCGCCGATTTGCACGACCCTCAATTCGCCCTGGGGGCAGAAAGCGCTCGGACACTATCTGGGCGCCGATACGTCGGCCTGGCTGCCTTACGATGCGGCCGAAGTGGCGCGCAGCGTTGCCGATGCTTCGCCCTGGTCGCGGATTCTGGTGGATCAGGGCCTCGAAGATCCGTTCCTCAAGGAGCAGCTCAAGCCCGAGCTGCTGGTCGCGGCCTGCGAGGAGAGCGGTCTGCCACTCGATATGCGTTATCACGCCGGCTACGATCACGGCTACTACTTCATCTCGACGTTCGTCGAAGATCACCTGCGGCATCATCACGAAGCGCTGACGGGCTGAGGCGCTCGTGCCCGACTGGCTGTTGCAGTGGTTGCCGTTGATCGCCGCCATGCTTGCGACCGGCCTCGTGGCCGGCGTGCTGGCGGGGCTCTTCGGTATAGGCGGCGGCGTGGTGATCGTGCCGGTGCTCGAGGCGGCGCTGGGCGTGCTCGATGTAGATCCGGCAATACGGATGCACGTCGCCGTGGCCACCTCGCTTGCGACGATCGTGCCGACATCGATCTCGTCGTCGCTGGCGCATCACCGCCGGCATAGCCTCGATCTCGGCATCGCCAAACGCTGGGCGCCGTTCATGCTGGTTGGCGCCGTGTTGGGCGCGTTGCTTGCCGCGCAGTTGCACAGCCGTGTGCTGGCCCTGATCTTCGCGGCGATTGCGCTGCTGATCGCCGTAAAAATGCTGTTCTTCCCGGTCGTGCAGAGCGTAACCCGGGAGTTGCCGAGGACGTTCTGGCTGCCGGCGATCCCTACATCCATTGGCGCTTTCTCGGCCATGATGGGTATTGGCGGCGGCGTCATGTCAGTTACCGCGCTCTCGCTGTTCGGGCAGTCGATCCACCGTGCGGTCGGCACGGGAGCGTTGCTCGGCTTGGCGATTGCATTGCCGGGAACGCTGGGGTTCATCGTGACGGGCCTTGCCGACACCCGGGTTCCGTCCGGTAACCTCGGCTACGTCAGTCTTATAGGCTTTGCGTGTATTGCGCCAATGACCGTACTTACGGCACCGCTCGGAGCGCGCATTGCGCACGCCTTTTCCGAGAAAAAGCTGACGCTGATCTTCGGCGTGTTTCTGGTGTTCGTTTCGGCTCGCCTGGTTCTGCGTGCCTTGGGCTAGCCGCCTGTCCTCCGGCGACGTTGCCGCGACGCCCAGGCGTCGCGTTCCAGCTGCATTACGAGACAGTCGTCTTCGCCGAAACGGCGCCGTTCCACGGGCGTAAACCCACAGCGCTCGTAAAAGCGGATTGCCCGCGTGTTGCTCTCGAGCGGGTCGATCAGCACGGCGTTGACATCGTCGCTGGCGAAACAGCGTTCCAGCGCGAGCCGCATCATGCTCGTGCCGTAAGAACGACCGAGGTCGCGGGCCTCGCCGATCCAGATGTCGATCGCGCGAAAGCCGCTGCCCACGTCGCCCCAGTAGTGACTCTCCTCTAGCTCAGGATCGATGATCTGCACGATGCCTATGGCGCGGCCGTCGATCTCGGCGATGAGCTGCTCGCGCCAGTCGAGCTTGCGAGGGATTTCATACTGCCAGTCGAACTGGTCGTCGGCCCCGCCGGACTCGATGACGTGCGGCTGGCGGTCCCAGTGTTCGAGCGTGGCAATATCGTCCGGTGTTGCATCGCGAAGTCGCATGGCTTGCCCTTGCCGGGTGTGGATGCTCCAATGCGCGCAAGAATAACAAACGGCGCTCCGGGGGATACTTGCAACAGACAACGCTGATCGGCCGCCTGGCTAGCGGCAACCTGATTCTGCAGATCGGCATTGGCATCGTCGCGGCGACCCTGCTGTCGCTCGTGGCGCCGTCGTGGGCCGGCAACGCCATGCTGTTGGGCGAGCTGTTCGTGGCCGCGCTGAAGGCGGTTGCGCCTGTGCTGGTTCTGGTCCTCGTGGCTTCCGCGCTGGCCAATCAGAAGTCGACACATACGGCGCAGATGCGGCCGATCGTCGCCCTGTACCTCGTCGGAACCTTTAGTGCTGCGCTGCTCGCGGTAACGATGAGCGCGCTGTTTCCGAGCAACCTGACGCTCGTCGTCACCGCAACCGATCTGTCTCCGCCGGAAGGTATTGCGGAGGTCTTGAGTAATCTGCTGTTCAAACTGGTCGACAATCCCGTCAACGCAATCCTGACCGGCAACTACATTGGCATACTCGTGTGGGGTGTCGCGCTGGGTCTGCTGCTCAGGCGCGGCAGCGAATCGACCCGGACGCTGCTTGGCGACGTTTCCGAAGCCGTTACGCAGATCGTGCGTATCGTCATTCGCTTTGCGCCGCTCGGGATTTTTGGCCTGGTTGCCGGCAACCTGGCCGAAGGTGGCCTGGGTGAGCTGACGAAGTACGCGCACCTGCTTGGCGTATTGTTGAGCTGCATGCTCATCATGGCGCTGGCGGTCAATCCGCTGATCGTGTACGTGAAGACCCGAAAGAATCCGTATCCGCTGGTGTTCACTGCGTTGAGAGAAAGCGGCATTACGGCATTCTTCACACGCAGTTCCGCCGCCAACGTTCCCGTCAACCTGGCCTTGTGCGAACGCCTCGACCTCGAGCGCGACACTTACGCCGTGTCGATACCGCTCGGAGCAACCATCAACATGGGCGGCGCCGCGATCACAATTACGGTGTTGACGCTGGCGGCCGCGAACACGCTGGGCATCGAAGTGGACATGCTGACGGCCTTGCTGCTGTCGTTTGTCGCCGCGCTGTCCGCTTGCGGTGCGTCGGGCGTCGCCGGCGGTTCGCTGCTGCTGATACCGCTGGCCTGCAGCCTGTTCGGCATTTCCAACGACGTCGCCATGCAGGTCGTCGCAGTGGGATTTGTGGTTAGCGTGCTGCAGGACTCCGCCGAGACGGCGCTGAACAGTTCGACGGACGTCGTGTTTACCGCGGCCGTGGCGGGGAAAGACGCATGACGAAGAGACTGATCGCACCGTTACTCGCGGCGTCGCTGTTGCTGACCGCGTGCACGGGTATCCCGAAAGGGATCGAAGCCGTAGACGACTTCGAACTCGAGCCTTATCTCGGAACCTGGTACGAAATAGCGCGCCTCGATCACCGTTTCGAGCGGGGCTTGAGCAACGTAACGGCGACCTACAGCTTGCGCGACGACGGCGGCGTAAACGTCGTCAACCGCGGCTACCGCACCGACAAGGGCGAGTGGGACTCCGCCGAAGGCAAGGCTTACTTCGTCGGCGACAACAATGTCGGCCGTCTCAAGGTTTCGTTCTTCGGCCCGTTCTACGGCGCCTACAACATTTTCGAGCTGGACCGCGAGAACTACCGGTATGCGGTCGTCGCGGGCCCGAATCGTTCCTACCTCTGGATACTTGCGCGCGATCCGTCGCTACCCGATACGGTGCTGGATCGTCTGATCGGCCGCGCCGCGGAACTCGGTTTCGCCACGGAGGAGCTGATTCTGGTCGAGCACGACGCCGCGGTCGAGTAGGTCCGGGTAACGATGGGTCCGCTGACCGGCCTCAAGGTTATCGAGATCGCGTCCATAGGACCGGGACCCTACTGCGGCATGCTGCTCGCGGATCTCGGTGCCGAGGTCATTCGCGTCGGGCGTATCGAGACGCCTTTCGACAGCGCCTCAGGCGGCTTGCTGCGCGGCCGGCAAACGCTCGAGGTCGATCTGAAGCAGCCGCAGGGCGTCGAAATCGTGCGCCGCCTGATTCGCTCCGCCGACGCGGCCTTCGAGGGTTTTCGTCCAGGCGTTGCCGAGCGGCTGGGTATTGGCCCCGAGGTTTGTCTCGCGGACAAGCCTTCGCTCGTCTACGGCCGCATGACGGGCTGGGGGCAGGAGGGTCCGCTTGCCAACAGCGTAGGTCACGATATTAACTACGTAGCCCTGAGCGGCGCGTTACACGGCATCGGCCGGCCCGGCGGTAAACCGGTCGTTGCACAGAACTACCTGGGCGACTTTGGCGGTGGCGGCATGCTGCTTGCTTTCGGAATGCTCGCGGCGCTTCTGCACGCGCGGCAAACCGGGGAGGGACAGGTCGTCGATGCGGCGATGGTCGACGGCGCCGCGCAGCTAACCACGGGTTACCACGCGATGCTCGCCAGCGGCCTCTACGACGACGGCACCGGCACGAGTTTTCTGGGCGGGGCGGCGCACTTCTACGACACGTACGAAACCCGCGACGGCAAGTACGTTTCTGTCGGGGCGATCGAGCCGCATTTTTATGCCGAGTTCATCGAGCGGCTCGGCCTGGATCCGCAGGTGTTTGCGCCGCACGGTTTCCGCTTCGAAGTCGACGACGACGTGCAAGCAGCGTGGACCGAACTGAAACCATTGGTCGCGGCGGCCTTTGCCCGGAAGACCCGCGACGAGTGGTGCGAACTGCTCGAAGGCAGCGACGTTTGTTTCGCGCCCGTATTGTCGCTCTCCGAGGTGGCCGATCATCCTCATCACCGCGCCAGAAACGCGTTCGTCAAAGTGGGCGACCACCTGCAGCCGGCGCCCGCGCCCAGGTTCAGCGGCACGCGTCCCGACGACCCGCGGGAATCGGTCCTGGCTGACCCGGCGAGCCTGCTCGCGGCGGCCGGTCTCGACGAGGCTGAGATCCAGGGCGCGCTCGAGAGCGGCGCAGTGGGAGATAAGCGACGCTCCTAGTGATGCGCGTGCGGATCGCCGCCCAGCAGCGCTGTGAGCGGCATCCACAGCGTTACGAGGCCCATGACCACCACCAGCAGGCCGGCTCCGCGTCGCGCCCAGGTCTTGGCCATGAACGCCTGCAGTTGCGCCGAACCCATCCCGGTCAGAAGCATGGCCGGCAGCGTGCCGAGGCCAAACGCGGTCATCACGTAGGCGCCGTTCAGCGCTTCGCCGCTCGTTGCCGCGATCAGCAGCGCGCCGTAGACGAGTCCGCAGGGCAGGAAACCCCAAAGGAACCCGAGCGCGACCGCTTTCGCCGCGCTCGTGACGGGCAGCAGGCTGCGCGCCGAGGGTGCGATCCGCTGCCAGATCCCGGCGCCGCCGCGCTCGAGAATGCTGAGCGGGCGCCAGTCGAACGCAAGCTGCAGCCCGACGAGCACGATCAACACGCCGCTTGCGAACCGCACCGGATCGGCAAGCACCGGGATTACGCCGGCAAGCGTGCGGCCAATACCGGCCACGACAAAACCCAGCACCGCGTACCCGAGGATGCGGCCCACGTTGTACAGCAGGGCCATGTGCAGACGCCGGGACAGCTTCGCCACTTCCATTTTTACGGCGAACAGACCGGCAATGCCGCCGCACATTCCAAGGCAATGTGCGCTGCCGAAGAAACCGGCAACCAGCGCCGCGCTTACCGCGGCCAGCAGGGGATCGCCCATTACGGAAAGCTTGGCTTCAAGGGTCGTCGGCCGGCTTGGTGTCGTCGTCGAGGACGATACGCATGGCCGGCGTGTCGAGGTCGTCGAACTGCCCGCTGCCTACGGCCCAGAAGAAGGCCCAGACGGCCGCGCCCAGTACGAGCAGCGCCAGCGGAATCAGAATGTAGAGAATACTCATGCGGCAGCAACCCGGTCCGTCGCACCCATGCGGCTTAGGCGCAGAGCGTTGAGGACCACTATGAGAGAACTGAAACTCATGCCGATGGCGGCGAGCCAGGGCGGCACGAGACCGGCGACGGCCAGCGGCAGCGCAGTGACATTGTACAGGATGGCCCAGGCGAGATTCTGCCGCACGATCGTGAGTGTCCTGCGGGCGATCTCGACAGCCGTAACCACGGGCGCGAGCTGCTCGCCGAGCATGATCACGTCGGCGTTCGTTTGCGCGAGCAGTGCCGAATGCGCGGGCGCAATCGAGGCGTCGGCGCCGGACAGCACTGGTGCGTCGTTGATGCCGTCGCCCACCATGACCACGACTTCGCCGGCGTCCTGCAGCGTGGCAAGCTGCTCGAGCTTGTTCTGCGGCGAACACTCCGCTGCGTAGCGGTCGATGCCTAGCCGAGCCGCAATCCTCGCCACCGCGGGTTTCCGGTCGCCGCTCATGAGCGAGATGCCGAGGCCCATGGCACGCAGCCTTGCGACGGTTCGCTCCGCATCGTCGCGCGGTTCGTCGTCCAGCAGGAACACGGCGTGGAGCTTCTCACCGTCGCCCATGTAAACCGAGATGCGATCGTCGTCCTCCGCTTCGGCATGCGGCCCGGCAGCCGCAAAGCCGGCCCGGCCGAGGTACCAGCGCTTGCCGTTCACCGTTCCGCTCACACCCTGACCGATCGCGGCTTCGACGTCGCTGGCCGGCAGTTTCGCCGCAACTGCCTGAAACGCGCGGGCCAGCGGGTGCGTCGACGCCGACTCGATGGCAGCGGCGATCTCGAGCAGTGAGTCTGTTTCGTAGCGTTCCGAGAGCCGCCGCGTTTCGGCGATCCGCGGCTGGCCGCGCGTGAGCGTGCCCGTCTTGTCGAAGACGACATGCGTGGCCCGCGAGATTGCTTCGACCGCATCGCCGTTGGTAACCAGCAGCCGCAGCAGCGAGAGGCGGCTGCCCGCGGCGGCGAAAGCGGCGGGCGTGGCCAGCGCCAGCGCGCACGGACAGGTGACGACGAGTACCGACAGCGTGATTTCGAATGCGCGCTCCGGGGCTGCGATGCCCCAGCCAACCGCGACCAGCGTGGCGACCACGAGGATGGCGACGACGATGTAGCTCGCCACGCGGTCGGCGACGCGCACGAACGCGGGGCGCGTGTAACGTGCGCGTTCGCTGAGACGGCTAATGGTGCCGAGCGTCGTGTCGACGCCCGTGCTGCCGACTTCGAGCAGGATTTGCCGATCGAGGTTGACGCTGCCGGCAAGCAGGCTGTCGCCGGCCGTTTTTCTGAGCGGCCGCGACTCGCCGGTCAGCAGCGCTTCGTCCACGCTGGTTGTGCCTTCGACAAGCCGGCCGTCAGCCGGCACCGGCTCGCCGGCGCGGATACGAACCATGTCGCCGGCGATGAGCTGGTTCGCAGGCACGGTCGATTCCGTATCTCCGTCCAGCCGCAGGACGGTGTTGGGGAGTATCGACGACAGGGCGACGCTGCGGTCGATCGAGCGGTGCCGCGCCCGCATCTCGAGGAATCGGCCAACCGTCAGAAAGAACACGAACATCGTGACCGAGTCGAACCACACGGCCGGGCCGTCGTAGAAGGTGGACCAGACGGATGCCGCATAGGCGCCGCCGATTGCGATGGCTACGGGCAGGTCCATGCCCGGATGTTTCGAGCGCACGCCGCGTACGGCGCCCGCAAAAAACGGCCGCGCCGAGTAAAACACGACGGGTGTCGTGACAAAGAAACTCACGAGGCGCAGAAACCGCTCCATATCGGCGCTAATGCCCTTGAATTCGCCGGCGTAGAGGGCAACGGCGAACATCATGACCTGCATCATGCCGAGCGAGGCGACGAGCAGGCGCTTGAGCGCGGTTCGCTGTTCGAGGAGTTCGGGTGCCGCAGTGCTCTCCGGCGCCAGCGGCTGCGGGTGATAACCGAGTTTCGCAAGCATCGCGAGTATGTCGCCGAGGCCTGTCTGAGTTTTGTCGAAGGCGAGCCGCAGGCGATGCGTGACGGGGTTGACGTCCGCGTCGCTCACGCCCGCCACGCTCCCGAGCGAGGTTTCGATCAGCCAGCTGCAGGCCGTGCAGTACATTCCGCCGACATAGACCGTCGCTTCCGCGCGCCTGCCGTTTACACCCGCGAATGCCGCGAGCATGTCGTCGCGATTGAAAATCTCCCACTCGCCGGCCGACTCTTCAGGTTTGCCGACACCCGGTTCGGGCGCGTCGCGCAGCGAATAGTAGCGGCTCATGCCGGAGTCGCGAATGAGTTCCGCGACGGCTTTACAGCCAGGGCAGCAAACGGCCTCGGCGGCGCCGCTTATGTCGACCGTATAGCGTTGGTCGATGACCGGCAGCGCGCAATGAAAGCACGCTTGTACATCATTCATCGCTGTCCGGGCCGGCGGCTGACAGCCTGACGAGAGGTTCTCCTTCCCAGGTGCCGTTCAATCGCCATGCATTGCCGTCGCTCAGCACCACGTAGCGCCTGCCTACCGGTATTTCCAGCAAGAGTCCGGACCACGTGAGCCTGCCGTTCTCGTCGGGCATGGCAATCGTCAGGGTCGTACGTTCGTCGCGCTCGGAAAAGGTCGGGTGCGAAATCCACAGGTCGAGCGTCGTCGGGCGTTCGCTCAGCGTTCCGGACGTCAGCACGACCTGCACCGCGCCTGTATCGGTATCGATCCGCATGCTCGCGCCGAGGCCAAGATCCGCGGCCTGCGCCTGCGCCGCGAGATTGCGTTCGGTGATCACGTCGGTTCCGCCTTCGGATCTGTCCACAACCAGCGAATCGTTACCCTGCATGGCGATATACAGGGTGGACAGGCTTGCGGTAACCGCGGACCCCAGCAGCAGCAGTACGAACCACGGCCAGAAGTGTCGATACCAGGGCAGCTGATCGGTGTGCTCGGTCATTCGGATGGGCTCGCAGGGTTAAGAGGTTAGCGGATGGGTCCGACGAATCGGCTTTCCGAAACGCGGCGATCCTCGGTGTTGTCCGTGGGCGTTGCCGTGAAGGCAATTTCGCGGCTGCCGCGGGCTTCGTCACGACTGGCGCGCGCGCGAACGGGTAGTGACAGCACGTTGCCGCCTTCGACCAGAATCCTGTCCGGCACGCCGTCGAGTTCCAGGCCGGGCAGGCCGTCAACGGTCAGGACAAATTCGCGCGCATCGTTGGTCTGATTGATCAGCTTGATCGTATAGATGTTCTCGATCATGTCCGCGGGCAGTTCGCGGTACAGGGCGTTGCGGTCACGAATGACGTCGAGAATGACGGGTGTACGCATCACCATCGACGTGACGAGGCCCAGTATCAGCACGGTCAGCAGGCCCGCGTACACAAACGTCCGTGGCCGCAGGATGCGCGTTTCCTCGCCTTTGAGCGCATGCTCGGTGGTGAAGCGGACCAGGCCGCGCGGGTAATTCATCTTGTCCATGACCGAGTTGCAGGCATCCACGCAGGCGCCGCAGGCGATGCACTCGTACTGCAGGCCGTCGCGAATGTCGATCCCGGTCGGGCAGACCTGCACGCACAGCGTGCAGTCGATGCAGTCGCCCAGCCCCTGGGCTTTGTAATCGACCTGGCGCTTGCGGCCTCCGCGCGGCTCGCCGCGCGCTTCGTCGTAAGAAATGATGAGCGTGTCCTTGTCGAACATTGCGCTCTGGAAGCGCGCATAGGGACACATGTATTTACAGACCTGCTCGCGCATGTAACCGGCGTTGCCATAGGTCGCAAAGCCATAGAACAGCGTCCAGAACAGCGCCCAGCCGCCTACCTGCAAACCAATGAGTTCGAGACCGAACTCGCGAATGGGCGTGAAGTAGCCGACAAAGGTGTAGCCGGTCCATAGCGAGAAGGTAATCCAGAGGAACTGCTTGGCGAACTTGCGCCGGAACTTGTTCCAGCTCATCGGGGCCTTGTCGAGCTTCATGCGCTGCGAACGCGTGCCCTCGGTCCACTGCTCCATCCAGATGAAGGCTTCGGTCCAGACGGTCTGTGGGCAGGCAAAGCCGCACCACAGCCGGCCCGCGAGCGCCGTGAAGAAAAACAGCGTGATTGCCGCGATGATCAGAAGCACGGCGAGGAACGGAAAGTCCTGTGGCCACAAGGTCAGGCCCAGCAAATAGAACTTGCGCTCCGGCAGGTCGAACAGGAAAGCCTGGCGTCCGCTCCATTGCAGCCACGGCACGAGGTAAAACAGGCCGAGCAGGGCGATCGTGGACCACTGGCTAAAGGTGGCGTAGCGCCCCTTCATCTCGCGCGGGTAGATCTTCTCGGCGCTCTCGTAAACCGGCTGCGCGCCGGGTGCGACGTTCTTCGGATTCGTGGCCATCAGGCGTCTTGTTGCTTGCGTTTACGATCGCGTTTGGGGGCCGTTCGAACCAGCCAGGCCGTAACGCCCGAACACGCTGTCGTAAGGACCCAGAAAAAGAAGAAACCGACGGCATAGCCGGCGTCTCGACTGACGTGCTGATCCGGCCGGAAGATGCCGCTCAGATCGACCGGATCGAACAGCGCAAAGAACACCATGGTGCCAATCGCGGCCGAGAGAAACGAAATCCAGACGACGATCGCGACCGCCTGCCGGTTTCGACTCCACTTCCGCGCACCGCGGTATTCTTCGCTGATCATTGCATCCGGTGTTTCGACAAGGCGCCGCTCAGGGCGTTCCACTCGCCGCGTCAGCGCCGAGCGACAGGCTGCGAACGTAGGCTGCGAGAATCTTCGTGCGGTTTTCGCCCAGCAGTTCGCCGTGTGCCGGCATTATACCGTTACGGCCGTTCACGATCGTCTGCCGGACATCCTCTTCCGAGGAACCGTACAGCCACACGTCGTCCGTCAGGTTCGGTGCGCCGAGCAGCACGTTGCCCTTGCCCTCGACGCCGTGGCAGGCGCTGCACAGGGCGACGAACATGGGCTGTGAGCCCTGGGCCGCGGCATCGGCCTCGACCAGACCCGACAGCGAGCGCACGTAGCCGATCATGTTGTTAACGCCTTCATCGCCGCCGAGCGCCGGTGTCAGTACCGGCATTACGGCGTTCCGGCCGTTCAGAATCGAGACCGTGATCTGCTGTTCGCTGTTGCCCCAGATCCAGTCGTCATCGGCCAGATTCGGGAAGCCTTTGGCGCCCCGGGCGTCCGAGCCGTGACAGGTTGTGCAATAGCTGGCATAGAGGCTCGCGCCGAGTTGCTGCGCTTCCGGATGGGCGACGAGTTCGTCCCACTCCATCGCGGCAAACTGCTCGTAGATCGGCTCGTACCTGGCGGCCGCGGCATCGACTTCTTCGTAGTATTGCCCGCTGGAGGACCAGCCGAGCAAGCCCTGGTAACCGCCGAGGCCCGGATAGGCGACGAGGTAGGCCAGCCCCCAGAAGATCGTCAGGAAAAACAGATACAGCCACCATCTCGGCAGCGGGTTGTTCCATTCCTCGAGATCACCGTCCCAGACGTGGCCAACGAGGTCGTCGTCCCCCTTGTTCTGCGGGCCCTGTTTCGCGGACCAGGCAACCAGCCAGCCACAAAACACGATCGTTACGAGCGTGCCCGCCGCAATGTAGATGTGCCAGAACGTGGGCATTATGGTTTCTCCCAGCTATTGTTCGTTGAGTAGCCGTCGGAAGCGGGCGTATCTTCTTCCAGAGGCAGGTTGGCGGATTCGTCGAAGTCCGTTTTGCGTTCCTTGCGCCAGGCCCAGATCCAGACGCCGATAAACCCGAAGAAGGCGGCGACCAGAACGAGGCTGCGTATATCGTTGATGTCTATGCTTAGCATCGTGTCTACCGCCTCACTCTCGGGTTGGTGCCGAGGCCCTGCAGATAGGCAATGATGGCGTCCATCTCGGTCTTACCTTCGACCTCCGCCGCTGCACCCGCAATCTGCTCGTCGGTATACGGATCGCCGAGCATTCTCAGGCGCCGCATCTTGGTTGCGACGAGTTCCGGGTCGAGCGTGCGTTCGGCGAGCCACGGGTACGCGGGCATGTTCGATTCCGGCACGACGTCGCGCGGGTTCATGAGATGCACGTACTGCCACTCGTCGCTGTAACGGCCGCCGACACGGGCCAGATCCGGCCCCGTGCGCTTGGAGCCGAACTGGAACGGCCGGTCGTACACGGATTCGCCCGCGATCGAGTAAGGGCCGTAGCGCTCGGTTTCGCTGCGGAACGGCCGCACCATCTGCGAATGGCAGTTGTAACAACCTTCGCGGACGTAGACGTCGCGGCCGGCGAGACGCAGCGGCGGGTAGGGCTCGATGCCTTCCGCCGGCTCAGTGACCTCGGGCGACAGCATTAGCGGGACGAGCTCAATCAGGCCGCCGCCGCTGACCGCCAGGACGATCAGCACCATCATCAGGTTGACGCTTTTTTCAATCGTTTCGTGACGCATGCTGCTAACTCCTGGTAGCCGGCTCGAGAACAGCGACCGGCTTGGGCTTCTGTTCGCGCACCGTCATGTAGACGTTGTAGACCATGATCAGCATGCCCGCGAAGAAGATCACACCGCCGAGCAGGCGCAGGCCGTAATACGGGTAGGTAGCTTTCAGACTTTCGATGAAAGCGTAAGTCAGCGTGCCGTCGTCGTTCACCGCGCGCCACATGAGACCCTGGGTCACGCCGGCGATCCACATGGATACCGCATACAGCACGACGCCAATGGTCGAGGTCCAGAAGTGAATGTCGATCAGCTTGGTCGAGTACATGCCCTCGCGGTTCCAGAGCCGCGGGATGAGCGTGTACAGAGAGCCCATCGTCATCATCGCTACCCAGCCGAGCGCACCGGAATGCACGTGGCCAATGGTCCAGTCCGTGTAGTGGGACAGAGCGTTGACCGTCTTGATCGACATCATGGGACCTTCGAAGGTCGACATGCCGTAGAAGGACAGGGCGACGATCATGAACTTGAGGATCGGGTCGTTGCGCAGCTTATGCCACGCGCCCGAGAGCGTCATGATGCCGTTGATCATGCCGCCCCAGCTCGGTGCGAGCAGCACGATCGAAAAGACCGCGCCGAGCGTTTGCGCCCAGTCCGGCAGCGAGGTGTAGTGCAGATGATGGGGCCCCGCCCACATGTACACAGCGATCAGCGACCAGAAGTGCACGACCGACAGCCGGTAGGAATACACTGGACGTCCCGCCTGCTTCGGCACGAAGTAGTACATCATTCCAAGGAAACCCGCGGTCAGGAAGAAGCCGACTGCGTTGTGGCCGTACCACCACTGCATCATCGCGTCGACCACGCCCGAGTAGATCGGGTAGGACTTGGTCAGCGAGATCGGCATCGACAGGTTGTTGAAGATATGCAGGATCGCGACCGTAATGATGAACGCGCCGTAGAACCAGTTGGCAACGTAGATGTGCTTGATACGGCGCTTGTAGATCGTGCCGAAGAACACAATGGCAAAGGCAACCCAGACGACCGCAATCAGGATATCGATCGGCCACTCGAGTTCGGCGTATTCTTTCGACTGGGTGATCCCGAGCGGCAGTGTGATCGCGGCGAGGACAATGATTAGTTGCCAGCCCCAGAACGTAAACGCGGCCAGCTTGTCGAACGCGAGCCGGGCATGACAGGTGCGCTGCACCACGTAGTAGGCAGTCGCGAACAGTGCGGAGCCGCCAAACGCGAAAATCACCGCATTCGTGTGCAGTGGCCGCAGCCGGGAGAACGTCAGGAACGGCAGATCGAAGTTGAGCGCCGGCCAGATGAGCTGTGCGGCGATAAAAACGCCTACCAGCATGCCGACCACGCCCCAGACCACGGTCATTATCGCGAACTGACGCACAACGGTATCGTTGTACTGTGCTTTCGTATCCAAGGGACTACCCCTTACTCGTCGGGTTAATAGATGTTCTTGCGGCCGGTTTGCTCTCTGGCAGGCAGGCTGCCTGCGGCCCGTTGGTCTTGTTCTTGCGCATCGCTGGTTGCTTTACGGGCCGCCTAAGGTATTGAATAGCCGAGATTTTTCTTATGGCGCACACCGCCCGGGTTTAGTCCCCGGCACGCTCATGCTGCACTGCCGCACCGCGCCCAGAAGGAAGCCTAGCAACCTCCACCGGGCGGACCTATACGTGAGGTTACGTATGGTTTACGAGTCGCTTTGAGAGCATCTTCGGACTCCTATCTTCAGCTATACTGGCCGTCAGTCCGTAATCGATGTTTAGTTTCTTGAGCAGTTCAGCGCCCTCGCAGAGACTCAGCGACACCAGTACGTTCTTCCGGACGTTGCTGGAGTCAGCCCCGGACGCCATGGTCATCATCGATGAGCAGGGCACGATTGCCGTGGTCAATTACCGGGCTGAGGAGATGTTCGGCTACGAACGCGACGAGCTGCTCGGCAGGCCGGTCGAGGTCTTACTGCCCGTGCGTTTGCGCATGCGGCACCAGCAGCACAGAAAAGGCTACGCCGAGGCGCCTACTCTGCGCCCCATGGGCGTCGGTCTCGACCTCTACGCGCTGCGCCGCGACGGTTCCGAGTTTCCGGTGGAGATCAGCCTGTCGCCGGTCACGACCAGCGTCGGGCGTTTCGTTTCGAGCGTTATCCGCGACGTAACCGAACGTAAGCAGCTCGAAGCCGAGATACACGCCGCGCGCGAGACCGCGGAGCGGGCGAACAAGGCCAACAGCGCCTTTCTCGCAGCCGCAAGCCACGATTTGCGGCAGCCGGTCCAGGCCTTGAGCCTGCTCAACGGAGCGCTGCGCCGGACCGTGAAAGATCCGAAGGCGCTGGGAATGATCGAGAGCCAGGATCACTCGTTAACGGCGATGACCAACCTGCTGAATTCGCTGCTCGATATCAGCCGGCTCGATGCGGGCAAGGTAACGCCCGAGATCGAGGAGTTCCCGATGCAGCGGCTCGTCGACCGCCTCGCGGCGGAATTCGGTCGTCAGGCGAGTCAGGAGGGGCTCGAGTTTCACGCCGAGCCCTGCAGCGTCTGCGTGCGGAGCGACCCTAATTTGCTCGCCGAGATCATTCAGAACCTCGTTTCGAATGCCATTCGCTATACCAGCCAGGGCAGCGTTACGTTTTCGGCGGCGGCGCACGGCGATTTGTGCCGGATCGATGTGACCGATACGGGTATCGGCATTGAGGCGGATCAGCTGGAGTCGATCTTTACCGAGTTTTATCAGTGTCATACGCAGACCTCGAGCAAAGAGGGCTTCGGCTTGGGCCTGGCCATCGTCAAACGTCTGGGCGAACTGCTGGATCACCCGCTGCGCGTCGAGTCCACGCCGGGCAAAGGCTCCTGCTTTTCTTTATGGCTGCCGCTCGCCGCGGAGCAGACTGCGCCGGACGACGAGGATGAAGACCTCGTCCATGCAGAAGATGCCAGCGGGTTGCTCGTCCTGATCGAGGACGACGTCAACGTCGCACACGCCTGGGAACTGCTGCTCGAGGCAGAGGGCTTCGAGGTAGCGACGGCTGCGTCAGTGCGTGAGGTAGAGGCGCTCGTGCGGCATCTCGATACCGAGCCCGACCTGATCGTTTCCGACTACCATCTGCTTGATGACTCCACCGGGGTGGAGGCCGTTGCGGCGATACGCGAATACTACGACGCGACCATTCCCGCATTTATCGTTAGCGGTGACACGTCCAAGGTCGTCAAGGACGCGCGGCTGCTGGATAACTGCACGCTGTTATCCAAGCCAGTCGATACCGATCGTCTGTTGACGTCAGCGCGTCGCGCGGTTGAAACCGGCGTCGTGCCGCGCGATTGAGGCAACCGGAACCTGTCTCAATCTAGACAAGCTGTAGCCAGCTTGCGGCGGACTTCGACAGGGCGATACCGTAGATATAGGCAAACACGAGCAGCGCAGCGATGAGGGCCGTCGTTCGTATTGCGAGCGTCCTGCCGCGTTTGATGGCAATCGTACCGAGCACGATATACACCACCAGTCCGCCTATCTTGAGGAGCATCCAGGTCTGGGTCAGCGGACTGCCGCCAAGCTGAATAAGAAGAACGATCCCTGTCAGCAGGAACAGCGTGTCGACGACATGCGGCAGCACGCGGGTCAGCTTCGCCTGCAGCATCGGATTGGCGGTCAGCATCCAATAGCCTCGCAGCAGAAAACCCGCAATGCTTATGAGCGCCGTCAGCGCGTGAATCGTCTTGATCAGTGTGTAAGAGAACATTGCCTTGTCGCCCGAGACTGAGCTGCACAGGCGAAAGTGTAGTCTCTTTTTACGCCGAGCGGTAAATCCGTGCGGCTCTGAAAGTGCAGGAATTCATCGAGCAGCCCACTAGGCCGCTTCGTGCTTCTCCAGATCGACCGGCGTCTGGAACCAGTCCGGCTTTACGATCAGAAGATCGCAGGGCAGGTGTTCGAGCGTTCGTTCGGCGGTTGCGCCGATGAACAGCCGTTTCCAGCGGTTTCTCGCAACGGCGCCCATCACGACCACCGAGGCGTCGATCTCGGTCGCCACGCGCGGCAGTTCTTCATGTGTCACGCCCGACGCAAGGATCGCCTTGTCCGGATCGATGTGATGAAAGTCGACGATCTCGCGGAACCGCTTTTCGTGATCCTCGCGCATTTGCTGCTCGATTTCGTCGAACGGCAGCGAGACGGGGATGTACGCGTTGGCCGTTGCGGTCGCGACGGCTATCTGCGGGTCGTAGCTGTGGAAGGCGTATATCTCGCCGCCAAGGCTCTGCGCGAGCCCGTCCGCCGTCTTGATGATTTCATCGTCGAGCGCGGCGGGCTTGTCGTGACGGTTCATCGGGTCGATCGCCGACAGGAATACCGGTTCGTCGGCGATATCGCCGGGCTTGACCAGCCACAGCGGCACCGGGCACGTCCGGATGAGGTTCCAGTCCGTATTCGACAGCAAAGCGCGCGTAACGGCCGAGTGACCGTGGGTATCCTTGAAGACGATGTTGGCCCCTGACTCCACCGCGTGCCGCACGACGCCTTCGTACAGCGGGTGATCCCAAATGGCCGACGTCTTGACGACAACCCCGCTGTCGCGCACCGGCTCGGCCAGCGTTTCAAGGTGCTTCTCGTGGTTCGCCATGACTTCGGCGCGGGCCTTGGCAAGAGACGGCGAGTCGAAAAGCCGGTCACCGCTCAGGTATTCGTTGTAGTAGCAAACGAGCAGTTCCAGTTCAGCGTCGGCAGCCCTGGCCAGATCGGCGGCCCTTCGCAGTGCAGGCTGGTCCTCGACCGTCGGATCGATGACCGCGAGGATCTTGGCAATGTTTTGCATGACGGTACCCGCTGGGTTTGTTGTGAGACGAAGCAGACGGCGCTGGGAGACAATCAGAATAGGTCCGTCGAATGCAACGCTGTATCAGGCGACACCACTAGACACTCTCGGTTATTACCTACAAAGTCGTAGGTGAAACTACGGATTTCGGGAGAGGCAACGCGGCTTTATCGTGCAGACGATAGTCTGAGCGTGAGGTCAGCATGCAGGAAATGGGTGTCGCCGACGCAAAAAGGGAGCTGGAGGCTCAGAAAGCGCTGCTGGAGGAGCGGCTCGAGCGAATCAAGGCGAACGTTCGGCGTGGATTCAATGCGGACTCGGCCGAAATGGCCAAAGAGCTGGAAGACCAGGAAGTTGTCGATGCGCTCGGCAACGAGGCGACCGAGGAACTAAGCCGCATCACCGCGGCGCTCGAGCGGATCGCAAACGGCGATTTCGGCAAATGTCTTGACTGCGGAGAAGCGATCCCGTCGGCGCGGCTCACTGCTACCCCGTTTGCAGAACGCTGTATCGATTGCGCCAACGAGGCGGAGCGTTTCTCGTGAATGTTCCTGGTGAGCGCTCCTGGCGAACCTTATCCTGCGTCGTATGTCAGTCGGCGCAGGCAAGCTGCATACGTACCAGATCGGCGAGCGAGCGGGCCTTCATTTTCTCCATGACGCGCGCGCGGTGAATTTCCACCGTGCGCTGGCTGACGCCGAGTTCGTAGGCGATGACTTTGTTCGGTTTGCCGGTGACGACCAGATCGAATACTTCCCGCTCACGCTGAGTCAGCCGTTCGACGAGGCTCCTGACCTCGTCGACGCGCCGCGCTTCTGTGCGTCTTTCCTCGTCGGTCCGTAGCGCAAGGTGTACCCGGTCCAATAACTCCTGATCGCGGAACGGCTTCTGGATAAAGTCTACGGCGCCTTTTTGCATTGCTTCGACCGCCATCGGTACGTCGCCGTGGCCCGTGATGAAAATGATCGGCATCGAGTTGCCGCGCTTCAGGAGCTCGTCCTGCAGCTCGAGACCGCCGAGCCCCGGCATCCGGATATCGAGTACCAGACAGCCCGGTTTCGGATCGTCGCCGTACTTCTCCAGGAAGTTGTCCGCGCTGGCAAGGATCTCGTGCGGCAGATCGACCGATTCCATGAGCGCCTGCATGGCGACGCGGATGGACGCATCGTCATCGACGATGAAAACCCTGGCTTCGGACTGTTCCGTGTACATGGTTGGCACGCCCTTGGTTCAGCGCATGGATCGCGCGAAATTACCAGTAAGGATTATGGCTAAGCGTTTTGAGAGACACAAACACGGTAATTTCGAATTGACTAACGGAGAATTGCGGTATCTACATACAAGGGGCCGCCGTCGCATCGGGCGCAGCTTCGCAAATCGGTTGTCGGGCGCCGGTGTGCAGGCGACGGAAAGCCGCGTGGAGCTAGTCGAGTCTTTTGCTGAAACGGGAAGCCGCGAGCGTCATCGCAACCGTCGTAAACACGGCGAGGGCAATAACGGCGGGATACAGTTCCGCGATGCTCGCCTCCCGCAGCATGATGCCGCGCGTCAGCCGGATGAAGTGCGTATTCGGCAGCAGTTCTCCCAGCCATTGAGCGAAGCGCGGCATGCCGTCGAAAGGAAACATGAAGCCGGACAAAAGGATCGAAGGCAGCAGGACAAACACGGTCATTTGCATGGCCTGGAACTGAGTCTTGACCAGCGTCGAGATGAGCAGGCCCAGTGCCAGATTCGCTGCAATGAAGAGCGAGGCTGCCAGATAAAGATCCACGATACTGCCGCGTACCGGCACATCGAATAACAGCTCGCCTACACCGAGGATCAGCGCCAGCTGCAGCATGCCTATCAGTATGTAAGGGATGACTTTGCCGATCATGAGTTCCGCGGAGCTGACCGGTGTGTTGATCAGGAGTTCGAGGTTGCCGCGTTCGCGCTCGCGGACGATCGCCACGGCCGTAAACAGCATCATCGTCATAGTTAGAATAATGCCCATGAGGCCAGGTACGATATTCACCGGAGTGCGGCGTTCCGGATTGTAAAACGGCCGTACCGCGACGGCTGCTGCGGCAGCCGGGGTTGCGAGGGCGGAGTCAAAGCCGATCGGCATCGAGCGCAGCTGATTCGCGACCCCCAGTATGGTCGGATCGCTGCCGTCGACCAGAATCTGTACCGCGGCGCGATCGCTGTCCACCACCCGGCGGTCGAAGTCGTGCGGAATGTGCACACCCATCGATATGCGGCCGCGCCTAAGGAGTTCCGTGAGTTCCGCCGGCGAGGCGACGCGATAGCGTATGTCCGCCACCTGGCTTTGTCCGAGATGTGCAATGAACTCGCGCGACAGGTGCGTATTGGCCTCGTTGGCAACAGCGGTCTTGAGGTTGCGCACGTCAGTGTTGATCGCGAACCCGAACAGCAGCATCTGGATGATGGGCAGGCCGACGACCATCCCGAAAGTCAGGCGATCCCGGCTGAGCTGCCGGACTTCCTTGCGGACGATTGCGCTCAGGCGGGAAAGACTGTTCATGCGGCGGCCTGCTTTGGTTTCAGCGTCACGGCGACGAATACGTCCTCGAGTCCCGCGCTCGTGAGCGCGGTGCTGGCCGGTATCCCCGCCGCCTCGAGTTGTGCCGCGATGCGTTCGGCCGGTTCGGCGATCGAATCCGGTATTAGTATCCGCAGCCGAATACCTAACTGTGTGACGCTGACCACGCCGGGCACGGCGCTGACGACATTCTGCGCGGCAAAAGGATCGTCGGCGAGCACTTCGACCACGTGCATCCCCGTATCGTCTTTCAGTTCCTGCGGGGTCCCGTCGGCAACCTTGACGCCGCGGTCCAGTATCGCCAGCCGATGACAGCGTTCCGCCTCGTCCATGTAGTGCGTCGACACGAGGATTGTCGTGCCGGCCTCGGCGAGTGCGAACAGCTTTGCCCAGAAATCCCGTCGGCTCTGCGGATCGACCGCGCTCGTCGGCTCGTCGAGCAGCAGCAGATCGGGCTTGTGCAGCACGGCACAGGCCAGAGCGAGGCGCTGCTTCTGGCCGCCGCTCATCGTCCCGGCAAGCTGCTTGCGCCGGTCGGCAAGGTCGTAGCGTTCGAGCAGCTCATCGATACGTCGCCTGCGGTCGCGCCGCGGGTAGGAGTAAATCTCGGCGATGAACTGCAGGTTCTCGTCGTTGCTCATGTCACCGAATAGCGAAAATTTCTGCGTCATATAGCCAATGCGCGCTTTGAGTGTCGCTGCATCGCCAGGGACGTCGATGCCGAGCACCGTCGCCGTGCCGGCGGTGGGCGTGAGCAGGCCGCAGAGCATGCGAATCGTCGTTGACTTGCCGCAGCCGTTCGGTCCGAGAAAACCGTAGATACGGCCGCGAGGAACGGCTAAGTCCAGTTTGTCCACCGCCACGAGCGAACCGAAATGCTTGCTCAGCCCTCGCGCCTCGATCGCATACGCATCGCTCACGGCAGAGCACCCGCGTCGAGGTGCAGCTCGGCTTCGAGCGGAACGCCGTCCGGCAGCCGCTCGATGACATCGTCAATGTCGATCTTTGCGGCGTAACTCAGGCGGCCGCGGTCGTGTTCGGTCAGTGCGTAGTAGGGAGTGTATGCGGCTTCGCTTGCGACCCAGCGGACTGTGCCGGCGAGCGGTGCCGCATAGCCGTCAACGTACAGCGTGGCCCTGCTGCCGGGCTGTACCCGAACGCGAAGACGTTCGGGGACGTACACCCGCGCATGCACCTGATTTCCGGCGAGCAGGACGAGGACCGGTTGGCCGGCCGCCGGCCGTTCGCCGGTCTCGAACAGCCGGCTGTCGGCAATCCCGTCGACGGGTGCACGGATCTCGAGCCGCTCGAGATCGACCTGTGCGGCATTGCGCCTGGCGCGAGCCTGTTCGACAGAGGCTTCGGCCTGAGTCAGCTCTTCCACGGTCGTTCCGGAGAGCCGCTCCGCGAGTTCGGCGCGGCGCAGATCCACGGCCGCAACCGCTGCGTCCAGCTCAGCCTTCGCCCGGTCGAGGGCTTCCGGCGAGGCGAGATCCCTCGCCGCGACTTCCCGCGTACGTTCGTATTCGGCCTGCCGGAATACAAGATCCTTCTCGGCGCCGTCGAGACTCGCGCGCGCGGCGGCAATTCGCTCGGAACGCGGTCCGCGCACGAGTTCGTCCAGCCGGCCCAGAGCTTCCCTGAGCGCGGCTTCGGCCTCGTGCAGGCGCGCGGCGGTTCGAGTCGGGTCCTGGGAGACCAGAAGATCGCCGGCCTTGACCGCGGCGCCTTCCGCAATCCAGATTTGTGTGATCGGTTCCGCGCTCTCGGCGACGAGTTCGATGCGGTCGGACGCGAGTTCGCCGACAATCCGGTTGGTCTCGCCGGCGTCGTCACACGCCAGAAGCATGAGCGCAAACGGCAGCAGGGTGACGGGCCTCACGGGCTGCCCTCCGGCTCGGCGGCAAGATGCTCGAGCAGAATCTCGATATGCGTGTCGATCAGTGCGTCGCTGTCGAGCGTCTGCTGCTGGAAGAGCAGACGGAAGATCACGGCCATGACCACCGGGGCAATCACGAGGTGGGGGAACTCCGCCAGCCGCGTCTCGCGGAACTCGCCGTTGGCAATCCCGCGTTTAAGTAGCGTGCGCAGCGCCTCCAGGCCGCGCGACGCGACGTTGTCCCAATAGAATTCGACCAGGTCCGGGTGCCGGGAGCCCTCGGTCAACATGAGTTTGATGATCACCGCGACCGGCGAGCCCGGCAGCTGCTGCATGAACTCTCTGACCGGTCCGCGAATAAACGCGGTAGGACTCTTGGACCGATCCTCGACCTGTCTCAAGAGACCGTCTACGCGCGGCAGGACAACGCTTCGAATGACCGCCTTGAAGAGCTCCTCCTTGGTTTTGAAATACAGATACAAGAGCCCTTTGCTGACGCCGGCCCGGCGCGCAACTTCTTCGACCCGGGCATTCGCGTAGCCTTTTTCGGCGAAGGTTTCGAAGGCTGCCGCCGTGATTTCGGCGGGCCGGTCTTCCTTGCGGCGCTGGTAGCGGGGCGGTGTCATATGCATCTCTTACTGACTGATTGGTCAGCAGTGTACCTTAATGACTCTTTGGTCAGCAAGGGGGGTGCAGATTTCGAACGGTCATGCGTTCATAATCCGCGCCATGTTTACCTATCTGGATCCCGGTGTACGTGAGCGCCTGCTCGCGGCGGGCAAGCTCAAGCGTATCGACCGCGACGGTCACCGCGTCGCCATCGACGCGCCGGCCAGTGCCGGCGGCACCATTAGTATCCTCGGGCCGATTGGCCTGCCGCTGAACGTCAACGGCCGGCGGCAGAGCGTCGACTGGTACGCCTGCGTGCGGAATACGGAACTCGAGAAGCTCGAGAAGCTGGCGGAGGAACTGCGCGAGGACAATTCGCAGGCGCTGTTCGCCGGTCTGGCGTCGTCGATGGCTGTCAACAGCGTGCTGGTGATCGGCGACAGTGCGGTGTGGACCGCGCCGCTGGTGCGGGTGCATTCGAGCTGCCTGACGGGCGACGTCTTCGGTTCAGAACGCTGTGAATGCGGACCGCAGCTCGAAACCGCGCTGGCGCGCATCGACGGCGACGAGCAGGGCGGCCTGCTGATCTACATGTCAGGCCACGAAGGCCGCGGAATCGGGTTGTGGGCGAAAGCCGCGACCTACATTCTGCAGGATGCCGGCGAAGACACCTACCAGGCGAACCGCTCGCTGGGGCTGCCCGACGACAGCCGCGATTTCAGCGACGCCGCGGCGCTGCTCAAACACTTTGCCGGCGAGCGTCCGATTCGTCTTCTAACCAACAACCCCAAGAAGGTGCGCGATCTCGAGAGTTTCGGCGTTGCCGACGTTACGCCGATCAAGCATGTGGCCGGAGTGAACGAAAGCAACCGCCGCTATCTGCAGGCCAAGCAGGGCTGGGGTCACGAACTCGATGCCGAGGATCTCGAGACCCGCTAAGGGGTTTGCTACTGATTCCAGAGCCGCGCGTTCTCCGGCGCCGGCTCGAAATCGGAGCGGAAAGGATTGATGTCGAGGCCGCCGCGCCGCAAATAGCGTGCGTAAACGCTCAAACGCTCCGTCCGGCAGCGCGTCTTGATGTCCATGAACATGCGCTCCACGCAGGCTTCGTGAAAGTCGTTGTGCTCACGGAACGACACGATGTAGCGCAACAGTCCCGCCCGGTCGATCCGCGGACCGCGGTAACGAATCGTGACGCTGCCGAAGTCGGGCTGGGCCGTTACCGGGCAGAGACTGCGCAGTAGCTGGCTGTGTACCGTTTCGGTAACCGTGCGCGTGTCTTCGGCGTGCAGCAGGCCGGCGTCGACCGAGTAGGCCGAACAGTCGACCTCTTCGTTGTCCAGCGTTTCGCCGGGCAGCGCCTCGACGGGCGCGCCGTAGCCCAGGGCGACCGACACCGGCGCCCCGGCGGCGGCCGAGAGGTCTTTACGAAGCAGCGCGATCAGCTCCTGTTCACCCTGCACGGTCGTCATGGCAAGCGCGCCCAGATAGAGTTTGAGCGATTTGGACTCGATAATATTTGGCGAATCGGCCGGCACCCCGATCTCCGCTGCGGCTACGGCCGGTTTTCCGGACGGCGTGAGCCAGGTGAGTTCCCACGCGGTCCACAGGTCCGTGCCGTGGAACGGCAGGATATCTCCCAGCCCGAGCCGTGCCCGATTCTCCGCGCGGGCAATCGGGTATAGCACGTCGGGCGAGTATGCCTTTGGATAGTCGGAAGTTTTTCCGAGCGGTATGCCTTTCGTTGCGCCAGACGGATCTTGCATCGAGCGAGGTAAATCTTTCATCGCGCTAGTGTACGCGAGGTGCCTGACCCTCGTGTACACTAGCCGCCTTTTTTGCCCGATCGATCGCATGCTGCTGAAGCTGTCCAACGCAAACGTGTACGCGCCCGAGCCTTTGCAAATCTGCGATCTGCTCGTGGCGGGCGGCCAGATAGTCTGGCTGGGTAAGCCCGGCTCGGCGCCCGTAACGGCAGCCGTCGAAAGTGTCGATCTGGAGGGGCGCCGCCTGCTTCCCGGGTTCATAGACGGCCATGCGCACCTGACCGGCGGTGGCGGTGAGTCCGGATTTTCCAGCCGCGTGCCGCCCGTACCGCTGTCGCGGTTTACGGCGGCGGGGGTAACCAGTGTCGTCGGCGTGCTGGGCACCGACGACATTACCCGCGATACCGCCGGGCTGGTCGCCGCCGCATACGCGTTGCGCGAAGAGGGCATCGGCGCCTGGTGTCACTGCGGGGGTTACCACGTGCCGCCGGTTACGCTGACCGGCAGCGTGCGCCGCGACATCGTGTACGTCGATCCGATTATCGGCGTGGGCGAAGTGGCCGTCAGCGATCATCGCTCGAGCCAGCCGACGCTCGACGAACTGCTGAAGCTCGCGAGCGAGGCTCACGTTGCGGGCATCATGACGGGCAAGGCCGGGATTCTGCATCTGCACCTGGGCGACGGGGATCGCGGGCTCGAACTCGTACGCGAGGCGCTGAAGACGAGTGAGCTGCCGCCCCGCGTGTTCAATCCAACCCACGTCAACCGCAAGCCCGAACTCTTCGAGGAGGCGCTTGCGCTCGCTCGCACCGGGTCCACGATCGACGTTACGGCTTACGATGTCGCGGACAAGGATCCGTCGATACCGGCGGCTGCGGCGCTCTCGCGCTATCTCGAATCGGATGCGCCCGCGGACCGTATAACCGTAAGCTCCGACGGCGGCGGCTGTCTGCCGGAGTTCGATGCGGACGGTGTGCTGACCCGGATGGAGATTGGTCATCCCGGCAGCCTGCCCGACACGCTGGCGGAATTGCTGCGCGCAGGCGTGCCGCTTGCAGACGCGCTGCCGGCGTTCACCAGCAACGTGGCCGCGCTGCTGCGGCTCAAGGATCGCGGCAGGATTCGCGCGGGCGCGCGTGCGGACTTCGTCGTGTTCGACGACGAGCACCGCATCAGCGACGTTATGGCGGGCGGCGTATGGCACGTGAGAAACGGCACACAGCAGGTCAGCGGCACCTTCGAATAGCGGCCGGCACGCACCGAACACTTACCAGCAAGACCACAGCGAGCAACAAGAACGGCGTATGAGCCCTGCAGCAAAAAGCGAAAACACCGACCGCGGCTATGTCATTCCGATTGGCGGCGGCGAGGAAAAACTCAACAATCCCGAGATTCTCGACCGCTTCGTCGATATCTGCGGGGGCAAGACCTCCCGCATCGGTATCATTCCAACGGCGTCGGAGCTCGAAGACACGGGCCGCAACTACGAAAAACTGTTCCGCAGGCTGGGGGTCCGGCATGCGCGCGTGCTCGGGTTCGAGACCCGCGAGGACTGCCAGCACGGCGCCGATCTCGATTACATCGACAAGGCGGACGGCGTGTTCATGACCGGCGGCAATCAGCTGCGCCTGTCCACCACGCTCGGGGGCACGGAGGTGGCGACCCGGATTCGCCGGCGCAACGCGGCCGGCATGCACGTCGCGGGCACCTCCGCCGGCGCCGCGTTCATGCCCGAGCACATGATCGCCGGCGGCAACGAGGGCTCGACGCCGCGGCCCGACATGGTGACGATGGCGCCCGGCCTCGGTCTGACCAACAAGTTCATCATCGACCAGCACTTCCGGCAGCGCGACCGGCTGGGCCGTTTGCTCACGGCGCTGGCCTACAATCCCTTTGCGGTCGGAATCGGGCTGGACGAGGACACGGCGGCGTTTATTCGTCCCGGCGACGACTTCGAAGTGGTCGGCTCCGGCGGCATTACCGTCATCGATCCTACCAATCTGAGCTATTCCTCGATGGACCGCGCGCGGCGCGGCGAACCCGTGAGCCTGCTGGGCGTGAAGCTGCACATTCTGGTTGCAGGCGGCCGTTTTCAGATTCAGACTCGGGAGGCCAGCGCCGACTGAGCTTCACTCAACATTGCGCTGGCCAAGAGGGGCACAAGAAGAATGAAAATAGTCAGCAGCAATGTATATGTAGGGCCGTCGATCTACGCCCACTTTCCGGTTATTCGGCACGTCCTGGATCTCGGTGTGCTGGAAGAGTGGCCAACCGGCCGCCTGGGCCAGGCGTACGTCGGTGCGCTGATCGAGGCATTGCCCGGCCTGCACGAGCACGGTTGCTCGTACCGCGAGTCCGGCGGCTTCGTGCGCCGTTTGCGCGAGGACGACGGCACCTGGCTCGGCCACGTCATGGAACACGTTGCGATCGAGCTGCAGAACGTGGCGGGCTCCCCGGTTACCTTCGGCCGCACCCGGTCGATCGAAGGTCAGCCCGGCCACTACAACATGGTGTTCCAGTATCTGGACAAAGCCGTGGGCCTCGAAGCGGGGCAGCTTGCGCTCAAGCTCCTGCACAGTCTGTTGCCGGAGAACATCCGTCCCGACGACGCCCCGGGCGCCGACTGGGACTTCGCCGAGGAACGCGACGGCTTCATTCGCTACGCTCAGCGCAGGGCGCTCGGGCCGAGCACGGCTTCGCTGGTGCGCGCCGCCGAGGAGCGTGACGTCCCGTGGCTGCGGCTGAACGATTACAGCCTCGTCCAGTTCGGCCACGGCCGCTATCAGCAGCGCATTCAGGCAACCACCACGGGCCGTACGAGCAACATTGCGGTCGAGCTGGCTTCCGACAAAGAGGAAACCAACAGCATCCTGCGCGATCTTGGCCTCCCCGTGCCTCGGCAGTACATCGTACGCGCCACATCGCAGGCCGTGCGCGCGGCCGAGCGTATCGGTTATCCCGTGGTGCTGAAGCCGCTGGCGGGCAATCACGGCCGCGGCGTGGCGATCAATCTCAAAACGCCCGAGGAGGTCGAGGCCGGTTTCAGAAAAGCGTCCGAACACGGCCGCTCGGTGGTCGTCGAATCCTACATCGAAGGATTCGATCACCGGCTGCTGGTTATCGACGGCAAGCTCATTGCGGCCGCGAAGCGCGTGCCGGGCCATGTGGTCGGCGACGGCAAGCACACGATCGAGGCGCTGGTCGAGAAGGTAAACGAGGATCCGCGCCGTGGCGTCGGTCACGAGAAGGTCCTGACGCGCCTCGAATTCGATCATCAGGCGGAACGGCTGCTCAGCAAGCTGGACTACGACCGCGACACAGTGCCGGCGGACGGTGAGGTCGTGTATCTGCGCTCGACCGCCAACCTCTCGACCGGCGGTACTGCGATCGACGTGACCGATACGATACACCCCGACAATCGCGAGATGGCCATCCGCGCGATCAAGGCCATCGGGCTCGACATTGGCGGCGTCGACTTCTTGACCAAAGACATTACCGAGTCCTATCGCGATGCCGGCGGCGGCATCTGCGAGGTGAATGCCGGACCTGGCTTCCGCATGCACGTGGCGCCGTCCGAAGGCACCCCGCGCGACGTCGGCGGCGCCGTGCTCGATATGCTGTTCCCGCCTGACTCGCCGAGCCGGATTCCGATTGCGGCGATTACCGGCACCAACGGCAAGACGACGACCTCGCGCATGCTTGCGCACATACTCAAGCTGTCGGGCAAGACGGTCGGTTTTACCTCGACGGACGGCGTGTACATCGATGGCAACCTGTCGGTGCCCGGTGACATGACGGGCCCGGTCGCGGCCAACATCATTCTGCGCGATCCGTCGGTCGACGCCGCGGTCATGGAAGTGGCCCGCGGCGGCATGCTGCGCAGCGGCCTCGGCTTCCGTACCTGCAACGTGTCCTGCGTGCTGAACATCTCGTCCGATCATCTCGGCCTGCGCGGCGTAGATACGCTGGAACAGCTTGCCGAAGTCAAACGTATTCCTATCGAGATTGCACAGGATGCGGCCGTGTTGAACGCCGACGATCCGCATTGTCTCAATATGGCGGATTACACCGAAGCCGAGAAGCTCTGCTACGTGACGATGAACCCGGCGCATCCGCTGGTAAAACAGCACATCAAAGCCGGCGGTCAGGCGTTTGTGCTTGAACAAGGTATGAACGGTCACATGGTGACCATTTACGACAGCGAGAGCCATACGCCGCTGCTGTGGACGCACCTGATACCCGCAACGGTCGAAGGCCGCGCAATGCACAACGTGCAGAACGCCATGTTTGCCGCGGCGCTCGCCTACAACCTCGGGATTAGCCTCGAGGACATCCGGCACGGGCTTCGGACTTTCGACTCGAGTTTCTTCCAGGCGCCCGGCCGCATGAACATCTACAACGAGCATCCGTTCCGCGTGATTCTCGACTACGCGCACAACCCGGCGGCCGTCAAAGCGATGTGCGGTCTGGTCGAACGCTTCGACGTCGACGGCCGGCGCATCGTCGTGCTCGCAGCGCCGGGCGATCGGCGTGACGAGGACATACGCGACGTCGCGGCCACGGCCGCGGGTCATTTCGATCACTACATTTGCCGCTGCGACGACAACCGGCGCGGGCGCGGCCCGGACGAAGTGGCGGTCATGCTCAAGAACAAGTTGCTGGAGGAGGGGGTGGATGCCGACCGTATCGAGGTCGTAGCCGATGAGCAGGAGGCGACCCTGCATGCGCTCGAACTCGCCGCGCCTGGCGATCTGGTTCTAATCCTCGGCGACAACGTCAAGCGGGCCTGGAAACAGATCATTTACTTCAATTCCGGGGCACATGCGGAGGATGTCGGTCAGAAGAAGACGACGACGATCGAACTGCCCGAAACGGAAGACTTCAAATTCGAAAGCAATGTCGAGATCATTAGCGACGAGCGCGGCGTGCGGATCGCGCGCAGCGACGAAGAGAGTGATTGAGCTCCGTTGACGAATCCGGGACCGAATGCATGGAAATGCTTGATGCGCGGCGCCTGACCGGCGCGAGCCTTCTGTTCGACGGCCCGGCGGCGATTCTGGATGTAGCCGCCAGCAAGGCCGAACTCGACGCGTTTGCGCCGCGCTGGGAAGCGGCCGTGCGGCGCATGCTCACGGAATTCGACTGGCCCGAACCCGAGTTCCGCCGGCACGACCTGACCGGCGGTGCCAGCTTCGCGTTTACCGCGCCGATCGACTCGCTATACGCCGCCAGCATGATTAACGAGTGGGCGTTTGCCGAGGTTGCGGGACTAACGGGCGAAGACCGGCCGGACTACGCAGAGGGGCTACGCAGCGCGCGCGAGGCGCACGCCGACGAGGTAAACCCGCTGCTGCTGGAGCTAGAGAAGAGCGCGCGCGCGGAAGACGTCACGTTTCTGTGGGACGACGACGAGGTTTCCCTCGGTCTCGGGCGGTTCTCGACGACCTGGCCGTTAGCGGAGATGCCCAACCCGGACGAACTCGACTGGCGCGCGTATCGCGACGTGCCCGTCGGCCTCGTCACGGGCACTAACGGCAAGACCACGACGGTCCGGCTTGCGCAGCATATCCTGATCACCGCCGGCCGGACGGTGGGCCTGAGTTCGACCGACTGGATAGCGGTAAACGACAAAGTCCTCGACCGCGGCGACTGGTCGGGACCGGGCGGCGCGCGCGCCGTGCTCAGGCAGCCGCAGGTTGACGTCGGCATACTCGAGTCGGCGCGCGGCGGTTTGCTGCGGCGCGGTCTTGGCGTGGAGCGCGCGACCGTGTCGCTAATCACGAATATTGCGGAGGATCATCTCGGTGATTTCGGCTCGAAGACGCTCGCCGAGCTGCTCGACATCAAGTGGATCGTGAGCCGCGCGGTGCGTAACGAAGGCCGGCTTATTCTCAACGCCGACGATCCGCGGCTGGTCGCCAAGGCGCAAGACTATCCGGGCGAGCTGGTGTGGTTTGCGCTCGAGCCCGCGGCGCTCGACAAGCTGCCGGGCAAGTCCGGTGTCGCCTTCGTACTCGATGGCGACACACTCATGCTGCGCGAGAACGGGTCGGTCAAACCGATCGTCGGCGCGGCCGAAATTCCGATCGCGATGAACGGGGCGGCGCGCCACAACATTGCCAACGCGCTGGCGGCGGCGGCGCTGACTTACAGCCTCGGTGCCAGCCTCGACGAGATTGCCGCGGGACTCACCAGCATGTCCCAGGCCGACAACCCGGGCCGCTGCAACCTGTATGACGCCGACGGCCGCAAGGTGTTGGTCGATTTTGCGCACAACCCGGCCGCAATGCAGGCGCTGTTCACGATGGCCCGGGCTATCCCGGCAAAGCGGCGGGTGCTGTGTTTCGGTCAGGCGGGCGACCGCCCGGATAGCCTCATTGCCGAGCTGAGCGAGGACGCGTTTGCCATTGGGCTGGATCGGGTCATAGTCTCGGAGCTTGCGGAGTACTATCGGGGCCGCGAACCCGGGGAGGTCTATGGTGTGATCCGCAGGGAACTCACGCGCCTGGGCATGGCGGAGAGCGCGATTCTTCACTTCGACGAAGAGCTCGAATCCCTGAATGCAGCGCTCGAATGGGCTGAGGAAGGCGATCTCGTCATCATGCTGGCGCTCGCCGCTTCGGAGCGTGTGGCTGAGAGGCTTGCTGAACTTGGGGCGACGGCTGTCGAAATGGGTTAATGCTTGCCCGATAGTTGGTCACAGGACCGCAAGCGCGATATCGCTCGCCGGAATGGCTCACTTCGCTCCGCTTTATTTCCGGCGAGCGATATCCCGCTTACGGTCTCATCGGAGTCTCGCGCGATTGTCTCTGTGAGACTCCCTCGAGTTACGTGTGACTGACAGATTGAGGCAGGGTTTAGAGCGCAGTCTCGATCCGGGTTACCGGAAATAAAGCGGAGCGAAGTGAGCCATTCCGGTAACCCGGATCGAGACTGCGCCCCGTGACTATCGCGCCGTTGCAAAAGCAGTCTACGGGAGTGCCTGTCCCGACCGAACAAACGAACTGATCCGCTCCGCCACCTCGACATTGTTGGCCGGCGCCAGAATGTCCCCGGCCAGTACGTGCTGCCCCGGATCGTCGGTAGACTCCATTGCATATGAGGCCTTTACGGCCGCCGGCAGCGCCTCGAACGCCGCCAGCAGCTTGTCGACGGATACGACGCGATCCTCCGGCGAATACATGAGCAGCGCTTTCGGAACCCTTGCCGCCGGCGTCTTCGCATTGGCCAGATCGACGAGCCGCATCATCTCCACCAGCGCGGCGGTCGGATAGCGGGTTGACCAGAACAGCGCCTGACGCTCGTTGGCCGGTTCGAATCCCCGGTACTCGCCCACCAGGGCGCGCGCTATCTGCGGCCCGAACGGGCGGGTAAGCCAGACCGATGCCGGATCGCGCGGCCCGTGGTTCGGCGACAGCAGGATCAGCGTATCGATGGCGGCAAAGCGCGGATGTTCGGCTAGCGCCAGAGCCAGACTCGCCCCGGTCGACGTGCCGATAACGACGAGCCGCCGCCCTAGCGCCTGGCCGACCGCGAGCGCTTCCACGCCGTCGGCAAGCCAGTCTTCGGCGCGGGTCCCCGCGAGGGCCTCCGAACGATGGCCGTGACCGCTAAGGCGCGTCTCGAACAGGTTGGCGCCGAGCGTATCCGCCACCATCTCGGGGACGGGCGCAATCTCCTGCCGCGATCCGGAGAAGCCGTGCAGATAGACGACGGCGTATTCGGTCTGCGTGCCCTTAGCGGCGTGCCAGCGGAGCCGTTTTTCGGCGCCCTCGATGAGTCCGTAGCGCTCCGCAACGCGTCGCTCGCCTGCCGCGAGCGCGGCTTCGACGTTGCCGCTGAGCTGGCTGTCCGCCGTGGGGCTGACGAGAGACGGCGGCATCGTCCACCATCCCGCGAGCAGCAGCAGGACGACAAACAGCGCGCTCAGTCGTTTCAGCACCCGCTCACTCGAGCTCGAGTATGAGGTCCCAGTGCTCGGGCGAAACGGGCATGATGGACAGGCGGTTGCCTTTCCGCGTCAACGCGAAACCGTCGAGCGCCGGCAGCTCTTTCAGCTCGTGGAGCGTGATCGTGCGCTTGAGCTTGCGACGGTAGCGCACGTCGACGAGGCACCAGCGCGGATTGTCTTCGCTGCTTTTGGGGTCGTAGTATTTCGACTCCGGATCGAACTGTGTCGGGTCGGGGTAGGGCTTGCTCGCCACCTTCATGAGTCCGACGATTCCCGGAACCTTGCAGTTCGAGTGATAGAAGAAAACCTCGTCGCCGACCTGCATGTCGTCGCGCATCATGTTGCGCGCCTGGTAGTTGCGGATGCCGTCCCAGGGTTCGCGCTTGTCGCGCTTCAGATCGTCGATGCTGTACGCATCGGGTTCGGATTTCATTAACCAGTAAGCCATATCTTTGCGCCGGGGAGTCGTCTTTGGATGAGTTGGTGAGTGTTAACGGTTTGTTACGGCGCCGCCCGGCGCCGCGGCCGAGTGTAGCATGCGCTGGCGGGCCGGCCGTGCCCCGTCGGTAATAGCACTTTCGAAGCTGACAAGGCGCTCCGGTGCCGTGGTAGCATTGCCGCTCCGCTGCCGGGGGGCGGTCAGTCGGTCGGCTCGCCCACCTAATAATAATCGTCATAATAATCTTCTTAAAAAAATCGTCTCAAACGATAAGCAAGGATTGAAGGCGCAGATGCTGGCAAACATTTTCGGCACGTCTCCGGTGCAGCCGCTAGAGGCCCACATCGACCTGTGTCATCGCTCAGTAAGTCTGCTGAGCGAGTATTTTGCCGCGGTTTTTGCGGAAGACTGGACCGGCGCCTCGCGTATCCGCGACGATATCGAGTCCCTCGAACACGAGGCGGACGCACTCAAAAAGGAGATTCGACTCCACCTGCCGAAAAGCCTGTTCATGCCAGTGCCGCGGCAGGACCTGCTGGAGTTGCTAATGGTGCAGGACAAGATCGCCAACCGGACGCTCGACGTCGCGAATACCGTCCTCGTGCGCAACATGCCGATACCCGAGGCCCTAAGGCCCGGCTTCAGCAGCTTCGTCGATCTGATCGTTGCGACCAGCGCGCAGGCGCGGACCAGCGTGCGTGAACTCGACGAGTTATTCAGTTCGGGTTTTCGCGGCGCGGAGGCGAGCCTCGTCGAGAGCATGATCGGCGAACTGGATCGCATGGAAACCGACACGGAACGTCAGCGGTACGTCCTGTTCCGGGAGATTCACGCGATCGAGGCGGAGCTCGACCCGGTGCACACGATGTTTCTGTACCGCACGGTCGAGCTCTCGGGCGAGATTGCGAACATGGCACAGCGCGTCGGCCGGCGCCTCGAACTCCTGCTTTCCAACTAAACGACAACGGCTGATCTACCTGGCATGGAAGCGATCTACATATACATAGGGCTTGCCGCACTCTTCGGTCTGTTCATGGCCTGGGGTATCGGTGCCAACGACGTGGCCAATGCAATGGCAACCTCGGTGGGTTCCAAGGCCCTGACAATCAAACAGGCGATCTTCGTCGCCGCTATCTTCGAATTTTTAGGCGCGGTGCTTGCCGGTGGCGCCGTAACCTCGACCATCCGCAAGGGGATCGTCGACACGAGCAGTATCGAGGGTTCTCCTGAACTGCTCGTCTACGGGATGCTCGCGGCCTTGCTGGCGGCCGGCACCTGGTTGCTCATTGCATCGCGACGGGGCTGGCCGGTGTCTACGACGCATTCGATCATTGGCGCGATCGTCGGTTTCGCGGCGGTCGGCATTGGCGTCGAAGCGGTGCAATGGGGGCAGGTCGGCACGATCGTGATGAGCTGGGTCGTATCGCCAGTGACGGCCGGGCTCATTGCGTTCCTGATCTATCAAACCGTCCTGCACCTGATACTGCAGCACGAGAACCCGCTCGAGCGCGCCCGCCGCTACGTGCCTGTCTACATTTTCCTCGCCGCGTTTACGATGACCCTTGTGACCATACTCAAGGGGCTGAAGCACGTTGGGCTGACGCTGTCGACGGGGGAGGCGTATCTGCTCGCCGCGGGTGTCGCGCTGGTCATCGCGGCCGTTGGTGCTTACTTCGTCAACCGTATCGAAGCCGATCCGGAGGCTGAGAAAGATCAGCACTTCCACACGGTCGAGCGCGTGTTCGCCGTACTCATGGTGGTTACGGCCTGCGGCATGGCGTTTGCGCATGGCTCGAACGACGTCGCCAACGCCATTGGCCCGCTCGCGGCGGTCGTGAGCGTTGCCCAGTCCGGTTCGATCACAGCGCAATCCGCGCTGCCGCTGTGGGTGCTGGTGCTCGGCGGCGTCGGCATCGTCATAGGCCTGGCGACCTTCGGCCGTCACGTCATTGCAACCGTGGGCGAAAAAATCACGCATTTGACCCCAAGCCGCGGCTTTGCCGCCGAGCTGGCAGCCGCCACCACCATCGTCATTGCATCCGGCACTGGCATGCCGGTTTCTACGACGCACACGCTGGTTGGCGCCGTGCTCGGCGTGGGTATGGCGAGGGGTATCGAGGCCATCGACCTTCGGGTGGTCGTCCGGATCTTCGTCTCCTGGGTTGTGACGATCCCGGCGGGTGCTATCCTCGCCATTCTGTTTTTCTTTACGTTCCGCGCTCTGCTGCCCTGAACCGCCGGTTCGACGCGTGCGATCCGGTGCAGCGCAGCGGGCGGGATACGATTCTCTTGGGGGAGATATGCGCCGAATCTCAGTCATTGCGCTGCTGTCGCTTTCGCTCGCCGCGCGCGCGGACGTCAATCCAGAGCCGATCGTGCGCTACGCCGACCTCGATCATCCCGTGTACGGCACGGCGGGTATGGTTGCGAGTCAGAACGGCATTGCCTCGCAGGTGGGCGCCGAAATTCTGGCGGAGGGCGGCTCGGCCGTTGACGCGGCGGTCGCAGTTGGCTTTGCACTCGCAGTGACGCTGCCGCGCGCCGGTAACCTCGGCGGCGGCGGCTTCATGCTGATCCACGACGCTGACGCGGACAAAACCGAAGCGCTCGACTATCGCGAGATGGCGCCGCCCGGAGCTACCCACGACATGTTCATTGGCGAGGACGGCAACGTCGACAACCGGCGCGCGCGCTTCTCGCATCTGTCCGCCGGCGTGCCCGGCACGGTTGCCGGCTTCTGGGCGGCACATCAGCGCTACGGCCGTCTCGACTGGGAGCGTTTGCTGGAGCCCGCGATCGCGCTGGCCGAGGAGGGGTTCAGGCTCAATTTCGACATGTCGGAGACGCTCAGGCGGCGGCAGGAACGCCTGTGTGCCAATCCGGCGGCCTGTGCGTACTACTTCAAGGCGGACGGCAGCGCCTACCAACCTGGCGAAACGCTGCGTCAGGCCGATCTCGCGGCAACGCTTACGCGCATCGCCGAACACGGGCGCGACGGCTTTTACGCGGGTGAAACCGCTGCGATGATCGCGCGCGACATGCGGGTACACGGCGGCCTGATCGATCGGGCGGCGCTTGCGGCCTACAAACCGGTCTGGCGTGAGCCTTTGTCCGGCACGTACCGCAACAGCCGCATCGTGACGATGCCGCCGCCCAGTTCCGGCGGCGTGCACATACTGCAGATGCTCAACGTACTCGAGCGCTTCGATGTCGCCGGCATGGGGTCCGGCAGCGCTGACAACGTGCATTTGCTTGCCGAAGTCATGCGTCTGGCGTTTGCCGATCGCAGCAAGCATTTGGGCGATCCGGATTATTATCCGGTACCGGTCGGCTGGCTGACCGGAAAAACCTACGGCAGGCAGCTGGCGGAGACGATCGATCTCGCCAGGGCCCGCGCATCGGACGACGTGCTCCCTGGCGTTGCGCCCGCGCCGGAGAGTCCGGACACGACCCACTATTCCATCATGGACAGCGACGGCAACGTGGTCAGCAACACCTACACGCTGAATCTGTCCTACGGCTCCGGCATTGCGGTGGAAGGCGCGGGTTTCCTGCTGAACAACGAAATGGACGACTTCGTCGCCAAACCGGGCGTGCCGAACGCCTACGGCATGCTCGGCAGCGACGCCAATGCGATCGCCGGCGGCAAGCGGCCGCTGAGTTCGATGACGCCAACCATTGTGTTCGCCGGCGGCGAACCCTGGTTTGCAACCGGCAGCCCGGGCGGCAGCCGGATCATCACGACGGTGCTGCAGGTAATCGTCAACGTCGTGGACCACGGCATGAACATTGCGGAGGCGAGCGCTGCACCGCGTATGCACCACCAGTGGTATCCGGACCTGCTGCAGCTCGAAAGCGGCTACAGCCCGGATACGGTCAGGCTGCTCGAAGCCAAGGGGCACGCCATTCGCGGCACGAGCTTTTCGATGGGCAGCCTGCAAAGCGTGGCGTACAGGGACGGCGTGTTCCGCGGCGCGTCCGATCCGCGCCGCCCCAACGCCTTGAGCGTAGCGGTGCCGACTCCGGCCGGCGTCGCGGAGTGATCGGCCAGTCCGGGGTGTCCGCAATGACCGTCAGCGCCGGCGCCCGCCGCTATGCGCTGTTCATGCTTACGGTCGTCTACATGTTCAACTTCATCGACCGGCAGATCCTGGCGATCCTGCTGCCGGCGATTCGTACCGAGTTCCAGGTTGGCGACACGATCCTGGGCTTGCTGACGGGGCCGGCGTTTGCCTTGTTCTACGTCACGCTCGGCATTCCGATCGCGCAGCTCGCCGATCGCTGGAACCGGCGCAACCTGATTGCGATCGCGCTGGCGCTCTGGAGCGGCATGACGGCGCTCTCCGGACTGGCCGCGAATATTGTGCATCTCACGCTCGCGCGGATTGGGGTCGGGATAGGCGAGGCGGGCTGCAGTCCGCCTGCGCACTCAATGATTGCCGATCTGTATCCGCCCGAGACGCGCTCGACGGCCATGGGGATATACACGCTGGGTATTTCGGCAGGCATCATGCTGGCCTATCTGGGCGGCGGCTGGGTGGCGCAGAACCTGGGCTGGCGCGAAGCGTTTTTTATCGTCGGCCTTCCCGGCGTGCTGCTGGCGTTGCTGTTCCGGTTTACCGTGGTGGAGCCGCCGCGCGGCCTGTCGGAGAATCGCGCGGCCAGTGCCGAACGGCCGTCGCTCATGACGGTATTACGGTTTCTCCTGGCGAGGCCCTCGTTTGTGAATATGGCGGTCGGCGCGGGCTTGAGTTCGTTTGTCGGTTACGCCGTAATCATCTTTTTCCCGAGCTACGTAGTTCGCAGCTTCGGCATGGGGCTGGCCGAGCTGGGCATATGGCTGGGTCTCATCGTCGGTCTTGTCGGCGGAGCGGGTTTCTTCGGCGGCGGCTATCTGACCGACCGGCTCAGCAGGAGCAGCCGGCAGACCGGTTTTCGGTTTCTGACCGCCATGACGCTGCTGTCAGCGCTGCTGTACGTCGGCGTTTTTCTCGCCAACTCCGCGTTCTGGTGTCTGCTCTTGCTCGTGATTCCGCAAATGCTGGCCAACTTTTTTCTGGCGCCGGTGCTGGCGCAAACCCAAAGCCTCGTTGCGCTGTCGATGCGGGCCGTGGCGTCGGCGATCCTGCTGCTGATCGTCAACGTGCTGGGGCTCGCGCTTGGCCCGCTTATTGCGGGCATGCTGAGCGATCTGCTGGCCGCTCGTTTCGGTGACGAATCGATGCGCTATGCGCTGTTGATCGTAACGAGCGTCGTGCTGCCGTGGGCCGCGTGGCACTACCTGCGTGCGGGACGCACGATCGATGCGGATCTCGCACGGGCGCGTGAGAGCGATGTGGCGGCTACATAAACCCAGGACCAGAGTCGTTGTTTGATTCGACTTAGAACGCCGGTTTGAGCTATTCGTGAACAACGACTATGGAGACGGTCTTGTTCGTTGAGAAATACTTTGATAAGCGCGCGGCTGTTGAGTCGAGTGACTGAATCCTTCACGCCTATTGGAGGCGGTCTCCAACGAGAAAGGCCTTGAATCTGTTTGTCCTAAATTGCAGAGCAGCCGTTTTGGTATCGGTATTAGGCATTCTGGCTGCTTGTGATATCCCGAGGCCGAGCAGTGTGACATGCGATTGTCAGATCCGACCGAACTCGGATCAGTCCGAGTGGCGTGCACAGGATGAAGCACCTGGAAACTTCGTCTTCTCAGAAGTTCGATCTCATTTCACCGGCGATGATCCGGAGTTTGATAACTCCGAGCTGTTCGATTCAGCGAGTATCCATTGGTACCAAAACGACCTCGGGCAGTCGCTGGGTTGCGTTGTGTATGACTCCGCGAGTCATGTTGGAGTGATATTTGTTTTGTCGGCGGATGCCGATCAGATTAAGCCGGTGGATATTCACGTTATGGGCATACCCTTCGGGCGCCATCCGTTTTTCTGGGAAGGTTGCGCGGATGATCCCTAGGTTGTCGTACGCTTCTTGCCCCAGGCGATCGCTTACTCCATGCTGCGAAAAGATGTCAGGTTTATTTGTTGGTTCTGTTTGAACCGCCCCGGGCATGTCGAGGGCTCTTTTGTGTGAGTCAGGCGGCTCTTGCCCGACCACATTGTTGCTCGCAGTACCCTGCCACGGCGTCCAGAGCAGGAACGGCCACAAATCGAACACTACGATTACAGTGCAAATGCCTGGAGCAGACGGTAGGGGGCTGGTCTATCCTTCGCCCGATGTTTCTACGATTCGCTCTTCGACTTGTCCGGATGTCTCTAGTGTGTATGAATTGTAATTTCGTACACATTAAAACGCCATGCGAACCAATATCGAGATCAACGACGACCTGATGCGGGATGCTTTGAAAGCGGGCGGCTTCAAGACCAAAAAGGAAGCGGTAGAAGCGGGCCTGCGCCTCATTGTCAAAACCGGTAGCCAGGGCCGAATCCGGCGCTTGTGCGGTGCGCTCCAATGGGAAGGTTCGCTGGACGAGATGCGACGCAACAAGTGATTGTTGTCGACAGCTCAGTCTGGATCGCCTATTTCAACGGTCAAGGGACTCGGGAGACCGAGCTTCTCGATGAGCTGCTCGGTGTGGAGCCGATCATGACGGGCGATTTCATCCTGACGGAAGTGCTGCAAGGTTTTCGTTCCGATCGCGACTTTCGCAAGGCCAAGGCTGCGCTCGACACGTTGATCTTTGCGCCCATGATCGGTCGCGAGATAGCTCTGGCCAGTGTCCGTAACTACCGAAGGCTAAGGGCTCGGGGCGTTACCGTTCGCAAAACCGTCGATATGCTGATCGCGAGCTTTTGTATCGAGAACGGCCATCGCCTCCTGCATGCCGATCGCGATTTCGACGCGATCGAGGCGCATCTTGGGCTCGTCGTGCTCTAAGGGGAACAAAGATCTCGCCGTCACCCCTGAGGGACATGAGTCATCCACAACCAGCCGAGCGAGCGCGAACTAAAAAAGGTCGTGTAATATCGCACTACCTTGTTTCGAATTATCAAGACGAAACGATCATATTAAGGGGGCGGGATGACGACGAATGGCTCGGCCAAAGCATCGAGAGTTCTCCGATCCGACCGCGTGGTAAAGATAGGAATCACGGCCGCTGTCGTGTTCGCAATCATCCTGACCGGATTGGTTCTTTTGCTGCGCTCACCACCGAGCGAAACCGCGCGTTCGGATCAAGAGGCGGCTTCCGTTCTCGACTTGAAGGCCGTCGACCCCAACGATAGTGACTGTCGTCTGCAACCGTTGAGTTTCGACGCGATACCACTGCCCGAGTTTGTCGACATGATCAATCGCTGCAACGGCCCGACTCTGATTGTCGAGGACGATGCCCTGAACGGCGTTCTGGTTTCAGGGCTAATCCGCACTGGCGATCCTGAGCCCCTTGTCGAGATGCTCGAGCAGACGGAGATCGTGAGTGCAGCCAGACGTGCCGACGGCGTCATCGTTTTGCGGCGGGCGAACAACCCATAAAGATGTCGGATCTGTTTGTCCGGCATTCGGCATTTGCAAACGGTCCGTTCTCCATGAAATTTCGCGAACTGGCTAGTGGCGATCTGGCTGCTGATGCAGTCGCACAGGCTGGCTAGTACCTTGAGGCGGCATTCGACACGGCCGATTTTCGGGATCTACGGTCCGAACGGAATACCGGCAGATCCGCCGTGTACGGGATCTATCTGGAGGGTTGTAGGGACGGTACATAACATGCCGTGCAATGCGATTCGAACCTTGCCCCTATCGTCGGAATCTTCACGAGGACGGCCCAATTGGAATGGTTGGAGAAGTAGGGCAGCGCGAGTGTTTCTCGACGTTTCCCGCCCAAACCGGGAAAGATGGTGGGTTGCAACCGACTCTTTGCATGCGCTAAGTCGCGGCTCTTGTGCACGGGAGTGCTAACAGAGTGAACGTTTTTTTCTATGGCCTCTTCATGGACAAAACCCTTCTCGCCAGGAAGGGAATTTCTCCGACCAATGCCAAAATCGGCTACGTCGATGGATTCAGGCTCCGTATCGGTGAACGGGCAACACTGGTGCGATCCGCCGGTGCCCGCTCCTACGGCGTCATGATGACTGTCTCTCCCAATTCGGTGAAAGAGCTGTATGCGGAAAGTAGCGTCGCGGACTATGTGCCGGAACCTGTTAGTGTGGAACTCGCGGATGGAAGCAAAGCCGAAGCCGCCTGTTACAACTTACCCGTCGACAAGCTCACCGGGACTAACACAGCCTACGCAACAGCCCTTTGGGAAGTGGCAAAGAGGCTGGGTTTGCCGGAAGTCTATCTGGCCGAAATCAGGCAAGCCGCAGCTTAGTTCGCAAGAAAAGGTGTCAGGTTTATTTTTCCTATCAAGAAAAGGTGTCAAGAAAAGGTGTCAGGTTTATTTGTTCTGTGGACGCAGACGAGCTCATATCGAGAGTAGCGACATAGTTGCAGAACGACGATTGCGTAATAGCGGCAGGCGTGTGTGGTTCTCATGCGCGCGGAGCAGCCAGGCCTGATTCGGACATAGACTTCTGCATCTTGTCCGCTGATCCTGGCTCTCTTTTAGACGATCTCACATGGGCATATGGACTCGGCGCCGATGCACGTGTGGCCGGGCCTGTCGAGGACTACAAGCTCGCGCAGTCGATCAGGGTCTTCTACGGGATGACAGAAGCCGAATTCGGCGTAACTCACCAGACGTGGATGCAGCTTCCGGTTGACCGTGAAACTGCGAGCGTAATGAACGCTGGGTTCATGGTGCTGTACGACCCGGAGCGACGTCTCGAAAAGGCCGTTGCTTATGCTGCCTCGATGGCTGTCAACGGAAGGTAGCCAGAATCCAACCACGGTGCGCTAGAATGACCGCAGACAATGAGGCAAAGCGGTCACTCATTAGACCGCGCGATGCGGAAACTCCATGGCACCCGAATGTTTCGTATATATCTGGCGGTACACGATCGAGCCGGCTCATAGGGCGGCTTTTCTGGCTGCGTATAGTCCTGATGGCGAGTGGGTTCAGCTTTTCTCTCGCGATCCGTCATACCTCAAGACCTTGCTACTAAGAGATGTCGGGCACGAAGACCGATATGTGACCGTCGACTACTGGAAATCCAAAGCCGACAGGGACTTATTTCGGAAGCGATATGCTACTGAGTTCAATAGCCTGGATAGTCGGTGTGAGGAATTTACTCGAGAAGAACGATTCCTGGGCGACTACGTCGAGGTTCAGGTAGGCGCCTAGTCGGGTATTGGCCATATTATGGACACGCTAAGCATCGATGGACTGATCCGGCATTTGGCTGACGGAAATACTGCAAGGTATTTGTACTTCTGGGGACACAAACAACGCGGCACCGTTGTCGATCAGTCATGCCTGAGTCAGTGGTTTCCGGCGCGTTTCGAGCAATCCGGTCACTCGTTCCCGACAGCCGAGCATTTCATGATGTGGCGCAAGGCGGAAATTTTTCATGATAGCGAGACAGCCGCGGCAATTCTCGACGTCGATAGTCCCGGCGCGGCAAAGGCGCTCGGCAGAAGAGTCCGGGATTTTGACGAAGATACCTGGGTCGAGTATCGCTGGGATGTCGTTGTGTCCGGCAACCTCGCCAAGTTTTCCTGTACTCCGGCGCTCGGGAAGTATCTGCTCGCCACTGGGAGGTCCGTGCTGGTCGAAGCGAGCCCCCATGATCGAATTTGGGGTATCGGCATGGATAAGACCGAGGCGATGTCCGTCACGCCCGACAGATGGCAAGGCGAGAATATTCTGGGCTTCGCCCTCATGGAGGTACGCGACCGGCTGAGAAAGCAGTGATACAGGCATGAGAAAAGGTGTCCATGAGAAAAGGTGTCAGATTTATTTGTTCAGGTTTATTCATTGACAACGTCTCCTGACCTTTTGGCAGCACCCGCCGACATCCTGAAACATGAATATCGAACTGCTCGCGGACCATACGGAATCTATAACCACGCTCGCGGACTGGTACGTGCGGGAGTGGGGGCCGTATTACGGGGTTGAGGGACCCGGTGACGCGAGAGCGGATTTGGAGTCATGCTGCAACACAAACACGATTCCGATTTGTATGGTGGCCATAGACGGCAGCCAGCTACTGGGCGTCGTCGCGCTGGACGTGGACGTAGCTACAATGCTTACGCCGTCGGTCGTTGGGCTTCTGGTGGCCGGCGAGTTTCGCGGCCAGGGCGTTGCTAGCAGATTGCTGGAGTCCGCTGTGAGTCTTGCGGAGGAACTTGGCTACCCTCGCGTCTACATAAGTACCAGCGTCCTGGATAAGCATTTGCTGCATTCGGGCTGGCGCCTGTTCGGTGAAGTCAGGTTTCTGAACGATCAGCAGGGTTCAACCTATGTACGCGATCTCGATTCGGCGACCTAACGTCAGCTTCCGACGATGCTCGGCCGAGTGCGAGGCCAGGATAGGACTCAACGAATGGCGGCTTCCGGAAGGGAGAATAAGTGCCAGAACTCTATCTCCCAATGTGAGAGACGCCGGTAGATTTTGTGGTTTTAGATCAGCGCACGGGACGGACTATGTTTTCGGCCATCCTTTGATGCGAAAGTAGCCAGTGATGATATCGGGGTTGCGTACCGCAACCTGTACGTGCGTGTAGTTGCGAATGCCCGACCTTTTGTAGATACGATTTAGATACGATCGCCTTCTTCAAAAACACCGAGCACTGAGTCGTACTCTGGTTCTCCAGTGTCGGCCCGTGCTGTGAGCACATTCTCAATCACCAGACAATCGAGAGAGCGCCTCAGATAGATCGAGCCTTTATCGAGAGTTTCGTTTTCTAGAAGTTCAATACAGGCTGTATCGGCGCCATAACGCCGTAGTCGGTGAGGTTCAGGCAAAGACCAAGATTGATGTGCTCACCGACGATATAGGGGTTTTCTATGCGGCCTGATCGCCATGCTTCCAGCGCCCAGTCAAGTGAGCGTTGCGGGCTGTCGACCCAGAAGTAGATGCCTGAGCTCAGCCAGTCGTAGCTGTTTTCGCTTCGGCGCAGGTCCGTCTTGCCCGACAATACTCTTTCTGCGACTTTCCGGTCACAACCGTGGTACCCCAACACGGGTCTGAGAGAGTTCGGCCGTCGTAGCATTCAAGGTCCTTGGCGCAGGGTTTTCACCGCCGGGCGGCCGGGACGCTGTACCGTCAGCGATATTGCGGTTTCAGGTTGCCGTTCTTGTCATGCGTTCCTGAACGCACGAAGAATGCCCGCGCTTTGTCTTTGTCATGCGCAAGATCCCTCAGTAGAGCCAACGCTTTGTCGTTCAAAACGCGGGGTCGCTCGGCTTCGAGCTTGTCGTACATTAATTCGGCTTCGCACATGCGCCGCATCCTGCCTTGATCCGGTGACAATCTCTTTTTCATGTCCCAAACCGCCCCCGTCAAGTTCATTCAGCCCGTCGAACAGCTCTACTGTAATCGTCTCGGTATATCTCTGCGATACAGAATCGACGCACTACAGCCAGTTTTGGCCCGAAGACAAGCCACATCGTATCGGGGAACGGCATGGCTCTGGCAACGCGACCGAGGCCCGCACGATCGTAACCGAGTTCGCAGTCAATCGGTATAGCTCCTGAGCACAGCGGATACTCTACGGTGGGGGGCTTTCAATGGCTGTATGTTTACAGTATTCAGCTAGAATGACGAGTGCCAATCGAGAACAAGCGGCCGTAACTGCCGTTGAAATCGCACTTTGACAAAATAGGAATTCGGAGCAGGCGGCAGCATTTGAAGACGGTCCTATCAAACTGGCGTGTGCCAATTGGCCTATGCACATCAATCGTCGTCTTTTTCCTTATCCGGGTTCTCGACGAGGAGTTCCTAAATTCGACCGCTAGAGGTGGCGATATCGAAGACTTCGTCGCTAGCTCTATACGACCCGTCTTGGCCGTCTTCGCGTCGATAACAATCGGTGCAGTTGTGGCCCGCCGAGGCCTTCTTGTCCCCGCAGTCACCCTGGTTACAGCCGTTTGTGCGGCGACGCTGGCCAATACCTATGCGCATCGCGACGACTACGTAACGACCTTACGCCTTGTCGATCCGGATTGGCCTGCAGCGGTGATGGCTATTGCTACGACGATCATTGCTGTTAAGACAGGTGAGTGGATTGCGAGGAATGTGCATCGTGAGCCGACGGACTCTGCGAATGCATGACCGGTTCCGGGCAAAGTGGGGCTTCAGGTGTACGATCTTGATTGCCGTCGGCTCAACCGCTAGACGGCACATTGGCCCGCGAGTCGTTCGAGGTGTATTCGGATTGCCTCCAGCTCCATCGGAGCGGGCTTTTCCTTTCGGGCGCACCACACGACGACACACGCGCTGCGCAAACGTTGGAGCTGTTTGAACAGATCCGGTCGGCGCGGGTCGAGGCCAGCTGACGCCGGCAAGGCGGTAAGATCCCACTCCGGCGGTCCGGTGCAGGCGGCCTTGAGGTCTAGCCAAAGCGCCCGGCCTTCCGAGAGAGTGAGGTTACCGAGATGCGGATCGCCGTGCAGATTGCGCATTTCCTTCTGTGGAAGATCAAGCTGCTCGAGACCTTCGAACTCATTTCTGAGAAGGTCAAGCGCGCCGCCACTCAAGCGGCCGAGTCCGTCATGTTCGACTGCGCGCCCGCAGTCGCGAATAGGTACGCGAAAGTCAGGGAGAACACCGCCGTAACTCTGGAGGTGTGGAACAAGCTGCGAATAGGCCGTGCCGGCAGCGTGTCCTGGAGTTCTCGCATCGGCCTCGAGGGGGCAATGTTCCCAGAGAGTGACGGCCGCGTCGGCAAAAACGTAAGGTCCCGGTTCGCCGCGCAGAAGCGGAGACACCACTGGTCCCTCTTGGCACACGACGTGCGTGGCGAGTGCGATTTCCGTTTCGCAACGCAGCTTGTCGACTAACGGCGAGACCTTTGCCACAACCAGGCAGGGTTCGATCAGAAAGACCGCGCGCCCGACGAGCGAGATCGGGCGCGCCGAATCTGCCCGCAGCCCTATACGTCGGGCGACCGACAACGCCGCATGGACCGCAGACTCTACACCGAGCGCAAATACCATTCGAAGTCCTGCATCGGCACCTGATTGTGGTAGCGCGCGTTTTCGGCGCGGCGGTTGGTGAGAAAGTGCTGGCACCAGTCTTCGCCGAGATACCCGGGCAGCACGCGGCTACGCGAAAATTTCGTGAGCGCTTCGTCCCAGCGTGTCGGGATACGTGCTTTCAACGTAATGGCCTGTCCCTCCCTGACCATCCGGGGCGGCTCGAGTTTTTGCCGCAGCCCGTGATCGATTCCGGCAAGTATGCAGGCCGTAGCGAGATAGGGATTGGCATCCGCGCCGGCTACGCGATGCTCCAGGCGCAGATTGCGGGCGTCCGAGCCAGGGATGCGTATCGCAACGGCTCTGTGATTGACGCCCCAGTTCAGGTCTACAGGCGCGAACATCTCGGGTCGCAGCCTGCGATAAGAGTTTGCATTCGGAGCGAAGATTGCCGTCGCGTCGGGCATCGTCTTGAGCAGACCGCCCACGGCATGGCGCAGCCGGTTGGAAAACGGCGGCAGCGCCTGTTTTTCGCTGTCGTTCGAAAAATAGTTGCGGCCTTTGCCGTCGACAAAGCTAATGTGCACGTGCAGACCGCTGCCCGAATCGTGTTCGAAAGGCTTCGCCATGAAGCAGGCGACAAATCCGTGCTTGAGGGCCGCGGCTTTGATGACGCGTTTGAGCAGGACGGCCTGATCGCAGGCGAGCACCGGGTTGTCGTGATGTTTGAGATTCACCTCGAACTGGCCTTCGGCGTACTCGGCAATCGTCGAATCGGCCGGGATGTTCTGCGCGTCGCACCAGTCGTACACGTCGTCGAGAAACGGCTCGATGGCGCGCAGGTCTTCGGGATGATAAACCTGCGCACCTGGCTGCGGCCGGCCAATGCCGGGCACTATCGGCGCCGCGGCGCGCGGTGTCTCGGTGTCGTTGCGCAGTAAAAAGAACTCGAGCTCGGTTGCCATCACGATCTCGAGCTTGCGTTTCGCGAACACTGCGAGCGTACGTTCGAGGATACTGCGGGGGTCGGCAAAGAAGGGCCGATCGTCGTGTTCGTACAGGCGGAACATCGCCTGCGACGCCGCCCGGCGCGACCAGGGAATCGGCGCAATGCTGCCGGGCACGATCCGCGCGTTCAGGTCCGGATCGCCGTCGTCCTCGCCGTAGGGAATACCCGGCACGGTTTCGCCGAGCGAGGTCAAAAGCACCGTGCCGGCACAAAACGGGAAAGGGGCGGCGACGACCTTGTCAAAGTCCGCCCGGCGGATGCGCTTGCCTTTCAAGATGCCGTGCATATCGGCAATGAGCAGTTCCATTGCCGTCGATTTCGGGTGCCGTCTCCGGTGGCGTGACAGCTCGGCTTTGAGAGAGGGGCTCGCGGGCATGGCGGTACTTTTTCTGGACCTAACCGCCCGGAGGATCTACGAATCGAACTTCGGGTACAAGGCGTACAGGAGAAAAGCAGAGTTCGGTCATGTACTTGTTGGCGAACTCTGGCGTATCCTACCGCTCGTTTCGATCGTTCGGGAGTATCGGGGTTCGTCCCCATATGGTTCCAAAGCCCGTCATTGCCGTTCCCTGCGATCGCAGGATCGTACCGCCACACCCCTTTCACATGGTCGGCGAAAAATACGTGGCCGCGCTTACCGATGCGTCGGATGCGCTGCCGCTGCTGGTTCCGGTGCTGCCGGACCGCATTGCGATCGACGCCATGCTCGATCGGGTAGACGGTGTGCTGCTGACCGGCAGCCCTTCCGACATAGAGCCCAAGCACTACACTGACGAGGACGGCCATCCGGACGCGACGCGCGATCCGCACCGGGATGCCCTGAACCTGCCGCTGGCGCGCCGCGCGATCGAGCGCGGCGTTCCTCTGTTTGCGATTTGCCGCGGTTTTCAGGAACTGAACGTGAGCCTCGGCGGGACGCTGCACCAGAAGCTTTCCCTGATCGACGGCATGCTCGAGCACAAGGAGAATCCCGCCGACCCGCTAGAGGTGCAGTATGGGCCAAAGCATGATGTCAGCCTCGAGCCTGACGGACTCATCGCGAAGCTGTGCGGCAAACGGCAACTCCGCGTGAACTCCTTGCATGGCCAGGGTGTTCGCGATCTGGCGCCGGGCTTGAGCGTCGACGCGCGCGCCGACGACGGACTGATCGAGGCCTACACGGTCGACGCTGCCAAGGCGTTTGCACTCGCCGTGCAGTGGCATCCGGAATGGCAGGTACTCGACAACCCCGATTCGACGGCCCTGTTCAGAGCATTTGGCGAGGCCTGTCGCGACTACCACGCGCGCTGAGCCAACAGGTGAGCAAGTGAGCAAAGACGAAGTAATCGGACCCTGGCTCGTCGAGCACGGCATCGAAGACGTGGAGGCATTTGTGCCGGACATGGCCGGCGCGGCGCGCGGCAAGGTCGTACCGGCGGACAAGTTCGGCAGCGGGCCCACCAAGTTTCCCGAATCGATTTTTCAGCAGACCGTGTCCGGCGACTACGTCGACAATCCGAACAACGTCGAAGACCGCGACATGGTGCTCGTTCCCGATCCGTCGACGCTCAGGCCGGTACCCTGGGCCGCCGAGCCCGCGGCGTCGATTTTCATGGACTGCTACCGCCGCGACGGCTCGCAGGTCAAGGTATCACCGCGGGCGGTGCTGCGCGGCGTGCTGGCCAAGTACGAGTCGCAGGGCTGGATTCCGATCGTGGCACCCGAGGTGGAGTTTTATCTGTTAAGCCCGCATTCGGACCCGCAGGAAAAGGCGCAGCCGCCGGAGGGCAGGCTGGGATGGACGGAGGGCAGGCAGCCGTTTTCGATCGACTCGATGAACGATTTCGATCCGTTCATCAATCAGGTCTACAAGTACTGCGAACAGCAGGACATCCGCATCGACACGCTGTCGCAGGAGTCAGGCCCCGCTCAGTTCGAGATCAATTTTCTGCACGGCAACCCCATCGATCTCGCCGATCAGGTGTTCCTGTTCAAGCGCACGATTCGCGAGGCCGCGATCGAGCACGAAATGCACGCCACGTTCCTCGCGAAACCGATGGCGAGAGAGGCGGGCAGTGCGCTGCACATTCACCAGAGCGTCGTTGACAAAGCCGGCGAGAATATCTTTTCGACCAAGACGGGTGAGGCGAGCGCCGCTTTTCACGGGTTTCTCGGCGGCCTGCAGCGGTATCTGCCGCACGCGATGCTCGTGCTTGCGCCCTACGTAAATTCTTACCGCCGCTTCCTGAACCCGCTGTCCTCGCCCGTGAATCTGGCGTGGGCCGTGGATAACCGCACGGTGGGCCTGCGCGTACCCGAATCGAGTCCTGCAAACCGGCGCATCGAGAACCGACTGCCGGGCGCGGACGTCAACCCGTACCTGGCGCTGGCCGCCACCCTGGCCTGTGGCTACCTGGGCATGATCGAAGGCCTCACGCCGACCGAGGAGGCGGAAGGTAGCGCCTACAAGGCGGGCGACTTCGGCCTGCACCGGCATATTTCGGCCGCGATTGACGCCTTCCGTTCCAGCAACGCAATGCGTAGCATGCTGGGTGAGGACTTCGTGGACCTGTACTGCAACCTCAAGGAGGACGAGTACATGGAGTTCGAGGAAATAATCACGCCCTGGGAGCGCGAGATTCTGATGTTCAACGTGTAGCGCCGCCTCGCCGGACGCCACAGTTTTTCGGAGAACCACCATGGCCGCCATCGAGAAGCGTTCGCGCGACGCCTGGCAACAGCTCGATTCCGAGCATCATCTGCATCCGTTTACGGACCACAAGGCGCTGGCAAAGAAGCGCTCCCGGATAATCACACGCGCGGAAGGCGTGTATATCGAAGACGTCGAGGGGCACCGAATACTGGACGGCATGTCCGGTTTGTGGTGCGTCAATGCGGGCTACGGACGGGAAGAAATCGTCGAGGCGGCGGCGGCCCAGCTCCGCGAGCTGCCGTACTACAATAATTTTTTCCAGTGTGCGCATCCGCCGTCCATCGAACTGGCCTCGATGCTGACCGAGCTGTCGCAGCCCCAGTTCAAGCGGGTGTTTTTTGCGGGCTCGGGTTCCGAGGCGAACGACACGGTCGTTCGCATGGTGCGGCGCTACTGGGACCTCAAAGGCGAACCCGGAAGGCACACGATCATTAGCCGCAAGAATGCCTATCACGGTTCGACCGTCGCCGCCGCGAGCCTGGGTGGAATGAAGCCTATGCACGAGCAGAGCGGCCTGCCCATCCCCGGGATCGTGCACGTCGAGCAGCCTTACTGGTTCGAGAGCGATCGCAGCCTCGAACCCGAGGAGTTCGGCCTGAAAGCGGCGCGCTCGATCGAGGAGAAGATCCAGGCGCTCGGGCCCGGGAAGGTCGCGGCGTTCATCGGCGAGCCCATACAGGGTGCCGGAGGGGTCATCGTTCCGCCGGCCAGCTACTGGCCCGAGGTTCAGCGCATTTGCGACGAATACGGGATCCTGCTGATTTCCGACGAGGTCATCTGCGGTTTCGGCCGCCTCGGCCGCTGGTTCGGCGCCGATCACTTCTCGACCCGGCCGGACTTCATGCCGTTCGCGAAAGGCGTGACCTCGGGGTATCTGCCCCTGGGCGGCGTTCTGGTGTCCGACCGCGTCGCCGACGTGCTCATCGACCAGGGCGGTGAGTTCTTTCACGGCTATACCTATTCCGGCCATCCGGCGGCCTGTGCCGTCGCCATTGCCAACCTGAACATCCTGCAGCGCGAGCAGCTGGTGCAGCGGGTGGCAGACGACATAGGACCGTACCTTGCAAGGCGCTGGCATTCGCTGGGCGAACATCCGCTGGTCGGGGAAACCCGAATGACCGGTCTAATGGGCGCTTTCGAGATCGTGGACGACAAAGCCTCCTTACGGCGTTTCGAAGAGGCTTATGGCGCGGGAACCGTGTTCCGGGATATCTGCATCGAACTGGGCGTAATCTTGCGTGCGGTTGGCGATACGATCATCTGCGCGCCACCCTTTACGCTAAGCCATGCGGAGGCGGACGTCATCGTCGATACGGCCTGGCAGGCTCTGGACCGGACGCATGCAGAGCTCAAGGGGCACTCTGCATGAGCGCCGAGAGCAAAGGTATCGACGGCGCTATCACGCGGGAAGGTCTGCACGGGACGGAGCCGGAACCCACCTACGGCGGCGTGCTGTCGTTCGCGCGGCGGCGCTACAGCAAGGACCTGGAGGGCGCCGACGTCGCCGTGTGCGGCATCCCGTTCGACACCGCTACCACGAACCGCTCCGGCGCCCGGATGGGGCCGCGCGCGATACGGGCCGCGTCATCGATCATGGCCTGGGAACGGCCGTACGGTATGCCCTTCGATCCGTTCGATCGCCTGGCGGTCGTGGATTACGGCGACTTGTATTTCGACTTCGGCGTACCGCAAGCCGTGCCCGAACAAATCGAAAACGCGGCCTTTGCGATTATCGACAAGGGCCCGTCCGTACTGGCGCTGGGCGGCGACCATTTCGTGAGTTATCCGCTGCTCCGCGCGCACGCGAGAAAACACGGCGAGGGCTTGTCGTTATTGCACTTCGACGCGCATAGCGATACCTGGGAGGAGGAGCCGCAACGTCTCGATCACGGTACGATGTTTTTTCACGCGGCGAGAGAAGGGCTGGTCGATCCCGCAAGATCCGTGCAGATCGGCATACGCACCACCAATCCGAAAACGCACGGCTTCAACATTCTCGATGCACCCTGGGTGCACGGCAACGGGATCGACGCCGTGGTTGCGAGCACGCGCGACTGGCTGGGCGACCGTCCCGTCTACGTTACGTTCGACATCGATTGCCTGGATCCAAGCTATGCGCCCGGCACCGGTACCCCGGTCTGCGGTGGACTCACGAGCCACCAGGCCATGGGCATCCTCCGTGGCCTGGCGGGGATAAACGTCGTTGGGATGGATGTCGTCGAGGTGGCGCCGGCCTATGACTCCGGAGAGATTACGGCGCTCGCCGGCGCGCACCTTGCAATGGAAATGCTGTATCTGCGCGCCGCGCGAGACCGCTAGCGTTTCAGGCCGTCAGCTTATCGAGGCTGGCCGCGTAGTCGCTCTGCGGCCGCACGCCGACAAACGTGTCGACCAGCTTGCCCTTGTCGAACAGCATTACGGTCGGGATCGAGCGAATCCCGAATTGCATTGCGACGTTCTGGTTGGCGTCCACGTCAACTTTCGCAACGGTGGCGCGACCGGCATAGTCCTTGGACAGCGTTTCGATCACGGGGCCGAGAGCGCGGCAGGGCCCGCACCATTCCGCCCAGAAATCGACAAGCACCGGCTTGTCCGATCCCAGTACGTCCTCCGCAAAGCTCTGATCCGTTACGGCGAGAGTGGCTGTGTCTGTCATCGCGTTTCTCCTTTACGCATTCTGCGGTGTGCGGGCCTCAATCAGATCCGCTGGCCGTTAGTTTCGCGACATAGTGCTTATCGCCGCGCTTTCAAGGCATAGTCTCAAGATCGGCCACGGCCGCGGGTACTATTGAGACTGTTTTACCCAGGACCGCTATGTTCGCGAAAATGTTTCAGATCGTTCGGTTAGCGGCTTATTCCGGAGAGTTTGCTCAGTGCACAAGCAAAGCCTGAATGTCTTCTTTCGCGGCTACCAGCAGGCTCAGGAGCCGTTGGTCCTCGGCCTGGTCATAGCGAGTTCCGGCTCGACCTACAGCAAACCGGGCGACTGCATGTTGATCGACGGTCACGGCCACTATCACGGCATGCTCTCGGGCGGCTGCCTGGAAGGCGATCTTGCACTTCGCGCCGCGAAGGTCGTCGACAGCGGGCAAGCGGACCGCGTCGTCTACGACCTGGCCGGCGACGACGAACTTTGGGGCCTGGGAGTCGGATGCGAAGGGTCTATCGAGGTTCTGCTGCTGAATCTCGATGCGTGCAATGGATACGAGCCATACGCCAGCATGGCGGCCGTGTTCGAGAGCCGCACACCCGCGACGCTTGCCGTCGTGCTCGAATCGGCGCACTTGCCGGTCGGTTCGAGCCGGCTTGTTGCGCAGTCGTCCGGCGATATTGAGATGCCTGCTCCGGGCTCCGGCGAACCCGGGCTGGCCGGCCTCGAAGGACTCGAAAATGCCAAACACGGCGAGCACATCGTGGCCGCGGATGGCGATATCGAGGCCATTTGCCTGCGGCTGGTGCCGATACCGCGGCTTCTTCTGCTTGGCGCCGGGCCGGATGTGATTCCGCTGGTCAATCTGGCCAGGGAACTGGGCTGGCATACAACCCTGCTGGACCATCGTCCAGCCTTTATCGAAAATCCGGCGCTTGCGGCGGCAGACGAGCGGTTATGCCAGCCGAGTGCCGCGGCGGCCGAGCGCCTCCAGGACGAGCACTTCGATGCGGCCGTGGTAATGAGCCACCACCTCGAGAGCGATCGTAACTATCTGAATTATCTCGCCCGGAGCTCAATTGCGTTTGTGGGGCTGCTCGGCCCGGTATCGCGGCGTGACCGCTTGCTTGCGGAACTCGGCCCTGCGGCGGCAAGTCTCGAGCCGCGCCTGCAGGCACCCGCTGGACTGCCGCTTGGCGGGCGCGGCGCGGCGTCGATAGCGCTGTCGATCAGCGCGGGTATCGAGGCGTATCTTGCCCGGCGCGACGCCTAGCGGCGGTCTCGCACGGCTACACGGCCGCCGTCAGTCTTCTTCACCAGGCAGAAAGATTCTGACCATCATCTCGGCCAGCGCTTCCACGGTTTCGCGTGACTCGAAGTCGACTCCGCTGGTCCGGCGGATTTCGAGATTGGATGCAAGCAGGCTCCCGGCCGCCGCGCGGATCAGATTGAACAGCAGCGCGGGATCGCCGGCAGGAGCGAGGCCCTGCTCCTGCAGATCCGAAAGGCGGGAGACCGTGTCTTCGAAGAAGGGTTTCAAATGCGTGTCGACCAGCCAGTCCAGCCTTGGGTTGGGATAGCTTGCCTCGTTGAGCATCATCTTGTGCAGCGCGGGCTGGCTCTGCGCATACATTACGTATGCCCGGATTAGCGTGGCCATTTGCGCCCTTGGGCGGCTGGCCTCCGATCTCGCCAGCGCCCGGCTCAGCGCGTCGTTGAACTCGCTCCAGATACGGTCCGCGCCCGCCCGCCAAAGCTGGTCCTTACTCTTGAAGTGGTAGGTGATCAGGGGGTGGTGCACACCGGCGCGTTCGGCAATGTCCCTGGTCGAGGTGCCTTTGAAGCCGTTCTCGGCAAACGCCTCGATAGCCGCATCCAGGAGCTTCTGCTGCGTTTGCAGCGACCGCTGCTGCGGTTTTCGCGCCACACGCTGAACGGCTGGGCTTTCGGACACTAATGAGACTCCAGGGCGCAAAAAGTCCGCTTAGCTTAGCCGCTATGCCTGCCCGTTTCCACTGTGTCACCCGCCGCGGCGAGTATTGGGCCGCCTATTCGATGGCGAACATCATCCGCACGCCCGCCTGTTTTTCGACATAACGGTCGTTTTCGATGACGGGTTCGAACTCCCATTTCTCGACCGCCTTGATGGCGGAATTCACGAACACGTCGCCGGGCTCCGATTCGCGTATCTGAATGTCGGCCACCGTGCCGTCGACCTGCACCGTGAAAACCACATCCACCCAGCCGGACAGGCTGCGTCTTTCGGCGGCGCGCGGATACTTCGGTGCGACGTACTTGGTACGTGTCAGCGAGCTGATCGCCACGGGCACCTCGTCAAGGGACCCACCAGCAGCTGCGGCGGCCGGTGAGCTCTGAGACGGTACGGAGGTGCCGGGTGAGGCGGCAGCGCCGCTCGCGGCGGGGTTATCGGCAACGGCGGCGATGGCGCCGTTGTCAGAATTGTCCCCGACCGCTTCAGCCGGTGTGCTGGTCGCCGCTGCGGCGAGCGCTGCGGCTTCTTCGTCGGCTTTCTGCTGAGCGAGTCGTGCTGCCTCCTGCCGATCGGCTTCGGCCTGCCGTTCAGCCGCTGCGCGAAGCTCGGCCTGACGGCGTTGCTCGTCGGCAACGCGCTGCCGGGCGTCGCCCAGTGCCCGGCTGGCGCTGGCCAGTTCGGCGCTTTGTGCGTCGATCTCGCGGACGTCACTGAGCAAACGCTCCGCGGTGCCGAAACGGCCTTCGTCGATGGCCGCGCGTGCTTCGAGCACGAGCGTGCTGGAGATCATTTTCAGGCCAGCCTGCGCGGCGGTGTTGCCAGGGTCGTTGCTCAAGGCGAGCTCATAGTAGTAACGCGCATTGTCGTTTGCAGGCTCCAGCAGCTGACCCGACTGTAGCCGGTCGGCGGCCGTTGCCAGCACATCCTCAACGCGCTCGGCGCTGCGGGCGTCGCTGAGTTCCGCTTCGACGATATCGATATCGCGAGTATCCGCCGGATTCAGGCTACGGGCCGTGGCGATTGCGTCCGCTGCATCCTGATAGCGCGAATCCAGGATGGCCGCGCGTGCGGAGGCCAGCGATTCGCGGAGCTGCATTTGCTGCAACTGCGCGGTCAGGAACGCCAGTCGCGGGTGTCCGGGGTCGGCTTCGCCAACCCGGCCTATGGCCTCGGCAGCGTCAGCGACGCGGCCGTCCAGCATGGCCGCTTCACCGAGAGAAATGGTCTGATCGACGACGTCGGCAAACTCGTCGGCGAGCGCGCGATCGCCAGGTTCGGCCAGCGTTGCGGCGGCGAATGCCTCAACGGCGTTGTCTCCCGCCGGCGCATAGATCTGTCCTGCATCGCGCAGCCGGCGCGCGGCCGAGGCGAGTTCTTCCGCCGTCGGCTGGTCGGTCTCGAACGCCGGCGTGCTGGAGGTCTCCTCCTGTGCCGGCGCCGGGGCGGCGGCGGCCGGCGTTGCCGTGTTCGTGGTTTGCGATTCCACGGTTGCCGGCTGGTCTTCGCCGCTGAGCATCCAGTAGCCAATGCCGACCACGGCGACCAGCGCGGCGGCAATGCCGCCGAGCGCAGCGGGGTTCGAGAACAGCGAGCCACCGCCGCTGTCCGCGGCTTCCAGATTGTCGAACGGAGGAGGCGCCGGAGGCGTTTCGGCGGGCGTCTCTTTTTTGGCCGTCTTGGCCGTCTTGCCCTTAATCGATTCGCTGACCGTCGCCACAATGCCGGTCATGGTTTCCGTGAAGCTCTTGTCCTTCTCGTCGAAGGCGTCGCTCAAGGTGTCGTCCGGCGCCTCGATATCGATGTCCGGCAGGATGACGGGTTCCTTGCGCTTCTCGGTGGCTTCCTTGGCGGCGGCAGGGGTTGTCGGCTCGGGCGCTTTGGCCTCAGCGGGTTGTCTGGCGGGTTTCGCAGGCTTGCGTGCTTCGGGTTTGGCAGCCGCCTGCGGTTTGTCAGCGCCGGCGCCGATCTTGAATGCGGAGTCCGGCGCTTCCAGGTGATGCTTCACGGATGCCTCTATGGCGAGGCGCGCGCGGCCCGGCGATACCGGCTTCAGCAAGAAGCGGTAGACCTTGCCGCGGTTGATGAGGTCCATGAGCATTTCGCCGTCGTCGCGGCGGCCGGCTACGATGGATACGAGCCGTTTGGTCGAGCGGCGGAGATGGACTGTGAGTTTCTCGACGTTTGAGCCCACCATCCCGGCGTCGACAACTACGACTCCGACTTTATTCTTGGTGATGGCGTCCTCGGCCGCGGCGAGCGTGTCGGCGGCGAAGACATGGTGCAATCCGCGCGTGGATTCGCGAATCGTCGTGAGGAATTCCTGGTCTTTCGACAGAACGAGTACATCGACGGCCTGCGCACCCGCCGCCACGGCGGCGGACACTCGTTTCGGGTCGAGTATCGGCACCGTGCCGGTGCCGTCGGAAATGATCGTAGCGCCGTTTTCGCTCGTTTCCATGACGATGTGCTGACCCGATTCGTCGGGGTTCGCACGCGTGTCGTTCGCCGACTCGGCCAAGGCCATGAGCCGCATCTGCCGCGTCGCGTTGTCGATCAGCTTGCCGAGCTCGTCGCCGCTGATGCCGCCGCGCACGACCTGAAAGACTTCTTTTTCGCCGACCAGGGCCTCGAGCCCTTTGTCGTGCCGGCCCGCCAGCAGAATCCCGATGGTTTCGGGCGAGCGTTTCTTCGCTTCGCGAAGCGCCTCGACGCCGCTCATGCCCGGCAGCTTCTGCGCGGAAATGATGACGTGAATGGGTGTCTCGCCCAGCGTATTCAAAGCTTCTGTGCCGCTCGTCGCGCAGTGCACCGTGTAGCGATCGTTAAAGCCCGCTCTTAGCGTATCGAGCGTGCTTTGTTCGCTGTGCAGCAGCAGCACTTGTGTTTTGATTTGCTCCAGGGGCACTTCCGGATCTCCACGTTTTATGTTGAATTACGAGCGAATTCTTTGCGAACTCCAATTATATCCCTGTGTTTTCGCAAGCCTGTCGCGCGGTGCCGACAGAATTGTCAAATTGTGACGAGTCGCACAGTTGAACTGCAGGTCACGTCACGTTCGAACCCCGAGTTCCCCGCATGCCGGCTGCCGGACCGGGGATTTGCGCTAACCCTGGCTCCGTATCTCCTCGCGAAGCGCGGCGATCGCGTCGTCCACCCCGCTGACCGTCTGCTGCTTCGATCCCAGGCGCCGGACCGCCACACTGTCGACTTCGACCTCGCGCTGACCGATCGCAAACAGCACCGGGACCTTCGCGACGCTGTGTTCACGGACCTTGTAGGAAATCTTTTCGTTGCGCAGATCGGCCTCCGCACGGATTCCCGCCTCCCGGAGCCGTTGTAGCACACCAAGCGCAAAATCGTCGGCATCCGACGTAATGGTCAGGACTTTGACCTGCACGGGCGCGAGCCACAACGGCAGATTTCCTGCGTGGTGTTCAATTAAGATTCCGATGAAACGTTCCAGCGAGCCGAAGATCGCCCGGTGCAGCATGACCGGTACGTGTTTGTCACCGTCTTCACCAATGTAGTGCGCGCCGAGCCGGCCCGGCATGTTCAAATCCACCTGCAGGGTGCCGCACTGCCAGTCGCGGCCAATCGCGTCGCGCAGTACGAACTCGAGTTTCGGGCCGTAAAACGCGCCTTCGCCCGGATTGTGGGCGTATTCGAGGTCGGTTTTCTCGAGCGCCCGCTTGAGGGCCGCCTCGGCTTCGTCCCAAACCGCGTCCTCGCCCACGCGGACTTCCGGCCGGTCGGCGAACTTGATGCGCACGTCGTCGAAACCGAAGCCGCGATAGATGCCCAGGATCAAATTGCAGACGGCCACCGATTCGTCGGTGATTTGTTCCATCGTGCAAAAGACGTGCGCGTCGTCCTGGGTAAACGCGCGGACCCGCATCATCCCGTGCAACGCGCCGGAAGGCTCGTAGCGATGGCATTTGCCGAACTCGGCAAGCCTGTAGGGCAGGTCGCGGTAGCTCGTGATGCCCTGCTTGAATACCTGGACGTGGCCCGGGCAGTTCATCGGTTTGACGGCGTAGTGGCGGCCGTCAACCGTTTCGGTCGTGTACATGTGTTCGCCGAAAGACTGCCAGTGACCCGACGCCTCCCACAGCGAGCGGTCGACGAGTTCGGGCGTGTTGATCTCGCGGTAGCCCGCCGCATTCTGCTGCTCGCGCATGAAGCCAATGAGTGTCTGGAACAGCGCCCAGCCTTTCGGGTGCCAGAATACGGCGCCCGGCGCTTCCTCCTGAAAGTGGAACAGATTCATGATGCGGCCGAGGCGCCGGTGGTCGCGTTTCTCCGCCTCCTCGAGCATGCGCAGGTACTTCTTGAGCTCCTTCTCGTTCGACCACGCAGTGCCGTAAACACGCTGCAGCATCTCGTTGTTGGAATCGCCGCGCCAGTAGGCGCCCGAGACGTGGGTCAGCTTGAAGGCCTTGCCCAGCTTGCCCGTGGAGGGCAGGTGCGGCCCGCGGCAGAGATCGATGAAATCGCCCTGCCGGTACAGAGTGACCGGTTCGTCGCTCGGAATATCGGCAATGATCTCGGCTTTGTATTCCTCGCCCATGTCGCGGAAGAAACGCACGGCTTCTTCGCGATCCCAGACCTCGCGCACGATGGTCTCGTCGCGGTCCACGATCTCCTTCATACGCCGTTCGATGACGGCGAGGTCATCTTCGGTGAAGGCTTCGTCGCGGGCGAAATCGTAGTAGAAGCCGTTCTCGATCGCGGGACCTATGGTCACCTGCGTTTCCGGCCAGAGCTCCTTGACGGCCTCGGCGAGCACGTGCGCCGCGTCGTGGCGCAACAGTTCGAGGCCGTCCTCGCTGTCGCGGGTCACGATTTCCACCCGGGCATCCGCGTCGATCTCGCGCGTGAGGTCCCACAGCGTGCCGTCCACGCGTGCCGCGACGGCGTTCTTGAGCAGGTTCCTGCTAATACTTTCGGCGATAAGCGCGCCGTGGGCGGGCTTGTCGAATTCCCGGACCGAGCCGTCCGGCAAAGTGATCTGTGGCATCTGTGTTCTGTCGCTGGATAATGGAGGTCGGCGCCGAAGCCGGCTGCCGTATCCGGGGCCGTATCGGCCGGCTATTGTAGCGCCCGCGCCCGAACAAACTCCACCATCGCTTGTTATGCGGACTTTGAGGTCACTACAATAGCCGGCTTTTGCTGCCCGGGCGCCGCGTACCATGAGCGATCACTCTTCATCCCCACCGCGCGACTTTATCCGCGAGATCGTCCACTCGGATCTCGAGACGGGCAAACATGCCGAAATAGTGACCCGGTTTCCGCCGGAGCCGAACGGTTACCTGCACATGGGCCACGTCATGTCGATCTGCCTGAACTTCGGCGTGACGGAGGAGACCGGCGGGCGCACTTATCTGCGCTACGACGACACGAACCCCGGCAAGGAGGACGAGGAGTACGTGCGCGCGATCGAGCGCGACGTACGCTGGCTCGGTTTCGACTGGCAGTCGCGCCTGACGCACGCATCGGACTATTTCGAGAAGCTGTATGCCGCGGCCGGGATCCTGATCGAGAAGGGTCTGGCCTACGTCGACAGCCTGTCGGCCGAAGAAATACGCGAGTATCGCGGCACCCTGACCGAGCCGGGCAGGAACAGCCCGCACCGCGACCGCAGCGTTGCCGAAAACCTCGATCTGTTTCGCCGCATGCGGGCCGGCGAGTTCGCGGACGGCGAGCACGTGCTGCGCGCGAAAATCGATATGGCGTCGCCGAACATGAACCTGCGCGACCCGACGCTGTACCGGATACGGCATATCCGTCACCAGCACACGGGCGATGCCTGGCCGATTTACCCAATGTACGATTTTGCGCACACGCTGTCCGATGCCTACGAGGGCATTACCCACTCGCTGTGCACCCTGGAGTTCGAGGACCATCGCCCGCTGTACGACTGGTTGCTCGATCAGCTGGCGCCGCCGCACCGGCCTCGTCAGATCGAGTTCTCCCGTCTCAATGTGGCCTATTCGGTCACCAGCAAACGCAAACTCAAGGCGCTCATCGACCAGTGCATCGTCAGCGGCTGGGACGATCCGCGTATGCCGACCGTTGCCGGCATGCGCCGTCGCGGTTATCCGGCGGTTGCGCTGCGGGACTTCGTGCAGCGCGCAGGCGTCACCAAAAAGGACAAGCTCATCGAGATGGGCATGCTCGAGAACAGCGTTCGCGAGGCGCTCGGCGATACGTCGCCGCGGCGCATGGGCGTGCTGCGGCCGCTGAAGATCGTGCTGAGCAACTATCCCGCCGACCGGGTGGAGATGCTGCCCGCGATGAACCACCCGAATCTGCCCGAAATGGGTGAGCGGGAAGTGCCGTTTTCGCGCGAGCTGTGGATCGAACGCAGCGACTTCATGGAGGAGGCGCCACGCAAGTTTTTCCGGCTCAAGCCTGGTGGCGAAGTCCGGCTGCGCTCGGCGTACATCATCCAGTGCAACGAAGTCGTCAAGGACGAGGAGGGCGAGATCGTGGAGCTGCGCTGCAGCTACGACGAGTCGACGCGCAGCGGTTCGGCGAACAGCGATCGCAAGGTCAAGGGGACCATACACTGGGTGTCCGCAGCTCACGCGGTAGCCGCCGAAGTCCGCCTGTACGACCGGCTGTTCCGCGAGGCGAACCCGAACGCCGCGGAAGATCTCGCCGAAGTGTTGAACGATGCCTCGCTGGAGATGCTGACGGCGCAGCTCGAGCCTTCGCTGCGCGAACCGGGTGACGAGCCGTTCCAGCTCGAGCGCCTCGGCTATTTCGTCAGGGACCCGGATTCGACCGTGGAGCTGCCGGTCTTCAATCGCGTGGTGAGTTTGCGGGATTCCTGGGCGAAGCTCGAGAAGCAGGCGCTGGCGGGCTAGGAAGTCTCTGCGGCGGGTCGCGGCCGGTCAGGTCTCGAGGCCGTCGCTGATCGAGAGCGGCGCACCGCGTCCTAGACCGAGTCCCTCGGCGGCGTTGCCTTCGGCCAGGGCAATCTCCACGACACCGAACGAGTTGACGAGGGCCAGATAATCGCCCGGCGTTGCGCGGCCGTAGGTAGGCAGCATGGCGATGCGGTGGCCCGCAATCGAGACCACGGGCTTCTCGAAGTCCCGCAGCAGCGCCTGGTCGACGTTGCTGATCAGATTGCCGAAGGAGTCGACCGTGACGATGCTGCCTTTCAACCGGCCCGCGGACGATTCCGGCTCGTCGAGCCATCCGGGTATCCATTCCTCTGCGGGTATTCCCAGCGCGGACGGTTCGAGCGCGCCGCTGGCGACAAACGCCGCGGCCGGCGCAAAGAGGTCGCGGCCGTGGAAGGTGTTGCTCGGAGGCGGTACGCCGGCGGCGGCGAGGCGCTCCTGATCGAGGTGCCAGACCCTGGCATCGGCGGCGGCATCGAGCAGCCCCGCCAGGAGCCCGTTGTCCGGCGCCATGAACACGTGGCCGTCCGTCTCGGCCAGCAGGATTTTTCGTTCCGTCCCCACGCCCGGGTCGACGATGGCCAGATGGACGCTGCCCTTCGGGAAGTAGCGGTAGGCCCTGCTGACCCAGAAGCCCGCTTCGGGCGGCCATTGCGCGGGGATGTCGTGAGTGAGGTCGACGACCCGCGCGGCGGCGAAGCGGGTCAGGATTGCGCCGCGCATCACGGCGGCGAAAGGCCCCTTGTGACCGAAATCGGTCGTGATCGTTATGACGCCGGAAACCTGCATGCCGCTTACTCCGGGGCTAACGGGCCCAGACCTCAGACGGCCAGCCGGTCGAGATGGAAATCGGCGTTGCCGAACAGCTGGCCTATGCTTGTCAGGCGCTTGAAATAGTGGGCTATGTCCAGCTCCCAGGTAACGCCCATCCCGCCGTGGATCTGCACGGCTTCCTGGCCGACCTTCTTGCCCGCGGTGCCGATCTGGTACTTGAGAGAGCTGACCGCCTGCTTCGTGTCCGCGTGCTCGTCCGCGGCCAGCATCGTCGCCCAAAGCAGCAGCGAGTAGCTCTGCTCACACGCCGTCAGCATGTCGACCATACGATGCTGCAGCGCCTGAAAGCTGCCGATAGGGACGCCGAACTGAATACGGCTCTTGGAGTACTCGACGGTCTTTTCCGTCATGATCTGCATGATTCCGACCGCTTCGGCGCACACGGCGAGCGTGGCATCGTCGTTGACTCCGTCGAGCACGGCAAACGCTTCGCCGGCCGCTCCCAGCCGGTGCGTGGCCGGCACCCGGAGTTCGGCGAAGTCCAGCTCCGCGGCCTGATGACCGTCCACGGTGGGGTAGCGGCGAACGTTGAGCTTGTCGCTGTCCGCCGGGACGAGGAACAGGGAAATCCCCGATGTGTCGGCCTGCCCGCCGGCCGTGCGGGCCGAGATCAACAGCACGTCGGCGTTGCCGCCGTTTAGCACGACGGACTTACGGCCGTTGAGCACATAGTGCTCGCCGTCGGCCACCGCCGTGCTCGCGACGTTTGCCAGCTCATAGCGGCTCTGCGGTTCGACGTGCGCCAGTGCGGCCTGAATCTCACCGCCGATCAGGGGCTCGAGCCACTGCTCTTTCTGTTCGGCGGATGCGGCGCGGCGCAGCGCGCCGCCCGCGAGCACGATGTTGGCGAGGTACGGTTCGACCACGAGGCCGCGGCCGAACAGCCGCAGCAGCAGCATGACCTCGACGGGGCCGTAGCCGAAGCCGCCGTCGGCTTCGCTGAACGGCACGGCGGTCCAGCCGAGTTCGGCAAACTGCCGCCAGACGTCCTGGCTGTAGCCGGCGGGACTGCCCGCGTAGCCTTGTCGCGTGTCGAAATCGTAGTCGTTGCCGATAAACTTCGCGACACTGTCCTCGAGCATCTGCTGTTCTTCGTTAAGCGCAAAATCCACTGTGTTCGCTCCTAAAGCCCGAGTACGTGTTTCGAGACGATGTTCTTCTGGATCTCGTTGGATCCGCCATAAATCGACGCCTTGCGGAAATTGAAGTAGCGCAGCGACGCGCTCGTCTCGTTGCCCTCGCCAACGCGCTCTTCCTGCGCAAAGCCGGGTGCGTACTGCTCCGGAACGAACGGCAGTGCGTAGTACCCTGCCGCTTCGACGTACAGCTCGTCGATCGCCTGCTGGATTTCGGTACCGACAAACTTGAGGATCGACGACTCCGGTCCTGGAGCTTTACCCGCCGACACGGCGGCGAGGGTGCGAAGTTCCGTAAATTCGAGCGCTTTGAGTTCGATCTCTACCGCGGCCAGCCTGCGCATGTAGCTCTGGTCCTCTGCGAGCGGCGCGGCGCCTCTGACCGAACGGCCGGCCTGCTCCTTGAGCTTGCGCAGGCGATACTTCGACTGGTGTACGGCGGCAATGTTGGTGCGCTCGTGCTGCAGCAGCACCTTGCCGTAAGTCCAGCCTTTGCCTTCCTCGCCAACGAGGTTGCCGACCGGGACGCGGACGTCTTCGAAATGGACTTCGTTGACTTCGCGCTCGCCTTCGATCGTGATGATCGGCTTGACCGAGACGCCCGGAGACTGCATGTCGATCAGCAGAAAGCTAATGCCTTCCTGACGCCGGGCGACATCGCTGTTGGTGCGCACGAGGCAAAAAATCCAGTCGGCGTAATGGGCGAGCGTAGTCCAGGTTTTGGTGCCGTTGACGACGAAGTGATCGCCGTCGAGATCCGCGCGCGTTTTCAGCGAAGCCAGATCGCTGCCGGAGCCCGGCTCGGAGTAGCCCTGGCACCACCAGACATTGCTTTCGAGAATGTCCGGCAGGAAGCGCTGCTTTTGCGCGTCGTCACCGAAGGTGTAGATAACCGGTCCCACCATGCTCAGGCCGAAGGGTACGATGTCCGGGGCGTTGACCTCGGCGAGCTCCTGCATGAACAGATACTTTTGCACTGCAGTCCAGCCTGTGCCGCCGTACTCGACGGGCCAGTTGATCGCCGACCAGCCGCGTTCGAAGAGCCACTTCTGGAAGCGGATCTGATCGTCCCGGCTAATGCCGGTGCCGGCATCGCGCATCGCCCGAATGTCGTCGGGGAATTCGTTTTCGAAGACGTGGCGGATTTCGTCGCGGAAGCCGAGTTCTTCCTCAGTAAAGGTCAGGTTCATACGTCGCCTTATGTTTGTGGGTGAGAGCGGCCGGTCGCTCAGGCGCCGCCAGCATACGCCGCCGGGCGGCTTCGGTGTACAGGCGAAGCTCGCCGCGGGGGTCTTCTTTCCGGGTTTGCCGCGGCCGGCTGTGCGGGCCGCGGCGGATCTCAGGCATTCTGGACCAGCGGCCTTGCCGTTGCAAAGCCGGTTCGGCGGACGCGATCGTAGACACGTTCCAAGCCGTCGCCGATTCGGGCAGAATGGCACGATGAACGAGGATTCACAGCCACATGTAGCGGTGCTGCAGCAGGCGCCGCTCGAGGATGCCCTGCGGCGGCCTCTGCACGATCTCAGAATTTCACTGCTCGATCAGTGCAACTTTCGCTGCCCGTATTGCATGCCCGAATCGGAATACCACGCGGACTATCAGTTTCTGGCGAAGAAAGACCGGCTCACGCATGCCGAGATCCTGAAACTCTGCGAAGTTGCGGTTGGTCTCGGCGTTTCCAAGATTCGCCTGACCGGCGGCGAACCGTTGCTCGACAAGTCAGCGGAGTCGCTGCTTGCGGGGATTGCGGCGCTGGACGGCGTGGAGGATCTCGCGCTGACTACCAATGCGATGCTGCTGGCGCCGCGGGCCAGGGCGCTCAAGGCGGCCGGTCTCAAGCGCGTGACCGTTAGTCTCGACAGCATCGATCCCGTCGTTTTCGCGACGATGAGCGGCGGCCGCGGCAGACTCGAACAGGCTCTGGCCGGCATCGACGCTGCCGCCGAGGCGGGTCTTACGCCCGTCAAAATCAACGTTGTGGTACAGCGCGGCGTCAACGACCATACGGTTCTCGATCTACTCGAGTATTTTCGCGGCAGCGGCCATATCGTTCGTCTCATCGAGTTCATGGACGTCGGCAATCGCAACGGCTGGCGGATGGATCAGGTTGTGCCGTCCCGCGAACTGCTGGCCGCAATCGGTGAGCGCTGGCCGCTCAAGGCGCAGCGGCAAAACTATGCGGGCGAGGTCGCCCGCCGCTACGAGTACGCCGATGGCGAAGGTGAAATCGGCTTTATTTCCTCAGTGACGGAGCCGTTTTGCGGCAGCTGTTCGCGCGCGCGCTTGTCGGCGGACGGCATGCTCTACACCTGCCTGTTTGCGACTCAGGGTACCGACCTGAAGGAGCCGCTGCGCAACGGTGCCGACGAAGACGAACTCAAGGACATACTGTCCCGGATCTGGCTGCAGCGCGCGGACCGCTACAGTGAACTTCGCCGGCCGGAAGTGGCGGAAGCTCATCCGCAGTCCAAAGTGGAAATGTACCGCATAGGCGGTTAGCGTCATTCATCGGGAACACTCATGAGCAAACTGAGTCACGTTGACACCAGCAACCGGCCACGCATGGTCGACGTGAGCGACAAGCAGCCCGCCGAGCGCGAGGCGCACGCGCAAAGCCGCGTGTGGCTGCCGCCGGCGGTCCTGGCCGAGTTGGACGGCGATGAGCTGGCCAGCAAGAAGGGCCCGGTGTTCGCAACCGCAATCATTGCCGGAGTCATGGCCGCGAAGAAAACGCACGAACTAATACCCTTCTGTCATCCGCTCGGGCTGGACAAGTGCCAGGTGGATATTCGAGTTGCCGGCGACGAGGCGGTCATCGACTGCGTGTGCCGGGTCGAACACAAAACCGGGGTGGAAATGGAGGCTTTGACCGGTGCGAGCGTTGCCGCGTTGACAATCTACGACATGGTGAAGGCCCTGTCGCACGACGTCGTGATTCGCGAAACGCGGCTCATGCGCAAGACCGGCGGCAAAGCGGACTTCGAGCGGCTCGAGTAAAGTGCTCAACGGTCTAATACTCGCCGGTGGCAAGAGCCGCCGCATGGGCGAAGACAAGGCGCATCTGCAAGCCGCGGGTCAGCCTCAGCTCGCGCGCTGCGCCGAACTGCTCGCGCCTCTGGTCGATACGGTTCATGTGTCCGTGCGGCAGGGGCAGCCGCCGGACCCGCTGCGCGATCGGTATCCGCAAATTGTCGATGACGTCCCGGACGGAGGCCCGCTGGCCGGCATCCTGGCAGCCTTGAAAGCGGAGCCGCCGGCCGATTGGCTGGTCGTTGCCGTGGATTTGCCGAAACTCGATTCACGCACGCTCGGCTACTTGCTGGAACACGCCACGGACCCGCGCTTCACGGCGTTTCGCAGCAGCTACGACGGGCTGCCCGAGCCGCTGTGCGCGCTGTATCGTGCGGAGTCGCGCGCGATTCTGCAAGACTACTTCGACGACGGTATTCGCTGTCCGCGGAAGGTGCTCTTGAAGAGCGGCGCGGAGCTCCTGGACCAGCCAAACCCGCACGCGCTGGACAACGTCAACACCCCGGAGGATCTTGAAGCTGCGGGCTTGCTCGGGACCTCGGTTCGTGAGGAGCGGACGTCGTGAACGACGCTGCAACAAAAACGGTCAAGGTCCGTTACTTCGCGTCATTTCGCGAACATGCCGGCATTAGCGAAGAACTGTTGACGACAACCGCCAACACTGCGAGGGAGCTGTTCGACGCCACCCGCGACCGGCACGGTTCCGCGGAACCCGCCGGGCACTGCAAAGTGGCCGTGAATGACGACATGGCGACCTGGGACGCGCCGATTCGCGACGGCGATACCGTGTTGCTGTTTCCGCCGGTCGCCGGGGGCTAAGCCATGGTTCAGGTGGTTACCGCTCCGATCGATCCCGCCGCGCTGGCCGAAAAGCTCAAGGACCCCCGTGCCGGCGGTTATGCCTCGTTCGAGGGCTGGGTGCGCAATGAGAACGAAGGCAGAGAGGTGCTCCAACTCGAGTACGAGACCCATGAGCCTCTCGTTATCAAGGAAGGTGAGCGGATTATCGCCGAGGCGAAAGAACGCTGGCCGCTCATTGGAGCCGAGTTCGTACATCGCAGCGGTTTGCTGGAACTCGGCGCTTGCGCCGTTTGGGTGGGCGTGGCGGCGAAACATCGTGACGAGGCGTTTCTGGCCTGCCGCTATCTAATCGACGACCTCAAGCAGCGTCTGCCGATCTGGAAAAAGGAACACTACGTCGACGGCGATTCGGGCTGGGTGAACTGCGAGCGCTGCGCGCAGCACGGCGAAGCAGGGCGTCTGCAGCGCTAAGCTAATCGTCGGCGCTAATCGTCGGCTAGGGGGTCCAGGCCCGCTGCCTCGAGATCCTCCGGCGTATCGATATCGAATGCCGCCGCGCCGCAAGCCACTTCAACTACGCGCCTGCGGTGTCGCGAGAACAGCTCCTGCGCGCCGCGATCGCCCGATAGTGCGCGGAGTTCCGGGAAGTACTCCGCTCCGAACAGCGCAGGCGCGCCGAGCTGGCTGTCGGACGAGCTGCCGTAGCGCGTGGCGACAACAGCGTCGGCCCTGCCGTTCCAGGCCGATCTTATCGCCATGTAGTGTGCCGCGGGGACTAGCGGCTGATCGGCAAGAGCGATTAGCAACGCCCCCGCGTCGTCAGCAAAATATTCTGCGGCACAGGCAACGGAGGTACCGAGCCCGTCCGCGTAGTTTTCGTTGACGATCAGAAAAGGCGCCTGCGCTGCAGACGCAACGCGCTCCGCGTCGTGTCCGAGCACGACGGCCAGTATCCGCGGTTCGACGCTCGCGACCGTGCGAACGGCACGACGAACGAGCGCTTCGCCGGCCACTTCCAGCAACTGTTTGTTTGCTCCGAAACGCCGACTTTGTCCGGCGGCCAGAACCACGGCGGCTAGCCGCATAGTCTCGGCCCCGACTGCCAAACGCTAAGTATATCGCCGGATCCGCCGGGCGTAAAAACGCGGCAGTACTTGCGGCGGGCGCAGCAAAGTGTTTTTCTAGCGCTGGCGGCACCGCTCGAAGCGCGTGCGTACCTTTTTGGGGAACGGGGACCCGGATTTGCATCGCATTACGTCTATTGAAGATGCCAAACAGCTCGAAGGGCTGGAAGTTGGCCTCTCGGACTGGATTGTCATTGATCAGAATCGCATTGACCTGTTTGCCGAAGCGACGGACGACTACCAGTGGATTCACGTTGACGTCGATCGCGCCGGACGGGAGATGCCGGACGGCAAGACGATAGCGCACGGCTATCTGACGCTGGCGCTAATACCTGCGTTGACCGGCAACTTTGTCGACATCCAGAATCTCGAGCGGGGCATCAATCTGGGTGTCAACAAGGTACGTTTCTACACGCCCATACAGGTTGGCGACCGGGTACGCGCGCGCGCGACCGTGATATCCGCCCGCCGGCGCGCCGGTGCATTGCTGCTGACCTCGGAAACCCGGATCGAAGTGGAGAATCAGCGCAAGCCGGCTTGCGTAGCCGAGACGCTGGGAATGTACTTCTTCGAAGAGGTCAAGGCGCCTGAAGCCACAACGGCTGCCGATCCAGGCTAGAGCAGCACTCGCAGCATCAAACCCGCAGCATTAAGCCCGCAGCATCAAAAAGGGCGGCGAGGCCATGGCCTGCCGCCCTTGTTTGTTGCCGTCACGCCGCAGCGCGAGGTCTGAGGCGCTTCCCGACCTAGTCGAAGAAGTAGCGCAGGGTGACGCCCCAGGTCCGCGGAATATTCGGATAACCGGAGAAGCTGCCGTCCTGGGCGACCGACGGGAACGCGCTCTGCAGGTACTCGTCGTCGTTCAGATTGCGTGCCCAGACAAGGGCTTCGAAACCGTTGTCCCACTGAATGCCCGCGCTGGCGTTGATCGTACCCACTTCGCGCGATGCAATCCCTTCCGAGACGTTTTCGATGACTTGCACGTCGCTCTCGTAGTAGTACTCGGCGCGGACGAAGCCCCGGCCGTTGAACGCCTCGAAACCGTAGCGGGCAGACGTCGTAATGCTGGTCTCGCTGACGCCGGCGGGTGCGGTGCCGCTCAGGTCGACCGGTCCGTCGGGACCGTTGCCGAGCGGGAACGAGTCGTACTCGGGATCGAGGAACATGCTCGAGAAGGACAGCTCCAGATCGGCGGTCGGCGCCCACAGGAAGTCCAGCTCGATGCCGGTGGTCGACTGCTTACCGGCATTCGCCAGGATGAAGCCCGTGCCGACGAACAGGTTCTGCTGGAAGCCTTCGATCTCCTGATCGAACACCGCGACGTTCAGGATGATGTTGTCGAACTGCGTCTTGAGGCCGAGTTCGTACAGCGTCGATTCTTCCGGTCCGGCGAAGCGCGTGCCCGAGGTCAGATTGGGAACGCCAAGGCCTGCCTGCGTCAGCGCCGTGATGTCGGACGCAAACGGCCGCGAGTCGCGCGAGAGGTTCCAGGACGTGGCCTTGAAGCCAGTGCCGGCGCTGGCGTAGACGTTCACTTCGTCAGTCAGGTCGTAGGCAAAGCGCACGGTCCAGGTCGTGTCGTCGTCATCCGACGAGCCCGATTCGATGGCGTTTGGATAATTCACGATCTGCGGCAGGAACTGCAGCGGCTGCAGGGCGAGCAGCTGATTGCAGTTCGGCGGCGGCGCGGCAGCCGAACATGCGGTCGCGCTGGCTGCTTGCAGGGCCGCAAATCCCGCAGGATTCGCCATTGCGAAGGCGGCGATGTTCTCGGGCGTCGGCGGCAGCATCGCTACCTGCTGGAACGCGAGTCCGAAGCCGACCTGCTGCAGGTCCAGCGCCGAGAATTGATCGGTACCCGTAATGTTGAGCGTCGCGTCTTTTTCGTCTTCGACGTAGGCGAGGCCAAGCGTCACCGTGGCGCGATCGCCAAGCGCAAAATCAACCTGGCCGAACAGCGAGGTGGCGGTGTTGGTGAGGGTCGCAAATTCCGTATTGCCCTGGCCTTCGGCGAAGAAGCTGCCCGCGGGCAGTCCCAGGCCTACTTCCAGTGCGCCGAGCGGCGAGGGGTCTACGCCGGGCGTTCCGCCGCTGAGCAGCACGGTCAGCACGTCGGCGTAGGGACGAAATGCGTCGCCGTACAGGATGCCGCTGCGCTGATCGATGTCTTCGTCGAAGTAGAATCCGCCGACAACCCAGTCGAAGGCGCCCGTGGAACCCGAGAGGCGGAGTTCCTGCGTAAAGGTATCGATTTGCGTATCGGTCAGGTTACCCGTGTTGTCGCTGATCAGCCGCGCGCTCGTAAAGTCGACGTCGACGTTGTCGAAGCGGTCCTGATCGCGCAGCGCCGTAATCGAGGTGAGCGTGACGTTGTCGTTGAGATCGTAGTCGAGCTGCAGCGAAAAGCCGCTGTTGTCGATTTCGTTGGTCGGGTCGAAGTCGTAAAAGCCGGAGTAGGCGAACGGATCGTTCGGCACCAGCTGACCGCCGACCAGACCGATAGCCGCGCCGGTCGGTCCGTTGACCAGGTTGGCAACGCCGCAACAAGCTTCGTCGAGCGTGTCGAAATCGCCGATGAGGCGCGCCTCGAAGCGGTCGTTCGGCGCGAACAGCAGCTGGCCGCGCACGCCGGAGCGGTTGATCTCGTTGAGCTCGCCGCCGGTGGTCAGATTGTCGTAGTAGCCGTCCCGCTGGTTGTAGCTGCCGGACAGCGAAAAGCCGACCGTATCGCTCAAGGGGCCGTTGATATCGCCCTTCAGAATCACCTGGCTGTAGTCGCCCGCCGTAATCGATACCGAGCCGGAATGCTCATCCAGGCTGGGCCTGGCCGTCACGACGTTGATCACGCCGGCCGACGCGTTCTTGCCGAACAGCGTGCTCTGCGGCCCCTTGATGACCTCGATGCGTTCGAGGTTCGGGAAATCCGCCAGAGCCGCCGCGGCCCGCGAGCGGTAAACGCCGTCAATGTACACGGCAACCGAAGGTTCGATGCCAGCGTTGTTGGCGCCGTTGCCGAAACCGCGAATGATGAAGGTCGTGTTGCCGCTGGCCTGCAGCTGGCTCACGCGCAGGCTGGGTACCAGCGACTGCAGATCCTTGATATCCAGCACCTGAGCTTCGTCCAGCGCTGACTGGCTGACTACCGAAACCGCGACCGGCAGCGATTGCAGCGTCTGTTCCCGTTTCTGAGAAACGACGACAATCTCTTCCAGTACGGCTTCGCCCTGCGCAAACGCGGTCGTCGCATAAGCCGACGCCAGGGTAAGGCCCAGGGCGGCGGTCGAGCCGGCAAAACGAGACATCCGCTTACGGATGATTGATGCGTTACGATTCATTTCTCCCCCCTTTGGAGAAAGGCGCCCGATCCTTAGGGCGCGTGACGTCCGGGAATCTCAATCGAGATTTAAGCTTTCAAGCGCAACTGGATCACTAAATGCCAGAAGAAACAGTCGCTAATGAACGCAAGCTAAAGTGCATTTAAGCGCGAAGAATAGCATGGAATCGGCCCAAAACCGCAAACCTTGTTGCTCTCGGCGAGCGCTACGGCCACGGCGCCGATTCCCGACGCGACGCAAATGTTAGACACGATTTGCGAACAGAGTTTATTGACCATAATGTTCACCCCTTGACGATCTCCGCAAGCGGGCAAAGCGCTCAGTTTTCTAAAGAAACGATTGCGGAGCTGAGCGCGCGAGAGTAGCCTGCGCGATCGCTTTTATTGGCACGATACGAGGATTAGGCATGGCGGATCCGTTGCGGCTTTATGGGCTCAAGGCGCTGGTTACCAATGCCGCGGACGGCATTGGCGAGGCCGTCGCGCGAACGCTCATCAAGCACGGCGCCGAGGTTGTAGCGGCAGACACAATCAACAGCGGCGTGGAACAGCATTATCGCCAGGTCAAAGGCATTACGGGACATGTGTCCCCTCTGCACGACCCTGGAAAGCTGCCGGCGCTGGTCGAAGCCTGCGTGGATCACATTGGCGGCGTCGACATTGTCGTGGGCGATTTTCCGCTGTCCGCGGAGGCGCCGCTCGAGGCGCCGGGTCCGGAGCTGGAACGGCTGCTCGACCTGCGGACTGCGCTCGTCTCCGGACTGGCCCGCGCGGCGCTGCCCGAACTCAAGAAGAGTCCGTCCGGGAGAATCATCAACATTGGATTTCTGCGCAGCCTGTTCGCCGCGGGTGCGCGCGAGCCGGCACAGCGCGCCGAGCGGCAGCTTGCGGCGCTGACGCGGGCGCTTGCCGCGGAAACCGGCGAGTTCGGCATTACGGCCAATTATGTCCAGCCGGGCGCCGTCATGACCCCGGTCAGCCGCGAGACGTTTCGCAAGAACCAGGGGCTGCGCGATTACTGCATTGCGCATTCGGCGGCGCGCCGGCTCGGCGAACCCGTGGACGTCGCCAAAGTTGTCCTGTTTCTCGCCAGTGACGATGCCGGTTTTGTCAGCGGCACCGGAATCTCCGTGGACGGCGGCCGAACCGACGTCTAGTGTTCCGTTCGGCCAATTCACTGACCCATTCGCCGCGTCGTTTCGCGCCTGGCGGCGTTGCGGCTCCACGCAATAGCTCGCCGTTACTCGTCGCCGCGCCTTGCCAGACACGAAAATCCGCTGCCGACTGGTGTCAACGGATTAAGCAAACGGAACACTAGACATGCATCCGGTACTTGCCGATCTGATTTCGCTACTCAGGCTCGAGCGCATCGAGAACAATATCTTTCGCGGCGAGAGTCGTGACATCGGCAGCCCGCAGGTGTTCGGCGGCCAGGTCCTCGGTCAGGCCCTGTCGGCGGCGCAGCTAACGGTCGAGGGGCGCGTGGCGCACTCGCTGCACGCCTATTTCCTGCGGCGCGGCGACATCAATGCACCGATCGTCTACGAGGTTGACCGGGCCCGCGACGGCGGCAGCTTCTCGAGCCGCAGGGTCGTGGCCATTCAGCACGGCCGTCCGATACTCAACCTGGCAGCGTCGTTCCAGGTGCCGGAAACAGGACACGAACATGCGGCGGGGATGCCGGACGTGCCCGGCCCCGACGGCCTCGAGGACGTCACCCAGGTAGCCGAGGACAAGCTCGACCGGATACCGCTCATGATGCGGCGTTTTCTGACCAGTGCGCGGCCGTTCGAATTCAGGCCCGTCGAAGCGCCGGAGTTCGATCGTCCGAAGCCGAGGCCGCCGGTGAAACACGTCTGGATTCGCGCCGTCGATCGCCTGCCCGACGATCTCGCCCTGCATCAAAATCTCCTGGCCTATGTCTCGGACTACGAACTGCTCGGCGCCGCAACCTTGCCGCACGGCCTGTCGTTCACGCGCGGTAACGTAATCATGGCGAGTCTGGATCACGCGCTTTGGTTTCATCGCGAGCTGCGCGTCGACGAATGGCTGCTGTATGCGATGGAGAGTCCGACCGCAGCGGGCGCGCGCGGCTTTGCGCGCGGGCAGTTCTTTACCGCAGACGGGCGCCTGATCGCATCGAGCGCTCAGGAAGGACTGGTGAGGGTGGTCGACCCTGAGGGCGTCCGACCGCGCTCGGACCCAAAGGCTCAGGCCTAAAGCGGAGTGAGGTCGCGGCGGAAGCGTTCGGCATTGGCGACGTAAACGTCGGCCGAGCGCCTGATCATCGCGAGAGCTTCTTCGTCCAGCGTGCGCACGGCTCGCGCCGGTGCGCCGAGGATAAGCGAGCCCGGTTCGAAGCGTTTTCCTTCGGTGATCAGCGCATGCGCTCCCACGACGCAGTTGGCCGGAACGACCGCGTTGTTGAGCACGGTGCTGCCTATGCCGATCAGCGTATCGTCGCCGATCGTGCAGCCGTGCAGCATTACTTTGTGTCCAATCGTCACGTTCCGGCCCACGGTTAGCGGACAGCCCGGGTCCGTGTGCAGCACGGAGCCGTCCTGCACGTTCGAGCGCTCGCCGATTTCGATCCATTCGTTGTCGCCGCGCAGTACGGCGTTGAACCACACGCTGGCATGCGCCTGCAGCCGCACGGCGCCGATGAGCTCGGCGCTGTCGGCAACCCAGGTGCCTTCCGCGGCAATGTCGGGCCGCCGCTCGCCGAGCGAGTACAACAAGGAGCTAAGTACCGCTGGCCTGCGCCGCAACCGCCGCGGCCGCTTTGGCAACCGCATCGGGATCGCCGAGGAAACGTCGCGAGGCCGGGCTCAGGTCGTCGTTCAGTTGGTAAACCAGCGGTACCCCGGTAGGTATGTTGAAGCCCGTAATGTCTTCGTCGGAAACACCGTCGAGCATCTTCACGAGCGCCCGCAGCGAGTTGCCGTGCGCTGCGATCAGCACGTTCTTGCCCGCGACGAGTTCCGGGGCGATACGATCGTCCCAGCAGGGCATGACACGCTCGAGCGTGAGCTTCAGGGATTCGGTGGCCGGCAGACGGTCGATGCCGCGGTAGCGAGGATCGTGCGCGGGATGACGCTCGTCGCCGGCGTCGAGTTCCGGCGGCGGCGTGTCGTAGCTGCGGCGCCAGATATGCACCTGATCGTCGCCGTATTTGGCGGCCGTTTCGGCTTTGTTGAGTCCCTGGAGGCTGCCGTAGTGGCGCTCGTTGAGCCGCCAGTCGCGAACGACGGGAATCCACATGCGATCCATCTCATCGAGAACGATCCACAGCGTGCGGATTGCGCGCTTGAGCACGGAGGTATACGCGACGTCGAACTCGATCCCGAGTTCCTTGAGCTGCTGTCCGGCGGTGGTCGCCTCGTCGATGCCTTGCCTCGTGAGGTCGACGTCGGTCCAGCCCGTGAATAGGTTCTTGAGGTTCCAGTCACTCTGCCCGTGACGGCAGAGTACAAGCTTGCCGGCCATGCTGACTCCGTTTGTTCGTTAGCTAATCGTTGGCTCAGGTCGTTTTCGCCGAGGCGCCTTGACGAAGGCTCACCCGGCGGGGCTGCTTACCAGATCCCTAAGTTCCTGCGCCGCCACCGACAGCGTAGCAAAATCCGCATCGCCGCGAAGCTTCATCTCTTCGATCATCGCGTGAATACGTTCAACGCGCGGTGCCCTTGCGGACAGCCAGTGTTCCACGAGGTCGGGCATCGACTTGCGGCTGCGTTTCTTCAGCAGCTGTTCGGCGAGTTCGCGGCGGACGCGATAAAAGTCTTCGCGCAGGTTACCGCGCGCGACGGCCTGCCAGCGGCCGTGCACCTCGAGGTCCTCGGCGCCGACGTGCAGCCAGAACACGCCCAGATTTTCGTTGAACGCGGAGTAGAGACGCGCGGTTTCCACGACGTCGCGCCGATATTCGACGGCAAGGTCCGCGATATCGAGCGCCGCGCGCGTCAGGAGCAGTGCCGCCATCCGGTCGGCGAGCGCGTCGGGTACGCCCATCTCGATATAACGCTGCACGGCATCCTGATGGCGGGTCCTTGCGGCGGTCGACTGCACGCCCGCGGTGCGCGTGTAGACGGTTGCCATGCCTTCACTGAGGCGCTCCACGGCCGGCGCGATCTTGAGCGATTCGCCGTAGCGTTCGAGCAGCCAGTAGGTAGCGTGCCGCTGCGTCCGCGCGAGCTCGAACAGCAGCGTCATCTGCACCGACGCCGGAATCTCATGGTCGAGCGACTGTATGAGGCGGTTCAGGCTGCCCGCCCGGCAGATCTGCCGGGCCACGGTATAGGCGCGGGCGATGGTGCATACGTTGGCGCCGGTATCGAGCTGCACGCGGCGCACGAAGGCGGGCCCCATGCGGTTGACGATATCGTTGGCAATCAGCGTAGCGAGTATCTCGGAGCTCAGACGGTGCGTGGGCAGGAACTCGGGGTATCGCCTGCGCAGCGTTTCCGGGAAATACCGCATGGGATGCATGGCGAGAAAGTCGTCGAGTGATTCGCCGGACGCCATCAAGCCGTCGTAAAGATCGATTTTGGCGTAGCTCAGGATGACCGCCAGTTCGGGCCGCGTAATGCCCTGTCGGCGGGCCTTGCGTTCTTCCAGTTCCACGTCGTCCGGCAAAAACTCGAGGGCGCGATCGAGCTGACCGCTGCGCTCGAGGCTCGTTATCACCCGCGCGGTTTCGTCGATCCGCTCGAGCGAGCGAATCTCGCTCATACTGATGGCCTGCGTCTGCAGATAATTGTTGCGCAGGACCATCTCCGCGACGTCGTCCGTCATCGATGCGAGCAGTTCGTCGCGTTTCTTGCGCGGCATGCCTTTACTCGCGGCGACGTCGCTTAGCAGGATCTTGATGTTGACCTCGCGGTCGGAACTGTCCACGCCTGCCGAGTTGTCGATGAAGTCCGTATTCACGCGGCCGCCGGCAAGGCTGTACTCGATGCGCGCCCGCTGGGTCAGGCCGAGGTTGCCGCCCTCGCCGATGACTTTGCAGCGGACCTCGCCGGCATCGACGCGAACCCGGTCGTTGCTCCGGTCGCCGACATCCGTGTGGCTTTCGCTGCCGGCCTTGATGTATGTGCCGATGCCGCCGTTCCAGAGCAGATCCACCGGCATCTTGAGGATTGCGCGAATGAGCTCGTTCGGCTTCATCGACGTCGCATCCGTGTCGAGCAGCTGGCGCACCTCGCGGCTCAGCTTGATCGTCTTCGCCTGCCGCGAGTAGATGCCGCCGCCTTTCGAGATCAGCGTTTCGTCATAGTCGTTCCAGCCGCTGCGGCCTTTCGCAAACAGGCGCTTGCGTTCGCGGTAGCTCGCCGCGACGTCCGGCGTCGGGTCCAGGAATATGTGCAAATGGTTGAACGCCGCAACCAGCTGAATCTTTTTCGACAGCAGCATGCCGTTGCCGAATACATCGCCGCTCATGTCGCCAATGCCGGCGACGGTAAACGGGTCCTTTTGCGTGTTGAGTCCCTGTTCGCGGAAATGTCGCTTCACGGCCTCCCACGCGCCGCGCGCGGTAATGCCCATTTTCTTGTGGTCGTAGCCCGCGGAGCCGCCCGAGGCAAACGCGTCGTCGAGCCAGAAACCGTAGCGTTGCGATATCTCGTTGGCAATGTCGGAAAACGTGGCCGTGCCCTTGTCGGCGGCGACGACGAGATACGGATCTTCGCCGTCGCGGCGGATCACGCCATCCGGCGTGCGTACCTTACCGTCGACGACGTTGTCGGTCATGTCGAGGAGGCTGCTGATGAACAGACGGTAGCACTCGATGCCTTTGGCGAGGACCGCATCGCGGTCGCCCTCGGGCGGCCGCTTGCAGACGAAGCCGCCCTTGGCACCGGTTGGCACGATTACCGTGTTCTTCACGACCTGTGCCTTCATTAAGCCGAGAATTTCCGTGCGGAAGTCCTCGCGCCGGTCGGACCAGCGCAAGCCGCCCCGCGCGATGCTGCCGCCGCGCAGGTGCACGCCTTCCACCTCGGTGGAGTAGACGAATATTTCGTACTTCGGACGCGGTTTCGGCACTTCGGGCATCTGGCTCGAATCGAGCTTGATGGCGATGCTGTCGCGCGGCCGGCCGTCGGCGTCCGTGACGTAATAGTTACTGCGCAAGGTGTGCGTGACGGTGTCGGCAAACGCGCGCAAAATACGGTCTTCGTCGACGTTGCGGGCTTTCTTCAGGCCGCGCTTCACGGTCGGCAGGTGTTCTTCCAGGGCCCGCTTGCGCGCGCTCTTGCCGAGCCCGGGGTCGAACTGCAGCTCGAACTGCCGCACCAGCAGCCCGGTCGTATTGGGGTGCGCGACCAGCACGTCTTCCATGTAAGACTGGCTGTAGGGCAGGCCAAGCTGCAGCAGGTATTTTGCATAGCACCGCAACAGCGCGGTCTGCCGCCAGTCCAGCCCGGAGTACACGACCAGACGGTTGAGGCCGTCGCTTTCGGCGGCGCCGTCGAGGGTCCTGAGGAAACACTCCTCGAAGCGTTTTGCGGTTGCGTCGATGTCGATGTCGGCGCCGCTTTCGTGGCGCAGGTGGAAGTCCTGAATCCAGAACAGCTCTTTGTCGCCGATCTTGAGTTCGTAGGGCCGCTCGGTATATACGTCGACACCCATTTCTTCCAGGACGGGCAGCGCCTTGGACAGCGCCAGCGGCTCGTCATTGGTGTAGATAATGAAGTGCAGGTGGCCGGGATCGAGCCCGTCGGGCCGGTACAGGTTGACGGAGCGAATCACGCCGTCGCGCTGCATCGCGTCGATGCGGCTGACGTCGGAACAGGCATCGCGCGGACTGGTGTCCTCCTGATAGCCAAGCGGGAACACATGACCGTAGCGCCGGAACAGGCGGAGTCCGTCGTCATCGCCGAAGCTCAACACGAGCTCGGTTCTTAGCTTGTCTTCCCACGTGATCACGGCATCGGCGATTTCCTGCTCGATGCGCTGAATGCTGATCCGCGGCTGCTCGCCCTGACCGGTGCGAACGATGATGTGCACGCGAGCGAGCGGCGAATCGAATATCTGTACGCTCGAATCGACACTCGTGCCCGCGAACGCCTTCAGCAGGATCGCCTCGATACGGCGGCGGATTGCAGTCGTGTATTTTTCGCGCGGTACGAATACGAGGCACGACAGGAAGCGGCGGAACATATCGCGGCGGACGAAAAAACGCACCCGCTGGCGGTCCTGCAGATTGAGGATGCCGAGTGTCGTCCGCGCGAGGTCCTGCACGCTGGCCTGGAACAGCTCGTCACGCGGGAACGTGTCGAGTATGTGCATTAGCGCTTTGCCGCGATGGCCGCTGGGTTCGACTTTCGATCGTTCGATGACCTGATCGACCTTGAGATGAAGCAGCGGGATGTTGCGTGGACTCTCGCTATACGCGACGGACGTGAACAGGCCGAGAAAGCGGTGCTCGCCGCTGACCTTGCCCGCCTTGTTGAATATCTTGACGCCGACGTAGTCCAGATAGGCGACGCGATGGACGGTTGACCTCGAGTTCGCTTTGGTGATCGTCAGCCAGTCTTTGTTCTTGACCAGCCGCCGCATCTCCGGGGTAAGCTCAATGGTCTTGCCGGCGCGTTCCGGGTTCGCCAGCAGGCCAAGACCGGTATCGGCGACGGGTTTGAGGTAGATGCGCTGCTGCCGTCTCGACAGCCGGTATTCGCGATAGCCGAGGAACGTGAAGTGATCGTCGCTCAGCCATCTCAGCAGGGCTTCGCTTTCGGCCTTGAGTTCTGCGCTGCCGCCGGTTTCGGAGGATGAGACTTCGGCGATGGCATCCTGCATCCGTTCGCGCATGGCGCTCCAGTCGCGAACGGCGAGGCGTACGTCCTTGAGCACGCGGGCGAGCGAGCTCTCGAGTTCTGCGAGTCGCGCGGTATCCGTTTCCTTGTCTATCGCGATACGAATCCACGATTCGCGTTTGCCGCCGCGTTTGCTTGCCGAAGGTATCCCGACGAGCCGGCCGCGCCCGTCGCGCTGCACGCGAATGACCGGATGTACGGTTATATGTACGGTGTAGCCGTGCTGCGCGATCGCGGCAGCGATCGAATCGACAAGAAACGGCATGTCGTCGTTGACCATCTCGACGAACGTGTACGGCGAGACGTAGCCGGCGTCGTCTTCGCGGGCGTTGAAGATGCGCAGACAAGCCTGCCCCGATCTGCGCACGCGGCCAAAATCGAGATGATTGATCGCCGCCTGCGCCATGAGGCGCTCGGCGCGGCCTTCCAGGTCCTCGAAAGGGACGTGCTCGAAGTATTGCTGCAGGAACCGTTTGATGTGGCTGCGGCCCGGCAGCGACTCCGTGCTTACCCGCGACGCGACTATGCCCTCAACGATCCCTTCCCTGGCATCGCTCCCCCGACGAAGTTCCTGGCGTCTCATTGCTGTTTTCTCCGGCACCGCACCCGTGCCTGATGTCCAACTGGATACGCGCGGCATTCTACATTAATAACTGTCGAAACAATCTACCCTCGTGCGGCCTTTTTCGGGAACTCGGGGGAGAGAGTAAGAAGGGCACTACACAGCCCCAGTCCAGGCAGGGGCGGCAATCGATTGGGGTCTTGCCGGAGCAGCGGACCCGCGCTGCTGCGGACAGTCCGGTCCGGACTATGGCGCGCCGAGCAGCCGTGCGCGCGCTACGAGCCGCTCCATGACCAGATTGAAGCGCTCGAAGTCCTCATCGCTAATGCCGTGCAGCAGGTCTTTCTCGAACTTGAGGGCCAGCGGCGCAATTTCGTCGTGGATGCGCCGGCCTTCCTCGGAGAGATTGAGGATGGACCGGCGGCGGTCGGCGTCCGCAAATTCACGGTCGAGCCGCCCGTTCTTGATTAGCTTCGTGACCGCGCGGCTGACCGCCACTTTGTCGAGCATGGTGCGCTGCGCCACTTCCACGGCCGAGAGACCCGGAAAGCGGCCGAGTATGGCAATCACGCGCCACTCGGGTATCGAGACCTTGAAGCGTTCTTCGTATACGCCGGAGATCTTGCTGCTGACCGTATGCGATAGCACCGCGAGCCGGTACGGCAGAAAGTCCTCGAGTATTAGTGCTTCTTGCTGCTTGCTGTCGTCGTTCATTGGCTGTCGTCCGTCGCTGCCCGGCCGACTACAGTAGCGACTGCGACGACGAGTGACAATTGTTGCCGGTGAGATTTCCTGCGCGGCTTAGTGTCCCGTTTGGTTAATTCGTTGACACCAGTCGGCAGCGGATTTTCGTGTCTGGCAAGGCGCGGCGACGAGCAATAGCGAGCTATTGCGAGGAGGCGCAACGCCGCCAGGTGCGAAAAGACGCGGCGAATGGGTCAACGAATTAACCAAACGGGACACTAGGGCAGATGCGCTTCGCGGAGATATGCCTCGGTTTGCATCTCGATGAGGCGGCTCGAGGTCCGTTCGAATTCGAATTCGAGTTTCTTGCCGCGGTACAGGTCTTCGGGCTCGGCATGGGCCGAAACGATCAGTTTGACGCGCCGGTCGTAGAATTCGTCAACCAGTGAGATAAAGCGGCGCGCCTGGTCTTCCCGGCGCGCATCGAACACCGGCACGTCGGCGAGAATGACGGTCGGATACCAGCGCGCGAGTTCGATGTAGTCGGCCTGGCTGCGCGGGCCGTCGCACAGTTCGGCGAACTCGAACCACGCCACGCTCTTGGCGACGCGGGTGGCAAGTATCGACCGGCCGTTGATGTCGAGCTTCTCCCGCCGCCGCACCTGACTGGAGCCGCAGTCGTCGAAGAAGCGCGTCAGCCGGTCATGCGTCGCGGGCTCGCCCGCATCAAGGTACGTACCGGCCTTCTGCAGCAGCCTCAAGCGGTAGTCGGTGCCCCCGTCGAGGTTGACGATCCGGGTGTGCTGCCTGAGCAAGTCTATGGCCGGCAGGAAACGTGCCCGCTGCAGGCCTTCCCGGTAGAGCTCGTCCGGTTCGACGTTGGAGGTGGCAATAAGCACCACGCCGCGTTCGAACAGCGCCTCGAGTAGCCGCCCAAGTATCATGGCGTCACCGATGTCGCTGACGAAAAACTCGTCGAAACACAGGACGCGGGTGCGCTGGGATACGTCGTCGGCAATACTGGCCAGCGGGTCCTGCACGCCGGTCAGCCGGCCCAGCCGCCCGTGTACGTAGGCCATCATGCGGTGAAAGTGAATTCGCCGCTTGCGGACGACGCGCAGCGAATCGAAGAACAGATCCATGAGGTAGGTCTTGCCGCGCCCGACGCCACCCCAGATATACAGGCCGGGAATAGCCTCGCTGCGACGACGCCTGAGGAGGCGGGCAAGGAGACCGCCTGCCGGTTCGCCGTCGGCTTCGAGTTTTAGCGCAAGCTCGCAAAGCAGTTCCACGACCCGCTCCTGTGCGGGATCGTGCAGATGGCCGTCGTGTTGCAGCGCGCGCTCGTAGGCCTGGCGAATGGGGTGTGGCGTAGTCAAGGTTGGCGGTTTTGGGAATAATCGCGGCGGAAGCTTAGCGGTCTGCGCTGCCGGCTGCCAGCGACGCTGTTAGAATAGCCGCGGTTTTCGAGCGAGATAGCGAACGCAATGACTGAACAGACCGAACGTGAGTCCATGGAGTTTGACGTTGTCATCGTCGGCGGCGGACCGGCCGGATTGGCGAGTGCCTGCCGGCTCATGCAGCTCGATGAGAGTCTTTCGGTGGTTGTCGTGGAAAAAGGTTCCGAAATTGGCGCTCATATACTGTCGGGCAACGTCTTCGACCCGCGCGGCCTGGACGAGCTGTTCCCCGAATGGAAATCCTCGGGCGCGCCGGTGACGACGCCGGTTGTGCGCGACGATGTCTACTATCTGACGGGCGGGCAGAAGGGCAGCAAGGTTCCCGGAGCGTTTTTGCCGGCGCCCATGCACAACGACGGCAACTACGTCATTTCCTTAGGCAAGCTGTGCCGCTGGCTTGGAGAGCAGGCCGAGAATATGGGAGTTAACGTATTCCCGGGGTTTGCGGCGTCCGAGGTGTTGTTCGACGCCGGGGGGGCCGTGCGCGGCGTCGCGACCAGCGACATGGGTATCGACAAAGACGGCAAGCAGAAGTCGTCGTACACGCCGGGCTACGAATTGCTCGGCAAATACACCGTCTTCGCCGAGGGTTGCCGCGGCAATCTGGGCGAGCAGCTAATGCAGCGTTTCGACCTGCGCGCCGACGCGGACCCGCAGCACTATGGAATTGGCCTGAAAGAAATCTGGGAGATCGATCCGGAGAAGCACGAAGAGGGACTCGTGGTGCACACGCTGGGCTGGCCGCTCGACAATCGCACCGACGGCGGCGGCTTTCTCTATCACGCCGCGAACAATCAGGTGTTTTTGGGACTCATCATCGGGCTCGGTTACCGCAACCCCCACCTCGCACCGTTCGAGGAGTTCCAGCGCTGGAAGCAGCACCCGAAGATCCGCCAGTATCTGGAGGGCGGCAAGCGGGTGGGTTACGGCGCCCGCGCGGTAAACAAAGGCGGCTTGCAGTCGCTGCCGAAGCTTACGTTTCCGGGCGGCATGCTGACGGGCTGCGACGCCGGGTTTCTAAACGGCATCAAGATCAAAGGCGCGCACACCGCGATCAAAACGGGGATGCTGGCGGCCGAGTCGATTCACGCAGCGCTGGCGGCCGGAGACGAGGGGCAAAACGAACTGCAGGCATACGGCCGCGCAGTCGGGGATTCCTGGGTGCACGAGGAACTCTATCGCGCCCGGAATTTCACCCCGGCCTTGCATAAACTGGGTACGTTCCTGGGCGCCGCGTTTACTTTCGTCGATCAGAACGTCTTTCGCGGCCGCTTGCCTTTTACCTGGCACTACACGACGCCCGACCACGAGTCGCTGGGCAAGGCTGCCGATCATTCGGTCATCGAGTACCCCAAACCCGACGGCGTGATCAGCTTCGATCGCCTGTCCTCGGTGTTCCTGTCGAGCACTAACCACGAGGAAGATCAGCCTTCGCACCTTGTGCTCAAGGATGCGTCGGTGCCGATCGACTACAATCTCCCCAACTTTGCGGAGCCCGCACAGCGCTACTGTCCGGCGGGCGTTTACGAAGTCGTGGAAGAGGGCGGCAGCAAACGCTTCCAGATCAACGCTCAGAACTGCGTGCACTGCAAGACCTGCGATATCAAGGATCCCACGCAGAATATCGTCTGGACCGTGCCGGAAGGCGGCGGCGGGCCGAACTACTCGGGAATGTAGCTCCAGGGGTGGCGGCGCTGCCGCAGCCCGCTAGCGGGGCTGCATGCGGATGGCGCCGTCCACCCGTATGGTCTCGCCGTTGACGTAAGGATTGCCGTAAATGAAGGCGACCGTGTCGGCGTACTGCGCAGGCTCGCCAAGGCGGGGGGGGAAGGGCACCTGCTGACCGAGCGAGGCCTGAACCTCCTCGGGCATGCCGGCCATCATTGGCGTCTTGAAGATACCGGGCGCAATCGTATTCACACGGATACCGAACTGGGCAAACTCGCGCGCGAGCGGCAGCATCATGCCGACGACCCCGCCTTTGGAAGCTGCGTAAGCCGCCTGGCCGATCTGTCCCTCGAAAGCCGCGATCGATGCCGTGCTGACGATGCAGCCGCGCTCGCCGTCGGCGTTGGGCTCGTTGTTCACCATGACGGCGGCACTTTCCTTGCTGACGTTGTACGAACCGAGCAGATTGATCTGGATGACGCGGTTGAAGTTCTCGGCCGGCCACGGTCCGTCGCGGCCCAAAGTGCGCCCGGCCGTGGCAATACCCGCGCAGTTGACGGCGAGCGTAATGCCGTTCATGAAGTCGTTGGCCTGGCTAACGGCGGCCTTTACCGATGCCTCGTCAGCGACGTCGGTTTTGACGAAGAGGGCGCGTTCACCGAGCTGCGCGGCGCTGGCCGCGCCCTGTTCTTCGTTGAGGTCCAGAAGTACGGCCATGCCGCCGGCCGCGATCACACGCTCCGCGCTGGCCAGGCCAAGGCCCGATGCACCGCCGGTAACGACCGCTTTTGCAATACTCAAGTCCATGCCTGATTCCCAGGGTCTTAAACCGCTAGTCTATCTCGATGCCAACCGCCGTGGCTTCGCCACCGCCGATGCAGAGCGACGCGATGCCGCGCTTCAGGCCGCGCGCGCGCAGCGCATGGATGAGCGTCGTCGTGATGCGCGCCCCCGTTGCGCCCACGGGATGTCCGAGCGCGCAGGCTCCGCCGTTGACGTTGACCTTGGAGTGATCCAGACCGACATCGCGCATCGCGGCCATCGCGACGCAGGCAAAAGCCTCGTTGATTTCATACAGATCGACGTTGTCCGGGCTCCAGCCGAGCTTTCGATGCAGCCGCTCGATGGCATCGATCGGCGCCGTCGTGAACCAGGCGGGTTCCTGTGCGAAGCTCGAATGGCCGACGATGCGCGCAATGGGTTCGAGGCCGTTTGCTTCCGCGTGGCTCGCGGTCGTCAGGACCAGCGCCGCGGCACCGTCCGAAATCGATGACGAGCTGGCCGCCGTGACCGTGCCGCCTTTGCGGAACGCGGCCCGCAGCGTGGGTATTTTTTCGACGCTGACCGCGCCCGGGGTTTCGTCTTCGCTGACCGTCACCTCTCCGCGGCGCGTTTCGAAGCTGACCGGCGTGACCTCGGCGCCGAAGCTGCCGTCACTGACCGAGCGCTGTGCCCGGGTCACGGATTCGATGGCAAACGCGTCCTGTTCCTCGCGCGTGAAGCCGTACTTCTCGGCCGCGTTTTCCGCGTAGTGGCCCATCATGTGGCCTTCGTAGACGTCCTGCAGGCCGTCCGTAAACATGTGATCGAGCACTTCCTGGTGGCCCATGCGATAGCCGCTACGGGCTTTCGGCAGCAGATACGGCGCGTTGGTCATCGATTCGAGGCCGCCGGCGACGACCAGCCCGGAGCTGCCCGCCAGAATCGCGTCGTAGCCCTGCATGAGCGCTTTCATGCCCGAGCCGCACATCTTATTGACGGTCGTGCACGGTGCGCCGACGGGAATACCCGCGCCGATGGCGGCCTGCCTGGCCGGCGCCTGGCCCAGACCTGCCGGAAGCACGCAGCCCATCAGCACTTCGTCGATCCGGTCCAGTTCGACACCGGCATCGGCGGCGGCGGCCGCGATCGCCGCGCTGCCGAGATGGGTTGCGGTGGTGTTGCTGAAAACACCCTGAAAGGCGCCTATTGGAGTTCGTCTTGCGCCAAGAATGACGACGGGATCTGCTGCCATTTTTTTAAGCTTCCTTCAAATTTTCCGGCCGTACTGTCCAACTTTTTACGCTGCAGTGCAACATTTTTTTGGCTCGCTGCTCTAACAGCCTTGGGTCTGCGGGGCGCAGTCGGGCTCCCCGGCAACCGGCAGTATTCGCGCCCGCGCGGCCTCGGCGAGCGTCTTGCTGCTGCGGTAAGCGGGGTCGCCCGGCAGAATAGCGGGCAGCACTTCAAAGGCCAGAGGGGCCGGCCAGGGCAGCAGGCGATTCGCGGGCAGCATGTGGCGGGTGCCGCGGATGCCTATGGGGACGACCGGCAGTTCGGCCTTGATAGCGGCAAGGAACGCGCCGGGGCGAAAGTCCATTACGCCCGGTTCCTCGACGAAGGTGCCCTCGGGGAAGAAGCCCAGCGCCGCGCCTTCTTTGGCGGCGCGGACAAATTCGCGTACGTCTTTTGCCGCGCTGCCGCCGCCCGAGCGTTCGACAAATCGCGCGCCGGAGCGGCGCAGCAGAAAATGCACGAGCGGGTTCCTGCGCATCTCCCCCTTGATGACGAACGAAAAGCGCGGTGGCAGGAAACCCTTGAGCAGCAATCCGTCTAAGTAGCTGGCGTGGTTGGCGACGACCACCGAGGGGCCCGGCGGCAGATTGTCGAGTCCGCTTACCGATGGATTGGCGCCCGAGACGATAAAGGTCGCACGGATAATGGCTGCCACGATGCGCCGCCGGCGAGCCTGCCCTGGCGTCACGCTGACCGCGGCGAGGCATGCCAGAACACCGACGGCAAACACGCTGAGCGCGAACAGGCCGTAAAGCCTATACGCAAAACGAGCAGCAGGTCCGGGTTCGGCGATCGTCATGGGGTAATGTGCCTTGAGGCGTATGTCGTGTCGGCATTCTTGAGGCCGTGTGACGGGAGTCACTTTATGTAAATGCCTTCGACAATCTGTGATGCCGATCACGCCGGTCGAAGGGCACAGTTATCATACTCAAAACCTTCGGAATTTGCCGCGAAGCACCTGTCGCGGCGGCAACGGACTGCTCGATCAACCTAGACGGACGCCATGACCAGCACTGACGGTAATAATCAGGAAGCAAAGACGGTCGCGCACAGCGAGGAGCTGGTTGATCGTTTCCTCGACGCGATCTGGATGGAGCGCGGGCTCTCGCAGAATACGCTCGGTGCTTACCGCGCCGACCTCATGACCCTGGGCCGCGGACTGTCGAAGAGCAACAAGACCATTGAAGAGGCCAACAAGGCCGACCTTCTGGGTTTCATTGCCGAACGTGTCGAGTCGGGCGCCAAACCGCGTTCCACGGCGCGCCAGCTTTCGAGCTTCCGCCGTTTCTTTCGCTACATCATGCGCGAAGGTATGCGCGATACCGATCCGACCGCCGACATCGAGATGCCGCGAATTGGCCGCTCGCTGCCGAAAACGCTCAGCGAAGACGAGGTCGACGCGCTGCTCAATGCGCCGAACACCGACGAACCGCTCGGCCACCGCGACCGCGCGATGCTCGAGCTGCTGTACGCAACGGGCCTGCGGGTGTCGGAGCTGATCAACCTCAAGCAGTCGCAGATCAATTTCAATCAGGGCGTCCTCCGGATCGTCGGCAAGGGCGACCGCGAGCGTCTGATACCGCTCACCGACGAGTCGCAGCGCTGGCTCAGGGATTTCATCAACGGGCCGCGCATGGAAATTCTGCTGGAGCGGCAGACGGACTACCTGTTCCCGACCCGCCGCGGCGATCGCATGACCCGCCAGGCTTTCTGGCACATCATCAAGCGCTATGCCGAGAAGGCCGGTATTCGCCGTAAACTCTCGCCGCACAGTCTGCGCCACGCGTTCGCCACGCATTTGCTGAATCGCGGCGCCGATTTGCGTGTCGTGCAGCTGCTGCTGGGCCACAGCGACCTTTCGACGACCCAGATCTACACGCACGTCGCGCGGGAGCGGCTCAAGGACCTGCACGGAGAACACCACCCGCGCGGCTAAAGCTGCCGGTCGCCGTGATAACCGTAATAAGCGCCGCCTCCAACCGGTCTTAATCGTCAGGGCGCGTGTTTTTCGACTTTGCTAGACTGCGCGCCTGCGGCCTGGCGACCGCCAGGCCCAAGCTGCTCACTCGCGCATTGACGATAAAGACTTCAGGACACCGACCATGCCCATCTCCCTCACGACACGCCTTTTTGTTGCCGCAGTCGCCGTATTCGCGACAGCCGGCACCGCGCTGGCCGACGCGAAGCTCGAATCCGTGCGCGAAAAAATCTCCGGCATGTTCGACCAGATCGAGCCCGGGGACGTCGCCGACAGCGGCATCGAGGGCTGGTACAAAGTCCAGCGCGGCGGCATCGTGGCCTACGTTTCGGACGATGGCCGCTACCTCATGCAGGGCGACATCATCGATCTCGACCGGCAGGTCAATCTGACCGAGCTGTCGCGGAATACTGCCCGGCGCGATCTTCTGAGCGAGCTCGACGACCGCGACGTAATTGCGTTTTCGCCGGCCGACGTCAAGCACACCGTCACGATCTTCACGGATATCGAGTGCGGCTATTGCCGTCGGCTGCACGCGCAGATCGACGAGTATCTGGCTGAGGGGATCGAGGTGCGCTATCTGCTGTATCCGCGTAACGGACCGGCATCCCGTGCCTGGAATACGTCGGAGGAGGTTTGGTGTTCGGCGGATCGGCCGGAGGCTTTGACCGCGGCAAAACTGGATCGCGACTTCGAATCGCAAAGCTGCGATGCATCCACCATCTCCAGCCACTATATCCTCGGTCAGGAGATTGGTCTGTCCGGCACGCCTTCGATAGTGCTCGAAGACGGCACGCTCATCGGCGGCTATCTTCCCGCGGACGCGCTGGCCGCCCGTCTGCAGAGCAGTAGCGCGGAGTAGAGTTCGAATCCCGCCCGGCGTCGGGCGGCGCTGCCTTCAGCCCGCGGTATCGGCGGCGAGTTTCGCCCGCCGCAGCTCGTGAATGTGCACGCCGTTGTTTTCGCCGCGATCTTCGAAATATTTCCGGAGTGCGTAACGGCCGCTTGAAAACGCGAGCTCGTCCCACGGGACTTCGTTTTCCGCATACATCGCAACTTCGAGCGATTCGGCTCCGGGCGCAATGTCGCTTACGAGCTTCGCCGTGAAAAACATGTGCACCTGGCCGGCGTCGACGACGTCGATCGATGCGAACAAATGGCCGATTTCAACCGTCGCCTCGGCTTCTTCGAGGGTTTCGCGCGCGGCACCTTCGGCGAGCGACTCACCGAGTTCCATGAATCCGGCCGGCACCGTCCAGTAACCGTAGCGTGGCTCGATGGCCCGTTTGCAAAGCAATATCCTGCCGTCACGTTCGGCAACGCAGCCCACGACCATCAGCGGATTCTTGTAGTGAATCGTGTCGCAGGACTCGCAAATCGCGCGTTCCCGGTTATCGTCGGCGGGCACGCGGTACTCGACCGTGGCGCCACAGTTGGGGCAATACTTCATTATCTGCATAGGAGAATTGTCAAGTGGTGCCGGGAGAGGGAATCGAACCCTCACTTCCTCTCGGAAACTGGATTTTGAATCCAGCGCGTCTACCAGTTCCGCCATCCCGGCAGGTCAGGGCCGGTTAAAGGCCCCGGGAACCGGCGCACAGTATAAGCGTGTCGGGTACGCTGTCCATACAGAGGACGCAAAAAATCAAGGCCTTGCTGCGACCTTTCGGCGCCGCCGGGCATCAAAAACAGCAGATGAGCAAGTTTGCCAGCATACAGATCGATCCCGCGATCATACGTCGCGCCGCCGATGGCGACGCCCGCGCACATGAGATTCTGTATCGCGCGTTCGCGACACCTGTATATTCATTGTGCCTGCGATTCACGCGCGTTCCCGCGCATGCGGAAGATCTGGTGCAGGAGACGTTCATCGAGGTCATGCGGTCCGTGGCCGGTTTCCGCGGCGAAGCCGCGATCGGTAGCTGGATCCGCCGCATTGCAGTCAGCAAGGCGCTGATGTTCCTGCGCTCGGCGTGGACCAGCCGCGGCCAGTCGCTGGCCGAGGGCTGGGAAGATTCGACGCCCGGTGACATTGCGAGCCACGGCGTGTCGCGGCATCCGGACGATGCGATGGATCTCGATACCGCGCTTGCGAACTTGCCGGACGTCAGCCGCGCGGTAATCTGGCTGCACGATGTCGAAGGTTTTACGCACAAAGAGATTGCGGAAATGATGGGTAAGACCGAGAGTTTTTCGAAATCTCAGCTATCGCGCGCATACCAGCGCTTACGGCCGATGCTGTCGCAGCACACGGGCGCACAGGGTATCGCCGCCGATGCGATGAGGAGCAATTGATGCAGGACGACGAAGGAAGAGAGGCAGCCATGATCGCCGGGATGACCGTTGACGAACACGACGCCCTGCGGCTGGGGCTGCGGACGATGCCCGAGACGATGCCGCCGCGCGTTGTGTGGGAACGGCTTCGCGAGCAGGCTGACGCCGAGGGCTTGCTCAAGCGCCACGGAGCGATTACGCGCCGCCGCCAGTGGTACCTGGGCGGTGGCATCGCCGCGGCCGCCGCAATGGTTGCGGTATTGCTGTCACCGCTCATGAACGAGCCGGCGGGCAACCCGACGGTGCCGGCGCCGCAGAACGAGTTGCTGCAGCCGCCCATGGCCACGGGCCTTACGGTGCTGCGCGCCGAGTCGAGCAGGCTCGAAGGTGCACTGGCTGCGCTGCCGGGCCAGCCCAGCGTATTGCGGGCGGGTACGGCGGCAACGATCGCCGATGTGACCGACCGCATTGCCGCGATCGATTTTCAGCTGAGCGATCCGACGATCCGGCTGACTGCCGAAGAACAGGAAATATTCTGGCGCGAGCGCGTCAGGTTAATGAAGTTACTGGTCAAGCTGCGTACTGCGCAGGCGCAGCGGACCGCCTTTTGAACGGAGAAGACCGCATGAGAATAGTGCTACCCGCAATCGTCGCGTTGCTGTCAACGGCCACGATCGCGTTCGCGCAGACCGCCGAGGAAACGGCGGAGGCCGAGGCCCGGCAAGAAGCCGAGGTCGAGCGTCACGCAGCCGAAGTCGAACGTCAGGCCGAGATGGAGCAACGCGAAGCCAAAGCGGAACTGGCCGAAGCCGAAGCGCAGCTCGCCGAGGCCGCACAGCGCGTGGCCGAACTGAGCATGCGCAACCTGCCGCGGCAGTTCTACGAATACGAAGGCTTCAAGGATTTGCTCGGCAAGCCGCGGCTCGGTGTCACCGTCTCGACCGACGAAATGCCCGACGTCCCGGTCGAAGGGGTCGAGATCATCGGCATTACGCCCGGCGGCGCCGCGGCCGAGGCCGGTTTGCGCACGGGCGATGTGCTGACCTCGGTGGCCGAGGAGCCGCTTGGCGCCGACTCGTCCAAGGAGGCGTACAAGCGCCTCATGGCGATCGTCAAAGCCTTCGAGGAGGGTGACAAGGTCGACGTCGAGTATTTGCGCGACGGGCGTGTGGGGAAAGTCACCGTGAAGCCGCGGGTAATCAAGGACATGCCGTCCATGATGGTGGAACTGCAGAACGCCACGGACTGGGACGCCGACATCCGCGTGCTTCCGGAAAGGATGGGTAATGCGATGCAGCGGCTTGCCGTCCGCTGGGGCGGCAGCAGCTGGGCCGACATGGAATTGGTCGAACTCACTGCGGGGCTCGGTAAGTACTTCGGTACCGACGAAGGCTTGCTTGTCGTCGCCGCGCCGAAGTCGGGCGCGCTGGAACTCGAGGACGGCGACGTGATTACCCAAATCGACGGCCGCACACCCACGTCGATCAACCACGCGATTCGCATTCTGGGTTCCTACCAGCCCGGCGAAAAACTCGAGCTGTCGATCATGCGCGACAAGCGCCGGCGTACGCTCAACGTCGAGATGCCCGATGACCGTACCAGCCTGCTCGCACCGATGCCGCGGTTGCCGCGTGTGTCGCCAGTCTCTCCGGTTTCTCCAGTGTCGCCGGTTGCTCCCGTGCCGCCAGTACCGCAGGTGCGCCCGTTCAGCCATCCGACTGTCGAACACTGAACCCGCGCAGCGGTCTTAGCGTTACGAGACGCCGCCCTCATGGCCTGTGAGGGCGGCGTTTTCTTTGGCGTTCGGGTAGTCTACGCGCGCCATGCGACTGACTGACTTCGACTACGAACTGCCCGACGAACTCATTGCCCGCTATCCGACCGCGGAGCGGCGCGGCAGCCGCCTGCTCGTCGTCGGCGAGAGTTTTGCGGACCGGCAGTTTACCGACTTGCCCTCCTTGCTCGCGCCCGGCGACCTGCTGGTGTTTAACGATACGCGTGTCATCCCCGCGAGGCTCGCGGCCGTGAAAGCCACCGGCGGGCGCGTGGAGATTCTGCTTGAGCGGGTCGAGTCGCCGACGCGAGCGCTCGCGATGCTGCGCTCGAGCAAGACGCCCAAAGCAGGCAGTGTCCTTACCCTGGGCAACGGGGCACAGGCGACCGTGACGGGCCGGCAAGCCGACTTTTTCGATCTCGAGTTTTCCGTGCCGGTGAGCGAACTCCTTGACCAAGCCGGCGAGATTCCCCTGCCGCCTTATCTCGGCCGCGACGCCGAATCGGCGGACAGCGAACGCTACCAGACCGTGTATGCCCGGAATCCGGGCGCCGTCGCGGCGCCGACGGCCGGGCTACATTTCGACGAGGCCATGCTCGAGGAAACGCGGGCCAGGGGCGTTCGGCATGCCTGGGTGACCCTGCACGTCGGGGCCGGAACCTTCCAGTCCCTGCGCCACGAGCGCGTGGAGGACAACCGCCTGCATTCGGAACGCGTGATTGTCAATTCGGCCTGCGTCGACGCCGTGCGCGAAACGAGAGCCGGAGGCGGGCGCGTGATTGCCGTAGGAACGACGGCCGTCAGAAGCCTCGAAGCGGCTTCGGCCGCTGCGGCGGACCGGCAGATCGCGCCGCTCGACGGCGAAACCGAATTGTTCATCAAGCCGGGCTACCGCTACCGCGCCGTGGACGCGATGCTGACCAACTTCCATCTGCCGCAGTCGTCTCTGCTAATGCTGGTCGCCGCGTTCATCGGGCGGGAGCACATGCTTGCGGCCTACCGGCATGCGGTCGGCGCGCGCTACCGTTTCTTCAGCTATGGTGACGCAATGTTGCTGACCCGGGCGGCAGCGCAATGAAGTTCGACATCCGGGCCACCGACGGCTACGCGCGGCGCGGCGAACTCGTGTTTCGCCGCGGGACCGTGGCGACGCCTGCGTTTATGCCCGTCGGTACCTACGGCACGGTAAAAAGCGTGACGCCGGAGGAGGTTCGCGAGAGCGGCGCGGAAATACTGCTCGGCAATACCTTCCATCTCATGTTGCGGCCGGGTACGGAAACGATCCGCAAGCACAACGGGCTGCACGAGTTCATGCACTGGGACGGGCCTATCCTGACCGATTCGGGCGGTTTCCAGGTGTTTTCGCTGGCCGATCTCCGAAAGCTGAGCGAGAGCGGCGTCGAGTTCCGCTCTCCGGTCAACGGCGATCTCGTCATGCTGACGCCCGAGCGTTCGATGGAGGTCCAGCACGACCTGAACGCCGACGTGACGATGGTATTCGACGAGTGCACGCCCTATCCCGCGAGCGAGGCTCAGGCACGCGAATCGATGCAGCTCTCGCTGCGCTGGGCGGCCCGCAGCCGTGCGCGTTTCGACGCGCTGAAACAGCGCGAGCCGGATCGCGGCGAGGCGCTGTTCGGTATCGTGCAGGGCGGCGTCTATGACGAACTGCGCGAGGAATCGCTCGCCGGTCTGAGCGCGATCGGTTTCGACGGTTATGCGATCGGCGGTCTTGCGGTCGGGGAGCCGGCGGACGAGCGCAACGCCGTGCTCGATTTCCTGGCTGCGCGTATGCCCGCAACGGCACCCCGATATCTAATGGGCGTGGGCACGCCGCTGGACATAGCGGAGGCCGTCGTCCGCGGGGTCGACATGTTCGACTGCGTAATACCCACGCGCCATGCCCGCAACGGCCAGCTATTCACTTCGCGGGGGATCGTGAAGTTCCGGCATTCACGCTATGCCGACGATACCTCGGCGCCCGACCCGGCCTGTAGCTGTTATACCTGCCGTAACTACAGCCTCGCGTACCTGAAACACCTCGAAAAGTGCGGCGAAATCCTCGGGCCGCGTCTCGCGACCATACACAACCTTCATTATTATCAGGCGCTTATGGCTGAGCTAAGAGCGGCCATCGAAGCCGGGGACGTGCAGGACAAGCTCGCCGGCATCCGCCGCCTGTATCCGCCGCGGCCGCAGGCCTGAGGAGGCGGTCGGCGGCAGGATGTGCCCGGTACTCCGCGGCGGCGCTTGGAATCCGCCGCGACGCCCCAATCTGACGTGGAATAAGCACCTCAATCGCTACGGCGCTATGCCATAATACCGCGCTATTTTTTCGCCTCGGCGCTCCCGGCTCCGAATTCAACGGCAACAACGCAAAGCTCAAGACTATGGACTCTTTCATCTCGGATTTTTTCATTTCTACGGCACACGCACAGGCGGCGGCACCGCAGGCCAGCCTTTTCGACATGTTGTGGCCCATGCTGCTGATCTTCGGCGCTTTCTGGTTCCTGCTGATTCGACCCCAGCAAAAGAAGCAAAAAGCTCACCAGCAGCTCGTCAGCAACGTCTCCGTCGGCGACGAAGTGCTGACCGCGGGCGGTATTCTCGGTCGTATTACGGGTGTCAGCGAACACTACGCCGTGCTGTCGATCAGCGACGCAACCGAAATCAAGATTCAGAAGAGCAGTATTTCCCAGGTTGTGCCGAAAGGTACCTTTGACGAAGCCTAGTGGCCTGCCTGACTACAGTCGCCGACATACGCGGATCGGTTCATGAATAAATACCCTTTCTGGCTGAACCTTACGGTTCTCGCCATCTTTATCGCAGGCCTGTTTCTCGCGCTGCCCAATCTGTATGGCAGCGCCAACGCCGTGCAGGTGGCATCCGTCAGGGACTCCGCGGTTACCCAGGTGATGCTCGACGAATACCTTCGCGTGCTCGATACCCGCGAGATACCGGTAGAAGCCGCATATCTCAAGGACGAGCGGGGCATACTGCGCTTCGATTCCTCGAGCGATCAGCAGGCTGCGGCCGACGTGCTAAGGCAGCGCTTCGACCGCGACGTCAACGTGGCGCTGACGCTGGCGCCGCGGATGCCGAGCTGGCTGCGGAATCTGGGGCTCGATCCCATGAGTCTCGGGCTCGATCTGCGCGGCGGCGTCTACGTCCTGCTCGAGGTCGATATGGAAACGGCGATCAGCAACCGCATGAAGGCGTATCAGCAGGACTTCATCGAGCGCTTGCGCGATGCGCAGATCAGCCACCGCGTTGACGACCCCGACGGCAATCTCATCAGAGTGCGTTTGCAGTCGGCCGACATCCTCGAGCGCGCACGTGCGATTATCCGCGAGGCCGACGAAGACATTCTGATTGTCGATTCCGCGGATGGGCGCTCGCTCAACGTGCGCATGAGCGACACACAGATCAAGGAGCGTCAGGATTTTGCAGTCGAGCAAAACATGACCACCCTGCGCAATCGTGTCGACAGTCTCGGCGTGGCCGAACCGCTCGTGCAGCGCCAGGGTGTCGATCGCATCGTCGTGCAGCTGCCGGGTGTGCAGGATTCGACCGAACTGGACAAGATTCTTACGGCAACCGCCACGCTGGAGTTCAGGCTGGTAGACCAATCCGGTGACGAACTTGGCTCGCGCGAGTATCCCGGCCGTGCGCCGGTGAACTCCGAGGTGCTGAAGCGCGAAGTCGTAGCATCGGGCGATCAGATCATCGACGCCTCGGCAGGTATGAGTGGCGAAGGTCAGCCCGCGGTCAATATCAAGCTCGACTCCACGGGCGGTGAGCGTATGCTCGAGACAACCCAGAACAACGTGGGCAAGCCGATGTCCACGCTGTTCATCGAGTGGCGCGAAGAGTCGGTTCGCATTGGCGATCAGGTCGAACAGCGCCGTATCAAGACGGAAGAGATCATCAATACCGCGACGATTCGCGGCGTCTTCAAGAACAACTTTCAGATCACCGGCCTGACCGCGGGTGAAGCGTCGAGCCTCGCACGCCTGCTGCGCGCGGGCGCGCTGGCCGCACCGGTTTACAAAATCGACGAGCGCACGATCGGACCGACGCTTGGCCAGGACAACATCGATCGCGGTTTCCGGGCGATCATGATCGGGTTTTTCTCCGTCATCGCGTTCATGGCGTTCTACTACCGCTGGTTCGGCATGATCGCGAACGTAGCGCTGCTGTCCAATCTGGTGTTCATCGTTGCCGTGCTGTCGATGTTTGGCGCGTCGTTGACCTTGCCGGGCATTGCGGGAATCGTTCTGACGGTCGGTATGGCCGTCGATGCCAACGTGCTCATCTTCGAGCGAATACGGGAAGAGATATCGGCCGGCGCGTCGCCGCAGTCCGCGATTCATGCGGGTTATGACAAGGCCCTGTCGTCCATTGCGGACGCCAATATTACGACGCTGATCGCGGCCGTCGTGCTGTTTGCGTTTGGCACGGGCGCTATCAAGGGTTTTGCGATTACGCTGACGATAGGTATCGCTACTTCGATGTTTACGGCTATCGTTGGCACCCGCGCGATCGTCAATCTGGCTTTCGGCAGCCGGAAAATCGAATCAGTGCCGGTGTAGGGGACGAGCATGCGACTGATTAAGGACAAAACCACGATCAACTTCCTGGGCGCCTCGAGGCGCCGCGTTGCGTTGATCGTTTCGATAATCGCGGTACTCGTGTCGCTTGGCTCACTGGGCGTTCGCGGCCTGAATTTCGGCATCGATTTCACCGGCGGAATTCTGCTTGAATTGGGCTATCCACAAGTCGCCGATCTCGATCAGATCCGGCTCGATCTGGAAGCCGCCGGTTTCGAAGACGCCCAGGTGTTGCTGTTCGGCGAGGCGACCGACGTGCTGGTCAGACTGCCGCCGCAGGAAGAGGGCAATCAGCAGGAAATCCGCCGCGAGTTGCAGTCTACGCTCGAACGCAGTTCGCCGGGCGTGGAGCTGCGGCGCGTCGAAAGCGTGAGCCCGCAGGTGGGCGATGAGCTTGCCGAGCAGGGTGGTATGGCGATGATCGTTGCCCTGCTGATGATTTTTGCTTACGTGATGTTTCGCTTTCAGTGGAAGTTCGCGATGGGCGCTGTGGCGGCGCTCGCCCACGATGTCATCATTACCGTGGGTTTCTTCTCGCTGTTCGGCCTGCCGTTCGATCTTACCGTCGTGGCGGCCGTGCTGGCGGTGATTGGTTACTCGTTGAACGATACCGTGGTGGCGTTTGACCGGATTCGTGAGAACTTTTTCAAGCTGCGCGGCATTCCCGCGGACGAGTCGATGAACGTGTCCATCAACGAGATGCTTGCGCGGACTTTGATTACCGGGTTGACGACGCTGTTTGTGTTGTTTGCGTTGCTTGTTCTTGGCGGTGAGTCGATCGCGCCTTTCTCGATTGCGCTGATCATCGGGATTATCGTCGGTACTTATTCGTCGATTTATACGGCCAGTGCTACGGCTTTGCTGTTGAATGTGGATGCGCAGGATTTGACGGATCCGATTAAGGATCCTGAATTGATTGACGATTTGCCGTAGGGGTTGGTCAGTTTAGGAGGGGCTCGTTCTTTTCCGGCCGCGGTCGCGATGACCGGTTGCCGGAATGGCTCACTTCGCTGCGCTTTATTTCGGGCAACCGGTCCTCACGCCCGCGGCCTGCATCTGGTGATGCGTCTTGTTGTGTTTTGTCGGCGGGATTCGCTTGCTTGGGATGGGTGACAGGACGGGCGGGGCTCGTTCTTTTTCGGCCGCGGTCGCGATGACCGGTTGCCGGAATGGCTCACTTCGCTGCGCTTTATTTCCGGCAACCGGTCCTCACGCCCGCGGCCTGCTCTGGTGATGCGTCTTGTTGTGTTCTGTCGTCGGGATGCGCTTGCTTGGGATGGGTGACAGGACGGGCGGGGCTCGTTCTTTTCCGGCTGCGGTCGCGAGGGCCGGTTGCCGGAATGGCTCGCGGGGCTGCGCTTTATTTCCGGCAACCGGCCCTCACGCCCGCGGCCTGCATCTGGTGATGCGTCTTGTTGCGTTCGGTCGTCAGGATTGACTCACGCTGCGTTTAGGACGGCCTTGATGTCGTGGGCGCATAGTTTGGCCAGTGCCGCGTAGATCTTTGGGCTGCCCGTAAGTACGTGGCCGGATTGCATGAAATTCTCCGAGCCGTCGAGGCCGCTGACGATGCCGCCGGCTTCGCGGATGATCAGGCTGCCTGCGGCGAGGTCCCAGGGTTTCAGGCCGGTTTCCCAGAAGCCGTCCAGACGGCCCGACGCTACGTAGCAGAGGTCGAGTGCGGCCGCGCCTGGTCGGCGGACGCCTGCCGTATTCCTCAGGACCTTTTCCAGCATGCCGAGGTAAGGGGCCATGTCGCCGTCTGTCAGGCGGTAGGGGAAGCCCGTGCCGATGAGGGCGTGTTCGAGTTGGGTTTGCCGGCTAATGCGGATCTTGCGGCCGTCGAGCTGTGCGCCGTCGCCGCGGGAAGCCGTGAATATCTCCTGGCGCAAGGGGTCGTACACCGTCGCGTGCTCCATGCGTCCTTTGATCTGCACGCCGATGGAGACTGCAAATATCGGAAAGCCGTGCATGAAGTTGGTAGTGCCGTCGAGCGGATCGATGATCCAGACGACCTCGTTGTCGCCGTCCTCGCCGGATTCTTCGGCGAGAATGGCGTGCTCGGGATAGTGTTTGCGGATCGTTTCGATGACTGCTTTTTCGGCGGCGCGATCGGCGTCCGTGACGTAGTCGTTGTGCGATTTTTCCTCGACCTTGAGTTTGTCGAGGTTATTCATCTTACGGATGAGCACATTGCCGGCCTGGCGCGCAGCCATGACCGCGACATTGAGTAGCGCGTGCATAAAACGATTCCGACTTGTGAAAAGAGCTTGGGTAGAATACCGGACTTTGACGGCTGTAATCAGAAGAATATGAGCATTCGTATCGTTCTCGTGGGCACCACGCATCCCGGTAATATCGGGGCGGTCGCTCGTGCGATGAAGAATATGGGCCTGAGCGATCTCGCGCTCGTGAGCCCGCGCTACTTCCCGCATCCCGAGGCCACGGCCCGTGCGTCGGGGGCGGACGATCTGCTGGGTGGCGCCCGCGTGGTCGGTTCGCTCGCCGAGGCGGTCGAGGACTGCGGTTTTGTCGCCGGCGCCAGCGCGCGCTCGCGGTCGATCAACTGGCCCTGCCTCGATGCTCACGAAGCGGCCGCAAAGGCGATCGCCGAGTCGAGCCGCGGCACGGCGGCGCTGGTCTTCGGCCCGGAGAAGAGCGGTTTGTCCAACGACGATCTGGATCTTTGCAACGCCTTGCTGTCCATTCCCACCAACCCTGAGTTCAGCTCGCTGAATCTGGCAATGGCCGTGCAGGTCGTGTGCTACGAGATCCGCGCGCAGCAGTCGGCGCCGCTGCCGGCCTTCGAATCGGATGTACCGCCGGCCACGGGCGGCGCGCTGGAACACTTTTACGGCGGTCTCGAGCAGCTTCTCCTGGAGACCGGGTTTCTCGATCCCGACAACCCGCGCCACCTGATGCGCCGTCTGCGCCGGCTGTTCGCGCGCGCTAATCCGGATCAAAACGAGATCAACATCCTCAACGGGATTCTGACTTCGATCGCGCGCGAGCGGCACGAGCCGAAATGAGCGCCGACTGGATATATCTCGACTACGCGGCGACCACACCCGTCGATCCGCGCGTGGCCGAAACCATGCAGCGGCATCTCGGCGCCGACGGGCTGTTCGCAAATCCCTCGGCGCTGCATCTGGCGGGCAGGGCGAGCGCCGCGGCGATACAGTCGGCGGCGGAGTCGCTGGCGCAGCTGGTCAACTGCGATCCCGGCCGGCTGCTCTGGACCTCCGGTGCCACCGAATCCAACAATCTGGCCATACAGGGCGTCGCGCGTTCGCGCGCCCACCAGGGTAAGCACCTGGTGACGATGCCTACCGAGCACAAGGCAGTGACCGACGTCTACAGAGCGCTGGAGAAGGACGGTTTCGAGGTGACCTGGCTCAAACCGTCTCCCGGCGGCGTGCTCGATCCCGCCTCGCTCGAGGCCGCGCTGCGTAGCGATACCCAGCTCGTATCGATCATGTACGTCAACAACGAGACCGGGGCCGTCCAGGATATCGAAACGCTAGGCGGGCTGTGCCGGGAGCATGGCGTGGCCTTTCACGTCGACGCCGCGCAGGCGATCGGCAAGCTCAAGTTCGATATCACTGCGCTCGAGGTCGATCTCGTGTCGATGAGCGCGCACAAGCTGTACGGACCCAAGGGCGTCGGCGCGCTGTACGTACGCAAGCGCGACGGCCTGAACCCCGATCCGCTGCTGTTCGGCGGTGCGCAGCAGGGGCGGCTGCGGCCGGGTACCCTGCCGGTTCATCTGATAGCGGGCTTCGGCCATGCCGCATCGCTTGCGCGCGAGCTGATGCTGGACGACTTCACCCACGTCAAGGCACTGTGCGACCGGCTCTGGCGAGGCATACAAAGCGTGCCCGGTCTGCTGAGGAACGGCGACGAGGCGAGCTGTTATCCGGGAATCCTCAATGTCAGCGTCGATGGACTCGAGGGCGAAAGCCTTCTGCTCGCGCTCGAGCCCCTGTGCGTGTCGACCGGATCGGCATGTAATTCGCAGAGTCAGGAGCCCTCTGGTGTGCTGCGTGCCATGGGCGTCCCCGATTCGCTCGCTGAAAGCGCCATTCGCTTCAGCTTCGGCCGGACAACGAGTGAAGCGGAGGTCGAGACGGCCGCCGTGATCTACCGCGCGGCCGTGTCAAAACTTAAGGATCTGCTTCCGGAGGCCCCGGAATGAACGTCGATCCTTATAGCGCGTTGACCCGCCGGCTGTTCTCCGAGCCCCAGCATCGCGCGCCTCTGGCCGGTGAACCGGCCGCGGGCGTAAGTGTCTACATGGATACGCAGGGCGTGCAGCTCAGGCTTTCCGCAACCGCCACGGACGGCGTGCTAGATACCCTGACTTTCAGGGTTTGCGGCTGCCCGCACCTGATTGCCGCCTGTGAGTGGCTCTGCCGGAGCCTCGAGGGCAAGCCGGTCGCGGGGCTCTCGGATGTGAAACCGGCGGCGATTATGCAAACACTGGCTATCCCGGTGGCCAAAACCGGACGTATACTGGTGTTGGAAGATGCGGCGGCCGCACTAGGCGCGCAACTGTCCGCGACACCGCCGGCGTAGTAAACTAGTGCACCCCGGCATAAATAATCGGACCTGCACGCGGCGCCTTTTCGCGTCTGGCGGCGTTGCGGCTCCTCGCAATAGCTCTCGCTATTACTCGTCGCCGCGCCTTACCAGCCACAAAAAGTCGCGTGCGTGCAGGTCCGATTACTTATGCCGGGGTACACTGGCGTCCCAGGGAGTGTGCAGAAAATGGCAATTTCATTGACCGACTCGGCTGCCGGCCGGGTTCAGCAATATCTCGACAAACGCGGCAGCGGCGTGGGCCTGAGGCTCGGCATCACCAAAACCGGCTGCTCCGGCTATTCCTACGTCGTGAACTACGCGGATGCCGTGGCCGACGGCGATGTCACCTTCGAGGACAAGGGGGTCACGGTGGTCGTCGACGCGGAGGCGCTGCCGCTCGTGGACGGCACCGAGGTCGATTTCGTCAAGAATGGCCTGAACGAGGCGTTCAGCTTCCGAAATCCCAATATCGCCGGCGAATGCGGTTGCGGCGAAAGCTTCACCGTCTAGGGTTTACAGGCCCCAGGTATTTCAGAGTAATATTAACTGTTTATGTACGCTGGGCGGTCTGAGTTACTGTCCCGGCCTTTTTTGATTGTGGTCGCTGACCCGAACTATTCCAGAGGAACCTCGCATGGCCGTAGAGCAAACGCTCTCCATCATCAAGCCGGATGGCGTCGAAAAAAACCTGATTGGCGAAATCATCAGCCGTTTCGAAAAGAACGGACTGAAAGTTATCGCCGCCCGCATGCTGCACCTGACCAAAGAGCAGGCGGAAGGCTTCTACGCCGTGCACAGCGAACGGCCCTTTTTCAAGGATCTCGTCAGCTACATGACATCCGGCCCCGTGGTCGTACAAGTACTGGAGGGCGAGTCGGCCATCGCGAAGAATCGCGAGATCATGGGTGCGACCAATCCGGCCGATGCCGATGCCGGGACCATCCGCGCGGATTTTGCCGCGAGCATCGAGGAAAACGTCGTGCACGGTTCGGATGCGCCCGAGACCGCCGCTAACGAAATCCAGTTCTTTTTCGCCGGCGACGGCGTTTGCCCGCGCACACGGTGAGGCTCTCTGCCGGTAACGCGTAAGTCAGCCAGCCGCAGAATGACGAACATGGACAAGGCCGCTCAAAAAACCAACCTGCTCGGACTCGCAGAGGATGAGCTCGGGCACTGGTTTGCGGCGATCGGCGAAAAACCGTTTCGCGCGCGCCAGGCCATGCAGTGGATTCATCAGCGCGGCGAAACGGATTTTGCGAGGATGACCGACCTGTCCAAAGCCCTGCGCGCCCGGCTGTCCGAGCTGGCGGTCGTTGACCTGCCGGAGATTCAGTCGCAGCAGGACTCCAGGGACGGCACGGTCAAGTGGCTGTTCGCCAGTGGCAACGGACAGTCCGTCGAAGCCGTGTTCATCCCCGAAGCGTCGCGCGGCACGCTGTGCATATCGTCGCAGGTCGGCTGTGCGCTCGATTGCGCCTTTTGCGCTACCGGGCATCAGGGCTTCAACCGCAATCTCACGGCTGCGGAGATTGTGGCGCAGGTACGGCACGCGAACGGCGTGCTACCGCCGCGGCCGAACGGCGAACCGGCCGTCAGCAATGTGGTTTTCATGGGCATGGGGGAGCCGCTGGCGAATTACCGCAGTGTCCTGCAGGCACTGAAGATCCTGCTCTCGGATCATGCCTACGGTCTCTCGCGCCGGCGCGTTACCGTCAGTACTTCGGGCATCGTGCCGCACATTCACAAGCTGGGCGGCGATTGCAACGTATCGCTGGCGGTTTCGCTACACGCTCCGAACGACGCGCTGCGCGACGTGCTCGTGCCGATCAACAGGCTGCATCCCATTGCCGAACTGCTCGATGCCTGCTGGCAATATGCCGGCCTGCACACCAACCGTTTCATCACTTTTGAGTACGTCATGCTGCGCGGCGTCAACGACACGTTGCAGCATGCCGACGAACTGGCCGCGCTGCTCCGCGACAAGCCGGCCAAGGTAAACCTGATTCCGTTCAACCCGTTTCCCGAAACGCGCTTTCAGCGCTCGGGTCAGACGACGATTCAGGAGTTTCAGGCACGTTTGCGGCGGCACGATATCGTCACTACGACACGGCGGACGCGCGGCGACGACATCGACGCCGCGTGCGGACAGCTCGCCGGCCGGGTCAGCGACCGCATGCAGCGCCGCCTCGGAGACCGACGAGCGGGGTCTCCGTCGGAGCAGGGTCCGGTCGAGTCAGTCGGCGCCCGCGGGGCGAATGTGTGAGGGCCTTAACAGTGAGAGCGATATGGTGAACAGCATCGTTAAGAACAGCTTGATCGTGTGCCTGCTGGTGAGCGTCGCCGGCTGCGTTTCGACTACGTCCGGGCCCGAGAAACCGAAGGCCGTTCCCAGCGCGGCGGCGCAGTCGCACTATTCACTCGGCGCGCAGTACTACCGCAACGGCAACTACGAGCTCGCGCGCGACCGTCTCCGGCAATCGCTCGAGTTCGACCCGGAACGTGCGCTCACCTGGACGACGCTGGCGTTGACCTACGAGGCGCTGGGCAACGAGCGCCTCGCCGAAGAGTCCTATTCTTCAGCTGTCCGCGTAGCGCCGCGCGATTTCGACGTGCTGAATACTTACGCGGTGTATCTGTGCCGGCAGAGCCGGTACGAGGACGCCAAACGATATTTCGATCGGGCCATCAACACGGTGGAGAACGACTACGCGGAGATTACGCTAACCAACGCGGGCGTCTGCATGGCCCAGAAACCGGACGCGGCTGCCGCGGAAGCCTATTTCCGGGAGGCGCTCGAGCGCAATCGAAGCTATGCGGAAGCGCTGCTGCAGATGTCTTTGCTCAAGTACTCGGCGGAGGATTTTCTTGGCGCACGCGCGTTCCTGCAGCGCTATCTCAGCGATAATACTGCATCGGCCGCGGTACTTGCGCTGGGCTGGGAGATCGAGTCGCGGCTCGGCGACGAGCGTGCCCGCGACGACTTCTACGGGCAACTCCTGAAAGACTTCCCCGATGCCCCTGAAACGCAGCGTATCGAACGCCGGAATCAGGGTTAGGAACGGCCGCCCCGCTCATGAACGACGAAACGCGCAGCGACAACGACGCGGAGGACGCCGAAAACAGCGGTCCTCGCGGTGGCCAGCGCCTGCGCGAGGCGCGTGAGGAACAGCAGATTGCCCTCCTGGAGATCGCCAAGGAGTTGCACCTCGACGAGCACAAGGTCCGCGCCCTGGAGCAAAATGAATTCGATATCCTGGGAGCGCCGGTGTTCGCCAAGGGACATCTGCGCAAATACGCCGAGCTGGTAGGCGTTGACGAGCGGGATATTCTCGGCGACTACCACGAACTCACTCGCGCCTCCGGGATGCCGCCCGTCGTGGGCAAGCGCCGCAAGACCGGCAGCGAAGTGTCGCCGGGACCCTGGATAGTTGTGGCCCTGGTTCTGCTGGCACTCGCGTTTGCGTACTGGTGGTTCAGTGCACGAAACGCCGGCCCCGAATCGGCCGCACTCACCGCGCCCGGCAGCGAGCCGGCAAGCGAGGTCAGCAATGCATCGGGCCCAAATGCATCGGGCGATAACCCGATTGGCGAATCGACCGACACGGCCGTCGATGCAGCGGCCGGCATGGATCTGCCGGACGAGGTTTCCGGCGACTCTTCCACGGACGTGCCGGCTGCTTCGGACTCGCCGGCAGAGCAGGACGGTGAGACAGCCGCTGACTCCGCCGCATCGAACGCTGCATCCGGGCCCGTTGCCGCACCGGGCCGCGTTCGCCTCGGACTGAGTTTCGGCGAGGATTGCTGGACCGAGGTTAGTGACGCGTCGGGTCAGCGCCTGTTCTTCGGTCTGGGCCGGGCCGGGACGAGCATTGAAGTCGAGGGCGCGGAACCGCTGTCCGTGTTGCTCGGCAGCGCCGATCAGGTCGAGGTTAGCCTGAACGGCGACGAATACTCGATTCGGCCGGAAGAGCGGCGCGGCCGCACCGCGCGCCTTACACTGCCATAGTCTCTAAAGGCCCCAGGACGGGAAGCGCCATCGTGAAACCGAAAGCCATTCGTGGCATGAACGACATCCTGCCCGAGGCGTCCGCGACCTGGCAGTACCTGGAATCGGTGCTCCGGGAAACGGCGGAGCGCTACGGGTACCGCGAGATCCGGCTGCCCATACTCGAACACACCGAGCTGTTCCGCCGCTCCATCGGCGAGGTCACCGACATCGTCGAAAAGGAGATGTACACCTTCGACGACCGCAACGGCGAGAGCCTCACGCTGCGCCCCGAGGCCACCGCAGGGGTTGTGCGTGCAGGGATCAGCAACGGTCTCCTGCACAATCAGCGGCAGAAGCTCTGGACGACCGGCCCCATGTTCCGCTATGAAAAGCCGCAAAAGGGCCGCTATCGCCAGTTCCATCAATTCGACGTAGAGGCGCTGGGCTACGAAGGCCCCGATGTGGACGCCGAGCTGATCCTCATGAGCGCACGGATATGGCGGGCCCTCGGAATCTCGCGGCTGACGCTCGAAATCAACTCGCTCGGGGCCGCGGAATCGCGGCTGCGCTACCGGGATGCGCTGGTTGCCTATTTCTCCGGCGTGAAAAACGATCTCGATCAGGATAGTATTCGCCGGCTCGAACAGAACCCGCTGCGTATTCTGGACAGTAAAAACCCGGACATGCAGGAGATCGTGGCCGGCGCGCCGGTCATGCTCGACTATCTCGACGACGCGTCGCGGGAACACTTCGAGACGCTCTGCGGGCTGCTGGACGCCGCCGATGTGGCCTATACGGTGAACCCGCGGCTCGTACGCGGGCTCGACTATTACAACCGCACCGTGTTCGAGTGGGTGACGGATGCGCTGGGCGCTCAGGGTGCCGTTTGCTCGGGCGGCCGTTTCGACGGACTGGTGGAGAAACTCGGCGGCAGGCCGACGCCCGCGATTGGCTGGGCCATGGGGATCGAACGGTTTGTGGCGCTGTACGAGGCGTGCGGCGGCGAAGCGCCCGACGGGCGGCCGGACGTGTACCTTGCGGCGCTCGGGGGCGATGCGGAGCGGCAGGCGTTTGTACTCGCTGAGAGCCTGCGCGACAAGGTGAAGGGCTTGCGCCTGGAGCTGAATCTCGGCGGCGGCAGCTTCAAAGCGCAGCTGAAACGCGCGGACAAAAGCGGCGCAGAATATGCGCTGCTGCTGGGCGGGGCGGAACTTGCGGAATCGCGGGTAGGACTAAAACCTTTACGCAGCACGGACGATCAGGTCTCTGTTGCAATGGACGAGCTGGCCCAAGTGCTGGCGGAAAAACTGGGTAGAACATAGCAGTGGACGACGAAAAGGAACAGCTCGACGACATGCGGGCGTGGTGGTCGGAGTACGGCGGTGTCGTGCTCGGCGGCATAGTGATCGGTGCATTGGCGCTGTTTGGCTATAGCTACATGAAGAGCAGCACGGCCGACAGCGAAATCGCGGCGTCGGCGTTGTACGACGAATTGGCGGATTACGCGGCCGAAGGCGATCTGGATGACGCCGAGCGGATCGCGGAGACGCTGTCGTCCGAGTACGGTGACAGCCTCTACGCGCTGCAGTCGAAGCTCGCGCTCGCGCGCTTGTACATGGACAACAACCGCGATCAGGATGCAGCTGATGCCCTGCGCGAACTCGTCGACAGCGGGCAGAGTCCGGCGCTCGCGGCCGTTGCCCGTTTGCGGCTGGCCAAAGTTCTGCAGTATCAGGAGAAGTACGACGAGATACTGACGCTGCTCGACGGTCAGGACAGCACGGGCTTCACAGCCCGCTACGCGGAAGCCCGCGGCGATGCGCTGGTGGCGTTGTCGCGGTTCGACGAGGCCCGCGAGGCTTACCTGCTGGCGCTCGCCGACAACGGGCAAACCGTCGACACGACGTTTCTGCAGCTCAAGCTGATCGATTTGCCGGTTACGACAGCCGTTGCGGCTGCGGACGACGAGGTGGTCACGGACGACATGACCGACACGCCCGCGGCGGATAACGAATCTGCCGATGACGACGCCAGTACGATCGAGCCGTCGGATGAGACGGAGCAGCCGGCGGCCGACGAAGCCGGCGAGGCGGCTGAGTGATGGGCCTGCGCAGCCAGTTCCGGGCAGTGCTGCTGCTGGCGACGGCTGCGGCGCTTGCCGGCTGCGGACTGTTTGGCGGCAAGGACGATGACGACGAGCTCAAACCCGCCGAACTGCAGTCGTTCGAGCCGACCCTGCGCATCAAGCGGCTCTGGTCGACCAAGCTTGGCAAAGAGGCCGACTTTCTTCGCGTTGCGTTGCGGCCGGCCAGCGACGGGGAGCGGCTGTACGCCGCGAGCATCGACGGCAAGGTATACGCCATCGATCCGGAATCGGGCAAAAGTCTGTGGCGCACCGATCTCGAGCTCGACCTGACGGCCGGTCCCGGCGTCGGCAGCGACATCGTTGTGGTGATGGGGGCTGACGGCATACTCGTTGCGCTCGACGCCGATAGCGGCGCCGAACGCTGGCGGACCGATATAGACGGTGAGTCGCTGGCGGTACCGCTAGTGCACGACGAACTGGTTGTCGTGCAGACCATCGATAATCGCCTCCGCGCCGTCTCGGTGTTCGAGGGAGCTGCGCGCTGGACGATTGAGCAGAGTACCCCGGTACTGACTCTGCGCGGCAGCGCCACGCCGCTCGTAATCGGCAGCAACGTTGTCGCCGGATTCGATAACGGCCGTCTAATGGCCATTGACGCCGACAGCGGCGATGTCGATTGGGAATCGATGCTGTCGCCGCCCACGGGCCGCTCGGATCTCGAACGGCTGTCGGACATCGACGGCCGTATGGCAGTGATTGGACAGGATATTTATGCGGCGGGCTACCAGGGGTCGCTGGCCTCGATCGCCGCGGAGTCGGGCCAGGTCCTGTGGCAGCAGGAGATCTCGACCTACGTGGGTGTATCTGCCGACTGGGGCAATCTGTATACCTCGAACGACAACGGCGAAGTCATAGCCCTCGTACGCCGTACCGGCTCCGAAGCCTGGCGTCAGGATGCGCTCCTGCGGCGCTGGCCGACCTTGCCCGTGCCTTTTCATACTGCCGTCGTGACCGGGGACTTCGAGGGTTATCTGCATTTCCTGTCGAACGTCGACGGCGAGCTTGCCGCACGCGTCCGCTTCGGCAAGAAGGCGATAAGCAGCGAGCCGCTCGTGGTTGCGAATCGGCTGTATGTGCAGAGCGACTCCGGCGCGCTGGCCGCGTTTGCGGTCGAAGAGCCGAGACGTCCGCGCGGCCGCGCTCCGGATATCTCCGAGGACGCCGCAAACGAAGACGAGGGCGCCTGACACCTTTGTGTCGTGGTAGTGCCCTGACCCGATCATGCTCCCGGTTGTCGCACTGATAGGCCGGCCAAACGTAGGCAAATCGACGCTGTTCAACCGCCTGACCCGGTCGCGTGACGCGCTGGTCGCCGACTACCCTGGCCTTACCCGCGACCGCCAGTACGGCTACGGCAAGCTTGGCCCCTGTCCTTATCTCGTCATCGATACGGGCGGCGTTGCCGGCGGCGAAACCGGTATCGAGGAGCGCATGGTGGAGCAATCCGTCCGGGCGCTCGAAGAAGCCGATATCGCCATTGTGCTTGTGGACGGACGCGAGGGACTGACGGCCGCGGACGAACACGTTGCCTCGCTGGCCCGCCGGCATGCGAAGCGCGCATGGCTTGCCGTCAACAAAGCCGAAGGTCTCGATCAGGACATGGCCGCCAGCGAGTTTCACGCGCTGGGTCTGGGGCAGCCCGTTGCCGTGTCGGCTGCACACGGCGACCGCATTAGCGCACTGATGGATGCGGCGCTCGAAGAGTTAGAAGACGCGGTTGAGGGCGACGAGGACGAGGAAGACGATCAGCTGAGGATTGCGGTCGTCGGGCGTCCGAACGTCGGCAAGTCGACGCTGGTCAACCGGCTGCTCGGCGAGGAGCGGGTCGTGGTTTACGATCAGCCGGGCACGACGCGCGACAGCGTGGCGATACCGTTCGAGCGTAACGATCAGAAGTATCTGCTGATCGATACGGCCGGCATCCGGCGCAAGGCGCGCGTGCACGAAGCGATCGAGAAGTTCAGCATCATCAAGGCGCTGCAGGCGATCGAGCAGGCGCAGGTCGTGCTGGCGGTCATCGACGCGCACGAGGGCGTGACCGAGCAGGACGTCAGTTTGCTTGGCCTGATTGTCGAACGCGGCCGCGCGCTGGTCGTCGCGGTGAACAAGTGGGACGGAATGGCGAGGGACGAGCGGCACAAGGTCCGCGACGATCTCGAGCGCCGGCTGCCGTTCCTGGATTTTGCCGAGCGTATCAATATTTCCGCGCTGCACGGCACGGCCGTGGGCGATCTGCTGCCGGCGGCCGGGCGGGCGTTGAAAGCGGCGCTGCGGGACATGCCGACCACTGCTTTGACCAGGGAACTCGAAGCCGCCGTTACCGCGCATCCGCCGCCGCTGGTTCGCGGCAGGCGAATCCGCCTGCGCTATGCGCATCAGGGCGGCCGCAACCCGCCCGTGATCGTAATACACGGCAATCAGACGGAACGCCTGCCGGAGGCATATCGCCGCTATCTCGTAAACCGTTTTCGCAAGACCTTTCGTCTCAAAGGCACGCCGGTACGCCTGAGCTTCAAAACCAGCGATAATCCTTACAAGGGCCGACGCAACAAACTCACCCCGCGGCAGCAGCGGCGGCGCAAACGCCTGATGAAGCACCACAAGAAGTAAACGGCCATGACAGACGCCCGTAAACACCTGACGCTTGACGGCTCGTTCACGATGCATCGCGGCGGCGTGCTCGAAGCGCCTACGCTCGCGTACGAAACCTGGGGCGTACTCAACGAACAGCGCGACAACGCCGTGCTGATCTTTACCGGCCTGTCGCCGTCGGCGCATGCCTCGTCGTCGGCGCTCGATCAAAGCGCGGGCTGGTGGGAGGACATGATCGGCTCCGGGCTGCCGCTCGATACGGACCGCTATTTCATCGTTTGCGTCAATTCGCTCGGCAGCTGCTTCGGTTCGACCGGGCCGGCGTCGATCGATCCAGGCACTGGAGAAACCTACCGCCTGAAGTTCCCAGTGCTGACGCTCGAAGACGTTGCGGATACCGCCTGGGAAGTCGTGCGCCATCTCGGCGTCGAAGTACTGCACAGCGTGGTTGGCTGTTCGATGGGAGGCATGAGCGGGCTCGCTTTCTGCGCCCGGCATCCGGGCAAGACGCGCGGTTTCGTGTCGATTTCCTCGGCAACGCGAGCGCTGCCGTTCTCGATCGCCGTGCGTTCGCTGCAGCGGGAAATGATCCGCAGCGATCCCAACTGGAACGACGGCAACTACACGGACGAGAAATCGCCGATTACCGGCCAGCGCCTGGCGCGCAAGCTCGGCATGATTACCTATCGTTCACCGCAAGAATGGATACAGCGCTTCGGCCGCGAACGCACGACCTCCGAAGGAAGGCCCGGCGATCCGTTTCAGATCGAGTTTTCGGTGGAGTCGTATCTCGAAAGCCATGCGCTGAAATTCACCGGGCAGTTCGATCCGAATTGTTATCTGTATTTGTCACATGCGTCGGACTTGTTCGATCTTGCGGAGCACGGCGGCTCGCTCGAAGTGGGCTTCAAACGCATGGATCTCGAGCGGGTGCTGGTGATTGGAGTGACGACGGACGTGCTGTTTCCGATACAGCAGCAGCGGGATCTTGCGGCCGGGTTTGAGCAGGCGGGGCACGAGACGCGCTATGTCGAGCTTGATTGTATTCGGGGGCACGATTCGTTTTTGGTGGACATGGATGCGTTTCGGCCGGTGATGTGTTCGTTTTTTGATTCTTGTGCGTAATCAGCTCTTCGGCGAGGCAGGTATGCGGCGTTGCGGTCGCGCAAGTACTAGTGGCTTCAAGACCCTGATTCGAGTTGATTTTGACTTGCGAGTGTCTGCTATTCTTGGCTTAGGAGGTGAGTCGGAATGTCTACTGCAAAAGAGCATCTTACCAAGCTGATTCAGAGCCAGCCTGAGGACAGCTCCGAAGCCGATATCGTGCGGGAGCTGACTTTCGACGTGATGGTTCGAAAAGGCCTCGCCGATATCAAGGCGAAGCGCACCGTTTCGAATGAGGAGCTCGGCCGGCGCATTCGATCGTGGCAAGACTGATCTGGACGGAAGAATCCGAACGCTGGCTCAAAGATATCTACGACTACATTGCGCTGGACAATCCCGAGGCGGCCACATCGGTCGTGAGCGGAATCTACGAACGAGCCCAATCGCTGCTTCAATTCCCTCGATCCGGGTACCGATATGATGGTTGCTCCGAGGACGTACGCGTGATCTTGTACGGCCACTACAGAATTGCATATGTGATCGACCGCGAAACGATCACGGTGCTTGGTGTCTTTCACGGCGCGCTTGCGATAGAGCGGTACCTCGTTTGAGTACACCCGACACAGGCATAAGCGTTAAGAGAGCTACCATGACCTGCCGATTCCGGCCGCATCCAAGCGTATTGAAGCACGTAACTAGAGCTAAACTACCGCTATTTCTGTTGGCTTTGGCTCTTTCCGGGCCGGAGCTGAGCCTCGCAGATTCCTTTCAGTCCCGCCTGGTTACGGCGGCATTGGAGAGGACCAACCACTCCGTCGAATACGATGGCGCTTACCTGTCGATCCCGTACCCGGGTGGAGACGTGCCCGCCGACAAAGGCGTTTGCACGGACGTACTGATCCGCTCCTATCGCAAACTCGGCATAGACCTGCAGCGGGCCGTGCACGAGGACATGGCGGCCAACTTCGACGCTTATCCATCCCGGCGCATATGGGGACTGAGCAGACCCGATACCAACATCGACCACCGCCGGGTGCCGAACCTTCAGACATTCTTCGAGCGCAACGGCGAGAAGCTGCCCGCCACCGGGGATGCGCGCGACTATCTCCCCGGCGATCTCGTGACCTGGATGCTGCCCGGTAACCTTCCTCACATTGGTATCGTTACCGATCGACGAAGCGCCGATGGCCAAACGCCACTAGTCGTGCACAATATCGGTGCAGGTCCGAAACTGGAGGACATGCTGTTTGCCTATGACATTACCGGCCACTACAGATACGCGCCGGACGAGACATAATCGCCGCGGCGCGTGCAGCCTTCGCGGCGGGCCGCCGCCGTGCGGCGCCTGGCATGTCAGCGGCGCGTTTGTGCTAGATTCTGAACAGGCTTCATTCAGGCAGGCACACGGTCAGGTCAGGTCGAGATGACTCGAAAAGTCGAGACGGGTCGCGATCCTTCGGCAAGCGAACTGCGCGAGGCGAAACGAGTAGCGGAGCTGCATCCTGCGCAACAGAAGACGCATCCTGCCGCCGTTGTCGCGGATCCCTCGAAACTCTCTCACATCAACACCTATGGAGAACTGCCTGAGTTTTACATCGACAAACCGTTTTCCTGCCGGAACTGCGGCAAAGAAGAAATCTGGAAGGCCGAGAGTCAGAAGTGGTATTACGAAGAGGCAAAAGGACACATCGATGCGACCGCCGTCGAGTGTCACGAATGCCGGAAGGCGAAAAAAGCGGTATCCGTCGCGGAAGGCGGCGATGCCTGAACTGCTGCTGTTCGGGTCGCCGGTCAATGCCGACCATCCCCCGGCAGATCTGCTATTTTGCCGGCGGTCCAGGCATCGTAAACTTGAACCCGTCGTCAACACTGATTTCGTCAAACCCATGTCGCTAAAACCAAAAGGGGGCTTGTATGAATTTGCGTAAGCTCACCGCCTGTATTCTCTCGATTGTCGTCCTGTCTGCGGTGCCCGCACACGCCGAAGGCCCGACCGTGCAACTGACGATAAGCGGTCCCGGTCTCGACGCGCCGCTGCACACATCGGAGGAATCGGTGTTGTCGGCGAACGTCTGGTCCGGAAACTACGTAGACTGGGGCGCAGGGCCGCAGGACACGGCGGAAGACGAAGCACTGGATTACCACGTGCATTTCTGGGTGCGGCCCCCGGAAGGCCCGATTCAGATCAGCTATTTCCTTCGTTACCGATGGGACGATGAGGCGAATCGCGCGATCTTGTGTATTCCGGGCAGGCGCGATGTTTGGCATGGACTGAATGTGGCAAGCGTCTATCGCGGAAACGAGGGCGGCTGCTTTTACGCCAAGGAAGAATGGGGTGCCGCGGTCAGGGCAGCCCTGACCGGCGAAGAGTGAGCGGCGAGCATGAAACGGCGAAGCTTTCTTGCTACCTCAGCGGCACTAATCGGTGCCTCGGCGCTCGGCGGTGCGCTGTACTGGCCGTATCGCTGGCGGTACATCGTCGTACATCACAGCGCCGGCAATTTCGGCACGATCGAGTTTCTCCAGCAAGTACATCGCGACCGGCAAGGCGGCGATCCGGTCGATGCCATTCCCTATCACTACGTTATCGGCAACGGTAACGGGCTGGGCATGGGCGAAGTCGCGAGCGATTGGCGACGAGAGCTGGATATCTGGGGCACGCACGTATCGGGGAACAACCCTTCCAAAAACTTCCTGGGCCTTGGCATCTGCCTTATCGGCAATTTCGAGGAGCGCGACGTGCCGCGGCCGCAATTCGACGCGCTGGTTGCGCTCACCAGGTCTTTGCTGCAGCGCTATGGCATACCGCGGGAGAACGTCTTCGGGCACGGATTGATCGAGGGCGAACGTACGAAGTGCCCGGGCCGCAGGTTTCCAATGGACGAACTCAGATCGGCGCTTGCCTAACGGATAACATGGAGCGGGCCGCATGCGGTCTTGGGAGCCGTTGCCGAGGCCCACATGATAATCTGAGCTGTCGATGAGCTGCCGTCCGTTCGGTCGAACGGTCAGAGTACAACAGAGCGAAATCATTACCAGTCAAGAGTTCTCCAGGTTGCTGCTCCTGAGGCCGCCCAGCTTGATTCGGCGGCCAATGAGCGGCGGGAACGCGGCTTGCTGTCGTGACGAGTAGGAGACGCGCCGCGGGCTAATAGGCTAGTATAAGTAGAGCAATGTTCTATCGAATCGCCATTTGCTTCGCCCTCGCCTTAGCCTCTTCGACTGTCGTTGCGGAGGCAGACCCGGACGCTTACCTTGAAACGGCGGCAGAGCTGATCGATCCACCGTTCAACCTCGCGTTGGTCGAGTCGGACGGCGCCATCGCCGATACGACATTCATTACGTTGTCGAAAAACAAGCCGTCAAAGCAGTCCAAACAGTTGTCGAGACTTCTCAAGCGTGCGGCAAGAGAGCCGGTAAAGCTGGTGGTGGCTGGAGAGAGCTCCGCCAAGACCGCCGAAGTCTTGAGGGCTGCTTTGCAGATCCTCGAGGGTAAGGAGCTGCCTCATCTCGAGCTGGTGTTTATAGGCAAGCCTCGCCATCGTGAACGCGTCGAGGAGATGACCAACGCGTTGAAAGGTAAATTTCACTTCGCTGAAATTGGCACCTGAGGCGTCATGCGCCGGTACAGGCTCTTTGTCCGCAATCGCAGGCGTTACGAAGTTGTTCCGGTCGGGTTTTCGTGGGGTGCGCTGTTGCTCGGGCCCATCTGGGCTGCGGCTTACGGTCTTTTATTGCGGTATTCGGTCGTGCTGGTGCTGGCAACGATCCCGGTTTTTGTAGCGGGGCTCTTCGAAGGCTCTGTTCGTGACGCAGTCGGTCTTATCGGCTTAGCCGTCGTAATCGCCGGACACGTGTACTTTGCTTTCAACGCATTTGCGTGGCGACAATTGCGGCTTGCATCTATCGGTTTTGAAGAGCTGGCAAGCATTTCGGCGAAGTCCGCCAGGGATGCTCTGACGACGTGGTCGGGCAGCGATGAGGCAAGTGCCTATCTCGGCAACGCGCCCTGAGCGCTCAAGTTAGCTTGCGATCGCTCAACGAGGCTGCGCTGCCAACTCGACGCCATATGGTGATCGTCGATGAATATACTTTTTGTATGCAGCCGCAATCAATGGCGTAGCCCGACCGCCGAGAAGGTCTTTCGAAGACATCCCGAGGTTCGTGCGAGATCGGCCGGTACCAGCCCGCGCGCGAGGCATACAATCACTGTCGACGACATTCAGTGGGCCGACGTGGTTTGCGTGATGGAGCCGAAACACAAAAATCGTATCCTTGCCTCGTTTCCAAGAGCCGCGCGGGAGCCCGGGATTGTGGTGCTGGATATCCCCGACGAATACAGGTATATGGATCCTGAGCTCGTCGAGCTTATTGAAGTAGCGTTAAAGCCCATCGTCAGCCGCGAACCCTCGCGAGGAGGACTGCAGTGGCCGTAAGCCTGTATCGCGTTATTCAACCCGTCAGCGATATCGAGCTGGCAGAGCGCTTCTATTCCACCGTGCTTGCCGATCCAGGTGAACGCGTTTCGCCGGGGCGGCACTACTTCCGCTGTGGGTCCGTAGTTCTAGCTTGTTACGATCCCGTCGAAGACGGAGACGAACTCGAGGGCGGCTGGCAACACCACTTCAACCAATACCTGTATTTTGCCGTGACGGAGTTGGAGGGGGCGCGAGGTCGTGTTATCGATTCGGGTGGTCATATCGAAAGTGACATAGCGAGCATGCCATGGGGGGAGCGCCTGTTCTATGCGCAAGACCCGTTTGGAAATCCGATATGCTTCGTTGATCGGGAAACCGTGTTCGTGGGTGATGCCGACGCGGAAAACCGCGAACACTGACGAGGGTTGCTTAGTCGCAAGGCAGGGTTAAGGTGCGAGCATATCGTTTGCCGCAACCCAGGTATTGGACATACGTGAGGAGACAGTTGAAATGGGTGCATGGGGCGTTGGACACTTCGATAACGACGATGCGGGAGATTGGGTTTGGGAGCTCGAGGAGGCGAAATCTCTCGCTCCCGTCGAAGCCGCTCTTGCGGCCGTGGAGGGATCGGCTGACTATCTCGAGGCTCCGGATGCAGCCATAGGTCTGGCGGCTGCTGAGGCGGTGGCCGCCAGCCTCGGCAAGCCCGCCCCGGACTTGCCGGATTCCGTGGCCGATGTGGTTTCGAAGTTGGAAGCCCCTGCCGGACCTGAGTTGGCGGCAAGATTGCGTACGGCTGTAGAAAGAATCGCCGCAGACTCCGAGCTGAGGGAGCTCTGGGAGGAAACCGATGACTTCGCGAAGTGGCAATCCAGGACGGCGGACCTTCTGCAGAGATTGAAGTGAAGTCATCTGCGGCACACTTGCATACGCTTGGGCTTCTAAGCGACATCGCCAGATTCGTGTGAGCATCAGACGGCAGCTCGAAGGACTGGACGATCACTCGGTCGAGAGCCTTCGACGGTTATATAGCGATCGTTATACGGACAAGTCGTTCGTCAAAGAGATCGCAGAGCTGATCGGGCACGCAGCGCATGAGCGAGTGGCCACCTGGCTCCTGAAGTATCATCTGGAGCAAGGCGGCCAGCTCGGGCTCCGCAGCATAGATGAGATTTACCGACTCGTTGACTCTCTCGAGCATTGGGAAGCCAAACTGCATATCTTGCAGAGCATTCCTTACATGCCGATACCTTCAAAGCGGAGAGAGCAGGTCGAGTCTTTTATTAGAGACTGCTTGACCGATGACAACAAACTCGTCCGGGCTTGGGCATACGGCGGCTTTTACGAGTTAGCATCGAGCTATGCAGACTATCAGGCGGAAGCCGCGGGACTTTTTGCCAAGGCGCTTCGTGACGAAGCAGCCTCGGTCAAGGCGCGCGTTCGAATTGTCGCGAAGAAGGGGTTTTGACGACAATTGGAGGCGGCGAAAAACCGACAGCCGACAGGTCGGTCTTAGTCAGCCATTAACGATGCTCAACGGACTGCTACGTTTGCAGGTGCATCCAGGGAGAGTAACAGATGCGACCAAGTTTGCTTTTTTTGCTCGTAATCTCCGTTTCGGCGGTCAAAGCGGATGAAGTTACGGATGTTCAGGTTCTATTGCCTGAGTCCGAAACCTGGAACCAAATTACAAGCGACGAGAGCGCGGCGGGTTACACCAGGGAATGGGTACCGGACGGGCGAACCGGCTGCGTACCGCGCCCACGTCCGTTGCAGGCGTACTGCGTTTTTCCGAAAACGCCGACGGTTCAGTAATGCAGCCCGAGGTCTTCATGGTGCGCGTGTCCGAGTCAGGAACGTTTACGCGGGAGGGAGTAACGCTATGCAGAGACGGCGATTGCTGGAAGTGTTTCGCGAACGAAAGTCAGGGGCGCGACCGAGCGGAAACGGCATCGAATCGGACGTACGGTCGTTCGTCTTAACGGATGGAAGCGACCACACTTCTTCCCCGTTGAGTTTTGAGGGCCGCCTGTGAACAGGCGGGAATTTGCGATAGGCAGCGGTTTAGTCGGACTGCTCGCTGCTGCGGGATGTGGGTCCGAGACGGGGAATAGCGACATGTACGGAATTATTGGCAAGATTATCGCGCAGGACGGCAAGCGGCAGGATCTAATCGACGTTTTGCTCGCGGGCACCTCGGGCATGCCCGGGAGCAAGAGCTACGTCATTTCCAAGGACCTGTCGGATGAGAACGCCATCTGGATAACGGAGTTCTGGGATAGCAGGGAAAGTCATGCGGCGTCGCTGAAACTGGAATCCGTGCAGCAAGCCATCGAACGCGGAAGGCCAATGATTGCAGGATTTGGAGAGAGGTTCGAGGTCGAGCCGGTTGGTGGCCAGGGCGTAGACTAGCGTCTCATGGGTTTGAGCAGCAACGCCGGATCGACCGCCGTACCGTTGAGATAGGTCGCGAAATGCAGATGCGGCCCGGTGACTCGTCCCGTGGCTCCCACCTTGCCCAGAATCGCGCCGGTTTCGAGCGCGTCGCCTGCTTCAACGTCGATAGCGGACAAGTGGCAGTACAGGGTCACGAAACCCTGACCGTGATCGAGAATGACGGTCTGGCCGTTGAAGAAGTAATCGCCGGTAGCCGTGACGATACCCGCTGCGGGTGCCTGAATCGGCGTGCCTTCGGTGGCCGCGATATCCATGCCCTTATGCGGCGAGCGAGGCTGGTCGTTGAAAAAACGCCGCAGACCAAAGCTCGAGCTGCGCCTGCCCGCAACGGGTGTTAGGAGTGCGGGCGCCGCGACGGCCACCTCCCGAAACGCCGTCAGCGCCGCGTCAATCTCCTTGCGTTCCTCACGAATCCGCTCGAGCGTCGATTCGCTCGGGCTGACGTGCTCCCTGTTCTTGACCGTCAGGCGCTGCTCCCGGTAGCTGTGCTCATCGACGGTCACGGTCAGGTTGCGGCCGTCGATCGTCAAACCCGAGATCTCCCCTGGCTCCGTATCGAGCGGCAGCCCCAGCGCCGCAACGTAGCGGCCATCCTGCTCGAAGACCAGCACGGATTTATCGTCGAACACGACCTCCGGCGCCGGTTCCCCGGCCGGGCCCGCATCGATGAGCGCAATGCCGCCCGGACGCGGCGAGGGTTCGATCGCGCCCGCCGCGCAGGCGAGCAGCAGGAGCAGGGCGCTGGCAAAGAGCCTAGCTGTCATCGGTATCCGTTACGGTCGCGCTGACGCGACCTTCGCCGAGCCGGGCGTGGATTGCGTCGCCCTCGCCGAGTTCGGAGGCCTTGCGGACGACCTTGCCGGATTCCGCCCGGCTGACAATCGCGTAGCCGCGCCCGAGCGTTGCCAGCGGGCTTACGGCATCGAGCGACCGCGCGCCCAGACTCAGGCGATGCTGCCGGGATTCGATAAGCCGCGCCATGCGCGTCTTGAGCAGCTCTTCGGCGTGGTTCATTCGTGAGCGACTGCGCTCGATCCGCAGCGCCGGCGACTGCCGGAACAGCTCCGACTGGATACCGCGGAGCCTGGAATGATGTCCGAGTATGTCGGAACGCACAGCGGCTACGAGGCGTGCCCGCAGGTCGCGCAGGGTCTTGGCCTGTCGCTCGAGCGTTGCCCGCGGACTTTGCTGCAGCAGCCGCCGGTGCAGCCAGTCGAGCGTCTGCTCGCGTTCCTCCAGCAGGCGCTGGCCAAGCCGCCCGAGCCGCAGGTCGAAAGCCTCGAAGCTCCGCAGCCACTCCATTGCGTCAGGCACGATCATCTCCGCGGCGCCCGAGGGCGTCGGCGCCCTGAGATCGGCTGCGAAGTCGGCAATGGTGAAGTCGACTTCGTGTCCGACTGCGGAAACGATCGGGATCTCCGAGCCGGCAATGCTGCGGGCCAGCGCCTCGTCGTTGAACGCCCAAAGGTCTTCGAGCGAGCCGCCGCCGCGGCCAATGATCAGGACATCGCATTCGGCTCGTGCGTTGGCGGTCTCGAGCGCGCGCATTAGCTCGCCCGGCGCAGCGTCGCCCTGAACGGCGGCCGGGTAGATCGCCACCGGGATCGCGGGGAAGCGCCGCGCCAGCACGCTCAGAATATCCTTGATCGCCGCGCCGGACGGCGAAGTTACTACGCCGATCCGGGCAGGCAGCACGGGTAAAGGCTGTTTGTTGCCGTCGTCGAACAGGCCTTCGTCCGCGAGCTTCTGCTTGAGACGGTCGAATTCGCGCTTCAGAGCGCCTTCGCCCGCGGGTTCGATCTGCTCGACGATAAGCTGATAGTCGCCGCGCGGCTCGTACAGACTGACGCGACCGAACACGAGTACGTGATCGCCGTTCTTGAAGCCTATGGTCGGGCCGCGCTGGCGCTGGCGGAAAAACGCGCCGCGGATCTGGGCGCCGTTGTCCTTGAGGCTGAAATAGACGTGACCCGAGGCCGGCCGGGCCAGATTGGACAGCTCACCTTCCACCCAGAGCTTTGCAAGGCCCTGCTCCAGCAGCGTTTTTGCCCGCCGGTTGAGCTGACTAACCGTGATGGCGCTCTCGGCCGGGGTCTTCTGAAACAGATCATTCATGTTGCGAGTATATCCCGTTTACCCGCAAATCCAGGACGCGTACAATGGTCGGTTAACCAAATTCAAGCCCACGCTCACGTCTGAAGGAGTCCCAACCACCACCATGCGCATTGTCAAGGAAGCCCTCACGTTCGACGACGTCCTCCTGCAGCCCGGCTATTCCGAAGTTCTACCGCGTGAGGTGGACCTGAGTTCGCCGCTGACCGCCGAAATCCGTCTGAGCATTCCGATGCTGGCGTCCGCGATGGACACCGTTACCGAGGCGCGCCTGGCGATTGCGCTCGCGCAGGAAGGCGGCATTGGCGTAATCCACAAGAATATGTCGGTGGAGAACCAGGCGCGCGAAGTCGCGCTGGTCAAGAAGTTCGAAAGCGGCATTGTCCGCAACCCGATTACCGTTAGTCCCGAGATGTCGATTCGCGAAGTTATCGATCTGACGCACGCGATGGGTATCTCCGGCGTGCCGGTCGTGCGGGAAGACCAGACGGTCGGGATTGTTACGGGGCGCGATCTGCGCTTCGAGACCAAACTCGACGCCCCGGTATCTAGCGTCATGACGCCGCAGGAGCGGCTGGTTACGGTGCGCGAGGATGCGGACAAGGACGAAGTGCTGGGCTTGTTACACCAGCATCGCATCGAGAAGGTGCTCGTGGTCGGCGACGACTTCGAACTGCGCGGCATGATTACCGCAAAAGACTTCCAGAAGGCCAAGGACTACCCGCGGGCCTGCAAAGACGATCGCGGCGCGCTGCGCGTTGGCGCGGCCGTAGGCACCGGTTACGATACGGACGACCGGGTCGATGCGCTGGTCGCCGCCGGGGTGGACGTCGTGGTTGTCGATACCTCGCACGGTTTTTCGAAGGGCGTGCTGGAGCGCGTTCGCCGCATCAAGCAGAAGTATCCCGATCTTCAGGTCATAGGCGGCAACATCGTGACCGGCGACGCGGCGCTGGCGCTGGTCGAGGCCGGCGCGGACGGCGTCAAGGTGGGCATAGGCCCAGGATCGATCTGCACGACGCGGGTTGTCGCCGGAGTGGGTGTGCCGCAGATTTCGGCCGTTGCCGAGGTGGCCGAGGCGCTGAAGAAGTCAGGTATTCCGCTGATCGCGGACGGCGGTATCCGCTACTCCGGCGATATCGCCAAGGCGCTCGTCGCCGGCGCTTATTCGGTCATGATCGGCGGGCTGTTTGCCGGTACCGAGGAATCGCCGGGCGAGGTCGAGCTGTATCAGGGCCGTTCCTACAAGTCGTATCGCGGCATGGGTTCGCTGGGCGCAATGGGCCAGTCGCACGGTTCGTCCGACCGCTACTTCCAGGACGCGACCGAGGAACTCGAAAAGCTGGTGCCCGAAGGCATAGAAGGCCGGGTTGCCTACAAGGGCAGCCTCGTCGCCATCGTGCATCAGCTGGTTGGCGGCGTCCGCGCGGCCATGGGCTACACCGGCAGCGCGACGATCGAGGATATGCGCACCAAACCTCAGTTCGTACGGATTACCGGCGCCGGTATGAAGGAAAGCCACGTACACGACGTCAAGATCACCAAGGAAGCCCCGAACTACCGCACGAGCTGACACTTACGACCAGGCACCATCAACAGATAAGGCGCACGGCATGACCCAGGCAGCAGCCGCAGACGAAACGCCGCGGAGCGACACTCGTCGAAGCGATATACACGCAGACCGCGTACTCATTCTCGATTTCGGCGGACAGTACACGCAGCTCATTGCGCGCCGCGTTCGCGAAGCCGGCGTGTATTCGGAGATACACCCGTGGGATATGAGCGATGCGGAGATCGCCGCGTTTAACGCCTCCGGCATCGTGCTCTCGGGCGGCCCCGAGTCTGTCAACCTCGACGCGCCGCCGCGCGTATCGCCCAGCGTATTCGAACAAGGTGTGCCGGTGCTCGGCATTTGTTACGGCATGCAGACCATGGCCGCGGAACTGGGCGGCAAGGTCGAGGCATCGAGCCACCGCGAGTTCGGCTACGCGGAAATCGAGCCCGGGGACTCTGGCCTGTTCGGCGGCTTGAGCGACCAGGAAGACGCGGCCCTGCTCAAGGTGTGGATGAGCCACGGCGACCGCGTGGAGTCCTTGCCCGAAGGTTTCCACGTGACCGCGATCAGCGCCAATTCGCCGCTTGCCGCAATGGAAGATCCGCAGCGGAAGTTCTACGGCGTGCAGTTTCACCCGGAGGTGACGCATACGCCGCAGGGCCAGGCCATGATCGAGCGCTTCGTGCACGATATTTGCGGCTGCCGTGGCGACTGGACGCCCGACAATATCGTGGCCGATGCGATTAATGCCGTTCGCGAGCAGGTCGGCAGCGGCAAAGTGCTGCTCGGTTTGTCGGGCGGCGTCGATTCGTCGGTGGTTGCCGCCCTGTTGCACGAGGCGATCGGCGACCAGCTCGTCTGCGTGTTCGTCGATCACGGCTTGCTGCGGCACCATGAAGGCGATCAGGTTATGGAGACCTTTGCCGAGCACCTGGGTGTGCGGGTCATCCGGGCCAACGCGTCCGAGCGGTTTTTCAAGGCGCTCGAAGGCGTTGACGACCCCGAAGAGAAGCGCAAGGTCATCGGCGGCCAGTTCATCGAGGTGTTCGAGGAAGAGGCGGCCAAGCTCGAAGACATTCACTGGCTGGCGCAGGGCACCATTTACCCGGACGTAATCGAATCGGCCGGCGCAAAAACCGGCAAGGCGCACGTCATCAAGTCGCACCACAACGTAGGCGGCCTGCCCGAGCATATGCGCATGTCGCTGGTCGAGCCGCTGCGCGAGCTGTTCAAGGACGAGGTGCGCAAGATCGGCATCGAGCTGGGTTTGCCGCGCGAAATGGTGTTCCGGCATCCGTTCCCGGGGCCGGGGCTCGGCGTGCGCGTGCTCGGCGAAGTCCGGCCCGAATACGTCGAGAAGCTGCAGCTTGCGGATGACATTTTCATCGAGGAACTGCGCCGCCAGGACCTCTACGATCAGGTCAGCCAGGCCTTCGCGGTATTCCTGCCCGTGCGTTCCGTCGGCGTGATGGGCGACGGCCGCCGCTACGACTGGGTCATTGCGCTGCGCGCGGTTGAAACCATCGATTTCATGACGGCGCGCTGGGCGCGGCTGCCGTACGAGTTTCTGGAGCACGTTTCGCTGCGCATCATCAACGAAGTGGACGGCATCTCACGGGTGACCTACGACATTTCGGGAAAACCGCCTGCCACGATCGAGTGGGAATAGAGCGGTGCCGGATACGCCAACGAGTTCGCGACGCAAATACTCCACCGGTTCCGCGATGGAAAAAGCGACTGCGTACTCGCGTGCCGTCCGCCAGGGTAATCTGGTTCACGTTGCGGGCACCACGGGCTACGACTACGAAACGATGAGCATGCCCGCAGACGTCGCCGATCAGGCCCGCAACTGCATGCAAACGATTCGCGCCTCGCTCGAAGCACTAGATGCGTCCCTGCAGGATGTCGTGCGCGCAAAATACTACATTACCAAACCGGAATACTTCGACGCGGTAGCTCCTGTCCTGACGGAATTCCTCGGCGGTACCGATCCGGCCGCGACGATGATTGTCTGCGGGCTGATCAGGGAGGAGATGAAAATCGAAATCGAAGTGACTGCTCAACTTGACTGAGCTGCAACGGCCGGGACTCCCGGCGCGATTAATGTCCGGGTGGATAATCGAATGGCAGTGACACGAGCCTGGACCGAGGACGACCTCCGCTACATGCACGAGGCTCTGTCGCTGGCGCGGACGGCGGCCGAGCATGACGAAGTGCCCGTCGGCGCCATCGTCGTGCAGGATGGTGAGATTATCGGGCGCGGGCACAACCGGACGCTTGCCGATCGGGACCCCAGCGGGCACGCCGAGGTGCTGGCGCTGCGCAACGCCGCGGCAACGCTCGACAATCATCGTCTCAACGAAGCAACGCTGTACGTAACCCTCGAACCTTGTGCCATGTGTGTGGGTGCGCTCGCGGAAGCCCGCATTAGCCGGCTGGTGTTTGCGGCCTACGATGAGAAGTCGGGCGCCTGCGGTTCCGCTATCGATCTGGTCGAGAGCCCCGCGCTGAATCACGTCATGGAGGTCAACGGCGGCCTGCTGGCAGAGGAGTGCGGCGAGATTCTCAAGGCTTTCTTTGCAGAACGACGCGACTAGTTCTCCGCCACAACCTCGGCTTCCTCAATTTCTTCATTGTCGGTCAGCCATTTGAGGATGTTGTAGTACTGGCGAATGTTGTTGACGTACAGGACCGGTTCCCAGCCGCGCGCGTAGCCTGTCGGCACGCGCGAATACCACTTGCGCTGCGCGAGCAGCGGCAGCGATTCGCTGACGTCGATCCAGCGATTCGGATTGCCGCCCTGCCAATCCGTGATCAGCTGGGCGCTCTTGAGGTGATTGAAGCCGACGTTGTACGAGGCCAGCGCCATCCAGGTCCGGTCCGGTTCCGGGACCGTATCCGCCACCCGTTCGGTCTGCCGTGCGAAGTACTGGGCGCCGCCGAAGATGCTGTTGCGCGGGTCGAGGCGGTCGTCGATGTTCAGGTAGTCGGCCGTATCGAGGGTGAGCATCATGATGCCGCGCACGCCCGTGGGCGAGACGGCCTGTGACCGCCAGTGCGACTCCTGATAGCCGATGGCAGCGAGCAGCCGCCAGTCGACGCCCCAGTCTGCGCCGGCCTGTTCGAACATTGCGCGGAAACGCGGCAGCCGGCTTTCGTAGTGGCGGATGAAGTTACGTGTGCCGACGTAGTCGAACTTCTCGGTGTGGCCGTAGTAGCGGTCCTGAATGCGGGCGAGGAGACCGGAGCGTTCCACCTTGATGAGAAATTCGTCGGCCCTTGCGAGCAGGCTGTCGCCATAGTCCTTAGGGAAACCCCAGGCCAGCCGGTCGTCGAGTTCGAGATCCAGCGCGATACGAAGGTCGGGGTAAAAGTGCCGCTGGATATTGAACTCGGTGCTGTCGGCGACCGTCAGGTCGAGTTCGCCCTCGGCCACCATTCGCAGCAGGTCGGCGACCTCGGCATCGGCGTTTTCCGAGTATTCGATGCCAGGATAGGCCTCTTGGAGCGACTCGATCACGTCAACGTGGCTGCTGTCGGCGACCACCTCGATGGGCCGCCCGACCACTTCCTCGAGCGAGCGCGGCTTGCCCGTGCCGAGGCGGTAGATGAGGTGCATGTCTACGGTCTGGTAAGGGTGCCCGAAGTTCAGAAACTCGCGGCGGGATTCCGTGACCGAGAGACCGGCGGCAGCCATGTCGGTGTGGCCGGCCAGCAAGGAAGGCAGGATCTCGGAGACGCTGTCCACCGGTTTGATCAGCAGCCGGACCCCGAGATCGTCGGCAAACGCCTGTACCAGATCGTACTCGGGGCCGGCGGGGCCGTTGGGGCCCATCACATAAGCTGTCGGACTGTTCCGCGTGACCACTCTCAGCTCGCCCGTGGCCAGGATCTTCTCGAGGAGATCGGGCGGGCTCGAGCAGGTGGTCAGCAGGGCTGCGGACAGTATGTAGAACAGCTGGCGCAAACGCGGGTTCCTGTACGGTTGGCATGCTTGAGGTTGCGGTCCGTGCAGCCGGCGAGCATTCGACCGGCAATTATCTCACTGGTTGGGGGGCATGTGAGGCTTGACAAGCCCGTTTTTGCTCACCAATATTCCCGGCCCTTGTTCAGATTTGGGCGATTTGGGCGGCTGAAGCGACCAAGAAATGGGGTTTCAGTGCCGAAAGGCAAGACCAGGTATACAGTCGTGCGAAGCGCGACCGTTGGAATACAAGACCAAGTATGGAGAGGTGCCGGAGTGGTCGAACGGGCTTGACTCGAAATCAAGTGTACGGTTTACCCGTACCGTGGGTTCGAATCCCACCCTCTCCGCCAGTTTCGCTCTTAAGCTATTGAAAATAAAGAAATACAACTTAGGCCTGGATTGGCGGCCTACAGCCAGTCCACAACCGGATTTCTAGCTGTCTTAAGGGGCAGGACGCGGCCATTTATCAATCTGAAGAACTGGACGCCATCTAGCCTAATCTGAATCGACGAACCTATTTGCCAAGCGTGTCTGCCAGTATCTATAGAACTGTGTCGAACCCACGGCGGCACCTATCATTGCCGCCGTTGCAACTGCGACCTCGCTTCTTTGCGGGCCGGAAACAAGCCAAATCAACGGCGCTAGAACCACATTCATTACCGCAACAAAGTGAAAGAAGCGCGATCCGAATTTCAGGCTAGCTGGAAATGCCCATGCAACTGGATTTATGAGGTGGAATCCAAGCACGGCCCAAACCATCACCCACCCGATCAGAGGAGCAAACAAAACGTGGGCAGGAGTCAGCGCGCTAGCAGCCGGGTGAGTTATCGAAGACACGAGGGACAGTGATAATGCTAGTGCAAGGAGAGACCCATAGAACCGCAGATGCTCAATCGGCGCATCAGTCGGTAAGTTTTCAGCCCAATCAATAATTGATGTAGCAAAGCCCCAATCACGCAACTTCTCTGGCCTAGCTACCAACACAAGGAGCGTGCCGAACAAAGCAGTGGCCAGCGCAGCAAGAAACGGGTAAATGGTGGCGATTAAAGAATCGGGCGCAATACCCATAGCCTCTGAGTTGCTGAGGTTTTCGAGCAATCCAAAAAGCTCGGCTATTGCGCCAATAGAACCGACGAAGGAAAGAAGCCAGCCTAGGTACCAAATGCCGGTTATCAAATCTATTCCTTCAGAACCCTGCGAAATCGTATGTGGTTTGCCACTGAACCCAGTGTCTGTTTCGGGTCAACAATTGAGGAGATAAGGTGTCTGACACCTTTTCGAAAGCTGGGAGGCCACGAGCGCCTTTACTCAAGCCGCGAGGTTGTTCCGCTCAGACTGCCTCTTTGGCTTACTTACTTTCAAGTCGACGGTGCATCCCAACACGGCAAACAGATTCACCATCTGATCCATACTTTTTCGATGATTATCTTCATCGAGGAGCCGATAGTATTGAGTCGCGGACGTTCCCAGCATCTTGCTGATGTGACGGACGCTCAGACCGCTTTCCTTTACTCTCTTTTTGGCTTCGACCGTTAGCTTGTAGAGAAGTAGGTCTCGCATGTAGGCGGGATCGCGATTTTGCTCCAAAACCCGGTCGATATGAATAGTGTCGTCATCGCCAGACGCCAGAGTGTAGGTAAACGCCTCATTGCCGAGTTCCTCATCGACATAAACATTGGCAATCGGGTTCGCATTTGTCGGGCGCAAATCGAGTTTTGCATAGGGGTAGTCATACGCATCCTTATAGGTGCGTACTTCAAACACCTTCTTGTGGTTATTCGCATTAATTGAACGAATCTTCATAGTTTGCCCTCATCAATGAGGTCCCTAATGTGTTCCAGTATCCTCCGCGTCGGCTCTCCCTTCATGGCTGACCAATTCTCCAGATCCCACTTCACAACGAGTTTCCTGTCTTTGTAGACATGAACGTGTCTGGGGCTGTGGTCTCCAATCCACGAAACGAAGATAAAATTACCTCTACGCAACTTAGGCATATATGTTACCTCGTAAGGTCACACTTTGCAAGGTCGAGCCCGCTATTGTCGCGATAGCGCTTGCTCTTGGGCCGCATCTCCAATAGCTGGACGACTTCTCGGGCTGATTTCTAATGAACAGCCATTGACCTACCAACACTCGTCGCTGGTACGACGTAGACCCGAGGCAAGACTGAAGGATCTGCTATTCCTTACGAGAACGACAAGAAGACATAGCGGTGGGAACTTACCGAAACTCGATCGTCAATCGGCCAGCTTGTCTTTCCTTGAATGCCGGCTATTCACCCCGCGGCGCACCGAACTTCCACAGCGCCGGGACCCATCGGTAGCGGTCCCCGACCGCTTCGACCCGCCCGACGCTCGGGGAGCAAGGTGTTTGACACCTTTTCTACAATCGTCCGGGTCGAGTCTTGCAACGACGTCGGCGACCTGAGCCCGGGTTGAGAACTGTGCGAGCGTCAGCTTCTGGAACAAGCCGACACTGGGCCGGGTTTCAGTCCGGCGCTCGCTCACGGCCATTAGCGGCTATTCGATTTTACCAACCAGCCAATGCATTACGTTTAGCAGGAATTGGGAGTTGTCTTTCGCGAGCGGATGGTTGAGCCCCATTCTTCCGGTGCTCCCGTCTGCCCGAACCCAGGATTGCGCCGTAAACATTGCTGCTTCGCCGAAGACCGCCACGCGGCCGCTGCCGAATTCAAGTAAGGCGCCCTGAACCAGCCCTCTGGTCGACACATACGGGGTTGTTTCGCCGATCAAACCAGCTTCCGTAGGCAAGAACACGGCCCAGTCGTCAGGCATTCGCATCAGACTAAACGCATCGCCGACAACTCGAAAAGCTTGCCCAGTAAAACTCGTTACCGACTCAATTGCCTCGGATGCTACGCGTCCTCGTGTAACAGGGTGATCGGCAAGCCCGCCGGACGATCGGTCAAATGACAATGCGCCGCTTTCATGAGCTGACTCTTTCGCATAGCCGTTGATAAAGACGATGCCGAACTCATTTGCCAGGGCGGCAGTCGCGCCGGGAAACGGCATGTGATCGGCTATGAGCAATAACGACCCCCCTTCTCTAACCCACTGCACAATGGCCGCGATCTCATCCGGCTCAAAGGCGGAGGGAGTAGGAAGTATCCATTTCGCATTTTCGCCATCGCGTATAGCATTTGAAATAACAAACACATCGGCCTCGCTGAGAAGCTCCTGTGTCACTACGCCATTCGTGCTGTTGACCTGATAGCCGTCCAGTCTGAGCAGTTCAGCAAAAGGCGCATACCGGCCTTCGATAGTGTGGAAGTTGCCATGGTTCGCATCGACAAGCACGACCGGCCCATCGCCTGACGGAAACTCCGGATTGGCCACAGATGGAGACCAGTTTTGGTCTGCTCGCTGGTCCGCTACCGCCGCCGTGCCAACGAACGACAGGAGCGCAGCGTAAATCAGCCACGCCATGAGGCGAGGTTGATTTGTGTATCCGGTTTTCTCAGCAAATCTCATTCTGTCTTGCGTACAGTATTCGATACAAAGTAACCGCAGACTTGGGCCACCAACTGCCCGTGACTTCGATCGAGCAAGCAGTCACTGAGCGGCCGGTATGGTTCATAGTATGGTCATTCTGCCATACCAGGCACGCGCCGTTGCCATGATGAGTAAGGGCGTCGGCCGGAGATAAGGTGTCTGACACCTTTTCGATACTTAGTATAAGGGCTATTCATCAAGCTTTGACCATGCCTTCAAAGGCGTACCGCAAAGCTTCCGAGCGTGTTCGCCTTCTAACATACAGGCAAATCTCCGCCAGGAGTTCGTGGGTTCGGCATCTTCCAACAGAACCGCAAGTTCTGGCGGCAATTGCGGTACATGGCTCCAACTCTCATCAAAGAACCGGCTGAGCAAACCCTTCTCGGGTACAAATTGTGTGCCGGCAACTGTCCGATAGAACTTCCGGTAGTGCCGTTCGCCAAGACTGTACGCGATGACGGCAAGAGGGTTCGTTGCCGTTGCCGCAGAAGGCAGAAGCACATCGGGTTTTTCCGCCGTCTCGTCAAAACCGTGTACGGGCTCACGCCAGGCCTTGATCGCGCGGTCACCGGTCATCACCGAGATCCGGCGATCCGTCAGGACCCAGATATCGCTCGACCAAGGGTCTTGTACGATGGCTCTTGCCGCCGCTCGCCCAAGATCGATTCGAGATTTGACCTGCCCGTCCAGCATAGACGCAACGATCAGCCCCTCCGAGCTGGCGTCGAAATAGTCCGTAGACAGATAGGTTGTAATCCATACCTCGCCGCTCAGGAAGCTGACGTCCGAAACGTAGGAATCACAGTCCAGTTTCACGCCCACGGTCGACTCACGGAATCCGAATACCGGCGTTCGTCCTTCGCGAGGGTCGCTATCCTCGGCACATAGCGGGCCCGATACCCACCAGATCGGTGCTTTGTATCCTTCGCCCCGGTAGGGATCCGTGTGTCGAACATAGTGGTCTAATTGCCTCAACTCCAAGTATTGTTCCCCGGAGATGCTTTTGAATTCGTAGTCTGGACGCTGCGCAACGAAGAACTTTCGGCTGTCTTCCGAGGCGCGTGGAAAGTAGTTGTGTTCGATTTCGACGGCTACCGCGTATTCCGTCAGCAGGACTGAGACAACCGTCGGCTCGACATCGGTCTCGAGAAACTCCGCACCGCACACGACTGCAGAATATAGAAATGCGATCGAGCATGTCAGGATGCGGTAGCTGAGTAATCGTTGAGCCACTTTCCTGTCACCGTCAGCGCACCGCGTCGATGCCGAGTTCGAATTATACCAATTCCCGGCAGATTCCCAGTGGCGAGCCTCACGAATTCCGTTGTGACTATTTAACGAAGTGCAGGCAGCGAGCACGCTCGCTGTCCCAACATGTCTTCGGGACTTGGATCGCTACCGGGCCGGACTCCCGGGCGTTCGGGATCCAAATCATGGACTGGAAGCCTGTGCGACGCATCGACTGTTCCTCGGCAGTACTCAGGTTGATGTCAAAGCTGCAGGTAATCAAACCTTTGTCAATGAGACCGAGGTCGAGGATCCGCTGTGTACGCCGTAACCGTCAGGGATGTGTTCAAGACGGACTAGGTCAACGGGAATTCGGAGCCGACCGGTTCGGCGCTGACTTTCCCGCCATCGCGCGCAGGCGAATGCTTTTGCGAACGTCATCCGTGTGTGTCGGCGTTCGCCGCGTCGATTCTCAGGTACGCGGTTGCGGAAAGCTCCGCCGGGATAGCCCGAAGCGAGCCCTCGCAGCGACGTAACAGATGCTGGTATCTTCCAAGGTCCGGTTGAGTCGCAGGAAGAGCCGTTGGCCAATATCCCAAAATACGAGACCTACAGCCTGCTCGATCTGTATCAGGTACTGAACAACATCCGTGCCGACCTGTACCCGGAGGTCTACGCGGCGCTGGTCGAGGAGATCGACCGTCGGCAGCCGGAATCGGTACCTGAGCTTGAAGACTGCTACGTTGCACTGGACCGCGAGAAAAATCCCGACTATGCGGCAAGGCTGCTAAGCCAGATAAAGCAACTCGGGGGATTCCAATTCGCCGCAGTTGAAGAGGTAAAGGAGGAGCACAGGTACCGAACCTTCTGGAGACGTTTTCGGGCACTCTTCCTGGATGGGTTCGTGGTTGCGATACCCTTGGGGATTATCGTGTTTGCCCTGCTTCAGGCTGGAATCCTGAAGCCTGCAGCTTTCGTCTATGTTGAGCAATTCCTGCAAGTCATATCGATCGGCTACTACATTGTCATGCACGCCAAGTACGGGCAGACCGTGGGTAAGATGGCTACGGGCGTGAAGGTCCTGGACAAGTCGGAGCGTCACGAAATATCGTTGCGCCAGGCAGTCGTGAGAGACATCGTGCCCGTGTTCGTTTGCGTGTTATCGATAATCTATCTTATTGCATTTGGCGCAGGGCTCGAGGATGCGGAAGTGAGCGGAGCGGCAGCGGTCATTCAATACGCCACGGTGTATGCCGTTGGCCTTTGGGGGATTGCGGAGCTCGTAACCATGATGTTCAATCTGAGGCGGCGCGCACTTCATGATCTGCTCGCGGGAACGGTAGTAGTCAGAATCGCCGCCTGAGAGACGAACGCATCCGTGCTCCGACAGAGCCAGTTTGTCGGAGCACGACGGCTGGAAGACAAGAGCAAGTGAGGAGGGGTGCTGGAGTGGTCGAATGGACTTGGCTCGATAAAACGCGCGAGCGTTCTGGATGCTCGGAGGACGCCTCGCAGGAGTGAGAGCAGGCTTAAGCCGATCCGAATCGAATCAAGTGTACTACCCGTACCGTGCGTTCGATCCCGCCCTCTCCGCCACCCCGGCAGCCCCTTTCACGGGATTTTTATCCGACTGATACCAGAGATGAGGAATCGGGTTGAAGGATTTTCTGTCCGACGTTTTGCCCATGTTCGTCACTGGCCTGTTTGTGGCCTTTGGTCTTTCCTATTTGTCCAGGGAAGCGAAAGACGCGCCTGACGACGGTCGAATAGAATACGGAAGGGCAATAAAAGCACTTGCCTGGTTATCGACGGCGATTGCCACAGCCGCCATCGTCTTCATGGTTGTCGCGGACCATGGCGGTGAATACATTTGGATCTCCGCCTTCGCTGCTCTATTCGGTCTTATGGGGCTTTACCTGCTGATCGAAGGCTACGGGACGAAAGGTCGATTCGACGACCGGCAAATAGTGTTGTCGTCGCTGTTCGGGCGAACACGTGTGGGCCGATGGTCCGATCTGAAGGAAGCCGCGTTCAAAAAGAACGGTCAGTACTTCCAATTCGTTTTCTCGGATGGAACCAAGATTGGTCTTTCGAAGATGATTCGTGGGCATCGGGCGGTCTGCGATCGTGTAGAGTCGCTCGGCTTTACGGTCGAAGACCGTCCGTACTGAGAAAGGTTCCTCACCCTTCGTGGCAACCATGGCATGGAAATTAGTGCTGCTCAGTCCATTGAAGATTGACGACATGGACCCCATGACCCTTACAACGAAGTTGCGGAAGTCGTCGGTGAGGCGAAAACCCGAAGCGAGCAGCGACTGCTGATAGCCGTCAGGTGGGGTCTCGGTTGGGCAGATCGCGGCCAACGCCGAACCGTCGTTGGAAGCATTGGTGCACTTCAGAATGAAAAGTTGTCTTACATCCTCTTGAAGGAACCAACATGAGACTTTTGCTGGTGCTGCTTATTCTGGCTTGGGGTCTTCCCGTAGACGCGTTCGCGGAAGACGAAGCTGGATACATCAACTACGACCCTGGCTGGGTTCGTGATCCTTACGCAGGGCCAGTGGGTGAAAAAGAGGTCTTTAACAGTGTCGAAGCAGCTCTGGAGTTGGTTTCCTCGGCTGATAACTTCGAAGGTGAGGCCGTCGGTTATAGTCATCAGCGCAGTTCCTTGTATGCGGCCCACGAGTACCTCGCTACGGAGGCCAGCGAGAAGCAATTGACGACGCTGCTCGAGAGCACGAATCCGGTAGCGCGTTGTTACGCGATAATGGCTCTGACGGACAGACTCTCGCAGGATCGGATTGACACGCTCGCGAGCGATCTGGTTCGAGATCACGAGGCTTTTTCGACGCTGAATTACGATATGGGCGGTTCCTCCACCGTTGCGGATTGCGCTATCGAGTCGTGGCAATCGAAGATGAGCCCAGGGACACGCGATAGCATCGCAAGCTATTTCTTCACGAAGCAGCCAGAGCTGATGGCTCTGGAGCGAATACTGCTTTTCTGGTCACTAAGCGATGAACAATATGCCGTTGTCAGAGAACTCCATGAGGATGATGTGGACCTTGCGCCGGTCGCGCTGGCGGGATTTCAGAGAGAATCCGATCTGCCGATCCTGAGAGAGGAAATCGACAAAGACGAATATATTGGCTTGCATATCATGTCACGCTTCCCGCATGAGTCGTTTATTCCCGTTCTGGAGAAAATGCTAGACAAGGAAATCCGCAACACAGCATTCCTGAAAAATCTGGATAACGTATTCGGCGCGCTTCTGGCTTACCCCGACGCCGTCGTTATGAAGATCATGAGTCCCTATATCGACAACGATAAAGGCGACATCAAGAATTTGTCGGAGAAGGCATCAAGCCTGTTCTACAACCTCAGCCACATGCCAGCAGACAGGCACCTGGAACTCAGATTGAAACTGTTCAGCAAGTGGCATGGCGTAACGCCGGATGGCCTGAAAGTTTTGCTGAAGCACGAAGCAGAAGCAGTGGCGGCCGCCGCGGTGGATGTACTGGGCAGCAACCCCGATCCGGAGGGCAAGCCGTATTACGAGCTGGATGTCATTTACGTGTTCGACGAGTTGCTTACGATCATCGAAGAACACCGGGCAGCTGCGCTGCCGCGCATTCTGATCAACGCTGCTGCCCGGAGCGATATCAATACGTTTCCATCGACTGCAAGACTGTTGATCAAATACAAGCCGGAAGGATCGGTTGACGTCCTGCTTTACCTGATAAGGGAGGTGCAGCAGCCCAGTTACCTTGCCCGGGCGATCGGCACACTTGAAGCGATAGACGCCGATGCGCTCTCTGTAGATGTGTTGAAACAGAGAACGTACATGGACGAATTCTGGGAACCTTGGAAAGGAGAGAATTGCAATAGAATGATCGACTACCACGTCACTCGGGGAGATCTCAGGATGATGCTGAAGCAACGCTGTCGGCCAGAATAAGAGCTTGGTGCGATTCGAGATCCCTGATGCGGAAGATGAGCCTGAGAATCACCCCATTCGTCCGGACTAGTCAAGCGCCGTGTCACGGTCGAGCCGGATGGTCTTCTGAGCGAAAAAATTCAGGAACGCGACCACATAAACGGGAATGCTGACCAAGAACAACACAAGCATTGTTCGAAATAAGTCAAACAACAGACGATAGCTTTCCGAGTCTGTTGGAGCATCGAAGAGGGCGGACAGCTGAATCCGCTCAGCAAGCCATACGTCGAGTTCACGGCGATCCATCCACTCCACGCTTCCCGCCAAAGCGAAAAAGAACGTAACGAGCGTGCTGGCGAACAGTACCCAACGACGCCATGTTTCTAAACCAAATCGTCCACAATAGTGGGCATACAAAGGGAGCTTTAAGAACAGCAACGCGACGATGAACAGCAAGAAGAACGCGCCTCGCTCGTTTTCCGCAGTGCTGCCCCCTTCAATCTGAACCAAGGTATACACTATAAGTGCCGGTAATATGATCGACATGGGCAACAGTATCCAAACGAACATCCGCACGATACGACAGCTATCCTGAAACCAATAACCGGTCAGTTTACGGTGGACGAAAATACGCTTCATGGCACGTTCGTGCGACCACGGCACGCCACCCAAAGATCGAACCAGTTGCATAGCGCCCCGATTCCACAAGACGAATCCTCCGGGCTTTTGGTATCTCGGAAGATGAATTTCTGACTGAAGTAGTTCCCGCAGTTGCTCCCACAAGGCTCTGGCCGTTACTTTTCGCCCGCGGGCAGTCTTAAACGAACTGGATTTGCTCGGCATCACGAAGACCAACTCTTTGATTTTCTTGTGGCGAAACACCAGTCCGATCTCTTTGTTCGTCGAGGAACCGAGTGAAGCGGGTGGCACGACAATGCACCAGCTTGCCTTGGTAATGGAGCGTTCCACGATGGCAAGCCAGGCTTCTTTCGAAGTAACGTAGATTGCCGGTCGAGCCCTGGCGCGATCGAAAAACTGCCGAATTTTTCGAAATCTCGACGGCGGCGCCTGGCCGTCAAATCGCACGAGCAACGACTGATGCAAGGTCTTCCGGAGTCTGCCGTCCAGCGAGCCGTTGTCTATGGCATCGAAGATCTGAAGAACAGGCTCAAAAAGACCTTTGTGAACACTCACCCTGCCGTCCGATACGAACGGCCTCAAGTACAGCACGAGCGACCGGTCGATCTCGCGAAAGTCGCTGGCGAGCAGTCGATCAAACATCTCATCCTGGTAGCGCCCGGTTTTCTGATAACGCCAAAAGGTGAGCCACAGACTAAACGGAAGCAACGCTAAAACTGGCCAATAGCTCTTGTACGCTTGTCCTTCGAAGGCAAACCAGTTGAACAAAACATAGATTGAGCTCAGCGCAACAACGCCCTGGAAGGCGCGGATGGCGTACTCTTCGGCGTAACCAGTTAAGCGGGCGCGGACACTCATTGGATACGCCTGGACGAAAAGAGTTTCCGGTACCGCTTTTCGACGGCGCTTGCGGAGCAAGACTCTTCACGGACAGCCGCGAAATACATTTGTACTTCGGCGGCTTCGCGACCCGCATCCACGCTTTCCAGGCGCTGAATCCCCTCTAATCTTCGTCGCATTCTGACCATGGTATGTTTGTTAGACTGGAATTTCTCCACGCGGTCTTTGACCAAGACGCATCAGATGGCAAATACTCCATGTCCGAGTCTATACATCTTCAGCGGCCTGCCGGCGACTGGAAAAACCCGTCTCGCGAAGCTCCTGGCCCGAAAGCTGAGCGCGGCCTATCTGCGGGTCGATACCGTGGAACAAGGCTTGCGCGATTTGTGCGATGTGAGTGTGGAAGGTGAGGGCTATAGGCTGTCTTATCGTATAGCAGCCGAAAACGTGCTAATCGGCGTAAGCGTGGTTGCAGATTCCTGTAATCCCATTGAGCTGACGCGGGACGAGTGGCAAGAAGTCGAGGAGCAGGCTGGCGCCGGCTGCGTCAACGTCGAAACCCAGTGCTCCGATGTCACCGAGCATCGTGTACGTGCAGAACGACGGCAGTCCGACATCGAGGGCTTGGTGTTACCGTCCTGGCAGGCAATTGAAAACAGGGAGTTTCATCCTTGGTCGGCCGAGAGAATAGTTGTGGAGACCAGCGGACGATCGATCGATGAGAGTTTCAACGAGTTGCTTGCAGCGCTCGAAAGGCGTTCGTGCAAGTGACTGCTCTGCTCAGCCCGAAGCAGCCGCTCACAATTGCGTGACGGCTCTTTGCCGACGGTTCTTCGGGCGGCTTACGATTCGGAGGATTTTCTATGAACGGACATGACATCACCGTAAATCCGATCCACCTCGGCGTGGGTGCGACGGCAGAACTCGAACCCCGGTTCACCGGCACAAAAGAATGGTACGAAGATTACGTTGGCCGCCACGGCGCTGACGGCAGTGAAGGGCGGCTGGTGAGTATGCATGAGTTTACCGGTTCGTGGGATATGTGGGAGATGCACCCAGAAGGCAGCGAGATTGTGTTGTGCACGGCCGGCTCTATAACGCTGCTTCAGGAACGGCAGGACGGGACGGTTGCCGAAACGTCGCTGGCTCCGGGCCAGTACGCGATTAACGAACCGGGCGTATGGCACACGGCGGATGTGGAGGAGAGCGCAACCGCCGTTTTCATCACGGCCGGCTGGGGAACTCAGCATCGTCCGCGGTGAATCGATTCCAGTTCTGCTCGTGCGTGTGTGAAAGATAGCCGGGAAGATACGTCAGGACCTTGACAAGACGGCGTCTGCCACTTCGCCGTTGCTTCCTCGGCTATCTGAATTCTCCTCATTATCCATTCCTGCGCTTGAACCTTTCGACCCCGTCGTCCGACTATCTTCATAAGACTGCAAGGTCATAAGACCGCAAGGAAGTGACGATGGCCCGGAGGGAGGCGGACAGAACCTACAACGAACTCCTTGTCCTGCTGATCCGCGAAGGTGACCGGCAGGCAGGCGAGCGACTCGCCGCGCGCTGGTATCCGCGCCTGCTGCGCACCGCCCGCCGGCTCATCGGCGACGCGGATGCTGCGGAGGAGATCGTCCAGGACACCTGGTTCGCCATCGTCCGGGGCCTGCCCCGGCTCAAGGACCCTGCGCGCTTTCCCGCGTGGAGTTTTTCGATCCTGCGCCGGGCCTGTGTGGACGCCATCAGGCGAAATACGCGGGATCGCGCGCACAAGGCGGACGCCGCCGTCGCGCCCGTGACCAGCACGCAGGCGCGCGGCGAAACGCTCACGGCGCTCGACCAGGCGTTTGCCGAACTGAGTCCGGACCATCGCCTTGCAGCCATCCTGTTTTTTGGCGAAGGACTAAGCCTCGCCGAGATCGCCGCCGCGACGAGCGTGCCGCTGGGCACGGCAAAATCGCGCATCTTTTACGCCCGCCGCCAGCTCAAGGCGGCTCTTGAAGGAGATTTGCCATGACAGACTTCGACGATCGCCTGCGCGACTCCCTGAGCAAGGAGGACGAGGCCTTCCTCAAGGAACTCGAGGACCGGCGCGGCCTGTTCGACCAGATCAGCGCCACCTTTCACGGTCCCCTCCGCCATTTCACCTGGATCGCGAACGTGGTTGTACTCATCGCCACGGCTGTCGGGCTGTATGCAGTCTGGCAGATGTTTCAGTCGGACACGACCCGCGGTCTCATCCTCTGGGCGGCGGCCGGCTGGGCGGCCTGGACCGTCCAGATTGCCCTCAAGCAGTGGATCTGGGATCGCGTCAATTTGCTGAATGTCTTACGGGAACTGAAGAAGATCGAGTTGCGTCTTGCCCGGCTGGAGGACGGTTGAGCGCTGCGCCGCGGGAATTCCGAAAACCTTCGAAAAATCCGATAGCGGCGGTCAGACAATATTGGGACACTCTGCGTATGCCAGACTTGCTGGTCGAAGCTTCGAGCCTATGCAGAGGACAGAGTGAAAGAAGATTCCAACGCCATTGAAAAAGCCCGCGAATCGGTCGATGCCAGCGATCCGTACGTGCGGGAAAGACAGACCTTCCCGGTACTCTCGGACGATCAGGTCGCGCGCGTAAGCGACTACGGTGAGGTCGAAGATTTGCCGCGGGGTACGATCCTGTTCGAGCGGGGCAATCGCGAGGTCGACTTTTTCCTGATACTCGAGGGCAACGTCGAGATCTACGACCTGGACGACGAAGGCCAGCCCGTCATCATAACCACCCACGCCTGGCACCAGTTCACGGGTGAACTCGATCTCTTCAACCAGCGCGAGATTCTGGTCGGCGGACGAACGGGCGAAGACAGCCGCGTTGTCCGCCTGACCCGCGAGCAATTCCGCCGGATGTCGGGCAGCGAGCCGGATATCGGCGAGATCATCATGCGTGCATTCATCCTCCGGCGGACGGCATTCATCCTGCATTCCGAGGCCGGCGTGACCCTGCTCGGCGAAAAAAACGACCGGGATGTCATCCGCATGAACCGGTTCCTGTCGCGCAACGGCTATCCGGTCGAGGTGCTCGAGCCGGGCACCGAGGCAGCCGGCAGGTTCGCGAACGAATGCGGGATCGAGCCGTGCGGCGGCCCGATCGTTCGAACGCGCGACAAGCAAACCTTCCACAACCCAACGATTCCGGAACTTGCCGACGGCCTTGGCCTGACAGAGGCTTTCGATCCGCAGCATGTCTACGATCTGGTGGTCGTTGGCGCGGGGCCGGCGGGCCTGTCCGCCTGCGTGTACGGCGCGTCGGAAGCGCTCGACACGATTGTCATCGAGGCGGAGGCGCCTGGCGGCCAGGCCGGCACGAGTTCCAGGATAGAGAACTATCTCGGCTTTCCGACCGGCATCTCCGGCCAGGCGCTCGCGGGGCGGGCCTGGATACAAGGGCAGAAGTTCGGCGCCCGTTTCGCGATTGCGCGCGGCGCCACCGGGATCAGCCGGGACGACGACTTCTTCACGGTTACCACGGAGGGTAGCTCTTACGTGCGTGCCAGGGCTGTCGTCATAGCAAGCGGGGCGACGTACCGCCGGCTCGATCTCGACAACTACGAAACCTACGAGGGTCAGGCGATCCACTATGCAGCGACCGCGCTCGAAGCCCAGTTCTGCGCGGGAACCGAGGTTGTAGTGGTCGGCGGCGGTAACTCGGCAGGGCAGGCGGCTGTGTTCCTGTCGGGTCATGCCGAACATGTGCACATCCTGGTGCGCGGCGCCGGCCTGGCCGACAGCATGTCGGACTATCTGGTGCAGAGAATCGAGCAGTCCCAGCGCATCACGCTGCATTGTCACTCCGAACTGACGCACCTGGACGGTAAGCGTATTCTCGAACGAGCGAGCTGGAGGAGCAGCGAAACGGGCGAGACGGTGACTAAAAAAATCAGCAATATCTTTGTCATGATCGGCGCGCTGCCGAACACGGGCTGGCTCGGTGACTGCGTCGATCTGGACGACAAGGGTTTTGTGGTCACCGGAATGGACGGCGCATCGCCGTTCCAGACCTCCGAAGCCGGCATCTTTGCCGTCGGCGACGTGCGCTCGGGCTCGGTCAAGCGCGTTGCGTCCGGCGTTGGTGAGGGCTCGGTGTGCATTAGCGCGGTGCACAACTATCTGGCCGGTTGAGGCGGGTGGCTATAAGCCTGGTCTGCTCGCCACAGGGGCTTCAGCGTCCTGGGAACAGGCAACTTCCCATGCTTTTCTGTTCTGCGCTGCCGTTAACGCTTTGTATCGCCGAGATTAGGTATCGTGGCCGCTGAATCCACGGAGACTCCGAATGGAACGTTTCGACTGGTTCTTCGACACGTTTGGCTGGGTGTTCAACCTGACACCCGCTGGCTGGTTCTATTTGTTTCTTGGCGTCATTGCCGCGCGGATCGTCTTTGGCTTGCTGTGGCAGATCTTTTTTCCGGAGAGCTACAGAGCGCGTAAGGAAAAGCTGCGATTAGCCAGAGCCGAAAGCGAATCCGACATCTGACACGAAACCGGATAACGAAGACAAGACCGCAACTTACGGACTCGGCTGGGCGATCCTGGCGGTCGGCGAGCAGACGCTGTATTACCACAGCGGCGACAACCGGCACTATCAGGCAGCCGCCGCATTCGATGCGCGGACCGGCGACGGCGCCGTCTATCTGACCAACGGCGCAAGGGGCGATGCAATGATCGAAGATCTGATCGACTGGTAGCGTGCGCCGGTATCGCGTGCTTCGAGCTTCAGCGATACGCCTTCAAACTCATGGCGAGGCCCGGGAGGCACACGTCAGCAATGAACGCATGCGCGAGCGGAGCTTTGCGGATTCGGAGCGCGAAGCGGGCGAGTCGGTCGCAAAAGCGGGTAACAGGATGGATCAGTTCATTCCGGTTCTACGGCTCGCGTGTGGACAATACCAAGGCTCTGTGCTGCGGCACTGCTTACCAGCTTTCCGCAAACGGTCTGATCGTCGTTTCGAACGACCACGCCGATGGGTGTTGATGCGCCATATGATAAACCTCATCGGCAATGGCGTCGGGCTGGGCAAAGAAGTCTTCCCGAGCCCACGGCCAGTCTTCGGGCGGTAACAGCCAGGACGGTCTTTCCGCGTCAGTTCGACCCAGCCACGCGACGTCTATGGGCGCGTCTATCGTCACGTAGCCGACGTGTACCCGCTTGGGCCCCAGCTCCCGAGCCAGCGATTCGCAAAGAATCCGCTGTGCGGCTTTGCTGGGTGCGAACAGCGCGTAGTCGGGGACGCCGCGATGTGCGGCAGTGTTACCGGTCGCGATTATCGCACCCCGTCGCGCGTCGATCATGGCTGGCGCGACGGCCCGTGCCAGGTGCAGCAAGGCTGTCGTGTTGACGCGAAAGTTACGTTCGAGATCCGCTGGCGGCGCTTCGAGAAACGTGCCGAACGTATGTGACACGGCGTTGTGCAGGAGCACTTGTACCTCACCCAGTTCCAACCGAATGTTCGTTACGGTACGCAGCAAGGCATCGAGATCGGCTACGTCGCCGGGGTATGCGCTCGCATCCGGTATTGCTTCGGCCAAGCGCTCGAGGCGATCCGCGTTGCGCGCGATCATCGCAACACGATAGCCGCCAGCGGCGAACCGCCGCGCCAGCGCGGCGCCCGTCGCGTCGCCGACTCCGGTTATGAGGCAGACCGCTTTGCCTGATTCGGCGCTATTCATTGCGGGGCTGTGCGGACAGCTTCGGGTCTAGGCGGCCTGCCGGTGCTCATACGGTTCCCCGTACTTCTCGTTACGCTCGCCGGCGCGGACGACTCGATGGATGGCCGGATCGAATTCATACGTCCGGATCCATTCGAGATCGCCCGACTCTTGCAACATCGACGAGTGCGGCGACCGGGCGGTGTGCAGGTATTCGACCTCGACGACCCGGCACGCAACGCCGCCGAAGCCGTACGTGAAGTGCGCGTCGCCCGGATGCACGTAACGGGCGTGATATAGCTTCCAGAACTGACCGTCGTGAGCGTAAATGGAAAAGCTCATTTCGTGCGTGTCGTACTGCCAGTGCCAGGCTGTACTCCGGAACACCCGCTGCCAGTCAGCCAGTCGACTGCCGTCGGCGAACGATTCGCCCTTGACGGCCCAGGGAAGTTTGTCTCTCATTGCGATCTCCCAAGCAGGTTGGCGTAGCCGTTCGCGGCCAGCGAGCGCCCGACAAGTTTGAAGTAATCGGGACTGCCTTCGACGCCGAATGCATCGACTAGCCGGTTGACGTAGTTGAATAGTGAAATGACGTTAACTGCGTCTTCGATGGTCTGTTCCGCGATGCCAAGTCCGGTCAACGCGTCGATGTCCGTTTGGCGAACGGCGTCTGGAGAGCGCGTGAGTTTTTCCGCGAATACGAGCAGTGGTCTGACCGCGGCCGAGACCTTCTCGATGTTTGCACCCTGATCGAGCGTCGCGAGGGTCTCCGGTGAAACGCCCATGGCAGCGAGTGTGGCCCGATGTGCCGCCACGCAAAAGTCGCAGCCGTTCAGCCGCGATACGTGTGCGGCGATTATCTCGCGTTCCTCCTTGCTCAACGCGGACGGCCCGATCATGACGGTCTCGATGAAGTCGAGCAGCGGCCGATAGACGGCCGGGGCGCGCAGAAATACGTCGGCGACGCCCTGAAAATTCTTTGCATAGCTAAAGTGTGTCATGAGGGTTCCTTTGAGTGTTCCGCGTCCCGTTTTGACTGCTGCTGTTTGTCGCTCCGCACGGCGGCTCGGAGTCCCGGCCTTCGCCCATACGCGCCGCTACCAGCGGCACGAGCCAAAACACCATTACAGGCACCATGAGGCTGGTTAGAAGCAGTGAGCGAAAAGGCGCGGGCCAATTGCTCAGCAACGGTTCCAGCACGAACAGCAGCATGGTCATGAGCGGATAGGCGGCGATCCAGATCGACACGGCGCACCGCCAGCGATTTTGTATCCGTGCGAACACGTTTCTAGGTCGCCGCCGACCGCGTTTTCCGCCCTGCATCCGCGGCATCGTAGACGACGCGGGTCAGACTTTCGGTATCGATGTCGTAGAAGTAGCCGTAGATATCCGCATGCCGAGGCGTGCCTTCGGAGTTCCTCATAAGCTGCACGTCATGCGCGAGCGAGGTCGTGTAGTCGCCAATGCAAATGCTGTCCTCCGGGTACAGCGCCGAGATATCGACGTCGTGTTCGTGGCGATAAGCCGCCACGATGCCGTCCGCGGTAAACGACGTGGCGCCGCAATGGCTGTGGTGCACGATGACGATGTTCTCGATGCCGAAAAGGTGTTGCGCGACGGTAACGGAACGCAGCGCGTCGACTGCGCGGCCACCCGCGACAACCACTTCGAAGACGCTGGCTGTAGACGCGGCCTTGTTGCCGGATTCGTCCAGCAATACCTCGCCCGGGAACACCTCGCCGAACTCGCTCGCGATCGCCTGGGGGATGCCCGCTGCCCGCGGGTCGTAGCAGTACACCACAACCGTCGTCAGCGGCACCGCTTTTGCGAATTCGGCGCGGACTAGCGCTTCGTCATAGTCTTCCCGTTTGGAAAACGCGTAGGCGTCAAAATCGTGTTGTTTGGAGTTCATGGACCGTCTCCCGCCGCTTCAGGGCTGAATGGCATTCTTGGATGGCCAAGCAATACTTAGCCTTGCTTGAGTCTCTTCATGTGAGGCCCGGATAATTCGCTAGTTCGACATTGATGACAAACGACCATTTCTTATTCTAGACTTAGAAAAATTTAGTCTTTTGGAGGTGCCCATGGCGTTGCGGAACCATCCTCTGAACGCGCTCAGAGCGTTCGAGGCGTCTGCGCGGCACCTGAGCTACGTGAAAGCTGCCGGGGAGCTGTTCGTGACGCCGGCTGCGCTGAGCCACCAGGTCAAACGTCTCGAAGCGTATCTTGGCGTGCCCTTGTTCCGGCGCTTGCCGCGGGGACTGCTAATGACGGACGCGGCGCAGCACCTGTTGCCGGAGCTTCGCGAGGCGTTTCTGCTACTCGACGAGGCCGTCGAGAAGGCGCGGGCGAGCGAGCAACGCGGGGCGTTGACGGTCAGCGTGGCTCCAATGTTTACCGTGAAGTGGTTGCTGCCGCGACTGCAGCGTTTCGAAACAGCGCATCCGGACATCGATTTGCGCCTGTCGTCGAGTCTCGAGCTTGCGGATTTCGGCCGCGACGGCGTCGATGCCGCAATCCGTCTGGGAGGCGGCCGGTATCCGGGCATGCACGCCGACAAACTGTTCGACGAATCCGTTACGCCCATGTGCAGCCCGCGGCTTCTGCAGGGTGGAACGGGCGCACCCGATCTCGCGGGTCTTACGTTGCTGCACGACGATTCGCTGGCGTTCGATGCGTCGGCGCCCGACTGGTCGAGCTGGCTTGCCGCCGCCGGCCAGCCGGAGGCCGATGTATTGCACGGACCTCGTTTCGGTCAGCCGGATCACGTGCTGCAAGCCGCTATCGACGGTGCCGGCGTCGCTCTGGGCTGGCGCTTCCTGGCGCGCGACGATCTGGCGGCGAAACGGCTCGTTGCTCCTTTCGAGACAAGTCTGCCGCTCGGTTCCGCGTTTTATCTGGTCTTTCCGGAAGGCTATGCGAGCCGCCCGAAACTCAACAGTTTTCGGGACTGGCTGTTACAAGAGGTAGCGGCCCGATCGTAGGGCCCCGGTTGGTGCGAGGCACATTGGCGCCCCGTTCAGCCGCCGCCGTCTAATCGTATAGCCGGAGGTCGGACAGCCGATGAATGAATATCAGCCGGTCCTCGATCGAGATCAGGCCCTCGTCCGTCAGGCTGCGTAACAGCCTCGACAGCGTTTCGGGTTTGACGGACAGGCGGGAAGCAATGACATGCCGCGGCATCGTCAGCCTGACGGTGGCCTCGTCGTGCCCCGTGCTGTCGTCAATGTGATCGAGCAGGTAGCTGATCAGGCGGCTGCGTGCGTTCTGGATAGTCAGGTTTTCGATTTCCCGCACGCGCGCGCGCAGGTGTCTCGAGATGTCGGCGAGCAGCCGCATGCTGGCGTCGGGGTTGCCGTGCAGCGTATCGACGTACGGCGTGACCGGAATGCGGCACAGCGTGGTTGCCTGCAACGCCTCGGCGGTGACCGGATAGCGGTGCTCGCGCATGAACGCTATGGCTTCGGCGAACGTTCGCCCCGCACCGACGACCTCGAGCGTCTTCTTCTCCCCAGTGGGCGATATCAGGCTCAGCTCGATCAGGCCCGTGTCGACGAAGTAGAAATGCGTGCAGGGATCGCCGCTGTGAAACAGGATGTCGCCCTTGTCGAGCTGCACCGCGGCCATTTGCCGCGCCAGGGTCTCGAAGTCTGCGTCCGGCAGCCCTGCGAACAGGTAGTGCGCACGGACCGCTGTGGCGAGCGGCAAGTTTGTGTCCATGGGCTCCGAGTTTAGCATTGCGGTTCCGTCACTCTCCGTGAATCGTCCCTGCTGGCCACAGGCTTGTGCACCACTGCCGAGTGTAGGTACTTGCCGCAAGCAGGCCCTTGATCCAGGTCAAGGTGATGCTACCCGGCCGTACGTAGAGTCCAGTCGAGCGAAGACACCGTGCCGGTACCTCCGGGTTCGCGGCGCCGTCGGTCTTGGGGAGCCCGGATATGCTGCAAGGAAGACACCGTTCAGTCAGCGCACGGCTGCCGGTGGCGCTGGCCGCCGCGGCATGCCTGCTGCCGTGCGTTGCCAATGCGGCGCCCGAAACCTCAGGCTCGGGCGAGGCTGGGTCGGCGCTGCCGATCGAGGAGCTGATTGTCGTCGCGCATAAGCAGGCGCGGCCGTTGCACGAAATAGCGGCCAACGTATCGACGTTCGACAGTGCGAGCCTCCGGCACGAGCTTGCCAGCTCGGTGGCCGATGCGTTTCGCTATGCGCCGGGCATCGATTTCGAAACCGCCGGCAGCCGTTTCGGCGCAGAGAGCATCAACATTCGCGGCATCAGCGGCAATCGTGTGGCGGTCCTGCTGGACGGTGTGCCGATCAGCGATCAGTTCAATGTCGGCAGCTTTTCGAACGCGACGCGGGACTTCGTCAACGCGGGTTTCGTAGACCAGCTCGAAGTACTGCACGGTCCGGCGTCGGCACTCTACGGCAGCGCCGCGATCGGCGGTGTGGTCGCCATGCGCACTGCAAATCCGCGCGCGCTCAGCGGCGCCGAGGGCCAGGGCGGCCGCCTTGTCGGCACCTGGCGCGACGACAACGCAAGCTGGCACGGAACGGCAATGCAGGCTTTTGCCGGCAAATCGCTGGCGGTGCTCGCGGGCATCTCGTTTCGGCAGGATGAGGAGCACGATCCCGCGGCTGCAGATACCAATCTGGACCGTCGCCGGTCCGACAGTCAGTCCGCTTTGCTGAAGTTTGTCTTCGACGACGCCTTCGGTAATGGCTGGCAGGCGGGTTTTTATCGGCAGTCAAGCGACGTCTCCTCCGATCTGAACTCCATGCTGGGCAGCGGCCGCTTCCGCAGCAATACTGCGCTCGAGGGTGACGACAACTATCGCACGGAGATCGTGAGTCTCGAGTACCGGTTCGGCGGCGGCCTCTTCGACGGCGGCGTGGCGCGCGCTTACCTGCAGACTGCGAGCGTGCGTCAGCACACCTATGACGAGCGTGGACTGGCGCGCCGGCCCGTGGCGATCGACCGCTATTTTGCTTTCGACCAGGATGTACGCGGTGTCGAGCTGAATCTGCAGAAGCAGTTCTCGACGGCTTCGCTTGCGCATCGGATTGCCTTCGGCGTGGAATACCGGCGCCGCGAAACCGAAGAGCTGCGGGACGGCATGTCGCTCGGCCTGGACGACGGCATCGCCAGCAACGTACTGCTGGGCGAGGTGTTTCCGCTGCGCGATTTTCCGATCAGCGTTGCGAAGGACTGGGGCGCCTATCTCGAAGATACGGTTTCCCTGGGGCGCTGGTCTCTCATTGCGGCCCTGCGAGCCGACCGTTACGACATGACGCCGCAGGTCGATGCCGTCTACGCCGAGGACTATCCGTTTGCCGAGGTCGTATCCATTTCGGATGCGGAAGTATCGCCGAAACTGGGCCTGATCTATCAGCTCTTCGATACAACCGAAATCTATCTGCAGTACACGCAGGGTTTTCGCGCACCGCCGTACGAAGATGCAAACATTGGCCTCGAGATACCGCTGTTCAACTACCGCGCGATTCCCAACCCCGACCTGCGCTCGGAGCAGTCAGAGGGTTTCGATGTGGGGCTGCGCTGGCGTGGCGTAAACGGCAAAGCGCATTTCTCGATATTCCGCACCGAGTTTGACGATTTTGTCGAATCGCGCGTCCGCCTGGGCCCGGACCCGGTCAGCGGCAGAATTCTGTTCCAGGCGCAGAACATCGACACCGCTTTGATCGAGGGCCTGGAAGCAGGTGGTTCACTGCAGCTCGATGCAGTGAGCGAGGGTTTGTCGATAGACCTGAGCCTGTTTCTTGCCCGCGGCGAAAACCGCGACAACGGCGAAGCGCTGAATTCCGTCGCGCCGCCGCAGGCTGTCGCCAGCATCCGCTGGCGGTCGGCGAACGACCGCTGGCGCGCATCGCTGCGAGGTACCTTCACCGACGGCTGGTCGGACCTCGACGAGTCGGGCGGCGAGCTGTTTGAGCCTTCGGGTCACGCCGTCTTCGATCTGTACCTCGCGCGACAAGTGGGCGACAAGGTCACTCTGCGCGCCGGCATCCTGAACCTGGGCGACCGGACTTACTGGTCGTGGACCGATGTCCGCGGTCTTGCACCCGACGACCCCGTTATCCCCTATCTGTCCCGTCCCGGCCGAGGTTTTACGCTCGGTATCGACGTGGACTGGTGATTCACAATTGACTAACCGGAGACCGAAGCCAATGAAGTCTGCAAACAAAACCTGGCGCATGATCGCCGCTGTCTGCGTGCTTGTACCGTTATGGGCGTGCTCCCCGGCGGCGAACGGCCAAACCGACGATGCAGCAGTGCACGCGGCCGAGACGGCTGCGGGCTCCTTCGAGAAGCTCATGGCGCAGGGCAAGACGGCGTATGAGAAAAACTGCGCTGCCTGCCATCAGGCTAACGGCGAGGGCCTCACTGGTGCTTTCCCGCCGCTGGCGAAGTCCGATTACCTCGAAGGCAAGCGCGAAGACGTGCTTGCGGTTGCGCTGTTCGGTCTGTCCGGGCCGATCACCGTCAACGATCAGGAATACAATGCGGTCATGCCGAGCATGGGGTACCTGAGCGACGCCGAACTCGCTGCGGCGATGACCTACGTGTTCAACTCCTGGGGCAACGCATACGCGGCGGTCAGCTCCGGCGAGGTTGCGGCGCTGCGAGTGCAGCTCGGTCAGGAAGACCGCGCCGAAGGTCAGCGGCATACGGGCGCAAGCGAAGGCGAGATGCGCTATCAGGGAACGCCGTCGCCTATCCCGCCCGAAGAAACGAGGCAGGTGCAGAGCGCCGACGGTCCGGATCTCACTGACGACCAGTACGCAATGGCGACGCAGCTCTACTTCGAACGCTGCGCGGGTTGCCACGGTGTGTTACGCAAGGGTGCGACAGGCAAGCCGCTTACACCGGACATTACGCGTGACAAGGGCACCGAGTATCTCAAGGCGCTGATCACCTACGGCTCGCCCGCGGGCATGCCCAACTGGGGCACGTCGGGCGAACTGTCGCCCGAGCAGGTCGAGATCATGGCGAAGTTCCTGCAGCAGGAGCCGCCGGCACCGCCCGAGTTCGGTCTCGATGACATGAACGCAACGTGGAAGCTGCTGATACCGCCAAACGACCGGCCCGAGCGGCCGCAGCACGACCGCAACATCGAGAATTTCTTCTCGGTTACGCTGCGCGACAGCGGCCAGGTTGCAATCATCGACGGCAATACCAAAGAAATCTTCAGTATTCTGCCGACGGGTTATGCCGTACATATCTCTCGCCTTTCGGCTTCCGGCCGCTACGTTTATACGATTGGCCGCGATGCGAAGGTCGACATGATTGACCTGTGGATGGATCCGCCGCAGATCGTCGCCGAAATCAAAGTCGGGCTCGAAGCCCGCTCCGTCGAGACCTCGAAGTACAAAGGTTACGAGGACAAGTACGCCATCGCCGGGGCCTACTGGCCGCCGCAGTACGTGATCATGGACGGGGATACGCTGGAGCCGCAGAAGGTCGTTTCTACACGCGGCATGACTGTGGATACGCAGGAATACCACCCGGAACCCCGTGTTGCGGCGATCGTCGCCTCGCACGAGCATCCCGAGTTCATCGTAAACGTCAAGGAGACGGGGCATATCCTGCTGGTCGACTATTCGGACATCGAGAACCTGACCGTTACCGACATTGGCGCGGCTCGCTTCCTGCACGACGGCGGCTGGGACCGGAGTAAACGCTATTTCCTGACGGCCGCCAACCAGTCCGACAAGATCGCCATTGTCGACTCGCGCGACCGCGAACTCGAAGCGCTGGTCGATGTGGACAAGATTCCGCATCCCGGCCGTGGCGCCAACCTCGACGATCCCGACTTCGGCCCGGTATGGGTTACCAGCGCGCTCGGCAACGACAAGATTACGTTTCTCGGCACCGATCCCGAGGGTCATCCCGACAACGCGTGGAAAGTCGTAAGAGTGCTGAACGGGCAGGGCGGCGGCTCGCTGTTCGTCAAGTCGCATCCAAAGTCGAACAACCTGTGGGTCGACGCACCGCTAAACCCCGACGAGGCCATTAGTCAGAGCATTGCGGTATTCGACGTCGAGAATCTCGATGCCGGCTACGAAGTGCTGCCGATCGCCGAATGGGCGGAGCTTGGTCCCGGGCCGAAACGGGTGGTGCAGCCGGAATACAACAAAGCGGGTGACGAGGTCTGGTTCTCCGTGTGGAGCGGCCAGGAAGAAGAGTCGGCGATCGTGGTCGTGGACGACAAGACCCGCAAGCTGAAAACGGTGATCAAAGGGCCGGAAGTCATTACGCCCACGGGCAAGTTCAACGTCTTCAATACCGTAGAAGACGTGTACTGATCTCGAAAGGGGGCGGCCGGCATGGCCGCCCCCGTTCCCCGGGATAGGGAGTAAGCTATGAAAATCTCCAGGTTCATCCGCCGCGTGTGCGCGCTCGGATTCCTCGTCATGTCCGCCGCGTCGGTTACGGCGGCGGACGAGGCCGTTGCGGACGAGACAGGCAACGCTATCGCTGACGCGCTCACCGGCGGCACTGCGGGACTCAAGTTTCGGTATCGGTACGAATTTGTCGACCAGGACGGCTTTGCGGACAACGCCAATGCATCGACCCTGCTCGTGCGGCTCAATTACGAAACGGGCACTTGGCGGGATTGGAGCGGCTTTCTCGAGTTCGATCATATCGTCGAAACGCTGATCAAGGATTACAACAGCGGCGCCGGGACCAGCGGCGCCAGCCGGAACCGTTATCCTGTCGTGGCGGATCCGGGCGGTCCGGATCTGAATCAGCTCTATTTGCAATACACACCCGGCGACGACGTTCGGGTGCGGCTCGGCCGGCAGCGAATCAATCTCGACGACCAGCGCTTTGTCGGCGGTGTCGGCTGGCGGCAGAACGAGCAGACCTACGATTCGTTCTCCGTAGGTTACGACGGCTGGTCGAATACGTCGGTATTTTACAGCTACGTCGCCAACGTAAACCGGATCTTCGGTTCGTCCGTCCCGGCGGGCAGCCACGAACACAATACGCACCTGCTAAACGTTGCGGTCGAGCTTAACCCGGACTTCAAGATCGTCGGCTATGCATACCTGATCGACAACGACGACGCAGCGGCGTTCTCGACCAATACCGTCGGACTGCGCGGCACGGGTGGTGTCGCTTTGGCCGGCGGCCGACTGAACCTGCTCGGCGAGTTCGCGAGGCAGAGCGATGCTGCGAACGCGCCGGCCGGCTATGACGCGAACTACTATCGGCTGCAAGGGATCTGGAAGCGCGGCGGATTCACGGCGGCAGCGGGCTTTGAATCGCTGGGTAGCGACAACGGCCAGGGTTTCCGCACTCCGCTGGCGACACTGCACGCGTTCAACGGCTGGGCGGATCTGTTCCTCGGTACGCCCGCCGACGGTCTCGAGGACCTTTATCTGCGTGTCGGATACGACCTGAAACCCTGGGCGCTCGAGGTCCGGTATCACGACTTCGGCGCGGAAGCGACGAGTCGTGACTTTGGTACTGAAATCAGCCTGTCGGCGAAACGCCCGCTCGGCGAACGCTACGCGCTGCTCATCCAGCTTGCGTCCTTCGAGAGCGACGACGCGGCGGCCTTCGACGACACGCTGAAGGCCTGGCTCATGCTAACGGCGATGTTCTGACGCGCTGCGGCGCTTGCGGCGCAGCGGCTGCAAAGCTGTCGTGTACGGCTAATCGCCAACCCATTCGGGTAGCGGTGGCGCCGGCAGAACGATGACCTCGAATTCGGAAACACCGTCCCTGAGCGGTCTGATCGCCTCGTATTCGTCCGAGTACCAGAAGGCCTGTGCCGCTTCGAGACAGGGGAAGCGTGAGATCACTACGCCGCGTGTCGGCGGCGGTTCGCCTTCGAAGACCTCGAGCGGGGGGGTAATGCCCTCGTAGTAGCCGCCGGTCTTCTCGTACAGGCCGGAGTCGGCAATGGCGCGGACATAAGCGAAGAACTTGGCGCGGTCGAAGATCTCGCCGTAGACGAGCATGCGCACCGGCTTGTTGCAGCGCTCGACATCATCAAGCCGATCGAAACGGTAACCGCCGGCAGCGGGACCCCAAACCAGTTCGCCGTCGGCGTTGAAGCCGCGGTCCCAGTTGGTCATCGAGTCTTTGCGGAGCGTGCTGTGAGATATTGCATAGCTGGCACCCTTGTAGCGGCTGCCGCACCGCTTGCCGATCGTGCCGCCCTCGAAGCGTTTTGCCCCCGCGCGAACGAGTACGCCGTCGCAGCCTTCGAGTTTTTCCAGCCGCTCGATGCCGAGTGCATCGAAACGCGCGGTATCCCGGTGAGCGCCGACAAAGCTCGCCGTGTCGGGCAGGATGTAGCGCTCAGCGAGCAGGGAGCCGTCCTTCGCAAGCGATACTCTCGACAAGCGCTGCATGTACGGCCGTTCGCTGCCGTCGATCCAGCTTTCGCTGTACAGCCAGCGGCCGTCGTCTTCGCGGTCCTGCCAGATTTCGGCAATGTGCCAGGTCACGGCATCGTAGCGGCTGTCGCTTGCAGCCTGGGCCGCGGTGCTGAAGCTGCCCGTTGCGAGCTCGACGTAGTCGTCGAGCGTGTCGGCCGCGGCGGCCTGCGATGTGGCGATTAACAGGAGTAGTGTCCAGCGCACGGGCTTTTTTCCTTTTCTATAGCGGGCTAGCGGGAGTCTACTGCAGAACTACTCCCGCGGAGTGCCGAGATCGTTCAAAGCGACGCGCCGTCCGAATTCAAACTCATCCGCGGGATAGAATCCGGCGCGCGCATATGCCTCCGGTGCGGCTGCCATGAAGAACGTCAGGAAGGCTTCGCTCAGCTCGGACGGCAGTGCGCGCGCCACCGCGATCTCCTCGCCGAACGGGGCGGCGTCCGGAACCGCGACGTGCCGGAGGCTGTCGGGATAAGCCTGCGCGTAAAACGCCGCAAGGTGATCGAAGATGATGCCGGCGTCGGCGCGGTTGTTGAGCAATGCGTATGGAACGTCACGATGCTGGATGCCGAGCCGGCCGGGAAATTCGCCAATGTCGGCGGCCAGTATCTTGCTGCTGTTCTGCATGCCGACAAGGGCCTCGAGCGTCGACTGGTACTGGCGGCGCGCTCCAGCCTCGCCCGGCGTGGCGACGGCAAGTCTCAAGCCTGCTTGTGCGAGATCGTCGAGGTGCTTCACTGCACTGTCGCTGCGGATGAGAATGCCGAGGCCGCGGTGCCGGGCGAATACCTGCGCCTCTTTCTCGATCAGGCCTTTCGCGGCAAGCTTACTCAACGGTCCGCGTCCGCCCATGATCAGATCGGGGAAGACGGGACCTTCACGGTCGAGCGGCAGGTAGGCGTTACCGAAGCGAATGCCGTTTCCTTCCAGCGCCTGCACGATCATTACCTGCGGCAGGGTGACGATCAGTATGTCTTCGACGGTAACTGTGCAGCTGCGAGTTTCTTTGCACCACTTCGGAAAGGCGTCGAGTACCAGCGGTAACAGGATCGGGTAGTGGTTGCCTTCGGTAAAGATAGTCAACCGCGCGGAGCCGTCTACGGGGCCGACGATATCCGGCAGCGAGTTGGTGAAGCCCTGCAGCGTGAGCGTGTCTCTGTCGAGCCCGTATTGCGGCCACTCCACCGCTTGTGCGATGGCCTGCTGCTTGTACGTGACAAAAAGCAAGAGCGCAACGAACGTCAAAGCGAGCCGTACGGCCAGCAGCCGGCGTAGCGGCACCCGACCGGTCATTCTTTAACGGCCGCCTTCAGGCGGCTCATGATTAGTACGATCGAGAAGTTCAGAATGCTAAGTGCAATGGCATAACCCCAATAGCCGAAGCCGACCGCCGCACCCAGCGCACCCGTGACCCAGATACTTGCCGCGGACGCCGTACCGCTCACGTGATCGTTGCTCTTGAGTATCGCGCCGCCGCCGACGAAACCGATACCCGACATGAGGCCCTGCACGATACGCGCCGTGGCTCCCGGTTCGTCGCTGCCGATAAAAGCCGTGCCGACCAGGATGTAGGCGCATGCGCCCAGCGATACCAGCGGAAAGGTTCTGAGCCCCATGATTTTGCTGTTGCGTTCGCGGTCCCAGGCAATGGGCAGGGCCAGCACTAGCGCAACGATCAGTTTCAAGTAAGGTTCAAAGTCGACATCAGGCACGATCGTGGCTCCGGGGAGGTTCTGCAGCGATGCGTCATGGTACCGTCGTACCGAAGCGTTTGCCCGACCCGGTGCGGCTTTCCCGGCGGTCGTTCGTGAAAACCGGTCTTGAAGATAAGGTAGGTTAAATGGCCGTGAATGGAGTCCCGAGGCACACCGTGTTCGTTCGATTAAAGGCCTATCTCGCGGCGCTGCTTTTTTTCCTGGTTGTGGACGCGATCTGGATCGCGGCATTTGCGGGTGCCTATTACCAGCGTGAACTCGGCGGGCTTTTGCAAAACGATCCGAATCTCGTTCTGTTCGCCGTGTTCTACGCGTTGTACGCGGCCGGTATCGTCGTCCTTGCCGTTATGCCGGCTCTCGAAGCATCTGCTTTTCGCGTTGCCTTGATTAACGGCGGGGTTCTGGGTGGGCTCGCGTACGGAACCTTCACCGTCACCAATTTTGCCGTTATTAAAGGCTGGAGTATTGGACTGGTCGTTTCGGATATCGGCTGGGGAATTACGCTGACGGCGCTGGCCGCCCTCGTTGGCTACCTTGCCGGCTCGCGATCTTACGTTTCGCGATAAATATATAGACACAAAGTTCGGAACTTTTTTACGGGCTCTTTTGGCTACGTCCGGGGCTGGCGTTTTTCTCATAAGCTTTCGCTATAAGTAACGCTTTGCAGCTTATTCCAGAGCGCGCGTCACCATCGCGCAGCGCCGTCGCCGCTCCCGGTTGCCATATAGCTATGCGGCGCAATACCTACCTTAATAAGTTGCCGGCATAAGCCTTGTGTTTTTTTTGCCATATGCTTTTTTAGTCTCGATCTCCTTGCAACCATTTTTGTTGCTTATGCGTCATACCCCGCAGCAACGATGCGCGACTGGTTGATTTTAGTCGTCGCGCAAACGCAACAAAAAAGGTAAGGGGCCGGCTTGAACGATGAGCCGGTATTAAGCGAAGCGTAAGGGGAAACATCATGAAACACGCAAGACACCTGAGTCTGCTCAGGTGGTCTGTCGTGGCGACATTCCTGTCGGCGACAGCCACTATGAGTGTGACCGCAAGCGCGCAGCAATCCGGTGACGACGTCGATAACCTCGAGGAAATCGTGGTTACCGGATCGCGGATCAAGCGCGACACATTTAGTAGTTCAACACCCGTCTCGGTCATCAACGCCGTCGAAATCTCGGCAACAGGCACCACCAACCTTGGTGACCTGATGCAGACGATTCCGCAGGCCGTATCGACCTTCAACAACGCCAACACGGCTTTTTCCACCACGTTCTCCGGGCTCAACCTGACTGACTTAAGGTTCCTCGGCACCGAGCGTACTCTCGTGCTCGTCAACGGACGCCGTTTCGTATCCGGTGCGCCTCCGGGCGGCGGTTACGGTGTGGATCTCAATGCCATACCCACCGCAATGATCGAACGCGTCGAAGTCCTGACGGGCGGCGCCTCGGCCATTTACGGTTCGGATGCCGTTGCCGGTGTCGTCAACATCATCACCAAGACCGACTTCGAAGGTATCGACGTCGATCTGCAGGTTGGTGCCGCGACCGAAGGCGACAAAGAGAAACAGGACTTTACCGTGACGATGGGCGGTGAGTTCGGTCAGGGTGGCTTCGGTATCGTCTCGCTCGGCTACTCGAACGACGAGCCGCTGCGCTCGCGCGAACGTGATTTCTCGGCTTTCGATTCCGTGTATGCGGATCTGGATGGTGATGGCTTTGGCGAGTCGGTCGTCTGGCTGGGATCGAGCTTCCCGCCGCAGGGACGTCTGGGCAGCCTGAACGGCGATGGCACGCCGTTCAACGATCCGAGCGACGCCAGCGGTCCGTTCAGCACACCCGATAACTCGGACCGGTTCAATCGCGCGGCTTTCCGCACGATCTTCAACCCGGTCGAGCGGCGGTTTGCGACGGCGAATGCCTCGTATCCGCTAAGCGATAAAGTCACGGCGTACACTGAGCTCAACTGGTCAACCGTGCGCAGCGATTCCGAAATCGAGCCGTTTGCGCTTAGCATCAACGACGATGTCTTCCAGTTCAGCCGCGGCGGCAACTTCGGTTTCGACGTTGCGAGCAACCTGCTGATGCCGGACCTGCTGCGGCAGAACCTCCTGGCCCAGAACATCACGAACACGAACCAGCTTGGCACCAACGGCTGGGTGCGTCGCCTCGTGGAGTTCGGCCCGCGTGCATCGGACATCGATCGCACGACGACCCGCGGACTGGTTGGCGTCAACTTCGAGATGACCGAAAACTGGGAACTCGAGCTGTACGCGAGCTACGGCCGCACCGAGCAGAACCAGGAGAATACCGGTCAGATCAACACCGAGCGCGCTGCGTTTGCGCTGGACGTGGAAGTGGATCCGGTCAACGGCGGCTTGCGCTGTGTCAACGAGTTGGCGCGAATCCAGGGTTGTGCACCGTTTAACCCGTTCGGCGCCAACACGATTTCCGACGCGGCCGTGCGCTACCTGCAGGCTCCGGGTAATCTAAAGACAGTTGTCGAGCAGGAGATCGTTCACCTCGGTATCACGGGTTCGACACCGCTGGAACTTCCGGGCGGCGCTGTAGCGCTCGCCGGTGGTGTTGAATACCGCCAGGAAAGCGGTGCGGAAATCAATCCGGGTTTCAACCAGACCGGTATTGGCGGCGGTAACGCCACTGCTCCGACCAACGGCGACTTCGATGTGGTCGAAGGCTATTTCGAGGTCAACGCGCCGGTGCTGTCACGGCTGTCGCTCGACGCCGCAGTACGGGTTGGCGATTACTCCACGGTGGGTGCGCTGACAACCTGGAAGGTGGGTTTCGATTCGCCGATTACGGACTCCGTTCGTTTGCGCGGTGCATTCTCGGAATCCGTTCGCGCGCCGAATATCTCCGAGCTGTTTGCCGGTGCGGGCGAAACCTTCGCCAACCTCGTCGATCCATGTGACGGTATTACCAACGCTACGACGGGTAACGTGGCCGACAACTGCCGTTCCATCCAGACGATCCAGGACCGCATCGACGCGCAGGGCTCGTTCACGCTTACGCAGATCGAAAAGCAGGGCACGGGTGGTTTCACGGGCGGCAATCCGCTGGTTCTGGAAGAAACCGCAGAGTCGTTCACGCTTGGCGTGGTCTGGCAGCCGGACTTCCTGGAAGGCTTCTCGGCCGCGGTCGACTACTACAATATCGAGATCGACGACGGTATCGCGACCACCACGCGCAGCGAAGTACTCGAACGCTGTTTCAACGTGGCGCCGTCCGAGTTCGATCCGGTCTGCGGTGTCGGCATTCAGCCGGGTGGCCGTGCGCGTCGCGATCTGCGTCCGGGTGCGGGTAACCTGAGCGGCGTCGATTCGGGTGAGTCGAACGAGAACCGTTTCGAAACCGATGGCATTGACATCGAACTCGCTTACGCCACGGATATTGGGCCTGGTTCGCTGACCACCTCTTTGGTCTGGAATCAGCTCCTTAGCTGGGATCAGATTGGCATAGTCAGCGGCGACGTCGATGACAATGCCGGCGAAATCCTGACGCCCGACAGCCGTGCGCGCACCAACGTCACCTACTTCTGGGATGACTTCGCGTTTAACTGGCGGATGCGCTACTGGAGTTCGGCCAAGGATTCCAACACGCCGGAGCTCACCAACGAGAACGATTGCAGCTGTGCGAACGGTCTCGCGCCGGGCATCAACGAAGTCGATGCGGTCTTCTATCACGATCTGTCGCTGAGCTACGGCCGCGGGCCGTACACGGTTCGTGTCGGTCTCAACAATGCCTTCGACGAAGATCCGCCCATCCTGCCGCAGTTGACGCAGTATGGTGTTACGGGTGTCAACACGGCGCCTGAAGCGTACGACACGGTTGGTTCAGCTTGGTACCTGCAGTTCAACTACCGGACTAACTAAGCAATAGCCTGTTGTAACGTAAGAGGCCGCTCCTTGACGGGAGCGGCCTTTTTTTTGTGCCGCGGGGCGCGGGCTCGTTTACCTGGCTAGTGAACCCGCTGGCTTTCCGCAGGCGTTGCAATATCGGCATCGTGCACGAGCCGCAGACCGCCGACGCGTCTTTCCAGATCGCTTAGCACGCGGGCCAGGTCCAGCATTGCGGGGCGGATGAGCCGCACGGCGGCAGGTGGCAGCACCGAACTCATCGCCGCGTAGAAGCCGGCTGCGCTCGTGTTTTGCAGACAGCGAAGCCCGGTAATCAGTGCCTGCTCGTGCGGCGATATACAGGAGCATTCAGGCGTGTGCAGAATCATCTGCTCGTTAGTGCTGACCAGCATGCTGTCCCACACTCGAATGAGAGCCATGAACATACGCCGATCCGGCCGGCCGCCGAAGGTTGTGGCCAGCCAGTCGGTACTCGGAGTGTCGTAAGCACGGCTGGACAGATAGAGTCTCGACGCCCAGATCAGACGATCGAGCGCATCCTGCGGTATTTCCGCCTGGCTGTCGTCTTCAGCTCGTGGTCTCTCCGATAGCTTGATTTCTTTCATAACTTCTCCCGCTTGCCGGTCTAATTCTCACTAATGAGAACCGTAATACGAATCATTATCATTTGCAATAGAGTAAGTCCCATCCGTAATAGCTCGGGAGGGCACAGGCGGGTCGTGGGTGAATGCCAGTCGGTTCGAGTCGAATACGGCAGCCCAGGCAGCGTTTTCCGGCTGTTACAATCGCGTGCGCTCCGATGCGAATGGCTCGCCGACAGCGCTCGGATGGATGCACTTAACAACAAAAGCAGTCGTCATCAGGGGGATCGAAATGGACCAAGAAGAAAAACAACGTCACCACGAACTTGCCCAGAAGCTGTTGAGCGAACAGAATTTTCCCGTCGCCGTAATTGCCGGAGTGGTCGCGATGGCCGTTGCGGCTGGCATTTACGCGGCGATCACTGTCGCGGCCGGCGGAGTGTCTTACGGATTAATGGCGACGGGAATCGGTGTCGTCATTGGCTTCGCCATACAGTTTCTCGGGCGGGGTATCGGCTCGAAGTTCGCCGTGCTGGCCTCCGTGCTGGCAGTGGCGGGTTGCCTGTTGGGGAACTTATTGGCCGTCGTCCTGCTGGTCGCCAAAGCAAACGCGATGTCGCCTCTGGATCTCCTCGTCAATATGGATCTGGTCGGAATCTCGGAAATCATCGTCGCGGATCTGCAGTTCGCGGACCTGCTGTTCTGGATACTGGCTATCGCGGCGGCTGCCTACTTCGCAAAAAGAAAACTCACGCACGAAGAGGGACTCGCTCTGCATACCTACGAGATGCGGTCTATTCAGTAGGCCGTTCCGGCAGATCTCAAGAGGGCTGTCGCGAGTGGCGGCGCCCGTGCGGCAAAGGTGCCGATGTGCGTGTAAAAACGCCGGTCCGCGATCTTGCGACGGCGGACCGGCGTCTGGCGAAGCTTGCGTGCTTCGCCTCTTGCGGGTAGCGAGACTTGACCTGAATCGGAGCAGGACGGGGAGGCCAGGCCGCTTTCGCCACCAAGAACCTAGTTAACGAGGGCTCCGCTCAGGAGCGCGCGACTTTCCGTGTACTCGGACAGCAGCTCCTCGATCGCCTGTTTCTCCTCCGCGTCGGAGGTTGTGTCGGCATTTTCGGCCTGCGCAAACGTGGCCGTAATGATAGCCATGCCGTCGACGTCGGTATTGAGTACCAGACTATTGCCGCTGCTTAGCCGGCGCTCCCACGCCGAGCGCACGCTTGCCCAGTAATCGTCGGTCTTGTCCCAGTACTCGCGCGCGGGTTCGAAGTCGTAGCCTTCGATGCTGCGGTAGTCGTTGAAGCCGAATTCACGAACCAGGATTTCCGAGGTGTTGCGTCCGTCCCGGACGGTCTTCGTATTGTCCTGCTCGTGGGTCCAGCCGTGCGGCGTGACGGTGTGGCGATTCTTGGCGTTGATGGCGTTGTAATCTTCGCGTGTCGTGTACTCACGCCGCGGCAGCGGCCGCCAGCTGCGGTCGCTGGTCCAGGTGGAGACCCCGTAACGGTGATTCCACTTGCCGGTGCCGCAATAGCGCGGCGCGTCCGATACCTCGAATACGCATTGAGTCCATGCACCCCTGGTAAGTTCCGGCTCGAGTTCGCGAACGTCCCAGGTCTGGTCGGCGGCAAATTCGAAACGCTCGCGGGCTTCGAAATTCCAATCCTGCCGCCAGTGTTTGATGACGTGGCCGTTCATGACGAGCAGGTGCTGTAAAACAATGCTGTCAGGTGAATCCTCGACGACGTACACGACTTCGTAACCGCCCGTATTCTTCGAATCGCGCTGTTCGTAGCCGGCTTTGAGCGGTACCGTTTCCTGAAAGTGAAAATCGACCCGGTATTCGCCCTGCATGGCGAGGATTGCCAGCCGGTCCTTGTCTGTTTTGCCGGCGGCTTCGGCGATTGCGGCAAAGCGCGGGTTTTCGACGCGTTCGTAGGTGGCGGTCGTGCTATTGCTTTGCGGTCCTGTGCTGGCGCAGGCCGCACTTAGTAACATGGCAGGCAACAGAGCATAAAGTCGAACAGTCATTGATAACTCCTCTTGAATACCGAATCCGGTGCACCCCGCCGTAAATAATCGGCCCTACACGCTGCGAATTTTTGCGTCTGGCGGCGTTGCGGCTCCTCGCAATAGCTCGCTATTGCTCGTTGCCGCGCCTTGCCAGCCACAAAAATTCGCAGCGTGTAGGGCCGATTATTCACGACGGGGTACACTAAAAAGTCCAGTTCACGGCCACGCTGAAATTGCGTCCCGGCCGCTGGAAACGTTGCAGGTTGCTTGCTTCGGCGCTGACACCCTGCACGTCGAGATAGGCGATGTAGTCGTGGTCGCTCAGGTTGTAAACGCCCGCCGCGACCCGCAGTCTGGCAAGCGGGTTCCAGTAGCCGATTGCGTCGTAGAGCACGTAACCCGCGGGGCTTAGCAACCGGCCGTCGCTTTCGTCGAGATCGTCCTGCGCGGCCGATGCACGCGTAATCAGGCTCAGACCCCAGCGGCCGTCCGGCCGGTCGTAGTCGATGCCGAGCACGCCGTTGAGCGGCGCTACCGAGTTAACGGGCTCGCCAGTGTCGCGGTTTTCACCCTCGGCGTAGGCCGCGGAGACGCTGACGCTTAAGCCGTCGGGGAACAGGGCGGGCGTAAAGCGTCCCTGAAACTCGGCGCCCTCGATGTCCACCTCGTCGAGGTTGACGGATTGAAACAGCGTGAGCTGATTGATCGGATCGAAGCCGACTACCTGAAACGATTGGATAAAGTCGTCGTAGCGGGTGGCGAACACGGCAAGATCCCAGCTCGCCACGCTGCCCGCATGACGCAGGCCCACTTCGAAGCCGCGGCTCGATTCCGAGCGAAGATCCGGGTTGGGCAGGGCAGTGTAACCAAACTGAAAGTTGGTGAAGCCGACATTGACGTCGTTGACCGGCGGCGCGCGGAAGCCTTCGGCGTATTGTCCGTAGAGCTGCCAGCTGTCGGCCAGATCCCACAGTACGCCAAACTTGGGCGAAACCTGGTCTTCGTTGAGTTCAGCGGAGCCGACGCCGGGATTGTCTTCGACAAAAATCGAGTCGGGTTCAGGGTCGAGTTCGTAGCGGTCCCAGCGTACGCCGGGTATTAGCGTTACCGCGCCCAGCGCAATGCGGTTCTGCAGGTAGACGCCGTAGCTGTCCGTCCTCGATTTGGGGAAGTCCCGCACGGGATACACGTCAGGGCCGACCTGAGACGAAACGTCTCCGCTCACGAGATCGAGTTCGCGACCGTCGCGAATCTGATTGGTGTCCGCGGTTTCGAACTCGAAACCGTACGCAAGCTCGTTCTCGAGCCCCAGCCATTCGAACTCGCTGACGGCGTTGATTTCGAGTCCGGCCAGCGTTTGCTCGAACAGGAAACTGCGCTGGCGCTCGACGGCGCTGCTTTGCCCGGCGATGAACGACTCGCGCGCTTCGAATGTGTCCTGCGTGGTCTCGCTGTCCTGCCAGAAGGCGCGCCAGCGCAGGTAGTCAGTGCCAAGCGCACCGCCTAGCCATTCCTGGCCAATGCTCAAGCGGCTGCGTTCTCGGCTGTCGTTGCCGCTAACCACCGTGGTATCGATGATGTAAGGGAATCCGAACGCCTCTGAGAAGTTCTGTACGCGCTCGAGCGAGTTGACGTCCGTTTCGCTGTCCGCCTCGAAGCGCTCCAGCGCGACTTCGAAACCACCCTCGCGGATGTCACCGAAATTGATCTTGGCGAGTACGTTGAGGCTGTCGTCGTCGAGCGGGTCGGCGCCCGGGATATCGCGTTCGGCGCCGTCGCGGGTGTTCGCACGCAGCATTGCGGACACGTCGCCGAAACGTAGTGCCGCGGTACCGCCCGCAACCGCGCTTTCGTTGACGCTGTTGAAACCGGCGCTGACATCGAAGTAGCTGTCGCGGCCCTCGAGATAGTCGGCCGGCCCTTTGGTAATGTAGCTGACGACCCCGCCGAGCGCGTTGGAGCCGAACAGCGCGGAGGCCGGTCCGCGCATGATCTCGAGCTGCTTGATGCTTTCCACATCGACAAAATCGCGGCTGGCGTTCGAGAAGCTGCCGATCGAAAACGCATCGGAGGTTGCTATCCCGTCGATTTCCGTGCGCACGCGATTGCCGCCGACGCCGCGAATCGAAAAACCCGAAAAGCCGAAGCGGCTGCCCTGATCGACGACGTCGACACCGGGTTCGTAACGAATGAGGTCGTCGATGCTTTGCGCCAGCTCACGGTCGATGCGCGCTGCGTCGATGACGGTGACGCGGCTGGCAATCTCGTTGGTCGCGACGGGCCGCTTGGCCGCCTCGACGGTAATGACATCGTAGTCGGGCAGTGCGTCGTCGGGTGCCGCTTCCGCGGCGACCGCCGCGGCGACCAGCCAGAGTGTTGCAGACAGCATTCGGATTCTCCTTAGATGAGATCCTCGCTGGCGTGCTGGCTCGCTGCTGGCTGGCTGGCGGGGGATTACTTGGTCAGTATCAGTTTGTCGTTGCGCGTGATTCGCAGCCGGTAGGTATCGCCGCGAAACAGAATCGCAATCTCCTTTTGCCCCTGAAACAGCTCGTGTGCCTCAATCGGCGCGTGCGGTTCTGGTTTCGGGGCGGGGGTTTGTTTGTCGTGTGTGCCTCCCACGAATACGAATGATAATGATTCGCATTATAATTGCAAGCGGGAAGCTTTGCCGCGCGCAGGAGTAAGCCTCCCGGTGACGGGAGGGCTTACATAATGTCGTTGGCCTTAGGTTTTTGCGCCAGGTTTTCCGCTAGGGTTTAGGCGTCAGCTTGAGCAGCCGGCCCTCGCTGCCGCGGCGCTCGTCTTCGAGGATCCAGATAGCGCCGTCAGGTCCCTGTTCCTCTTCGCGGATGCGGGCGCCCATTTCGAAGCGCTCGGCCTCGCGGGCGTTTTCGCCGTCGAACTCGATACGAATCAGCGCCTCCGACGACAGGCCGCCGATAAATGCGTCGCCCTGCCATTCCGGGAACAGCTCGCCGTCGTAGAACATGAGCCCGCCGGGCGAGATGGCCGGCACCCAGTAGGCTTTCGGCGCCTCGAACTCGGGACGGGTATCGTGATCCGGGATCGGATCGTTGTTGTAATGATCGCCGTTGGAAACGATCGGGTAACCGTAGTTCAGTCCGCGTTTGACGAGATTGAGTTCGTCGCCGTGTTTGGGCCCCATTTCCTGGTTCCACAGGCGGCCATCGGCGTCGAAGGCCAGTCCGAGCGGGTTGCGGTGCCCGAGGGACCAGATCTCCGCGGTCACGCCGCCCCGGTCATAAAAGGGGTTGTCTTTGGGAATTCCGCCGTCGTCATGCAGCCGGACGATCTTGCCGAGGTTGCCGTTCATGTCCTGCGACGGGTCGAATTTTTGTCGTTCGCCCGAGGATATGAACAGATGACCGTCGTCGGAAAACGCCATGCGATGTCCGTAGTGCCCGCGTCCCGTTACCTTGGGATTCTGCCGCCAGATGACTTCAAGATCGTTCAGGCGGCCGCCGTTTTCATCCAGCGACAGGACTGCGCGCGCGACCGCCGCGCCGCGGGTGTCGTTATCGCCGGCTTCGGCGTAGCTCAAATAGACGATGTTGTTGTCGGCAAAATCGGGGTGCAGAATCACGTCCCCCAGGCCGCCCTGGCCGCCGTAGGCAACGCTCGGCACGCCGTCCAGCGGCGCGGATTTTTCGCCGGTTTGCGTAACCACCAGCAGCCTGCCGGGTTTCTCCGTGATCAGCATCCGGCCGTCCGGCAGGAAGGTCATGGCCCAGGGTTCGTCGAGGTCGGCAATCGGCGTGGCTACGAACGGCCACGAGTCATCGTCCGCCGAGGCACAGGCCGTCAACAAGAGGCCTGCAAGAAGTAACGCTTTGGGATTCGCTATTCCGGGTTTCAAGATCGTCCTTCCTGTCGTGAGATGGGTTCCGGGTTTTCTGAGACCTAGTGTAACGCTGTTGAGACCGTGCCGGCCCGTCAGGGGTTCCCCGGCAGCCTCATCAGGCGTCTTCGACGATCACGGCGGTACCTACGGCGAGCAGCTCCGCGGCGCCGCCCATCATTACCGAGGTGGTGAGGCGCGTGGCGATAATCGCATTCGCGCCGAGGGACAGAGCCTCATCGACCATTCGGTCGAGCGCCTGCTCGCGGCTTTCGGCGATGAGTTTTGCGTACTCATGAACTTCGCCGCCGACGATGTTGCGCAGGCCGGCGATGATGTCCTTGCCAATGTGCCGCGCGCGGATCGTGTTGCCGCGCACGAGGCCCAGAGTCCGGACAACGCGCTTGTTCGCTATGGTTTCGCTGGTGACTACGATCATACCTATATCCTTACGTTCTTGTATTTGTCGGTTTTTCGCTCGATGAGGCGCTGCCGCAGCACCGCGATCAACAGGCCGGCCAGTCCGCCGTACACGCCGACGATCAGCAGTTTCTCGAACAGCCCGATCGACGGATCGAACAGGAGGGCAAACACGAATGCGCCGGCCCCGAGGATTGCTCCGCCAATCAGCAGTATCCAGCCGATCGCGGCTGTCACTCTTACTCCGGTATCGTTCATATTCTCTCCCCAGTTGTCCTCGCCGGCTTCGCCAAGCCGGGCGTCGCCGATCTTCCGGCGCAGCGCCGACAGCTCAGCGAGATCGACGCGGCACTCTTCGCAGCGTTCGCAATGCAGCTCGACGCGCTGGCGTTCCTGTTGGGTCAATTCGCCGTCGATGTAACCCGACAGCAGCTCGCCAACGTGTTGCTCCGATTCAGGTGTCTTGTTCGGCATGGCTTTCGAATTCCTCCTTCAGGGCCAGCCTGGCCCGGTGTAGACGCGACATGACGGTGCCCTTGGCAATGTCCAGAACCGAGGCGATGTCCGCATAGCTGAGATCGAGGTAATCGCGCAGGACGATGATTTCCCGCTGATCTTCGGTCAAAGCCGCGAGCGCTCGGCGCACTGCAGTGTGCTGCTCGGCAGCGCTGGCCGCGGCCTCCGGACCCGGACCGCCGTCGATCAGCGCGTCTACCGACTCGCCGGGCGCGCGGCGACGGCGCAGCAGGTCGAGGCAGCGATTCCGGACTACACGCAGGAACCAGGGCTTTAGCGCGCCGCGCCCGGCATCCCAGGCGTCTGGATTCGCCAGCACTTTGGCGAGCGAATCGTGCACGGCGTCCGCCGCGTCGTCCCGGTTGCCCAGTATCTGCATTGCCAGCGCATGTGCGCCGGGACCAAGCTGTACGAGTTTCTGTTGCATGTCGCCTGTTTTCATCTGCTTCAGGAATACTACGCGCCAGCCGCGGGTTTATTCCCTCGGGCAGCGCACGGAACGTGCGAGCTTGAGACTATGTCTAATTCGCCCGTTCGGTTACACTCCGGCGAAACCCGGCTTTCGCAGTCTTCCATTAAGAATCAATCGATTGAGGTCCGAAACATGCTCAAAACAATCCGCCGTTTCTCCGTGTTTTTCGCCGCCATTGCCGTTCTGTCTCCCACCTTCGCGGCGGACGATCCGATCGAAAAGCGTCACGAACTCATGGAAGACGTCGGCAAAGCGGCGAAACCGGTAGGCCTGATGTTGCGCGGCGACAGCGAATACGACTGGGCGGTCGTGCTGACATCGTTGAATACATTCGAGGGGGCATCGAAGCATTTCGGCGATCTGTTTCCCGCGGGCAGCGAGACGGGCGGCGACACCGAAGCGGCTCCGGCTATCTGGGACGATCGTGAAGGCTTCGACGAAGCGCTCGCAATGTGGCGGGATGCCACGCAGGATGCAATAGCGGCACAGCCGCAGACGCTCGACACCGCACGTCCGGTGCTCGGCGGCGTCTTCAAGACCTGTAAGAATTGCCACGACGGGTATCGCATCGAAGACGAATAACGCCGGCCAGACCCGTGCTGATTCGCAGCGCGCTGTTTGTCCTTTGTGCCGGGACGCTGGCTGCGTGGTGGTTAACGAGTCCGACCGAGCTGTCGGTCGACGACCTGCCACCGCACACGTCTGACCCGCTTGCCGGTGAACGGATTTTCTGGGCTGGTGGCTGCGCCTCCTGTCACGCAACGCCGGTAGACGGCAAGCGCGCCCAGGGTGAGAGTAAGCTGCTGCTCGGCGGCGGCCTCGAACTCGACACACCGTACGGGCTGTTTCGCGTGCCGAACATTAGCGCGCACCCTGAGGACGGGATCGGCGCCTGGTCCACCATCGAGTTTGTCAACGCGATGCAACACGGCGTTTCGCCGCGCGGAAAACACTACTACCCGTCGTTCCCGTACGCGTCCTACGCCCGTATGGCGGTCGAAGACGTCATGGATCTCGACGCGTATTTAAGGACGCTGCCGCCGGTGGCGGGCCGGGTTGCCGAGCACGAACTCGGATTTCCCTGGTCGCTGCGCCGCGGTCTCGGTCTCTGGAAGCGGCTGTATCTGGACCCAACGCCAGTGGTTGCGGTCGATTCGGCGGATGCGCTGCTGCTCGACGGCCGTGAGCTGGTGGAAGGCGCGGGGCACTGCGGCGAGTGCCACACGCCGCGCGACCGGTTTGGCGGTTTGCTCGGTGAAAGCTGGCTCGCCGGTGCACCCAATCCGGAGGGTAAAGGCCGGATTCCGAACATTACGCCGGCCGGCAAGGCAATCGCGGATTGGTCACAGCGCGATATCGAGTACTACCTCGAAAGCGGCTTTACCCCGGAGTTCGATACGGTGGGCGGCAGCATGGTTGCGGTGCAGGAGAACCTCGCGCGGCTCACGCCCGCCGATCGTCAGGCGATCGCGGCTTATCTCAAGGCGATACCGGCCGTCGATTAAGTTCTGCGGTCCTGCTTCGCGCTGATTCGATGCACGAGCAAGACCGGAATAATCCCGAGTAACACGATGGCGAGCGCCGCGCTCGAGGCTTCCGCGAGACGCTCGTCGCTCGCCAGCCGGTACACGCGCGTTGCGAGCGTATCGAAGTCGAACGGCCGCAGCATGAGCGTCGCCGGCAGCTCGCGCATCGCGTCGACAAACACCAGCAGTGCGGCGGCCGCGAGGCTAGGCGCGAGTAACGGCAGGTGTATGCGGCCCACCACGGCAGCGGGTTTTGCGCCCAGCGTGCGTGCGGCGGCGTCCATCGCGCGCGGGATGCCGCTGAGCCCTGCATCGACCGTGTTGAACGCCACGGTCATGAAGCGGCACACGTAAGCATAAACCAACAGCATGCTCGTACCCGACAGCAGCAGTCCGCCGCTGTAGGAAAAGCTGTCCCGCAGCCATGCCGTGACGCTCCGGTCGAATACGCCGATGGGGCCGAGCAGGCCGACCGCGAGCAGCATGCCCGGGAGCGCATAGCCGAGCGTGCCGACGCGGGTAAGTACTTCGACACCGCGATTTGAATACTGCCGTTTCGAATAGCTCATGAACAAGGCGATTCCCGCTGCGATCAGCGCGGCGGCAAGCGATACGCTGGCGCTGTTGACCGCGTAGTCGAAGAAGCCGCGGCCAAACAGCTGATCGCCGCCGGAACGCAGCTTGTAACCGACAAGAACCGCAACCGGCAGCACAAAGCCGAGCGCCACCGGCAGCGCGCAGGCGAGGCTGGCCGCCGCTGCCCGCCAGCCCTTGAGCCGCATGGGAACGGCGCGGCTTTGATCGCGCGGGTCAGGCTGTCCCCTGCGGCTCAATCCCTCGAAGCTCACGAGCATAGCGACGAACAGCAGCATGAGCGCGGCAAGCCTAAGTGCTGCGGTCTTATCGCCAAGGCCAATCCAGGTGCGGAATACGCCCGTACTGAGCGTCGGCACGGCAAAGTAGTCGACGACGCCGAAATCGGCCAGCGTTTCCATGAGGACCAGCGCCAGCCCGCCCGCAATCGCCGGCCGCGCCGCCGGGATTGCCACGCGCCAGAACGCCCGGTATGGAGACAGACCCAGTACTCTGGCAGCGTTGAACTGAGCGCCGGAGCGGCGGGCGAAACTGGTCCGGGTCAGGAGGTAGACGTACGGATAGAGCACGAGCGACAACATGAGCGCGGCGCCCGGCAGCGAGCGAATCCCGCCAATTGCGAATTCGCCCGGCTTAAGCCCCAGCAGGGCGCGCAGCCCGCTTTGCACGGGGCCCGACACATCGAGCAGGTCCGTGTAGGCGTAGGCGATTACATAGGCCGGCGCCGCCAGCGGCAGCACCAGCAGCCAGTCGAAGTGTTTCCGCCCCGGGAACTCGCAGGCCGCAACGAGCCACGCGCAGCCGACTCCCGGGATCAGCGACAGAACGCCAACCAGCAGCATCAGGCCAATGGTGTTGCCGACGTAGCCGGGCAGTACCGTGCTGACGATGTGCTGCCACGCTGCTCCGCCCGGCGTCGCCAGCGACAGCAGCACGGCGAGCAGGGGCAGCGCCACGATGCCGGCGGCCAGCAGGGACGGCAACAGCCATAGCCGGCTGGTACTGCGTGCCGCAGTCAGCATAGACTGGCGCCCGTCTTTGAATAAGGCCGCTCTAATCCGCAGGGCCGGACCGAACAATGTTGTTTTTCGATTCGATTCATTACGCGTACGACAAAAGCCCCGTCCTGAACAATGTCAGCTTTACTGCCGGGCCCGGCGAGATCACCTGCGTGATCGGTCCTTCGGGCTGCGGCAAGTCGACGTTGCTCGGGCTCGCTGCAGGTTTGCTGCCGACGCAGGCCGGCGAAATTCGGCTTGACGACACGCTACTCGGACGGAAGGGATTCGATCTGCCGCCGGAGCAACGGCCCGTGGGTCTGGTGTTCCAGGAGGGCGCGCTGTTTCCACACATGACGGTCGCAGGGAACGTGGGTTTCGGTGTCGGGGAGCGAGAGCGTAGCGCACGCGTGGCCGAGCTGCTAGAACTCGTGGGTTTGAGCGCAGAAGCCGGGCGTTATCCGCACACCTTGTCGGGAGGCCAGCGGCAGCGCGTCGCGCTGGCCAGAGCGCTTGCGCCGTCGCCGCGGGCGCTGCTGTTCGACGAGCCTTATGCGAATCTCGATCAGGAACTCAGGCGGGCGCTGCGCATAGAGGCGCGGGAGACGGTGCGGCGGAGCGGTACCGTCGGTTTATTCGTTACCCACGATCCCGACGACGTCATGGCGCTCGCCGATCAGGTCGTTGTCCTGCGCGAGGGATACGTCTTGCAAACGGGCACGCCCCGGGAGTTGTTCGACAAGCCGGCCAACGCAACGGTTGCACGCCTCTTCGGCCGGGCCCAGAGCCTGCCGGCGGTGCGTCACGGTAACGTATTGCAAACGAGCTTCGGAGACTGGCCGCTCGATTGCGTGTCGCCCGCTTCGGAGAGCGCGCTCGCGGAGAGCGGCGCGAGCCTGGAGCTGAGCGTCCGGCCCGAGTCGCTTACGCTCGCTACGGATGCGAGCGGCCGGCTGCTCAACGATATCCGTATCGCCGGTCCGGACGATCTGGTCGAAGTAACGGATGGTGAGGGCGCGCGCCTGTTCGTCAAACTTCTGCGGCCGCACGATTTCGAGCCCGGCTGCCGGGTCAGCGTGACGCCCCTGCCGGGCAGCGTATTCGTTTCACCCGCTTGAGGTATTTATTGCGAATACGACTCATTCGCAATAATATCCGCAACTGCAAACCACCACCGGAATCCCGCTATGTCTAACCGTTTCTTCGCTTTCCTTACTGTCACGCTCTTATTGGCGGCCTGCGGCCAGAAGGACCCGCCGGTCGCCGGCGTGCCGGCCGAGGCAGCGGCCGGAGATGAAGACGCCGTCGTCAACGTGTATTCGTCGCGGCACTACGACACGGACCTTAGGCTGTATGACGATTTCACCGCCGCAACCGGCATAGACGTCAAGCTGATCGAGGCGGGTGCCGACGAGCTCATCGAGCGAATCCGCAGCGAGGGCGAGTTCAGCCCCGCGGATCTTCTGATTACCGTGGATGCCGGCCGCCTATGGCGCGCGGAAGAGGCCGGCGTGTTCGCACCGGTTCGTTCCGCGCTCCTCGAGGAGCGGATTCCCGGTTATCTGCAGCACCCGGACGGCCTCTGGTTTGGCCTGTCCACGCGGGCGCGCGTCATCGTTTACAACCGGGCGGCCGGTGAGCCCGCACCGCTTGCGACCTACGCCGATCTTGCGAATCCGGCTCACCAGGGCAAAGTCTGCATTCGCTCTTCCGGCAACATCTACAACATCTCGCTGCTGGCCAGCATGATCTCAAGGCAGGGGCCCGATGCTGCGGAAGCCTGGGCGCGCGGTGTGGTCGCCAATTTCGCCCGGCCGCCGCAGAGTAACGACACGGGGCAGATTCGTGCCGTCGCCAGCGGAGAGTGCGGCATCGGGGTTGTGAACAGCTATTATTTGGCGCGGCTGGCGGCTTCCGACGATCCGGCCGAGCGCGAAGTTGCGAATGCGGTCGGTGTGATCTTTCCGAATCAGAGCGACAGCGGCACGCACGTCAACGTGAGCGGCGCCGGTCTCGTGAGTACCGCGCCCAATCGCGACAATGCCATCCGCTTTCTGGAGTACCTGACCAGCGACGCCGCGCAGCGCTATTTTGCCGACGGCAATCACGAGTATCCGGCCGTGGCCGGTTTACCCGGTTCGCCGGCGCTGGCCGCCCTGGGAGAGTTTCAACCGGATACGCTGGACGCGGCAGAGCTTGGCAGGCATCAGGCCGAAGCCGTGAAGGTGTTCGACCGCGCCGGCTGGCGATAGACGAGGCGGCGTTCGCGCGGGAGACCGGGGCTGCTATCCTCGCTGGTAACGGATAGCAGGAAGCTGGCTTTTGGATCGGAGCGATTTCGACACTGTTGTGCAGCGCGCGGTAGAGCGCCTGCCGGACTGGGTGCATGAAGCGCTCGACAACGTCGAACTGCTGGTGCTCGACGTTCCGGACGCGGACATGGACCCGGGCGGCGAAGGCCTGCTAGGTCTTTATGTCGGAATTCCGCTGCCGGAGCGCGGCGGCGAATACCTTGCCGAACTGCCCGACGTCGTTTACCTGTTTCGCGAAGCGCATCTTGCGCTTGGCCTCGGGCGGCGCGAACTGGAGTTCGAGATCGAACGTACGCTAATCCATGAACTCGCTCACTACTTCGGCTTCGACGATGCGGAAATCGAAGAACTCGGATATGCGTAGCGGTTCGCGGCAGCGCTGAGTCCGCTATCTATCAGTTAGCCGCCCACGCCTGGGAATGAATGTGGCTGATTTTATCGTTTAGCTGCAGGCGAAAGAATCGCCGTAGTTCATCGACGGGAAGATCGCCGCCGTTCTGCCAGCGCTGGCAAAGCCTGTGGCAGTAGCGCGCCGCGTAATCGTTGGCGGCGCGGTAGCGGGCCCGCTCGTCGTCGCTGAGTTCGTCGTTATAGCGCACCTCCTCGAACAGCCAGCCATGCACCCGGTCCGCGAGCAGTTCGTTGTTCTGCTGCTCGGCGAGCATTAGCGTTGCAATGCACTTGTCGATCTCGCCCTGCAGTTCGAGCTCCAGCAAACTGACGCTGCGATCGCGGCTCGCTTTCCAGGTCATGCAGTTGAAGTGGCTGACGCCTTCGAGCACTTTCCAGAAGTCGTCGAGCTGATGCGGCCCGAGAGCTTCGAGCGGGTGCAGAGCTTCGAGACGCTCTAGCATGTCGCCGTCGAGGAACAGCGAAAGCAGCATGCCCTGCTGGTCTTCGGACACCAGCAGGGTTTCGTCGGTGTTGCTCAGCATGGCGTCCTGGCTCAGGAGCTTGGCGAGCCGCGGGTCCGTGATCAGATAGTCGCGGACATCGTGCGTCGCATCGATGCGATAGATGTCTGTGAGCTGTTGTTGCAGTTCGGCGAGCATGCTTACCCGACCCTGGGGTGCACTAGTGCAGCGGCTTGCCGGCAAGCGGGACGATGCCCTGCTGCCTGAGGACTTTTTCTGCGCGCCGGCTACCGGTTTTGCGCCATATCTCGTAGGTTCGAAGCAGGTCCTGTTCCGAGCGCAGACCGGTGCTGTCGCGTACCTCGTTCAGCACATCCGTAAGTATTCTGAACTTCGTTGCAAGCTCGAGATAAATGTCTGCAAACGCGTTGCCGTGAAACGTCCCGCGGACTTCGTCGGACAAGGAGCCGTAAGCGCTTTCGCCCATGTGGGTGTAGTAGTCGATGTCTACCGCTTTGTCGCGAAGAGTATCGACAAAAAAACCGGCGACAAACAGCGTTACGTCGCCGATGCGGCGGAGTATCAGGTTGCGTTGTTCGGGAGAGGGCGCGTCTGCTGCATCGGCAAGCATTAGCGCCAGCGGGCGAATACCGAAAGTCTCGCCGTCGTCATCGTAGAAGTCTTCCGAGCGGGAGAACAGGGTCATGACGTTGACCACATAGTGTGTGGCATGCGGATCGACTTCGACGCCCTGGCCGGCCATTACGCTGTCGATCGACTCGCGGAAGTAGTCTTGAAGATTGTGTACCGGGACTACGCGTTCACAAACCTGCCGTTCATCCATGCAGAACCTCCTTCACCTACATGGATAGCATAATGCGCAAGCGCGCAACGTGATGCAATTCACCAAAGCGCTGTGCCCGAACCTCTTGACGCTGTTAGCAAACGACCGCCCGTGCTGCTAAGCGGCCTTGAGTCCGCAATCCGCGAGCTGCGCACACGCATCGCGCAGCGCAGTACGCAGACCTTCCTCGACAACCGGATGATAAAAGGGCATTGCCAGCATATCGGCAACGCTGAGTTTCGACTGATGCGCCCACGCGAGCAGATGCCCGATGTGTTCGGCGCTCGGCCCGAACATTTCGGCACCGAGAAACAGACCGGTGTTGGCGTCTGCGTAGACGTGCAGCAAGCCCTTGTTCTTTAGCATGACGCGGCTGCGGCCCTGATTCTCGAACGACACCTTGCCGACGACAATTCGGCGATGGGCAAGTTCGCTGCGGCTTGCGCCGATCATCGCGATCTGCGGATCGGAAAAGACGACGCCGAGCGCTGAGCGTCTGGCGGCCGGCCTGACAGCCGGGAAGTGCCCGGCGTTCGAACCCGCGATGCGGCCCTCGTCCGCGGCCTCGTGCAGGAGCGGCCTGCTGTCCGTCGCATCGCCCGCGAGAAAAACGTGCGAGTCGCCGATCTGCATTGTGTACTCGTCCACTTGCGGTATGCCCTGCTCATCGAGCGGAAGGCTCGTGTTTTCGAGCCCGAGTCCGAAGACGTTTGGCTGCCGACCGGTGGCGGCGAGCAGATAGTCGACGTCGATTGTCTGAGGCCTGCCGTCCGTGCCGGCGTAAACGATGCGCACGCCGTCGGCCGAGCGTTCGATCGACGAAACCCTTGCGTTCGCGTCGAGGAAGAACTCTCCGGCGAAGGTCTTACCGGCATAGGCCAGAATTTCGGGGTCCGTCAAAGGCCCGACGCCGCCGCCAATGCCGAACATGTGCACTTTTACGCCCAGCCGATGAAGTGCCTGTCCCAGTTCGAGTCCAATGACGCCTGGACCGAAGACCGCGATGCTCTTGGGAAGACTCCGCCACTCGAAGATATCGTCGTTGACGACAAGACGGTCGCCGGCGGCGTCGAAGTGCTTTGGCCACGCGGGCGAGGAGCCGGTGGCGATGACAATGCGTGCGGCAGTCACTGTCGTGTGCTCACCCACCTCGAGCGTGTGGTCGTCGGCGAAAACGGCCCGGCCGCGCAGCCGATGCCCGGCGGGTATGTCGTTCACCGTATCGACGACAAAACCCACGAAGCGGTCGCGTTCCCGGCGCACGCGATGCATGACGGCGCGGCCGTCGATATGCAGGCCACCCGTGTGCACCCCGAATGCGGGTGCCAGCCGGCTGGCTTCGGCGGCTTCAGCGGCGGCGATCAGCAGTTTGCTGGGCATGCAGCCCACTCTTGCGCAGGTGGTACCGTACTCGCCGCCTTCTATGAGTACGACGCTCGAGGTCGATTCGAGTGCTGCCCGGTAGGCCGCGAGGCCGGCCGAGCCGGCGCCGATAACGGCAACGTCCACGTTGAGTTGATGCATGCTGGGATTCCCTGTCTGCCACTGAGTGTGTCACGAATGCCGAAACTCTAGAGCGGAAAGAATGATCTGTAAAACAGTTAAAAATCTATACAGTGATCTAAAAAAACGAATAATTTCCGATGTGTCCGCGACTTGTGAGGTGGTAACCGATGGGCAGTTGGCCTAAAGTTCGCGTCCCGAGTACCGGCGAGATCACAAGGACAAGCACATGCGTATCGACGCCATCTCCATCGGCGAGAATCCACCGGAAGACGTCAACGTCATCATCGAAGTGTCGGCGGGCGGTCAGCCCATCAAGTATGAGATGGATAAAGAGGCCGGCACGCTGGTCGTTGACCGCTTCCTGTATACGCCGATGGCATATCCCGGGAACTATGGCTTCGTGCCGCATACGCTGTCGGACGACGGCGATCCGATCGACGTGCTCGTGTGCAACACGCGCGAGCTGATGCCGGGCTGCATGATCAACGTTCGTCCCGTCGGCGTATTGATCATGGAAGACAACGCCGGCCAGGACGAGAAGATCATTGCCGTGCCGTCAACCCACGTCTCGCGCCGTTACGAGAAAATCGAGGAGTACTCGGACCTGCCGGACATTAGCCTGCAGCAGATCGAGCACTTTTTCGAGCACTACAAGGATCTCGAGCCCGGCAAGTGGGTGAAGATCGGCGGTTGGCACGGCGCGGAAGATGCGCGCGGCCTGATCGTCGAAGCGATCGACCGCGCCAGAGCAGCCAGCTAACCGGAAGCTATCGCAAACTGGTTATAGCCCGCATCCGTCACCGATTGCGCGGTTTCTCGCTTGTCCTTTGTTCGCACAACGAATTTTCCTCACTCGGAAATACAGCCGGTATTCCGCTCGATCGGAAAATCCGTTGTGCGAACAAATTACTGCC